>CAWALR010000028.1:0-208897 GCA_963782835.1 uncultured Acidobacteriaceae bacterium | reverse complement strand
TTTGGAAACAATCAGGACTCCTGGCATTGGGGGCCTCCGGGCTATCATCCGTCGGACAATGAGAATGAGTGGCAGCAGTACCAGCAGCTTGGGGAGATTGCTTACACGCACAAGAAATTTGAAGAGGGGCTGGCGTTTATCAATTCTCACAGGCTGTTATATGTTCAGCAAACTTTGCGGCGCGTGATTTACTTGTGGACGGGATTCTGGAGTTTCAACCCGCGCTATCTGGAAGAGGAGCCGGCCGATCCATTGAATATGGTGTTCTGCACCGCGCTCACGATCTTGACGTTGTTGGGATTTCGGCGGGCGTGGCAGACCGACCCCGCTGCCGCCGTCCCGTATCTGCTGGTATTCCTATTCTTCCCGGTGATCTATTATCTGACGCATCCGGAAGATTATTATCGCCGGCCGATTGATCCTCAATATGTTGTTTTATCTGCCTGTGCGGTTACCGCATGGGTTGCGGAGCGCAAGCGACGCTCGGCGGCCAGCCCGGCACGGGTTGCGATTGCATCAGGCGATTGAACACTCTTTATCGGCAATATAAACCGCAGATCTTTCTGTTGCTGCTGACGGCGGGCGCACTGCTGGTGCAGGGCTACCATCCCTTCGCCGAAGATGCGGAGATCTACCTCCCCGGTGTGGAGAAGATCTTGGATCCTGAGTTATTTCCCTTTGGACGCGAATTTTTTCTGGCACACGCCAGCATGACGCTGTTTCCCAATGCTGTCGCTTTTTTTCTGCGTGTCACGCACTTGCCACTGCAAGCCGGGTTGTTCTTGTGGCATGTGGCGTCTATTTTCTTGTTGCTGCTTGCATGCTGGGAATTGTCCGGTCTGTTCTTTTCGACGGCGCGAGCACGTTGGGGAGGAGTGTGTTTGGTCGCGGCGCTCTTATCGATCCCGGTCGCCGGAACGGCGCTCTACATCATGGATCAGTATTTGAATCCGCGGAATCTGGCGGCGTTCGCGGGAATATTCATGGTGACCCGAACCTTGGAAAAGAAATATGTGCAGGCTTTGTTGTGGCTTGTGTTCGCGGTCTGCATGCACCCCATGATGTGGGCGTTTCCGTTTTCATTCTGTCTATTGTTCGTGGTCATGGACAGACTGGAGAGTTATTGGAAGAACATGAAAACAGCCGGGCTCGCGAGCCTGGTATGGCTGGGGATGCCTCTGGCATCTGTGCCTTCCCTGGCCTACCACGAGGCCGCGAAACGGCATGCTTATCACTACATCCAGAACTGGGCGTGGTACGAGTTGCTCGGAATCATTGCGCCACTGGTGTTGTTCTGGTGGTTCGGGCGCATCGCGCGGAGTCGACAATGGCATATGGTCGAGAGCGTGAGCCGAGCATTCATTGTCTACGGCTTGATCTACTTGGTGGGGGCAGTAGTGGTCGATCTTCCGTCGCGCTTCGAAGCCCTGGCTCGTTTGCAGCCACTGCGCAGCCTGCATTTCCTTTACATCGTCATGTTCGTCATGGTGGGCGGCTTTCTCGGCGAGTACGTGCTCAGACAAAGCCTATGGCGCTGGCTGGTGTTGTTTGCGCCTTTGAGTATTGGCATGTTTCTGACACAGCGGGCAATTTTTCCCGCGAGCGCGCACGTGGAATGGCCCGGCTCCGCGCCCAGAAATCCGTGGGAGCAGGCGTTCCTCTGGATCCGGCAAAATACGCCAAACGATGCGCTGTTCGCGCTCGATCCCTATTACATGGATGTTTCCGGCGAAGATAATATTGGATTCAGGTGCCTGGCCGCGAGAAGCCGTCTGGCCGACGGAGACAAGGACAACGGTGTGGTGAGCATGTTCCCTCGGTTGGCCGAAGGATGGTGGGCGCAGGTGCAGGACCAGATGCCGTGGAAGAAATTTCGTTTGAAAGATTTCGAGCGGCTGAAAAATAAGTATGGAGTGAATTGGGTAGTGGTGGAGCAGCCGGGAGCTGAAGGACTTGACTGCGTATATGAAAACAAAGTGGTGCGGGTCTGTAGGCTTCCCTAGTGGGAAGTGCAGGACTGTGATCAGTCCAGCGACGTGTCAATGCACCGAGCGCGCACATCATCGGCTACAATCGTAAAATCAGGAGAGTTTTTCTAAAGTGGCCACTGCGCAAGCCATCCAAGACGCTGTCGAGGATAGTGATCGGCCGTTCCCTTATCACAAGTGGGAAGCGCGATTACCAGTTTTGGCTGAGCAGTACCGCGAGAACCAGCCTTGCCCCCACATTCTTCTGAAGGATTTCCTCGCTCCACAAGTTGCGCTTGATATGGCGGCGCAATTTCCGCAGGCTGGCAGCGACGCCTGGACCCAGTACAAGCACGCCAACGAAAACAAGCTGGGGTTGGCTAAGCGCCAACTTTTCCCCCCTGCCATCGCAGCCGTTACCGATGAACTGAACTCGCCGGATTTTGTGGCCTGGGTTTCAGAATTGACCGGAATCCCCGGCCTGATGGCCGACCCGATGCTGGAGGGTGGGGGCCTGCATCAGTCTGGTCCGGGCGGTTATCTAAATGTGCATACCGATTTCTCGATGCACCACTTTCATGTGAAGTGGCGCAGGCGAGTAAATCTGATCCTTTATTTGAATCCGGAATGGCGGGAGGAATGGGGCGGAGCGCTGGAATTGTGGGAGCAGAAAATGGCGCGCTGCGGGGCGAAGTATCCGCCGCTGCTGAATCACGCTCTCATTTTCACGACCGACCAGCGGTCCTTGCATGGCTTTCCTGATCCACTCACCTGTCCCGAAGGTCAGTCGCGAAACAGTCTGGCTTTGTATTACTACACGGTCGAAGAGGATAAGAAGACCGCGGGACATTCCACCGATTATTTCGCCAGGCCTCAGGATGGCTGGAGGAAATCGGCGATGATCTGGCTCGACAAGAAGGCGGTTGACCTTTACTCGCGAGCCAAGGCACGATTTGGTTTTTCCGATGCGTTCGCCAGCCGAGTGCTGGGATTTTTGTCCAGGAAGAAGTAGCCTATACACCAATGTCCGCCCAGCGAACACTTTTCGAGAAAATATGGGATGCGCATCTGGTGGCGCAACCGGGAGGACGGTCGCCGATCATCTACATCGATCTGCATCTGGTGCACGAAGTGACGTCGCCGCAGGCGTTCGACGGCTTGCGAGTCTCGGGAAGAAAAGTGCGTCAGCCCTCACGGACCATAGCGACCGTGGACCACAACATTCCGACCGAGCCGCGCGGAACTCCGATTACCGATCTTATCGCTGCCAAGCAGATATCCGCGTTACAGGCCAATTGTAAAGAGTTCGGCGTGCGGTTATTCGATATGGATTCAGCCGACCAGGGAATCGTGCACGTGATTGGGCCGGAACTTGGGCTGACCCAGCCGGGGATGACGATTGTTTGCGGTGACAGCCATACCAGCACGCATGGCGCCTTCGGGGCATTGGCCTTTGGTATTGGAACTTCGGAGGTTGAGCATGTGCTGGCAAGCCAGTGTTTGGCTCAACAGAAGCCGAAGACGATGAAGATCGACGTGCACGGACGGCTGGCGGACGGCGTGACAGCAAAAGATTTGACGCTAGGAATCATCGGACAGATTGGCACGGACGGCGCCACCGGCCACGTAATTGAATATGCGGGCGAAGCGGTTCGGGGACTTTCGATGGAAGGGCGCATGACCCTGTGCAATATGAGCATTGAAGCCGGGGCGCGTGCGGGCATGGTTGCGCCGGATGAAGTGACTTTTGCGTACGTGAAGCGAAGACGATTCGCACCGCGCGATGGCGACTGGGGACAGGCCGTCGAGAGCTGGCGCCGATTGCCGACGGACGAGGGGGCGGCATTCGACAAAGTGGTAGAGATTGATGCGTCGCAGCTTTCTCCGTTTGTAACCTGGGGGACGAATCCGGGTATGGTGGCTCCGGTGACAGGCCGCGTGCCGGAGTTCAGCAGTTTGAAAGATGGCGACCGACGGGCGGTTGAGCTGGCCTTGCAGTACATGGGGCTGGAGCCTGGAAAGCGTATTGAAGATATTGGCGTGGACCGGGTATTCATCGGGTCCTGCACGAACTCTCGCCTGGAAGATTTGCGGGCAGCGGCCCGGGTTGCAAAAGGCCATCATGTGAATGCGAAGGTCCGAGCGATGGTGGTACCGGGCTCGCAGACGGTGAAGCGCGCTGCGGAACAGGAAGGGCTGCACAAGATCTTTGTCGATGCGGGGTTCGAATGGCGAGAGTCGGGATGCTCAATGTGCCTGGGAATGAATCCGGACATTCTGCAGCCGGGAGAGCGCTGCGCTTCGACCAGCAACCGGAATTTTGAGGGACGGCAGGGACGCGGCGGCCGAACGCATCTGGTGAGCCCGATGATGGCAGCGGCGGCAGCCATTGCGGGACACTTCACAGACATTCGGAATTGGAAATATCAGTGAGGGTGATTCCGTCGAAAATGATCCCAAGCACGACAGCCTCGAGGAGTGCTCGATGAAACCGTTTGGCGTACATCGTGGCCGCGTCGTTCCGCTGGACCGTGTGAATGTGGATACAGACCAGATCATCCCCAAACAGTTTCTGAAGCGGATCGAGCGCACCGGCTTTGGCCAGTTTTTGTTTTACGACTGGCGCTTCGCTGCAGACGGGACGAAGAGCCCTGGTTTTATCTTGGACGAGTCCCGCTACAAGGGCGCCAGCATTCTTGTGGCGGGCAGGAATTTTGGATGCGGCTCTTCCCGCGAGCACGCGGTATGGGCTCTGTCAGATTTCGGATTTCGCGCAGTAATTTCATCGTCGTTCGCAGATATCTTTGCCAATAACAGCACGAAGAATGGTTTTCTGACGGTTCGTCTCAGCGAAGGGGAAGTCGCGGAGTTGATGACGCGTTCCCGCGAGGTTGAGGGATATCAACTGACGATTGACTTGGAACGTTGCGAGGTGCGTGACGACCGGGACTTCATCGCCAAGTTCCCTATGGACGAATTCGTTCGCCATTGCCTGCTCAACGGGCTGGACGATATCGGCCTCACCTTGCAACATGAAGCGGAGATTGCCGCCTACGAGGCCCTGCATCCGGCGCCCTCCGGCCTGTGAGCCGATCAACCGTAAACCGACGGTAAAGGCGAGTAAAGATTTGTAAAACACTTGTGGTTACCTTGACCCGCTTGGACGAACGGTTGATGCTGTGTTGTAGGGCTTTATGGTGGTACTGCGTCGGATCCCAACCTTAAGTGCGTCTTCGGCGGGAACGAACGTGGCGTAAACGATCTTCCTCCAGCAGATTTTTGCCGCGACGGAATGAAAATGAAAACGTCTAATAAAAGGCAGTTTTCCGGGCGTTCTTGTAGGCATCCACACGTTAATAAAACCGTGAATGTAATTCTATGAACTTTTATCGAGGAGTATCTCCGGTCTTCCCTCGCTCCTGGCTTTCATTAGTTCTGGCCATCGCCATGGGTGTGTGCGCATTTTCGTCCGGCTGCACCAGCTCTGATAAGCAACAGAAGGCGCAAGCCGCAGCCCCGCACGCGGTCTCGGTCGCAATCGCCAAAGTGGAACAACGGGACATGCCGGTCTATCTGGTCGGACTGGGATCGGTGACGGCGTTCTACACGGCGAATATAAAAAGCCGCGTCGACGGGCAGATCATGCGGGTTAACTTTCAAGAAGGGCAGATCGTCAAAGAAGGCGACTTGTTGATCCTCATCGATCCACGTCCCTACCAGGTACAGCTGGAACAGATGCAGGCTCAGCTGTTCAAGGACCAGGCAACGCTGCGAGATGCCAGACTGAACCTGGACCGCTATACCACGCTGATTCCGTCGGGAAGCATTGCGCAGCAACAAGTCGATACACAGAAATCGACCGTTGATCAGCTCGACGGCCAAGTGCGCACAGACCAAGCGCAGATCGATAATGCCAAGCTGCAGCTGGTTTATTGCAACATCACGGCGCCATTCACCGGCCGAGTAGGTCTACGGCAAGTGGATCCAGGAAACATCGTTCATGCAGCGGACACCAATCCGATGCTGATCCTCACCCAATTGCAGCCCATTGCGGTGGTCTTCACGCTGCCTGAGGATCAACTGCCGACCGTGGCGCAGCACATGAAGAACTCCACGCTGTTGGTGGAAGCCTACAGTCGGGACAACCAGACCAAGCTGGCTACGGGCAAGCTGCTGACCATCGATAACCAGATCGATCAGACGACTGGAACGGCCAAACTGAAGGCTGTCTTCGATAACAAAGACAACCAGCTTTGGCCCAACCAGTTTGTGAATGCAAACTTGCTCCTCGAGACGCGGAAGAATAGCACCGTGCTGCCGACGGCGGCAATTTTGCGTGGTCCTCAGGGAGCGTTCGTCTATGCGGTGAAGAGCGACAAAACCGTTGAGGCACGGCCAGTAACGGTAACACTCGCACAGGGCAACATGACGGTAGTGACGAACGGAGTTGCGCCTGGGGATGTGGTGGTGACCGACGGGCAGGACAAACTACAAACTGGCAGCTCGATTGAACCGCGCGACGCCGGCTCCGGCAACACGCCGAGCGCCAGGAGCACTGGTAGTGCCCCAATTTCAGGAATCCCGGCTTCATGAGTCCTTCACGGTTATTTATCCTTCGGCCAGTGGCGACCACGCTGTTGATGGTGGGCGTGCTGCTGGTAGGCTGGGTCGCGTTTTTGCAACTCCCGGTCTCTGCCCTACCTGAAGTCGATTACCCGACCATTCAAGTTGTAACGTTCTATCCAGGAGCGGATCCCGACGTGATGGCTTCGTCGGTGACCTCTCCGCTGGAACGGCAGTTTGGACAAGTCCCGGGACTGAGCCAGATGACCTCGACGAGTTCATTTGGCAGTTCCGTGATTACTCTGCAGTTCGGCCTTGATCAGAATATCGACGTGGAAGAACAGCAGGTGCAAGCCGCCGTGAACGCGGCATCTACGTTTCTTCCGGCGGACTTGCCGAATCCTCCCATTTACAACAAAGTAAATCCTGCCGATTCTCCGATCCTCACGTTGGCCCTGTCTTCGGATTCGCTGCCTTTATCCAAGGTGGAGGATCTCGCCGACACCGCGCTGGCGCAGAAGATCTCCCAGTTGCCGGGAGTCGGACTGGTTTCGATCAGCGGGGGACAGAAGCCCGCGGTGCGAGTGCAAGTGAACCCTACGGCCCTCGCTTCTTACGGATTGGGCCTGGAAGATGTTCGCAACGCGTTGGCGGAGGCCAACGTGGATCAGGCCAAAGGCGTCATCGACGGCGCGCGTCAGTCCTACACCATCGGCGCCAACGACCAGCTCTTCGCCGCCGCCGAGTATAAACCGGTGGTCATCGCCTATCGCAATGGGGCTCCAGTGAGGGTCAGCGATGTGGCGAATGTGATCGATGGTACTGAGAACACACGGCTCGCGGCGTGGATGAACCAGACTCCGGCAGTCATCGTGAACATTCAGCGCCAGCCTGGGGCAAACATCATCAGCGTAGTTGACCGCATCAAGAAGTTGCTGCCGCAACTGCAGGCCTCGCTGCCGTCTGCGGTCAAGGTGCAGATTCTTACCGACCGCACTACCACGATTCGCGCGTCCGTAAAGGATGTTGAGTTCGAGTTGGCGTTGACCATTGTGCTGGTGGTCGTCGTAATTTTCTTCTTCCTGCGAAATTTACGCGCCACGTTTATTCCCAGCGTCGCGGTTCCATTGTCGATTGTGGGAACGTTCGGCGTGATGTACCTGCTCGGCTACAGCCTCAATAATCTGACGCTCATGGCGTTAACCATCTCCACCGGCTTCGTGGTGGATGACGCCATCGTCATGATCGAAAACATCGATCGCTATCTGGAGGCCGGAGATTCCCCGCTGGACGCGGCGTTGAAAGGGTCGGGGCAGATTGGGTTCACCATTGTCTCGCTGACAGTTTCGCTGATTGCCGTGCTGATTCCTCTTTTGTTTATGGGCGACATCGTCGGACGGCTGTTCCGCGAATTCGCGGTCACTCTGGCGGTGACCATTCTAGTTTCCGCCGGTGTTTCCCTGAGCCTGACGCCGATGATGTGCGCCAAGCTGTTGAAGCATCGCAAGGAAGGTGAGAAGGGCCGCTTCTACGAGGTTACGGAAGATTTTTACAATCGGGTCATCGCGTTCTACGGCCGCACTGTGAAGTGGGTACTGAAACACCAGACCGCGACCTTGTTCGTCACCTTCGGGACTCTGGTTCTCACGCTGGTTCTCTACGTAGTTGTGCCCAAGGGATTTTTTCCGGTGCAGGACACGGGCGTGATTCTGGGGATTTCGGAAGCTCCGGATAACATCTCGTTTGATGCGATGTCGCAACGCCAGCAGGAACTGGCGAAGGTGATCCTCAAGGACAAAGATGTGGAGAGCCTGTCCTCTTTTATCGGCGTGGATGGCACGAACACGACGCCCAACAGCGGCCGCATTCAAATCAATCTGAAGCCACGAGATGAACGCAACGACGATGCTTCGGCAATCATTCGTCGACTTCAGCCTGAGCTCGCCAAGGTCGATGGAATCACTCTTTACATGCAGCCCGTCCAGGATCTGACGGTGGAAGATCGGGTGAGCCGCACGCAATTCCAATATTCCATCGAGGACGCCGATGCGCAGGAGCTGGCGCAGTGGACTCCCAGGCTAGTGGAGAAACTGCGCGCTCAGCCAGTACTGCGCGACGTGGCTACCGATCAACTGAATGGCGGTCTCCGGACCAATCTGACGATCGACCGCGATACCGCGTCGAGGCTGGGAATCCTCCCCCAGGCGATCGACAACACTCTCTACGACGCCTTCGGGCAACGACTGGTTTCAATCATCTTTACGCAGTTGAATCAGTACCATGTCGTGCTGGAAGTTCTGCCGAACTTTGCCAAGACGCCCGATGCGATGAATGACATATATGTTCGCCCGGCCAGCACCATCGCGAATTCAGGTGCGCCAACGGCCAATGCGGCTACGTCAACCACCAGCGGAGCGCCGGTTCCGCTTTCCACGTTTGTGCGGATGCAATCAACGAGCACGCCGCTCGCCGTGAACCACCAGGGGCAATTTCCGGTGGTGACGCTTTCGTTCAACCTGGCACCGGGCGCGTCTCTGGGCGATGCCACGAAGGCGATCCAGCATGTGGAGAAGGACATTCAGTTGCCCGCGAGTATTCACGCCTCTTTTCAGGGTACGGCCGCCGCATTTCAAAATTCGCTGTCGAGCGAGCCCTTTCTGATTCTCGCCGCGATCATCACGGTGTATATCGTGCTGGGTGTTTTATACGAGAGCTATATCCACCCCATCACGATTCTCTCTACTCTGCCCTCGGCAGGCGTGGGCGCGATTCTCGCTCTGGAGATCACAGGTAACGATCTCACAGTGGTTGCACTCATCGGCATCATCTTGCTCATCGGCATTGTTAAGAAGAACGCCATCATGATGATCGACTTCGCTCTCGAGGCCGAACGGGAAGAACACAAGCCGCCGGAGGAAGCGATCTTTCAAGCGTGTTTGCTCCGCTTCCGGCCGATCATGATGACGACGATGGCTGCGCTGCTGGGCGGTTTGCCCTTGGCGCTCGGATCGGGAACCGGCGCGGAGTTGCGGCGCCCGCTCGGCATCACCATTGTGGGTGGATTAATTCTTAGCCAACTGCTTACTCTTTACACCACGCCGGTGGTCTATTTGTGGTTTGACCGGCTGGCGCACCGGTTTGAGAAGTACAAGATCGGCAATCCGATTCCGCACGAACTGTCGGCGGATTCAGGGGATTAAGCTTTGCTATTTCAAGCATGAGTATTTCGGCTCCATTTATACGGCGTCCGATTGGCACGTCGCTGCTGGCGGCGGCCCTGCTGCTTTCGGGCATTCTTGCCTTCAATTATCTTCCTGTGGCTTCGTTGCCCCGGGTAGATTTTCCCGTGATCGCCGTGGGTGCGCAGCTGCCGGGCGCGGACCCGCAGACGATGGCTTCCGCCGTGGCCACGCCCCTGGAGCGCCAGTTCGGACGCATCTCCGGCGTGAACCAGATGACCTCATCGAGCCAGCTGGGCTCGACCGCAATCGCGCTTCAATTTGATTTGAACCGGAACATTGATGCGGCGGCGCGCGATGTGCAAGCGGCAATCAACGCGGCGCGCGGTCAACTCCCTGCGAACCTGCCGAGCAATCCGACCTATCGCAAGATCAATCCCGCGGACGCTCCTATCCTGATTCTGGCGCTCACTTCAGACACGGTTCCGGTGGCACGCTTGTATGACACCTCCGACTCGATTCTGGCGCAGAAGCTCGCCCAGGTGAATGGAGTGGGTCAGGTCTTCACTTACGGTTCGGCGCCACCGGCCGTGAGGGTGGAAGTAAATCCGATGCTGCTCAATAAGCTCGGAGTGGGCTTGGACACGGTGCGCAACGCGCTCAACCTGGCCAACGCGAACCAAGCCAAGGGACAGGTCTCAAATGAGACGACCTCAACAACCTTCGACGACAACGATCAACTCTTCACGGCGGATCAGTACCGGCCGCTAATTGTTGCTTACCGCAATGGGGGACCGGTGCGGCTGAGCGACGTGGCGGAGGTGCAGGACTCGGTGGCGGATGTGCACAACCTCGGCTTGGCCAATGGGAAGCCCGGGGTGCTGGTCGTTATCTTCCGCCAGCCCGGCGCCAACGTCATTGAGACCGTGGACCGGGTGCGCGCTCTGATGCCGTATCTCCAGTCCTCGATTTCTCCGGCCATCAAACTGGAAGTCGTGATGGACCGCACAGTCACGGTCCGCGCGTCGGTGAAGGACATTGAAACCACGTTGCTGATTTCGATCGTACTGGTGATCATGGTGGTTTTCGTATTCCTGCGCACGGTGCGTGCCACGGTGATTCCCAGCATCGCCGTGCCGCTTTCGCTGGTGGGCACTTGCGGCGGGATGTATTTACTCGGCTACAGCCTGGACAATCTGTCGCTGATGGCGCTGGCCATCTCTACCGGTTTCGTGGTGGATGACGCCATCGTGGTGCTGGAAAACATCACGCGCTACGTGGAACAGGGCTTGGATGCAGTGCAGGCGGCATTCAAAGGAGCCGCGGAAATCGGGTTTACCGTCATTTCCATGAGTGTCTCACTCGTCGCGGTATTCATACCCTTGCTGATGATGGGAGGGATCGTGGGGCGTCTGTTTCGCGAGTTCGCGGTGACTCTGAGCATGGCGATTGGAGTTTCATTGCTGGTCTCACTCACCACGACGCCTACAATGTGCGCCAAGTTCCTGCGTCCTGCGGTGCATGATCAGAGGCACAATGTAATCTACCGCATCAGCGAATGGTTCTTCGATAAAACTCTGGCGGCGTACCGGCATACGTTGAGGAGAGTTTTGGACTATCAACTGGTGACACTTATCGTGACCGTACTGGTGGCATGCTTAAGCGTTTATCTCTACATTATCGTGCCCAAAGGGTTTTTCCCCCAGCAGGATACGGGGCGCATCGGGGGTTCGGTGCAAGCGGCACAGGACATCTCGTTCCAGGCGATGCGCGGCAAGATGCAACAGTACGTGAAAATCGTGCTGAAGGATCCGGCGGTCGATACGGTAGTCGGATTCGCGGGCGGAGGCTCGGCAACAAATCAGGGCCGGTTCTTCGTCATGCTGAAGCCGCTGGCGGAACGCGGCAAATGCCCGGCACACCATTTCTGGCAATCATGCCCCAACGTTACTGCTGACGATGTGGTCAACCGCCTTCGTGACAGACTAGCGGTCGTGCCGGGCGCTACGTTGTACCTGCAATCGTTTCAGGACTTAACCATCGGCGGCCGGCAGAGCAATGCGCAGTACCAGTACACTTTACAAGGCGAGGATTTGAACGAGCTCAACACCTGGGCGCCCCTGTTGTTTCAGAAAGTGCGAGCACTGCCGGAACTTCGCGATGTGAATACCGATCAGCAGGATAAGGGATTGCAGGCTCAACTGGTAATCGACCGCGACACCGCGAGCCGCCTGGGCGTTGCGGCGCAGGATATTGATAACGCTCTCTACGACGCTTTCGGACAGCGGCAGGTTTCCACCATGTATCGGCCGCTGAATCAATACCACGTGGTGATGGAAGTCGCGCCCGAGTATCAGCAGACGACGGAAGCTTTGCAGAATATTTATTTGCGCTCGAGCAATGGAGCGCCCATACCCCTGGCGGCTTTTACCCACTTCACGCCCTCCAACATACCGTTAGCGGTGAATCACCAGAGCCAGTTTCCCTCGGTCACGATTTCGTTCAACCTGGCTCCCGGAGTTTCTCTCGGACAGGCAACGCTGGCCATCGAAAAAGTCCAACGCTCCATTGGCTTCCCAAGTACGATTCAGGCAACTTTTCAGGGCACAGCAGCCGCATTCAAGGATTCGCTCTCCAGCGAACCAGTTCTGATTCTTACGGCGCTGATCACCGTTTACATCGTGCTAGGGATGTTGTACGAGAGCTACATTCATCCCATTACAATTCTTTCCACCCTGCCGTCGGCTGGTGTGGGAGCCCTGCTGGCCTTGATTTTGACCCACAACGAACTCAACGTGATCGGCACGATCGGCATCATCCTGCTGATCGGCCTGGTGAAAAAGAACGCCATTATGATGATCGACGTCGCGTTGGATGTGGAGAGGACGCAAGGAAAGAAACCAGTAGACGCCATTTATGAGGCTTGCTTACTGCGCTTCCGCCCAATCATGATGACAACCATGGCGGCTCTGCTGGGCGGGCTGCCCCTGGCGTTAGGCACCGGAACCGGCTCGGAACTCCATCGTCCGCTTGGCATTACAATCGTCGGCGGACTCATCGTCAGCCAGGCGCTGACTCTGTTTACCACGCCGGTCGTGTATGTTTATCTCGATCGTTTGCGGCTGGTATTGCGTGGTGGAGAAAATCTGTCGTTGGCCGGCCCGGCTCAACCAAGCCCGGCGCACTCAGCGGACTAGCCACTTAGAAGGATGTCAGCGAAACATAGAATCAGGGGGGCTGCGTGCAACCTGATTTCAGAAGCAGTGCATCGCAGACTCAGTGGGACGGCCATGCAGATGCTTGGGGAATCCGCTCCCCTTTTTCTTGCTCTGACCATATGATAAGCAATGTCTCGTTTCCATGCCGATTTCCCGGCAGCCGGGTATTATTGTTCTTCGCCTTCAAATTCTCGCAGGAGTCACGGATGCTTCAGAAAGCACTTGGGCTGGTATTTGTTTTCGCCGTCATTGCCGGTGGTGTGAGTTGTGGCAGCAACGCGAGTCATTACGTCTATGCGACCGTTCCGGCCGCGAGCCAATTGGCGGTCTTTCGAGAAGATCCCTACTCCGGTGTGCTGACGCAGCTTCAGGAAAGTCCGTACACGGTGGGCAGCGGAGCTTACTCCGTGGTGATCCATCCCTCCGGGAAATTCCTGTACATCGCAAATCCCGGGCAGGGAGAAAACGACGTTTCCCTGTTCGACATTAACAGTGATGGAACAGTGAGCGAAGTGACGCCAAGAACTCCCGTGGGGACGCAGCCGTTTCTCCTGACGATGGATCCTGCGGGCAAGTATTTGTACTGCGCGAATGCCTTGTCGAACGACATCTCGGCTTTTTCGATCGATGCGAGCAGCGGCGTGCTTACCGCGGTGGCCGGGTCGCCGTTTCAAATTCGCTTATCCGCCAAGAGTATGGCGCTGTCGCCCTCGGGTAATTTTCTTTACGTCAGTGCTCCGAGTTCTCCCACTGGGCTCATCGCTGTGTTCAGCGTAACCTCCGGAGTACTCTCCTCGAGTCCGATTACCGGAGGACTCACCTTTACCGCAGATAACGATCCGGCGTCGATTGCCATCGATCCCAAGGGTTCGTATCTCTATGCGGCGAACTCTGCGGCCAATTCCATCTCCATCTACTCGATCGCTTCGTCCGGACTACTGACGGAAGTCCCTCAGTCTCCTCTGGCTGACGCCTTTCAGCATCCGATATCGCTCATCCTCGACTCTACGGGAAGCTATCTTTACGTAGCGAATCAAGGATCCAACAATGTCGCGACCTATTCGATTACGTCTGGCACGGGCTTTCCTGTCGAAGTTACGGACTCTCCGTTCGCAACCGAAACAGAGCCGAGTTTCCTGGCGATAGATCCGAATAGCAAATACTTGTATGTGGGAAACCAGACAGGATCCGCAGGCATTCAAGCGTTTGGCAGCGCCAGCGGGAGTTTGAATACCATCGCAACTTATTCTGTAGGGAATACGCCCACTTCGATTGCGATATTGCCGTAGTCGGAACAAAGCGATACCATGACTATCCTCGCTCGCCGCAGCGAGTGCGACTGTCAGCGTGAGTATAGTATTTCTTTTTTGCGAGAAGCGAGAAACAAAAGTCATCAACTCTGCGACAATACGTACGCCGGCACAAGGCAGTCCGTTGCAACCGCGACGGGGATCCCCGCCATCTAATCGAGAAAGGCTTCTCAGATTCGGTCGGCTTGGGGGCGGGTTCCGTGCCGAGACTAAGGTCAGGACTCAGAACCCATGAAGATCGCAAGCGCCGCGAGCGCGTTCCCCAAGAATTACTATTCCCAGAAAGTACTCTTAGAACGCCTGCAAGATTATTGGGGAGCTCAACTCAAGAATCCTTTGCTGCTGGCGCGGTTGCACCGCAACGTAACCGTGGATGGCCGCTACCTCGCGATTCCCGCCGAACAGTATGTGGACATCAAAACCTGGGGAGAAGCCAACGACATCTGGATCAAAGTGGCGCAGGAATTGGGAGAGCAGGCTCTTTGCCTCGCGCTTCACAATGCCGGAATGAAGCCGCAAGATTTGGGAGCCTTGTTGTTCACGACGGTCACTGGAGTTGCGAGCCCTTCGATCGACGCGCTGCTGATCAACCGGATGGGCCTTCCCGTAAACATTCGACGCACGCCGATTTTTGGCTTGGGATGCGTAGCGGGCGCGGCGGGTATCGCGCGCGCTTACGATTACGTTCGTGCCTATCCTTCGCAGGCAGCTGCACTGGTCTCGGTTGAACTTTGTTCGCTCACTTTGCAGCGCGAGGATCTGTCGGTCGCGAACCTGATCTCGTCAGGACTTTTCGCGGATGGTGCAGCCGCCGTGATTGTCACCGGCGAGGACTTCGCGTCGTCGAATGGCCACAATTCCGGGCCTACAATTCTCGCCACGCGCTCGATTTTTTATCCCGCCACGGAAGAAATGATGGGCTGGAACATTTCTGAGAAGGGTTTCCGCATCATACTTTCTACGGAGGTTCCAACCCTGATCCGGGAGAACCTGGGTAAGGACGTTGATGCTTTTCTAGCGGACAACGGTCACCGGCGAAACGAACTAAAAAGCTTCGTTCTGCACACGGGTGGACCCAAAGTGCTTGATGCTTCAGCGACCGCGCTCGGGTTGCATAACGGAGAACTAGACGCCTCCTGGGATTGTTTGCGCAAAGTCGGAAATCTCTCTTCGGCTTCCGTTCTGTGTGTGCTGGAGGACGTGATGAAGCATCGGCGTCCTGAGCCTGGCACGCTGGGCCTGCTGGCCGCGATGGGACCTGGATTTTGCTCCGAGCTTCTGCTTCTGCAATGGTGAGAGTGTATAGTTGCTGAACTCAACAGACGTATTTGTCATCGGTGGGGGCCCGGCAGGATTAGCCGCAGCAATCGCCGCCCGGCAGCAAGGATTGCGCGTGGTCGTGGCCGACGGGGCGAAACCGCCGATCGATAAAGCCTGCGGCGAAGCGCTGATGCCAGACGCGATTGCAGCGCTGGAGAAGCTCGGAGTTACGCTGTCCGCTGCAGACGCATGTCCCCTGCGGGGTGTTCGCTTTCTCGGTTCCGGGTTGTCCGCAGAGGCGGTTTTTCCTTCCGGCAATGACGGGCTCTCCATTCGCCGAACGACTTTGCATCGCATCCTGACGGAACGCGCCGCGGGACTGGGCGTCGATCTGCTATGGCAATGCGCGGTTACCGGAATTTCAGGGGAAAGTGTGCGATTAGGAAACCGCAGTATGCGAGCATCGTGGATCATCGGAGCCGATGGCTCGAACTCACGGGTGCGTACTTGGGCCAACCTTGAGCCTCGCTCCCATATAGGTGCTCGATATTCCTTTCGCCGGCATTATCGCGTCCGGCCCTGGACTGATCGCATGGAAATCTACTGGGGAAAACACAGCCAAGGATACATGACAGCGGTGAGCGGTGATGAGGTTTGCGTGGCTGTGGCTTCGCACCTCCCGGGATTGCGCCTGGAAAAATCTTTGACCGATTTTCCGGATCTGAGCGAGCGATTGTCCAGGGCCGTGGCAACCTCGACTGAAAGGGGTGCGGTTACTGCCAATCGCCAATTGAAACGTATCTGGCGGGGAAATGTTGCGCTAGTCGGCGACGCTTCCGGCACGGTTGATGCGATTACTGGC
Organism: uncultured Acidobacteriaceae bacterium; assembly: GCA_963782835.1. Taxonomy (GTDB): domain Bacteria; phylum Acidobacteriota; class Terriglobia; order Terriglobales; family Acidobacteriaceae; genus Sulfotelmatobacter. Next base: position 192,538 of record CAWALR010000028.1, on the reverse strand, counting down.
GATGGTCTGGGTCTTTCGTTCAGCCAGGCCGCAGTGCTGGCGAACCGTCTCAGGATGGGCGATCTGGGCGGCTACCAGGCCGCGCACCGTCGCCTGTCATTCCGTCCCTTATGGATGGCTCGATTGATGTTGATGCTGGACGGGCGTCCGCGCATTCAACGTCGTATTCTGCAAGTTTTCCGCAAGCATCCCGATGTTTTTCGCAGGCTGCTGGCTCTACACGTTGGGAGCCTCTCTCCGATCCATCTGGGTATGGACGCGCTTACCTTGGGCTGGGGACTGCTGACCACATAATCCATGAGAGAAGAGGCTCAGGCTTTTCTGCGAAGTCGGGCGCGGCGGGCTATCCTGGCAGTTTTGTTCCTCTCATCGACTGTTGCTGCAACTCCGCAGAACGTGGGACTGCAGCTGGATCCGCAACATACCACCGTTAACTTCACGCTCGGAGATGTGCTACATACGGTTCGGGGAACGTTCCAACTGAAGCGGGGAGCGCTGCATCTCGATCCGGCCTCGGGGAAGCTTACGGGCGAAATCGTGGTGGATGCCAAGAGTGGTCAAAGTGGTAACGGAATGCGTGACCGGAAAATGCATCGCGAAGTGCTGGAGAGCGATCATTACCCGGAAATCGTTTTCCGTCCGGATCGTGTTGACGGAGCCGTGTCACTGTCTGGAACGTCGTCTGTCCGCGTCCATGGAATTTTCGTGATTCACGGAGCGGGGCACGAACTCATGGTCCCGGCTGAAGTCAAGATAGCCCCGGGTTATTGGGCCGCGACGCTACACTTCGCTGTGCCTTACGTGCAATGGGGGATTAAGAATCCGAGTACGTTGTTCTTGCGAGTCAGCGAGTCGGTTGATATCGATGTAACTGCCTCGGGAAACTTGACTCAACCGTAATCTGATTCGCCGCTCGTCGCTCTATCAGTATCCCTGCAATGGCGCGATTCCCTTGCCTTCGGTGCATTCGTAGCATCGGCCAGCAGCAAGATTGGTGAACTCCTCTATTCTGCCGCTGGGCCACGTGACCACAACACGCTCGACGTGGTCACGCTTCTCCAGGCCAAACGTGATCGGAAGTTCGGACTGCGACAAATAGCTCGATCCACTCTTTACCATTCGCGTCTGGCTCATTCCGCCGGAGACGACGTGAACGGTGGCTCCGATTGCATCGCGATTGGATTTCGTGCCGATCAGGCGGAAACGGATGCTGCGATTTCCGGCGAGCTGGTCGTTCCGGTATAAGTGGGCAGCGCCGTTGTTCGTGGTGAGTAGCAGGTCGAGATCGCCATCGCGATCAAAGTCTCCATACGCAAGCCCGCGTCCGACTTTGGGCTGCTCGAAGCCTCCGCCGAGTTCGCCAGCGACGTCGCGAAACCTGCCGTGTCCTTCGTTGAGAAACAGAAGCGGAGGCTGGGCGTATCCCACGTTGCCGCGAATATTGCGCACGGTCTCATCAATGTGGCCATTGGCCACCGCGAGGTCGAGCCAGCCATCGAGATTGGCATCGAGAAAAACGCATCCAAAGCCGAGACTATTCTTGGAAGCCATGCCCACCCCGGCCTGTGCTGCGATGTCTTCGTAGGTTTTGCCGCTGAATTCGTACAGGCCAGTCATCTCGTTATCGAAGTTTGTTATGGCCACACCCGATCTTCCGGAGTTCGTGAAATCGGCAATATCCACGCCCATACCAGCGCGGGCCTTGCCCTCGGTGCTAAAGGCCAATCCAACCTCGACAGCCACGTCTTTGAACGTTCCGTTGTGCTGGTTGCGATAAAGCTTGTTGGGTTGAGTGTCGTTCGCTACCAGCAGATCGGGCCAGCCGTTCTGGGCGTCATCGAGCATGGCGACGCCAAGGGACTTCGAACTACTATCGAAAATGCCACTGGAGGCGGTGACGTCCTCGAAGGTTCCGTTGCCGCGATTATGAAACAGCCAGCAAGTTTCGCCGCGGTAAGCCTCGGGGGTGCAGTAAGACTTGTGCCTACCGTCGAGACTGCAGAAGACGTCATGCTCGGGAGACCACTTCACATAGTTACAAACGAAAAGATCGAGCAGGCCATCGCGATCGTAATCGAACCACAACGCGGAGGTGCTGAAGGCCTGACGCTTCCCTAATCCACTCGCGGCGGTTACATCGACAAAGGTTCCCTTGCCGGTATTGTGGAAGAGCCGGTTCTGGCCTACGCAGGTGATGAGAATGTCAGGGAAACCGTCGTTGTCATAGTCACCGACGGCCACGCCCATGCCGTACATTTCAACGTCGAGTCCGGTGCGGGAAGTAACGTCGGTGAACGTTCCGTTTCCATTGTTCTGATAGAGCCGCAGCGTGGAGCGGTGCTGCTTGTGGCCGGGCCAATCCATTCCATTGACGAGAAGAATGTCCTGCGAACCATCGCCATCGTAATCGAGGAAGGCACAGCCGGAGCCCATGGTTTCGGGGAGAAATTTTCCTCCAAAGGCGCCGCTGTTGTGCTGGAATTGGAGGCCGGACCTGGAGGTTACGTCGACGAAGCGAAAGCCAGGAGGAGTCGCAGGTTGCACACTCAGAGCGTGCAAGGGCAGCTGTGATGCGCATGCAAGCCCCGCCATGTTGCGCAGAAAGAATCTGCGATTCACGGAACGTTCACCAGCCCCGCGCGAATGGCATAAACAACAAGTTCAGCAGTCTTGTGAATTCCCAGCGCATTCATGATATTGGCGCGATGAACCGCAACCGTGTTGGCGCTGAGCTCTAGGGCCGATGCGATCTCTTTGTTCGACTTGCCATCTACGATCATCTGTAGCACTTCGAGTTCGCGAGGAGTCAGCCCGCTGCTGCGCTCGCCTCGGAGTACGGAATGCTGTTCCACCTGGGGATCGAAAATCGTTTCTCCGTTGGCGACCCGCCGCACCGCCGGCCCCAGCTCCAGGTTCATTGCATTTTTCAGAATGTATCCCTTGGCGCCAGCTTCGATCGCCTGCCGTACCCAAGTGCTCTCGGAATGCATGCTGAGCATGAGGACCGCCGTCTCCGGAAGATCCTCAAGAATTTGCCGCGTCGCGTCGAGGCCGTTTGTCTTCGGCAGAGCGCAGTCCATGACTACGACCTGCGGCCGGAACTCCTGCGCCAGGCGGATGGCCTCTTCACCATCGCCGGCTTCGCCCACCACCTGCATGTCTGGCTCATCTTCTAACATGCGCCGGAACCCCCGCCGCACCAGGCCGTGGTCATCGACTAGCAATACCGTAATCTTTTTTGTCATGGGGATTGGTTTCCGAAGTAGCCGTCTCAATTTTTTCGCGCGGGGCGGTCAGGCGTAACATTGTGCCCCCCACGCTGGGGAATGAAAACGCAATTCGTCCTCCCATCAACTCGGCGCGTTCGCGCATGGCGACGAGTCCAATGCCTTGCTTCACGGGCTGCCCGTTAAAGCCTGCACCGTGATCTTCCACCTCCAACTCGAGCTCCGAAGGAAGAAATCGTAATCTCACCCAAGCCTGCTTCGCGCCGGAGTGCCGCGCCACATTGTTCAATGCCTCCTGAAGCACGCGATAGACCTGAACTGCTGCACCGGCATCAACGGCGAACGGCACGCCCTGCTTTTCATAGGATATGGCAATTCCGGTCTGCCGTTCCACGGTTGGAATGTACCAGTCGAGAGTCGTCTCCAACCCCGCCTCATCCAGCATAACCGGATGCAGCGCCTGCGACAGGCTTCTGACACGGTCTAGCGTGTCCTGCGCAATCTGGCGGACTTCCTGCAGATCCGCGCGCAACGACGAGCCTTCCGGAGCGTGAGCGCCGGCGCGGCCGAGCATCGCGCCCATCGCCGTCAGAATTTGGCCGAATTCATCATGCAACTCTCGGGAAATATAACGTAAGGTCGACTCCTGGGTAGCAATTAGTTTCTGTGCCAGTTCGCTGCGCCGCTCTGAGAGTTCAGCCATGCGTGCAAACAGCCGGCGGTTCCACCGGATCATAGAAAATCCAGTCAAAAGAATCGCGCCCAGCGTCGCGGCCAGGAATACGTATACTTGGCGCTGCACGCGGTCATAAATCTGGATGATGCGCTGCGCCGCTTGTTCTTCGTTCTCGCTGTTCTGTACCAGGAATCGAGCTACGGTCGTACTCAGCGCCGCCTGCCGCGCCTGCAGCGAGAGTTGGATTTGCGCCCGCGCATCCTTTTCCTGGCCCGAACCGGCCAGAGCGAAGACACGGTCCACCGCATCCCAGAACTGTGCCAGCGACGCGCTCAAAGAGGCGCTCTGCTCAGCCGTGCGACCGGCCGGGGCCAAGCCCGCTTCAAGGCGCATGGCATCATCCAAATCAGTGCGGATGCGCTGAAACTGCGCAGACCAGGCAGTAAGTGGATACGGTTCATCGTTGTCGATCATGTCCCGCATGGCAACGGCGAGCAGGTTCAGGTCGTTCTGGATGCGCAGCAATTGCAGGGAATCCTTCCGGTTGCGGTCAATCAGTTCGGATTGAAGCCTGCGCAAACCAGCCACTTGCCAGGTGATGTACGCGGAATAAGCCACGACTGCCGCGAGTGTGATGACCAGGCCGAGCAACAAACCTGCGGTGGGAGAGCGTTCCGGCGAAGACGGGCGAGACACGCCCCGAGGATACAACGGCTGGCCCGGACATGTCACAATGCTGTAGCCATAAGCCAGCAATTAATGAAGCGAATCAACCTCGGCGGGAGTCCAACAGTAGATTGAGTACCGACCCCACAGCAGCCCAGAAGAAACCCAAAGTCGAGAGACTCCGCGCCATCCTGCCGGAAGTCTGGAAGCTGATGCGTCCGCGGCGAGGGCTTCTGGCTCTCGGTTTCGGGCTGATGGTGATCAACCGCGTAGCGGCGTTGGTCCTTCCCTATTCCACGAAATTCCTGATTGATACGGTGATCAACAAGCACCGCATGGATAAATTGCTGCCTTTAGTACTGGTTGTGCTCGGGGCTACGCTGGTGCAGGGCGCGACTTCTTTTTCGCTAACACAGTCTTTATCGAAGGCAGCACAACGGCTGATCACGGAATTGCGTCAACAGGTACAGGCCCACATTTCGCGTTTGCCCGTCGCCTTTTATGACGTCAACAAAACTGGCAGCCTGGTTTCCCGCATCATGAGCGACGTGGAGGGTGTGCGGAACCTGTTGGGAACGGGATTGGTGGACTTCGCTGGAGGTTTGGTCACCTCCGGAATTGCGCTCATTTTGTTGCTTCGCACCAGCGCGCAGCTGACGTTGATCGCTGTGGGTTCGCTGGTGTGTTTCGCCGTCGCACTCAATAAGGCGTTCGCGACCATCAGGCCGATTTTTCGCGAGCGTGGGAAGATCAATGCGGAGGTCACGGGCCGGCTCACCGAATCTTTGGGCGGAGTGCGCGTGATCAAGGGCTATCACGCCGAACAGCGCGAAGAGGCAGTCTTCGCCACCGGTGTTCGGCGCCTGCTCGATAACGTAATGCGTACTCTCACCGCAACGTCGGTGATGAGCCTTTCGGCAAGCGTGCTGTTGGGCTGTGTGGGCGCGGTCACCATGTATGTGGGCGCACATCAGATCGCTTCCGGCACGCTGACGGTCGGCGGATTTGTTTCCTACACGTTGTTGCTGGGCTTTTTGGTTGCGCCCATCATGCAGATTGTTTCCATCGGAACCCAACTTACCGAGGCGTTGGCCGGTCTAGAGCGAACGCAGGAAATTATGCGCGAGCGGCCTGAGGATCAGGATCCGAGACGCTCCGTGCAACTGCGCGACATTGTGGGACAAATCGAGTTCGACCATGTGAGCTTTACCTACGATGGAATCCATGACGTGCTGCGTGACATTTCCTTCCGCGCCGATCCGGGGACGGTGACCGCGCTCGTGGGCTCTTCCGGTTCCGGCAAATCGACCACCATCGGCTTGATCTCAGCTTTTTATGTGCCCACCAAGGGCAAGATCCTTTTGGATGGGATCGACCTCAGCACGGTTCGCCTCGACTCTTACCGTACTCGGCTGGGGGTGGTGCTGCAGGAATCTTTTCTTTTTGATGGAACAATTCGCGAGAATGTTTCGTTTTCTCGTCCAGATGCGAGTGAAGAAGAGATCTTGCGTGCCTGCCGGATCGCGCGAGTCGATGAATTCGCCGAAACGTTCGCCGACAAGTACGATACGGTGGTTGGAGAACGCGGCGTGAAACTTTCCGGAGGCCAGCGACAGCGGATTTCGATTGCCCGCGCCATTCTGGCCGAGCCACGCATCCTGATCCTCGATGAGGCAACTTCAAGTCTGGACTCCGAATCCGAGCAGATGATCCAGCAAGGACTTTCTTATCTGATGAAAGGCCGGACGACTTTTGTGATTGCACACCGGCTTTCGACCATCCGCCGCGCCGATCAAATTTTAGTGATGGAGCAAGGCCAAATTGTGGAACGGGGCACACACGAGCAACTCTATGCCGCGCGAGGCCGTTATTACGACCTGTACACGCGACAGCATGGCGTCGAGGACAACCTGTTCCTCGCTCCCGGCGAGGGAGACCTGGCTGAGTTGGATGCGCCCGGAAATGGCAGCTTCGGTCCGGCGCGAAACGGCGATGGAAAGCCGGCCGACGCATTGCGTGTTCTGAAGGGAGAGGTTCGCTAGCCAATGAGTAGCGCGAGCAACTCCCAACAGAATCACTCCCCGGCACTTCGCGCGGAGCAGCTGTGCCGCCACTATCGCATGGGGGAAACGGTGATCCGCGCGGTGGATGGCGTGAGCTTGGAAGTGCGTGCCGGTGAATTCGTTGCGCTCCTCGGGAGCTCAGGCTCCGGCAAATCCTCGGTCCTGAATCTGGTTGCTGGTCTCGACCGACCTACATCCGGAAACGTTATTGTTCACGATCGAAATCTCGCACAACTCTCCCGCGAAGAGCTTGCGCACTATCGCCTGCACACCGTCGGAATGGTGTTCCAGTCTTTCAATCTGATCCCGACCATGAACGTAATAGAAAACGTGGAATTGCCCATGCGCTTTGCGGAGATCGAACGCGGAAAACGGGACAGTCTGGCCCGCGAAGCACTCGCGCGCGTAGGTTTGCAAACCCGCATGAACCATCGCCCCAGCGAGCTTTCTGGCGGAGAGCAGCAACGGGCCGCGCTGGCTCGTGCGCTTATCAACCGGCCTCAACTCCTGCTCGCCGACGAACCGACCGGCAATCTCGACAGCCACACCGGAACCGAAATCATGAATATGGTTCGCGATTTCAACCAGCAATTAGGAATGACGATAGTGATGGTGACCCATGAGCGGGCTTTGGCGGAGCGCTACGCGCAGCGGCTCATTTTCCTGGCGGACGGCAAGCTGGTTAGCGATGATGCAAACCCAGCCTTGGTCTTGGGTGGAAGAACGGAGCCACAGCGGCAATGAAGCTTCCTGACCTGGCCGAACTGGCCGTGCGCAATTTGCGTGAATCCGTGCTGCGAAATTCGCTGACCACCATCGGCATTTCGGTGGGCGTAGCTTCGCTCGTCGCCATGCTCTCGCTGGGCATCGGACTGCAACAGCTCGCGTCCCGCCGTTTGATGAAGTCCGGATTGTTCGATACGGTCGTGGTTACCTCCCGGCGCGACTTGCGAAACTTTAATCGCGACGAAGAGCGCAATGGTCCTGCACCGGGCGAGAGCCGTATTCTCGACGAGCCTACGCGGCAGGAGATCGAGCATATGCCGAATGTGCTTGAGGCCGATCCGGACATTCGCTTTATCACCGAACTTCGCTACGAAGACAAGCCACACTTGACCATGGTTGCGGCGCTGCCTGCTTCCGCTCAGTCGACCGACGCGTTCGATGCGCTGCAAGGACATTTCTTTTCCTCCGACACGGCTCCCGAAGTTGTTATTCAGAAAACCTTCGCCGAGGAACTGTTGGGTAAAACGCCGAAGTCTGGTGTCGACGAAACTAATGTTGCGACTCTGGCGGCTCCGCTTCTCGGCAAGGAGTTGACCATGCGATATGCGCAGCGCGAGGCGGCACAGCTCACGGCTTCCTGGCCGCCACGAGTGATAACGCCGATAGCCAGGATTTGTTGGGCGCTGCCTACTCGGTGGTCTCTCGCGAAATCAAGCTGAAGATTGTTGGCGTCGCTGATCTGGACCCTGAGAGTATGCGAGGTCCTACGCGTGCGCGAGTTTTTCTTCCACTCAAACTGGCGGAGAGCCTGCACGTCATGCAGCCAACCGACCTGCGTGAGATTTCGCGCGCCGCCAGCGATCAGCAGGTGTATTCCTCAGTGAACGTGCGGGTGAAAAACCCCAGTCAAGTGCAAACGGTAGAAGACGCAATCAAGAAAATGGGCTTCAATACGTTCTCGATCCTCGATGCCAGCCGCAGCATCCAGCAGTTTTTCAAGGTGCTGGACGTGTTTCTGGGAATCTTCGGCAGCCTCGCCCTGGCGGTCGCATTTATTGGGATCGTAAACACGCTGGTGATGGCTATTCTCGAACGCCGCCGCGAAATTGGCATCATGAAGGCGATCGGCGCCAGTGACGGCGATGTGAAGAGACTTTTCTTTGCAGAGGCCGGCGCAATGGGCATTCTCGGCGGCATCGTCGGAGTCGCGCTCGGTTGGGCGATCGGGCAGGCGATCAATCTGGGCACGAATGTTTATCTCAAGCGTCAGTCTTTTCCGCCGGAGCATTTCTGGTCCGTGCCCTGGTGGCTGGTAGCCTTTGCCATTGTGTTTTCTTTCGTTGTAAGTCTCGCAGCAGGCCTTTACCCGGCGGGGCGTGCGGCCCGGCTGGATCCCGTGCAGGCCTTGCGTTACGAGTAAACTAAAGCGATGTTTCGTTCTTTGGCGATGCTTCGCCGTTCGCAAATTCTGATTCTGCTAGCGGTTTCGGTTGTTTCTCTCCCAGCCCATGCGCAGAGCCGGATCGACTGCAACGCGCTAAACAGCAAAATTCTCAACCATCCGGTTCGCTACTGCGTCTACTTGCCCGCCAGCTATGACGCAGGAGCAACCAAGAAACCTCCGCAACGCTATCCGGTACTTTACTTTCTTCACGGCCTCGGCGACAACGAGCAAACCCTCTTCAACAGCGGCGGATGGACGCTGCTCGACGACCTTCGCCAACAACATAAGGTCGGCGATTTTCTGATCGTTGCTCCGGAAGGCAGGCGGAGTTTCTATATCAATTCAGCAGATGGTTCTGTGCGCTACAGCGATTTCTTCCTCCAGGAGTTCATCCCCGCGATTGAAAGCAAATACCGGATCAGCAGTGGCCGTAGAAACAGAGCGATCAGCGGCGTCTCCATGGGCGGCTATGGTGCGTTACGCTTCGCGTTCAGCTATCCAGAATTATTTTCTGCCGTCAGCGCGCAGAGCGCCGCGTTGATTACCGAGTCTCCGGAGGAACTCGACGCTGCTGATCGCTCAGGTGCGCCGCTCGGGAAAACTCTAGCCGCCGTTTTCGGGAATCCGATCGATGTTTCCCACTGGAAAAACAATAGTCCGTTTGTGCTGGCCCAGAGGAATGCGGCTGCGTTACGAAATGTCGCGATCTATTTCAACTGTGGCCAAGAAGACAATTACGGTTTCGAGAAGGGTGCGGCCGCGCTACACTCTCAACTGCTGAAAGAAGGAGTGAGGCACGAATACCGGCCTTATCCCGGCGATCATAGCTTGACGTATTTTCTCGCTCACTTTGAAGAGGTGCTTACGTTTCATTCGCACGCGTTCGGTCAAGTTCACTAAACAGGTGAAACCCTCGCGGAGCCTGCCCTGATTGACAGTTCTCGCGACTTCCGTTTGAATAAATATGGGTGCAAAGTGGATCCGCAATTCTAGAGATATAGTCGCCCGATGATCGTCAATTTCGCTGAGCGGGCGCACAACCACAACTGGGAACTCGACCCGGTCATTCGCTCATTGCTCGATACAGATTTCTACAAACTGCTGATGCTGCAGTTTGTCTGGAAGCACTTCCCGAAGGCTCACGCATCTTTTTCACTCCTGAATCGCTCGTCTACGGTGCGCCTCGCAGAGCTGATTCCAACCCACGATATTGCGCAGCAGATGGAGCACGTGCGGAAACTCCAATTTCGAAAATCCGAACTGGTTTGGCTGGCTGGTAACACTTTCTATGGTCGCCGTGGGATTTTCGAACCGGGGTTTCTGGAATGGCTGGAACGGGATTTCAAACTGTCGGAATATTCACTGTCGGTCAAAGAGGGTCAGTTTCTTCTGTCGTTCGACGGCTTGTGGACCGAGACGACAATGTGGGAGCTCTACGCGCTCTCCATACTTGACGAGCTGCGAACCCGGCAGAATTTAAAGCGGCTGAGCGAATTTCATCTCGACATCTTGTATGCGCAGGCAAAGACGAAACTATGGAGCAAGATTGAACGCCTGCGTGGCGTTCCTGGCCTCAGCGTTGCAGATTTCGGAACCAGGCGGCGCCACAGTTTTCTATGGCAGGAATATGTAGTTAAGGCGATGGCTTCCAACCTTGGCGGCGGTTTTATCGGAACGTCGAATGCATTTCTCGCGCACAAACACGATCTGGAGTCCATTGGCACTAACGCGCATGAGATCCCCATGGTTTTGGCTGCGCTCGCTCCGGACGACGCAGCTCTGAGACTCTCCCAATACCAGGTTCTCAAACTGTGGCAGGAGACTTACGAAGGCGCTCTCCGGATCATGTTGCCTGACACTTTTGGCACTACCCAATTCCTGGAAGGCGCCCCCGGCTGGACAGCGGATTGGACGGGCCAGCGCATCGACAGCAAGAATCCGTTCGTGGCGGGAGACGAGTATATCGACTGGCTGAAAGCACGCGGTCGAGAGCCGCGGGACAAACTTATCATTGCCTCCGACGCGCTTGACGTCGACGAGATACTTGGGCTGCACGCTTATTTCGGTGGAGTTCTTCAGGCTGGGACAACTTCTTCCGACTTCCGCAGTGCTGCCGACTTTCTGGATGCACGAAAGTGGACTCCTGGCCGCCGTATTCGGTTCAGCGCCGGCTGGGGCACTCTGCTTACCAACGATTTCCGAGGCTGCGATCCCACCGGTGGCAGCGGCTTTGACCCCATCAGTCTTATCTGCAAGGTCTCCGATGCCGAGGGCAAGCCTACGGTCAAACTGTCCGATAATTACGCGAAGGCGCTCGGTCCACCGGAGGAAATCGAACGCTATCGACGAGTGTTCGGTACGGCTGGGATCACTAACATTCCTTTAGTCGCGTGAGCCGCCGCGGTTCTGCGGAGTGGAACGCACTTCTGCCCTGGACGCGGCGACGCGGGTTCAAGCCCTAAGTCTCCACCTCGCCTTCCCGCCTAAGTTCCAGATGCGAGCCCGAACAACCGCACATCAGAAACTGTCATCCTATGTCGCGGTCTGTCAGGAGCGCAACGCGCATGGAGTTTCGATCTTCGTCACGGTTCTTGTCTCTGCTTGGAGTGACAACTCTGATTCTGAGCGGCTGTGGAGGGGGCACGGGCTCAAGCTCGCCTCAGCCGCAACCGCAGCCGTCTCCGACACCCACTTACCAACTAAACGTAACTCCAACGCCGTCAGGTGCGGGGACCATCACCAGTAGTCCAGCGGGAATCAAGTGCCCCGGCACCTGTAGCGCCAGCTTCAAGAAGGGCACGCAAGTTACTCTTACCGCAACTGCGGGCACAAGCTATTTTTTCGGAGGCTGGGCTGGCAGTTGTTCCGGAATCAGCACGTGCAGCGTGACGATGACCGCCGCTACCAGCGTTACCGCTAATTTCAATGCCGGTTATGGATTGACTGTAGCTATGGCGGGAGCCGGCACAGGGACAGTCACCAGCAGCCCTGCTGGAATCAATTGTCCAACTACATGCTCTGCGAGCTTCCCTCAAGGCACTCAGATCACGCTCAGCGAAACTGCCGGCGCGAATAACACGTTCGCAGGCTGGTCGGGCGCATGTAGTGGGGCTGCTGGATGCAGCGTAACCTTGGACGCATCAAGCTCCGTCACCGCAACTTTTGGCGGATCGCTACAAAGCATCAATCACATTATTCTCTTCGCCCAGGAAAATCGCTCTCTGGATCATTACTTCGGCGCAATGGAGGCTTACTGGGCAGCGAATGGATATGGCACTGCTGGTCAAACCTTCGATGGCTTGCCGCAGTTCAATCCATCGCCGAGAGCCGTGCCAGCGATTCCGGGCTGTGACCCAACCCAGCCACCGCCTGCCAACTGCGCCGTGGACGCCGCCAATCTTATTAGCTCCTTTCATTTCGCCTCTGTCTGCCAGGAGAACCAGAGCCCCTTCTGGAATGAAAGTCACAACGATTGGGACTATGCCGACCCAACCGGAGTCAATCCTGCCAAGCTGAACGGATTCGTGCTCTCCGCTGCGAATGATGCACGTCAGAACTCACCGGCTTTCATGGATACCAATGGCGTTCGAGCCATGGGTTATTTTGACTCGACCGATCTGAACTACTACTACTTTATGGCTTCGAACTTTGCCACCTCGGATCGATGGTTCGCTCCGGTCATGTCTCGCACTGAGCTCAACCGCATGTACATGATGGCTGCTACCTCGCAGGGCTACGCCTATCCAATCGGTAGTGACAGCGATGACCAATCGCAGCTCACAGCCGCTCCTATTTTCGAAGCGCTGCAAAATGCCGGGAAAACTTGGAAGATTTACGTGAACTCGGAGGGTACGGGATGTACGGACACCGACTCTGCGTGCCTCATCACGCACTCTTACATCAACATGTTCACTTACGAAACCACGATTCTCAATAACCCGACCTTGCTACAGAACGTCGTTCCGGTATCGCAATTTACAACGGATGCGCAGAATGGCACTTTACCCCAATTCGCGCTGATTGAGCCTGCTTCTGACGCTGGGCTCGACGAACATCCTTCCGATTCTGATGAGTATCCGTCCAACGTCCAGACGGGGGCGAATTACGCTGCAGGACTAATCAACACGTTGATGACCAGCCCGAGCTGGACCGACTCCGCCTTGATTCTTACTTATGACGAGGCCGGTGGTTATTACGATCACGTCTCACCGCAGCCGGCAGTGGCTCCGGACCAATTTGTGAGCCCGATCGACTTGCAGACTGGCGACATTTGCGACGCGCCTGGACAGCTCGGAACTGGCACTTGTGATTTCGAGTGGACGGGGTATCGCGTGCCGCTGATCGTGATTTCTCCCTTTGCCAAGAAAAACTACGTTTCTCACACGGTGTACGATCACACGGCCATCTTGAAATTAGTTGAGACGCGCTTCGGAGTGTCCAATCTTACGCAACGTGACCTTGCCCAGGCCGACATGAGCAAGAACGATTTCTTTGACTTTGTGAACAAACCCTGGGCCACTCCCCCAACGCCACCGGCTCAGATCACAACGGGGAGTTGCACTCTGACGCCGCCCGCTTCCTGGGGAGATCCAACGCCTTGAACAGGGTGGCGAAGGCGCGAGCACGTCCGTAGAGCGAATCGCTTTAGGTTTCTACCTTCGCGATGGGATAATGGCTTCGTGAAAATCCGGCAAGCGGTTGGGCTGTGGATTGTCTTCCTCTCGGCTTCGTCATGCCTGGCAACGACGCGACATTACTACATCGCCGCCGAAGACGTCCCTTGGAATTACGCTCCCAGCGGTCATAATCTGCTCAATGCCCAACCCATTCGGCAACCGTGGGCGCAAAAGTTAGAATGGCCGAAAACCCGCTTTATTGAATACACCGACAACACCTTCACCACTCGGAAGAAACAACCTGACTGGCTTGGAATTCTTGGTCCGGTCATTCGCGCCGAAGTTGGCGACGAAGTTATCGTCGACTTTCTGAATCGCGGACGTCTGGCGCATGACATGCATCCTCACGGCTTACGCTACGACAAGAACAACGAAGGCTCTTTCTATATTCCATTTGGCAAAGGCGACCGAGTTCCTCCAGGAGGAAGATTTACTTATCATTGGTTCGCGAACCAGGGCAGCGGTCCGGGTGCGGGGCAGCCGAGTTCGATTGTGTGGTGGTATCACTCGCACGTCGATCCCGGGATTGAGATCAACGCCGGACTATTGGGTCCGATCGTCGTCTCGGCGAAAGGTAAAGCGAATCCCGACGGATCTCCAAAAGATGTGGACCGCGAATTTATCGCTTCCTTCATGATTTTCGATGAAATGGGAGGCAAGCCTGCCGGCCAATTCTATGCCATCAATGGTTTCATCTTCGGCAACCTTCCCGGCTTGACCATGAAGCAAGGAGAAAAAGTACGCTGGTACTTGCTGGGGATGGGAAATGAGATCGATGTCCATACCCCGCACTGGCATGGCGAAACCGTCAGCGATGGAATGCGAAATACTGACGTGATTGAGCTCCTTCCCGGAAGCATGAAGACAGTCGACATGGTGGCTGACAACCCGGGGACTTGGATGTTTCACTGCCATGTGGAAGACCACATGGAGGCTGGAATGATGGCGGTCTACACCATCTACGTCCCGTCCACCCGCTCCTGCCCCATTGGCTTTGTTGGAGGAGATTTCTGGAAGCATCCGGAAACATTTTCGCTGACGGTGAAGAACACCGGCAACAAGCCTATCAGTAGTTTGGCGCTCACGGCGGAAATGTTTCTGGCGCCGCAGGACTTGCGACGACCGTACAATGCCGAGTGGTCATCGGCCAAACCGATCTTGCCCGGCCAGGAGCAAACTCTTGAGAAGCCCGGTGTTCGTGCAGAAAGCGCGCAAGGAGTCATGGGCTGGGTCTTCTTCCCGCACTCAGTGAAGTATGACGACGGAAGCACATGGATCGCCCAGAACGAGGGCGAGTGCTTCAACGTCATATGGCGGGACGAGCGCCATCCGGAGATGTTGGCCTTACCTCCGCGGCAGATTGAAATCAATCCAGACTAGCGTTATCGCGGGGCGCTCGCTGGTTCTGTCCGGATCAACATGGCGAGTCGTGGAAACAAAAAGTGCCCGCTGGCGTCATCGATCACGTTGACCTGACACGTATAGAAGCCGGGCTTGAAGGATATGAGTGGCACATCGAGCTGAAACACAGCCGCCTTCCGCTCCTTCGCGTTTAATTCGGTCATCTCTACCAACGAGCTCTCATAGGCCTTGGCTTTGCCCCGGAAAAACGCAACATTGGTTAGGAGCCGGATCGCCGGCTTGCTTCCAGCTGCTGCGAGATCCGTAACAGTGGGCCGTACGGCATCGTAGACCTCATAGTAAAGATGAAGATGTTGGGAGGCGGAGAAGACATGGGTGATGTTCGGGACGATCTCCGAACCGTTGTGAATCAGCGGGTTCAAGTTCGCGCCCTTCTTTACCGTCTGAGTCTGACTCGCCAGCACCACGGAACTCATCTTTAGAGGCTGTGCCTTCAGATCCGGCACATCGATATCAGCCTCGAACGATCCCATCCGGCCGCTCTGATTCTCGCGCACTACAAATTTCAGGTGATACTTGCCGCTCAACAGGCTCATCCCGGTGTCATACTGCACATTCTTTTTCTGCACTTCGCTTGACGTGTTCACCGCAAGTTTCACAGTATCGCGAATTCGATTTAGTGGATGGTGTTCGCTGTCAAGCACGACTCCGATTACGTCCAGGGTTGCGTTGTCGCGGTCACTGCTGCGAACAAATGGAATCTGCGATCCCGGTACCACCAGCGAGATGGGAACGAAAAACTTGTTACTCTCCAGACGGAAGTAGGCAACGCCCAAATACAAGGGTAAGTCCGTAGCGGGGAGCTCGGAGGCGAGTTCTTCCTCCAATTGCCGCTCTTTATCGTCCTGCGTGGAATGTTTGAAGTCCGCCGGAGCGTAGTAGCCTCGGCGGTATTCAATCTTCATTTCGGGCACGTTGCACTTTACGACGATGCGCCGGTAATGCCCGTCGCGCGCGGGGTTCGTGCTGTGATAGCCAAGCAGGTAGTAAGTGGATGTATCTTGCTGCACGCCTTTGAATATCTTTGTAAAGTCGTTGGAATCCAGAAACGCCCGCCCGCCGGTATCGCTAGCCAAGGTCACCAGCGTTTCCTGAGTCGTGAAATTCGAATTCAACGCATTGAGCGTCGCCTGTCCGGAATACGCCGAAACGCCGCGCAGGCTGGCATTCTGCGCTTCTCCGCCCGCGACCAACGCTTGCAGGCCGCGCATGTCCATGGTGTAGATCGCCATGTTGGAACGCACCGCGGCGTTAACGGCCGCCCGCAACTCTGATTCATTCTCAATGCCGGTGCGGTCCATGCCGCTGGAAAAATAAATGAGTGACTTCTTCTGCTGCACGTACGAAAGCTTCTCCGCCACGGATCGCAACGCCTCGAGTCGCCGGTCGGTATTGAAGATGTTGTATTCCGTGTCGTCGGCAGTGAACGGCTGGCCGGTATCGGGTGTTCCTTCGGTCGTGCCCGTGGTTCCTTCCTCGAAGCCTTGTCCGCTACCCGAACTGAACTGCTCCAACTGCTTTTTTAATAGAGCGCGATCCGTGGTGAAGTCCTGGTTCACTTGGAGTGAACTATCCAAAGAAACGATCGACACCAGGTCCGCAGGCGCCATTTGGGCATCGACATAGTGTTCGGCCGACGTAACCGCGTGGTCAATTTCATCCGGCTCCATGGCGGAAAGATCAAAGAACAAAATAATCAGGCGACGATCTTTGAATTGCGCTGCCAGCTTCGACGCTCCATCTGGAGCTGCAGTTGGGGTTGTTGCCGCAGACGGCGCCGCTGGCAGCGGCTTTGCCTGGGCCACATCCGAGGGTGGTACCGCATCCACGTTTTCCACATCGAAGGAAACAACCTTCTGCGGTCTGTTGTCTTCGAGAATCGTGAAGTTCTCCGATTTTAATCCCTGCACAAGGTGTCCACTCTTGTCTCTTACCGTCACATTCACCAGCACGAGCTCCGATTGCACGTGGATGAGATAGTCCGATTGCTGCTGCGAAGGCGAGGTAGCGCAGAGGAGCGCGAATGTCAGCAAGACGGTTGCTGCTTTCTTGGTGAATCGGTTTGGTTTAGAAATCATAACGCTTCTCTTTGTGAGCGTTCTCAGCAAGTGTTTCCTCAGAACCGAAAGCGGGCAGTCATAGTGAATTGACGCATAGCTCCGACCGCCGTAACCCGGCCGAAGGTAGGCGAAGTCACGCTTGTGTCAATCGAGGAATAGTTCGGTATGTTGAAAATGTTGGTAGCCTGCGCGCGGAACTCCAGCATTCGCGACTCTTTCAGCGGAACGAGCTTTGTGAATGCCATATCAAACACTCTTGTGCCGGGACCGACGATGCTATTTCGCCGCGCATTGCCGTACTGTCCCGCGGGAGGACTAACAAAGGCGGCCGTATTGAACCATTCTCGAATCGACGGATTTGCCAGGCTCACCGATTGACCTGGAACCAGATCGGGTCGCAGAGTGCCATTCGTTCCCGCGTTCACGTCGTTGACGTCGCCCAGGATCCGCGGCGTAAACGGTAGCCCCGATGCGATCGTCCAGTCACCGCTCCATTGCCAGTCACCAAGAATCGCGCGCCAGTGAGTATTGCCGGTGAGCCAACGCTTGTCGTGACCAAAAGGTAGCTCCAATAAATAATCCGCGGTGAACTTATGGATCTGATTGAAACTGGATAGACCGCGCTCCGCGGATAGATTGAAGGGATTCTGCGCGACGTTGGTCGCACCAGCGTTCGTCGTAGATGTGCTTCCAGCCGCACCGGTGCCGCCCGCACCCAGTCCAGGAGTGCTCGCGCCTGAGGTTGCTCCAGCGCCGATGGAAGAGGCATCATCCAGCGCCTTTGAAAAGGTGTAGGTACCGCCAATGGAAAATCCTTTCGCCAGCCGCTTACGCAGCCGTACCGAGCCCGCATTCGCTTCTGAATCTGCCACAGAATTTTCGTAAGTGAACGCGTCAACCTGCTCAACGTTTGGTGAAATGCGAAGCCCGGTCGGCGTGCGGTTTGGCGCTTCCAGAATGTCGAGGTTCGTTCCCTTGGTTCCGGTGTAATCAATATTCAACAACAGAGTGGGCCGAATCTGCTGTTGAATGTCGAGATTGCGAATCTGCACATAGCCCATTCGATAATTGGGATTCACCGCATAATCGTTCGTGATGCCTGTTGGCGGCGGGAATCCATTCTGCAGCGTCAATTCTCCGGGAGTTGTCTGAATATTCGTTGCCGTGGTGGCGAAGGGCGGCTGTAAAGCGAGTTGCTGCGCAATGCCTTGATACGCTCCCGTGTTGTAGTTGATGCCGTAGCCACCTCGGACAACCGTCTTTGAAAACGGTTTCCAAGCGAAGCCAAATCGTGGCGCAAAGTTGTTGCGATCCGGCCGCACCAGGCTTGCCGGCAGACCGACGCTGCCCGGTTGAATCAAAGTGACCGGCGCCGGGCCCAGCGGGAGCGCAGGATTCAACACTCCGGGAGACAAGCCGAGATTTGCGATACGATTGTTTTCTTCGGTGAGTGGCGAAACATACTCGTAGCGGACCCCGAGATTGAGCGTGAGGTTGGCGCGCATCTTCCACTCATCCTGCGCGTACAGATCCCAGTAGTTGCCGTGAAAATGTTCGCTCTGCCCGAATTGCTCGGAAGTCTGCTGGGGTAAGCCGAGCAGGAAATCGGCGAAGTCATATCCAGTGCCGGCCACCGGGTTGCCATTCATAATTACAGAGGTGTTGACTCCGGTAAAGACGAAGGAGCCCCGTGGATTGCCGCCCGTTTGTGTGTTCACTTGTACACGGCGGTAGTCGCCGCCCCAGCGCGCCGTGTGCTTGCCGTGGTTCCAGATAACGTTGTCGGAGAACGTGTAGGTCTGAGGCCGACTCAGTTGCGGAGTCGTGTCCTGAAGGCTAGCAGAATTTGTAAAGGAAAGATTCGGCAAGCCCCAGTCGAACGGGTTTTGCGAAACTCCCGTGATTCCCAACGCACCCGTGATGTCGCTGCTGAACGCGTATAGATTCTGCGTGCGCGTCCGGCTCCGATTGAAATCCGCGCGGACTATATTGGTGAGCTTTCCGATGCTGCGCGTGTACGAGATCGGAATATCGAAGCTGCGAACCGACGTGTTGCCACCCACGCGCGGGAACGGATTGGTCAAAGTCGTGCCCGATCCGTGGTAGTGGAAGCCAAACGTAAGGTTATTGCGCGGAGCGTTGCGGCCTCCACTACGGCGTCCGCGCACGGGCGCTGCTCCGAATGTGTGATTCAAACGTATGTTCAGATCGTCGCTGTTACTGTTGGCGGAAGCGACGTAATGGAAATTTTGATACTCGCCCGGAAGGTTCGGCAAGGGAATATATTGCAACAATCCCAGCGCTGCCGGATTGATTTGTGGAATCGTGTTGTTGGTGTATTCGGTGTTTGTCCCGGGAATGAAAATCTTTACCGGTTGCCCTGCTTCCGCCCCCGCAGTGTATACAGCCTGGGAGAAATTTCCCTGCCGCTCCAGCAGCGTTGGTACTGTCGAAAACTGGTCAAAGGGATTTTCCCCGCGCTTGCCGTTGTAATTAATGAAATAAAAAGTCTTGACGCCCCCGTGGTAGATGTGGGGAATATTCAGTGGCCCGCCTACAGAACCGCCGAAACTGTTCTGCAGGTAGGCCGGTTTTTCCGTTGGTTGTCCGGTAATCGAAAACGGCGAGGCGTTCAGCGCCGCATCGCCTACGCCGTAATACAACGTCCCGTGCGGACGGTTGCTGTCAAAGCCGCGCCGTCCAAAAACCATCGCCCCGCCCCCGCCGCCACCACCTCCAAACCCTCCACCTCCCGGACCACCAAATCCGCCTCCACCACCGAATCCGCCACCCTGTTGGCGCGCATCATTGAAGCGCTGCTGCATCTCGACGGCGCTCATCGTATTGAACGAATTCGAAGTGTTCCCAGAAACTGCCACCGATTCCGTTGCACTGTCCGATCCAATTCCAGGAACCGGCATACCGGCTGGCACAACGTCGCTCATGGACCCACCGGCGGCGTCCTGCCCGGTTGCACTCTGAAAGACGGAGAGGTTCTGAGAGCCTCGTACGCCTCCGCCAGCGTTCGCATGCTGTTGCTCGTTGTGCGCTGCACCTGCCCACGAAGCAAGGACTAGTTCAAAGTTTGTTTGCACGTCCTGGTGGGCTGAATCCAGCACAACTTCCTGGGTGTTCGCGGCAAATGCCGGCATTTGCACTTGAACGGTGTAACGTCCATCGGCCGGAATCCTCAAACGGTAGGTACCGTCCACATCCGTCCACGTATTGATTTCTTCCTTTGAGATCGTATTCACTGCGGAAACGGTAGCGCCCGGAATCGGCATATTTCCTGACTTCACCAGGCCCTGAATCGTTCTTCCCCCGGCGAAGGACGTCGCGGTTTGGGGAGCAGCAGTTTGCCCGGGAGCCTGTCCCCAAAGCGCGGGCAGACCAAGCAAAAAGAAGACGAGCAACAGAACATACTCAGGGCGCCGCGCGGCGTTGGACACCGGAAAATGAAGGCTTGGAATCCTCATAGCTTGGCGCAGGCGTACGCTGCCATCTTGCAGGGATCATATCGTTCCACCCCGGCCGCCGCTGTAAAATTTTGTGCCAATTTGTCCGATCTCGGCGCTTAAGTTACGTTTCGTAAAGTTATGCAAAGATTTATGAATCTCGGTTTTTTACGCAACTAAGGGGGCATAATTCCGTTTATAGATTCAGATCGATTGCTTGCTAAAAGGAGATTCCATGCTCAAGAAATATGTGCTTGTTCTCGTTGCTGCCAGCGCCCTCTCAATTGCCGCGCCTTTGGCCTCCGCACAAGATAACCAGTCCAACGATCAAGCGCCCTCTCAGGAAAACGGTGGCCGACATCATGGTCAGCAGGATCCCGCCGAGCGCACGGCGCGACTGACCAAACACC
The DNA here is from genome assembly GCA_963782835.1 of uncultured Acidobacteriaceae bacterium. Lineage (GTDB taxonomy): Bacteria > Acidobacteriota > Terriglobia > Terriglobales > Acidobacteriaceae > Sulfotelmatobacter. The sequence continues at coordinate 171,713 of CAWALR010000028.1, read as the reverse complement.
TCAAGCTGACGTCCGATCAGCAATCTAAAGTACTGGCTGCTCTACAATCCGAGAAGTCGCAGATGGAAAGCTTGCATCAAGACACTTCTCTTTCGCAGCAGGATCGGCGCTCCAAAATGATGGACATCCGCCAGGCGACCGACTCTCAGATTCGCGCGCTCTTGGACTCGACCCAGCAAAAGAAGTGGGATGAGATGCAGGCAGAACGCGAGCAGCGGATGGGAAATCGTCACTCCGGCGGACCTGACGCTGGTTCCGGCCAACCGAGCGCACCACCCCAGAACTAGCGCGACGCGATTCCCGAGCTACGGCGGCTCGTTCGAGATGCTCGCCACGCTTTAAAAATGGCCACGGTTCGATGCCCAACCGTGGCCATTATTGCGTCACCTCTTGACGATAAACGGCAGCCCCGGCTGCTTACGAACATTTACCTTCCATTACGGATTTTTTACGCTTTTGAACCCCTCAACGTGTTTCCATCAGAAGAGCAATGTAATCTGATGTCGCAAACTGTTCGGCAACAAATCGCAGGCCGGAAGCAACAAACTGTGGATACACTGTCGGCTCTGCGACGGAGAGTGGGGAACGAGCGCTTGACGCCGCTCAGAGTTAGCACGGAGGGGTCAGCGATATGGCGTCTCTGACCTGTCGGAGATTTGGCGCGAGCTAAACCCCGATTCTATGCGGTGGTTCTATAATAGCCGGCGCAACTCATATGCTTCGCGTGGGGCGCGGATTCTGCGACACGCGGCGCGAAGAGGTACGCTTTCGATGTGGATGTCACCGGGGATCACAATTCTAGATAGAGAAATGCAAGAAAATTCGGATGGAAACCAAACCTTCTGCTTCCTCCATTGATCCGCAGCATCAGTTGCCGCCAGCCAGTAATTCGCACAAGCCCTTGTGGCGACGGCTACTCGTTTGGGCATTGATGCTGCTAGTTCTGGCCATAATTCTGGTGCTGGTGTTCCGGCATGACGATAGCAAAACAGCAGCGGCACCCTCCCGGCGCGGCGCGACTGGCCCAGTCACAATAACCATCGCCACCGCGCAAAAAGATAATATTGGGGTTTATCTGGAAGCGATTGGCACCGTCACTCCCGTCTACACCGACTCCATTACCAGCGAAGTCACCGGACTCGTAACCCAGGTGCACTACCAGGAAGGCCAACTCGTTCGCAAGGGCCAGCCCCTGATCGAAATCGACCCTCGACCCTTCGAGGCACAACTCCTGCAAGCTCAAGGTGCGCTCGAGCGTGATACCAACGTACTCGCGCAAGCGCAGATGGACCTGCAGCGTTACCGGGACGCGTGGGCTCGAAACGGCATACCAAAGCAGACCCTCGACGATCAGGAAAAAATCGTGCTGCAAGATGAAGGCACGGTAAAAAATGATCAGGGCACAGTTCAGTATGACGAGGTCCAAGTGGCCTTCTGCCATATAACCTCGCCGATCAACGGCAGAGTGGGGCTAAGGTTGGTGGATCCGGGCAACGTCGTTCAAGCGAGCGGCACCACGACGCTTGCCGTGATCACTCAGTTGCAGCCGATCACCGTGATTTTCACCATCGCAGAAGATAGCCTGGCGCAGGTGCAGGCGCAAACGAAGCACGGCAAACGGCTCGCGGTCGACGCTTTTGATCGGGCGCAGCAGACCAAGCTCGGTACTGGCAAGCTCCTGACCTTCGACAACCAAATCGACACCACCACCGGCACGGTTAAGATGCGGGCGCTCTTCGATAACAAAAACGATGCCCTCTTCCCCAACCAGTTCGTAAATGCCAGGTTGCTGGTAAACACCCTGCAGGGTGTCACGCTAATTCCGACTTCTGCCATTCAGCACAATGGCCAGACTGCCTTCGTCTACGTTGTTCAGAATGACACAGCCCAGATTCGCAACATCAAGCCCGGCGTGGCGGATGGTGGCAATACGGCGGTGACCGGCATCAACCCAGGAGATGTTGTAGCCAACAGTAGTTTTGACAAGCTGCAAAACAACTCGAAGATCGTAGTTTCTAAGCAGCCTCTGCCCGCTGCCTCGAGCGAGAGTCAAGCGCCGTGAGCCCGTCCCGTCCATTCATCATGCGGCCGGTCGCGACCGCGCTGCTGATGGCGGCAATCCTGCTCGTTGGTATCGTTGCCTATACTCAGCTGCCAGTGTCGGCACTTCCCGAAGTTGACTATCCGACCATCCAAGTCCTGACTTTTTATCCAGGTGCCAGTCCGGACGTGATGGCGACTACCGTCACAGCGCCGCTAGAGAGACAGTTCGGCGAGCTCCAGGGACTCAGCCAGATGACGTCCACCAGTTCGGGAGGCACATCGGTCATCGTGCTGCAGTTCAATCTGAGCCTTAACATCGACGTCGCCGAAGAAGAAGTGCAGTCGGCCATCAATGCCGCACAGAGTTACCTGCCCGCCAACCTGCCAGTGCCACCGGTATACAACAAGACAAATCCAGCCGACGCCCCCGTACTTACACTCGCTATTACGTCCGATTCCATCCCGCTGTCACAGGTAGAAGACCTGGTGGATACGCGGCTGGCTCCGAAGCTTTCGCAGTTGAATGGAGTCGGGCTGGTGAGCATCAGCGGCGGGCAGAAGCCGGCGGTGCGCATTCGCGTCAACCCTTCCGCGCTGTCCTCCTATGGCATCGATCTCGAGGATGTGCGTACCGCTCTCACCCAGGCGAGTGTGAATGCCGCGAAGGGCAATTTTGATGGGCCGCGGCAGGACTACCAGATCGACTCCAACGACCAGCTCATCAGCAGCAGTGACTACCGGACCGTGGTGGTGGCTTACCGCAACGGCGCGCCCGTCATGCTCACGGATGTGGCCGAGGTAATCGATGGAGTCGAGAATAATAATCAAGCGGCATGGATGAACCTGACGCCCGCTGTGATTCTGAACATCCAGCGCCAGCCCGGTGCCAACACGATCAGCGTGGTCAAGAGCATCAAGAAGCTTTTGCCGCAGCTCGAAACCAACCTTCCCGCCTCGATTCAAGTCACCACGCTAACCGATCTAACCACTGCGATCGAAGCCTCAGTATCCGACGTTGAGTTTGAATTGCTGCTGACGATCGGGCTGGTGGTGATGGTGATCTTTCTGTTTCTGCGAAGTCTCTATGCCACCATCATCCCAAGCGTTGCCGTGCCGCTCTCATTGGTTGGAACCTTCGCGGCCATGTACGCGCTCGGCTATAGCCTGGATAACCTGTCGCTGATGGCGCTAACCATCTCCACCGGATTCGTGGTCGACGACGCCATCGTGATGATTGAGAACATCTCTCGCTTCATCGAAGAAGGCGAAAGGCCAATGGATGCGGCGCTCAAGGGAGCCGAACAGATCGGCTTTACGATTGTGTCGCTGACGGTCTCGTTGATTGCGGTGTTGATTCCCCTGCTTTTCATGGGCGACGTGGTGGGCCGGCTTTTCCGAGAGTTTGCCGTTACCCTGGCCGTCACCATCGTGATCTCCGCCGTGGTATCGCTGACGCTCACTCCCATGATGGCGGCGCGCATTTTGCGTCATGAGCCGAAGGAACAGCAGGGGCGCATCTACAGGGCGTCCGAGCGCGCCTTTGAAAGCATGATCGCCTTTTACGGGCGGACCTTGAAGTTCGTGCTGCGCTATCAAACGATTACCCTGCTGGTGGCGCTTAGCACTCTAATCCTGACCATATTTCTCTACATCGTGATCCCCAAGGGGTTCTTTCCGGTCCAGGATACTGGCGTGATTCAGGGTATCTCGCAGGCTCCAGAAACTATTTCGTTTCCGGCGATGGCTGAGAAGCAGCAAGAACTAGCCAAGGTGATCCTCGCGGACCCGGCGGTCGAGAGTCTTTCCTCCTTCATCGGCGCCGATGGCACGAATACGACTCTTAACAGCGGACGCATGTCGATCAATCTGAAGCCGCTTGAGGATCGACACATCAGCGCGGCAGATCTGGTGCGCAGACTGCAGTCCAATCTGCAAAAGGTGCAGGGAATTGCGCTCTACATGCAGCCCGTGCAGAACATCACAGTCGACGACCGTGTCAGTCGCACGCAATATCAGTACACGCTGGAAGATCCGGATGTAAACGAGCTGAACGATTGGAGCAATCGCTTCGTCGCAAAACTGCAAAGTTTGCCCGAGCTTGAGGACGTAGCAACAGACCAGCAGACGGGGGGCCTGGCGGTTTCACTGGTGATCGATCGCGTTACCGCCTCTAGGCTTGGCATCGCTCCCGTTACCATCGATAACACCCTGTATGACGCTTTCGGGCAGCGCCAGATCAACACGATGTATACGCAGCTTAACCAGTATCACGTGATCCTGGAAACGCAACCACAATACCAGCAAGACCCGAGCATCCTGCAGAAGCTTTACATTCAGGCCAACGCGTCCTCGGGAGCGTCAGGGCCAGGAGCCTCGACCTCTTTTTCCGCCTCTGGATCGGCCAGCGCTGGGTCGAACGCTACCACAACATCGGTGCTCTACACGCCGACAGCTTCTCCCAGTGTACTTACCCCTCCTTCGAATGCCTTGTCGCCGAGCAGTTCGACTGCATCGAGCTCCTCGGGAAACACCACTACCTCCTCTGCAACGAGCAATGCCATTCCCCTGAGCACATTTACTCACTTCCATCGAACGACTGAGAGTCTTTCGATCAATCATCAAGGCCAGTTTCCCTCTGTGACGGTGTCATTTAACTTGGCTCCCAATGCCGCATTGGGAAGCGCGATTACAGCGATCGACAAAGTGCAGCAAGAAATGCACATGCCAGCCAGCCTGCAGGCGGATTTCCAAGGCACTGCGGCTTCGTTCAAGAACTCGCTCTCGAACGAGGCACTTTTGATTCTGGCCGCACTGGTGACGGTATATATCGTGCTCGGCGTTCTCTATGAGAGTTTTATTCACCCGGTCACTATCCTTTCCACTCTTCCTTCCGCCGGAGTAGGCGCGCTCCTCGCGCTCATGCTATTCGGTCAGGATCTGAGCGTGGTGGCCATTATCGGCATCATTTTGCTGATTGGAATTGTGAAGAAGAACGGAATCATGATGGTCGATTTTGCTTTGGAGGGAGAGCGGCAGCACGGCAAGAACGCGACCGACGCGATTTATGAAGCCAGTCTATTGCGCTTTCGTCCGATCATGATGACCACCATGGCTGCATTGCTGGGTGGCATCCCACTGGCTGCAGGAACCGGGATCGGTTCCGAGATTCGCCGCCCGTTAGGAATTGCCATGGTGGGCGGTCTTCTATTGAGCCAGGCGCTCACGCTGTACACTACGCCCGTAATTTATATCTTCTTTGACAACCTTGGACACAGATTTTCGCGTGGACGTTCGGGCGAAACCTCTAGCGGCACGGCACAACCGGCAGAACAGGCATGAATCCTTCCGAACTATTTATCCGGCGGCCCGTGGCAACAACCTTGCTGACGATCGCGATTGCCATCGCTGGAGCCATCGCGTTTACCGTGCTGCCAGTTTCGCCTCTGCCTCAAGTCGACTTCCCAACCATCTCCGTCTCTGCATCGCTCCCAGGAGCCAGCGCGCAGATTATGGCATCCTCCATAGCCACGCCGCTGGAGAGGCAGTTCGGCCATGTCGCGGGAGTTACGGAGATGACCTCCGCAAGTTCGCTAGGGAGCACATCGATCACGATTCAGTTCGACCTCAGCCGTAATATCGACGGCGCGGCCCGCGATGTCGAGGCGGCCATCAGTGCGGCGCGCAGTTACTTGCCGACAAATTTGCCCGCCAATCCTACCTATCGCAAAGTAAACCCCGCCGACGCTCCGATCATGATCCTCGGACTGACCTCTACCAAGTACGACACCGGCAAATTGTATGACGAAGCCTCGACCATCATGGAGCAGAAGCTTTCTCAGATCCAGGGTGTGGGACAGGTGGTGGTCGGCGGCGCTTCGCTGCCTTCGGTTCGAGTGGATGTGGATCCGACCCAACTCAATAGCTACGGTCTGACGATGTCCAGCATTCAAGCCGTGTTAAGCACTCAGAATGCCGACATTGCCAAGGGTCAGCTTTCCGATGGCACAACCACTGCCGACATCATCGCCAATGATCAGATATCGAAAGCCGAGGACTACAAACCGATCATCATCGGCTATCACAAGGGAACGGCAGTCCGGCTCTCGGACGTGGCCCAAGTTACCGATGCGGTGCAGAACATTCGTTCGGCGGGATACCTCAACGGCATTCCGTCGGTGACGGTGATTATCTTCCGGCAACCGGGCGCAAATATTATCCAGACCGTCAACAATATTCGCAGCCAGTTGCCATTTCTGAAAGCGTCGATCCCACAAGGTATCGACGCGACCATCGTTCTCGACCGGACCACCACCATTCGCGCCTCCGTAAGCGACGTGGAGCGCACCCTGGTTCTGTCGGTGATTCTCGTGATCCTGGTGGTGTTCCTCTTCCTGCGCAACGCGCGCGCTACTCTGATTCCGAGCGTCGCCGTTCCAGTGTCGCTAATCGGCACCTTCGCCGTGATGTATATGCTGGGCTACAGCATCGACAACCTCTCGCTGATGGCGCTCACCATCTCGACCGGGTTTGTGGTGGACGACGCAATCGTGGTGATGGAGAACATCTCGCGCCATCTGGAAGCGGGGATGAAACCTTTTGCGGCGGCGTTGCTGGGAGCGAAGGAAATCGGATTTACCGTCTTCTCCATCAGCGTTTCGCTGATCGCTGTATTCATCCCCATCCTGATGATGGGAGGCATTGTTGGCCGTCTTTTCCGGGAATTCGCCATCACTCTTTCGACGGCGATTGTCGTATCGATGGTGATTTCGTTGACCACCACGCCCACGATGTGTGCGCACTTGCTGAAGCAAGAGAGGCCGGATGGGCACGGCAGGATGTATCGGGTAAGCGAGAAATTCTTCGCCTGGATGCTCGAAACCTATCGCCGCACCTTGTTATGGGCGCTCGACAACTCGACGCTCATGCTGGTGGTGCTGCTGGTCACGATCGCATTGAATGTCGTGCTGATCATAAGAATTCCTAAAGGCTTTTTCCCGCAGCAGGACACGGGTGCAATCGTCGGAGCCGTGCAGGGGCCGCAGGATTCTTCGTTCCCCGCGATGGATAATTCAATCCGGCAATTGGTGCGAGTGATTAAGAGTGATCCTGCCGTGGCTAATGTGAACGCCTACACAGGCGGTAGCGGCGCCACGAATACGGGGTTTATCTATATCGCTCTGAAGCCACTTGACCAGCGCAAGGTCGGCGCTCCGGACATCATTAACCGGCTGCGCCCGAAATTAAATCACTTGCCGGTGGCATCTGCGTTCTTGCAAGCGTCTCAGGATCTGCGCATCGGGGGCAGGTCGAGCGCTGCGCTTTACCAATACACCATCCAGTCTGACAACGTTCAGGATCTTTCGCATTGGGGGCCTATCCTTCTAGGCGAGATGAAGAAGATTCCCGGACTGCAAGATGTGAATTCCGATCAGCAGAATGGCGGCCTTGAAGAACTGCTGACGTACGACCGCACTTCCGCCGCCCGGATGGGAATCACGGCACAGGCCCTCGACTCCTCGCTATATGCCGCGTTTGGTCAATCCGAGGTCTCAATCATCTACACGCAGCTCAACCAGTACTATGTGGTGCTCGAGGTTGCTCCTCAATATTGGCAAACTCCGGAAGGCTTGAAGCAAATCTATTTGCGGAATAAAGCTGCCGGCAGCGCGACCGGCGGCAACCTGCCGAGCACGGGTAATGTCCCTCTTGTCGCTCTCTCGAGCGCGGAATCCAGCACCACGCCTCTGGCGGTAAATCACACCGGGTTGTTTCCTTCCGTGACTGTATCTTTCAATCTGGCTCCCGGAGTTTCGTTGAGCGATGCCACGCTGCGCGTCAGCGAAATGCAGCAGAGACTGGGCACGCCTCCCACAATTCGTGGTTTCTTTGCCGGAACAGCGCAGGCTTACCAGCAGTCGCTGGGCACAGAACCGATGCTGGTGGCGACTGCGCTTTTGGCCGTATACATCGTGCTGGGTATTCTTTATGAGAGCCTGGTGCATCCGCTGACCATCATCTCGACGCTGCCCTCGGCCAGCGTCGGCGCCATGCTCGCCCTGATGCTATTCAAGATTGACTTGAACGTAATCTCGATCATCGGAATCGTGTTGCTTATCGGCATCGTAAAGAAAAACGCCATCATGATGATTGACTTCGCGCTCGTTGCGGAACGGCAGGAAGGCAAGAGCACGGCGGACTCGATCTTCGAAGCCTGCATGTTGCGCTTCCGTCCGATTTTGATGACGACCATGGCCGCTCTGTTCGGAGCGATACCGCTCGCCTTCGGGACGGGTACGGGCTCGGAGCTGCGACGTCCACTCGGCATTACCATCGTGGGTGGACTGATCGTAAGCCAGATGCTCACGCTCTATACCACTCCGGTGGTGTATCTGTTCCTGGATCGCTTGCGGCTCAGGTTTTCGAAAAAGCCGCACGGCAGTATTTCATCCCCAGCTCCGGAGGTTAGTTAGCGCGTGGGGTTGAATGCTGCATTGAAACAATTGATAAGTAGGAAGAATGTTATGACGATTCTCCGACGAAAATTCGCAAGATGGGCGACTTCTTTCGGTGCGGCGGTGCTTTTGCTAGTGTCATTGGGCTGTGTGGTCGGACCGAAATACCATGCCCCCGCTCCGCAGGCGCCAGCGCCGGCCTATAAGGAATCCCCTACTCAGTTCAAGGAGAATGAAGGATGGACTATAGCGCAGCCGTCGGACGCCATGCTGCGCGGCAAGTGGTGGGAGATCTTTAACGATCCCGAACTGAATGCTCTCGAGGAACAACTGAATATAAACAACCAGAACATCAAGCAGTACTTCGAGAACTTCATGGAGGCTCGCGCCATCGTGCGCGAGGCTCATGCGCAATTTTTCCCCACGCTGACCACTGCTCCCTCCGTCAGCCACTCGCGGATTTCTCAGAACCTGTCAGGGAGCACCACGGTGAGCGCGAACGGTACCGGGACCGCGTTCAACACGCAGAGCACGCTTTATACACTTCCTTTGGAAGCATCCTGGGCGCCGGATCTCTGGGGAAAAGTCCGCAACACCGTGCGCGAAGCGCAATATGCTGCGCAGGTCAGTGAGGCCGACCTTGAGAACGAGCGTCTGACCGAACAGGCGGCCTTAGCCGAATATTTTTTTGAGATCCGCGGCCAGGATAAACTGCAAGAAATCTACGACGATACCGTGGTGGCGGACCAGAAAGCGCTCGAGTTGACGCGTGGGCTTTATGAAACCGGCATCGACGACCAGATATCGGTGGTTGAGGCCGAGACCACCTTGCAGAGCGCGCAAGCAGGGGCTACGAATGTTGGAATTGCGCGAGCGCAATATGAGCATGCGATCGCCGTTCTCATTGGCAAGGCAGCCTCAGGTTTCTCCATCCCCGTGAAATCGATGACGGTTGCTCCGCCGCCGATTCCCGTGGGCGTGCCCTCCGAACTGCTCGAGCGCCGTCCTGACATCGCAGCCGCGGAGCGCACCATGGCTGAGGCCAACGCGTCAATCGGTATTGCCCGCGCGGCCTATTATCCGAACCTGAGTTTGACGGGAGAAGCCGGCTTTGAGAGTTCCGCCATCAAGAATTGGCTCTCCTGGCCGAGCCGCTTCTGGTCCGTCGGCACATCGATTTCAGAAACCATCTTTGACGCCGGCTTGCGCCGGGCCACTGTCCAGCAATATGTCTCCACCTACAATGCGGACCTTGCAGGTTACCGGCAAACGGTGCTGACCGCATTCCAGCAGGTCGAAGATGGTCTTGCGGAAGTCCGCATTTTGTCCAAGGAGATCCAGCAGGAACAGCAGGCGGTGGATTCCGCGAAGACGTTTCTCAAGCTCGAAGAGGCACGGTACGAGACCGGGATTGATCCTTATGTCGACGTGCTGGTTGCCCAAACTACGGTTCTGGCCGACCAGCAAACGCTGAATGCTCTTCAGGTGGAGCAGATGACCTACGCCGTAGCCCTGGTACAAGCCTTGGGCGGCGGCTGGGATCGTTCGCAATTGCCCAGTCCTTCGCAGGTAACACAGAAGCCAGGGAAGGCGGAGACGACCATCGAGCAGTAGCAGGTGGGAGGCTTTTGTAGGAAGCAATTGACAGGGAGACGTTAGTCGTCCTAGCATTAGAGTGTCGTGACTTCGCTCCACCATCATCGCCACCACCATCACCATGCGATGAGCGTGTCGGCGGAGCATAACGGATAACAGCCTAAAGCACTAATAGGAAATCCAAGCCCGCTGACGCAAACGCGCAGCGGGCTTTTTGTTTCTGCCGCAGGCGCGAGGCCCCCGGGAAGGATTACGAAGAGGAGCTTGCGATGGAGATCGACTTCGACAAAATGGAAGGCTTGGCGCCTGCGGTGATTCAGGATGCGGCCACCGGGGAGATGCTGATGGTGGGCTTCATGAACCGCGAAGCGCTGGACGCAACCTTGCGCACCGGCTTCGCCACGTTCTACAGCCGCACTCGGCAAACCTTGTGGACCAAGGGGGAGACCTCTGGGAATCGCCTGGAGGTCGTGGAAGCATGGACGGACTGCGACCGCGACACGGTGCTGTTGCGCGTCCGCGTACTGGGCACGGGCAGGGTTTGCCACACCGGATCAAGATCATGCTTCACGCAGGAACTGCCCGTTGGAGCGGCTGCGATGCCCGTAAAAGAGGAGGCGCCGCGATGAAACTTCGTCTGGGTATTCCCAAGGGAAGTTTGCAGGAAGCGACGCTCAGCCTTTTCACTCGCGCCGGGCTGCGCGTTTACACCAGCGCGCGCTCCTACTTCGCCGCAACCGACGATCCTGAAATTGAATGCCTGTTGATTCGTGCGCAGGAAATGGCCCGCTACGTCGAACACGGCGCATTGGATGCCGGCCTGACCGGCCTCGACTGGGTTCTGGAAAGCGGCCTCGAAGTCGTCAGTGTTACCGACCTGATCTACGCGAAGCAGAGTATGGGAAAAGTGAAGTGGGTGCTGGCCGTGCCGGAAGATTCCGAATTCCAAAAGCCTGAAGATCTCGAAGGCCGAATCGTTGCCACCGAGTTGGTCAGTCTTACACGCAACTACTTTGCCAGCCGCAACGTGCCGGTGAAAGTTGAGTTCTCCTGGGGCGCGACGGAAGTGAAGCCGCCGTTGCTGGCGGACGCGATCGTTGAGGTTACTGAGACAGGAAGCTCGTTGCGCGCGAACCATCTGAGAATTATCGAAACGGTGCTGGAGTCGAACACGCAACTTGTCGCGAATAAAGCGGTATGGGCCGATCCCGAGCGGCGGCGTAAGATTGAAAACCTTTCTGTGATGCTTTGCGGAGCGATCGCCGCGCTGGGCCGGGTGGGTTTGATGCTGAACGTCCGTAAGCCGGATTTGGCCGCTGTTCTTGGCCTGCTGCCCGCGTTGAAGAATCCTACCGTCGCGCCCCTGGCCGATGGCGAGTGGGTCGCGGTCAATACCATCATTGAAGAGCAGACAGCCTGGTCGTTGATTCCGAAGCTCAAGCTGGCAAATGCCCAGGGAATCGTCGAGTATCCGCTGAACAAGGTGGTGATGTGATGCGCATTCGCGTTCTTGACGGGCTTAAGAGAGATCGATTTGTGCGGACGCTGGAGCAGCGTGGCGCGAACGATCTTGCCGAAGTCGAGGCCACTGTGCGCCACATTGTGAACAATGTCCGGCGTAACGGGGATTTGGCATTACGCCGTTACGCCTCGCGCTGGGACGGTTTGGACAAGGGCGAAGCTCTCCGCGTGCCCGAGGCTGATCTGGATGAGGCGTGGCAGAGAACCTCGCCGGAGCTGAAGGATGCCATCACGCAGGCTGCCGGCAATATTCGCCGCTTCTGTGAGTGGCAAAAACCGGAAGAGTGGCGGCGCGAAATTCAGCCTGGAGTTTGCGCTGGACAGTTGGTGCGTCCCCTGGAAGCGGTGGGATGCTATGTTCCCGGTGGCCGCTATCCCTTGCCTTCCACTCTACTGATGACCGTGATTCCGGCGCAGGTTGCGGGCGTGCCGCAGATTCGCGTGGTGTCGCCAAAACCCGCGCATGCGACCTTGGCCGCCGCTGGATTTCTCGGTGTGCAGGAGTTCTACCGCGTTGGGGGTGCGCAGGCAGTCGCCGCACTTGCATATGGAACAGCAAGCATTCCGCGCGTGAACAAAATTGTTGGTCCCGGCAATCGGTACGTCACCGCAGCCAAGAAACTTGTCGCCTTCGACTGCGCCATCGAGTTCCTGGCTGGTCCTACGGAGGCTATATTCATCAGCCAGGATGGGAATCCGGTTTTTATCGCGAGTGATGTGGTGGCGCAGGCCGAACACGATCCCGACGCGCTCTGCATTTTTATTACGAATTCGAGTAGCCTGGCGAAAGAGGTGCAAGAGGAAGTGCAGCGGCGGGCGGGTGCGAATCCAATCGCTGCGAAGTCGCTTTCTCGCCGTGGAGCCATCCTTTTAGTGGAGTCTCTCGATCAAGCGGTTGAGATCGCAAACCGCATTGCTCCTGAACATCTCACTTTGCCGGCAGCTCTGGCACCGGCAGTCCAAAATGCAGGCTCAATTTTTCTGGACGAGATCACGCCTCAGTCGGCGGGAGATTATATTTCGGGGCCGAATCACGTGTTGCCGACCGGAGCGATGGCTCGCGTGCGAGGCGGCCTCAGCGTGCTGGATTTTGTGCGAATTATCTCTTGCCAGGAAGTGTCTAGTGAGGGAATGCGCCGCATTGGTCCTCCGGCTATTTTGCTAGCCGAAGCCGAGGGACTGCGTGGACATGCGGAATCGCTGCGCGTGAGGTGTGCGAATGCTTGATGCTCGCACAGCAGTGAAGAACCTGCGCGCCTATCGGCCGCCGCTGTCCGGCCGCCAAGGGCTGCGACTTGATTTCAACGAAAGTACGATCGGTTGCTCACCGCGTGTGTTGGCCACGTTGCGCAAGTTGGATGCGGAAGCGTTCGCACGCTATCCCGAGCGCGAGCCGATGGAACGCGAGGCAGCTGGTTTTCTAGGACTCGATCCAACGCAAGTTCTCCTGACGAATGGAGTGGATGAGGCCATTCATCTTCTTTGCTCGACCTATCTCGAGCCTGGAGATGAAGCCATCATCGTCGTGCCCACGTTTGCGATGTATGCCATTTTCGCGCAAGCGGAAGGCTCACGTGTGGTCCAGATTCTCGCGGACGACAACTTCGCTTTTCCGTTGGAAGGCCTTCTTGCCCGCATCAGCCCACGAACTCGGCTCATTGCCGTGGCGAATCCAAATAATCCGACGGGAGCAGCGGTGGCATGCGAAGTCTTGCTAAAGGTTGCTCGCGCGGCGCCCCAGGCCGCTGTGTTGGTGGACGAAGCCTATTTCGAATTTCACGGCGAGACGGTCCTCCATTATGGTGACCGGCCGGCGAATCTTTTCGTCGCACGAACATTCTCGAAAGCTTATGGATTAGCTGGTTTGCGTATCGGCATCCTCACCGGAGAAGCTGGACAGATGGCAATGGTGCGCCGTGTGGCCTCGCCATACAACGTGAATGCGGTCGCGCTTGCCGTGTTGCCGGAAGCGCTTCGAGACCAGGAATATGTGGAGCGTTATGTGGCTCAGGTGCGGAGTGGCCGCGACGTTCTCGAGCAGGAACTCAGAACTCTCGGCCTGCATTACTGGCCAAGCTCTGCCAACTTTGTGCTAGTGCGCGTCGGTTCTGCTTACCTTGAATTCATTCACGGTTTGCGGACGCGCGGAATTCTGGTGCGCGACAGGAATTCCGATCCGGGATGCGAAGGCTGCGTGCGCCTGACGGTGGGATCTCTCGAACACACGCGGACTTTGATTGGAGCTCTGCGCGATGTGGTGAAAAAACTCAGAGAGCCCCGTGAGGTGAAAGCGTGAGGAAGGCGAAACTGCATCGCAAGACGGCGGAAACCGAGATGCGGATTGCGCTCACGATCGAAGGTCGCGGGAAGTACGAGGTCTCTACCGGAATTCGTTTTCTCGACCACATGTTGGAGCTCTTCACGCGTCACGGCGGATTCGATCTGAAAGTCGCAGCGACCGGCGACCTCGACGTGGATCAGCATCACACTGTGGAAGACGTTGGGATCGCTCTCGGCGAGGTATTCGACCGCGCCTTGGGCGACCGCCGTGGAATTTTGCGTGCTGGTTACTTTGTCATGCCCATGGACGAAACTCTGGGATTGGCCGCCGTCGATTTCGGGGGACGCGCGGCGGCGGTGGTCGATACCAAGGTTCGCGTGACCCGGGTAGGAGATCTGCAAACGGAACTGGTGCCCGATTTTTTCGAGGGTTTCGCCCGGGGTGCTCGCGCCAATGTTCATGCACGCGTGCTTTACGGACGCTCCAGCCATCACAAGATCGAGGCGCTCTTCAAAGCTTTCGCGCGTGCCTTGCGCGTGGCGTGCTCGCGCGATCGCAGGCTGGGCCGCATGCTGCCAAGCACCAAAGGACTTCTATGATCGCCATCGTGGATTACGGCGCGGGTAATTTGAATTCGGTAAAGAAGGCGTTCGACTATATCGGCGCTAAAGTCGTGGTAACAGACCAGCCCGCGACCATCGCAGCCGCCGACAAGATCGTATTTCCTGGAGTGGGACACTTTTCTTCTCTGCGCGTTCTGGAGCCGACAGGCTTACGCGAAGCCCTACTGCAAGGCGCTTCCTCCGGAAAGCCGTTCCTTGGAATTTGTGTAGGGATGCAGTGGCTTTTCGAAGGCAGCGAAGAGTCGCCTGACGTCGCAGGAGCAGGAATCTTTCCCGGCAAATGCCGGCAGTTTCCATCCAGCGTGAAATCCCCTCATGTGGGCTGGAATTCTCTGGCAATTCAGGAGGACTCACGGCTGCTGCGAGGCATCGCGCAAGAGTCGTATGTCTACTACACGCACTCTTATCATGCGCCGGTGGTGGCTTCAATGTCGGCGGCTACCGATTATGGGCTGCAGTTTGCGGGCGCAGTCGAACAAGAGAACGTTTTCGGAGTGCAGTTCCATCCGGAAAAATCCGGAGATGTGGGACTCTCTATACTGAAAAACTTCTGCGAGGTTTGATGTGTTGACCAAGCGCATCATCGCCTGCCTCGACATGGATGGTGGCCGCGTTGTGAAGGGAGTGCGCTTCAAGAATCTTCGTGATGCCGGCGATCCTGCAGAATGTGCCGCAGCTCATGCAGGTAACGGCGCGGACGAAATCGTGTTGCTCGATATAACAGCGACGAGTGGGCATCGGGGCACGTTGCTGGACGCGATCCGCAGCACGGCACGGTCACTCTTCGTTCCGTTTACGGTCGGAGGAGGAATTCGCCAGCTTGAGGATGCGGCAGCGGTCTTCGACGTCGGCGCAGACAAAATCGCCATCAACTCGGCCGCCGTGCATGACCCGTCATTGATCGGCAAGATCGCAGGGCGGTTTGGCTCGCAGGCAGTTGTAGTGGCCATCGATGCCAGAAAAGCCGAGCGAGGCTTCGAAGTGTTTGTCGCGGGAGGGCGCGTGCCCACCGGCCGGGATGCGATTCAATGGGCGCGGGAGGCTGCCGATCACGGAGCGGGGGAGATCCTGCTGACTTCGATGGACCGCGACGGAACGAAATCCGGATTTGACTGTCAACTGGTGCGCTCCGTAGCGGAAGCGGTTTCAATTCCGGTGATTGCGTCGGGCGGCGCTGGGTCGGCGCGCGACTTCATCGAAGTTTTTCGCGAGGGCTGCGCGGACGCCGCTCTCGCCGCGTCGATCTTCCACTTCGGTATCGAGAACATCGCAGAGCTGAAACGCGAACTGCACGAGGCTGGCATTCCCATGAGGTGGCCATGCTGATTCCGTCGATCGATTTGATGGGCGGTAAGATTGTGCAGTTGGTGCAGGGCGATAAGAAAGCTCTGGAATTCGACAACTTCGACTATTGGTTCGAGCGCTTCTCCAAGTATCCGCTGGTGCAGGTGATCGATCTCGACGCCGCGCGTGGCACCGGGGATAACCGGCAAATCGTGAAGCAGATTGTGAAACGATTGAATTGCCAGGTCGGCGGCGGGATTCGTACCCTCGAAGCGGCGCGTGAGGTATTACAAGCCGGCGCGGGGAGAATCATCGTTGGCTCTGCGTTGCTGAAGGGAGGCGAGATCAACACGCAATATGCCGCTACTCTGGCGTGCGAACTTGGCACCTCACCCCTGGTCTTTGCTCTCGATTCCCGAGGCGGACGAGTTGCGATCGACGGCTGGCGCGAAGATACTGCCCTTACGGCGTTCGACATGATTCGGGCACTCGAACCGTTCTGCGACACCTTCCTCTATACCCACATTGATACGGAAGGCCTGATGGGCGGAATTCCGCTGGAGACCGTGAGTGCGATCCGGAAAGCCACCTCGCGGCGGCTGGTAGTCGCCGGCGGCATCACGACGCAAGAAGAAATCGACAGCCTCGACGCGCTCGGAATGGACGCCATCGTAGGCATGGCCTTGTATTCGGGCAAGATCCCGGGATAGACGCGAGCCTGCTGTCAGCTTGGC
The DNA here is from genome assembly GCA_963782835.1 of uncultured Acidobacteriaceae bacterium. Classification (GTDB taxonomy): domain Bacteria; phylum Acidobacteriota; class Terriglobia; order Terriglobales; family Acidobacteriaceae; genus Sulfotelmatobacter. The sequence continues at coordinate 155,179 of CAWALR010000028.1, read as the reverse complement.
AAAATTTCCTTCAGCGCCCACTCGATTCGATCAACCTCTTCCCGGATTACGCGGATTGATTGTTGGTTCTTTGCCGGATGGGCCAAGGGCGTGATTCCTTCCACGGCGCCTCGTATGTGATGATTTCGAGCCCAAATGAAGTTGAGCCTTGCACTTCGCTGTTTGCGATTTCGGTAAGCGTCTCCGACGAACTTCGTGGCCAGCCAGGCAAAAACCAAACCAAACAGCAATTCAACCGGGATACGATCGGTTATGCCGTCGAACTGTGAAAACAAGAGTCGATAGACGGCTTCCCCCATCCCAAACGATGCAAACAGTACAGTCGCCCCGAACAGATATACCTTCAGACGCTCCAACGGTTGAAAATGTACCGAGTAATCTCTTTCATCACGCCGCCGCGCAAAGTTGATCGCCATGCTTCCCCCAAAATGTCGCTGCTTTCCGGCCCAGCCAGAGTCAGCGGCAGTCTCGTTGAAATGATAACTTGAAATTGTCAACGGGTGCGCTTCCTTTTTGAGCCAGCAGTTCCGCTGCAGGCTGGGGTACAATTACGACCATTCGCTTCGCAACTGGGTTCAAACTGCGCCTGCGGGATTACTGCGGAGCATAAAGGACTGGGCCCCAATGAACGTCCTGTTGCTTTCGATGCCGGATTCTTTTGAACACATGCCCCCGGCCGCGATTCGCATGCCCAACGGCGCACTCACGTCGCTTGCGGGAAATGTCGATCCTCACCACCACGTGGCCGTCGCTGACCTGATCCTGGTTCAGCGCCAGGTTCGTGAAACCGTGACCAGACTTGTAGGCGAGCTCAATCCTGAAGTCGTCGGACTGTCCATTATGACATTTCAGCGCCGGACTGCCGGTCGCATTATCGATCTGGTGCGTTCGCTTCGCCCGGGAGTGAAGATTGTGGTCGGTGGGTACGATCCCAGCCTCGCGCCCGAAGCTTACGAGGACATGGGCGTCGATTATTTGGTGCGCAGCGAGGGAGAAGTCACGTTCCGCGAATTGTTACGCGCACTTGAGCACGGTTCCGGCTTCGAGCGCATCGGCGGTCTTTCCTATCGCAATGGCGAAAGCTGGGTGCACAATCCAGCGCGCGCTCCGCACCGGCTGGAGGATAAGGAAATCCGTCCCCCGAAGCGTGATGCGCGCGTGCTGCAGGGATACACGTTAATCGGGCGCCAGGTGGACGTGGTTGAGACCTCGCGCGGCTGCACCTACGATTGCAGTTTCTGCTCCATCATCGAGATGCGGGGGCGCAACTTCCACACTTACTCTTTCGATCGTGTTTTGGACGACATTCGCGATGCCCGCGATCACGGAGCTCGGACGATTTTCCTGGTCGATGACAACATTACCTTGAATGTGAAGCGCTTTGAAGCGTTGTGCGAGGCCATCATTGCCGCTGGATTGCATAAGCTCGATTACTTTGTGCAAGCCATGACTTCCGCCATTGCCAACCACGGCGAAACCCTGGCCCCACTGATGCGGCGCGCCGGCTTTCGCTACGTTTTTCTCGGTATCGAAAACATTTTGGAAGGCGACCTGGAATTCCTGAAGGCTTCAGCTAAGAACACCGAACGGACCAACGGCCACGAAACGGGCAATGCCACCCTCAAGGCTATCGATTACCTTCACCGGAATCAGATGTATGTGGTCGGCGGATTAATCGTGGGTAGTCCGGGGGACACTCGCGAATCCATCGAAGCCAATCTCAAATTCGCACGCCGCTATGTGGACTGGCCTTACATTCAACACCCTACCCCATACCCACGAACGCCCATGACGAAAGATTTTCGTGATCAGGGTTTGATCATGAATGAGCGGCTCGAAGAATATGACGGTACGACGGCTGTCGTGCGTACTGAGCACCTGCCCGCGGAAGAAGTGGAATTCATGCGCTGGAAGGCCGAACGGTGGATGAAGGTTCATCACATCCCGGTAGCGATTAAGCACGATCCCGCTTGGGTCCTGTTCCAGGGATGGAAGATGTTGCTCCATACGTTCAGGGGAAGCTCGATCCGCTCGGCGCTGGGACTGGAAAGCGATAAGAAAGTGTTCGAAAGGTATCGAGCGATTCGGCGGGCCGAACGCGAGTACGTCTGAGGCTCTAACCCGGACGCATCTTTCCCGGAACTATTGCTAGAAAGTGGGGTTAGACTAGATAGCAGTTCTTCGTCAGGCCGGTCGTAAACGCATCCTCCGGTCGTTTGGATCGTAGAGTTAGCCCCGGAGCGCGCCTGTGGGCTACTGAGAGGGAAGATGACACTCCAAACGCACCCCCGGAGATTGGCGCACTTCTAGTAGGTTTCTATTTGCATTGGCGCTGGTATTTCTCTTGCTGCCACTGGGGAAAGCAGAGCTGTTCGCACAGCAGGCTGACCGATAACGGACAATACCCGGATCAACAACCAGACTATGGGCAGCCGGGTTATGCGCAGCCGCAACCCGACGGACAACAGCCTTACCCGCAACAGTCCTATCCACAACAGGGAAACCCTCCGATGGAGCCGCTTAGCGCGCAGGAATTACAGCAACTGGTCGCGCCAATCGCTCTCTATCCGGATAGTCTCGTGGCGCTGGTGTTGACCGCGGCCACGTATCCCGCGCAAGTGGCGGACGCGGACCGTTGGCGGCGGGCGCAAGGCTACGCTTCCTCCGATCAGGTTGCCGCGGGAGCTAACGCGCAGCCCTGGGATCCTAGCGTCAAGGCGTTGACAGCATTTCCGCAGGTACTGGCGCAGATGAATTACAACCTGCAGTGGGCTACGGACCTGGGCAACGCCTACTACAACCAGCCGCAGGATGTACTCGAAGCTGTGCAGGTGATGCGCCAGCGCGCGCAGGCGGCTGGAAACTTGCGAAGTACTCCGCAGGAAACGGTGAACTACGATCAGGGCAACATTGATCTGGCGCCGGCGAACCCGGAAGTCGTGTATGTCCCGGTCTACAACCCGTGGGCTGTCTACGGGCAGCCAATCTCGCCGTATCCAGGGTTTTCGCTGCTCGGCGCGATAGGATCGTTTATTGGTTCGTCCGTCGGGCCTCTGGCCGTGCGATTTGGCTTGGGCATCGCCACGACAGCCTTCATGCATACGCCTTTCGGATTGCTGGCCTGGGGCTTGGATTGGCTGGCTCAGTCCGTGCTCTTCCATGGGTCGAATTACTATTCGCATAGCAGCACGGTCTCGGATTGGGGCTTCCCCCACGGCGGCCCACGCGCTTTCTCGCGTGGCGGATGGAGCGCTGCGCGCTCGAATAACTCTTACCGGACGCCGGGCAGCTATGGCCGGCCGAGTGGCGGATACACGGCGCGTTCCCAGGCATTTGCCCGAACTCCGGACAGATATGCCTATGCAGGGAACCGTCCAGCGGAAATGTACAACCGCGGTGGCTATCAGAGACCCGCAGCCGGCTATGGGCGGCCCTCGGCGCAAGCCTACAACAGCGTTCGCCCAGCGGTTGGCAGGCCACAGCAGTATGGACGTTCAAGCTATGGATCCAGCTCTTATGGCAGGTCGGCTGAAAGTTATAGCAGCGGGCGAGGCGGGGCATACGGCGGATCAACGCGGACCTCTCGCGCGCCCAGCGCAAACTTTAAGCGCAGCAATTTTGGCAAGCAGTCTTCCGGCAAGCCTTCGCACTCGGGAGGCCTCCATCTATTTGGCGGCGGACACGGGACAAAGAGTTTTGGGGGCGGCAAGAGTTTTGGCCACGGACACTCGGGAGGAGGCGGTCATGGCGGGCACTCAGGTGGCAAGCATCATCGGTGACCCCGCAGCCGTGGAAGTGCACCACCGTTAGCCAAGCGGAAAAACCACTCGTGATAGAGATGGGCCACTCTCATGAAACAAACACATCAGATGCCCGCGTACCAGGCATAGCCTCCTTCCGGAGCCGCGGAGCCCAGACCTTTGCCGAATCCTTTCAGACTGTCGGTGACCGTTAGGTGTGTGATGTACTTCACACTCTTGTAGCCGAGTTGACGTGGGACCCGCAGGCGAAGCGGCCCGCCGTTGCCCACTGGCAGCTCGTCGCCATTCATCCCATAGGCAAGAAAAGTCTGCGGATGCAACGCATCGGACATATCGATGCTTTCCCACCAGTCGGGATCGATCGAGAAGTAGACAACGTATCGAGCTTGCGGGTGGACTTCCACGGCTTGCAGGACCTGAGATAGAGGCACGCCGATCCACTCGGCGATATACGACCAACCTTCTTCGCACTGCACCATTGTGATCTGGCTCTGAGACGGGTAGCTCTTAAGCTGATCCAGCGAAAACGAGGCAGGCCGAGCAACCATGCCGTTGATCGAGAGCCGCCAGTCTGCGAATCCTCCGGCCTGAAGGCGCTTGTACGCTTCGTTCAGGGGTGGGATTTCGTTCGCGAATGGAGGCTTCGAGATCTGGCTCCGAGAAAACTCACGAGCTAATGAGTGCCGCGTCAGCAGACGCTGCGAAGCATAGGTCAGGGTTTCGCCAAGGCCGTAAATTCCGCCGTCATCGGGCGGGACCAGCGCATATTTTTGCGCAAGGCGCGCGGCCACGCCAAGGCCCGCCACGCCAGCCGCGGCTGCAATTCCGGTTGTGATGAGTTTGCGGCGTGAAAGATCAGGGCTCATGTGCGCTCCATCGGTGCGGCGGCGCGACCCGTGATCATCGCCCGCATGCGGCTCCAGAATCCGGCAAGCCAAACCATCGCGACGTGGACCAGCAGAAAGAGAACGAGAGCCAGGGAGACGAAGAAGTGAAGCGTCCGCGCAGATTGCTGGCCCCCAAGCACATTAACGGCCGCCGGAAACGCGGAAACAAAGGCGGGAGACATCGCCAGGCCGGTCCAGATGACTAACGGGAAAAGAACGAAGATCACGAACAGGTAGCTGAGACGCTGCAGCACGTTATACGACAATGCTTCCGCCGCACTCGGACGCTCAAAGCGCAAATGTTCAGCGATCGATTTCAGGAGCGACCGCCACGACAAATCGGTCCCATTCGGCAGCAAGTTCTGCCGCAAATGCCCAGTAGCCAAGCCGAAGATTGTGTACAGTAAGCCGGTGAATACCACCACCCAGGCAGCTTGAAAGTGGAGATACCTGCTCCAGCCGTTCTGGTCCGGCAGCACGTACCCATAGCCGCTCGGTACCAAATTCCTCGAGGCTGGGATCGGTACTTTGAACAGCGGTGTGGTTAACACATTGCCGGTTTCGCCCCAATAGAAGCGCGGGTGGGAGATCACAATTTCAGCTCCGCTTACGAGCAGGGCAAAAAAGCAAAGGGTGGTGATCCAATGAGTGACGCGGACCAGGGCAGAGTGCCGCGAGATAACCCTCGTGGTTGGGACGACCGAGACAGCACTTGGAATGCAAGCGGAGTCGCTCACGCAAGAATGGTAGCATGCGGCGCGCACGTCCGACATCCACGAATCTCCCTCGCTTGTGCGTACCCAAGAAAGAGGAATATCGTTGCCGCTGCATCAAGCGGGTCACGCCTGCGTCACACCCGGCTCATCGGCTTTGGACGTGATTAAAACGGAAAGTTTATGGCAGCCGGACCTGTAAGCCGAATTCTGTCCTCCGGATTGCTCCGGTGGGACGGCCATTCCTCTGGGCCACTCATTGCTGCGAGGCTCTAGCGACCTACCCGAAGGTTTGACGCACCGAGCCGGCACGTGTCCGGAACCGAAGCTCCGAACTTCCTCCCTATTTGGTCTTGCTCCGTGTGTGGTTTGCCCTGCCCGCTGCATTACTGCGGCGGCGGTGCGCTCTTACCGCACCTTTTCACCCTTACCCGTATCCGTGAAGACACAGGCGGTATATTTTCTGTGGCACTTTCCGTCGGACGGGCTTGAACCCGGCCTCCCGGACGTTATCCGGCACACTGCTCTGCGGAGTTCGGACTTTCCTCTCCCCGCGTCCGAAGACGCGAAAAGCGGCCGTCCGGTCCAGCTGCCAACGTCACCATTATATGCGATGGCCGGCGCTTGGACTCACGTCTTGGCTCATAGGTCTTGGGTCTTAGGGACGAGTCGCTCGGCTGATAGACTTGGAATGAGCGGCCTTGGCCAATGCTCCGGACAGTGCAGCCCAAGACCTGGCAGCCAAAACCTCAGACCGGTAATCCGCACCTATGCATGTCGCCGAAGCCATCCGAATCGCGCTGCAATCGTTGTGGGTAAACAAGCTGCGCTCCGTGCTGACGCTGCTGGGCGTGGTCATCGGCGTGGCGGCTGTAATCGCCGTGGTCACCTTCGTCTCCGGCATTAACGATTACGTCGCGCAGAAAGTTTTCAATTTAGGGGCCGACGTTTTCATCATCTTCAAAGTCTCGCCCGCCGTCACCAATGTCGATCACTATCTCGAAGGCGAAAAGCGCAAAGACTTAACCATGGAAGATTACCAGGCGGTTGCGGAGGCCTGCCGCCATTGCACTTACATCGGCGCAGTTCTTCGCAACGAGGCCGGCCATGTGAAATACGCCGAGCAATCGATCAGCGATACATCCGTGCGGGGAATCACGCCCTCGATGGCTCCGATTTACGATACCGATCTCAGTGCTGGCCGCATGCTGAATGAGACGGATCTGAATAATCGGGCTCCGGTCGCGGTTGTGGGCGCCGACATTGTCGATCATCTGATGGCGGGGACGGACCCAGTGGGCAAGGAAATCCGGCTGGATGGCTGGACTTACCAGGTGATTGGAGTGGGCACGAAGAAAGGAACGACGCTCGGCCAGAGCGCCGACAACTACGTGATGATTCCGATCACGTCGTTCCTCAAGCAGTACGGCGCGCATAACAACAGCATTCGAATCTCGGGAAAAGCCCTGGCTGCCGGCGTTCCGCTCGACGAAGCCGTAGACGAGTCGCGTGCCGCGCTGCGTGCCAAACGCCATGATGCGCCCGGCGGCGACGACAGTTTCGACATTGAAACCAATGCCAGCCTGCTCGGTATCTGGACCAATTTCAGCCAGACATTTTTTATCGCGACCATCGGAATCGCGTGCATCTCTCTGGTCGTGGGCGGCATTGTGATCATGAACATTATGCTGGTCGCGGTGACGGAGCGTACCCGTGAAATCGGCATACGCAAGGCGCTTGGTGCGCGGCGTGAAGATGTGTTGCTGCAGTTTCTGATCGAGTCCGTCACGCTCGCGGTTACGGGCGGAGCTCTGGGAGTTCTATTGGGAGTGATCGTTGCAGAGACGTTTACTTTGCTGATCGGGATGCCGTCGGCGATCAAGCTCTGGGCGGTCGCGGCGGGGCTGGTCGTATCCGCCAGCGTAGGAGTGTTTTTTGGAGTCTACCCGGCGCGCAAGGCGGCGAAGCTCGATCCGATTGTCGCGCTCAGGTTTGAAACGTAGCTCATGATGCGCAAGGACGAATTCGGTGAGATTGTGCAGATGGCGACGGACACCATCCGGGGCAACAAGCTGCGTTCGTCGCTGACCGTGCTGGGAATCGTGATCGGCGTCGCCATGGTGATTGGGGTCTCCTCCATCGGGCGTGGACTCGACGACAATGTCCGCGATCTCGTTGCCAGCATCGGCTCCAACGTCATCTTTGCTTATCATCTTGAGCCCTTCACCCTGCGTTTGACGCAAGAGATGCGCACGCGCAAGAAGCTGACCTTCGAAGATGCGCAAGCCATGGCGCAGCTGCCGCACGTGAAAGCAGTAACGGCAGGCATACGCTTTTTCCGTCCGGAGCTAGGGGTTGGCACTTACGCGGTCAAATACCAGGATCGCAAGGTGAAGAACACAATCCTGGAAGGAGCAACTTCCGCCGCGAAAGATGTTTTCGACCTACATATCACGGAAGGCAGGTGGTTCGGCGAGAGCGACGATGAAAGGCACGCTCCGGTTATCGTTCTCTGCCACGACACGGCTGTGGAACTGTTCCCCAGTGAGAGTCCACTGGGACACGAAATCAACATTGACGGGCGATTGTTCACCGTGATCGGGGTGCTGGATAAGATCAAGTCCGTGTTTGGCGGGGGAAAGGATCCTAACGACAATCGCGTCTTTTTCCCCCTGAGCACCTTCAAGACGTTGCATCCGGAATTGAAAGACCACTGGATCAGCGTAAAAGCTACGTCCCATGACGACATGCCGAAGGCGGTAGACGAAATGCGCGAACTGCTGCGGCGGCGGCGAAAAGTTCCGCCGGGCAAGCGGGATGATTTCTCAGTGTTCACCTCGGATTCGCTGTCGGATTTCTGGAACCAGCTCACAGGGATGCTGTTTGTCGGAATGTTTGCGATTTCCAGCGTGGGCCTGATCGTTGGCGGCGTAGGGGTGATGAACATTATGCTGGTCAGCGTCACCGAGAGGACGCGCGAGATTGGCGTTCGCAAAGCCATCGGCGCCCGCAAACGGGACATACTTTTGCAGTTCACCTTGGAGGCAATTATTCTTACTGCAGTTGGAGGCCTGATTGGAGTCCTGCTGGGTGCGATCGTCGTCGGTATTATTCCTGCGTTGTGGCCATCGCTGCCGGCGCACATGTCGATGTTTTGGACGATCTTTGGCTTCACTTCCGCAGCAGGAGTTGGCCTCATTTTCGGAATCTATCCTGCGTGGAAAGCAGCGAATCTGGATCCCATCGAGGCGCTGCGCTACGAATAGCTGGGTCATGAATAACGTCGATCACACCTGCGCATAATGCATTCCATCCTCGCTGCAGTTCAGATTTTCGCGGCTGTCGGCATCGTATCCAGTTCGCTCTACTATCTTCTGTGCCTCTGGAGTGCTTTTCGATTTCTGTCCAAGCGCTGCAGAACTAGTGTTCATCCAACGGTGTTCCGGCCACCGATCTCAATTCTTAAACCGCTGAAGGGCATCGATCCTGAAATCTATGAGAGCTTTCGCAGCCACTGCCTGCAGGATTATCCGGAATACGAAGTCATCTTCGGCGTTAATGACCTAAAAGATCCTGCAGTCGCAAGCGTGAAAGCATTACAGCAGGAGTTTCCTGATCGCAGAATTCGGATCGTCGTGAGTTCGAAAACCCTCGGCGCGAATGTGAAGGTTAGTAACCTGGCGCAGATGCTGAGCGAAGCGCATTTCGAGTACCTGATCGTCAACGACAGCGATATTCGGGTCGAACCTGACTATCTGCGCCGGGTGACCGCTCCCCTCGCGGACTCGCAAGTCGGAATGGTTACCTGCCTTTATCGTGGGGTGGCAGGAGCGACGCTGGGCTCGCGCCTGGAGAGTCTCGGAATCAGTACGGACTTTTGCGCAGGAGTATTGGCCGCGCTTCAGCTGGAGGGCGGCATCCGTTTTGGACTCGGTTCCACGCTGGCATTTCGGCGTGCGGAGTTGGAGAAAATCGGCGGCTTCAACTCGATCGTGGACCATCTTGCGGATGATTACGAACTGGGAGAGCGCATTGCGGATCTAGGACTTGCTGTGAAGCTCTCGGACGTTGTAGTCGAAACCTTTCTTCCAGCCTATCGATTGCGGGATTTCCTCGCGCATCAACTTCGTTGGGCGCGTGGGGTTCGCGACGCTCGGGCGGGCGGTTACTTTGGACTGATTTTCACGTTCGGAATCCTTTGGGCATCGCTGGCCGTGGCGGCGAGTAAGGGGGCTCTCTGGTCCTGGAGCGCGCTGGCTTGCATCTTATTTCTACGTCTCGCGGTTGCACTGGTTGTGGGCTGGAGTGTTCTGCGCGACGGTCAAGTTCTGAAATATACGTGGCTGATTCCACTCCGCGACCTGGTTGCGGTCATAGTCTGGATCATGAGCCTGGGAGGCCACACAGTGATCTGGCGCGGAGATCGATTCACGTTGAAAAACGGGAAGCTGACTCGGGTCTCACCCTAGCAGGAGATGTTCGATCACCACAGGCGCTAAGCGGGAACAATGTTCCGGCTGAGGTTGAGAACCGCGCGCACTTTTTCCGCCAACTGTCTGAGCGTGAAGGGCTTCTCCAGGAAGTTACTTTCGCCATCGCCTACCTTGTGATCGATCACGGTTTGCCCGCTATAGCCAGATACGAATAGCACTTGCGTTTCTTCACGGACCGCGGCAAGTTCCTTTGCCAGTTGACCGCCGCTGACTCGAGGCATTACGACGTCGGTGACAGCCAAATGAATTCGTGATCTGTAATTGTTCGCAACGGCCATTGCGTCCTGACCGTCTTTCGCTTGTAACACGGTATAGCCCTGGAGGCTGAGAAACTCGGCCTCCGCCTGGCGTAATGCATCTTCGTCCTCGACTAGGAGGAGAGTCTCAGTGCCCCGCGCTACCGCTTCCGTTTCAGTGTTTCGCTCATCGGTGACCGCATCACAATCCTGCACACACGGGAAGTAGACCTTGAAAACCGTGCCCATTCCCAGTTCGCTGTAGGCCCACACAAATCCGTGATTTTGTTTGACGATGCCATAGACCGTTGCCAGCCCCAGCCCGGTGCCCTTTCCCGAGGGCTTCGTCGTGTAAAAGGGATCGAAAATATGAGGAAGATGATCTGCCGATATACCTGCGCCAGTGTCACTCATGGTCAAGGCGGCATAGCGTCCTTTTGGAATTGCCGCCTTTTTCTGGCAGACATACTCTTCATCGAGGATCACATTCGAACTTTCGATGGTGCATTGCCCTCCCTGCGGCATCGCGTCGCGAGCGTTCACCGCCAGATTCATGAGGATCTGCTCGATCTGGACCGGATCCAAACGAATTCTTCCCATCCCCGCGCCTGGGACAAACGTCAGCTCGATATCTTCTCCGATAAGGCGGTGCAAGGTTTTCACGATTCCGCTGACCACTGGGTTGAGTTCTGCCACGCGCAACGCTTGCGGTTGGTTGCGGCTGAAGGCGAGCAGTTGCCGCGTCAACTCCGCAGCCCGTCGCGCTGCCGAGAGGATCTCCTGGAGTCGGCCCATAGTGGAGCTTTCCGGAAGCACTGAGTCCATCGCCAACTCGGAATAACTGGTAATGATCGTGAGCAGGTTGTTGAAATCATGCGCGACGCCTCCGGCGAGACGTCCAACCGCGTCCATTTTTTGCGCCTGCAGCAACTGCGCTTCGAGATGCAACCGCTTAGTTAGGTCACGACCGTTGGAGACAAAATGCGTAATGCGGCCTTTATCGTCTCGAATTGCGCTGATGCTCTCATCGACGTAATACAGTTCGCCGTTTTTCTTCCGGTTCACCAGGGTATTGTGGCGCGCATTCTCAATGCTAATTGTCTCCCACAACTCGCGATAAAGCGCCGGCGCCTGCTGGCCTGACGTTAGGATGCGCAGAGTCTGGCCCACCGCCTCTTCTGACGAATAGCCAGTCAGGGCTTCAAAAGCTGGGTTCACGTACTCGATAGTGCCATCACTGTTCGTAATCACGATAGTGTCGGCTGATTGTTCGACTGCGCAAGAAAGCTTACGCAGAGAGTCTTCCGCCAGTCGCCTCTTCTGCTGGGTTGCGTGCAGATTCAGTGTCCATCGAATCGTGCGCAGAAGGTCGGCTCCGTTCAGAGGTGATTTCTCTACACAATCCGACGCGCCTGCCTCCACGATTGCCGCGACAGCTTGTTCGTCTGCCTGTTCCGTGAGCACGATGAAGGGTATGGCCCGCCCACTTTGAAGAACATCAGTGAGAAGCTTTGTGGCCGCATCGTCTCCCGTTTCATGCTCGAAGAGAACCAGGTCGTATTGGCCCTGTTGCAACAACGCCTTAGCCTCTTCCGGGGAACCCGCATGATCGAGCTCTGCCGGCAAGACATTCCGATGCCGCTCAAGGATCTCGCGGATGAGAAAGAAATCCTCTTCCTGGTTCCCTACCAGCAAAACGTGTAATACGGCCGGTGAAGCCTCGAGTTGTGCTGCGGTTGCCACGGGAATGCTGACTACTCTTTGCACATCGGAAACCTTGGATGAAAGCATCCGCGCCCAGAACTTGAGACGATGATCCGGGTTGGGAGGGGGTTCCTAAGTGGGCGGAGCCCAGTTTGGGATTCCGTTCTCTTGGTTTATTGACAGCTTTGCTCAGCGAAAGTCCTCGCTTGGCGTCTACGCGCATCGATATCCGATGCTTAATCACACTGAATCTGTCTTTTCCTCTGTTAACCAACTCTAACTTCGAGCGTCTAAATGGACAAAGTGTAGTGCCTGGGGCAAGGGGAGCCTCCAAAGGTGAGGGAACACCTGCGGGACTTCCTTCGTATCGTCTAAAGAGTCAGTCTGCGGACGGGGTACTGACCAGCCGCCGCAAAAGCCGTTAGGGGAGGTTTTATGGAGAGTCAGCCGATCGAGACCAGGGCGGTTACCCGCAATGCGAATGGTCACGTCCAGGAAGTGGTGCGCCAGGCTCACGAGGAATTGCGTCAACTTTTGCAACAGCGGGCCGAGGTGATGCGACGCATCGGGACTATCAAGCAAACCATCGCTGGCCTAGCTAACCTGTTTGGAGATGGTGTGTTAAGTGATGAATTGCTGGAACTGGTCGATCGCAAGAGCAATGGACGGCAGCCTGGTTTCACCAAAGCCTGCCGCATGATTCTAATGGACGCGAACCGAGCCTTGAGTGCGCGCGACGTGTGTGACCGGATTCAGGAAAGAATGCCACCCATGCTGGAGCGCCATAAAGATCCCATGGCCTCCGTCACTACGGTACTGAATCGTCTGGTCGCCTACGGCGAAGCCCGAGCCGTCGCTCTCGACAACGGTCGCCGCGCCTGGAAATGGGTTGCCGACGCGGAACACGAGTCGACGCCTATGTTTGCGGTGCCAAGCGCTCAGTGATTGGCGCTAACCCGGTGGCAGGAGCATCCCTTTTTCAAGATGCCGCGTGACGTGCGCGTACGAGGCTGCGTGGGGATCATGTGTGACCATCACGATTGTTTTGTGAAAGTCTTCGTTCAGCCGCTTCAAGATTTCAAGAACTTCCGTTGCGGAGTGACTGTCCAAATCGCCGGTAGGTTCATCCGCGAGTAACAGTGTCGGATCGCTCACAATAGCGCGAGCGATCGCCACTCGTTGCTCCTGTCCGCCGGAGAGTTGCTTCGGAAGGTGGTTGACCCTTTCCTCGAGCCCCACGAGTTTCAACGCGGTCATCACGTGGTCCCGTCTTTGCTGCGGGTTGAGCTTCGTCAACAGCAAGGGCAACTCCACATTCTCAAACGCAGTCAGCACCGGGATGAGGTTGAAAGTCTGGAAGACGTAACCGATATGCTCGTTGCGCCAGTGAGCAGCCTGCGAATCGTTGAAACGGAAAATATTCTGATTCTGCACCAGCAGCTCGCCGGCCGTTGGGCGGTCAATCGCCGCGATCATATTCAGCAGCGTGGTTTTGCCCGATCCCGAAGGCCCCATCAGAGCGAGAAATTCGCCGGTCGCAATGTCGATGGAGACATCGTCGAGAGCCTTCACTTCAAAGGCTTCGCGTTTGAAAACCTTGCTCACGTTGCGGGCTTGAACCACTTTCGTTCCGGTAGCAACTCTGGTTTCAGCAACAGTACTCATGAAAATTTACCCCTTCACCTTAATTGTGTCGCCGTCCTTCAGTTCTTGCGGTGCCTTTGTGATCACGCTCTCGCCGCCTACCAATCCGTCCACGAGAAACCCGTCGGTGCGCTGGCTAAGTATGTGAACCTCACGCATGTGAGCCTTGCTATCGAAGGCCAGGAACACAATCTTTTTGCCGTCGTGATCCCGGAGGGCTGCGGCGGGTACGAATGCCCCCGACGGTTGAGAGCTAGCCGCCTTCGGCTGGTCCGCGAGAAACTTTACCGTGGCGTTCATCTCCGGCCGCAGAAACACGTCTGGATATTTGGCCGGATTCAATACCTGTACCTTCACTTGCACTGTGGCTTTCTGCCGGTTGGCCTCGGGAGAAATCTGTGCAATTTCACCGTCGTAGGTCTTGTCGGGATAAGTATCGGTGGTAACGATACCCTTTTGCTTCGGACTGAGCCGGGCAAAATCCGCCTGTGCTATATCGAGCTCAACCTGGAGATCGTTCAAATCCGCCAGCGACACTACCGATCCCTGTGGTCCACCCGCCGCTGCGCTGGCAAACTGCGCCGTAATCAACTCGCCCTTTTCCGCGGTGCGATCAAGAATCGTGCCAGTGACCGGTGCGCGGATCACGGTCGCATCGAGCTGCGATTTGGCATAATCGGCCAGCCCTTGCGCCTGGGCGACCGATCCGCGGGCACGGGCGATCTCTTCCAGCCGAGGCCCAATCTTCATCAGCTGAAATGCTTTCTCCAGCGAATTCACCCGCTGTTGATCGGAATCGAACTTCGCGGTTGCGTCGTCCAGGGCCTGACGGGAAACGACGCCTCCCGCCGAGAGTTCCTTGGTGCGGTCCAGCGTCAGTTTGTCATTCACCAGCGTCGCGCGAGCTTCATCAAGATTGTGTTGCGCCTGCTGAATTTCCTCCGGACGGGAGCCGTGCTCCAATTCGTCGAGATAAGCGCGAGCATTTTCCAATGCGCCTTTTGCCTGTTCGTAGGAGGCGCGGAATTCTTCGTCCTCCAATCGCACCAGGACCTGTCCCTCTTTCACCTTGTCGCCTTTTTCGACACCGATCCACGCGAGGCGTCCGGTCACCTTGGAATTTACATTAATGGTGTGATGGGCAACGATGTAGCCCGTGGCCGAAAGCACGGTGCCACCGACGTCGCTGCTTTCGGCAGCCGCACGCACGACTTCGACCTCGGGCGCATCACGGAACATGACCCGATAGGCCAGTGCGGACAAGCTCAATACGCCCACGACCACGATCCCAATCACGATGTAACGGCGCGCCCACGTGGGCGGTTCACCGTTGCTGGTGCCGCGCTCTGTGCGGTCGATTCGCAAGCTCTGCAGGTCTTCGTGTTTCGCGTCAATCGGCATAAATATGGATACGGAAAACCGGGGAAGCTAGTTTCCCCAAAACCTCAAATCAACCTCGCAATGCCGTGAGGATATTTTGTCGTGCGGCGTGCCATGCGGGGAACAGCCCACCGAATAGTCCCATGGCCAGCGCAAACAGAATTGCATATCCGGCTACCAGTGGTGTGATTTGCAGGCTGAACACCACTTCGCTGAATGTCACCGCATTCGATGTTCCGGTTTGCAGGCCGTTAAAGGGCAGCATCAGTAAAATTCCTGCTACCGCTCCGAGCATCGCCAACAACAAGGATTCCAGAACAAACGAAGTCAAAATGGCGGGACGCGAAAATCCCAAAACCCGCAAAGTTGCAATCTCCCGCCCGCGATAGGCTACGGCCGCGTACATAGTATTCATCGCGGCAAAACTCGATCCGATGGCCATGATGATCGCGACCACGATGCCGATGTATTTAATTGGAGCGCCCGAGCTAGTCTGCTTCGCGTAATAATCTGTTTCCAACATTCCTTCGAGTTTGAGCCGCTGATCGTCGCTGACGCGGTTCCTCAGCGCATCGGCGGCAATGGGATCGGTGGCGCGCAAGTACGCCGACGAAAAGCCGCCCTGCCGGTCAAAATCGGAGGCCATCTGATTTACGTCCGACCAAATCTCGGATTCATAGGCCGAACCACCTGCGTCAAACACGCCCACCACTTTCCACGAGCCTTTGCCAAAATCCATGGTGTCGCCAATGTTCGCGTGCGAAAACCGCGAGCGAATCGACTTGCTCACCACCACTTCTCGTTGACCTGTCTGAAACCAGCGTCCCTCGATCAGCTTTGCGCTGGGACGAAGCTCCAATCCATCCGGCATCATGCCGCGTACGGTAACGTTTACTTCGCCCGTGCCGTCTTTACGCGGAAGCACGATCACCACCACCCACTCGCCGGAGACCATCGGTTCCCCATGACTATCTTTCGCGATGCCGGGCAGAACCTTGAGAGTTGGAAACAGCGCTGCGTCAAAACCTCCTGACAACTCCGCCTCCGATCCTTTGCGTAGCACCAGCACATTCAGCGGATTGCCGCTCGAAACGAAAGCCTTCTGCAGTCCCGCCAGCAGCGCCATGAGAAAAATTGCCGTGGTCACAGTGAGCGCTATGCCGAGCGCAGTCATGACGGTGAGACCTTTTCGGAGCTTCAAATTGCGGACGTTATAGCTGATGGGTATTGCCATAATTTAACTCTCAACTCAGCCGGCATGCTCAGTCGGTCTGCTCAACCGATGTGGCGCAGACCCTCCACAATATTGGTGCGCGACGCGTTATATGCCGGCAGACAGCCACTGATGAATCCTACGGTTGCCGCTACCAGCAGGGACACCAGCATCGTCGGAAGTGTAACCTTCATTTCCGCTGGAATTCCGATCGCGACTGGCGAATGCGTCAACCACCGTATCAGCAGGGTTGCTCCCAATACACCGAGCGCTCCTCCTGCCACCGACAACGCGATGGCTTCACTGACGAACATGGACAGCACACGCTGGCGCGTGAAACCCAATGTCTTAAGCACCGCAACCTCACGTGTCCGAGCGCGAATCGACATAGCCATGGTATTCGCTGAGACCAGAAGAATCGCAAAAACTACCGCTCCGCAGATAGTAAGAATGAACGCCTTCACATTTCCCAGAGACGATACGAACGAAAGTCGGAAGGCTTGCTGACTCTCGGTTTTAGTATGCTGCGGCGAGTTCCGGAACATTTCATCGATCGCCTTGGAGACCGGCGCCACATCGCTGGGCGATGCCACTTGCGTGATGTACCATCCCGCCTGTCCCTTAAACCAGTCTACCGATTCTTCTAAGTACTTAGTGTTAAAATACAGCGCCCGAACCGGTGGATCGATGGTGTAGATGGCGCGGATCGTAACCTCGGGATGCACCGGGAAATAAGGACTCTGCAGGACCAGATGGTCACCGATCTTCCATCCAAACTTTTTTGCCAGTTCGATATCTACCATCGCTCCCGTGCGGTCATGCTGCCAGGCAAGTAACTGGTCCGGAGGAACGATCTTGTCCGGCGCAACCTTCGGGTATTCGTCCGGATCGGTAACCACCTGGGCAAAGGAGTTCGTAGACCGGTCATCTTTATATACGTTTCCGAAGTAAGTCATCGGAGCAACGGCTACTACGCCAGGGATGGTGCGAATTTTGTCGCGGTAATACGCCGGCAGAAAAAATGCCAGCGAAACCCGGTCGCGAGTGATGATGGTCTTCATCGCATTCGGAGGCCCCTGGTCGATGTAGAACGTGCGCCATATCGACATCATCATCGTAAGCAACAGCAGCGAAAAACTGATGCTGAGCATCGTCAGCAGGCTGCGCCGCTTGTTACGAAACGTATTGCGCACCACAAAACCACCCAAGGTCATAATGTCGACTCGATCTCATCCGATATGCCGCAACCCATCCACAATATTCACCTGCGAAGCGTGATAGGAGGGAATCAGCGAACTCACTAGCCCCACCAATCCCGAGATGAACAAAGCGGCCGCCCACATAGTGGGTGTAACCTTCATGTTATAGAAGCTCATGTAAGGCGAATGGCTGACTGCGTAAATCAACAAGTAAGCCAAGCCGACGCCAATTACACCACCCGCTGCGGCCAGCGCGACGGCTTCGCTTATGAACAAACCCAGCACACTCTGCCGCGTAAAACCCAGAGTCTTCAATACAGCCACTTCCCGCGTTCGCTCGCGGATGGACATCGCCATCGTGTTCGCAGAAACTAACAAGGTTGCAAATACCACGGCCGAACAGATCATCAGGATGAACGCCTTCACATTGCCTAGCATGGCCACAAATTCCAGACCGAAAGCCTTTTCGCTCTCCGATTTTGTGGGCTGGGGCGAGTTGCGAAACATATCATCCACGGCGCTTGCGATCTTGCTGACATCTCCGGGAGAAGCCGCAAGGATACTGAAAGTCCCCGCTTGGCCCTTGAAAAAAGAAACCGCTTCCTCCACATACTTGGAGTTGAAGTAGACCGCCTTGTCGTCTGGATAAGAACTGAAAATCCCTCGAACGTACAGCTCGAGATCAACAGGATAAATTGTGCCTTTCAAAACGATCCGGTCACCGAGCTTCCAGCCATATTTCTTGGCCAACGTGTCATCGACAATCACGCCCTGCCGATCTCGCTGCCACGCGATCCGTTGCTCTTCGGCCATTTGTATATCCCGATAAACTTTGAAGAACTCCTCAGGATCGGTGCCAAACTGCGCAAAGAAATTTTCCGGCTTATCGTCCTTGTAGAGTCCGCCGAACCATGACACCGGAACTACGGCAACCACTCCCGGAACCGCACGGATTTTCTCGCGATAAAATCCAGGCAAACTGAACGTCAAGGAGACCCGGTGCCGCACTACCAGTCGCTCCGCCGACTCCGCGCTTCCTTCGTCTAGATAAAAAGCCCGCCAGATGGTCATCATGAGAGTCAGCAAGAGCAAAGAAAAAGCGATGCTAAGGACCGTAAGAATGCTGCGGCGCTTGTTGCGGAAGGCGTTCTTCGTGACAAATCGGGCCAAAGTCATGGCTGAACCCCGGGATCGCAGCGGCATGCTGGACAGCGGACCACCTTAGTCCATGCAGGCCACAAGAATAAACGAAGGATAGTGCCGCCTACAACCAGCCGAGCCCGAGGACAGGCTGCGCCACCGCACTCCTTTACGCCTTCGAACATATATTCGTCCTCCAAGTCATTAGCCCGCCAGTGGAGATCGTCACCCGGCCTGCATGACAATTGTCATCCCGCGATTCGCCTCACCAGAGTTAAACGTTCCCGGCAACAAAAGGTCACGGGAAGCGCTTGGCAAATATCCTTCTGGAAGCCAGGGGAGTGCTGGTCCTTCAGATGAAGTCGAACTCTACTTCACCTCGTCTTTTCAGTACTTTGGTAACTCGAAGCCTTCTCTCGCGAGCGTTATCCTAACCATAACCTGCCCCGGGTTCTGATACCCACGCAGCTTCTTAACGGAAACTGCGCGGCTTTTTTCTGGGATGAGGCATGGAGCAAATGTCCACAAAAATCGGCCACTTCGAAATTCTGAGTGAACTGTCAAAGTCTGCTACTGGCGCAGTCTACAAGGCGAATGATCCGCAAACCGGCCAAACCGTGGCGCTGAAGGCGATCCAGTTATCGGCCTTCGGCGAACGCGCCGCCGACCTGGAGAAATGCCTTCTCGAAGAGTCCGAGATCACCAAGGTCTTGAGCCATTCGAACCTCACGCCCGTTTACGGCGCTGGAGAAATCGAAGGCCAATTCTGCGCTGCCATGGAGTACATACAAGGCAACAGCGTGGCGACCATGCTGACGCGCAAAGAAGGATTTTCCATATGGGACCTGCTCGATATCGGCAGGCAGGTTTGCAGCGGTCTCGATCACGCTCACTCGCACAAGGTTTTTCACTATAGCCTCGAGCCCGCCAAGATTATGTGCGGGTGGGATGGCACGGTCAGAGTCCTGGGATACGGCCTCTCCAGCGTGGGCAAGTTCACCGCACAAATGCCGGAGGTTCCCTCCATCCTTCATTACATGTCCCCGGAACAGATTCGCGGAGAAGAAATCGATGCTCGGTCGAATCTCTTCAGCCTTGGCGCATTGTTCTACGAAATGGTGACCGACCGCAAAGCCTTTGATCGTGAGGATTCCGAATCTCTACGCCAGAGCATCCTCGAAAGCATGTCGGTGCCGCCGATGCACGTGAATCCCAAGCTTCACCCACAGCTCAGCGATCTCATCATGAAAGCTCTTGCCAAGGATCCCGGCGAGCGCTACCAGAGCGGGAGAGAATTGCTGGACGATCTGGAGAAATGTAAGGAATCCAAACCGCAAGCAGCGAAAGCTGCGGCGGCACCTGCGAAGGCCTCAGCGGTTGCGGCTCCGGTGAAAGCGGCGGCTCAACCCAAGTTCGCCTCCGCGCCGGCAACGCCGGTCGCGAAGAAACCTGCGGCTCCGCCCTCTCCAGTAATATCGAAACCTTCTGCATCTGCGGTTGCGAAACAAGAAGCGGCTCCTAAGGCTGCAGCCGCTGCTGCTGGCTGGGGAAGCGCCGAGGCTGCCTCCTCGACGTCCGACTTCAGTGTGTCGAATCAGCACAGCACTTCGCACTCGCAAGAGCCCATCGAAGGCTCGCTGCCAACCGCGTCCATGTCGTCGGCCGTCCTCGATGAGCCTGCGGTCGAAGTTCCCGAGCAGCCGAAAATCGCTGTCGACCCCATGATGGCGGAAGGTGGTCCATCCCGCGGCGGCGTGAGTTTCTCGGAGATGACCGAACTGCCACCGTTGAAGGAAATCTACATCGCTCCACCTCCGCCACCGCCGGCGCTCGAGCAACCAGCGGCGGCCGCACCGAATTTCCGGTCGAGTTCCGAGCCGGAGAAGCCGAAGGTTCAGCCTCGCGAAGTTGCGGAAAAGGCAATCAAGGAAATCAAGAACGTTCCGCCCAGCCTGATGGTTTACTCCATAGCAGGTGCGGCCGTCGTAATTCTCATCATCGCCATCGTTCTCGTTCTGCACATCAACCATTTGAATAGCGACGACGATTTGGCTCACTCTGGCGCTTCATCCGCCAGCCAGCCGGCGGATACTCAATCTGCGGCTGCTACCCAGAGCGTGCAGCCGCAAGCAGCGCAACCCGCTGCACCGGCTGAGCCTCAGGCCCCTGAACCGGTGGCGGAAGCTGAACCGGTTCCCACTCACACGGCTGGCGCGGTCGCGAGAGGCAGGAACGGCAAGCGGAAGGCATCCGCACCCGCCACTCCTGTCATCGTCCCCGGGCAGGTGGCCATCGATTCCACGCCGCAGGGAGCTCAAGTCCAGCTTGACGGAAAAACTGACCCCTCGTGGGTTACACCTTTCACTCTTTCCGGCCTCCAACCAGGCCAGCATGCGGTTACGGTCAGCAAGGCAGGGTACTCTACTGATACTCGCAACGTCGAAGTTCCTTCTGGAGGGAAGTCGTTTGTTGTGAGCCATCTCAGCCAGCTGATGGCGACGCTTTCCGTCACCAGTACACCCCCCGGCGCCAATGTGTATATCGATGGCAGAGATACGGGCAAGCTCACGCCTGCGCAAGTCTCAGTGGATAAAGGTCAGCACGTTGTTCTAGTGCGCAAGCAGGGATATATCGATGAGACCACCAGCGCACAGTTCGTTCTGGCCCAGACGGTCAGCTTCTCGCCCACGCTCCGCTCGCTCGGCAATGTCGATGACATCAAGACCGTCGGCAAAATTGGCAAGTTATTCGGTGGCAAGGCCGCTCAGGGCATGGCCACGGTCAGCGTCAAGACTCAGCCCAAAGGCGCACAGGTAGCCGTCAACCAGCACATGCTCGACAAGGGTTCGCCCGTCGATGTCATGCTTGATCCCGGTAACTACGTTGTCGACATTACCCTTACCGGCTACGCGCCCATTCACAAAGTCATCTCCGTGGATAAGGGCGGTAAAGCTGTAATCGACGAGGTCATGCAGCGCGAGTAGTACAGGCAGGAATGCCACGCCGAGGTATTCGGGAGGGTGAGCTCCTCGATCTCCCTTCCTGAAGTGCAAAATTCACCTGCCATTTACATTTGTCATTCCCCGCCTTGTTAGACTTCGTCTTCGCCGTTGCTCTGGTGTTCTCTCCAGCGTTTTATTCCGCGGAATGAATCATGCGCTTTGATCGTCTTGTCAGATTTTTGGTGTTCGGGTTCTGCTTTATCGGACCGGTTTTTCTGCTTCGCGCCAGTTCTGCGGCGCAGGCCAAATCGGGCGACGTTTGCTTCCGGGGAGCTATAGGCAGTGCGGTGCCAGAACCGGAAGACCTGCGCAGTAAGAACGGCGAGCTGAGAGTCGAGCTTGCTTTCCGCAGCTCCGTGGATTCTCAGGGACGGACGCGTTACTGCTACATTGATAAGGCTGGCAACCAGTCCCCGACACTGCGAGTCAAACCGGGCGATCGCTTGACCTTGATGCTCCGCAATGAGCTTCCCGCTTCCTCTGATGCCGGAGTCCACAAGATGGCTGGAGACGCTAGTCTGGCGGCACAAGATTGCGCGGGCGGCCAAATGACGGCGGCTTCAACCAACCTGCATTTCCACGGACTCCTCGTTCCCCCAGTTTGTCACCAGGACGACACCGTCAAAACGCTGGTGCAGCCGTCCTCTCCGCCCTTCGAATACAGTTTTCAGATTCCAGCGAACCAGCCCCCGGGTCTGTATTGGTACCATCCCCACGTTCACGGTTTCAGCAAAGCGCAAGTGCTGGGTGGAGCTTCCGGCGCGCTGATTGTCGAGGGAATAGAAACCGTTAACAGCGAGGTATCGGGTTTGCCCGAGCGTGTGCTCGTCATTCGGGATCAGGAGCTAGTAAATCCCGATGCCGCGCCGGTACAAACGGATTCCATGCCTGCGCCACAAGTCTTGCGGGATGCCGAGGGAGACATTCTTAACAACGGGACGGGCACCGGAAAACCAGCCAAGGATCTCTCCATCAATTTCGTTCCGGTCCCTTATCCACAGTATTCGCCGGCGGTCATCACGATGAAGCCGTTGGAAAAACAACTATGGAGAGTGTTGAACGCCTCGGCAATCACTTATTTGGACTTGCAGGTTCTGGTTAAGGACACGGCGCAAATGGTGGGGGTGGTTGCTCTGGATGGGGTCCCGGTGAATGAGAACGGAAACCACGATCAACAGATTGTGATGAAAAGACACGTCTTGATTCCTCCCGCGGGCCGCTCGGAGTTTATCGTGAAGGGTCCGAAAGAAGGCATGCGAGCCAGTTTGGTGACCAGAACTGTCGACAGCGGTCCCGCCGGCGAGAACGATCCTACCCGCCCCTTGGCCGCCATCGTGAGCGGTGCCGACGCGCCGGAGATCCGCTCACACCTGCCATCCTCCCCTGCAACCTTGATTCCGGGGCGCAGTGTGCCACTCAAAGAAGTTGTACCCGTACGCGAGCGCAGGCTTTACTTCTCCGAGAAGCCGCAAGACCCGAAGAATCCGAAGAGCCCAACCGTATTTTTCCTGACGGTCGAGGGGAAGACTCCAGCAGCGTTCGATCCGAACGCGCCGGATCCTGACATCGTCGCAAGGCAAGGCGATGTGGAAGATTGGATTATCGAGAACCGATCGCAAGAGTTACACGATTTCCACATCCATCAACTACATTTTCAGTTGCTGGAATGGAACGGCGTACCGGTCGACGAACCCTATCTCAGGGACACGATCAATGTGGCGTACTGGGATGGCCACAGCCCGGTATACCCCAGCGTCAAGCTGCGGATGGACTTCCGCGATCCCAGCATCGTCGGGACCTTTCCGTATCACTGCCATCTGCTGGAACACCAGGATGGCGGAATGATGGGAACCATCCGGGTTGAGGCTCGAGAGGCGAGAACCCAATCGACTAAGAAATCCACAGCCAATCACGCCTCGCCTTGAATTGTTAACAGAAATTTTATTTTTCAGTCATCTCCGCGTAAGACTCGCCGCGTAGCTTCTTCCAACGTTCTGTCTTTGGGGTTCGTTGCAGGTGTGCGTGGGCGTGCGTCAATCCCTGACCACGAAGCTGAGTCTCAACCAATCGAGGAGGATCACCGATGATCGGTAAGCGTTTCCGCAGCATAGCGACGGCTTTGTGCGCCGTTTGCATGACCATTAACCCTTTCGTGGACGCGTGGGCGGCCAACAAGCCGAATCCCGCAGAGAGTTATCCCACAACTACTCCCATCAAACACCTCGTTGTGATCTTTGGGGAAAACATTTCGTTTGACCACTACTTCGCAACCTATCCGAACGCTACAAACCCGGCGAGTGAGCCGCAGTTTACCGCGCTTCCGAATACGCCGCGCGTGAACAATTTGTTGAGTGGCGGGTTGCTGACGGAAAATCCCAACTCGGTGCAGCCATTTCGTCTGGACCGAACTCAGGCTGTGACCTGCGACCAAAATCATAGCTATACCCCCGAGCAACAGGCTTTCGATATGGGGGCGATGGATATGTTTCCGCAGTTTACTGGCACCGGCGGCAGCACGTGCGACTACGGCCACGGCACCGGGCTGGTCATGGGCTATTACGACGGCAATACCGTAACCGCCATGTGGAATTACGCCCAGCACTACGCCTTGAGCGACAATTCCTACAACACGCAGTTCGGCCCTTCCGCGCCGGGCGCGATTAACGTGATCAGCGGTAACACAGCCAATGTGCAGTATGTCAGCGGAGGCTCTACCGTTGGTGTGATCGCTGGCGGTGGTACCTCAGGTGCTCTTCTCGGCGATGCCCGTCCTGCAGGGGACGATTGCAATCCCAGCGGAAAAACCTATGTCAGCTTTCCGGTCGGCACCACCAACATCGGCAACCTTCTGAATAATGCTGGCTTCACGTGGGGATGGTTCCAGGGAGGTTTCGGCGCGACCAGCTTCAGCAATGGAATCGCCACTTGCGCCGCAGCCAGCGTAGGCCTGGCAGGTACGACTGCTGACTACGTTGCGCACCATGAACCGTTCCAGTTTTACCCGGAAACGGCCAATCTCCACCACCTACCGCCTAGCTCCAGTGCGGCAATCGGCACTACGGATCAGGCCAACCATCAGTACGATCTGTCGGACTTCTTCACCGCTCTGGCTGCTGGCCAGTTGCCTGCTGTGACGTACCTCAAAGCGAAGGCGGTGTACGACGGTCATCCCGGCTATTCAGATCCGCTCGACGAACAGACTTTCATAGTCAACACTATCAATGCGATCCAAGCCAACCCTTACTGGAAGGATACGGCCATTGTTATCGCCTACGACGATTCCGATGGCTGGTACGATCACCAGATGGATCCATTGGTCAACCAGTCGCAGAGCGCCACCGATGATCAATTGACGGGTGCGGGTCTCTGCGGCAGCAATACGGCGGCCACCACGCAAGGCCGCTGCGGATATGGTCCGCGGACGCCGCTGTTGGTGATCTCGCCGTACGCACGGCAGAACTATGTCGATCATCAGATTACCGACCAGTCGTCGATTGTCCAATTCATTGAGACCAATTGGAATCTGCCCTCGATTGGTAACGGGTCATCGGATGTTAAGGCGGGTTCGCTGAACGGCATGTTTGACTTCACCAGCGGCAAGAAAGCGCCGAAGCTGAAGCTTGACCCAACGACAGGTGAGATCGACTAGGCACAACTCACTGCCACGTCCAGCTTCCTGGGTTGTATTGAAGAACGGGCCACGCTGATGGAAGGCGTGGTCCCGTTCTTTTGTGGAACCTTCCAATTGCCCGATGCGCATTTTCTCCTTTATCCGATAATCCTCGGCTCGGCCCAACCCGGCCCAAGCTCGTGCGCATCCTATGAAATTGTCTCCACGCCTCAAGCAAGCGAAAATCGGTTTACAATTGGCTACCCACTTTCAAGCCTGAATTCTGAAGTTTGGCTTAGCAGAATTGTGTGTAAACGAATTTGTCGTCGGACGATTAAAGGAATGGTGCCCATGGGACTGGTCAGAACTCTGCTCCGCGTGCCGCGGAATCGCGTTGCGTTCTCTCTGTTGTCGGTCGTGCTGTGTTCTTTTCCGTCGTTCGCTCAAACCACGATTTCTACCGGCAGCATTCAAGGTTTGGTCACCGACCCTTCGGGCGCCGTAGTGAGTGGCGCAAAGATATCCATCAGCAATAAGGCCACGGGCCGCGTGATCATCGCCAAATCCACGTCTGCCGGAGCGTATACCTCCGGCGCTTTGACTCCGGGCGATTACACGTTGCGAGTGGAAGCCGAGGGGTTCAAAACTTCGGAGATTACGGTTACGGTGCAAGTAGGTGTGACCGCTTCGGGGAACGTCAAAATGCAGGTCGGTCAAGCCACCCAGGTCGTGGAGGTGCAGAGTACGGAGATCGCGGTGAACACGCAGCAGGCGACCGTGCAAGGTGTGCTGACCACGGAGCAGATTGAAAACCTTCCCATCAACGGTCGGAATTTTCTCGACCTCGCGCAACTCGAGCCGGGAGTACAGATCCAAGACGGCGGAAATTTCGATCCCACGAAGAACGGCTTCTCGTCTATTTCATTCGGTGGCCGTTTTGGCCGCACCGCTCGTATCGAGGTAGATGGACTCGACATCAGCGATGAAACGGTGGGTACCACCACCCAAAATGTCCCTGCCAGTGGAATTCAGGAATTTCAAATTCAGCAATCCTCGCTCGATCTTTCCACGGAACTCACTTCTTCCGGTTCGGTAAACGTGACCACTAAATCAGGGACGAATAAATATCACGGCGAAGGGTACTACGCCTTCCGCGATCAGAGTCTCGACGCCAATCTGCCCGGTGGCAGCGACAATTACTTCCAGCGCAATCAATACGGCGGGAGCTTCGGCGGCCCGATCCTGAAAGACAAGTTATTCTTCTTCCTGGACGTCGAGCGGACGAAACAGGATCTGCTCAATCCAGTGCTGTCCAGCGGTCCATTTTCCTCCATCATTGGCAGTTATAGCTCGCCCTTCCGTGAGGTGGAAGGCCTCGGACGCATCGACTGGCAGATCAATAATAATTACAAGTTTTTCTATCGCTTCTCCTACGATCAAAACCACAGCGTGCTGGCCATTATTCCGAATAGCTTCCAGCCCTTCGGCAATGTCAATCACACGCCCGTGCATGCCATCGGCCTGGATTTCAATACCGGGCCGTATACGCACAGCATTCGCTTCGGCTACACCAAATTCCGCAATGCAATCGTGGACGCCACTGCGGGAAGCAGCATCTTCAACCCGCTTCCTAACATTGAGCTGGCGATCGGGAGCGACCCCGATTGCCTGACTTCCGGCGCGGATTCATTTTGCTCGGGTCCGAGCTTCCTGGCGCCGCAGCAAACTTATCAATCCGATCACCAGATCAAGTATGACGGTAGCCGGGCGCTCGGCGCGCATATCATTCGCTACGGGGGAGGCTTTAACCACATCTTTGGCGGAGGCTTTGCCAGCTTCCTGGCGCTGGCCCCGGCAGTCGGTGCGCCGCTGAACAGCACAACCCAAGCCTTCGCCGCTAGTTCGTGCGGAACAAACACTCCATGCTTTCCGGGTGGCGCAGCCAATCCGCTGAATTATCCAGTCACCAGTGTCTCTCTGGGCAATGGACAGGGCTTCGACTCGGAAATTCCGGCCTTTGGATTCCCCGCGGGCGGCAGTGGCCCGGATAATCGGATTTCGCTTTACATTGGCGATGCCTGGAAATTGAGACCGAACCTTACTCTCACCTACGGCTTGCGTTACGTGCGCGATTCCGGACGCTCCGACAGCGACCTGGCACCGATCTCAGCGTTGAACCAGTTCGACAATCAGTATTACTCCTTCCTGGGGAATCGAGTGCACCAGCCTAACGCAAACTTTGCCCCTCAGGCAGGCCTGGCCTGGGATCCGTCCGGGAAAGGCAAAACGGTATTTCGCGCCGGAGTTGGACTTTTCTATGAAAATTCGATCTGGAACAACATAGAATTCGACCGTCCGGCACGTCTGCAGAAGGGGTTGTTCCTGGCGGATACGACAGTTTGCTCAAATGGCAGTCCGGTGCCGCTAACCTTGCCGACTGGAACAACGGTTACCCCAACGTTTTGTGGCCAGCCGATTGGAAGTGCAGCCAGCCAAATCGCTGCTCTCCAGGCGCAGTATCAAGCCTCCACACTGGCAGCTGGTCCAGCGAGTAACCCCTCGTTCATCGGTACAACGTTGACGGACGGACTCGACGCCACGGGTACGGACTTGTTAGCACCGAACTACGTCAGCCCGCGCTCTTTGCAAATCAACGCTGGCCTGCAGCATGAGATTCGTCCGGGAGTGGTGCTCACAATGGACTATCTGCGCAACATCGAGACCCACACGCTGCTTGCGATTGATACGAATCACGTGGGCGATGCACGGTTCTTCAATTTGGCGAACGCGGAGGCGGCGATTGTAGCCACAAACCAGCAGTTTCCCGGGTGCCCGGCTGGATTTGCTCCGGCCGCCATCAACTGCGCCATCGGTAAAGGCGCGACCATGGCCAGCTACGCCGCGAACGGGCTCGATTCCGGCTACTCGCTTTGCGGAGGATTCCCGTGCCCGACGGCTGCTTTCCCCGGTATTAACCAGAACCTCGGTGCCAACCAGATGCTATTCCCAATCGGCTACGCGAAGAATAGCGCGTTGCAGGTATCACTGAAACAGCACTTGGATCATCCGTTTAGCATGGTAAGAAATTTTGACTTGCAAGCGTCCTATCAATTAGAGCGTTATGTAGCGTCGGCGACCGACAATGACTTCGTCACCATTGCGACTGACTTTAACAACCCCCAGCATTTCTTAGGGCCGAACGGGCTTGATCGCAAACATCAGATCTCTTTCGGCGGCACCATGGACTTCCCCTATCACTTCCGCCTGGGAATGATCGGCCACTTTTATAGCCCTCTGCCTGTCACGCTCACTCTGAGTCCATCCGGAAATGCTGGCGGCATCTTCCAGACGGACGTTACTGGCGATGGCACTGGCGATGGCAGCTTTGCCTCGAACGGTTCTCTGGGCGATGTGCTTCCCGGCACCAACGTTGGTTCGTTCGGCCACGGCGTCGACCGCGGCAACATCAACAATGTGATTACCAACTACAATCACAATTTTGCCGGCCAGCCGACTCCTGCAGGGCAGACGCTGATAAACAGTGGGTTGTTCACGCTCGGGCAATTGCAGTCCTTGCAGGGAGTGCAGCAGGTGATATCCCCCGCTCCTTACGACGAGGCAGGGATGGGCTGGTTGCGTGCCTTCGATGTGAGTTTGAACTGGATCTACAAATTCAGGGAGAGATTCCAGGTGGAACCAGGAGTCTCGTTCTTCAACGTGATGAATCTCTCGAACTTTGACGGACCGAATAATCCGCTCAGCGGGGTCTTGAACGGATCGCTGGGGTCGGTGAATGGCACGTCCGGAGAGCAGCCCAGCAGCAACCGTCTGGGACTGGGTTCCGGCGTTTTCGCCCTAGGCTCTCCGCGCGTGATCGAATTCTCGCTGAAGCTGAGTTTTTGATTCGAAGGAGAGCTCGCGTACTAGCGCGGCAGTTTGAAGCTTACCGTAATCTGCGTCTGCATCTCCACCGGAGAGCCATCGAGGAGGTAAGGCTTGTACTTCCACTGCTTCACGGCATCTACCGCAGCGCGCACCAGATTTGGATCTCCGCTGAGAACCTTCACCGCAGAGATGTCGCCCGTTTTTGAGATCGTTGCCAGCAATTGCACCGGCCCTTCAATGCGCATGCGCAATGCGTTGGCCGGGTAAGAAGGAGCAGCCTTCTTGATCAGAAGCCCCTGTGAAACTCCCTGCGAAACGTTCACTGTCTGCAGCACTGGAGCCGGACCGCTGTTCGCGCCGCCCATTAAATTTGGAAGCGGACCACCATTTCCGGCTGGAGCAATAGCAGCAATGCTTGGCGCTGGCGCGTCACTCGGTGGTGCAGCCTTTTCAGCCACCGGTTGCGAACCGCCATTCTTGATGACAATCGGCTGCGCCGGCGCTGCGATAGCTGGCGCTTTGTTCGTCGCCACAAGCGACGCCGCAGGTTTGGACGAGCCCGCTCCAGAGTTGGCCTTGCTTGGATGATCCTGCTTGTTCACCTTGCTGGGAGCTGCCTCTGCGTTGGAGGAGTCCTCCGTCGCCTCGCTTGTTGGTTCAGCGACCGCAGAGCTCGGACTTGCAGGTGCACCTGAAGCGGGAGCGGCTGCGGTAGAAGATCCACCGATAGGCTGCGGGACCGGCGTGCTTGGCGCTGGCTGAGGAACGGCCGCAGTAGCAGTTGCCGGCCGGGTGGTCACTGCCGGGGAAAGACTCGCGGATCCTTTTGAAGGCCCCCACTGTGTCCACGCGAAATACCCACCACCAGCTATCACTGCAATCAAAGCCACAACCAATAGAATCTTGTTCCTTCCCGCGCCCTCGGATTTTTCTCCGCTCTCGACTGCGCCGCCAAAAGTAAACGAGGGTGCGGGGGAAGACATTTCCACGACTGGCATACTGCTGGCGCTAGCAGCGATTTTCTCAGCCGGTTGCTCGGGCTCGGAAATCGTGATCGAAGGCTTTTCTTTCGCAGAGACGGGCGATTTCTGTTCTCGCGCGGGGGCTGCTGCGCTGGCGGAACCCGCCGATGTTGTTACTGAAAACGCTGCACTCGGAGCCGCATCTGCTTCCGGCTTGCCGAGAATCACCTCCGCCTCAGGTTCGTGGGCAGCAGGCGGCACGATCTTCGCCGTGGCCGCTGGTGCCTTGGGCGCGGTCATCGATGGCGCTGGAACTTGTTTGGGAGCTGGATGCGCCGATTCCGTTGATTGCGCCGCCTCGGTCATCTCGCTGGAGGCGGATGCGACAAAGCTTGGCTGCATCGGCCTCGGCTTCGGAATGGATGCCGGCGCCGGCGGGACCGCTGCCGGGCGCGGAGTTGCGGCGCTCGAAATAGACTGCACTGGTCTTGCTGGTGTCGGTGGGGCGGTCACAGGCTTAGCCGGTGCAGGTGCCACGGCTGTCGGTGGTTTTGCTGCATCACCCTTGCGCAGCAGTCCTCGGGCGACTCGTAACGTGCCTTTCGCCTGCTCTACATTAATGGGCTTGGTGAGAACCAGGTTTGCGCCGATACGAAAGGCCTTCGCTACCCCTGCTTGTCCCTCGACCACGGCGACAGCCAAAGCCGACTGATTGTTGGGCGAATTGCGCGCACTCTTGAAAAGCAATGTAGCGTTCTGCTCGTTGTCGCAGTCCACCACTACTGCATCAAAACGCTCGCCCATCAACTTTTTCACCGCGGCAAAAGGCTCGGTACAGGGAACCACGGCGAAGTCCAACTCGCTCAGAACCTGCGTCACGGTGCGAGCCGTCTTCTCATCGGGACAAAAGAGGAGTGCTTGGTAACCCATATTAGGTTCATCGTAGGTACACCCGTAAGCCGCATCAAGTTACGGTAGTAATTGCAGTTAGGCCGCTTTGGCCTTGCCAGACGCGAGTTTTAGGCCTTGTACCACCAGATTGTTTCAGCGCATAAAATGCATTGGAATGCGCATCCCACTCTGGCTCAAGGTTACCTGGACTGCTTGTGTGATCCTGTGGATACCTGTGTATTGGCGGCAGTACGGTTTGCAGAATTTTCTTTTCTTCTGCGATCTCGGCAATCTCTTGATTGCCGCAGGTCTTTGGCTGGAGAGTCCGCTGATCTTTTCCTGGCAAGCAAGCAGCCTGCTGCTGTTCCAGACTTTGTTCACCCTCGATCTTGCCGGAGCTCTAGTGAGTCGGCGGCACTTGATCGGCGGCACGGAATATATGTTCGATCCGCATATTCCGTTGGCAATTCGGCTGTTGAGTCTGTTTCACGTGGTCACGCCACCGTTGCTGTTGTGGGCGATTTGGCGCTTAGGTTATGACCCGCGAGGTTGGAAATGCCAGACGCTGACTGCCTGGATCGTAATTCCGATTAACTATTTCTGGCGTCCGCAATATGACGTGAACTGGGCCCGTGGGCCTTTCTTTCACGAACAGCACGTCGTTCCGGGGCTCTTGTATCTGTTCGCGTACCTGACGATTGTTCCCGCAGCCGTGTACTTTCCGACGCACCGTTTTCTTCTTTGGTTGACGCGGCTCTGGCGCGCCAAATCCTAACGATTCTTCTCCGAATTTCCTTGTTACTCTCGCTTCTCGTCGCGCGGCTTGGCGGAATCTGGCTGCTCGCCTTGGCCTGAGCCGCTCATTCGTTTAAGAGCAGCCTTAGTCTTGTCTTTGTCGGAGCCCGAGTCCTTGCTCAAATAGAGTGTTTGCGACGGAGACGCGAGGCTGGCTCCGGAGTCTTCCACAAGATTCATAATGTGAAGCAGCACATCTTCCCGGACAGCGGCAAATTCGTCAAAGTCCCGCGTTAGTATGTAACAGACTAGTTCCACATTCAGTGCGGTGGCGCCGAGTTCAATCAGTCGCACGCGAACCGTATTTTTTTCGATCTTCGGATTGCTGCTTAGCACACGACGGATTTCGGCAATCACAGAGCGAAGGCGATCGGCTGACGTGTCGAGGTGCAGGCCCAGCACGGCCTTGAAGAGCATCTTATCGCGGCGGCTGAGATTCTCGACGTTGATAGTCGCCACTGTGCCGTTGGGAATCGCTAACAGAGTACGCTCTTCGGTACGCACGCGGGTGGAGCGCAGGCCGATGTCCTCGACTGTGCCTGTACGATCGCCGAACTTGCAGACGTCTCCGACGCGAATGACCTCATCCCCCAGTACAGAAACGCCACCGAATAAGTTCGCGATCGTCTGTTGTGCGCCAAAGCCAACGGCCAGGGTCCCAATGCCGACTCCCGCCAGCGCTGTGCTCAGATTGAAGCCCAGCACACCCAAAACGAAGAAGATGGCCATGACGAAGACCACCGCTTTGATGATCCGCTCGCCCAGCAACATCAGCGATCCGGTGCCCGAGTGGCCGAGCGCGAGAGCCCGGTTGCGGACGCGCTGCAAGGACCAGCGAATCACGCGCCAGAGAATCCAGTTGGCGCCGATAATGCTCGCGACCTCGATGAACTGGTAGTAATAGTGCCGCTGCAGTAGCGGCATTCCCAGGTAGCGTTCCAGTATCCGGTGAATCGCGGTACAGACGAGCAACCATGCCGGCCCGGAAACCGAGCGCGATTCCAGGTCGGCGTGGCCGTGTCTCCGTGCCCACCAGCGCACGGGGACTTGGAGCACCATGAGGAGCAGCCACGCGGCGCCCGCCGCCACGGGAATCATCAGCAGCAAAGCCAGCCATTGCCACACTGGCATGCCCCCTAGATCATGCTTCACAAGCCATTGGGGCAAACGCGTCTCGACCTGCCGCGCCTGAACTTGATCGTAGAGTTCGGGGACCTTTGCTAGAGTGTCAGAGGAAATGAGCCAAATCTTGCCCGCGCTGGGATCGGAAACTCGGACCAGCTCTAAGTCCACCTCCACATCGCCAGACGACATGGTTCCATACCTCTGACGACCAGGGGGAACGCCTTCCTGCAATACGCCTTCGGGCTGGGTACTCAAATTTTTCAGGCTGCCGGAATACGCCCGGTCCATTACCTCTTTCAGATCCTGCGCCATGGTCTCGCCTTCAGTCTGGCGCCGGGAGGGATTCATCTGCAGGTATTGCGCTGCGATGCTGTAATTGCCAGCCTGCGCCGTCTGTAAGAATCCGAAGACTGTTCCATATGGCGTGTCGCGCCCTAGCGCGTCTGCCGGAGTCTTGGAGGAGTTGCTCGCAGGCGCAGGGGATTGCAGGAGTTGGCTGAGCACGCCTTGGGCCGACACGGGTAAACACGCCGCGAGGCTGACGACGAAAAGGACAACTCCTCTCAAGAAATTGGACATGGGTCTCTTTCGCGCCCGGCTCGGTGCGGGCAGCCGAGTACGGCGGATGCGCACTTCGGCGAGTGAGATTTTATTGTAGCGGAACTGGCTCGCCGCGCATGGCGCAGCATAGCGTTTTTTGCTGATGCGGAAACTCAGAGGCTGCAGGCGCTTCGTTCGAGATCGAAGTCCCGACTATCCGCGCTTGGGTCGGTACACATCGGTGCTTGTCCCGTAGAAGACCTCTGCGGAATTCATCACGGTTTCCGAAAGCGTGGGGTGGGGATGGATGGTAATGGCGACGTCGCTGGCCAGGGCACACATCTCGATGGCGAGGACGCCCTCGGCAATCAGTTCGCCGGCGCCGACGCCGATAATGCCTACGCCCAGCACGCGCTCCGTCTGCGGATCTACGATCAGCTTCGTCATTCCTTCGGGACGGTCGAGCGTAATGGCGCGGCCCGACGCCCCCCAGGGAAATTTCGCAACCTTGATTTCGCGCTTTTCTTTCTCTGCCTGAGTTTCGGTGAGACCGCACCAGGCAACTTCCGGATCGGTGAAAACCACCGCCGGAATTGCATTGGGCTCGAAGGCGACCTTTTGTCCAGCGATGACTTCTGCGGCAACGCGGCCTTCGTGCATCGCTTTGTGCGCCAGCATAGGCTCGCCCACCACGTCGCCGATGGCAAAGATGGACGGATCAGCAGTCTGTAGTTGTTTGTTCACTTCGATAAATCCACGTGCGTTTACCTGCACATGCGTCGTTTCGAGGCCAGCTATTTCGGAATTAGGCTTCCGACCGACCGATACAAGAACACGATCAAAAAGCTTTTCGCGATCTTTCTCCTGTACGGAGGCACCCGCAAACGTAGCACGGATTCCGGCACCGTCTTCTTTAAGCGAAGCGACAGTCGTATTCAGAAGAATTGTCTCGAACATCTTTTCCAAACGCTTGTGCAAGGGAAGAACCAGATCACGATCTGCCCCGGGCAGCAGACCAGGCAACATCTCCACCACCGTTACTCGCGTACCCAGCGCGGCATAGACCGAGCCAAGTTCCAGCCCGATATATCCGCCGCCAACCACCAGAAGACTGGCCGGGATGTCTTCGAGATTGAGGGCTCCGGTGGAATCCATGAGCCGCGGCGAGTCCAATTTAAGAGCTGGGATAATGGCCGGACGCGAACCCGTAGCCAAAATGATGCGGTCAAAGCTGAGGACTGCTTCGGTCGAATCCACCTTGCGGACTCGCAGTGTAGTGGAATTCTCAAACTCCGCACGGCCCTGGATGTATTCCACGTGACGCTGCTTGGAGAGTTGGCCGAGTCCGCCGGTGAGCCTCTTGACCACGCCTTCTTTCCATGTCCGCAGTCGTGCCAAGTCGACCTTCGCGGGAGGAAATTCGATGCCCCAATTCTTGGCCTGCTGCGATTCCTCAATCAACTTGGCGACGTGAAGAAGCGCTTTCGAAGGGATGCAGCCGCGGTAGAGGCAAACCCCGCCGGGATTAACCTCGGGATCGATCAGCGTGACCTGCATGCCGAGATCAGCGGCGAGGAAGGCCGCAGCGTATCCACCCGGTCCGCCACCGACTACAGCGATTCGAAGCTTCTGATTCATTTCCGGATTTACAGCGTGATCTTGATGGAGAGTTTCGTTCATGAAATGACTTTCGTTGGTTTTCCCTTGCGCACTGCCCGTTATCCTTGAACGGAAAGCAGGAATGGTTGCTCGAAGGCCTCCGCGACCCAGCGCAGAAAACGCGCCGCGTCCGCGCCATCAATCAGACGATGATCGTAGGATAGCGAGAGCGGCAAGATCAGCCGCGGCTCGAACTTTCCTCCAATCCATTCCGGCTCCATGCGCGACCGTGAAAGGCCAAGAATAGCGACTTCAGGATGATTCACGATCGGCGTAAACGCCGTGCCGCCGATTCCGCCCAGGTTGGTGATGGTAAACGTCCCGCCTTCCATGTCAGCGACCGTGATCTTCTTATCGCGCGCCTTCTGCGAGAGTTGTGACAGCTCAACCGCGAGTTCGACGATATTTTTCTTGTCCACGTCGCGAATCACGGGAACCAGCAGGCCGCGATCAGTATCTGCGGCGACACCGATATGGATGTACTGCTTGTAAATAATCTCTTCCTTCTCCATATCGATGGTGGCGTTGAATTGCGGAAATACCTTAAGCGCGGAGGCGCAGACTTTCAGAGCAATTGCGGTGACGGTCATCTTGCCGCCGGCCTGTTCGGCCTTGGGAGCAAACCGTGCCCGTAGGTGCTCGAGTTCCGTGATGTCGGCCCGATCGTGCTGCGTGACGTGGGGAATCGTATTCCACGATTCCGCGACATGTTCAGCGGTTTTACGACGCACTCCGCGCATGGACACGCGCTCAATTTTTCCCCACTTGGCGAAGTCGGGCAGCTTGGGCGCAATGAAATGTCCGGCGCGGGCTGGGGCTTGTGCGGCAGTGGCCATCGCCGTGAGAGCAGCCTTGGCATGTGCTTTTACATCGTCCTCACTGATGCGTCCGCCGGGGCCCGTGCCCTTGACCTCGTAAATATCAACTCCGAGTTCCCGCGCGAGCCGTCGCGTATGCGGAGCCGCAGGGACGGCTTCCCGATGTTCAGTTCCGGCGACCTTGCCTAGCTGGATCGGCATGGAGAAGGCCGCCGGACGCGGCATCGGCTGGTCGGGAGGTAGGGCCTGCTCTTCGGTCTTGCCCTCCGCGCGAATTGCGGCCTGGAATGCGAGCCGCGCGCCATGCTGCCCGGAGACGTGCTCAACCGGCTGACGCGGCGGACGAGTGATCTCCGCTGGTGAGGTGGGCGCACCTTGCAGCGTAAAAATCACCTGGCCGACTTTAATCTTTTCGCCCTCTTTCACTTTGACTTCGTTCACAACGCCGGTGACCGACGAGGGGACCTCGACGACCGCTTTGTCAGTCTCAAGCTCCATCACCGGTTGGCCTTCGGAAACTTTGGCGCCCGGAACAATCATCAAGCGCACCAAATCGCCCTGCGAAATATTTTCTCCTAGTTCCTGCAGGCGAAACTCGCTGGCCGGAGGAGCATCGGTCCATCGTGTTCGTTGCGACGCTGGCTGAGAGTCAAGTGCTGTTCGCGCTGGTGGTTGCGGCCGTTCGACTGTGGCGGCCGCAGATTCGGCAGGGCGTGGGTTTTCAGCGACAGGAGCAGCGGCGCCATTGCTGTCCGCAGTGAAAACCACTTGGCCAACTTTTATCTTCTCGCCCTCTTTAACCAGAATTTCCTTTACTGTTCCACTTACCGACGAAGGTACTTCCACGACCGCCTTATCGGTCTCGAGTTCCATCACCGCCTGGCCCTCACTTACCTCGGCACCGGGCACAATCATCAGGCGCACCAGGTCGCCCTGTTCAATGTTTTCACCGAGTGCGGGGAGTTTGAATTCGATCACTGATTCCGTTCCTTATTTCATTGAAGGTGTTTGCGACCCTGCTTAGCTTGAAGCCGGATTTAGCTTTTCGGAATTGATGCCCAGATCCCCAATCGCCTTCTTCAGGACGTCCACTGCGATTTTCTTTTCCCGAGCCAGCGCGCCCAGCGTCGCCAGCACAATGTGCTTGGCATCCACTTCGAAGAAATCGCGCAACGCCACACGGCTCTCACTACGCCCAAAGCCGTCGGTTCCGAGGGAGACGAGCTGCCCGGGCACCCACTTCGCCAAGGATTCGGGAAGCACCTTCATGTAATCAGATGCAGCGATGAACGGCCCGGGCGCATCTTTCAGAACCTGAGTTACGAAGGGAATTCTCGCCTCCTCGCCGGGATGCAACATGTTCCACCGCTCGCAATCATTGGCATCGCGATACAGTTCCTTGTAGCTGGTCACACTCCAAACATCCGCAGCTACTGCGTACTTTTCCTTCAGGATGTTCTGTGCCCTTAATACTTCATACATGATGGTCCCACTGCCCAGCAATTGGGCACGCAGCTTGGCATCGGTTGCGTCGGCGGTGTTGAAGCGGTAAAGCCCGCGCAGTACGCCCTCCCGCACGTTGCCATCTTTCGGCATCTCGGGCATGGGCAGCGGCTCGTTGGTCACGGTGAGGTAATAGAAAATCGATTCCTGATCCACGTACATCCGCTTGATGCCATCCTGAATAATGATGGCAATCTCGTAAGCAAACGCCGGATCGTAAGCCAGCAAGTTGGGAACCGGCAGAGCCAGAACGTGGCTGTGGCCGTCTTGATGCTGCAGACCCTCGCCGGCCAGCGTGGTTCGTCCCGCCGTGCCTCCAACCAGAAATCCGCGGCAGCGCATATCAGCCGCAGCCCAGATCAGATCCCCGATGCGTTGGAATCCGAACATCGAATAATAGATAAAGAAGGGAATCGTATTGATTCCGTGGTTGGCATAGGCCGTGCCCGCCGCGATGAACGAGCACATGGAGCCGGCTTCGGTTATCCCTTCTTCTAGAATCTGTCCGTTCTTCGCTTCCTTGTAATAAAGGAGCGTGTCCATATCGACGGGTTCGTAGAGTTGTCCCACGCTAGAGTAGATCCCCACCTGGCGGAACAAAGCCTCCATGCCAAAGGTGCGAGCTTCGTCGGGAATAATCGGCACGATCAGTTTGCCTACCTCCGGATCGCGCAGCAGTTTCCCCAGCAGTCGGACGAAAACCATTGTGGTGGAGGCTTCCCGTCCGTCCGTGCCTTTGTAGAATTCTTCGAAATACGAATCAGGCACCGGCTTTAGCGGTGTGGCGCGCACTTTGCGCGTCGGCATGTAGCCGCCCAGTTGTTGCCGCCGTGCCTGCATATACTTGATTTCAGCGCTGTCATCCGAGGGCCGGTAGAATGGAGCATGCTGTAGTTCCTCGTCCGGAATCGGAATTCCAAAGCGCGAGCGAAACATCTCCAGCTCTTCTTCGTTCAGTTTTTTCTGCTGGTGAGTGATGTTCTTGCCTTCGCCCGCTTCGCCGAGCCCGTACCCCTTAATGGTCTTGGCCAGAATGATTGTCGGAGAGCCCTTGTGGTCGACCGCCGCACGGTATGCGGCGTGTACCTTGATGGGATCGTGGCCGCCCAGGCGCATCCGCGCCAATTGCTCGTCAGATAGGTGCTCCACCATTTTGAGCAACCGCGGATCAGTGCCAAACAAGTTCTGTCGAAAGTAGGCTCCGCTTTCTACAAAATATTTCTGATATTGGCCGTCGCTGATTTCTCCCAGACGTCTCACGAGCAGTCCATCGCGATCCGCGCGAATCAGGCTGTCCCAATCCGATCCCCATATGCATTTGATGACGTTCCATCCGGCACCGCGGAAAATAGCCTCAAGCTCTTGAATAATTTTCCCGTTGCCGCGCACCGGGCCGTCCAGGCGCTGCAAGTTACAGTTCACTACGAAAATCAAGTTGTCCAGATTTTCGCGAGAAGCGAGTGTGATCGAGCCAAGCGCTTCCGGCTCGTCCATTTCGCCGTCGCCCATGAATGCCCATACTTTGCCGCCAGTAGCCTGCTTCAGTCCGCGATTCTCCAGATACCGGATGAAACGTGCCTGATAGATCGCCTGGATCGGGCCCAACCCCATCGAGACCGTGGGAAACTCCCAGAAAGTCGGCATTAACCATGGGTGAGGATAAGAACTCAACCCGCCGCCAGGCTTCAGTTCGCGGCGGAAGTTTTCCAGCTTCTCTCTCGGAATGCGGCCTTCGAGATAAGCGCGCGAGTAAATCCCCGGCGCGGCGTGACCTTGAAAATAAACGATGTCGCGATCGCCGCTCTCAGTCTGGGCCTGGAAAAAATGATTGAAGGCGACTTCGTACAAAGTTGCCGCCGAAGCGAACGTCGAAATGTGCCCGCCAATGCCCTCCTGAATCTTGTTGGCGCGCACCACCATGGCCAGAGCATTCCAGCGGACCAGGCTCTTGATGCGGCGCTCCATCTCCTGACTTCCGGGGAAGGGCGCTTGCTGCTGAGACGGAATTGTGTTCTGGTAAGGCGTGGTCGCCGAGAAAGGAAGATTCACCCCAGCGGCACGCCGAGCGTGCAGCGCGAGCTGCTGGAGTAATCTTCCCGCGCGCACCGGGCCTCCTTTGGACAGCACATAGTCCAGTGAGTCAACCCACTCGCGGGTTTCCAATACCTCTTGACCGTCCGTTTCCGTCTGAGCCACGTCTGAACTCTCCGTCTGATTTTGCTGAATTATCTATGATATGCAATTATCCGAAATCTTGCTGGACCAAGGTCGGAGCTCCAAACGTTCTAGAATGCTCAACGTCATGAAGGAGGCCTTAATGGTGAAGATTCTGCTTCCCGCACTAATCGTGATCGTCGTGGCCGCTATATTCTTTCTTCCGCGCCTCTTGTCGAGTTCTCGCGCCACTCCAGCGCCGGGAAGCATCGCCCCCGACTTCACCCTATTCTCGCAGGAAGGGAAGTCGGTCAACCTGAAAGACTACCGCGGCAAATGGGTGGTCCTCTATTTTTACCCCAAGGATCAGACTCCTGGATGCACTCGCGAGGCCCACAACTTCCAAGTGGATCAATCGAAGTACGATCAGCGCAACTCCGTGGTTTTGGGCGTGAGCGTCGATAGCGTGGACTCGCACAAGAAGTTCTGCACGAAGGAAGGTTTGAACTTCAAGTTGCTGGCCGACAGCGATGGCAAGGTCAGCGAAGAGTATGGTTCGCTCACCAATTTGGGAGTAGCAAAGTTTGCGGCGCGGCATACCTTCCTGATCGATCCCAGCGGCAAAGTTGCAAAAGCCTATACCAGCGTGGACCCTGGCCGGCACAGCGAAGATGTTCTGGCTGCGCTCGATCTATTGCAGAAATGATCGATGGCAGAAATAGAGTCGAGCCCGTTCGTGGACGAGCGATGCTCGCAGGGTAAACTATTGCAATGGCAACAGCGGCGCGGCGAGCTGGAGTGGGGCCTTCTCGTGAAGAGCGTGACTACCGCTTTCCGCCCGGTTTCCAGCGCAATCTCTTGTGGTTCGCGTTGCGCAAGTTTCGTCCCGCAAATCCCATCTTTCTCTTCCAACATCTCGCCAGAACCTACGGCGACATTGCGCACTACAAGATCGGCCCTCACCACATTGTCTTCCTGAACCATCCGGAGTACATCCGCGAAGTCTTGGTAGTGCAGAACGACAATTTCATCAAGGAACGCACGGTGCAACGCACCAAGATGCTGCTTGGGGAAGGCATGATTACCAGCGAAGGGGCTGCTCACCGCGCCCAGCGTGTGGCTGCACACCCGGCATTCCACCGGTACCGCATCGGCGAATACGCCGCCACCATAGTCGAAGAGGCCGCACACACCCGCGATTCATGGCATGTTGGGGAACGACGCGATATCGCGGTTGACATGATGCATCTCACGCTCAACGTCGTGGCGCGCACCTTGTTTGCAACGGATTTGCGCGAGGAAGTCTATGAGCTGGCGGCAGCAATAAACCGCATCATGGGTCTTTACAATTTTCTGGTGATGCTGCCCGCAGCGGAATGGCTGGTGCACCTGCGGCCACCAGGTCTCGCGGCATTCGTGAAGGCGCGTAAGCGAATCGATGCAGTGGTCTATCGGATGATCGATGCTCGCATAATCGACGCCCATCAGCGAAACGGTCTTGATCGTGGAAGCCTGCTGGATCTCATGCTTGCGGCCTCGCCAGCCAACGACGAGGCGTCGCGGCAATCGTTGCGAGATCAGGTGATCACCATCTTTCTCGCCGGTTACGAGACCGTTGCCAATGCGCTGTCATGGACATGGTACCTGCTATCCCAGAATCCTGAGTGCGAAGCGAAGTTTCATAACGAAGTGGACGAGGTACTGAAAGGCAGGCTTCCCGTTATCGAAGATGTTCCGCGCCTGCGCTACACAGAAAACGTGATGGCAGAATCGCTACGCCTTTATCCGCCGGCGTGGGCAATGGGCCGTTATGCGCGCAACGAGTTCGCTCTGGGCGATTATTTTCTTCCCGCGCGAACTACCGTGCTGATCAGCCAGTTCATCACCCACCGGGATCCGAGATTTTTCCCGGATCCTCTAACCTTCGATCCAGATCGATTTACCCCCGAAGGCAAAGCCCGGCGCACAAAATTTACCTATTTCCCATTTGGAGCGGGCGCTCGGCAATGCATCGGAGAATCCTTCGCATGGATGGAAGGCGTGCTGATTCTGGCCACACTCGCGCAAAAATGGAAACTGCGGCTGGTCCCAGGGCATCACGTGGAGCCGCAGCCGCTCATCACGCTCCGCCCAAAACACGGAATGCAAATGGAAGTCGAGCCGCGTTGACCCAGTTCATTTTTGTTCCGGTGAGTTCTTCGCCTCGGCCAGGAAGATCTCAGCGACGTGTTGGGCGATGTCCCCCGCTTTAGCCTCCGCCAGATTCGCCAGCACCACGACCGTAAGCCGATCATCCACATAGCGGTCGATTGCAGTCTTGAATCCCTGCCATGCGCCGTCGTGGCTGATCACGTGATGGCCGTGGCGCTCACCGATGAACCAGCCAAAACCATAGCCGTCTTTGTTTGGTTGGCCGTTCTTCAATTTTGCAGGTGCCCACATCTGGTCCAGGCTGGAGGCCTTCAGGAGTCTCTCCGTATACAAGACTGCATCCCACTTCGCCAAATCGAGGATGGAAAAGTATAAACTGCCATCCGCCGTCGTGTTGACTGCAGGTGCAACCCATTCCTGGTTTTTCAGTTCTCCCTTTACCAGTCGATAACCAGAAGCGCGATTGGGTACGATATCGGCTTCGCTGATGATGCGCGTCGTCTGCATTCCCAGTGGCTGGAAAATACGCTGTTGCAGAAAGTCTCCGTAGAATTCCCCCGTAACGCGGTGGATCAAAATTCCAAGAGTAAGATAGCCCAGGTTGCTGTACTCCCATTTCGTCCCGGGAGCATACTCCGAGGGAATGTTCTCGACCAGCTTCAGCAATTCGGCCTCTGTCCAGTCTTTACGAAAGTTGAATGTATCGGGATAATCGCCAAAGCCGCCGGTGTGGCTCAGCAACTCGCGCACCGTCACTTGTTGCCAGCGAGATGGAGCATCTGGGAAATATTTGGTCAGAGGATCGTCAAGATGCACCTTCCCCTCCTCGACCAGCATCATGACCGCTGTAGCCGTGAATTGCTTGCCGACAGATCCTGACTGGAATACGGTTTGTGGCTTTACCGGAACTTGCAATTCGACATTTGCCATGCCGAACCCTTCAGCACGGACAGTCCTTCCGCTACGCGATACCAGCAGCGCCAGGCCCGGTATGTGCTGCCGTTGCATCTCATCACGCACGTAATTTCCAGCAGCATCTTGAGTTGCATTGTTCTGAGCACTTAACCCGGGGAGGAGAAAATGAACCAGAGCAAGCCCGAGAAATGCGGAGATGCTCAGAGAACATTTGACGCGGAGATTCATTCGGATGTCTTCGCCTTTCTAATTTATTTTGAGCCTGCGTCAAGCTGGACTGCTTGATTTTTGCCCGGAATGTCCACGCGGAAGACGGAGCCATTTCCCGGATCACTCTTCACGGTGATCGATCCCTTGTGCAGTTGAACGATCCAATGTGCAATGGCCAGGCCCAGGCCGGCGCCTCCGTGGGCGCGGCTGCGAGCTTTGTCGACGCGGTAAAAACGCTCGAAGATTCTCGCCTGATCTTCGGAAGCAATTCCAATTCCCGTGTCCCGGACGCTTATGATGACACGGCCATTCTGCTGCTCGGCGGAAAGCGTTATTTTGCCGGGCGAAGGTGTGTATTTGAACGCGTTATCGAGCAGGATATCAACCACGCGCCGCAGGGCATTTTCGTCGCCCATTACGATCAGCGGCTGCGCGGCGGAATGCTCCTCAAATTGCAAATCACGCAGAGAGGCAACTTGATTCCATTTCGACGCAGATTCGCGCACGGTCGTGAGTAGGTCGATGGGATGCATCGCCAAACTCTCGCTTCCGGAATCCGCGCGCGCCATTGCCAGAAGCTCGTCGATAAGCTTCGCCGTTCGGTCGGCTTCCAGAAGAATGTGCCGGAGGGCCTCGCGATACTCGGGCTCATCCCGAGACCGCCGCAAAGCAAGCTCCGCTTCGGTGTGAATGAGCGCGATGGGTGTGCGCAACTCGTGAGACGCGTCGGCGGTAAACTCCGTGACGTGTAAGAAGGCGGACTCGATCCGAGCCAGCATTTGGTTCAATGTGTCGGACAATCGCTGCAACTCATCTCCGGTGTGCAATTGCTCAAGGCGGCTGCTGAGGTTGTGGCCGGAGATAGTGTGCGCGGTGCGGGTGAGAGCATCGACCGGAGCCAGGGCTTTTCGGCTCAACCAATAGCCAACACCGGAAGCTGCCAACAGAAGAATGGGTGCGAACATGAGCAGGTATTTCTGAAAGGCCTCAAGGGTTTCCATCTCCTCGTCAAGAGTGCTCCCAATTTGTATGACGAAGACGTGGCCGCCGACTTCGATCTTCTCGCTCAGTATGCGAAAAGGTAGCTCACCCAGCTTGTGATTCTGATACAACGGCTTCGTCAACTGATCAAAAGAGACCGGAGGAAGCGGATGCTCGTCCAGAAACCGCGAACGATAAATCGAGTGACCACCGGCATCGCTGATCTGTAGATAGTCTTCCGAGCGCTCTATTTTGTAGTCTGCCGTGATCTGCGCCTGCAACTCCGAGATCGATAAATCGCTTCGTTCTTTCAGGAACCGTTCAAGGTCAGCCGTCTGGCCTTCCAGCGCGGCATCGGCGATGTCATAGAGATTCTTCCTGAGGATAAGCCACATACCTGCGCCAAAGATAAATTCGGCGAGCAGGAAGATCGCCAGATACCACAGCGCCAGCCGCATGCCGATCGAAAGACGTTTCACACCGGG
Organism: uncultured Acidobacteriaceae bacterium; assembly: GCA_963782835.1. Lineage (GTDB taxonomy): Bacteria > Acidobacteriota > Terriglobia > Terriglobales > Acidobacteriaceae > Sulfotelmatobacter. Next base: position 111,123 of record CAWALR010000028.1, on the reverse strand, counting down.
GACTCCTCGCGAATCATGTAGCCTACACCGCGGACGGTAAGGATCAGCTTGGGCATGCCTTCGCGGTCGACTTTTTGGCGCAAGAGCCGTACGAAAGCATCGAGCGTGTTTTCCTCAATTTCCCGGTGGAAGCCCCACACAGATTCGATCAAAGCGCGTCGCGGAACCACTTTGCCGGCGCGGTACATCAGGCGCTCGAGCAAGCTGTATTCGGTGCGCGTCAGCGATATCGATACGCCGGCGCGTGAAACTTCGCGCGATTCCGGATCGAGAATGAGATCGCCAACCTGCAGCCGGTTGTGCGAGCGGGAGGTGGCGCGCCGCTGTACCGCGCGCAAACGCGCCACCAGCTCACTGAAGCTGAAAGGCTTCGTAAGGTAGTCATCGGCACCCGCGTCCAGCCCGCGCACGATGTCAGGGACCGAGTCCTTCGCTGTGAGCATCACCACCGGGGTCGCGATTCGCTCTTGACGAAGCTTCCTGGCCAGCTCGAATCCATTCATTTTAGGCACCATGATGTCGAGCACCACCGCGTCGAATTCATAGGCCCGGGCGAGTTCCCAGCCTTCGCTACCGTCCGCCGCACATACTACGTTATGGCCCTCTTCGGTGAGGCCTCGGCGTAGCAGTTCGAGCATGCGGGGTTCGTCTTCGACGACGAGCAGTTTCACAGGCTGGTTTTACCACAATCCTGTTATCTGTTCGACCTGAAGATTGAATGAAGGAGGCTTAGCCTATCTAACGTCGGATTCGGAGGAGGTTCGCGCTCGAATCAGTGCCCGGCACGGTCGTTCAACTGACTCATCGTGTGGGCGGCGATTTCGTCAGGAGATCCTTTCGCAACGATCGAAACAAGCAGGCCAAGATCTTTGTAGAACTGGATGAGGGGGGCTGTACTTCGCTCGTATGCTTCCAGACGCACGGTAATCGACTCTGGCCGGTCGTCTTCCCGCTGGAAGAGACGGCTGCCGCAGCGATCGCACACATTTGCAACTTTTGGGGGCCTTTCGGTTGCATGGAAAACTGATTTGCATTGTTCGCAAGTGCGGCGACCGCTCAGCCGCTCCACGATTTCGTTTACCGGCAATTCATAGTTCAGTACCGCGCTCAGCGATAACTTCTCCTGCTCCATCAGCTGTTTTAGAGACTCGGCTTGTCCCAGGGTGCGCGGAAAGCCGTCGAGAATGAAACCGCCGCAATGAAGGATGCAATCGCCCCGCTCGCGCACCATCTCCCAGACGGTAGAGTCCGGCACCAGATCGCCACGGCGCATATATTCCAGGGCAGTCTTCATCGCCGGCGATTGATCGCACTCGTTGCACTTCGCGGCCGCTCGAAAAACGTCGCCGGTTGAGAGGTGGCAAGTGCCCAGACTCTCCGCCAGGAGTTCGGCCTGCGTTCCCTTGCCTACCCCGGGCGCCCCCAACAGAACCAGCCGCCAAGGGTGTTTGCGTTCCGCAGGAATCGCTTCACACTTCGCCGCAGGGCCTTGCAGCCACGCGATGCGATCGTTCTTGATTGGCGAAGCCATTCTTAATGAATTTACGCAGGCGGGCGCCCGTTGCAGTGACGCGGGTCACAAAAGACACAAAAACACCCCGTCATGGGAAGAACTACCCACAAAGTGCCCCCAGGTAGCACGGAGGAGCCATTCACGAAGTTTGGGTCCGAGGCTAAGTTGGGGATGAGCAGCACTTGGGGGAGGGCTGTTCAGCGAAGCGTCCCGGGACTCACAGAGTCTGGGGCGCTTTCGTTTTGTTGGCTGCGATACCGCTCCTGTGTGAAGAGGTTTAGAATAAGTGCGTCAGGTCTTTAGATTGGCTCTGTATGACTCACGACGATGTCAGAATCTCGCCGGGTTCCCAGTTTCGAGCGGCGATGGTGCTGGCCATCGTTGCGGATGCGCTTCAGATCATCGTTTTCCCCGCATTCTTTGAAGGCGCTCTCTCGCCCGCGGAAGACATACTCGACTTCGGCGTCGGAGCCCTGCTGGTCCACCTTCTCGGCTGGCACTGGGAGTTCCTGCCGTCGTTTCTCGCCAAACTCGTCCCCGGAGTTGATTTGGTTCCTTTCTGGACGATGGCGGTCGTCAACGTCTATCGCAAATCGAAGCGGATCGCTGTCGCTGCGGAAGAATCCCATAAACAGCAGCCGTTACTTCGTTAGCACTCGTCAGGTCAAGCGGGGAACGAAGCATTCCTGTCTTTACATCGAAGGAATGACATCGGACGACTCCTTTAAGGAATGACTGGTGGACGTGTGCGGGATTGAGACCACGAGAAAACTTGGAGGCGCGGGTCGGAATCGAACCGACGCATAAAGGTTTTGCAGACCTCTCCCTTACCACTTGGGTACCGCGCCCTAATAACCACGTTAGCGTTCCAGGTGAAAAAAGTCCAACTGGGGAGGGGGACGTGATTTTCAAAATGTATGGAGCGGGAGACGGGGGTCGAACCCGCGACATCGACCTTGGCAAGGTCGCGCTCTACCACTGAGCTACTCCCGCTCGACGAGCTTGATTATAACCAAGCTGGCAACTCGCGGCAATGTTCTCCCAGCGTCGGCAGTGGTGCACTGCACCACTACCCTAGCGTCGTCACAGCGGCTTTGACATTACGATGCGGTGGCATTCGACACCACCCTCCAGCGTTTGCGGCGGCACAAATTCCTCGGTGTGGCAGTTCGTCTATGTTCTCGGTCCGGGGGCCGGCCTGATACCACCTCAGTGCGGCACCCATTGCGGATCTTCTTCCGCCCGCACAACGTGCCCATCGCGCATGTGAATGATGCGGTCTCCGAACTTGGCAGCTTCGGGATTATGAGTGATCATCAGCACGGTCTGACCGAACTCCTGATTGGACTGGCGCAACATTTTCAAGACAATGTCCGAGTTCTCCGTGTCCAGATTTCCCGTTGGTTCGTCGGCGAGCACCACCGCCGGCTTATTGACCAGCGCGCGAGCCAGGGCTACCCGCTGTTGCTCACCACCAGACAGCTCGGAGGGTCGATGGTTCAGGCGCTTGGTGATGCCCAACAAATCACAAATGCGGAGGAAGAATGCGGGGTCGCGATCGCCATTGCCGGAAATCTCCTGCGCGATGGCGATGTTGGAACGGGCATCGAGTGTGGGCAACAGGTTGAACTTCTGGAAGACGAAGCCGATCTTGCGCTTCCGCATGCGAGTGCGCTCCGCATCAGAGAGCGTTGCGAAGTCGTCACCGTCCATCACCACTTTGCCAGAATCGGCGCGGGTCAGGCCGCCAAGCAGGTAGAACAGAGTGGATTTGCCGCTGCCTGAGGGGCCAACCACCGTGACAAATTCACCTTTTTCTACGCCGAACGAAACGCCGCGGAGCGCGGGCACATCGATCCTCCCCACGCGATAAGTTTTATGTAGATCAATGGCCTCAATGAATGCGCCCATGCCAGCCTTGATCTTACACGATAGGATTCAGTGAAGGGCTCGCCGAAATAGGGCAGGAATGCTCAGGCGACTCCGACTTGGCGCGGAAGTTGAGCGGAGCGCTGTTGCATGCGTTTTGGGCCGCGCTTGCGTACGAGCAGGAGTCGGATCCGCTCCAGCAAATCGGCGGGCGCGTACATGCCCCTCGCCAGAAAAACGTCGGCTTGCGAATCGTGATCGTAGACACGAACTTTGCTCGATATCAGGACCGCTGGCACGTGTGGCGACAAAGTTTTGATCGCCGCAATCAGTTGTGGCCCGTCCATTCCTGGCATGGCCATGTCGGTAACGACAAGATCGATGCCGCCCTGCTTGAAGCGTTCCAGGGCATCTTCGCCGCGTGAATAACTGGCGACACGGTAGCCCCGGGTCTCGAGCATGATTTTGCGATAGGAAAGCGACTGTTCGTTGTCGTCAACACACAGGATCGTGCGCTTAGGTTTCATTCACCACTCGTCTCCGAAAGATGCCGGTCGTAAACAGCATCTCGCGGAAATTTCTCTGTTCGCGAAGGATTGAAGAGCGAAGTGATGCTAACGGTAAGTAACGCGCGCTGTAAAGTACCGTGGAAGCAAATGGCATAGTCTGGCTATTGAAAATTCTACGACGCTGTGAAAGGCATGATTCTGTGATGCTTGCACGTGATCGATTAGAGGAAAACTTCGCCGCGCATAATTTCAATCGAGTGCCCGCCGACGCGCACGTTAACTACACGGTTATCGCCGAGGGAAGCACGCACAAAAATGCGACTGGGGCGATTCATTTCTACGCCTTGTTCAATCAGCACCCGCTCGTTAGATTTCGCCACGCCGTGCGCCACCATCCACGCTGCAGAACAACCGGCGGCTGAGCCGGTGGCCGGATCCTCGCCGTTGTAGAAGAGCATGCGGGCATGCAGACGCGCCTCGCGATCTACAGTTTCACGCGTGACGAAATAAAAAAACTTGCCCCCGGTCTTGGCGAGGTATTCGGCAGCGTGGCTCTGATCGATCCTCAAAGAGTCGCGAATGATAGCGAGCGATTTTAGCGGCGTCACAGTGAAGGGAACGCCAGTCGACACTGTCTCTATGGGCAACGAGTCGTCGAAATCGTGAACGCTCAAGCCAGTCGCTCGCGCGACGGCCTCGTGCTCGTGCTGCATTCCGAATGTGGGATCGAGCTGAGTCATCTCGCCGAACGGGGACTCTCCCGGAATATCCTCAAACTCCACCGGCACTCTGCCCGCGTTCAGTTCCAGCACAACCCGTTCTGCGCCGCTTTGGCCGCGCAACGCAAACGCGGTGCCGAGAGTGGGATGACCAGCGAAGGGCAGCTCTTCCTGCACGGTGAAGATGCGCACGCGAATGCCCCTCTTCTGTTCAGTGGCGGGATCGCGGGGCAGGATGAAGGTGGTCTCGGCCAGGTTCATCTCCTTGGCGATTGACTGCATCTCTGCGTCCGTCAATCCGCGCCCATCGAGAAACACCGCCAGCGAATTACCCTGTAGTGGCCGGGAAGAAAAGACATCCCACTGAGCCATTGCAAGACGCCTTGGAGAGTGACTCATCTGCCGTCCCCGGAAACGAAAAGTTTGATTGCAGAGGTGCAAGGACACAGATGCACACGCCCGTTGAGCGATGCAGAAAACTTCTAGCGATCGGCCGCCATGGCCTGCCGCGGTTGACACCGTCCGTGCGGACTTTTATCCTAACTTACGTGTTGAGCCCATCCACTATCGACGCCATGTGCTGTTGTACGTGTCCGCTGCTGTGTGGGTAGGGAGTGAACAAGATTTCTTCCAACCCACCCGGCGAATAGGGTGGGTTTCGTTTTTTATCCGATATCCATTCCGACGCAGGCTGGCCGCTCCCGAAACGTAGAGCCAATTGAACCCTCACTGAGGAGAAAAACATGACCACGGAGACAGCAACCGAAACCGCCAGAATTCCTCGCATCAACGACATTGCGCCAAATTTTACCGCCGAGACCACGCAGGGCCAACTCAACTTCCATGAGTGGATCGGCAACGGATGGGCGGTTTTGTTTTCCCATCCCAAGGATTTCACGCCGGTGTGCACGACCGAGCTCGGATATATGGCGCGGCTGCAGCCCGAATTCACCAAGCGCAACACAAAGATTATCGGGCTAAGCGTCGATCCCGTAAGCAGTCACGGCAAATGGGCGGCTGACATCGAGGAGACGCAAGGCGCCAAGGTGAATTATCCGATGATTGGGGACCCCGAACTCAAGATCGCGAAGCTCTACGGCATGCTGCCGGCGGAGAGTGGAAGCACTTCCGAAGGCCGAACTGCGGCCGATAACGCCACAGTGCGCACCGTGTTCGTCGTCGGCCCTGACAAGAAGATCAAACTCCAACTCAGCTATCCCATGAGCACAGGCCGCAACTTCGACGAAATTCTCCGCGTGATTGATTCCATGCAGCTGACGGCAAAACATAAAGTTGCCACGCCCGTAAATTGGAAGCAGGGAGACGAAGTCATCATTCTGCCGTCGGTATCGAACGAGGAAGCGCAACAGAAGTATCCCGGCGGCTGGAAATCGCCGAAGCCGTACTTGAGAATCGTACCGCAGCCGAAGTAGGAGGACGGGCGGCCTCGAGATCCAAGATCAATATGGATTGACCGGATTTCCGTATCTCCCTCCGGCATGCTAGGCTCTGTTCGGATTCGCCAGAATCCGCGGCAGTCCTGCGGAAGCGCATGCGGTCCGGTGATCGTCCCGGTCTTCAAAACCGGCGGGCGGCGGGGTCACCCCGTCACCGGTGGGTTCGACCCCCACTCGCTTCCGCCATTTGTTTTCAATCGGTTAGGCGTTGGCCGCTATCATCATCAGAGTGAGACCTGGGAGGAAAATCGCGTTGCTATGATAAAAACGTTCCAAGTAACAGTTCAGTTCGCATTTAAAGACATGCGCGCACTTTTGCTGCCGGTTGAGATCCGAGCCGTCCAGACAGAAATACAATAGTTTTCTAATCTGACCCCTCAAGGCCACGCGGTTTGCAGGATCATCTGCGGTGCGCCCGTTTTACTGGAGAAGAATCCAGAGAGGCGAGGCTCGGAGCCATTACCGGGTCCTAGAGGTCTGTTCGATCGAGGCTCCGACCTGTGCGCGTTCCCGAACGATGGCAGGCAGCAGGTTCAGCTAAGGCCAGACTTGGCTAATTCTGCGCATACATCGGACTAGCATTGCGGTCGAGCGGATCTGATATCGCGCGAATGTATGATGTTAAGGCTTGGATATCCGACTTGCTCAGGGTATTGCCCCAGGCCGGCATGAGCGCAGACTTGTTGAGCGCGGGCCCGCCGTGGCTGATGATTGCGGCGAGATCCGCGTCAGTCAGTTTGTTGAGCGTGTCGCCTTCAGTGAACGGATGCGGCTTGATTTCGAGATTGTCGAAGTTCGAGACACGCTCCACGGTCGACTCAGGATTGTGGCAGCGCTCACAATACTGATCGTTGAGCTGGCGGCCAAGAGTCTGCTGATAGCCAAGAGCAATCTCTTCGATTTTCAGCGCGACCGTCTTGCCCGTTTTATCTCTGGTCGATGCGGTGAGTTCATAACGGCCCGCCATGCCGCCGAGAGTCACGTTGGTCGTGACTTGCCCGCTCGGGTCGGTGAGGCCATTCTTCGGATCGAAGTTCACTCCTGACGCGCCACTGAATTCGACGAGGGCGCCGGCGAGGGCGTTGCCCTGCTCATCATTCACCTGCACAACCAGAGGCTGCGGCACGGGCGAGCCTGTCTGCGCGATCTGTTTTCCTCCACTGGATTCGATGATGGCGGCTCCGTATGCGGTCGGCTTGGGCAGCGGTTCCGATGCGGTCTTGTGCGAACAGGATGTGGCCACCGTGGCCATAAGCAGGATGACGATGATCAGAGACCGGGGAATCATTTCTTTGCGACCTCCAGTTTGCCTCCGCCTTTCTGCGAGATCAGAAACGCGGTCAGAGCTTGGGCATCATCGTCGCTCATGGCGCGGTTCGGCTCGGCTGTGCCCGGACGGAGAGCCTGCGGATTCTTCATCCACTGAAAAATCCAGGCGGCGGTCAGGCGCGAGCCAACTTTTGTCAGCGTCGGGCCAATGTATCCTTTGTCAATCTTGGTGTCGACGATGTGGCAGCCCTGACAGGCGTACTTGCCGTAGAAGAGTTGCTTGCCCAATTCGACTTGGCCTTGCGGGTAGCCGCTTAGCGGCATCGAATCGCGATCAATGTTCGGACTCTCGTACACGGTGAGGATGTAGTCGGTGATTTCGTTCACCTCCCCGTCGGTGAGATTGAATCGTGGCATGCGGCGAATAAGCGATGGTCGCAGCGTGTTCGGATTCTTCAAGAACTCCACCAGCCACTGGCGCTGCACAGAGCTCCCTTCCCACGTGAGGTCAGGCGCCATCTCGCCGCCGTGGCCGTTGATGCGATGGCAACTAAAGCACGCCAGATCGTTCATCAGCTTTCCTGCCTTGCCCGCCGGCTTGTAGTCGGATTCCGGCTTGGCCACTACGGTAAGAGCGGGCGGTAAGGCGAACGAGCGGTCGTTCAAGGCGAGCAGAGCTGTGGCGAGGGAATCGATCTGCGGTCCCGTGAACGTGTACTGCGGCATCTTCAAGCCTTGTCCGAAGGCACGTGGCTGCTTGATTTTGGTTGCAATGTAATCGGGAAGCGTATGCTGCATACCCGGCAAGAAGATCAATTGAGTGACGGGCTTGCTTCCGATGCGGCTGAGTTCCGGGGCAAAGTTTTCCGGCTTCTTGATGCCCGCAATTTCATGACACGACGCGCAGCCGTAATCGGAAACCAGGCGCTTGCCATGCGCGATCTGCTCTGGAGTTGCAGCTTCCAGATGAACATTGGCGAGGAGGTCGGAATCATTTTTCGCCAGCAGAAATCCTGCCAGAGTCTCCACTTGAGGATCGCTGAGGCGATAGTGCGACATCGCAGTGTCAGCGTGGTAGGCGCGCGGATTGCGTAACCATGCTTGCAGCCACTCCGGTTTCACTTTGCTTCCGACTCGCGTCAACTCAGGTCCCACATCTCCGCCCACCAGATTGCCGGCGGCATTTTGCACGGCGTGACAAGAGGAGCAGAAAGATTCTCCGTATAAACTGGCGCCAGCCGCAGGATCCGATGATGCCTTCGCCGAAAGCGTAACCGTGTCACCTGGCAAGGAAGTGCTGTTGGCGATCAAGAAGGCGGACATATCGCGCGCATCGTCATCACTCAGTTTGAAATTCGGCATGGTCGCAGTGGCTGCGTAAGCTTGTGGATCTTTGAGCCATGCGTAAATCCACTCGCGCGAGGTCTTGTCGGCGATGTGCGACAGCGAAGGTGGATTGTCCGTCGCCTTCAGTATTTTTCCATCCGGTAACTTCACCGTGTGGCAATGCACGCATCCGTAGCTGGAAAGCAGATGGCGGCCTTCGTTTAATCGAGGCGCGCCCGGCAACGGCCCTCGATGACACTCACCGCAGGATGACTCGATATACTTCGCCGGAAGAATCGGTTGTTCCCACGCCAGCGTGCTGCTGTGCGCCTCCGCCACCGTGGTTGCGACGCCTTGGCCGCGGTGGCAAACCGTGCAACCGAATTGATCGATCTGATGCGGGATTGCTGGATGCTTGCGAAAGGGCTGCACACTCACGTCACTGAGACTGGCCTCCTTCAAGCCAACGTGGCAGCTTGTGCAGCGGTCGACTACGCCGAGTTCGGGCAACCAGATCTGCTGAATTCCTCCCTGGAAGTGGCGCTGGAGAGTGACCGCATCGCTGCGGTTACGAATCATTTTCAGATAGCCGTGCTGATAGTGTCGCCACTCGCTGAAGTAATTCTTGGCCGGTGCGACGGCGAGCGAAGTCAGAAACAACAGGCTTATCACGCCGAAGGCGCGAACGCTATCTCCGAACAACTTTTGCCATATCGATTTGAAAGTTGTTTTCATGATCCCATTAAGACCCCTGCCACGGCCACACCCAGGACCAGCCCGGCCCGCGGAAAAATGTGCCGATGGCGGTCAGTACCACCAGTTCGAATAAGAACCACGTCATAACCCAATAGGACAGGGGTTTAGCCGCCAAATAACGACGGAATGCCGAGGACGATTGCGGAGAACTCTGCGCGGCGAGGAGCATGACGGCGGCCATAATCAATGTTGGGATGAGGGCGGCGTATACCTTGAAAAACAACAGAAACAGCGAGAGAGCTGTCGCAACTATATAAAAGATTCGCAGTCGTCGCTGACGATCCTTGAGAAAGAATCCCTCGGCTTCAATATTGACTCTGAAATAGGGAATGACAATCAGCGCCATGACGACCAGTCCCGGAACGAGCACTCCTGCGACCATCGGGGGAAAATAATGAAGCATCTCCTGCAGTCCAAGGAAATACCAGGGAGCTTTGGCCGGATTCGGAGTGTGGGATGGGTCAGCCAGTCCTTCCAGCGGCGCATCGAAAATCAGCGCGATCCAAACCAGGGCGATGGCAAGCACTTGAATCGCGACGGCGGAACGGAACAGAACTTCGGGAAAAGTCTGAACTAAGTTTTCGCTCTCGACCTTCACTTGGGCCGAGGTACGGCGAGTAATGAAGACGATGCGGCGCGGAGACTTCTTGGCATTCGAATCGACGCCCGCTATGAAGTCTTTGGAGTCAGCCATAACTATTGCGCCTCCTTTGCCGTGACGACGGTGGAAGAGTTTGCCCGCAGTGTCGCTGGTTCGCTCGCGTGCGAGTAAAGACCGCCGTCCTTCCGGATGCGCCAGAAGTGGATGGCGACGAAGAATATCGCCGTCAGCGGCAGAATCATGCAATGCAGCACGTAGAAGCGCAGCAGCGCGTTAGCGTTCACTGCATTTCCACCAAGCAAAAGGAAGTGAATCTTATTTCCCATGACCGGAACTGCAGAGGCGATGTTCGATCCCACGGTAATAGCCCAGTAAGCCAGTTGATCCCAAGGCAGCAGATAGCCCGTATAACTAAGGAGCAGTGTGATTAGGAGCAGGATCACGCCAATGACCCAGTTGAACTCGCGCGGTGTCCGGTAAGCGCCGCGATAAAAAACCTTAAACATGTGCGCGAAGACTAGAAAAACCATGGCGTGCGCCGACCAACGATGCAGACTGCGCAGAAACATTCCGGATGAAATTACGAATTGCAGGTCTTTGGTGTCGGCGTAAGCCTGCGGCGCTGAGGGGTGGTAGTAGAGCATGAGAGGAATGCCGGTCCCCACCAGAATCAGAAACGTTCCCAGCGTCAGCGTGCCCAAATACCAGGTCGCACTGAAGCTGAGCATGCGCGTGCGTACCTTGGTGGAGAACAAGTGCAGAAAGACGTTCTGCTGAATGGCCAGCGCGCGCTTTAACGTGCTCGAACCGGTGCCGCTCCGGAAAATCGAACGCCACACCCGCGTGCCACGTAATTCGTCGAAATGTTGGTCGAGTGTTTTCGCCATGGCTTAGACCCTCACGAATGAATCGCGCTGCATTGGAGGAACATCGGTGGAGCGGTCCACCAGCAAATCTCCGTCGTCGTTAAGCCATACTCGCTTCCACGGCAGCGGTTTAGGCGCGGGTCCCTCGATCTTGTCGCCTGGCTTCAAGTTGGCGCGTTCCCACACGGCGAATTTGCTGCCATGGCAGGGGCAGGCAATTATGTTCAGCTCCGGCTTCCATGCCGTAAGGCAGCCCAGATGCGTGCAGACTGCGCTCAGAGAAAAAAATCCTTCCTGCGAGTGAATGATGTAAATGCCGGAGTTCACATCGAGCGTGACAGAATCGAGCGGATAGCGGTCCGGTTTGCCGGCATTCACCACCGGCGATGGCTCGTAAAGCACGTTAGGATCGAGAAACTGATAAGCGAAGGCAGCCGTGCCTGCGGCTGCAATGCCCAGCGAACCTAAACCTAGCTTGGTGAAAAATTGCCGGCGGTTGACGTTCTCGTCAGCGTTTGCGTTGTTGATTTCGTCTGGCATGTTCGTTTCTCACTTCGACTGCAAGCCTGCTCCAATCGCCGCGATTGAGATCAATCCGGTCGGTTCGGCGGGAATAAGGTTGTAAGACTCCATCGTGATCGTGCCCACGGGACAGCGCATGGCGCAGAGCCCGCAACGGATGCAGCGCGTCTCATCTTTCAACATGGCAGCGCCGGTAATGACGCCCAACTCGTCGGCCGCCACTTTATCGAGTTCCACTCCAAAACATTCCTGGTTGTCGCGGATGTACTGTATCGTTTGCGGTTCGAAGTCGATGCGATCGAGCGAGACCAGTTCCAAACATTTTTCCGGGCAAACGTCCACGCAACCGCCGCAGAGAATGCACATGCTGCCGTCTTCCGGCGACCCTTCAAAGATCGTGTTGGTCCAACAGTGCAGGCAGCGTTGCGCCTCCGCGATTGCTTCCGGAGTGTCGTAGCCAACTTCCACTTCAGTCACGCCCGTGCGGCGTTCAAGCGGAAGCATGGGCACGGGCTGGCGATTAATGTCCAGATAGTCCAGCGGCATGCTGTGCCGCTTCAGCACTTCGACTTCAATGATGGGTTCGGGATGTTTGTTCTTACGCAGGTATTCGTCGATTCCGACCGCGGCACGTTTTCCATCACCCACGCTGTCGATAATCAGTCGCGGACCGAATACACAGTCGCCGCCGCCGAAGATGCCGGCAGCCGAAGTCATCAATGTTTGTGGATTGACCGCAATCAGGCCGCGCGGCGACAGTTCAACTTTATCTTCCGGCGTGAGAAAGTCGAGGCGAGGCGCTTGCCCGATCGCCATGATGACGGTATCGCACTCGATCAGGCTCTCACTGCCCTCAAAGAATGCGGGATTGAAGCGCTTGTTCTGATCGAAAACCCACTTGGTCTTCAGCGTCTCCAGTGCAACCACTTTTCCGTCTTTGCCCACCATCCGCTTGGGCCCAAGCCCCGGGTGCATGCGAATGCCTTCCTCTTCGGCCTCTTCGATTTCTTCGAGGGCGGCGGGCATCTGGTCGCGCGGCTCCAGACAGACCAGATTCACTTCACGTGCGCCCATGCGTAGCGCGGAAAGAGAAATATCAACCATCTCGCGGGTCGCAACCGCAGTCATGTTTTCCGCGGAAGGCTCGGCATCTTCTACGCCGCCAGCATGTTGACGGACCACTTCACGCGCTGCGGATCGAGCCACGTCCATAGCCACATTTCCGCCACCGATCACGATCACTTTCTTGCCGATGGTGAATTTGTAGCCGAGGTTGACGTTGAGCAGAAAGTCGATTCCTTTATGCACGCCATCGAGATCGACTCCAGGAATGCTGAGATCGCGGCTGCGGTGAGCGCCCACCGCGATGAGCACAGCGTCGAAACCTTGCCGGCGAAGATCGGAAACAGTGAAGTCACGACCGGCTGCGTGATTCAGCTTGAGCGTGATGTCGCCGGTCTCGAGAATCTCCCGCACCTGCGCCTCTACCACATCGCGCGGAAGCCGATACTCGGGGATTCCGAGATACAGCATTCCGCCCGCCACCGGCGCGGCTTCGAAAATCGTGACCGCGTATCCCATCAGCGCCAGATCATGCGCAGCCGAGAGGCCCACCGGACCGCCTCCGACGACGGCCACTTTGAAAGGAAGTTTTTTCTGCCCGCGCCCTTCATTGATTTGAATAGGATGCTTCGACTCTGGTCCGAACTGCTCGGTGAGAAAGCGCTTTAGAGCTCGAATGGAGATTGGCCGGTCTATCTCGCCGCGGCGGCAAGCGGTTTCGCAAGGATGCGCGCACACTCTTCCGCAGATGCTAGCCAGCGGATTCGGGTCGCGTGCGATGCGATAGGCTTCTTCGAACCGGCCCTCGGCAATCAGGCCGACGTAGCGCCCGGCGTTGGTATGCGCCGGACAGGCCATCATGCAAGGGAAGTTCGTATTTAGCCAATCGCTATCAACCTTTTTATTTTTGTATCGCTTCAACATGAAGGCATGTATGTTTCCCGAGCCGGTTCACGTTCCATAGTTTGTTTCTTGCTGACGTGATGAAAGAGAAACACGGGAAGCAGTTCGGCGTTACACTGCTCCCCGGGATTCTTCGCTACTCCTTACTTACTCAGGGTGAAATCCGCTTTGCCGCCGCCGGCCACAGTCACTGGTTTCGACTGGTTCTTTGCGCCCTCATGCCACACCACCAGGGCGTAGCTGCCGTCTGGAACGTCTTTGATCTTGTAGTTGCCGCTATCGTCGGTTTGGGCAAAGTAGGGAGTTGGGCTGACGACGATGTACCCCTCCATTTCCGGGTGCACATTGCAGAACAGCGGCACGACACCTGGCTTATCGAACGTAAAGGGACGCTTTTCGCCTTTGGGCCACGTTCCGAGATTGTGTCCTGCTTTCTTGTCGCCGGCGACTGAAGGCCAGAAGACGTTGTGTTGCACATTGTCGCTATTCAGGAACTCGACCGTTGTCCCCTGCTGTACGGCGATGATGTGCGGAGCAAAGAGCAGCCCCTTCTGATCCACGACCGGGTGCTCTTTGGGAGCGGGGAACGTTTTGCCTGCAATGGCGTCGACGTAAACCACAGACTGGCCCTTCATTCCAGTAACCTTGCCCTCGATGTCGCCTGCCCAAACCGCCGTGCACATCCCGGCTATCAGCAGAGTCAATACAAATGCCTTGTACTTCATTGCGTTGTTCTCCTTTGAATTTGCAATTAATCAATCGTCGAGAACGCGTCAGAAAATGAATTTCGCGTCCAGATAGATTGTGTTGTTCGAGCTCGCATTGCGACCCGAGCCATCGTAGTTTGTCGCGCCGCCGTTGAAGCGTGTGTATCCGGTGTATTGCGCCGCGAGCTGCAGATTTTGCCACGGCCAAAACGAGATGTTCCCGATATAACCAGCTCCTCTCGGGTCCCCATTGGCGCTGCCGCTCACCGCGCCTGGCGGATACAATCCCGGATCGACCGTGCCACCGGTATCGAACCAACCGAATGCGCCTGTGTAACGGTTGCCGAAGTGATATTCGGCGTTCGCCAGAAAAGTGTTGAGATGATGCGAACCGAAGCTTGTCACGCCTTGGGCCACGCTGGCTAACAAATTGGCGCTTTCGTGGATATACGTGCCCCGGAATGAGAGCACATCTTTTCGGAATAGTGTGCGGTCGATCTGAGTGTCCAAGGCCCAATCCGTGTAGTCATCCTCCGGGCCGGTGATCCCGTTGGCGCCCACGATCTGGTTGGGTGTGGATCGCATATGCATTCCATAGGTGCCGATCTCGTACTGCGTTTTTGCAGTCAATTCCTGCCACGCAACCCGCCAGTAAGGTGCGACTCCGTGGATGTTGTATGAAAAGCCGGATCCCGGATTCGGCTGAGGGCCGCCCACGTGCTCCGAGCGATAAATCGTTCCTTCAACATACAGATGGTTATTCCACATCGCATAGGCGCCGAGGCCGGCCACGTCCTGAGCCAGAGCGCCATCAATGATGGGAGTGGCGCTAGGAGTGGGTGCAAAATCGCTGCTGATCCAAGGGAAGCCCCATGCCGGCGTGCTGTTCCAGAGGTCCGATACGGTGGGATTGTTGTTGAGATCCAAACCGTAAACCAGCTCTTTGCCTCCTACCTTCCTCTTATTCGCGTAGCGGATATCGGTATTGTCGCTAGTGAAATTGTCCTCATGGGTATCGTATGTCACCTGAAGAAAGCTGCCGACGTTGCTGGTCCAAGCCCCGGCCAGGAAGAGCGAGATATCTTGAGGAAATTCAAAGCTGCCATTCTGAGTGGTCGGTATCGGAGACTTGGTCGAGGTAAATGAAGTTTCCAGCATTACGGAAAGTGGAAGCGAAGCCAGAAGATCAAGCGCGGCTCGCGATTTGCCTCCCTCGGTCTTGATGACTTTGGTGTCGTCCCCCCTATCCACATAGCCGAGCAGCTTGAACCTTCGTCCGGCGGGGTTCAGTTCGGGAGGAGCGTAGTGGCAACCGCTGCACGCCAAACCGGTTTGCCGGGCATAACTTGGAACCGCCAAAACGCGAGGCGGATTTATCGCCGCAAGAAACAGCAGCACCACGACAACCACTGCTACAAGCAAAGAGATCATCACCTGTTTGATCTGAAATCTCATTTATATCTCCCAGGAGATAGCGATTTGGCGTCCGAGTGATGGTGTAGTGTCGGGTTGCCCCCAAAATTTGGCTGTGACCAAGGACACTCGACACGGTGATAGAGGTCACACAGCAATGGCCTTGTTTGCGGCTCTACTCATAAACGACTTGCGGGAAGATCTTTTTGTCAGGAGTGGTCGTACGCTTAGACCGTTTCGATGATGATGCTGGTGATTCGGAGCGAAGGTCTGTGAGGGTGCGATGAGGAAGAGGATGCCAAGGCGGCCACCGGTCAGGCAGACAAAGATGGTCTGCACCGGATGCAGGTCGAGATGGAGAATATAACGCGCTAGCGGGGTGAAGACGGCACCAGATACAACGGCGGCAGCGGCGCCGCCCATGCCGGTGATGATCATCTTCTCCAACACGGTGTGATAAAAACGTGATAGTTCCGTGTTCAGAATGGGCAGAATCAATCAAAACGCATCAGAACTCAGTTCTGGTAAGGGGTTGAAGAATCAGGTGCAGTAGGGAATTTTCATAGCGCGTCAGAACAAATTGTGTGATCTTCAAAACCGGCGGGCGGCGGGTCACCCCGTCACCGGTGGGATCGACCCCCACTCGCTTCCGCCATTTCTAGAATGCGGCGCGGATGTTCCCCGCACGCGAACCAACATCCTAGAACCGCCCCGGTTCAGTCTGAGCCACTTCGCCCGTGCCTTGGACGATGAAGGCGTCTACGCGCAGACCGTCTGGCAGTTCCGCGCCAGGGTCAAGTTCGACCAGCGTTTCGAGAATTTTCGTGTCGACTCTTTCCGTCGGCTCGTCGGTGCGAATATTCTTTGGTCCCAATTGCTGGCCCACGCGCACGACGTGTCCCCAGAACTTCTGCTTTCCGAAAGCGTCAGCGGTAACGTAGGCTTTTTGTCCGACGCGAACTTTGCTGACGTCGGTTTCATCGACATCGACACGCACGCGCAGGATTTTCCGGTCGCCGATGGTCAAGACCGGGTCGGGGACGGTGGAAGAATTCGAAACACTCTCTCCGCTTCGATGATGCTTACGCAGTACGGTGCCATCAATGGGCGAACGGATGAATGTCTTCTCATAGCGTGCCTGCGCTTCCTCGACCTGCGCTTTCGCCAGCTGTAAGTCGGCTTCCGCGAGGGAGCGGTCTTCCTCGCGAGGGTGGTCGTCGACTAACGAGTGTTGCTCGATCGCGGTTTCATACTTTGCTTTGGCAACGTCAGCTTCACTGGCGTAGCGATCCAACTCTTCTCGCGAAACCACTCCCGCGGCGAAAAGTTCCTGCCGGCGTCGCGACTCGGATTGCGCGTTCTCCATTACCGCTTTGGCCTCGTCGACCGAAGACCAGGCTTCGTTACGTTCCTGGCGCCTGGCGCCGTTGATCACCTTTCGCAAAGCCGCCTCTTTGGCCACCACGCTGGCCTTGGCCGACTCGACTTCGGCAAGGTAGTCCGCGTTCTCGAGTTCGGCGAGAATCTGGCCCCGGTGGATCGCGTCTCCTTCTTCGGCGTAAACACTTTTCAGCCGTCCACTCAACTCGGAACCAATCTTGATGTCTTCCGAGTTCGGTTCCACGCGCCCCGGACCGGCGATCAGCAGTGGACCCTGGCCGGCTGGCGTCAAACCGACTGTGGCCGCGTTTTCATGAGCACGCCGCGACGCGAACACCAGCGACACGGTCAATAGGAAAACAGCCACGCCAATAAGGATTACGGTTCTGTTCTTTGCGAGACCTTCAGCAGAAATAATTGCCATGGCAACGACTCCACAAATTCGGTTGCGCCTTCTCAGGCGATGTTCACGGTTGGTTGCGAAAACGTGCGCGTCAAAAGTCCAGCTGAAACTGGCTCCCGGCGCGGCGCCTTATCAGGTCCTGCAATTGCTCCATCTTCGATTTTCACGATGCGGTCGGCGAAACTCAGCACGCGTGAATCGTGCGTGACGATTACCACCGCGCGATCGCGCTTGTGCGCCAGCTCGCTCATCATTTCCATCACGTTCTTGCCGGTGTGGGAGTCGAGGGCCGCAGTTGGCTCATCGGCGAGGATGATTCCGGGATCTCCCGCCAGCGCGCGTGCGATCGCGATGCGCTGCTTCTGCCCCCCGCTCAAGTCAGCTGGAAAGCTCGCGTATTTGTCGCCCAAGCCAACCTGATCCAGTAACTCGGCCGCGCGCTTTTTTGCAGACTTTGCGGCCACCCCTTTCAGGTCGAGCATCAATTCCACGTTCTCGCCTGCGGTCAGTGTGGGGAACAGATTGAATCCCTGGAACACGAAGCCGATATGCTCCAGTCGAATGGCGGGTAGCTGCTTTTCGCCCATCTGAGTAATCTCTTTTCCCGCAATCCGCACGCTTCCCGAACTCGCGGTGAGGATGCATCCCATGATCGAAAGCAGCGTGGTCTTGCCGCTTCCCGACGGTCCCATCAGCATAAGGAGCTCTCCTGCGTGAACATCGAGGTCAACCCCGCGCAGGGCGAGCGTTCCCGTGTTTCCCTCCGCATATGTCTTCGTGAGCTGGCGAACTTCGATTGCAGGTTCAATTGCCATCCGAGACGCTCCTTAGCCAAATTGCAGATCAGCCCTTGAACACCATGGCCGGATCGATCCGCGTCACTTTATTGATGGAAACCAGCGCCGCTCCAATACACATCGCCAGCGTCAAGAAAAACATTCCTACCGCCATCGGCATGGGCATCAAAATTGCGGCGCCGCCTTCTTGGCTGGCGCGCACCACGAACACGCTGACGATCATCCCCAGGACGTATCCGATTACCGCGCTGATCGCGGCCTGCTTCATGATGACTTTGTATACGTAGCTGTTGGGCGCGCCCATCGCCTTCAGCGTGCCGAACTCCCGTATGTGGTCCATGGTCGTGGCATAGATCGTCTGGGCGACGACGACAAATCCAACCACCAGGCCGAGTACAGCCGCGATCAGCACGGCCACACCCGCGCCGGTCGTGAACATCCAGTAGAAGCGCGTCATATGGCTGAACTCGTTCGTCGTGAACACCTCGACGTCTTTCACGTGATTCAGCAGTTCACGCCGCACCTGCTCCAGATTCGCCCCTGGCGCCAGCTTCACCAGGATGAAATAGGTTTGGTCCTCGCGCAGTCCGGTATAGGTCTGCGCATTCTTGAAGGTCGTGAAAACGTAAGGAGAGGTCGTGAACGACCGAATGCCACGCGTGAAACCCACCACCCGCGCGCGATGGCCTCCGATCTCAAAGACCTCGCCTACCTGCGTGACGCCCAGCTTCTTCTTATAGAGTTCGTCGAGAATGATCGCGTCCGGGGACTTCAAATCCTCGACGCGTCCCTCAACGAGGTTCCACGGACGTTCCATCGGGTCGTCAACGTTGATCCCGACGATCTGCACCGAGTCTTCGCCGCCATCGTGCCGCTTCCATTGCGTCCAGTGGGCGACAAGTTTCTGCGCGTCGGCGACGCCGGGGACGGCGCGAACCTGATTCAGCTTGCGCTCGCTGAAAGCGACCCCCTGCTCCACATAGGGCACGTTCTTCGAGGTAATCCACAAGTCGGCGCCAGAGTGGTCAATCAGGCCCGACGTCGTCACCGTGAAGCCGACAAACAATCCCAGCTCCACTACGATCAACACCACGGCAAACACAATCCCCGTTAGCGTGACGGCCAGCCGGACCTTGTCGTGAAACAGGTTTCGTTGCGCCAGAGGTGGCATGTCATTTCACCTCGCCCGGCTTACGCACCAGGCCACGCAGGGTTACATCGAGCATCATCTCAGCGCGTTGCTCAAGCGGCCGCCAGTCGACCCAGGGATCGGAACACTTGGCAATGTTCAGGGAAATCACGCCATGTACGGACGCCCAGAGCGTTTGTGAAATCAGCTCCGCATCCTGAAGTTCCTCGCGAAAACGCCCGGCGTCGATCGCCTGCTGCACCGCCCACTTCAAAAAGGCGTAGGCGTCTACTTCTGGATTGCCCATGACCTCGCGGTCTTCCTCATCAGGCTCGTGCGGGGGATGGGTCGTCATGAACATGAACTTGTAGTGATTGGGATAGCGCACACCGAACTCGGTATAGATCCTGCCGATCTGGCGGAGCCGCTCGATCGGATCCGTGGACATCTCCGAACTCTGAAAGACTTCTGCCAGACGAGCGTAGTCCTGCTGACACAGCTCGTGGAACAGCTCCTGCTTGTCCGCAAAATAGACGTAGATGGCGGTGGGCGAGTACTCGATCTTCTCCGCCACCCTCCGCATCGATACGCCTTCGTACCCCTCGGTCACGAACAGCTCACGCGCCGCGTCGAGGATCTTGTCGCGGGTCTCCGACTTCTCGCGTTCGCGTCTTTCCTTGACTCCCATAACCGCGATCCCTAACTTAACAACGTTCAGTTAACAGTGTTAAGTTACAGCTCGCGGTTCATTCTGTCAAGAGGAATCTTGGGAAAAAAAGTCAGGGTTGGCGCGACTTCAGCGAGTCATCAGGAACTCGACTTCATGCTCAATTTCCGAGATGGCGACCGGAGCGAGATTTGCTTGGCGCAACTCCTGATTGAGCGGGGGCAATTTCTTTTGTTTGAACGAGATCCACTCGGCGATACCAGCCTTAATGCGCTGGCTAGGCTCCTCATAAACCGCAATCGCTTGTGAAGGCACGGCGCGATCCCCGCCTTCGACCACATGCAGGGCTGAGGCCAAGTCCGTGTAGGCGCTTTGCAGCCCGGCCTCGGCATCTGTGTCTCGTTTCGCAAGGATGTTTGCCATCTCCGATTGAGCCGCCGCGAGAGCCGCCTTCAGCTCAGGATTTGTTTCGCCCAGCTTCTGCTCAACCTCAGACAGTTGCTTCTGGACTGAACCGATCTCAGCGAGCGCGCGCCGCGCAGCGAGAGTCTCGATGAATATCTTCTGGCCCAGTTCCATCTGCTGCTGCAGGATCTCGGAGGTTGCGGGCGAGCGCGGATCCATCACGACTTTCAAAATTTGACTTTGCGTCTGGCCATCCACGGTGACTCTGACGGTGTAGACGCCGGGCACAACCTTGGGACCGCTCGGACTGCGGTATTCGGATTCTTCATCCACGCTGGGTCCGCCGGAGCTCCGCCAGGTAAAATTCCACACGAAGCGATGAATTCCAGGAGTTTTCTCGAGGATTTCAGGCTTGGGGAACCAGCGCTCAGCGATGGGAAGCGAGGCATGTTTTTCGGTGCGCCTGTCGTCCGATGAAAATTTGCGGACGATCTTCTGCTGCGCGTCGAAGATTTCCAGCGTCACGTTACGGGCTGGAGACTTGAGAAAGTAATCGATCGTAGCTCCCGCAGGAGGATTTTCGGCTGTCGGCTCCTCCGGTGGAAGCGGCGTGCCCACGAACGAGTCGTTATCAATGCGATATGCCTCGGCCGGATGGTAAAGCCAGAACGGATCGGCCTTCCCGGCCTCGACCGTCTGACGTAGAGTCGTGATGTTATCGAGAATCCAGAAGGAGCGGCCATGCGTAGCAACAATCAGATCGTCGCCGTGAATGGTGAGATCGCGGACGGAAGTGACCGGCAGATTGAGCTGCAAGGATTGCCAGTGGTCACCGCCGTCGAAGGATATGTAAACTCCGAGTTCGGTTCCGGCGAACAGCAGATTCCTTTTCTCAGTGTCTTCGCGAACGCTGCGCAAGAAAGAGTTCGCGACAATGCCATCGGTAATGAGTTGCCAGCTCGACCCATAGTCGCGCGTGCGATAGAGATAAGGTGTGCGGTCATCCAGCCGGCTTCGGTCCACGGCTGCATAAGCAACTGCGGGATCAAAGCGTGAAGCCTCGATGAGCGAGATTTTGCTCCAGGCCGTCAAGCCCTTCGGCGTCACATCTTTCCAGGTTTTCCCGCCGTCTCGGGTAATGTGGATTAGTCCCGTATCGCTTCCCGCCCAGATCAGCTCGCGGTTGAGAGCCGATGGCGCAATCGTAAAAACCACGCCGTAACCTCGTTGTTTCGCGTTCTCAATGGTCGTCGGTCCCTGCGCCTTCTCTCCCGGTTGTTTCGTCGATCCGGTGAGATCAGGGCTGATGGTTTCCCAGTGCAGGCCGCCATCGAGCGTTTTCATCACATATTGGTTTCCGAAATAGAGCGTGGTCGAGTCGGCCGGGGAAAAGAGCAAGACCGGGGTCCAGGGATCCCTATATTTCCGCCGGTCGATCTCGGAACCGAATGCAATGGACGGCCACGGAGTAATATCCTGGCTCAGGCCCGTGCGTTTATTGAAACGGTCTACGCTCCCATAGGTTCCACTCAGATAAATGATGTTCGGATCCTTGGGATCGGGAGCCATGTACCCACTCTCGCTTCCGCCCGCGGGATACCAGTCACGTGCAGTGATCTGGCCATGATCAGTCCGGCTTGGGACGGCAGCGCTTCCGCTGTCCTGTTGCGCGCCGTAGACGACGTAAGGGAACTGGTTATCGGTAATCACATGATAGAGCTGCGCCGTGGGCTGGTTGTACCACGTGCTCCAGGTTCGGCCGCGGTCCAGACTGATGGTTGTTCCCTGATCCGTTCCGAGAACCATGCTGGCGGAGTTCTTGGGATCGATCCAAATCTGGTGATAATCGTCTCCACCCGGCGCACCGCGAACGATTGAGATTGTCTTCCCTCCGTCTTCGGAGCGATAGAGAGCGACGTTCGGGATATAGATCACGTCAGGATTGTGTGCGTCGATAGTGATGCTGCTGAAATACCACGCGCGACTCGTAAGACGAGGATCGGCATTCTGCAGAGTCCAGCTATCGCCTCCGTCGTCCGAGCGATAGAGCCCGGATTTTTTCGCTTGAATCAACGCGTATACGCGCTTACCATCCGCCGCAACGTCGACCCCTACGCGTCCCCAGTCGCCGTCCGGCAATCCATTCCCGCTCACACGAGACCAGGTCTTACCCGCGTTGCCTGATCGGTAAAGTCCGCCCCCGGGTCCATCGATGGGTGCGTAGGTGCTCCACGGCGGTCGATGCGTATTCCATGTGCCGGCAAACAGGAGTTGCGAGTTGCCCGAACAGATCGCAAGATCGGAAATGCCAATCTCGGCGCCCTGGTCGAGGACCTTCGTCCAGTGCGCTCCGCCGTCCACGGATTTATACACACCACGTTGTTCATTCGGCCCGTAAGCATGGCCGAGCGCACCGACGTACACGATGTTCGCATCGTGTGGATCAATCACGATCCGACTGATCTGGCGCGTATCCTCCAGGCCTATGTGCGTCCAGGTCGAGCCCCCATCATTCGATTTGTAGACACCGTTGCCGGAAGATAAATTCGAACGAATGTCGGATTCACCGGTTCCGGCATAGATGGTCTTGGGATCGGCCGGCGCCACGGCAATCGTGCCGATGGAGGCTACAGGCTGGCCGTCGAAGATTGGCGTCCAAACAGTTCCAGCGTCGGTGGTCTTCCAGATGCCGCCATTAACCGCGCCAAAATAAAAGGTCGTGGAGTCGCCCGGCACGCCGGCCACAGCGACAACCCGGCCGCCACGGAATGGCCCAATGAGACGCCATTTCAGACCATTGACCAAGTCGGGAGAAACGGTCTGCGCAGCGGCCGATCCAGCAAGCGAGCTCAAAAAGAGTAGGAAGACAGTACGGACCAAACACGTTCTGAATTTGTGCAAGAAGGGGATCCTCGTTGGCAAGCAGTTTACTGGAAGAGGCATATTTTGTTGAAGTGGGTCGGAAGCCCTACGCATGCAGCTATAGAGGCTCGATTCGCGGCCTTTAGCGGCGCTTTAGCGCTTCCAGTTCTTCCAAAGTGCGAGGCCAGTCCGATCCCAATAGCCGGGATAAGCTCCGATCTGCGAGAACTTTGCCGCCGGTCTGGCAGCGGGCGCAATAGTTCGTTTCCTTGTCCGCGTAACGAATTCGCAAAACGTTGTCGCCACATCGTGGACAAGCTTTGCCGTACCGTCCATGGACTGCCATACCCTCGCGAAACGCGGTGACTTTTTCTGGGAAGCTGTCCTTCACATCGGTGCCGAGGCTCTCCGTCCAGAACCCGAGAACGTGTCGCGCGGCGGCAAACAGTCTCTCCCAGTCCTGGGGATTCAGTTTCTGCGTGAGCGCGATGGGCGACAGCTGCGCCGCGTGCAGGATCTCATCGGAATATGCGTTGCCGACGCCACTTACCAGCCGGGGATCGGTTAGCGCTCTCTTGAGTGTGTGGTTTTCAGCTGTGAGCTTCGTGCGAAAAGAGTCGACATTGCCGGAGAAGATATCCATTCCTCCCGCGTCGAAAGCGCGCAAGCTTTCCTCGCCCTTGACTATGTGTAACGACGCGCGGCGCCTCGCGCCGGCCTCGGTGAGGATTAGAGAACCGGTGGGAAAATCGAAGGCCGCCAGACTCTGACGACCGGCCAGCTTTGCCCCAGGCGCTCGCCAATGCAACCGCCCAGCAATCATCAGGTGCAGAACCAGCCAGAGATCGTTGTCCAGTCCAATCGCAATGCGCTTGCCAACTCGCCGCAGTTCGTGGACGGTGCGACCCTCCACACTGGAGAACGGCGGATCCACGGTTCGCAGCAGAAAGGCGCTGGCCAGCCGCACTCTTTCTAGCGGCTGGCCGATGATCCGTGATTCGAGCGCGCCGATGTAGGCGGCAACATCCGGTAGTTCTGGCACAGATACTAGCTTGCACGCAGAACCCGCACTCTTGCAATGTCGCCGGTCTAGTTCTCGCCGCCCGGAAAGCTTCCGCCCCACAGCGCATTGCCACCCCATAGGGCGTTGCCACCCCACAATGCATTTCCGCCCCACAAGGCATTTCCACCCCAGAGCGCATTGCCACCCCACAATGCGTTACCGCCCCATAAGGCGTTGTTTCCCGAAACCGTGGACGTCGATGTTTCACTTGCCGTCACTGCCCCATTCCCCACTACGAATTGCGAAGTTCCCCACACGGCGGCATTCGACCAAGTCGCCGACGTGTTCCATACCGCCGAAGGATCGTCTTTCAAGTACACGCTGTCCGTGCTGGTATTGAAGCTCGCGATGGGAGACATCGCGGTTCCCTTGGCCAGGTCGGTATTGGCCAAGGCCGCTTCCAGATCCACATAACCCGCGCCCACCGTGAAAACATCGTATTGGGAGTTGTACGTGATTCCTGAAACCGGGTCGGTATAGCTGCTATACAAGGGCAGCGATTTCCATGCCGTTTTCATCAGCCGCGCCTTCACCTGATCAGGCGTGAGGCTCGGCGTCTTCTGCAACATGTCGGCCACAGCTCCGCTGACGACTCCCGCTGCCATGCTGGTTCCACTCAAGGTGAAGTAACTGGAAGACGATGCGCTGCTTCCTCCGTTCACGTAGTAGCTGTAGGGCACTTGATTGCCGGGAAACTCGTTGTAGAGCGTCGAGTTTGGCGACTCGAGCGACACCAGCAAGTTTCCCGGTGCCACTACGTCGGGCTTGACCACCGCGTCCCCGGCAGTCGGCCCTTTCGAGCTGTAACTCGCGATCAGGTCGTCCAGCCGCGTCGGTGTTCCCATTGGCTTCATCGCACCTACCGTGATCACGTAAGGATCGTTGCCCGGAGACGTCACCGTTCCGTAGCCATCGCTCGCCAATGTTCTTCCGTTATTTCCCGCCGACACCACCACCACGATTCCGTTTTTCCAGGCCGATTCTACCGCTTGGCACAGAGGGTCCAGCTTGTAAGTTTCATACACCTCGCGCCCCAGCGAGAGGTTCATTACTCGGATGTTGAACAATGGCTTTAGCGCGATCGCCGTGTTGATGGCCGCGATTACCGTGCTGTCGTTCCCCTCGCCGTTCTGGTCGAGAACGCGCAAGTTCACCAGGTGCGCTCCCGGCGCAATGCCTTCAAACGTCCGCGAATACTTCGATCCTGTCGAACTCGCGCCATCGCCGGCTATCAGCCCCGCGACGTGCGTGCCGTGTCCGTACTGATCGGCGGCGCTTGGATTGCCGGTGACAAAACTCTGGCTCCACACCACTCGCGACAATCCCAGAAGTCCACCATTCAGATCCGGATGGGCGCTTACTCCGCTGTCAAGCAGTGCCACCCCAATGCCCGCTCCCGTGTAACCGGATTGCCATGCGGCAAAAGCGTTGATCGCGGGTGCTGCATTGCTTAGGGTCGGCGCCAGCAGTCGATCGAGACTGATGTATTTCACGTCTGCCTGATTCGAGAGCGTGAGAACGTTCGCGAGTGGCAACTCCGCCACCACGCCATTCACCAGCGGCAAAGAGTCCAGAATGGATCCCAACGTCCCCAGCAGGTTGAGGTCGAGAAGCCCCGGGGCCTGGTTGTACTGCACCACAACCCTTACCGTCGATGCGGTAGATGACTGCAGGTCGGGCGACAGTTTGGAGTCGTTGGCATAACTCAGCGACGCCGCCAGCAGCAGCAGTAGAACAACGACCAATCTTTTCATTGAAACCCCACTTAATCTGCACGCCCCCGCGCACAGCCCACAGGCTACGGTGCTTCTAACGGTGCACCCGCAGGTCCAAATTAGGCGATCTCGAATCCCTATCTATCAAGGGCTTAGCCGTTCAAGCGCTCGCTCGTGGATGACATCTTGTCCCACGCTGGCGCCCATGGGACACTCTGTCCCGAGCACGATGGTAACCAGGTAACTTCGTTTTTCGGATGATCCTCGCCCAACTTCCGAGCAGAATTGTAAGAACCTTCTTATGTCTTCGCCTCGCGAACTTGGTGCACGTGTGTTTATCGCCAGTATGGCCCTGGCGGCGTTAGGCGCGTTCGCCCTTGGACTTACCCATTGGCAATCCAGCGACTCGCTCAAGTTCGTTTGTTACATGGTCGCGGCTCTCCTCGCGTCTCCGCTCAAAGTCAGTCTCCCCGGGGGCACTCTGTCGGTGAACTTTTTGTTCACGCTTCTGGGCATTCTGGAAATGAGTTTGCCTGAGACTTTGCTGATCGGACTGGTCAGCACCGCGGGTCAATTTTTCTGGAAGCCAGCCAGGCGCCTGCGGCCAGTCCAGCTAGCATTCAATCTTTCGCAAGTGACAGTATCGGGCGCCACCGCCTACGCCGCCTATCATCTCGTCTGCGTTCATGTGCTCCACGGTCCTGGGCCTTTGGCATTGGTTGTTGCCGCAGTCACGCACTTCGCCGTCAATACGCTGGCGACTTCCACCATCATCGGCTTGACTGAAGACAAGCCGTTCTCCAGGGTCTGGACCGAATCCTATCTCTGGTCTTTTCCTTACTACATGGTGGGCGCTGCCGTCGCCGGACTGGTCAGCTTTCTCAATCACAACATCGGCTGGCAGTCATCATTGCTGGTCCTGCCACCGATTTACCTGATGTACCGCTCCTACCGCCTTTACCTGGGCAAGCTCGAAACCGAGAAAAAACACGCCGAGCAGGTTTCGAATCTTCACCTCCGCACCATCGAGGCTCTGGCCCTGGCCATCGAGGCGAAAGATCAAACCACCGGCGAGCATCTCCAGCGCGTGCGCGTCTACGCCATGGAACTGGCAAAGGAACTCCACCTGAGCGAGGACGAAACCGAAGCCCTGCGCGCTGCTTCCGTCCTCCACGACATTGGCAAGCTCGCGGTCCCCGAGCACATCATCTCCAAGCCCGGCAAGCTTACTCCTGAAGAATTCGAGAAGATGAAGATCCATCCCATCGTGGGAGCCGAGATTCTCGAGCAGGTCGACTTCCCCTATCCAGTTGTGCCGATCGTGCGCGCGCACCACGAGAAATGGGATGGCAGCGGCTATCCCAACGGCCTCGCTGGTGAGGCGATTCCCATCGGCGCCCGCATCCTTGCCGCCGTCGATTGCCTTGATGCGCTCGCCTCAGACCGCCAATACCGGAAGGCCCTGCCGCTTCATGAAGCCATGGCCAAGGTCGCGTCCGAAGCCAGTGCCGCCTTCGATCCGCAAGTCGTTACGATCCTGCAGCGCCGCTATGTCGAGTGGGAGAAACTCGCGCGCCTCCAACCTCTGCAAGCTCCTCCCAAACTTTCCACCGACATTAAAGTCGAGCGCGGACTCGCCCCCGACGCCGGCTTCGCTCGCACCTCCGAGTCACCACAAAGCGCGGTCCGTGCCGAGTCCACAGACCGTCTCGCAGCAGCCCGCCAACAGGCGCAGAGTCTCGCGGAGATCAGCCGCACGCTCAACTCGTCGCTAAACCTGGATGACACCCTTTCGCTGCTCGCCGCACGTCTGAAGCGCCTCGTACCTCACGACTCAATGGCCGTTTACCTTCGCAAAGGCGATCTTCTTACGCCGGAGTTTGTCAGCGGCGAGAATTTACGCGTGTTCGCATCTTTGCAAATTCCTCTTGGCGAAGGTTTGTCCGGCTGGGTAGCCCAGAATCACAAGCCGATTTTGAACGGCAATCCATCGGTCGAACCCGGCTATCTCCAACACTCCCCCGAAAATACCTCGCTCCGTTCTGCTCTAGCCGTCCCACTCGAAGGGCCTGCGGGGGTTGCTGCTGTACTCGCCCTCTACCGCGCCCCTCAGGATGCCTTTACCAAAGATGATCTTCTAGTCGTAGAAGCGATCGTTTTCCGCCTGGGCGCTGTCATCGAGCAGGCGGTTACACCCAAAGCCGTCGGAGCCACTGCCGCTTCCTGATCCCGCTTTTGCCAACTTATCGATTTTCTTTGCGCGAAGTAGCGTGATAGGCTACCAGAGAGGTAGACTTACTATCCTTTGTTCGGACCGGAAAGTCAGGCCGCCAAGGAGCACGAGATTATCATGAAGATCGCGAAAGACATCATCGAACTGATCGGCCACACTCCACTGGTGCGGCTCAACAAGGTCACCGAAGGATGCGTGGCCGAGGTCGCGGCGAAGCTGGAAAGCCAGAATCCCGTCGGCAGCGTGAAAGACCGCATCGGCGCCAGCATGATCAGCGACGCCGAACGCGCGGGAAAAATTCAGCCCGGGAAGACAGTCCTGATCGAGCCGACCAGCGGCAACACCGGAATCGGCCTGGCGTTTGTGGCTGCAGTGAAAGGTTACAAACTTATCCTCACGATGCCGGAAACCATGAGCCTGGAGCGTCGCGTTCTGCTTCTGGCTTTCGGCGCGGAACTCGTCCTCACCCCGGGTCCGCGGGGGATGAAGGGCGCCATCCTCAAGGCCGAGGAGTTGCTCGCCAAAACTCCGAACAGTTACATGCTTCAGCAGTTCGATAACCCGGCCAATCCCAAGATTCACTTCGAGACCACCGGCCCCGAGATTTGGGCCGACACCGACGGCCGCGTCGACTTTTTAGTTTCCGGCATCGGCACCGGCGGCACCATCACCGGCGTCTGCGAATACATCAAGCCTAAGAAACCATCCTTCAAGGCGATCGCGGTCGAGCCGGCGGAGAGTCCAGTGCTCTCTGGCGGAAAGCCCGGCCCGCACAAGATTCAGGGCATCGGCGCCGGTTTTGTTCCTCGAATTCTCCGTACTGATTACATTGACGAAATTATTCAGGTCAGTAATGACGAAGCCATTCGCATGGCGCGCCGGCTGCCTCTGGAAGAGGGAATCTTCGTCGGGATTTCCTCCGGTGCAGCGGTGACCGCCGCGTTGCAAGTGGCGAAGCGCCCGGAGAATAAGGGCAAGTTGGTCGTCGTGGTGCTGCCGTCGTTCGGAGAACGTTACTTGAGCACGGTTCTGTTCGAAGAGCTTCGCACTCGCGCGCAGCAGATTCCTACATCCTCACTTCCCGACTGATGTGTGCCCTTTCGAGGGGCGGAAGAAGAAAACTGAAGATAAGATGATGATGAGAGCGCACGCCCTTTCCGGCGTGCGCTCCGCTTTTCTGGAAGTCGAGATGCCTGTGGAAATCTCTCTTTCCAGAAGCCCAATTTTCGGAGTCTGCTCCAAGCGCCCGGGTGTATGATGTTTTTCCAACCAGCCGACTGAATTTCGAGCGCACACGGGGTGAGGGTTTGGTAGTAACCGCTTTCAATCTGGCCGTGATTCGAGCCTTCAAATCAGGGAGCAAAATGAGCAGGAACCGGCAGCGTTCACTGGTGTTGGGTCTCGCAACTCTGGGTCTAGCAATTCTCGGAATGCTCACCCTGGCTCCGCCTGCGTTGGGCCAGAGTTCGTCGGCTCCGGAGGCAGGCATTCCCGTCCCAACCGACTGGAGCCACCGCCACGTAATTTTCTCTCGGCCTGGGACGACGGAACAGGCCGCCCAGATAGAGAAAGACCCTCGTTATTGGCTGCAACGCTATCGCAGCCAATTGCCGGCCATGGCGCCAGCGGCGGAGAATCGTGATGCGCTTGCTCACCCGCTGCCGATCGACAGCCCACGCGAGCGCGAATCCAAGAACCGTAAGCTGCATCGGGACTGGGCGGTCAACATGGGTACCTCAGCCAGTTCCGGCGCTGACAATTTTCCGGCGACTTTCCAAACCGTTCGAAACACCGCCAGCTGCGGGAGCGCCCCGCAACCCGATTTCGTTATATACAGTACCGGACTTGAAGGGTCCACCACGCAGGCCAGCATTGTTGCCTATGACAACCTTTACTCTGGCTGCACCGCTCCCGTACCGTCGGTCTACTGGGCTTATAACACCGGCGGCCAGATCCTGACTTCCCCGGTATATTCGCTCGACGGCACCCAGGTCGCGTTCGTGCAAACGAATGGAGGCGACGAGGGTACGATCGTCCTGCTGAAATGGGCGCCTTCCACCACGGAAAGCGTGGGCAGTCCGCAAACCCTTAACTTCGTGGGTCGAGGAGCGTATGAAACCTGCGCCTCCCCGCCCTGCATGACGGGCAGATTTCTTAAAGGTTCCACTGGGGTAATCAATAACGACACCACCTCTTCCGTCTTTTACGACTACGGCACCGATACCGCGTATGTGGGAGACGCCCTCGGTTGGCTCCATAAATTCACCCCGTTTTTTAACGGTCCTCTGGGTGAAGTAAGAAGCGGCGGATGGCCGGTTCAGGTCAACCCTGGCAACCCTAATCCTCTCGACAGTCCGGTTTATGACTTCATTTCAGGGAATGTGTTTGTCGGGGATATCGGGGGGTTTCTCTATAGTGTCTCCTCGACGGCCTCGGTGACCACTTCCGGCCAGCTGGATTTTGGCGCCGGAATCGTCGAAGGTCCGACGGTAAACCCTACGCTCGGGCTGCTATATGTCTTTGCCTCGAGTGACGGCGGGGCGGACTGCCCAGTCAACGTTGGCGGCACTCCTTGTGCCGGGGTTTATCAGCTCGCCACCGACTTCGCGGGCGGTGACACCGGATCGGAAGCGGAAGTGGGCACCAGTGTACCTTTTGGAAACACACCCAACGCCCTCTACGGCGGCGATTTCGATAACAACTATCGGACTTCAGCAAACGGCACCGGCAACCTGTATGTATGCGGAAGCACTGGCAGCGCTCCAACTCTCTATCAGATCGCCATTCAGGCGGGCGTGATGGGTACGGTAAACGCTGGGGCAGCTCTCGCGAGCGGTACCCCAGCGTGTTCTCCAGTAACTGACATTCTGAATCCCAATATCTCTGGGGGCGCCACCGAGTGGATTTTTGCGAGCGCGGAATCAGGCGGAACCTCGACCGCATGCGCCGGTGGTGGGTGCATCTTTAATTTTAAGGACACGGCTTGGCAGCCCTCAACTGTCTACACCGCAGGTCAAGAGATATTGGACAGCAATTTTCACGTTGAAGTCGTGGAGACCGGGGGCACCTCGGGAATGTCG
This sequence comes from uncultured Acidobacteriaceae bacterium, assembly GCA_963782835.1. Taxonomy (GTDB): domain Bacteria; phylum Acidobacteriota; class Terriglobia; order Terriglobales; family Acidobacteriaceae; genus Sulfotelmatobacter. The sequence goes on along the minus strand of CAWALR010000028.1, from coordinate 79,897 downwards.
GCTCCCTTCTGGAGCATCTCGACTGGAAGCGTCACGCCAGACAACGCGGTTAGGTGGCTGGATCAGGGCCCGTCGACCGCCGTCACTCCGCCCGCCTGGACAAAAAACCATATGTTACACCACAGGGGCTCGAGATCCTCGACAGCAATAACAATATTGAGCGAGCCACCGTGCACAATGGGAGTGTCGGGAGCGAATGCTCCCACGTGGAACACAGCCGTAGGGGGCAGCACTACCGACGGCACGCAGAAGTGGACGAATTTTGGTGCGATCGCAACCGTCGCTCTCCCTGCTGCCGGCGGCACAAGCGGCATTGTCATCGACAATACGCTGGAAACGCTGACGAGGGGCCTCTCAGGTATACTTCTCCACTCTGAGCACCGAGACCTGCAGCACATCAGGCACAAGCGGTGGCTGCGCAGTGCAGGCGTCGCAGTCTGCTTTGCAGTAAACGAGGCAAAGACATTTATGGATACGAATCATTCAACCGGCGGCGAGACGAACCCCGCAACGCTCAAGAAGCCGTATGCGAAGCCAACCTTTCGCTACGAACAGGTCTTCGTAACCTCGGCCCTTACTTGCGGCAAGATTACCGACGCCGACCACAATTGCCGAATCACAAGCCTCTCCGCTTCATGAAACAAGCCGGGCACGCAGACTCCGACGCTCGCAGCGCGCTGAAGTGCGAGCTGGCGACGGAAGTCCTGCGCTCCTTCGGCAGCCTTCGTTTCGCCGCAACCGGTTGGAGCATGCTGCCGGCGGTTTGGCCTGGAGATACGCTGGTGGTGGATCGCGTGGGCCAGCATCAGGTTCGCATCGGAGACGTCGTTCTCGTTGGACGCGAAGGCAAGCTCTGTGCGCATCGCATCGTCGGCACGGCCAGCGGTGGGGACAATCCGCAATGGATCACTCAAGGGGATGCATTGCCCAAGCCAGATCGTCCTGTGGCAGGGGAAGAGTTGCTGGGCCGGGTCACATATCTGATCCGGGAAGGAAAGCTAATCCCCGTGCCCGCGGAGTTGAGCGGGGTTGAGAGCATGGTCGCAAGAGTTATCCGGCGCTCGGTTCCGGCAGCGCGCGCCCTCGTTTATCTGCATCGCATGCGGCAAACACCAGAGGAGCCAGTTCTCCCGTGCCAGGGTTAGCCACACAAGTCGAGCAATACAGCGTGGTGATTGCAGTCGGCGGCATCCCCGTTCGGCTCAACACCACCGACTCGGATTTTCTCGACCTGCTGCACACTCGCTATGCCGGATTCGTGAGCACGGGGGAAGGCACCGAATACGAATTCGACGTCCAACTGGGACCTCTTGCGTTCGCCGATCGGCACGCAGATGTTAGCGTGAAATACCGTGCCGGCCGATGGTTCCTGGAGCGCGGCGATTTTCGCGCCGAGTGGGAGCCTGCCGCGGGCCGGGGCATCATTCGCCAGGCCGCCAATCCCTACGCGATCGATTCGGTTCTGCGCATCGTTCACACGCTGGTTCTCGCGAAGCAGGGCGGCTTCCTTTTGCACTCCGCCAGCGCCATTCGCAATGGGAAGGCGTTTTTGTTCGCTGGAGTTTCTGGCGCTGGCAAGACGACGATCTCGCGGCTTGCCCCACCAGACGCCACACTTCTCACCGACGAGATCTCGTACGTCCGCAAGCAGCCGGACGGCTATGTTGCCTACGGCACTCCGTTTACCGGTGAATTGGCCAAGCTCGGCGAGAATGCCTCGGCACCAGTAGCCACTCTGTATTTGCTGGCACAGGGTCCAGAGAATCGCATCGATCCAGTGGCTACCGCCGATGCCGGGCGCGAGTTGCTAGCCAACATGCTTTTTTTTGCCGAAGATCCGGAAATGGTTCATCGTGCATTTCAGGCGGCCTGCGATTTCGTCGGTCACATACCGGTTCACCGGCTCACATTTGTGCCCGACGCGCGGGTCTGGGAACTGATCGGATAAACAAGCATTGGATAAAAAATAGAGATGACCAAGAAAATGTATGTCGCCCGCAGCCCGCGCATCGCAGCCCGCATGTTGGGAGAAGAAATGCTGGTCATGTCGGGCCAGGGCTCGACGCTGTTTACGCTGAATCCGACCGCGACTATTCTCTGGCAGGCTGCCGACGGCGCCACGCCACTGGATGAAATCGTCAAGCGCCGCATCTGTTCCGAATTCGAAGTGAAGCCCGAAGAAGCGATGCGAGACGCCGAGGCCTTGGCCGAAGACTTGGCCAAGCACGGCATCCTGCTGATCTCCGAGCAGCCGATTGTCAATCCGCTAACCCCGGTTCGGGAGCAAGCTCAGCCATGAGCGCGTTGATGCAGGAGATGAGCGAACGGGCTTTGCGGCTGGGTGTGCCCTTCAGCGCGCAAATCGATCTCACCTACCGTTGCAACGAGCAGTGCGTTCATTGCTACCTCGACCACGACGATCACGGCGAGATGACCACACTGGAGATCAAGCATCTCCTGTGGGAAATGTCCGAAGCTGGAGTTTTCATCCTTACCTTCAGCGGCGGCGAAATTTTTCTACGCAAGGATTTTTTCGAGATCCTCGAGTACGCTCGAGCGCTTACCTTCTGCATAAAGTTGAAGACCAATGCCGTGCTGATCCGCGAAGCGCAGGCGGCGCGTCTCCGTGATCTCGGCGTGGCGTCGATCCAGATCAGCATTTATTCGCACCGGCCCGAGGTGCACGACGCCATCACCAAGGTGAAGGGCTCGCTGCAGCGCTCCATCAACGCCATCCGCTTCCTTAAATCGCAAGGGCTCAAGGTCATCATGGCGAACGTGCTGATGACGGAAAACATGCAGGACTATCGCGGTGTCCGCGCGCTCGCCGATGAACTCGGCGCCGAATATACGTTGGACCCGACGATCACCCCGAAAATGGACGGTGACCGCTCGATCCTGGACTTGAATGCGGGCGAGTCCGCGCTGCATGAGCTCTTCCGGGACGAGAGTTTCGTCGGCAACACCGAGGAGTTCTGCGCGCCTCCTCCTCCGCCGGACGCCGACAGCCTGGCATCGTTACCGTGCAGCGCCGGTCACACCGCCTGCTACGTTTCTCCCTACGGTGAGTTTTACCCTTGCGTGCAATTTCCCTTGTCCTGCGGCAACGTGCGCCAGCAGCGCTTTATTGACATCTGGCGTAACTCCGAGCAGTTGAAAGAAGTTCGCTCGATCCGTCTCAAGGACTTGTCGGGTTGTTCGCAGTGTGCGCATGGTTCGACCTGCACTCGGTGCCCGGGCCTGGCTTTCATGGAAGGAAACATGCGCGGCCCTTCCACGGCGGACTGCGAGAAATCCTTCGCTCGGACCGGTATCCCCTCGGTGAATTTGATCGCCAAGAAGAACAAAACCTCCCAACCCCGGTTGGTGCAGATCCAGATTGTGCCCACGATCGCGGGCAATCGATTATCCAGCATGAGCAGTCAACCCGCGCTATAGCCGCCGGCAGAGACAGCCCATAACAATTTCTTGCAACCCTCGCGTGACGGGTGTGCATGGCCCGTTCGTAATGCTGGTTCAGCAGGTCTTTGCTTATAGCATTTATCTGGGCAAACCATCGATTTCGTCACGGTTTGCAAAGAGGCTTCGCTATGGGCACACGATGCAGGACTCTCCTGCTTTTTACGGCGGTAGTTTCGCTGGCTGGCGGGATTGCCTACGCCCAGGATGCGCCGTCTCTGGGTGACCTCGCGCGTCAGCAGCGCCAGCAGAAGGAAAAATCAAAAACCGCTTCGAGCAAGGATGCTAGCTCGCCCAAGGTGATTACCAACGAACAAATTTCCGGGCATGCATCAGTAGCTTTGACACCGGTCGCAACCAATGGGGAAAAGACAGATCCTCCTGCCTCCTCCGATAGTGCGAAGAAGTCCGCGGAAGATTGGAAGTCACAGATCCAGGACCAGAAGAGTCAAGTCGTGTCGTTGCAAAGTCAGGTTGACGCACTCAGCGAGTCGATCCGCTTTGCCCCAGGGAACTGCGTGGCCAACTGCGTAGAGTGGAACGAGCACCAGAAAGAAAAGCAACAGCAGGTTGAGCGCATGCAGGCTCAGCTGGAAGACCAGAAGAAGCAGCTCGAAGAAATGCAGGACTCCGCCCGCAAACAAGGCTACGGCAGCGCGGTTTACGACCCGTAGACGCGAAGAACCTACAATGCACAAGAAGTTACTGCCGTTAAGGTAGGACTGAACCCAGGCTTCCGAACTTAATTCCTTATTCTTTTTTGCCTTCCTGCAAACCTGCTGATCATGCGAAATTAATGTATGGCATTAGTGGTCCGTCCCTCACGTATCCATGCAGCGGGTGTCTTTACCACCGCGCCCATCCGGAAAGGCGCTCGCGTCGTCGAATATTCCGGGCCACGTCTCACCGCCGAGGAGGCCAACCGTCTGTACGATGGCGCGCCACGCACTTACCTCTACGGGCTGGAAGATGGCAAGACCGTCATCGACGGCGAAGGCATGGGCGCCTACCTGAATCATTCCTGCGATCCCAATTGCGAAATCGATGAGATCAAGAATCGTGTGTGGATCTTTGCCTTGCGCGACATCGCGGCTGGGGAAGAATTGCTCTGGGATTACAACCTGTACGACGACGAAGATCCCGCGCCTTGCTACTGCGGTTCACCCAAGTGCCGCGGAACCATGTATTCACGGGAATGGATGGCCAAGATGCGGCGCAAGGCGCGAAGGAAAGCCGAAAAAATAGCAGCCGAACGAGAGGCGACGAAAACTCAGGGAGAAAAAGTTCAAAGAAAAACCAAGACTCTCGACAAGCGCGCAGTCACATCAACTCCGAGGTGTTCCGTCGCGTAAGCCCAGCCTACTCCGCCGCGGTGGTTTGATGTCCACGCTCCCGCCAGCCTTCGATAATCAAGTACAGCACGGGGATGAAGAAAAGATTCAGCACGGTCGACATAATCATGCCGCCGAAAACCGTTGTGCCCACCGAGTGACGGCCATTTTCGCCCGCTCCGGTGGCGAGCACCAAAGGCACCACGCCCAGGATGAACGCCAGCGAAGTCATCAAGATTGGGCGCAGGCGAATGGTCGCGGCTTGAACAGCAGCTTCCACGAGAGGCAGCCCGCGCTGGCGCAACTGTTCGGAAAATTCCACGATCAAAATCGCATTCTTGCTCGAAAGTCCGACTAACATCACCAGCCCCACCTGGCAGAAGACGTCGTTCTGCAGGCCGCGAATCCACTGAGCGCCGAGCGCGCCCAGCAAGGCCATGGGCACGGCCAAGAGCACGATGAACGGCAACACGAAGCTTTCATATTGCGCCGAGAGCGTGAGATATACCACCAGCGTGCCCAATCCAAATAAAATCAGCGACGTTCCGCCCGCTTGCAGCTCTTCGAGAGAGAGCCCCGTCCAGCTGTAAGAGAAGCCCTGCGGCATCTTCTTGGCGAGTTCTTCCATCGCCGCAATCGCCTGCCCGGAGCTGAAACCCGGCGCGGCCGAACCGTCAATTTCTGCCGACCGGAACAGGTTGTAGTGGCTGATCACCTGCGGAGTTGAGGTTTGCGTGACATTGATCAAGTTGTCGAGCGGAATCATGGCGCCGGCATCAGAGCGTACATAGAATTGCTTCATGTCCTGCGCTGTAGAGCGGAACTGCTTGTCCGCCTGGACATAAACGCGATACGAACGATTGTTGAAATCGAAATCGTTGACATAGGACGAGCCCATGTAAACACCCAGCGTGTCCGTGATCTGCGAGAGCGGCACGTGCAAGCTCTTGGCCTTCTCGCGGTCAATCGTCACCAGATATTGCGGATCGTTTGCCGTGAACGGCGTGTAGAGTCCTACCAGATCTTTGCGCTCGCCCGCCCGCCGAATAAGGTCGTGCGTCGTGTTCGAGAGTTCCTCAAGCGTGTGCGAGGCTTGATCCTGTACCACGAATTGAAATCCGCCAAACTGGCCGAGGCCGTTGATAGCGGGGGGAAGGGTGGCAAATACAATCGCTCCGGAGATGGAAAACATCCGCGGACGTACCCGGTTCAGAATCGCGGTCGCCGTGTGGTCCTTTCCCTTGCGCTGGGAATATGGTTTTAGCGGAACGAAGATGAGTCCTTGATTCGGAGCGCTACCGGCAAAACTGAAGCCCGCCACCGAAAACGTTCCCTCCGCCTCCGAGACATCTTGCAGCAGACCTGAAACTTGTTTCCCGATTGCTTTCGTATATTCCAGCGAAGCTCCCGACGGCGCCTGAATAACGATGATGAAATATCCCTGGTCTTCATCCGGCACAAACCCCGCCGGCACGCGTGTGAATACGAAATACGTCAGTCCCAGGCCGGCGAAAAAAAGGATTGCCATCGCCAGTTTGTATTCCAGCAGGTGATGCAGCATGGCACGATACCCGCGGGTGAGAACCACGATGCCATCGTCGAACTTTTGCAGCCACCACCACTTTTGCCGGTGGCCCCCGCTCAGGAAAATTGCTGCCAGCGCCGGAGCCAGGGTGAGCGCGTTGAAGGCGGAAATGGCAATCGAAAATGCGATGGTCAGAGCAAACTGGCGAAATAGAATGCCGGTCGTCCCGGGAAAGAACGCAACCGGCACAAACACGGCAACCAGCACTAGCGAGGTGGCGATGACGGCGCTGGTAATCTCGCCAGTGGCTGCCGATGCCGCTTTGTGCGAGTCGTGTTCGCCGGCAGCAATATGGCGCTCAATGTTTTCAATCACGACGATCGCGTCGTCGACAACCAAGCCGGTGGCTAGTGTGATGCCGAACAACGTCAGCGTATTGATGGAGAAGCCCAGTAACTTCACAAAGACGAATGTTCCGATGAGCGAAACTGGAGTAGCGATGAAGTGAATCATCGTCGTCCTCCAGTCACCGAGAAAGATAAAGATCACCAGGATGACCAGCAGGATCGCCGAACCCACCGTGTACACCACGTCGCGAATGGATTCGCCCACCGCGTCGGTGGTATCGAACGCCAGCTTGTAATGCATTCCCGGAGGGAAATTCTTCGCTAGGCGGTTCAGTTCGGCGATGGCACGCCGGTCGACATCGAGCGCGTTTGCGGTGGAAAGTTGCGTCACGCCGATGCCAACAGCATCTTGACCATTAAACTGCAGGTCGCTGCTGTAGTCTTCCGCTCCCAACTCGGCGCGGCCCACATCTTTCAGCCGCACCAGAGTTCCATCAGCATTGGTCTTGAGAATGATGTTGTCGAATTGGCTCGCTTCGCTAAGACGTCCGACGGCCCGTACACTGATCTGGTACTGCTGGCCTTCTTTCGCGGGCTGCTGGCCCACCTGTCCGGCCGCGACTTCCACATTTTGCTCTGACAGGGCGTTCACCACATCTGGCGCCGTCAGTCCGCGTCCCGCCATGCGCACCGGATCCAGCCACAACCGCATGGAGTACTTCCGCTCGCCGAAGATTTGCACATCGGCCACGCCCGGAACTCGCTTGAGCGAATCTCTGACGTAAATATCCAGGTAATTGCTCATGAACAACGTGGAGTACTTGTTCCCGTCGGCAATCACCGCGGCGCCGAATACGAAGTTCTCCGAACTCTTCGCGGTTGTAATGCCAATCGCTTTCACAGCCGCCGGCAATCGTCCCTGGGCTGTGTTGACGCGGTTCTGAATGTCAACTGTCGCCAGGTCCGGATCGCGATTCAAGTCGAATGTTGCTGTGATGTTGCTCGTACCATCGTTGCCGCTGGTCGAGGTTACGTACTTCATCCCCTCGGCGCCGTTGATCTGTTGCTCCAGCGGAATCGTAACCGCGCTTTCGACCGCTTGGGCGCTCGCGCCGATATAGGCGCTGGATACGCTGACCTGCGGCGGTGCCAGGTTGGGGAACTGAGAAATCGGCAGCGTGGGAATTACCGCAGTGCCCGCCAGAATGATCAGCAGTGCGCACACCGTGGCGAACACCGGACGCCGAACGAAAAAGTTAACGAACATAGAAAGTCGGACTTCGGGCTTCAGCTTGCGGGCTTAGGCTCAACCACTGCGAACGTTCGATTGTTGGTGAAACATCGCGACTTAGGAGCTAAAGCCCGGAGCCCGAAAGCCGAAGCCTGCCTCTCAGCTTTGCGGAATCACCGGAGCTCCATCGAGCAGGAACTGAGTTCCAGATACGATCACCTTGTCGCCGGGCTTGATGCCATCCTGAACCTCGTAGTCATTTCCCACCGTCTGCCCGATCTTGAGCGGCTTCTGCCGTGCCACGTACGAGCCGCCATTCTGAGGCTCGGCAACAAAGGCGAAATACTGCCCCGCGAGCCGCGAGACGGCGAGGATAGGAACCTCCGGGCTCTGGTGCGTGCCCCACACGACGCGAGCCCGTATGAATTGCGATTGCCGCAGGGCATCATTGCTATTGGCGATGCGCGCCTTCACCAGGACCGTCTGGGTCGTATTGTCCACCTCCGGCGAAATGAAGCTCACCCGGCTATCGGCCAGCACCTTGCCATTACTATCGAGCACTTGCACGGGCAAGTTCATTCTGAGTTGGGAGGAATGCTCGATCGGCACGTAGACGTAGACTTCCAGGCTGCCGGGCTTGTCTACCGTTGTCAACTGCGTGGAGTTGGTCACGCGGTCGCCTACGCGAACCGGAATATCTCCCACAATTCCGCTGCGCGGCGCGACTACTTTGTAATAGTGCAGTTGTACTTGCTGTTCGCGCACCTGTGCGTCCAGCGAGTCCATCTGCGCCTGGGCCGCGTCCATGGCGGATTTCGCCTGGTCGAGATCCTGCTTGCTCACTACGCCCGCCGCATAGAGTCCCTGGGCGCGTGCGTATTGCTGCTTGGTCCAATCCAAGTTCGCTTGCTGAGCAGCGCGAGAGCTCTCCTGACTCTTCACCGTGGCCTGCTGTTTGAGCGGATCGATTTCCATCAGCGGCGCGCCCGCACTGACCGGATCTCCCGAATGCACGAAGATGTTTGTAATCTGCCCTTCCACCTGCGGCATGATCACGGCCGAATCGCGCGACTTCAGCGTGGCCACGTATTCCGTCGCGTCGCTCACGGGAGTTGCTTGCGCCACTTCCACTTTTACAGGCATAGCGGGGGGGCCTTGCGCCTGGGCGCTTTGCGGGGCGCTGCTCGAACACGCCAAAGTGGCGGTGTTCGCCGCCAATACCGCCAGGACAAAGCTTTGCGTCAAATAATTATGGAATCTCAAGGACATGAATTTACCGTTAGGCGCTCTACGTTAGACGACCCTCCGGCTCCAGCGTTATGCTCTGCGCAAAAAATAATCTTGCAACGCCGGTGAACAAATAGAGAAAGGCCGATTCGCGCTACCTAGTAAGAATACGCCAATTGCGGGCGGAACATATCGAATGAAGGAGGACATCCTCGTGAGTGTCCTCATTTGGCCGCCTTCGCCACATACGCCTCGAGACGTTCCAGGCTCTGCGTCCAGCCCGCTTCCATGCCCTGTATATACTGCATGGCCCCAGAGCGTGATTTGACAACGCGTGCGTGCATCGTGAGGGTCGTCTTCCCATCTCGTTCGGTGAAGGTCACCGTGGTCTCCACCTCGAAGAGGGAATTGCCTGCGTCATCCAACGCCGAGCTGGTAAACACCAGCCGCTCCGGCTCGACGATTTCCTGGAATCTCCCTGTCATCGCATAGATCCTACCGTCGGGCCCACGCATATCGACGTGGATAGCGCCGCCGGTCCGCGCATCCCACTCACACCGGGGATTCGTAAATCCATGCGGGCCCCACCACTGCGCCACGTGCTTGGGATCGGTCCACACCTGGAAGACGAGCCTGCGCGGCGCATCGAAGACGCGCGTAAATTTCACTTCCACGCCCACGCCGTTTGCTGCGGGTTTATTGCTTGTGTTGCTTTGCGCCATGTTCCTTCTCCTTGCTTTTCAATTCACGTAGATAGTCGTCCAAACGATCGAAGCGTTCTTCCCAGAACCGGCGATAGTGCTCCGCCCAGTCGGCGACGTCCTTGAGCGGACCTGCTTCGAGCCGGCACGGCCTCCATTGCGCCTCGCGTCCTCGCGCGATCAGCCCGGCGCGCTCCAGCACCTTCAGGTGTTTGGAGATGGCCGGCAGGCTCATCTCGAAGGGTTCGGCCAACTCCGTTACCGAGGCCCCGCCGGAAACCAGCCGTGCCAGGATGGCGCGCCGTGTGGGATCGGCGAGAGCCGCGAAGGTCGTGCTGAGGCGATCCGGCAGCATTTGTATTTAACCCATAGGTTAAATACAATATTGAAGTTGTCCTGTCAAGCATTTTCGACTTTTTCGACAAACGGTATTTCGCTGGGAAGAGCCGTTCGGAGCGCTCACCCTGTCATCTCACTCTGCTAACCTGTTGCGCTATGGAGCAAACTTCCTTCCAGACTGCCCGCAGCTTTGCCAGTGACAACAACGCTGGTGTGCATCCAGAAATCCTCGAGGCCCTTGCCAGCGCCAATCGTGGCCATGTCGTGGCCTACGGAGACGATCCTTACACCCGTTCCGCGATCAAGAAGTTTGAAGAGCACTTCGGATCGGACATTGCAGTTTTCTTCACCTTTAACGGCACTGGAGCGAATGTCCTCGGCCTGCAGGCGATGATCCGCTCCTTCCAGTCGGTCCTCTGCAGTGACTACGCTCACATCTACACCGACGAATGCGGAGCTCCGGAGAAGCACACCGGCTGCAAACTGATTCCCTTACCGCAGCAGGACGGCAAAATCACGGTCGATTCCGTCCGGCACGCCTATCACGGCATCGGCGACGAACATCACTCGCAGCCGCGTGTGATTTCGATAACCCAATCGACCGAGATGGGAACGGTCTACCGTCCGGAGGAAATTCAGGCGCTTGCCCGATTCGCCCACGAGCACAGTATGTTCCTGCACATGGATGGCGCCCGCATCGCCAACGCCGCCGCGTCCCTGGGCCAGAATCTTCGCCAGGCGACGCGCGATTTAGGTGTCGACGTGCTGTCGTTCGGCGGCACCAAGAACGGAATCCTGGGCGGCGAAGCCGTCGTGTTTTTCCAACCGCAGCTTAGCCAGGACTTTCTCTACCTGCGCAAGCAGAGTATGCAGTTGGCCTCGAAGATGCGCTTCATCGCCGCTCAATTTGAAGCCCTGCTAACCAACGATCTGTGGCGGCGCAGCGCCGAGCACGCCAACCGCATGGCGCGCTTGCTGGAAAAAGAAGTCAGCCGCATTCCAGGGGTCAAAGTGGTTTGGAAGGTGGAAGCCAACGGCGTCTTCGCCCAGATCCCACGCCATTCCGTCGAAAAAATCAAGCAGCACTACTTCTTCTACGTGTGGATCGAGGAGGAATCGACCGTGCGCTGGATGTGCTCGTTTGACACCACCGAGGAGGATATCCGTAAGTTTGTGGAGGTGGTCGCCGACGCCGTGAAGGGGTGACCGACGGTGCTCAACTTCGCGCTTAACGATTGCTTTTTGCCCGCTTTTTGACTAAATTGGCCCATCCCCCAAAATGCGCAAGCATTCAACCGGATCGCTCAGTCCCAGGAGTCGTTGATGAACCGGAAGTGGTTCAGCATCATCGTCCTTATCGCCACCTCGACATTTCTGTTGAGCGTGTCCAGCTGTGGCTACAATCAGCACTTGGTGTCGATTCAGGTGGTTCCTCCAGGCGCAACTTTCAACTCTGTCGGCTCGAGCATTGTATTCAAGGCTATGGGCACGTACGAGCATCCGCCGGCGACGAAGGACATTACCAATATCGTGACCTGGTCCGTCGATTCCCAGAATTTGGTGACAATCACCGACACCAGTCTGGTGACCGCGGTTAGCATCTGTGGGAGCGGTAATCTTTATGCCAGCTATTACGACAGCCCGAACCAAGTGACGGGTTCCGCATTTTTGACGGGAGGGGGCGCTGGAACGGCGGCCTGCAACCAAGCAATTCTGACGGTTGATATCGTGGGATCTGGCAGCGTGGTCGATTCTACCCAGGTAATTAAATGCCCCGGAGCTTGCTCTGCTGACTATGCCCTCGGCAGCACGATTGGGCTCACCGCTACTCCCGGAGTGGGCGCGACGCAGGTCAATTGGACAAACTGCAGTTCCTTTGTGGGCGATACCTGTACGGTCGTGCTGAATTTTGACACCACCGTGACCGCAACGTTTAACTAAGAGTTTTAGTTAATTATTCCGTCTCTCCCAACATCTTTCCCAGCGTGTTTTTGTGCTTGGCTGGATTCTTCTTCTTGTGAGGAACCACCTTTGCGGCCGGAGGAGAGCCCACTCGCTCCCGCGCCAATTCCTTTACGACCTGCACCGCCTGAAACCGCTTCACTTTCTTCTTGCGCGCCATAACATTCATGTTGCCATAGCTTTGTCAGCCGCAAAACTGCAATAATGATTCTTCGCGATTGGATCGCCTAGCCAACCGTTGGCACAATCGACGTTGGCTGGTCAACGAACCAAGGCTAGCGACTGACAACCGACCATGGAAGAGCGTGATTTTTTTGATGAACGCACTGAGAAGAAGCTAGCAACCTTAAATTGTCCCCACTGCCACCAGCCCGCCGAGTATGAGGTTACCTGGGTGGTGCGCACCAAGAAACGTCAGCTTGCCGGCCGCGCCGACGAGCGCGACCGCGCCCGCTTTGCCAAGGCTCGCTCCTACATGCTGCGCAAAGACGACCTCATGGCTTGCAAGAATATGCGTTGCCGGAAGCGCTTCGAAATTTCCGGAGTGCAGTCGGTCGTCTTCACCGACTAGCGGGGGCGAGCGCGGTAATCCCCGGCAATTTCTTCATTCCTGCCCGCCCGCCTTCGGCCTCAGCGAAATTCAGCAGTGCCTGTTCCCGGTCCGCCGGAATCTCCGGACGCCGGTACTCCGCCAGTAGTTGCTCGACCCTTTCTTGCGCGCGATCCAGAATTCCCGGTGGGACATCGGGACCACTCGCCAGTCCACGATCGATGATAGCGGAAGGGAAGTGCTGTTCCTTTCGAAATAGAGCCCGCGTTTCTTTCAGCTTCAGGAAGTCTCCCTGCAGTCCAGTCGCGGCGAAGGCTGCCACGGCCAGCGACTCGCTACGCGGCTCAATTCCTTCAATCAGCCGTTGCGCCGATGCAATCGCTTCCGCGTCAATCACCAGCTTCTCGATGCTGTGACATGCCAGAAAATCGAGCATTCCCGCGCCGGAGATCATATTGATCCCTGCCAGCGCTCCCAGTACCGTTGACATTCCGCTCTCCATCTCAACTTGCGCGTCAATCATCCGGCCATCACCGGCCACCATGTAGGCGTGCGTCGGCAAGCCAAAATATTTCCCTACCTGCGCGCAAGCCACATCCAGCATGGCCGTTTCAATCGCGCCCATGGGAGTCCTCCCCGAGCGCATATCGAAAATCGCTGGAGCTCCTCCCCATACGATGGGCGCACCCGGCGCAGCCAGTTGATGAATCGTGATTCCGCTGATGCACTCGGCGGCGTGCTGCACCACCGCCCCGGCTAAAGTGACCGGAGCAGTCGCTCCCGCCAGCGGCATGCTGACGATCTCAGCCGGTACTCCCGCTCGCGCCAGATCCACCAGATTCTGCGACGCAAATTCAGACCAGTTCAGCGGTGGCGACGGGCACACGTCGAACACGGCCCGTGGGTTGTTCCGCAATGCCTCGCGCCCTCCACTCTCAATCGCCAGTAACTCCAGCAATGTATGCAAGCTGGAAGCGGAAAACGCTCCCGTGACCACCGGCTTCTCCGAGTGCCAGAGAACCAGCAACAGCCGGTACCAGTCCCCAATCTCCGGCGGAACGTCATTGCACACCATAGCGGTCGACTGCGCGGCAAACTGTGGCAGCATCTCCGCAACCTGCACCAGTCGCACCAGGTCAGCCGCTAATGCCGGACGCGCCTGTTGCGTCTCCCCATCCAGAATATTCAGGCATGAGGAACCGGGATCGAAATGAACGTCATCCCCGCCGTAATGCACTACAGCTTTTCCCTTGCGGTCGTAAACATAAAATTCCCGTGGAACCAGTTCCAGCAATGATCGCGCCAGCGCCTCCGGAATGTGAGCCACGCCTTCGGTGACAGTCACTCCCGCCGAGCGCAGCAATTCGACTACGTATGGCGCCACCCGCACGCCCGGGTCTTCGATCAGTTGGAAGGCTTCCCCCAGAATGCGCTCAATCAGCGGCTTGTCTAGAAGTTCGAATCTTGGCCTCATACCACTTCCGCCGCCGGCTGGATTTTTTGTTCCATCAGGCTGCGGGCCAGGGCCACCGCGCTCATGGCGTCTTTCGCATAGCCATCCGCTCCAATCTCCTCAGCCCACTTGCGGGTTACGGGCGCGCCGCCGACCATCACTTTCACTTGCGATCGCAATCCTGCCTTCACCAGCGCTTCCACCACGCCTCTCTGGCCACGCATGGTCGTGGTCAGCAGCGCCGACACGCCTACGATGTCAGCACTCAATTCCCGTGCCTTCGCCGCGAACTGTTCTCCCGCGACATCTACGCCCAGGTCGTGGACTCTGAAGCCATGCGCGGATAGCAGCGTTCCTACCAGAATTTTCCCAATCTCGTGGATATCTCCCTTGGTAGTGCCCAGCACTACGACTCCAGCCATCGGCCTCTCAGTTCCCAGCTTCTTCAATTCCGGATCCAGCACCGCCATGGCCGCCCGCATGGCCTCGGCCGAGGCCATCATGTCCGGCAGAAACATTTGCCCTTTCGCAAACTCCTCGCCTACGGCATGCATCCCCGGCACATAACCTTCGTTGATCGCTGCGAGCGGCTCAATTCCTGTAACCACTGCGCGCTGCGCCAGATCACAGGCCGTGTCCGGCACCCCGTCGATAATGCTTTGCCGCATGGCAGAAAATGCATCGTTTGGCATGAAATCTCCTCAGCCATGCTGAGCGGACCGACTGACATCCGTCTGTGACTCCGATCACAATCCTGATGGGAGCCGCTCACATTTCCGTCGCCCCGTCGTTTATACTGACGAGTTTCCTCTGTGCTGCTCAAAGTCACAGGGTAAGGAGCTAGGTTTTGAAAATCCTGGTTTGCATGAAGCAGGTGCCACAGAAAGATGCACCGCTCAAACTCAACGAAACTGCCGCTTGGATCCGCGAAGACGTCTCCTATGAAGTCAACGAGCCCGACGCCTACGCTCTTGAAGAAGCGCTGCGCCAGAAAGAAAAGCACACTGGAGAAGTAGTGGTGATCACTTCCGGCCCGGCTCGCGCCCAGCAGGTGTTGCGCGAGGCCTTGGCCAAGGGCGCCGACCGCGCCATCCATCTGGAAGACAACGCCTTCGTAGGACTCGACGCCTTTAACACGGCGAAGGCTTTCGCCGCAGCCATCAAAGACGAAAAATTCGATCTCATCTTCACCGGCCTGCAATCCGACGACTACGGCTACGCGCAGACTGGTGTCATCCTCGCTGAGTTGCTGGGCTGGCCTCACGCCACCATCATCATGCAGATAGAGAAAAACGATGCCGGCATCCGCGTCAAGCGCGAGCTTGAGGCAGGATTCTTTCAATTCGTCGACATGCCGTTGCCCGCCGTGCTCACCATTCAATCAGGAATCAATAAGCTGCGCTATGCCACGCTGATCGGCATCAAGCAGGCAAAGAACAAGCCGCTGCGCAAGGTGACGCTCGCCGAAGTGCAGTCCGCCATCGGCGAGAATCTGCAGAAAATCGAGCGCCTCTACGTTCCGCAGAAAACCAAGAAGACGGAACACATCGAGGGTTCGCCGTCGGAAATCGCGAAGAAGCTGGTCGACAAACTGCGCAACGAACTGCGCGTGCTGTAAATGAACGCGCGGGTTTAGAGAAGATCGGATTATTTTCACCAAAGGATTTCGTGACGTGAGCTTTTCGTCCCATTCACCGTCTTCCCAGAGTTGGAGTGCGGCTGCCTATGCGGCCAACGCTCACTTTGTGCCGGCCCTCGGGCAGCCCGTGTTGGATTTGCTCCAGCCGCAGCCCGGTGAGCGCATTCTCGATCTCGGTTGCGGAGATGGAATCCTCACTGAAAAATTGGTCGCACTCGGGGCCAAGGTGATCGCCGTTGACAATTCTCCAGACATGGTCGCCGCCGCGCGCGTGCGCGGGATTGATGCGAGAATAATGGACGCCAGATCGCTAACGTTTGCGAACGAATTCGATGCGGTCTTTTCCAATGCCGCGCTGCACTGGGTGAAGGACGATCCGGACGCGCCGATCAACGGCGCATTCCGCGCCTTAGTGTCAGGTGGAAGGTTCGTAGGAGAATTAGGTGGGCACGGCTGCGTCGGCGCGATTGCCGTTGCGCTGATAACCACACTTGAACGCCGAGGCATTCCGGATGCCTCATCGTGGATTCCGTGGTATTTTCCCACCGTCGACGAATACGAAACCCGTTTGCGGCGGGCCGGGTTTGTGCCGCAGAGTGTGCAATTGATACCCCGTCCCACGCCGCTGCCCACCGGAATGCGCGGATGGTTGGAGACATTCGCCAATCCGTTTTGTGCCGCGCTTGCGCGGAGTGAGCGCGACGAGTTTCTTGACGAAGTCACGGCTTTGCTCAAACCTGTTCTGTGCGATTCTCAGGGACGCTGGACTGCAGACTATATGCGCCTTCGCTTTGCAGCGATCAAGACCTGAGCCACAGAGCGGATTTCGTCGCAAGGCCGGCAACAGCAGGCTCAACGGATCTTAGGGATCGTCCCACAAGGACGGCACCAGAACACAGCTCTTGAAGGGATCAAATGGCTGACACCATCTTAGTAATCGTCGAACAACGCGAAGGCAAACTCAACCGCGTCTCCTGGGAGACCATCACCGCCGGCCAAGCCATCGCCGCCGCCACCGGCTGGACTCTGGAGGCTGCCGTTGTGGGCGCGTCTTCGATCGCCGCCGAAGTGGCCGCGAAGAAGGTGGCGAAGGTCTACGCCGTCGAATCGCCGAAGCTCGAGCCCTATACGCCCGACGCGTTCTCCGCGGCGCTTAAACAATTACTGGCCGCAAAACAGCCCAAGCTCGTGCTGATGCCGCACACGTATCAAGTGCGCGATTTTGTCCCCAAGCTGGCGACGGCCATGGGACGCGCTGTC
Source organism: uncultured Acidobacteriaceae bacterium (assembly GCA_963782835.1). Classification (GTDB taxonomy): domain Bacteria; phylum Acidobacteriota; class Terriglobia; order Terriglobales; family Acidobacteriaceae; genus Sulfotelmatobacter. Next base: position 62,873 of record CAWALR010000028.1, on the reverse strand, counting down.
ATCAGCGACTGCATCGGCTTCAAGTATGAAAACGGCAAGCTGGTTTTCACCCGCCAGATGTTCCAAGGCAAGTTCGCCGCCGATGTTAGCTTCGCGAGCGATGCCCCCTGGTTCGCAACTTTTCAAAACGGCGCGTTCCGCGGAGACAAGGCCGAAGCCGGTGCGAGTGCGGCACCAGTTGAAAACGTGAATGTCGAAATCGCGGATGGTGTAGTCCGCAATAAGCCGCAGGAAGTTTTCAAGGAAGCCAAGCAGGCGGTGGACCTCACGCAGGCTGAAATCATTGTCTCCGTCGGTCGAGGCATCAAGGAACAGAAAAATATTGAGATCGCTAAACAACTCGCCGAAGCTCTGGGCGGAGACTTGGCCGCCTCCCGTCCCATCTGCGACTCCGGCTGGCTCCCTATGGATCGCCAGATTGGCTCATCCGGCCAAACCGTTGCTCCTAAACTTTATCTGGCCCTCGGCATCAGCGGAGCCATTCAGCACATCGTCGGCATGAAAGGCTCGCGCACCATCATCGCCGTTAATAAGGATTCCGAAGCGCCCATTTTCGAGATCGCCGACTATGCAATCGTAGGGAATCTCTTCGACATCGTACCCCCGCTGATCGAAGAAGTGAAGAAGGCGAAAGCCGGAAGCTGAGTCAGCAGCGGATTCTCCCGGATATCCGCGGATCAATAATGGTTTATCCGTTATGATCCGCGAAAACCCGTGGCAAGGTTTTGTATGTTGATTTTCCGCAAACCCATCGAAGGCGTCGAGCGGCCGCAGATGCCCGCCGATGTCGTCATTGTCGGCGGCGGCCCCGCTGGCATGGCTTGTGCGCTGCGCTTGTCGCAATTGATCGATCAGCACAACGCCACCCATCCCGACTCGCAACTCAGCAAAGAAAATATTTACGTTCTCGAAAAAGCCCGCGAGATTGGCCAGCATTGCCTCTCCGGCGCCTTACTTGATCCGCGATCCATGCGTGAACTGCTTCCAGGTTTCGAGAAAGAAGCGCCGCTCGATGCCGAGGTCACTAAGGAAGCAGTTTACTTTCTCACGGAGAAGAGCAAGTTTAAACTTCCCATCACGCCGCCGCCGCTGCGCGATCATGGCAACTACGTCATCTCCCTGAATCGCTTCGTGAAATGGCTCGGCGGCAAGGTGGAAGAGACAGGCATCACTGTCTTTACCGGATTCGCGGGATCGGAACTAATCTTCGGCGAAGATCAGAAGGAAGCTCGTGTCACTGGCGTTCAGACCGACGACAAGGGAGTCGACAAGGAAGGCCATCCGAAATCCAACTTCGAGCCGGGCTATGATCTCAACGCAAAGATCACGATTCTGGCCGAAGGGCCGCGCGGATCGCTGACCAAGCAACTCGTCTCCAGGTTCGATCTCGCTAAAAATGCAAACCCGCAAACCTACGGTGTCGGCGTGAAAGAACTCTGGGAAGTTCCGTCAGGCCGCATCGCGCCCGGTGAAGTCATCTACACCCTGGGCTGGCCGCTAACCACCAAAGAATATGGCGGTGCGTGGATTTATGGCGGCAAAGATAATATCGTCTCGCTCGGCTTCGTCACCGGGCTCGACTATCCCGACCCGCGCCTCGATCCGCAACACGTGCTGCAGGATTTTAAGCAGCATCCCATGGTTGCCAAGCTGCTTGAGGGCGGCAAGATGATCCGCTACGGCGCGAAGTCGATGCCTTACGGCGGTTGGTGGGCGATTCCGCCGGTCGCGGGCAATGGGTGGATGATCCTCGGCGACTCCGCCGGATTCCTGAACTCCGCACGCCTCAAGGGAATTCATCTCGCCATCAAGAGCGGCATGCTCGCGGCCGAAACGGCATTCGAGGCGTTGAAGAAAGATGATTCGTCAGCCGCCGTGCTGAGTGAATACCAGAAGAAAGTCGAATCCAGCTGGATCAAAGACGAGCTCTGGAAAGTTCGCAACATGCACCAGGGCTTCGAGCAAGGCATGTACGCTGGCATGTTCCACACTGGATTGCAGATGATCACCGGCGGACGCGGCCTGCGCAACCGTTATCCCGCGAAAGCCGGACACGAGCACATGCACAAGCTCGCGGAATTGCCCGCCAATGGCGGCGCGGAAGCGCATCTGCTCGGCTCGGCTAAAGGTGACGGCAAACTAACTTTCGACAAACTCACCGATCTCTATCACTCCGGCACCAAGCACGAAGAAGATCAGCCCGCGCATCTGGTCATTCACGACACGAATATCTGCAACACGCGCTGCGTGAAAGAATTCGGCAGCCCCTGCCAGAATTTCTGCCCGGCAAACGTCTACGAAATGGTCGACGACGCGACCCAGCCCGACGGCAAGCGCATCAGCCTGAATCCGTCGAATTGCGTCCACTGCAAAACCTGCGACATCGCCGACCCGTATCAGATCATCACCTGGGTACCACCGGAAGGCGGCGGCGGGCCGAATTACGACGGGATGTGACATTGAATTACGGACCCTGTTTTGGCGTGTAGGTTTTAGCGGGTTTCGACTTCGTTGTAATTTCCCGGCTAGAGGAGATATCGTGGCCGAAAAATCCTTTCTCGATCAGGCTGCTGAGTATGCGCACAAAGAACTCGAGCGTCTAGGCGGCGACCCTTCAAAACTTGAGGTCCCTCTCCAGACTGTCGCCATTCTGTATCACAGTCAGGCGATTATCGACAACGGCGGGTTCCGGTATCTATTCGAAAACGATTTGCCTTTCTGTCCTCCGTACTCCATGTTGTCGAATGCTTATCGCCGCATCGGAGCGCATCAGGATGCCGACCGACTCGAAAAAGCTGTCGCGATGTTTCCTTGCGAGAGCCCTCATCTTCACCAGGAGAAGAGACTTGCGTTTATGGATTCACTCGAAGAAAACGACGAATTCTTTGAGCTGGGAGACGAAGTCTGCGGTGACAAGAAGGTGTGGACAGCGCTCGAAGATTACGCACAAAAGAACGCCACAATATTTCGTGTAATGTAGGTATCCGTTGCGGTTCGGGTTACACATGGCGACGCGGACATTTTTCAATGCGATGAAATTCTTATCGGTTGTATTGCTGACAGTTTCCGCCTTGGCCCAACAACCTGCTCCCGCCATCCCCTCCACCGGTTTCCCCGGTCTCGATCAATACCGCGCCTCGCGCATCGCCATATACACCGACGATTTCGGCGAACTGAAACGCTATCGCGAAGCCGACGCTTCTCTTGCTCAACCAGCGCCCGGAGAGAATCGCGTCGTCTTCGTCGGCGATTCCATCACCGACTACTGGAAGCTGGCGGACTATTTTCCGGGCAAACCGTACATCAATCGCGGCATCGATGGGCAGACCACGCCACAAATGCTGGTGCGCTTTCGCCAGGACGTAATCGATCTGCATCCCAAGGTGCTCGTCGTGCTGGCGGGAACCAACGATGTTGCCGGAGTCACAGGGCGCGTGCGCGATGAAGAGATCGAGGCGAACTACGCGTCCATGGCCGAGTTGGCGCAGGCGCATAACATTCACGTGGTCTTTTCATCTCTGCTTCCCGTGTACAACTACACCGAGGATGCGAAGGAATCGTTTGCCCTGCGGCCGGCAGAGAGAATCCTGATGCTGAATCTCTGGCTCGAGGATTACTGCGTGAAGAATGGCTTGGTGTATCTCGATTATTTTGCAGCGTTAGTCGATGACCATGGCATGATGAAGCGCGCTTTGTCGGATGACGGGTTGCACCCAAATCCGGCCGGATATAGGGTCATGGCTCCGCTGACGGAGAAGGCTATTTCGCTGGCGAGCCGAAATTAATGGCCCTACATATGATGGGTCTCATTCGAGCCACGGAGGGGAGTGCATGAAGTCGTCACGCAGCGTATGGATGCTCACGCTGGTCTTGGTTGCTACTTCCGCCTTCGCGCAGCAGTCCACGCCGCCCGGGCAAACACCGATCCCGTCCACCGGCTTCGCCGGCCTCGACCAATACCGCGCCTCCCGCATCGCCGTCTTCACCGACGATTTCGGCCAACTCGCCCGCTATCGCGACGCCAACGCTGCCCTCAAACCCCCAGCAGCGGGCGAGAGCCGCGTCATCTTCTTTGGCGATTCCATTACCGACATCTGGCATCTCGATGCGTATTTCCCCGGCAAGCCTTACCTCAATCGCGGCATCGGTGGGCAGACCACGCCGCAAATGCTGGTCCGCTTCCGCCAGGACGTCATCGGCCTCCATCCAAAAGCCGTCATCATTCTCGCCGGCACAAACGACATTGCCGGCAACACCGGTCCCATGCGACTCAAGGATATCGAAGCCAACTATACCTCCATGGCCGAACTGGCCCGCGCGCACGAGATCAAAGTGATTTATTCGTCCGTCCTACCTGTCCACAACTACACGCCGCGCTCGCAGGACTTTTTTGCGCAGCGGTCACCCGAGAAGATTCTGGAACTGAATCGCTGGCTGAAAAACTATTGTGGGTCCTCGGACCGTTGCCTTTATCTCGACTATTTCAGCGCAATGGTCGACGACAAGGGCCTGCTGAAGCGCGACTTGGCTGACGATGGCCTCCATCCCAACGCGGCGGGATACCAAATCATGGCGGCACTGGCGGAGACCGCAATCGAAAAGACGCTGGCCGCGGCAAAACCCTGAAACCTTTTCGTTCTTTCTAAGCTCTATAATGAAGCAGTTTCCGACCGCCCAGCCTTCGGGCATACCCAGGCTGCGGCGGCGAGGGAAAGAGTTCGGCCGGTTGCGATATCCGCGCGAAACTCTCCCGAGGGTGCTGGTGGAAACGCCAGCGCCTCCCGCGATCTGCGAGGATCGCATTGGAAAGGGAGCAGCCGCCGGGACGTTCCCCGCCTGTCCGTTTCCTTTCCTTATTAACTCTAGAAGCTAAGAAATGGAAGCTTGTTTCTAACCGACAAATTCGGCCGTCCCATTACTGATCTGCGGATCTCCATCACCGATCGCTGCAACTACAAGTGTGTTTACTGCCGCACGGGGAATGAAGGCGCGCTGTACGGGGATCTTCCGTTCGCCGATTATTTGCGCATGGCGCGCGTGCTGGTCGGAATAGGAGTAACAAAGATTCGTCTGACCGGTGGCGAACCGCTGCTCCGCAACGGTGTTGTTGGTTTTGTTCGAGAGCTATCCGAACTTCGTTCCCCCAGTAATAGTAACGGCGGCGATCCGCTGGACATAGCGCTTACCACCAACGGCCATCTGCTCTCCGATCTTGCCCAACCGTTGAAAGATGCCGGCCTTACCCGCGTGACCGTCTCGATGGATGCTGTCGATCCCGATCGCTTCGCCCGCATTACCCGAGTGCCCAACGGATACGATCACGTGCTTGCGGGCATTCGCGCCGCGCGCCGTGCCGGCCTCTGGCCTCTAAAAGTGAACTGCGTGCTGATGCGTGGCTTCAATGAAGATCAGATCATTCCCTTCGGCATGTTCGCCCGCGAGGAAGGTGTTACCGTTCGCTTCATCGAATTCATGCCGCTCGAAGAAGGCCGCACCTGGTCGCCGGACACGGTCGTGACGCTCGACGAAATTCTGGCTCGGATGCGGGAATATCGGCCGCTGGTCGAGATTCCGCGCGCGCGTTCGGAAACCGCCCGCCGCTACCGCTTCGACGACGGCGTCGGGGAAATCGGCATCATCGCCCCGGTATCGCATCCCTTCTGTGGACACTGCAGCCGCATCCGCATCACCAGCGACGGCAAAATCCGCACCTGCCTGTTTTCGGTGTGGGACCATGATCTGCACGCCCAAATGCGTCGGGGTGCCAGCGACGATGAGTTAGCCGACTTCATCCGCGGAGTCGTGCAGAAAAAAGAAGAGCGCCACCACATCGGCGAGCCCGATTTTGTGCCGGCATCCCGTACAATGGTCCACATTGGCGGCTAAATACTGAGGTTACGTCGATGACAATCACACCCGCCCTGGATGACGCTCCTGCCTTCATCGAGGAAGTGCAAGCCCTGACCGTAGGATTGCTGCGCACCTACGCTCCTCCCTCCGTAATTGTGATCAAGATCGACAACTTTTTTGGCTGGCGGTGGCTCAGGTTCTCGGGCAAATGGCTCGGCCTGCTGTCAATTCGGAACAAGAAGCTCAATGTCCCTCCTTTCGTGCCGAATCGGGTGGTGTCACAGAAAACTTTTATTAGCCCAACATACGGTGAGGCTTCGATCGGAGAGCCGATCCATATCAAGACCGAGGGCAGAAATGGGCTTCGGCGTTACATTGCGGATGTTGCGCACGACGCCTTAGTGGTTTGGTTTAGCGGAAATTCCAATAGCTTAGGGCAGGGTGCTCTGATGGCTTACGTCGCGAACGCCGATGATTACTGGCCCATCTATGTGCGGTGGGCCAACCGTGATCCGTGGCGTGTCGTTGAGGCCATCGAAATAACCGCTCAGGTGGTCGAAAGGCTGAGCCGACCCGAGTCGGTTCCCGGGGCTGTTCAATTCGCGTGTGAATCTCCAACGGCGTGAGGCAAGTCACTGCAATTGTGATTGTTCTTGCGGCGCTTGGATTAATCCCCATTCCCAAGGCGAGCGCGCAACTTCAATCCGTCTCCTACCTCGGCTTCGACCGCAACACCTACCCTGGCGATGCCAACCTAAAAGCCCTGCACCAAACTTTTTCCTACACCGGCTATTGGCTCAACCATCCTCCCGGCGAGAAAACAAACAGCTGGACCGGCCACCGCGCCGCCGTCGAATCCGCAGGTTTCGGATTCCTCCTGCTCTTCAACGGACGCCTCTATTCTGAACTCAAATCTGCCGAACTGAAATCCCTCGCCTACGCAAAAAAACTCGGCAACTCCGATGCGCAAGCCGCCGTTGCCTCCGCACGCCGCGAGGGTTTTCCCGCCTACACCATCATCTTTCTCGACCAGGAGCAGGGCGGGCGGATGTTGCCCGAGCAGAAAGCATACATCTACGCCTGGGTTGACGCCCTCGCCGCCGCCGGATTTCGCGCCGGCATCTACTGCTCCGGCATCCCCGCGAAAGACGACGGCAACATCGTCACTGCCGAAGATATTCGGCAGAATGCTGGCACGCGACAAATTGTCTACTGGGCGATCAACGACGCCTGTCCTCCCGCGCCCGGCTGCGCTTTTCCCGTAAATCCGCCCGCTCGCCCGCCAAGCCCCGCCGAAAGCGGCGTGCGCTTCGCCGAAGTCTGGCAGTTCGCGCAATCGCCGCAGCGCAAAGATGTAGCCGGGGAGTGCTCGAATTACAGTCGTGATGGCAACTGTTATCCGCCCGGAATCCCCGCAGCGCAGCAATTGCACGTGGACGTGAACACAGCAACCTCGCCAGATCCATCGCAGGGAAGAACGCGCTAACGGCGGGCCCATCCCATGCTGTAGAATGAAGCTACCGCCATGTCAGACCGCACTTTCACTCTTGACGAAGCCCTGTCCCTGCTACCGGTGCTGGAGTCTCTTTTGCGCACAGCGATTGCCGGGAAAAAACTCATGGAAGAAGTGGAAGGAGAGATGCAGGAACTCAGCCACCGCATCTTCCTCAACGGAGGCACGCACGTAGATGTCGTCGCCATCGCTCGGCGCAAGGCCGATCGCGCCAAGGCTGAACAGCGCGCGAAAGATGCCATCGCTGAAATTGATTCCATTGGAGTGCAGGTAAAAGACCTCGACATCGGTCTGCTCGATTTTCCCTGCGAGGTTGAAGGCCAAACCGTTCTGCTCTGCTGGAAGATGGGCGAAAAATCCATCACTCACTGGCACGGCACGGATGAAGGTTTCGCGGGGCGTAAACTGATTGACGAGCGTATTGCACGCTCGAAGCGAGCGAACTAAGCACGCAGTTCTCGGTTCTCAGTAAACCCAAAAACTTCGCTTCGCCACATGCACGATCTGCCTTGAATCACCGGAGAATCCTGTATTTTATGGATTTTCTTTCCCGACCACTGCCAAAACTTATCCGGCTCGCAGATTTCAAACAACTTCTTGCCCAGCAACATACTCCAACCTCCGGTGTTTGAACGTAAAGAAATATTTTTCAGGCCAAACGTCTGGCGGCGGAGCATTCCGCGCCGGATTTTATTGACCCGGATTCGCCCATCGTGGCGCTGCCGCTTGCGGCAAGCCCACTGGGCCAGAGGAAACGCTATGAACCTTCCCCGTGCAATTCGCTTCTTAGGTTTCAGTCTTCTTCTGCTGGTAATTCCAGCCGTTCTTTCGTCTCCATCCGCGGCACAAATCGGCATTGGGATCGGTATTTCAGTTCGCATCGGCCCACCGGCGCTGCCCGTTTACGAACAGCCTCTTTGCCCCGGCCCCGGCTATTTATGGACTCCCGGCTACTGGGCCTGGAGCGACGATGACGGCTACTACTGGGTGCCCGGCACCTGGGTTGAAGCTCCCGAGCCTGGTCTTCTATGGACCCCCGGATACTGGGGCTGGAATGACGGCGTCTACGCGTGGAATGCAGGCTACTGGGGACCGCAGATCGGCTTCTATGGCGGCATTAACTATGGCTTTGGCTACGGCGGCAACGGGTTCTACGGTGGTGAGTGGCGCGGCGGAACCTTCTTCTACAACACCGCTGTCATGAATGTGAATACAACTGTAATCCACAATGTTTACGTGAACCGCACCGTGATCGTGAACAACAATTCGCACGTGGCATTCAACGGTGGACAGGGTGGAGTGAGCGCTCGTCCTACGCCCGAACAAGAATCCTATGCGCACGAGCGGCACGTTCCTCCAGTGGCGGCGCAGATGCAACATGAACATGCAGCCAGCCAGAACCGCGCTTTGTTCGCATCGACGAATCACGGCCGTCCAGCAGTCGCGGCCACAGCTCGCCCTGGCGAATTCAGCGGACGCGGTGTAGTCGCTGCCAAGGCCGCTGGAGCGCCCTATCACGCGCCTGCCATGTCGCCGAAGGAAGCGCGCGCTTCAGCGCCAGCGGGAAATCATCAAGCTGAGAATCGACCAGCCGAAAACCGCCCCGAGAAGGGAAACACGGCTCGTGGGAGTGCCCCTCGTGCCCCGGAAAGCCATATGGCAAAGCCGGCCCCGCGCGAGAACGCCCGCCCAGCGAACGAAACGCGGGCTGAGAACAAGCCGGCTCCGGCGCCGAAGGCTCGCGAGAGCGCACCTCGTGCGCCCGAAAGCCATATGGCCAAACCGTCCCCGCGTGCTGAGAGCCCACGTCCATCGAATGAAACGAAGGCTGAGAACAAGCCGGCTCCGGCGCCGAAGGCACGCGAGAGCGCACCTCGTGCGCCCGAAAGCCATACAGCCAAACCGGCCCCACGGACAGAGAGCCCTCGTCCTTTGAACGAAATGAAGGCTGAGAACAAACCGGCTCCAGCGCCGAAGGCCCGGGAGAGTGCGCCTAAAGAAAGCGCACCTAAAGCGAGCGCTCCAAAACCGAGCGCTCCAAAACCGAGTGCGCCTAAAGAAAGCGCACCGAAGGCGAGTCATCCCGCTCCGAAGCCGCAAAAACCGGCAGCACCACCTAAGAAAGAAAATGCTCCTCCGAAAGAAGAGCGCAAGTAGCGCGAGGCTGATTCGTGATCGATTGCAGGGCCAGTGCCACTCGCGGCGCTGACCCTTTTTCCGTGCAAGCTTGCGCTTGAGCAGCGTTCTCATCCAAGCACGGCATTAGCCGCGCTGGTTCTATGCACGCACGGAAGTGCAGGTTACCGTTAGGCGGGAAATCTTCTTCTGCTACAATTTTTTACAGCCAGCGGCGCGTGAAGACAGTATTCTGGAAGCAAGCTGACTGCTTCTTCGGCGCACCGTCCGCGTGATGCAGATCGCGCGAAGTCAACGTAGGTTTGAGGCTGAGAGTTCGAACAGAAGTGTAGGCGCGTCCAAGGAGTCTCAGATAAATCATGGCATCCACGAAACATAAGCTCCGCGTTGCCGGCACTTTCGCTGCGCTCATCACTCTCGCCTTGGCCGTAAGCTGCAAAGGGTTTTTCCAGAACCCAACTCTCACCACCATCACGGTTGATCCCCCAACTCCGAGCATCAGCCAGGGTGCAACCCAACAGATGACGGCGAGCGCAACCTACCAGGATGGCAGCACCGCGACGCTGACGGGCGGCACAAGCTGCAGCGGCAACACGGTGTGCTGGTCAAGTTCGGATACGACGGTCGCCACCATCTCTACCGGCGGGGAGCTCACCGGCGTCTCTTCTGGCACATCGACCATTACAGCAGCCTCCGGCGCCATCACCGGTACTACAACGGCGACCGTCATTCTCAGCAACATCACCAATTTCCAAGTTTGTTTGGGCTCCTTCGGCGCCACGACCACCTGCTCGAGCGGAGGCACGCCTGCTACTTGGAATGCGAATGCTACGAGCCTGGTGACGCAAGACTTTGTTGCGCAAGGCGACAGCAACGGTACGCCGTTCGATCTTACAACCAGCTCGACCTTTACCGTTGCGAACTCGCCCACGGACGTCTCCTGCGACAGCACTTCATCGCCGGCGGTTTGCACCGTGGATCAAGGTACAACAGCAGGCCCTTACTCTGTGACGGTAACTTACGGCACGCAGACTGCCACCATCAATATAGTCGTGACGAACTAACACCGCATTTATTGCCGAGTGCCCCATTTCTCGCGTCTTTTGCGAGAAGGGGGCTTTTGACTCTCCATAAACAATAGCCTGCCCGAACAAACACATCTATGGCTGCCCCGTCCTTGTCGCGCCTTCTGCGACAGGGTGGGGAATTTGACTTCCTGTAATCCCACCACAGCCCCGCGGTTTATACCTCCGCACGCTAGTCGTGCGGGCTCGGCGACATGGCGGCCGCGGTCGGGTCAGGCGGTCGATGCGGGTTTCGGGTTGCGCACGCCCTTCGAATCCCCTCCCAAGTCACGGGCTAACTGTGAACGAAAGCGAATTGGACCCTTGGGCGCTACACGAGTTTGAGTTGGTCGCCGTGACTGATCCCGTACCAACGGTCTGGGTCCCGCTGCTGGTAGGGTTGTATACGTAAACCACCGCTGTGTCTGGCTGTGCGATCTGCGTCGCCGAGATCGCAGCGGTAAGCTGGCTACTATTAACGAACGACGTCGTTAGGGGCGAGCCGTTCCAAACCACCACAGCGTTGCTGCTGAAACTACCGCCGTTTACGATGAGTGAAAATCCAGCTGCTCCAGCGGTTACACTGCTCGGTGAGATCGAAGCTATCGAGGGCGTCGCCGGACAGCCACCACAGGAGACAACGGGAAGCAACAAAATCGCGAACGCGCCCAAAAGTGCCGATATTTTTATCGCCATCGGCGTGCTCATCCACAAAATTAGCGGACGCCCAGACTCACAGGGCCGGGATTTCGAGAGGATCATCAGCGTCGCCATACAGCTCGTCGGCCGGATCCACATGATTATATAGTCGGCTGCCCATTTCTCGCGTCCTTTGCGAGAAATGGGGCGTTTGACTTTCCTCCCCCCGTCGTCCACGTCCACTCGTAAGTTGTCATTCTCCCTGGTCCCAGTATCATTGTGAAGAACGGCCTTATTCCTTTCATCTGGCCTAATAACCTCATTCCTATGTCTGACATTCGCTGTATCGGGATTGCTACCGGTGGCGGAGACGCGCCGGGTCTCAACGCTGTCATCCGCGCCGCCACCAAAGCTGCCATCCTGAAATACGGATGGAAGGTCATCGGCATTCCCGATGGCTTCGACGGCCTCATCTGGCCGGAAAAATCTTTCGAGCTCACGCTGAAAGAAGTCAGCGGGATTCTGCCGCGCGGAGGAACGATTCTGGGCACGACCAACCGCGGCGATCCCTTTCACTACCAGAAAATCGAGCACGGCAAAGAAGCGATCCGCGATATTTCCGGCAAGGTCATCGCCAACGCGGCGAAGCTTGGCATCGATGCCATCATTACCATCGGCGGCGATGGTTCGCAGAAAATTGGCTACGAACTTTCGCAGAAGGGCATGAAGATCGTAGGCGTGCCCAAAACTATCGACAACGATCTATCCGCGACCCAAGTCACTTTCGGTTTCGACACCGCGCTGCACACCGTGTGCGACGCTATCGACAAGATCCACACCACCGCGGCCTCGCATCATCGCGTGATGGTGGTTGAAGTGATGGGCCGCGACTGCGGCTGGATCGCTCTCGAGGCCGGCCTGGCTGGGGGCGCTCACGTCATCCTGATCCCGGAAATTCCCTTCACGATTGAACACGTCTGCCGGCACATCGCCGACCGTGAAAAAATTGGCAAGCACTTCACGATTGTCGTGGTCGCGGAAGGCGTGAAGACGCCCCCGGAATTGAAAGAGAATCGTCGTGCCAGTTCGATCGGCAATCTGCTGGGCAATGCCATCGCTCATGGCACTCACAAAGATGTGCGGGTGAGCGTGCTGGGGCACATTCAGCGCGGAGGCACTCCGTCGCCCTTCGACCGCATCCTGGCCACCCGCTTTGGCGTGGCTGCTGTGGACCTGATCGCCTCCGGAGGCTTCGGCATGATGGTGGCCCTGCAGGGCGACTCGATTGTGGCCGTGGATGTAGCTCACGCCGTGGGCCATCTCAAGTCGGTAAATCCCAACGGAGAAGTAGTGCGCACGGCGCGCGCCATCGGCATCGGCTTTGGGGATTGAAAGTTTCTTGACTGAACATTTGCGACCGCCTACGGATTACCCTCGTCACTTCCCGGCAATGCCTGCTGTGCGTTTAAATACAAAGGCATACCTTGGAAATCCTGGTAATGAACGACGTCATGAATGATTTAGCACTCTGCCTGCTTGTCCAGCTGTGTCTTTCCTTCGGCGTCGCCGGACTATTCTGGCCGGAGAAGCTTATGCCGGTCTTCGAAGTCCTGATGTTTCCCTGGTCGGCAAGCCATCGCGGCCTTCGGGCCAATAGCATCGCCGCGATTGCATTGTCTGTGCTACTCTTTGCTCGGCTGTTCGTCAGCATTCGCTGAACCCGACCGCGCACGGCCTCCTTCGAATTTTCCGTCAATCCTCTGTGATCCCGCGCACTGCCAACTCACAATTGTGCATGGAAGCATGGCTGCGCAGTATCATCGACGCCAGGAGTACGCGTGCCCGGAACCATCTCCGCCGCATCTCGTCCGACTCTCGCGCAGCGTGATCGCGAAGAGCTGCGCGCGGCGCGCTTCGCCATGCGCTTGTCGCTGATGATTGGCGTCATGATGCTGGTGGGCAAGACGGCTGCATATTTCATGACCGGGTCGGCGGCCATCCTTTCTGATTTTGCCGAATCTGTGGTCCACGTAGTCGCGGTGGCTTTCGCCGCATTCAGCCTGCGCCTCAGCACGAAACCAGCCGCGCCCAACTTTCTCTATGGATATGAGCGCATCACTTTTTTTTCGGCAGGCTTTGAAGGAGCGATGATCGTTCTCGCCGCCGTGTGGATTCTGGTGGCCACCATCGAGAAGTGGATGGCAGGGCTGAAGCTCGAACACCTCGGTTCAGGCACGCTTCTTCTGCTCGCGGCCGGTGTTCTAAATGCGGCGCTGGGCTGGTACTTGCTTCGTGTGGGAAAGCGCAGCCACTCGCTCATCCTCGAAGCCGACGGTAAGCACGTTCTTACCGATAGCCTCACGAGCTTCGGGGTGGTGGCGGGTCTTGGCTTGGTCATGCTTACGGGATGGAAGCCGTTCGATCCGCTGATCGCGATCGCCGTCGCCGCGAACATTCTCTGGTCCGGAGGACGTCTGGCATGGCGCTCAGCCGTTGGCCTGCTCGATTACTCCGACCCGGAAACGGGAAAGCACATCCGCGAAAAGCTCGACGCGATTTGCGCGGAACTCGATGTCCACTACCACGGCGTGCGCTTTCGCACCACCGGCTACCGGCAGATCATCGAAGTTCACTTGCTGTTTCCGCACGCCACGCCCGTGGGAGAAGCCCATCGCATTGCGACAGCGTTGGAAGAGCGCCTGCCAGTGGAGCTATCCCGGCCTGCCGAAGTGATCACTCACCTGGAATCGCTGGAAGACCACGAAGCCGTCCACTCGCAAGAACACTACACCGGGCGACCGGAGTAGCCGAATCCGAAATTAACAATTGTTGGTTTCCTAATCCTTCATCATGGAATCGATCAGCGCGTAAAGTTGACTGCGGTCGACGACCTCAACGAAGGGTTTGCCGGAGCGCTTGTTGCTGACCACGTAGAGCGTGGGCGTATGTTGCAGGTTGATGGACTTGCCCAGTTCGCGGTCGGCGTTGACCAGGCCCGCGAGCTTGCCATCGGGATCTACGACAAAAGGCAGATCGATTTTGTGCGCAGTGGCGAACTTCTCGGCGTAACCGCGCAAGTTCTGTGGAGTAATTTCCAACTGGTTGGCGAAAATGTAATCGCGGAATTCGTTGCCCAGCTCTTTCGAATGCGTATCGAAATAGCGCCCCAGCACGGCCGCTTCGTAGGACCAATTGTGGAACGGCAACGGAAAGTCGTGGAAGACCACGGGAATTTTATAGGTCCTGCCCGCTTCTTCCACCAGGGGCGCGGCACGCCGGCAATCCGGACACTGCAGATCTTCAAAGACGACGATGGCTACCTGCGCCCCTTTCGGCGGCCGCAGGGCCGGACTCACATCCTGCTGGGCCGCGGCGCACATAGATACCGCGAACAGCAATCCTCCCAGCAGAACTACAGAAGCTAGCTGATTTTTGAATATTTTCATGGCTCATTTTCGTTTCAGAAATTTTGCGCGCGGCTCGCAGATGCCCGATCCCGCGGCTCGTGTTTATGGTAACCGAATCGCCGCTTTGACGTCAGGTTACGAGCGACGACGCGGTGTCGCCGAGGTAATGCCTGGTAGCCCTCCGTGCGCCAAGGCGGTACGGCAACGCGCTATAGTGGGAGGTGAACCTCACTGCTGTGAACCTGCTAACGTCTAGCCTCGCCAAGATTGTGAGACTCCCCTTCTTATGGCGTCCATCGATCCGTCCGCGCGTGGTGGCTTTCGGACTGGCTGCCGTTTTCCTGTTTGCCTTTTCCGCCTGCAATCGCGGCCGGCACCGTGTTTTGGAAGTGAACTATGTCTCCGCCGTGCAAGCCACGCTGCGCGATCAGGTGGCCACTATCTACAACCGCGTGGGCACCGTGAAAAATGGCGAGAAAGTGGAAGTGCTGGAGCACGAAAAGCGCTTTGCCCGCGTACGCACCGCCAGCGGCCTCGAGGGCTGGATTGAGCAACGCTACCTGGTGGATCAGCAAATCTACGACGGTCTTCAGAAGTTGACGAAAGATAATCTGAGCGATCCCGTTCAAGCTCCCGGGGTTCTGCGCAACGACACGAACCTGCACCTCACGCCTGGCCGTGAGACCGAGCATCTGTATCAGCTCGTGGCGGGAGCCAAAGTTTCCGTGCTCAAACGTGCGACCGCAGAAAAGCAGCCTGGTGTGGCTGTGCAGCCGAAAGCCGGCGGGAAAGCCTCCGGCCCCGTACTGGAAGACTGGTGGCTGGTGCGTGACGCCGAGAATCGTGTGGGCTGGGTATTGGCGCGCATGGTGGATATCGATGTCCCCCTCGATATCGCGCAGTATGCCGAAGGCCAGCGCTTTATTGCTTTTTTCGCGCTGAACCAGGTTCAGGATCCGGGCAAAGAGGGTGCAGACAAGAGTGTTTCGCAATATCTCTGCGTCTTGACCGAACCGCATGACGGCCTGCCTTACGATTACGATCAGATTCGTGTTTTTACCTGGAACATCCGGAAGCACCGCTACGAAACCGCTTATCGCGAGCATGGATTGAACGGCTTTCTCCCCGTGACCGTAACCAGTGAGAATTTCGACAAGGAAGGCACGTTGCCGGTCTTCATTTTGCACGTGAAAGACGACGACGGCAACGTCCTCGAACGCAAGTACAAGATGAACTCGCCAATCGTGCGCAGGGTACTGGCTCCTGGAGAACAGAAAGAGGCGCCGAAGGCGGCGGGGAAGCGCCGGCGCCGCTAGCTTTTGATTTTCGTCGAGGCTGCGCCAAGAATCCGACGGCTCTTTTTCTCCTGGACGAAGACCGTCACATGCAGATTCTCAACGTTCCAGTGAGAATCGAATTTCACCACGGGCTCTGCTGCGAAAGACGCTGAGGCTCCATTCGCGTCCGCGACCCCTATTTTGTGCAGGGATCGGAGCGTGGCTACGTGATGCAGCACGTGCCCGGCGTTTTCTCCTCGGCCCACCGAGGAATGCAAGCCGTCCTCGGTCACGGCCAGCCAGACTTCGGCCACATCGCCGGCTGTCTTTTGCTCCATCTTTCCCACCGACACGCTGAACTGTTGCGATCCCTTTGAGCTCGCACCGCCCGATGCAATCGTGACTTCCGTCTTCAAGCCACCGGCCGCGTTTTCAATTTCCAGTTCAGCCCTTTGCGCATTGTTGCCAACGAACTGGCTGCGCCCGTTCACCACGAGTTCCGGCGTATACGAGTCGTTTTTGAGCAGAGCTACATAGGACTGTTGCCGCTGCGTCCACTCCGGCGAGGAGAAGGGGTCGATCCACCCATCGTGATTCCAATAATCCACGTGCTCTTCGATCGCGATGATCTCGGCCCCACGTACCGGTTGCTGCTGTTCCAATTGCTGCAGCAACGCATCCGCAGGCGGACAACTGGAACAGCCCTCTGAGGTGAATAGCTCAACCAGCACTGGCCTGGGAGCAGCTTCGACCGGGGAGCTTTGCGCTCTCGCTTCTGCCGACAAGATCAGGCAGGCCAGAAAAAGCACGAGAGAGAGTCCGAATGCTGCGACTGGGTAATTTCTCATGGCCTTCGCCTCTGAACCGTAAAGAGTTTGACGCATGTTCTGGCAGAAAGTTACATGGTTCTCGGGGTCGAAACTAGCAGTAGAAGTCCGCGATGCTCTTGACCACCCAACACTGCTCGTCGTCGGTGAGTTCTGGGAACATGGGCAGCGCGAGCACTTCTTTGGCGGCGCGCTCGGCTTCCGGGAAGTCACCTTCGAGATGTCCGAGATAAACAAAGCAGGGTTGCAGGTGCAGCGGGATGGGATAGTAAACTTCCGTCCCGATCGTGCGGGCGGTGAGAAACTCGCGCAGCTCGTCACGGCGATAGGCCCGGACAACGTACTGATGGAAAACATGGTGCGCTTGTCCCGAAGTTTGCGGGAGTCGAATCGGCCCTGAGTCCTCTGCCGAGCTTCCGGCCAAGAGGCCGGCAGCGGCGAAAAGTTGATTATAGCGGGCCGCGCGCTCGCGACGCGCGTCGTTCCATTCGGTAAGGTACTTCAACTTCACGCGCAGCACCGCAGCCTGGATCGCGTCGAGCCGGCTGTTCCATCCAAATTCTTCGTGGACGTAGCGGCGCGGGCTGCCGTGATTGCGCAGCCGGCGCATGTGCGCCGCCATCTGCGGATCATTTGTGCTGACCAAGCCAGCATCGCCGTAGGCGCTGAGATTCTTGGTCGGATAAAAGCTGAAGGCCGCCGAGGCGCCCATCGATCCGGCACTTTGCGCGCCCCAGCGCGCACCAATCGCCTGCGCCGCATCCTCGATCACAGAGAGACGAAATTCTCTTGCGAGTTCCTGCAGGCGGTCCATATCGGCGCATTGGCCGTATAGATGAACTGGTAACAGCGCACGCATCTTGTCATGCGGGCTGCTTCGAAGAAACGTTTCAACCTGCGCTGGATCGAGATTGAATGTCGCCGGGTCGATGTCGGCAAACACTGGGCGCGCGCCCGTCCGCGCGATCGCGCTCGCAGAAGCGAAGAAGCTGAACGGCGTGGTGAGAACCTGATCGCCCGGCTGCACTCCAGCCGCACTCAGAGCCAGCCATAGCGCATCGGTTCCTGACGCGCATCCGACGGCTTCGCGCGCGCCGCAGAAGTCCGCGACCTCGCGCTCCAATGCTTCGACCTCCGCCCCCAGAATGTAATGCTGAGACGCGCACACGTTTTCGATCGCAGCCAACACCTCTGCACGAATCTGCACATACTGCCGTTGCAGGTCGAGCATCGGGACGGCCCCGAACGACCTCTTACCCGGCGCCGGCGATTCGCGCTTGCTGAAAGATGTGGTCACAGAAAGGCCGATTGTAGCAGGCCTACTCTCTCCCACGTGTTTTGTCGAACCTTCCTTTCGGCATGTCAATAACTGCAAGTTCGTTGCCTTAATACCAAAATTAGTAGATTGACACCTCCGCTAATTCAGTTTTTGGGGACCACCTACGCACCGTCCATAACAACATATTGCAAACAAAGGGTGTTTCTCTATTCCTGTTTTGGTGTGTGAGTTGCATTACCTTAGTGTCTCAGCGCCTCTGGACGGTTCGATGCGCTGAAACCGCCTGTTAGTCGGCGGTTGGCTTCCAAGCCTTTCTTTAGTCTGATTTTCCGCGGTTGAGGAGAGAAATCATGAAACGGGGCGTGCTTAGTTTTGGGCTGCTTGCTTCCTTGTTGGCTCTATTTCTTTTCGTGTTCGCTTCCTGCCTGGCCTTCGGACAGGCCGAAGCAGGCACGATCGTAGGATCTGTCCATGACGCGACCGGAGCTGTGATTAGCGGTGCCACGGTGAAAACCAAGAGCGTCACTACCGGAGCCGAGCGGACTACGGTGACCGGAAATGCTGGTCAGTATTCGGTTCCCGGTCTCACCCCAGAGAAATACGAAGTCACGATCTCCAACAAGGGTTTTCAGACCTTCAAGAGCCTCGTGGAAGTAACCGTCGGAGGAATCACGACGGTGGATGCGCAACTGTCGATCGGACAGAGTTCGACGGTGGTTGAGGTCTCAGCTTCGAGTGCGGGTACCGAGGTGAACACCCAAACCCAGGAACTTTCGCAGCTCATCAACAGCCAGCAATTGGCGCAACTCCCCAGCCTCACCCGCAACCCTTATGATTTTGTTGCGATTTCCGGCAACGTCAGCAACGGGGATACTACCTCGAATGGTGCAACTATGTCGTCCGGTGGCGGCGGCCAGGAGCTTTCAAGCCGGGGCGTGGGCTTCTCTCTAAACGGCCAGCGCGAATCAGGTACCGAGATTCTGCTCGATGGCGTGGAGAACATCTCAATTTTTAGCGTTGGCATTGGCGAAAATGTTCCAATCGATGCTGTGCAAGAATACAGCATCGTTACCAATAACTTCTCCGCCGAATACGGTCGCGCCTCCGGTGGCGTGGTGAATGTGACCACGAAAGCAGGCACCAACGCTTTCCACGGTTCCGTGTGGGAATTTAACCGCCTCGCGGCCTACACGGCGAATACGTACAATAACGATGCCCTGAACAACGCTTTTCTTGCTGGGGGAGGCACCGGGCCGCTTCCTGATCCTAAAGGTGGTTACACGCGCAATCAGTTCGGTTTCCAGGCGGGCGGACCGATCATCAAGAACAAGTTGTTCGTTTCTGAAAGCACGGAGTTTACGCGTGTTCGAAGTAACTCCGTCCAGCATGCCGAGATATTCGACCCCTCATTCATCGCTATGTTACCCGCAAACGCTAAGGCCTACTTCGACGCCTTCGGGGTTACTTCCTTGACTCCCAGCGGCCCACCGATCACTGCGGGGGCGTTGGCGGCGAACACGGCGAGCCCACTGATCGTCAATCCGATAAACGGAACCACGCCGGTTGCCGCGACGCAGCCAATTTTCGATCCCGTCACCTTCAACGTACCGTACAATGCTGGCGGCGGCCCACCGCAGAACTCGTGGAGCCTTGTGGGCCGTCTCGACTACAACCTGAGTGACAAAACTCAGATGTTCTTCCGCATCGGCAGGGAGAGGATCGACGCGTTTCAGGGTACGAATGACTACGACGCGTATTCCCAATATAACAGTGGCACCCTCGACCAGAACATGATTTATCTGTTCTCGGTGAACCACGCCTTTACCAACAACCTTCTCAACAACACTAAGCTCAGCTTTGCGCGCTACAATGACGGAACGTCATACAACACGGCGTATCAGAGCGTCCCAAACCTGATGTTCTACCCGGGGAGTGACCCCTTGACCGGCGCTGCCATTTCGACGCCCGGATTGGAGAACAATAATGCGCCGGGAGCGGGAGGGTTGCCAGCCGGCGGACCGCAAAATACGATTCAATTCGAACATGACATCTCATGGACCAAGGGCAAGCACAACTTGCGGTTTGGAGGTCAGTACACCTACATCCAGCTAAACTACGGCTATGGCGCTTATGCGCAGGCAGTGGAACAGCTTGGCGGCTCCCAACAGGACAGCATGGACGACTTGGTTAATTACACGGTCAATCCTATAACAAACGCTGTTATTCCCGGAGGCAACCCGCTCGGAAGCATACTTAGCGGTAGCAGCGGCTTCTCTGCCCGAGTCAATCCGAATGGTGCGCTCCCCTGCCCAGTCGATGTCAACAACAACCCGGTCAGCCCATGTCCAGCAAACAGCCTCGTTTCTCCGCCGCTGACCTCAGCTAGCTACGGCCGAAGCTACCGCTATAACGACTGGGCCCTTTATGCCCAGGACAGCTTTAGGTTTAGTCCGCGCCTGACGCTCAACTATGGTATGCGGTACGAACATTACGGCGTGCAACATAACAACGTTTCAAGCTTGGATTCCAACTTCTACCTCGGCTCCGGTACTAATTTCTTTAACCAGGTTCGGACGGGTCAAGTCGAGATTGCAGATAAAAGCTCGGTTGGCCAGTTCTGGGCGCCAAGCTGGGGCACCGCCGCACCGCGCGTAGGTTTCGCCTATGATCTTTTCGGCGATGGTAAGAGCAGCCTGCGAGGTGGTTTCGGAATCAGCTATGAACGCAACTTTGGCAATGTGACCTACAATGCCAGCTTCAATCCACCGGCTAGCGCCGTGCTGTCTACCAGTTGCCCGGCTCGTAGCGCAACCTGCAACTCTGCTTACGTGACCAACAACGACCTCGGCCCGCTGGGCCTCCCCGGCCCTTCAAGCAACCTTCCACCCACCGAGCTCCGGGACAACAAGGACAGCATTCACGTGGCGCAGACCCAGTTCTGGAGCCTGTCCCTGCAGCGCCAGGTGGTTCCGAATACGGTGTTAGAAATAGGTTATAGCGGCGCTCATGGGGTTCACCTCTATGACCTCAACAATATCAATCTCCCCGGGGAAGGCCAGGTTTATCTGGGCGACCCAGCGGTCGATGCCACGGACGTGAACCCCGGAAGCACGACGTGTAATCCCGCCTACGTAAGCCCCACTGGGGTTTGTCTCACTCGGCCAAACAGTCAATTCAGTGCGATCAACCAGCGCGGTAGTGGTGGCACGAGCAGTTACAATGCTCTGAATGTGAAGCTCCAGGCGCAGAACCTGCACAACACGGGTGTGAGTATGGTGGCGAACTACACCTGGGCCCACTCCCTGGATGATATTAGTTCAACCTTCTCCGATAGCTTACAGGGAGGATCCGGGAACGGGTACGGCAGCCTTGGATACACTCTCTTTTCCGACCCGAAGCTGGACTGGGGCAACTCCGATTACGATGTCCGAAATCGGTTCGTTGTTTCGCCCATCTGGGAGACACCGTGGTATAAGAGTGGGAGCGGGCTTCGCGGAGAGTCGCTAGGAGGATGGTCACTGGTGGGTATCTTCACCGCGCGCACGGGCATTCCGTTTAATGCCTACGATATTGACAACGACTACAATTTTTATACCTTTCCCCGGCTGACGCCCGCCACCACACCCACATACCACGTCAGCTCAAATCCTACTGCTTCCGGCCCGAACAACTTTAACCTGCTGACCATACCGGGCCCCGCAAGCACCGCGCCTCTCAACCCGACCTTGGGAATTTCCGACTTCGGACCATTTCCAGCCGGCATGGTCCACCGCAACGCATTTCGCGGAGCTGGTGCGTGGAATTTCGACACGGCAGTGCATAAGAATTTCAAAGTCACCGAGCGGGTCGGATTAACCTTCGCCGCTGAAGGCTTCAACATTTTCAACCACCACAACATGTATGTGAACACCTTCCTTATCGCTGCCACCGGGCCGGGGCCAATATCAGTTACGGGTCTCAAGGGCGGTCTGAATAGCCTCGCCGAAGGCGGCAACAACGATGAGCGCAGGTTCGGACAGTTCTCCTTGCGAGTCACGTTCTAGGCGATTGCAGTAAACTTCACGACGGGGAGCCGAAAGGTTCCCCGTTGTTTCTTTCCGCAACGTCAAACCAATCTAAGCTCTAAGGCCGGAAGACTAACGATCGCGCGTTGGAAGCCCAAATATTCCAATAATCATAGAATGCCTCCCAAAACCTGTGTTTTAATCTCATACTCACCCCTATCATGACAGCATGTACATGATATGTAAGGGTGTTATGCTATCGCGCCTTTGGAAGCTTAGCTGCTTCCCACCCCCGTACACTCCGTCTCACCTGCCCGTTGCCTTTGCAAAATTAGATCGTTGAAAGACATACGAGCTGCAGGTCTCCCTGGAGACCCGTTGCTTTTAGGAGAAAGATCAATGGAATTCGCCTTTCGCCCGGTTGTGACCCGAGTCTTTCTTGCTTCGCTGACGCTGGCCCTTCTGCTGGCCATGCCAACCATCTCGGCCGCACAGGATGTGGCCTCCCTGACCGGCGTAGTCACCGATTCAAGCGGTGCGGTGGTCCCAGACGTAACCGTGACCCTGCTGGATACCAAGACCAACACCAGCTACGAAGCGAAGACGAATTCCGTGGGCGCATACACGTTTCCGAACCTGCTTCCGGGACCGGGCTACCAAATTACCTTCACCAAGGAAGGCTTCGATACGGTGGTCATTCCGAAGCTGTACTTGGCCGTCAACACCACACACACCCAAAATGCGGAATTGAAAATCGGTGCGAGCTCAACCACCATCGAGGTCAAGGGCGAAAGCAGCGCGGTCACACTGGACACGAACGATGCCAGTGTAGGCAACAGTTTCGATATGAACATGGTGCATGAGTTACCGGTACAAGTGCGCGATAGCCCTGCTGCGCTATTGCGTTATCAGCCCGGCGTTGTGTCGGCACAGGGCACTGACGATGACCCCAACTCCAGCCGGGATGGAGCGATCTCGGGTGCACGCAGTGATCAAAGCAACATCACCGTCGACGGTTTGGACGTTAACGACTTTGCGACCGGGGAGGCGTTTTACGCCACGGTGAATGCGCCGGTGGATTCGGTTCAGGAATTTCGTGGCGAGGTGGCCAATCAGGTATCTGCTGAAGGCAGGGGAAGCGGTGCCGAGATTGCCTTAGTGACCAAGAGCGGCACCAACCACTTCCACGGGTCTGGCTATGAGTACTACCGAACCAAGGGTTTCGAAGCCAACGACTTCTTTAACAATTTCTCGAACCCAGTGGTCCCTCGCGAGAATCTGGTGCGCCATCAGTTCGGCGGCTCGATCGGCGGCCCAATTATCAAGGATAAGCTGTTTTTCTTCTTCAATTATGAAGGCCGGCGAGATTCCAGTTCGAGTACAGTAACGCAAGTCGTGCCCACGACGGCCTTCGCCCATGGCACTATCTCTTATGTCAACACCAGCGGCGGTGTCTCGACTCTAAGCCCGGCACAGGTGGCGGCGCTGGACCCCCAGGGAATTGGCCCGGATCCCGCGCTCATGAGCTTTCTCCAGAGCCGATATCCCGCCCCGAATAGCTCCGCTGCGGGTGACGGATTAAACAATGCCGCCTACATTTTTAACGGCCCGACCAGCCAAACCCTGAACGATTACGTTGCCAAGGTCGACTATAACGTCACCGACAGGCAGAAGATTTTTGTGCGCGGCAGCCTTCAGCGCGAGACTGACGATCGCAACCCCTCGGTCCAGTTTCCCGGCGACCCTCTTACGTTCGTCGATATCAACCACAGCTTTGCATACGTATTTGGGCACACTTGGACGATCAGCAACGACAAGGTGAACCAGTTTATCTACGGCGAAACTAAGCAGGAATTCAACTTCCCGTTCTTATACAAGCCGCTGGGAACAACCGTCTTCGGTTTCGATGCCACCGGTACCGGCCAAAATTATCTCGCCAGCCCCTACATGACCCCCGGTTCTCAGGGAAGGACAATTCCAATCCCAGTGTTCCGCGACGACTTCACGTACGTCCGAGGAACGCACACTATTCAGGTGGGCGGAAATTTCAAGCCCATCAAGGCATCCAACTACCTGATTAACGACTTCAACACGGCAAGTCTGGGCTTGGGCGGCGGAATGACCGGACTGGATGCTGCTTTGCGCCCACCCGATCTCGCAACAGACTCGGTTTCCCAAACCCTCTACGACAGCGCCTTCGCCTTTCTGCTCGGACACTATGCATCCGTGCAAAGCAGTTACAACAACAACAAGCAGCTGCTGCCCTATCCTCAGGGAACCGGACACCACCGTGCTTATCGGTACTATGAGACAGAAGCCTATCTGCAAGACTCCTGGAAAACGCGGAGTGATCTGACTCTTACCTACGGATTGCGCTACCAGTTTTATTCTGTGCCTTACGAAGTAAACGGGCTCGAGGCGCTTCCCAATCTCGACTTCAACCAAGTCATCCAACCTCGCATCGCCAACGGCCTCGCCGGTAATACCGGTTGTCCTGGACCGAACTGCGGCTTGGTGAATCCACTCATTTATTACTCGCTGGGGGGCAAAGCCAACCATGCCCCAGGGCTTTACCATCCTGACTGGCATGATTTCCAGCCGCGTCTCGCTTTCGCATACAACCCGGCCGGAGGGGACGGATTCCTCGGGAAGTTGCTGGGAAACCATAAGACCGTGCTTCGCGGAGGCGCGGCCATCGTCGATGACCATACCGCGGTCAACGCGTTGAATTTTCTGCAGGATCAAAACACTTGGATTCTGCAGAGCGCAGCCGCCACCGTCTACGGTTTGCAAAGCTCGCCAGAGGCAGACTTAGTGAGTGACCCGCGTTTTACCAGCATCAATTCGTTGCCGCCTGGATCGGTTCAGCCACCTCCAGCGATCGTGACTCCGTTTGCTCCCTTTAGCAACGGTACTTCGAGTCCCTTCTCGCCGGTCGATGGCTTGCTCCTGAATCAATTCAACTATGCGCTCGATCCCGGTTTGAAGACTCCATATTCAGAAACTTTCTCCTTCGGCATCCAGCGCGAGTTGCCCGGTAATTTCCAGCTTGATGCCACCTACGTTGGCCGTTTCGCACATCGACTGCTCGCCCAGTCAGACTCGCTTCAGACAACGGATTTCGTTGACCCGACTTCGGGGACCCACCTGGCTTCCCAGTTTGCACAGCTGTCGCTAGCAGTGCGAAACAATCAGACCATTCCAGCGCTCCCGTTTTTTGAGAACCAGGAGAACGCAGCGCTAGCAAGTTTCGGAGTTAGCTGCGAGAGCGTCGGTTTCCCGAACTGCGCCGCGTTGACCGCTTTCGAAGCAGGCCCTCTTGTTTTTCGTGGTGATATGGCGGACACGCTTCAAGTGATGAATATCATCGGGGCGATGTTCCCCGGGGTGGGGTTAAACCCCCAGTTCGGCTCATCTCTCTACATGACCAACAAGGGTTACTCAAACTACAACGCATTGCTGACGACGTTGCATAAGAAGGCGTCACATGGCCTCGAGTTCGACGTGAACTATACGTGGTCGCACTCAATCGACAACATTTCTACTCCGGCGAATCAAGCGTTCGGCTCAAACGGCGCCGGTGGAATTCTGTGTGATTCGATTAATATCGGAGTTTGCCGCGGCAATTCTGACTTTGACGTGACCAACTCGATCAACGGAGATGTGGTTTACGCTTTACCGGTTGGACGGGGCAAGACCTTTGGGAGCAACATGTCGCGTTGGGCGGATGCTGTCGCCGGCGGATGGCAGATTTCTGGACTAATCAGTTGGCGCACGGGTCTTGCTTTCCAAACTGTGGCCAACGCGTTCCCGATCAGTTTTGCCAATAACGTGCCAGCGATTTTCGATGGGAACACCGCTGCCCTGAGCACCAATCCGCACACTGAAATTAACGCTGCTTCCGGTAACACCACCATCCAACTATTTAAGAACCAGACGGCTGCGATCGGGGCTTTCACCGGCCCGCTTGGTTTGCAGGCTGGGAGCCGCAACAACTTGCGAGGACCCCATTACTCTAACTTTGATCTAGGCTTGGCCAAGCATTTTCCGGTTACCGAGCAAGTCGTACTTGAACTGCGCGCCGATGCTTTCAACGCCTTCAACCACACCAACTTCTCCCTACCAGGCGGGGGTGAATACATGGGCGGCGGGACTGCCGATATCTCGAGTCCAAGCACGTTCGGTGTGATCACTTCGGATGTAGGACCGCGGGTACTGCAGGTAGCATTTCGTTTAGATTTCTAAGCGAGGACATCCAAAAGCTCTCAGGCCAGCCCCTCGGGCTGGCCTGAGAGCTTTTCAGTACTTTCTTCCTTCCGACTCACTTCCCGAACATCGGATAATGGCTCGCCGCTCCCATAAAGAACAGCATCACCACCGACAACCAGGCATTGGCGCGGCTGGCCAGGAACGCTTGCCGGGCCATGCTCTTGGCCTTATCCGGCATGGGCGTACCGTTGGTGGCGTTGTCGCGGGTCCACTGAATCATCCGTTTCTGGATGCGCCAGATCACCCCCCACACATTCAGCAGCATCACCCAGCCGATACCGCCGCCGATCCCAATGGAGAGCAACCGGCTGCTCTCCCAGCCGTGGCTGTTCAAGCTTAGAAACAGCCAAGCCGCCACCGCGACGACCACCGCATAAACGACTCCCACGAATGCGCCGTTATCGAAGATTCCTATGCCGGGGATCAGACACGCGTAGAGCACTCCCCACACGATCGTCCAGATCAGAAAAAAACTGCCCATCACCGCGCCATGCGATGGGTTCAATCCCAGGGCCTGCGCATTGTGGACATCGGAGCTCACAATGATTTCCCAGTAGCTGAGTCCGGCCAGAACCGTCAGCGCCGCCGACATTCGAAACCACATCAGGGCCCGCGTCATGAGCGCGGGCATCACTTTTCCTTTGGTTATAGGATCGAGTTCCTTCATCAGCGGAACATTGACCAGATTGAAGAAGTACAGCAGCCCGATCCAAGTTATCCCGGCCAGGAAGTGCACCCAGCGCAAAAGCATCTCGACGTTCGTCTTGACGTCGGAAGGGAAATTGATCTGCGGTCCAAAAAGCGTTGCAAGAGCGGCGCCTGCCATAAGAATGCTGCCTCCTAAGCGTTCACGGAGTGGAATCTGCCCATGCGGGCGATTGTACACAACGTGGCGTCTCTCACATTGAAACAAACTAGAAACAAATGCCAACCTCCGCAAAGTTCCGGGTTGAAAAGCGCATCCGGACGCCGTATTGTACTCGCAGTTGCCTGCTCGGCGGCGCGGCCTCGGAAAATCGGAGCCGTGAGGCCAAAAGCAGGTTGTCCCCCCGTATTCCTGGTGCGGAAGGCCGCGAGGAAACGCTGTTGTTTTGAGCTGCTTCTGAGGCAGATGCCGAAGGCGCAGCTGGATAGTTCGCAGCTCAAAATCTAAGGAGATCGGCTATGGATAGCAATAAGCCGGCGCAGAACATTCAGGATTCCTTCCTTAACACGGCCCGAAAAGAGAGACTGAGCATCACGATTTATCTGCTAAGCGGAGTAAAGCTGACGGGCCGCATTCGTTCCTTCGACAAATATTCTGTAGTGTTGGAGGCCAACGGACAAGAGCAGCTGATCTTCAAACACGCCATCTCGACCGTGGTGATGGGCCGTCCGCTGCCGCATGGCGCGCACCCAGTCCATTCCGACGGGAAGGCTGTGGCCGGAACCGCAACCGCCTCCGCATCGACGCCAGCAACCGCGTCGGCAGCGAGCGCTTCCGGTACCGAAGGGTAAGGCGTTTTCGGTTTGCGCAAGGCACATCCCAAGAAGACTCGCGAGCGCACGCCCGTTGCCGGACGTATGCCGCTCAGCACCGCGCCCGTTCTTCCTGAGGATTCCCAGGAGCGCGCATTCCTGGTTGGCCTCGACGTGCGAACGCGCGCCCGCAGTGGGGCAAAGGTCACGGCACAAGCGCAGGCCGCGCGCGATGCCGCCACCATTCAGCCTGCTCCGAATGGCAAAGCTGGAATCCCGGCGCATGCCTCGGCAAAGCCCATCACCAATAAACCGAGCATTCCGGAATTTGACGCGGAAGAATCTCTCGCCGAACTGCGCACGCTGGCGGGAAGTGCAGGAGCGAAAGTTGTCGGCGAAATTCTGCAGCGCCGCGATCGGCCAGATCCAGCCACGTTGATCGGCTCAGGCAAGCTGGAAGAAATTGCTGGCGCGGCCGCCTCGGTGAATGCTGACCTGCTCCTCTTCGATCACGATCTCACCGCCTCGCAGCAGCGCAACATCGAAAGAATCGTCAAGCGTCGTGTGATCGACCGGACGCAACTCATCCTCGACATCTTTGCGCGTCACGCCCGCACCCGGGAAGGCCAGTTGCAGGTGGAGTTGGCTCAGCTGCAATACCTTTTACCCCGGCTTGCAGGGCGCGGCATCGAAATGTCGCAGCTCGGCGGCGGCATCGGCACGCGCGGTCCCGGTGAAACGCAATTGGAGACTGACCGTCGAAAGATTTATCGCCGCGTTCGACATGTCGAGCAGCAACTGGAGAACGTGCGCCGCATCCGTGCCCAGCAACGGCAGCGCCGCGAATCCGCGCCGGTAGCGACCGTCGCGCTGGTGGGCTATACCAACGCTGGAAAGTCCACGCTGTTCAACGCTCTCACGCAAGCCGCGGTCCTCGCCTCGCCGCGCATGTTTGCCACTCTCGATCCCACAATCCGCGCCGTCGTTCTGCCCTCGAAGCGCAAGGTTCTGCTCTCCGACACCGTAGGATTCATCCGCAGCCTTCCGCACACGCTGGTCTCGGCCTTCCGCGCCACGCTTGAAGAAGTACAGCGCGCCTCGCTGATTCTTCATGTCTCCGACGCCAGCAGCCGCCTTTCCGCCGAACAGGACGCGCAGGTCGAGATTGTCCTGAAGGAACTGGAAGCGGAGAAGAAGCCTCGCCTGCGCGTCATGAACAAAGTTGATCTGCTGGATGTGGAAGTCGCTGAGAGCCTGGTGCGTGATGCCCATCGCGACGATGCGAATACGGTTTATGTTTCCGCCGCCGAGGGCATAGGTCTGGAGAAGTTGCTGGAACGCATCGATGCCATGATCGATGAAGACCGAGTCAGCCGCGTGCATCTCCGCATTCCACAGAAAGAAGGCAAGACGCTGGCCCTGCTCGAAGCCAAGGCGCGCATTTATTCCCGGGAATACAATGATGGTGCCGTGGAGTTGGATGTGGAGGCGCCGGAGTCGGTGGTAAGGCGAGTCAGAGAATGGGCCATCAAGGCTCCTCGATAATTTAAATGGGCCGGCAACCAAGAAGCGGTGACATTCCTTGGCTATCGGCCCATTCGATCCTGAATTGGATCGGAGGTGATACTTCAATGCTAATCCTCTTTCCCGGGAAGTCAAGCTTTAGTTGCAAGTTTCTGCACGGCGTCAAATGGTTAGGACTTGACAAATGAAAATTCTCCCACCTCGGGACTTCCGCCACCCCGGGAATCGCCCGGGAATCCAGCCCTTTGCGTTGACATAAACTCCTTCGGACGTTAGACTTAACAGTTTTCATAGCCCTCATTTCCCTGTATAGCGCACTCAATGGATGAAACGCTACGTCAACTAGGCGGATTACTGCTCGGATCCGTACCGACCATAATCCTGCTGGCGCTGCTCTACGCGCTCTATACGACCATCGTCCATAAGCCGTTGCGGCGTGTGCTCGATGAGCGCCGCAGCAAAACCGAAGGCGCAATCGAGAAATCGCGGGCTGATATCGCCGCCGCTGAGGCGCGCACCTCCGAATACGAACAGCGCCTGCGTGAAGCGCGAGCTGTACTGTTCCGCGCGCAGGAAGCCCGCCGCAGGGCAGCGCTGGACGCGCGTGCCGCCGCCATGCACGAAGCCCGCATTCAAGCCCAGGCGCAGGTGCAGGCGGCGAAGGCCGATATCGAGAAGGATCGCGAAGCGGCTCAGTCGGGGTTGCAGGGCCAGGTTCAAGCGCTGGCCACAGAAATCATGCGGCGCGTAGTGCAGCAGGCTGGAGCCGCACGCTGATGTCAACCTGCGCGATGTCGAGAATGATGCTTAAGAAAACGATCCGCCTGAGCTTTGTGGCGTTGCTCGCAGTGATTCTTGCCGGCATAATCGCGCCGTCGTTACACGGACAGCAGAATCCTGCGGCCGACTCGCAGCAGCACCAAGTCAGGAAGGCGCCGCCGCAACGGAGCTTCGGACAGCAACTGGTGCACGAGTCCCGCGAAGTTGCTGGTGAAGAAAAAGACGAAAACGGGGAATTCAAGCAGTCGGCCTCGGTGAGCCTGATCGCCAAGTGGACAGGTCTGAGCCTGCGCCATGCCTACTGGGTGAGCGTGCTGCTGAATTTTGCCTTGATCGCCGGAGTGATTCTCTGGGCCAGCCGAAAGTATTTGCCGGGATTTTTCGCCGCGCGTACGGCCGCCATCCAGAGGGCGATGCGGGAGGCGCAGAAGGCCAGCGAAGAGGCCCGCCGGAGGCTGGCTGAAATCGAATCACGGCTGATGAAGCTGGATGGAGAAATTGGCATGATGCGCGACGCCGCGGAAAAGGAAGCTGCCGCGGAGGAAGCGCGCGTTCACGCCGCCGCCCTGGAAGATAAACGCAAGATCGTGGAGTCGGCGCAGCAGGAAATTGCCGCTGCGGCGAAAGCGGCGCGGCGCGAGCTCACGGCCTATGCGGGGGATTTAGCCGTTGCACTGGCGCAGAAGCAAATTCATGTGGATGCTGCCACCGATCAGGCGCTGGTGCGAAATTTTGCCAGCCAATTGGGCGTATCGTCCGCAGCAAAATCGGGAGAAGCGCCGGGAAAGGACGGGCACTAGCGCATGGCTTCGGTCGCTAGCACATATTCCCGTGCCTTCGCCGACGTAGTTCTCGCGGACCATCTCGACGTGAATCGCGCTCTCTCCGATCTGCGGTCCATTGCCAGTCTGCTGACCCAGAGCTCAGATCTGCGCCGCGTGTGGGAGAATCCCGCGATCCCGGCCGATCAGAAGCGCCGTGTGCTGGACGTAATTGCCGAGCGCGACGGAATTTCCAAGCAGGCAAGAAATCTGGTCGCCGTTCTGATCGATCACCGGCGAATCCATTTTCTCGATCCTGTGATCACGCAATTGGTGAAAGAACTCGACGCGAGGCTAGGTTTCGCTGAAGCGGAGATCACGACTGTCCGCGAATTGGTCGATACAGAAAAGCGCGAGTTCGAAACCCAGGTCGGAAAGCTTACAGGCAAGAAAGTCCGCGCCCATTACGCGCAGGATGCCGCTCTTCTCGGAGGCGCCGTGGTCCGCGTGGGGAGCACAATTTACGACGGTTCGGTAAAAGGCCAGTTGGAAAGACTGAAGGAAGTGATTAGCTCCTAGCTGCAGGCTTCTAGCTCCTTGCCATTTTGTATGGCTCGCGGCTGGAAGCTCGCAGCCAGAAGCTGGGTTCAAGAGCTGATTCTATGGCACAGATCAAAGCAGACGAAATAACCAAACTGATCCGCGAGCAGATCGAGAACTACGAAACCAAGATCTCCGTGGACGAGACCGGCACCGTCATCACGCTGGGCGATGGCATTGCCCGCGTGTATGGACTCGACAAAGTCATGGCCGGCGAGCTTCTTTCCTTCCCGCACGGCGTGGCTGGCATCGCCATGAACCTGGAAGAAGACCAGGTCGGAGTGGTGCTGCTCGGCGAATACACCGAGATCAAAGAAGGCGACGAAGTGAAGCGCACCGGCCGCATCATGAGCGTGCCCGTGGGCGAGGCCATGATTGGTCGCGTGGTCGATTCGCTCGGCCGTCCCATCGACGACAAAGGCCCCATTACCACCGACAAATTTATTGCTCTCGAGCGACTCGCCCCCGGCGTCATCGACCGCCAGCCCGTGCGCGAGCCCATGGCTACCGGACTCAAGGCCATCGACAGCATGATCCCCATCGGCCGCGGTCAGCGCGAGTTGATCATCGGAGACCGCCAGACCGGGAAGACCGCCGTCGCCCTCGATACCATCATCAACAGCAAGGGCAACGACCTGATTTGCATCTACAACGCGATCGGGCAAAAGCGCTCCTCGATTGCCCAGGTCGTAAAAATTCTCGAAGACGCGGGCGCGATGGAATACACCATCGTCGTTGCGGCGTCGGCCTCCGAACCGGCGCCGATGCAGTACATTTCGCCTTACGCCGCGTGCGCCATCGGAGAATATTTCCGCGACACCAAGCGGCACGCGCTCGTCATCTATGACGACCTGTCGAAGCACGCTGCCTCCTATCGCGAAATCTCGCTGCTGCTCCGCCGTCCGCCGGGACGCGAGGCCTATCCCGGAGACGTTTTTTACCTCCACTCGCGCTTGCTCGAGCGTTCGGCAAAGCTGAGCGACAAGAACGGCGGCGGATCGCTCACCGCCCTCCCCGTTATCGAAACCCAGGCCGGGGACGTTTCCGCCTACATTCCGACCAACGTCATTTCCATTACCGACGGCCAGATTTATCTGGAAACGGACTTGTTCAATCAAGGCGTCCGCCCCGCCGTCAACGTGGGTTTATCCGTGAGCCGCGTCGGCGGCAGCGCGCAAATCAAGGCCATGCGGCAAGTGGCTGGAACGCTCAAGCTGGAACTGGCGCAATATCGCGAACTAGCGGCCTTTGCCTCATTTGGCAGCGATCTCGATAAAGCCACGCAAGCTCAACTCAATCGCGGCCAGCGTCTGGTCGAACTACTGAAACAGGATCAGTTTTCGCCGCTGCCGTTCTCGAAACAAATCCTGATCATCTTCGCCGGTACAGGAGGATTCCTCGACGATCTGCCGGTCAATCAAGTCCGAGACTTCGAGAAAGAGCTTTATAAATACGTGGACGCAACCAACTCCGCCCTGATGCGCACGATCATGGAGAAAAAGATCCTCGATGACGCCCTGAAGGCGCAGCTGACCGATGTGATCAAGCAAGCGAAGCAGCAGTTCGTATCGGAGCGTGAAGCAGTAGCGAAATAGTAGTTCTCAGTTCCTGGTTCTCAGTTCTCAGCAAGGACTCAGAGCCTGAGAACTGGCAACTGAGAACTGAAAACTGGTTTTCAATGGCAAACATACTCGACATTCGGCGCCGTATCCGCAGCGTGGTAAACACGCGGCAGATCACCAAGGCCATGAAGGTGGTCTCGGCGGCCAAGCTGCGTCGTGCGCAGGATCGCACCATGGCGGCGCGTCCGTATGCGCACATGCTGACGAATGTGCTCAAGTCGCTCGTATCCCGCGCTGAGATCTATGATCCTGAGACGGGTGAACCCAAACATCCGTTGCTGGCGCAGCGAGAAGAGAAAAACATTTTGCTGATCGTAGTTACTGGCGACAAGGGCCTGGCGGGCGCTTTCAGCGCCAATGTCACCAAAGCTGCTGCGCGGTTTCTCGAATCGAAAGCTGGGAAGAATGTTGATATTGAAGCCATTGGCCGCAAAGGCCGCGACTTCCTGCGCAGGCGCTATCCAGCTGCTCCGGTCCAGACTCGCAGTCTGGCCGAGCCTGAAGAATCGCTGGAAACTCCGCCAGAGACCGCCGAGCGTGCCGGCACCATACAAATTACCGGAGAACATGTTGGCGTTCTGGGCAAGCTGGAATTTTCCCAGGCGCGCTCTTTAGCGGAGAGCGTGATCGGCCGCTATCAGCGCGAAGAAATCGATGCGGTCTACGTTGTATTCAACGAATTCAAATCCGTGATTGCGCAGCGCCTGATTGTGGAGCAGATTCTTCCCGTCGAGCAGATTGGCGAACAGGCCGTCCGCCTCGCCGAGGAGATGACGGAGGAAGAAAAGAAGAGAGCTAAGGAAGCCGCAATTAGCGCGGGCGTGGGCCTGCGCAGTTCCCAGTCGCCAGGCGAACCGGCGGCATCGCAATTCGGGACCGCCCAGGTTGATTACATTTACGAGCAGTCGCCGGAAGAATTATTCCGGGCGTTGTTGCCGAAGTACATGGCGATCCAGATTTTCCGCGCTCTTCTTGAATCGGTCGCGGCCGAGCACGCCGCGCGTATGACTGCAATGGATTCCGCGACCAGCAACGCCACGGACATGATCGACTCGCTCACGCTCGCCATGAACCGCGCGCGCCAGGCGAAGATCACGAAAGAGATTATCGAGATCGTGAGCGGCGCTGCCGCGATGTGAGAAGAAGCTATTAGCTTCTCGCTACTAGCTTCTAGCAAAATGAAATTTGTCATTGAGAAAGTTCGCGGGTTAACTCCGCATGCGTGCAGACAGACTAGAACGATTAGCTAAGAGCCAGGAGCTAGCAGCTAGAGAGCTGAATTTATGCCACAAAATATCGGACATGTCATCCAAATCGCGGGGCCAGCCGTCGACGTGCAATTTCACGAAGGCCATCTTCCGCCTATTTATCAAGCCCTGAAAGTCGTCAGTGACGGCTTTACCGTGCCTACTCCCATCAACGTGATTCTCGAAGTTCAGCAACACCTCGGCGAAGGCCGCGTGCGTTGCATCGCAATGGAAGCCACCGACGGCATGGTGCGCGGCATGAACGCCATCGATCAAGGCGGCCCGATTTCCGTTCCCGTGGGCCGCGGTACACTGGGCCGCGTGATGAACGTGATCGGCGAGCCCGTTGATCAACTTGGCCCCATCGAGTACAAAGAACGCATGCCGATTCATCGCTTGGCTCCGGCCTTCGACGAGCAGGCCACCACGGCGGAAATGTTCGAGACCGGCGTGAAAGTCGTCGATCTCATCCAACCGTTCCTGAAGGGCGGCAAGATCGGCTTGTTTGGCGGCGCCGGCGTCGGCAAGACCGTCGTCATCATGGAACTGATCAACAACGTCGCCAAGCAGCACGGCGGCTACTCCGTGTTCGCCGGCGTCGGCGAACGTACCCGCGAAGGCAACGACCTTTGGCTAGAAATGACGGAATCCGGCGTGATCAAGCCCGGCGATCCGGCGCACTCGAAAGCCGCTCTGATCTACGGGCAAATGACGGAGCCTCCCGGCGCCCGTTTGCGCGTAGCGCTGACTGGCCTCACGGTCGCCGAATACTTCCGTGACGCTGAGGGCGCGGACACGCTTCTCTTCATCGACAACATTTTCCGCTTCACACAAGCCGGTTCGGAAGTGTCGGCACTGCTGGGCCGCATGCCCAGCGCCGTAGGCTACCAGCCGAACCTGGCAACGGAAATGGGCGAACTGCAGGAGCGCATTACATCCACCAAGAAGGGCTCCGTCACTTCCGTGCAGGCGATTTACGTCCCCGCCGACGATTTGACCGATCCCGCCCCGGCCACAACCTTCGCTCACCTCGACGCAACCACCGTGCTCTCCCGCGCCTTGACTGAGATTGGAATTTATCCCGCTGTCGATCCGCTAGCTTCGACCTCGCGCATTCTCGATCCGCGCATCGTCGGCCAGGAGCACTACGATGTGGCGCAGTCGGTAAAGAAAACGCTGCAGACGTATAAAGATCTGCAGGATATCATCGCGATTCTCGGCATCGACGAACTCAGCGAAGATCAGAAGCTCACCGTGGCACGCGCGCGAAAGATTCAGCGCTTCCTTTCGCAGCCTTTCCACGTGGCCGAGCAGTTCACCGGGGCGGCGGGACGCTACGTCAAGATTGCCGATACCGTGAAAGGCTTCAAGGCAATTGTCGAAGGCAAGTACGACGACATCCCCGAGCAAGCCTTTTACATGAAGGGCCCAATCGAAGAAGTGCTGGAAGCAGCAGAGAAGATGAAAGCAGCAGCGTAAAAGTCAGTGGCCCAGTGATCAGCGTTCAGTCAACGGGTTGACTGAGAACTGAGAACTGAGAACTGAGAACTGATGGCAGATACTTTCCAACTCGAGATCGTCACGCCCGAAAAGAAAGTTGTCGAGACGACGGCTGCGGAAGTTCAGATCCCCGGCAAGAACGGATATCTGGGCGTCCTGCCCGGGCACGCTCCGCTCATCACCGAACTGGCAGTGGGCGAAATCACTTTTCGCGATGGCGGACAGGAGCAGCATCTCGCGGTCGCCTGGGGCTTTGCGGAAGTGCTGCCGGATAAAGTGACGATCCTCGCCGAAACCGCCGAGCGTCCTTCCGAGATCGACGTAGAGCGCGCCCGCAAAGCCAAAGCCCGCGCCGAACAGCGCCTCACCAGCGGCGACACGAATGTGGATGTTGAGCGCGCTCTCAACGCCATGCACAAGGCCGAGACTCGCTTGGAAGTGGCGGCGCAGAAACAATAACCATTATCGTTCCCTCCGTTATGGAGCACGCAATGCAGCCTCACCCCATTTTCCAGTACCTGTCTTTGCTTCTGTTTTGTCTCTCCGCGTTCGTAGCAGCTCAACAAGTGAAACCTGCGCCGCCTCTGGTCACGCCGCTCCCGCTGATTTCTCCTGAGGTACACGCTGACGGCAGTGTGACGTTCCGTTTTCGAGCACCAAACGCGCAGGAGGTAAAGCTTGACCTCGAAGGCGTAGAGCCTGTGGCGATGCAGAAGGATGACCAGGGAGTCTGGGCCGTGACGCCCGCGCCGCTCGCTCCCGATTACTACGGATATTCTTTTCTTGTTGATGGCGTTAGGATTATCGATCCGCAGAATCCACTGCTTGTGCCGAACCTGCTGACTCCAGCGAGTGCAGTGCACGTTCCTGGGCCGACCGTCGCTGCCCTGGGAGTTGAACGACGTTCCGCATGGCGAAGTCCATCACCACTTTTATAAGTCGGCGGTCGCAAACGGATGAGCGCGATTACTACGTCTACACTCCGCCGGATTACGAAAGTTCGCACAAGAAGAAATATCCGGTTCTCTACCTACTGCACGGCTTCAGTGACGATGCGAGTGGATGGATCGCCGTCGGCCGCGCCAACGTGATCCTCGACAACTTGATCTCCCAGGGCAAGGCCAAGCCAATGATCATCGTGATGCCTTTAGGCTATGGCACCATGGGCATTTTGTGCGGTTGGGTTGGGACGCGTGGAGTAATAACGAATTGCGTGATGCCAACTTCAAGAAGTTCACCGAAGCGCTCCTCACGGAAGTGATGCCGCAAGTCGAGAAGGAATATCGGATCACCCAGGATCGCAACGCCCGCGCCATTGCCGGACTCTCGATGGGTGGCTCGGAATCTCTACTTACTGGCCTGAACCATCTCGATAAGTTTTCCTGGATTGGCGCTTTCAGCTCCGGCGGGATCCCCGAAGTCTTCGCGAAAGATTTTCCATCGCTTGATGCGAAAGCCAACCAGCAACTTCACCTGTTATGGATCGCCTGCGGCACCGAGGATCATTTGATCACGATCAACCGCAACCTGCGCGAATGGCTCAAGTCCAAAGGGGTGAAGGCCACAGAAATCGAAACGCCGGGAGAACACACCTGGATGGTTTGGCGGCGAAACCTAGCCGAGTTCGTCCCGCTATTGTTTCGCTAGCTCTAGCACGGATCGACCCGACGATCAGTGTAATAGAGATTTTTCAACAATTTGAATCCATATTCGCGGTACCAATCGCTAGCGGTGACTTGATCGGCGAGCGTCTAAGCGTCCCGACGCTGACCTCAAAAGACCGGCCATGAACCACTGAATGAGATGCAAGGCGAGGAAAATGGCGAAGATGTTAGCGGCAAAAACGCAGAGAAGCCTAAAAGTGCCGAGGGCATTCATCACAAAGGAATTGAGCCCGCCACCTAGAAAATAATGGCCAACTCCCCCCAAGGCAATAAACAGCAAAAGTGCGAAAAGGTAGAGGGTAGCCGTTGTGACCTGCCTCACTGTCACCCAAAGATCGTGGAGCGTGGTCAATGTTTCCTCAATCAGTGCGCTGTTTGCATCTGGGAGATTCCGAATCGATCTGAGGCGAAGGATTGACGTCGCCATCGAGAATAACGAATAAGCACACACTCCGCCGAGTATCAGAACAAACCCGTGGTTCAGAAGGGAAAGTTCCTTCCAAATCGACCAGAGCGTGTGGGGCGGGTCCTGCATCCACATGTATTGACACCGGGCCGACAGTCTGCCTTCGCCCGTTGCTGCTTCATTGGCTCAGAAACGTTGGCCTTATTTTCACTCCGTAATGGAGTGGCGCCAAAGTGACTTTTGTAAGCAGGCCATAACACTCAAAACAGGGTCTTACGGCACGTTCACCGACTCCCGATCCTCCGACGCGACCCGCTTCACTGCCGCCGTCCTTTCCAATTTATCCCACGAAAATTTCCTGCCTTCCAGCGCGCGCTTCAAAGTCTTGAACAGCACTACCGAAAATACCTGCCGGTAGGCGAAGCGCTGTAGCCAGACCTGGCTCAACAGCCACGGGTCCTCTTTGTCATCAGGCCGGCGTCGTTCGAGGGCGAACGCCAGAGCCGAAGCCAGAAAATCGATGACCAGGAAGGCGAAGAAGAACGCAACCAGCTTGTGAAAACTCGATGGATCGGTGGAGTCCGGATGAAAATGTTTCTGAATGAAATACCAGAGGGCGCCGAAGGCAAACATGATATCAATCAGCGGCGACACCAGGGGCAGCAGAATCTGGAAGATTACAATGTTCGGCAGCGCGACAAATCCCAGCGCCCCTTTTCGCGCGAACACCCCACTATGTTTGTAAACCGCCTGCAGAATTCCAAAGGACCAGCGGAAACGCTGGCGCATCAGCCCATTCGCATTGGTCGGCGCCTCCGTGTAGGCCAACGCCAGATCTTCGTATTCCACACGGTAACCGCGGCGCAACAAAGCCATCGTCAGATCGGCATCCTCGGCGACTGTATCAATCTGGTATCCGCCCACCTCGCGCACGGCGGAAACACGCCACGCTCCAATCGCTCCCGGCACCACGCTGACCGCACCCAGCACATCCAACGCGCGGCGCTCGAAGTTCTGGCTGGTGATGTATTCCAGCGCTTGCCAGCGCGTCCACAAATTCACCCGGTTTCCCACCTTGGCGTTGCCCGCGATGGCCCCAACCTTGGGATTGATGAAATGCGGCACCAGTCGCGAAATGGCGTCCCCAGCGATGATCGTATCGGCGTCGATGCCCACGAAAAGCTCCGCATCCCGAATATGCTCGATGCCATAATTGAGCGCTTCCGCCTTGCCGGAATTCGCCTTGGTAAGGATGAGAACCTTTCCAGCTTTTTCTTCCGGAACGAAGGCGGCACGCGCCACGGCCAGTGTGCGATCTTTGGAGCCGTCGTCAATCACGATCACGCGCAGGTTGGGATAATCCGATTTGAGCGCGGCGCGAACCGTGCGCACAATCACTTTCTCTTCGTTATAGGCGGGAATCAGCACTGCAACCTTCGGCTTGTACGAGGCCACTTCCGCCGGCTTGCCAAATATTTTTTCCTGCAGCCGATCGTAGATGGCGAACGTTCCGATAAATAGCAATCGCCCCGTCATGAGCAGATCGCCGAGGAAGAAAATCCACGTGATCGAGACGATGCCTGCTTCGAAGAGCCAGAAGCCCAGCCCATCCAGGCGCGCCGCCCATCGTTCTCCAGTGCTCAACGGGGCCATTACGTCCGCGCGAGTCTTACCGAACAATTGAAAGACCGGAACAACCGAATAACCGCGCGCACGAATGCCATCAATAATCGTGGGCAATGCGCGAACGGTCTCCGCACGATTGCCGCCGCCGTCATGCAATAACACGATGTTGCCACAGCGAAGGTCGTTCGGCCCGCAAGGCGGCAGGTGTGCCAGCACGTACGACGAAATCTCTTCGGCCGTGTGCCGCCGCGGCTTGTCACTCCAATCATTGGGATCAATACGGTTCCCGACGGTGATGTAGCCCATGTCTTGCGCGAACTCGAGCGGCTTCACTTGGTCGGCGGTGTCAGGCTCTTCGTCAATCGCATAGGGTGGCCGCAGCAGCTTTGCGCGAACCCCTATCAGGCTGGCGAAAAGCCGTTCCGTAAGATTCAACTCCACCTTCATGTAGGTCGAAGAGATGTTGCTGACATCGGGATGCGTGAAGGTGTGATTGCCGATGGTATGGCCTTCGTTGTAAATCCGTTTGGCGATTCCCGGAAATTTATCCGTTTGGATGCCGATCAGAAAAAATGTGGCTGTCGCATTTTCGCGCTTAAGCACATCAAGAATTTTGGGCGTCCATTCCGGGTCGGGACCATCATCAAAAGTGAGCACAACTTGATTCGGGCTATACCCGTAGCGGCCCACGCGAAAAGGTTCCGGCAGGTTCTGGAAATTTTCGTCCGTGATCAGCTTTGTGTTTGCGTCGATGGTTAAGTCGCGGGTGCCGTGGGTGGGGCGGTCTTCGATACGAAGGATTTCACCCTGGCCCTCCATGTCGACATCCTGCCCCGGAGGCACATCTCGCAGTTTATCGGCGGCCCCAGGATCGCCCGGAACATCCCACACACGCCATAACGACCGGTCTTCTCCGCCCAGTCGCCACAGAGCGAACGTCTGGATTCCGAGCGTCTGCGCGGCTCGCATATGGTTCAGCGCCGTCACCGCATCCAGAAACCACACGTCGTGGCGCAGGCTGCGTTCGTCCAAGTAGCTGAAATGCGGATTGAGCGCATCGTCGTCGAAGGTCACATCTTCATCGGAATCACGGGCCGCCAGCCAGGCTTCCTGCACGCTGACGGAACTATCATGCTCCTCCGGCGGAAGCTTTCCTTTTTTCGGCTTGAGCACCCAGTCATAACCATAGTTGGCGATAGCGCAGATCAGCTTATCCTTTGGAATCGCGCTTACTGCGAATTTCAGGTTCTCGACAAACCAGTCCTGCGAAGCGACTGGCCCGGATGCAGCGCCAGGGTAGTGTTCGTCATAATTCATGACGACTACTCCGTCTGCGGGCGCGGAAATTGCGGCGTAGTTGAATCCCTTGTTGTGCGGTGGCACGCTCACATACAGCTTCAAGCCCCGGGCATGCAGGTCCGACGAAAGCTCGTTCAGCAGCGCCACATATCCCGGCTGTCCGGAATCAGGGAAGGCTTCGAAGTCCACCATCACGCCGCCAAAGCGGTCGGAGGAAAGAAACATTCCGACCTGTTTGCGAAATACCGCACGCGCTTCAGGATCATTCAGAAATCCCGTGATGTCTCCCACCCAGTTCGCACCGTCGAAGTTATTAATCATGGGGAAGACTTCCATGGTGGAGGCTTCCGCTTTAACGAACGGCATCACATGGTCGTCGACCGGGCGCACCGAGTTGTTCTGCACCACATCGAAGAACTTGTTCGTCTGGTCATCCACACCCTGCAGACGTCCGTCGGCAGTGAGCACGTGCAGCCAGTCGGGATAAAGAAGGTCAATCTGTCGCGCGAAGTCGCGCAGAGAAGAAAAGCTGGCCGCATCCCAGGGAACATAAAACGCCGCCCGAATGCCTTCTTCCTGATTTAGCTTCACCTCGGATGCCGGCAACTTCGACTTCCGGTGGGAGCGGCTGGCGAGCTTTTTCTGACGCTCGCGGCTCTTGTCCTTTTCGTTTTCTTTCAGCGCCTTGAAGGCCCGCTTCTGTGGAGAGAACAGCAAGTCCGGCAAGCGTTCGTCCCGCAGCGTCGTGTAGACGAAAAAGATGATGAGCGCGGAGAGCGCCGCGACCAGTACGTCCACCAGTCGTCTCAGACGCTTCCAGCGCGCTCGTTGCGGGTCGTAAAAGACAGGTTCAGCCATGGGATAGCTAATCGATCATCGTATGCTGCAGGCGGCGGGCGGTCAATTCTTAGGAGAAGTCACAGGGGCAACCCGATAAGCACGAATTAATCAGTAAGATGCGCTTTCCCGCCGCGAAGTTGACTCCGACGCGCTATATTCTCATCGTGCTGCAACTGCTGCGTGAAGATGCTCGATTCTTTCTGGCAGGAACATTGGTGGCAGTCGCTCTGCGGCTAGTCTTCGTCCTTCATTTTCCCGGCATTGTCGATGATTCGCGCCTCTACGCCGACATCGCCATGAACTGGCTGCAGTATGGCATTTACGGCATCACCAATTCCGGACATGTCGTCCCCACGCTCTCCCGGCTGCCCGGCTACCCGGCGTTTCTGGCAGCAGTTTTCGCCATCTTCGGATGGAGCAACTTCCGCGCCGTCCTGCTGATCCAGGTTTTCTTCGACCTGGGAACCTGCTTCTTGGTGGCCGATCTGGCTCGCCGGCTTTTCCACTCGCGCGCGGCTAGAGCCGCTTTCATGCTCTCTGCGGTCTGTCCATTCCTCGCCAACTATTCTGCCGCAGCTCTCACCGAAACTCTGGAAATCTTCTTCACCGTGCTGGCGCT
The DNA here is from genome assembly GCA_963782835.1 of uncultured Acidobacteriaceae bacterium. Classification (GTDB taxonomy): domain Bacteria; phylum Acidobacteriota; class Terriglobia; order Terriglobales; family Acidobacteriaceae; genus Sulfotelmatobacter. Next base: position 20,662 of record CAWALR010000028.1, on the reverse strand, counting down.
GGATTTCGCCTGCAGCGGGCTCACATCCTTTTCGCAGCAACTCAACTCAAAATCAACCGCGGCGTGGACCGGCTGCGGCCTCTCCATCGCAGGTTGCATCCTGTTGCGGCCCGACGGCGGAATTCTGCTGGCTGCGATCGCCGGGTTCTTAGTCCTACTTTTTCTGAAGGCAATCCTCGGGCAAAAACCGGAAACGCTCCGCGCGCCTCCCATTCTGCGCGCCGGAATTATTCTGGTGGTCAGCGCTCTCGCGCCCCTACTCCCCTGGACGCTGCGAAACCTCCATACATTTCACCGATTCCAACCGCTCGCGCCCCGCTACGCCAACGATTCCGATGAACCCGTCATGATGGGCTTCAATCGCTGGACCAAGACCTGGATCGCCGACTACGTTTCCGTGGAGGAAATCTACTGGAACGTTCCTGGCTCCGAAATAAATGTAAGGCAACTCCCGTGCCGCGCCTTCGATTCGGAGCAGCAGCGCCTGGAAACCGAGAGCCTTTTCGCCGACTACAACCGCGACCATGACGTATCCCCGGAACTCGATGCGCGTTTCGCTGCGCTCGCGTCAGCAAGGATTCGTTCCGCGCCGATCCGTTATTACTTGTGGCTTCCCGCAATGCGCATTGCCGACATGTGGTTGCGCCCTCGCACCGAATTGCTGCCTTCTGACCCGCGTTGGTGGGAGTTCAATGACGCGCGCGGATGGCTCGCGGTTAGCATTCTCTTCGGCCTGGTGAATTTGGTCTACGTGGTGGCCGCGCTAGCAGGGTTCCTGCGCGGGCGAGAAGCTCATGGCTTCGGTCTTCTGATCTTTTTCCTTGTGATGCGCTCCTTGTTCCTCGGCACTCTGGAGAACCCCGAGCCCCGCTATACGCTCGAGTGCTATCCCGTGGTCATAGTCGCGGCCGCCGCGCTCATCGGTAAATCGCATCGTATGCATCGAAACCCCGCATAAACAGGCTTCTAAATCTGGAACCTGGTATGTGAAAAGCCGTATTCAAACGTTTCACAACGCCATAACCATTGAAGATTCAGCTTGCACTTTGTGGCCCCGGAGTTGCACAATAGCGCCCCATCAGTCTCCCAGGGTCTCGCGGACATCCCTAATCTCTGGGCAAACACAATCGAAGTGCAACGCCCCCGTGGGTGGAGGAGTTCACCATGCGTTTCGGCTCACGTGTACTTGTCCTGTCGGTCGGGTTCTTCCTCGCTCTCAGCACTCTGGTCTGGGCCCAGACTGCCACCACATCGCTGCGCGGTACGGTCTATGACGCCAAAGGCGCGGTCGTTTCCGCCGCAACCGTGACCCTCAGCAACCCAGCAACGGGATTCACCCGTACGACCAAAAGCGACGGCCAGGGCAACTATCAATTTCTCGAACTGCCTCCCGCGAAGTACGACCTGACGGTCAACGCCGCCGGCTTCGCCGCCGTCAAGCAGAGCGGCCTGGAACTTCAAGTGGCTACTCCCGCCACCTTGAACGTCAATATGCAGGTCGCCGGTGGAACCGTAACCGTAGAAGTGAGCAGCACCGCCCCTCTCGTCAATACTCAGGATGCGACCATGGGTCATGCTTTCGGAGCCGATCAAATTGCCGACCTTCCCTTCGAGGGCCGCGATCCCGCTGGCATTCTCAGCCTGCAGACCGGAGTCGTCTTCACCGGCAACAGCACTCATATCTCCAGCGCCTCGGATAGCCGCGCTGGCGCCGTGAATGGAGCCCGCAGCGATCAGAGCAACATCACCCTCGATGGCGTCGATAACAATGACGAACTTCTGGGCACTGCCTTCACGGGAGCTATCCGCGAGCCCCTCGACGCCGTGGAGGAACTCAAAGTCACGACCAGCAATTCTGACGCGGATACGGGCCGCTCTTCCGGTGGTCAGGTTTCTGAAGTCACCAAGAGCGGCACCAACCACGTTCATGGCTCCCTCTACGCCTATAATCGGCCCACCTTTACCACCGCGAATGACTGGTTCAACAAGGCCGCGCAGATCGGAACGAATGAACCCAATACCGCCCCGTTCTTGCTCCGCAATACTTTCGGAGCGAACGTCGGCGGCCCGATCATGAAGGACCGCTTATTTTTCTTTGCCGCTTACGAAGGCCAGCGTAAGCGCGAAGACGCGCAAGTCACGCGCGTCGTTCCCAGTGCAGCATTTCGCACCGGGTCTATAAGCTACCTTTCCAGCGGCGCTGTCGTGACATTGACTCCGCAACAGATCCAGGGGATGGATCCTAACTGCTTCAGCAATTCTCCACCGACGTGTCCTCTCGGTCCAGGGCCAAACCCGCTGCTGGCCAACATTAACGGCGCCAACCCCAATGCTCTCTTTACGCAGTACCCTATGCCCAACACCGTCACGGTTGGCGATGGCCTCGACTTCCAGGGCTACACCTTTCCGTCTCCGCTGCCCTCGAGCCTGGACGACTATGTCGTGAAATTCGATTACAACCTCACACGGGACGGGAACCACCGCATATTTGTGAAAGGCATTATGGATAACGAGCGGGAAGCCGAGCGTAATTTTGTCGACTCCCCTAACACAGTTACCGGTGATGGAGGCGAGGAGTTTCCCGGACAGCCTGCGGGCCAGACGGAGCACGATAACAACAAGGGCATTACGGTGGGCTACACCGCTACTTTCAGCAGTTCGCTGATCAACAATTTTCACTTCGGTTACATCAGCCAGCTGATCAACATCCAGGGTCTGGAAACTCAACCCTACATTGATTTCCGCGGCATGGACAATATCAATGCCTTTACGCCCACCATCAACACCCACGTCCCGGTCAAAAACATCGTGGATGACTTCACCAAAGTGAGAGGAAGCCACACCCTTCAGTTCGGGGGAAACTATCGTCAAATCGACAACCTGCGCGAATCGAATGCACAGAATTTTTTTCAGGGCCAGACGAACGTGTATTGGCTGAATGTTGCCGCTATCGCGAACACGGGCAGCAGCCTGGATCCTGGCGCATTCGGATACGCCCCCGTCGACTCAAGCTTCGGAGCCAACTACGATTTTGCCATGGCGGCTTTGGCGGGCCTCGTTACCCAAGTCAACGCCAATTACGAATTGAACAAGAGTCTGAACGTGATTCCCCAGGGCCAATCCGTTCCTCGCCATTTCCGGAATCACGAATACGAGTTCTACGGCCAGGACCAATACAGGGTGAAGCCCAATTTTACGGTTACTTACGGCGTGCGCTATACGATTTTGCAGCCGCCCTACGAAACCACCGGAACCCAGGTATCACCCACCATCAGCCTTCATGACTGGTTCAATCAACGCGGGTTGGCTGCGTCGCAGGGGCAGGTCTACAATCCCCTGATCGGCTTTCAATTGTCCGGCCAGGCCAACGGAAAGGCCCCTTACTGGAGCTACGATTATAAAGATGTTGCTCCGCGTCTCGCCTTCGCTTTTTCCCCAAAGGCTGATGACGGGTTTTCGAGGCGTCTGTGGGGTGGTCCGGGAAAGACCTCGATTCGTGCCGGCTACGGTCTTTATTTCGATCACTTCGGGGAAGGCATCACGAATACCTTCGATCGCCAAGGCTCATTTGGCTTGACTACGGCCGAGGTGAACCCTGCCGCAATTCAGACCGTGGATGGCTCCGCGCGCTACTCGGGGCTATTCAACATTCCCACCAGCAGTGCCTTAGGTCCGCTGATCGGGGCGCCCCCCACAGGTCCGTTTCCAGTCTATTCGCCTTCCGGTGCAGCCACTCCAGGCGGCTTCGCCATTACTTGGGGATTGGATGACAAGCTGAAAACTCCTTATTCGCACGTGGTCGATTTTTCAATCACCCGCGAATTACCCTCAAATTTCGTCTTCGAAGCCTCCTATATCCTCCGCATGGCGCATCGTCTTATGCAGGAAGAGGATTTGGCGGAGCCAACGAATCTGAGAGATCCGGTTGGGGGCCAGACCTATTTCCAAGCGGCGCAGGCTCTGGCTAGGCAATACAAAACTGGCGGCGCCAATGCCACAGATATTTCGCAGATCACGCCTGCGTTAGTCGGCACTTACTGGCAGCACCTTTTTCCGGGAGCTGCGGGAGCAGCTTCAACGCAGATTTTCGGCTGTGCCCCCAATGCCACCGGCCTCACAACCGTTACCGCGACCCAGGCCATGTACGACCTTTTTGATTGCTATGCAGGAAACGAAACCTCGGCCCTCGAAACCGCCGACGCTCCTGGTATTCTCCCGGGAGAGCCGCTGACTCAATGCTTTCCCGCTTGCGCTACCATCAACGGAGTTCAAACCACAGGCTACGATTACTACTCGCCGCAATTCTCTTCTATGGACGCATGGAGGAGCATCGGTAGCAGCAACTACAACGCCGGCCAGTTCAGCTTGCGGCACAAATCGGGCGGCTTGGAATTCGATTTGAATTACACCTATTCCAAGTCCATCGACGACGGCTCCAACGCCGAACGTGTCAGTACCTTTGAGGGCGGCGGCTTCGCCAGCCAGATTATCAACTCTTGGCTCCCCCAGCAGAATCGCGCCGTATCGGATTTCGACACCACTCACATCGTCAACGCGAACTGGGTCTATCAATTGCCGATTGGCCGCGCCAAGCATTTCGGAAGTGGCATGGGTACAATTGCCAATTCGGTTTTCGGCGGCTGGACCTTCTCCGGCCTCTATCGCTGGTCCAGCGGGTATCCCTTCACGTTGATCAGTCCAGCCTGGGCCACCAACTACGATCTTGAGACTCCAGTCGTACCTGTGAGCAACGCGCGTCCCAAGACCGGGGAGTTCATCGTAGCGCAGGCAGGTGGTGGCACCGGGCCAAATGTATTCCAAAACCCGGGAATCACTGCGGCCTCGAGTAGCGATCCGGGTGCGGCCATCAATCTGTTCAGGCCAGCCTACCCCGGAGAGGGCGGAATGCGAAACGGCCTCCGCGGTCCCGGCACTTTTGATATTGATACAACGGTGGCAAAAAGCTGGACTGTCCGAGAGGGCCAGTTGGTGAAATTCAGTTGGTCGATGTTCAACGTGACCAACTCCGCGCGTTTCGATGTCGGGACCATGCAGTTGAACGGAAACGATCAACTTTCTGCCAGCAGCAGCTTTGGAAACTTCAGTTCCACGCTTTCCAATCCGCGCGTGATGGAGTTCATGCTGCGGTACGTGTTCTAAAGTTGTAGAAGTGAGCGTGGAGCCGCTACGACAGCGGCGAATCGCTCATGCGGAAGCGCGTGCGTACGTGCTCTGAGATCAACTCGATCGCCGAGCGATTGCTCACAGGGTCGCTTTGCGCCAGGTATCGCATGGCCTCCACCAGCAGCCGCTGCCCGTCAACGTAGCGAGGATCCGAGGTGCGTTCCCTCTTTGTGGAACGACCCAACTTGGGGGGAACCGGAATCGTGAACACTTTGGCCATGCGTGGACTCAACCTACTACTCTCAAGGCAGTATAGCGCCCGTGTGCATTTTCCTGAAACAACATTCTTGCGCTTCAGATTCAACCACTTAGCCACGAGGTGACACAGTTTTCGTCTTGCTGGTGGTTTTCAGGCGAAACACGTCGTTACCGATCTTGGCATGCAGATTCACCGCCGAGTACTTTGCCAGCCGGTAATCGCCCTGGCCCTGCATGAACTTCTGTTGAATGGAGACGCCTCGGCTCAAGTCGATCCAGAGATACGCTTCGCTGAAATAATTCCGCACCTTTTCGCTCTTCGGGATCAGTTGCAGTTTTGCCGTCGCAATGTTGTCAATCGTTTCTGCGCCCTGAAAAGTTACGTCGAATGACTTCTTCAAATCCTGCCCGCTGCCTCCGAAGCCGAGAACCAGATAGCTCTCGATCTCACTATGGTTCGTGCCCGTCGAATACTCGATCACCTGCTCAATCTTCGGCTGGTACACCTGAAGCTTGCCCTCTTTGTAGAGCACGTATTTTCGATCGGGTTCCTTGATGTCGGCCATCATCTCGATTTGCTGGCCCGACCGGCGGTAGTAAACCGTGCCTTTCTGCGTATCGGTTTCATCCACAACTTTCTGATACTGATCCCAAACGAAATCGGCTTGCGCGGTTTGGAAGTGAGCTGCGGTCGCGTCCATGGTTCCGAGGACGCTCTCTAGAGTCACCGGTGCCTTATCCTGCGCGGCTGAGGACATACTCAAAACCGCCAGCCAGAGGAAGCCGACGAAGATCATTCCGGTTGTCCTCACTATTGTCGTTTTACCCGGACTCGGTAGCTCTGAACCTTCCCCTTTGAATTCGAAACGGCTTCGTATTTCACGATCGTCACTGCGCCCGAAATCGGCTCGATGATGTGCAACAACTGGTCCCGGATCGCACCGTCGTCGCCAGTCGAGACTGCGGCCGCCGAAATTTCATAAAGCAGCCCCCCTTGCGCGTCGGGCGTGACAACTACGTCCGTGAGATGCGGATCGCGAGGGACAGGTTTATCGTTGAAGTTAATCCAATACGGCGAAGAGAAGATAAACAGAAGAATCAGCGTGACCATGATGTCGTAGTGCAGTGTGCCACGCTCATGCTGCCAGAAAATATAGCTTCGGATTGTAGGCCAGACGCCGCTCATAGGTAGAGCCGGCGCGCCTGCCGCGGTCGTGCTGATTTCCACACGTTGCAAGTCTATTGACCGTGTCCTTTCTTGGCAATGATACAAGAGTTGCTTGTCATCCCGAGCAAGCGCTTTTTGCGCAGCGAGAGATCTGGGCGAGCCGCGCGATCTTCACAGCCCGCCTGAGAGAGCGAAGCGACCGAAGGGCGCGTTTGGCTCCCTTCCTTATTATCATTGGCTGCCACGTAAGTACCTAGAATCTCTTCGCCGTGATCCGCTCCGCTCCAATATAAGGCCGCAACACTTCCGGAATGATCACGCTCCCGTCTGCTTGCTGGTAATTCTCTATGATCGCGACCCACGTGCGGCCAACGGCCAACCCGCTTCCGTTCAGCGTATGCACGAACTCCGTCTTGTGCTTGCCTTCCGCACGGTAGCGGATATTCGCCCGCCGCGCCTGGTAGGACTCAAAATTCGAACATGAAGAAATCTCGCGAAACAACTGCTGCCCCGGCAACCAGACCTCAATGTCATACGTCTTCGCCGAAGACGACCCCATATCCCCGGTGCACAAAATCATCGTACGATAATGCAGACCCAGCTTCTGCAGCACCGTCTCCGCATTCCGCGTCAGCTTCTCATGCTCTTCGTACGAGTTCTCCGGCCGCGAAAACTTTACCAGCTCCACCTTCTGAAATTGATGTTGCCGGATGATGCCGCGTACGTCTTTCCCGTACGATCCCGCCTCGCTGCGGAAGCATGGCGTATACGCCGTAAGCGAGATGGGCAACCGCGCCGGATCGAGAACTTCATCGCGATACAAATTCGTCACCGGCACTTCCGCCGTCGGAATCAGCCACAGATCCTTGTCTCCATGCGGAACTCGAAACTGCTCTGCCGCAAACTTGGGTAATTGTCCCGTACCATACATCGATTCGGAATTCACCAGATAAGGCGGCAAGACTTCCGTGTAGCCGTGCTCGCGCGTATGCAGATCGAGCATGAAGTTCGCCAGCGCGCGTTCCAGCTTCGCTCCCAGATCCCAGTAAACGGCAAACCGCGCGCCCGTGAGCTTGACGGCGCGTTCCAGGTCGAGCACTCCGAGTTCCGCTCCCAAATCCCAATGCGGCTTGGGCGTGAAGTCAAACTTCGGAGGCGTTCCCCAGCGCCGGACTTCCACGTTCTCTTCCGCACTATGCCCCACCGGTACGCTTTCGTGCGGCAAATTGGGAATCCCGGAGAGAATCTCCTGCAGCCGCGCGTCGAAGTCGGCAGCTATTTTCTCTCGCGCCTGGATCTGCTCCCGCAGATCTTTTGTCTCCGCGATCGCCCCTGCCGCATCCTGGCCCGCCTTTTTTAAATTGGCTATATCTTCCGAAGCTTTATTCCGCCGCGCCTTCATGGTTTCCGCTTCCGTGATCGCCTGCCGCCGTTGCGTGTCGACCTCGCGGAAATCCTTCAACACAGCAGCCGGGTCCGCGCCGCGTTGCCGCAGCATTTCTTCGACCCGAGACAGATTGTCGCGTACGAAATTCAGATCAAGCATGCGAATCCATTACTTTATCGGAAACACGATAGGAAATGCACCTTGCCCGAGCCCTCGGGCTAACCTCGAGCTGCTTCCGTGGCGGGCAGGCGCCAATAAACGCTCATCTCATGCAGCAATAGAATTCCGAGGAACAATAGTGCCCAAACTTGATGTGGCATCACTAACGCATCCCACCACCAATGTCGGGTCAGTCCCCCGGGAATGCGCCCGCCAATTTCCATGCTTTCCAGCAGGGTCCCTCCCGGAATCAGGAACGGAAGCATCAATAACAATGAGATCACGGCAAACTTGCGCGCTCCTCGAAAAGAGCTCAACGCCCAGCTTAACGGCAGCACCAGCAGCGTGGCGTCGTAGAACCGATGATAAACCGGAAGTAGACTGATGACGGCGATGGCGCTCAAGTCCAGCAGTTCGCCATGGTCGCGAGATTCTCTCCGGGCCACGCTGACGATCCATACCACAAGCAAGATCGCTCCCATCGCCATCGCCACAGCATTCGTCACCCGAACACTGCCAAGAATCGGATACAGAGCTACTTGCAAATTAACCAGCCCAAACCGCGTAAGATTGATCGGGGTGAAGTTCCCCAGGACACCAGTTTCCAGCAGGATGCGATTGTCACTCAGATAGTTTGCGAGCCACGGAGTATGCCCAAACTCCAACCGCATTAAGCCAAACGCCGCGCCACACGCCAGCACTGTCGCTGCAATCCCGCAGATTCGCCAGCGCCGCCGCAAGAGATAATAAAGAAGAAAGCAGAGCCCGATCTGCGGTTTCAAGCCAGCGGCCAGCGCGAGCAAGAGTCCAGCCGCAATCTCGTGACGCCGCCGTGCTGCCCAAATCGCGATAACACTCAACTCCACCGCAACCAGCGAAACGTTCGCGGTCACAATCCCGGTATGAAACGGGGCGAGCGCCAATGTGCCTGCTAGCAGCAAAATCGTTGCCGGCCAATAAAGATCACCAGAAAATCCCGCTAGCTTCACTAGCGCCCGCAGCATGATCGCGAAGAGTATCAGGTTCATCGCGAACCAAAGCACATACGCTAGATTCCAGGGCAGCAAACTGAAGGGAGCGATCAGCACCAGCGCGGTGATCGGATAGGCGGTCGGTATCCCTCGATTCGCGACCAGCGAGCCGTTCGCCACTTCCTTCGGCAGAAAAAGAAAATGCGAAGCCGTTGCCGGCCATATACGCAGCAGAACCTGCGGGCTGTACGGGTCGAGACCATGTACGAATGCGTCCGCCTGCACGTATGGCGAAAGAAAATCGTTAAACCCGGTTGCAGTCTGAATGGCTCGGACGGGGCCCCGGACCACAAACTCGGTGCCTGCCAGGAGAAGTAAAGCCAAGCACACCAAAGTCCACTTGTCGCCCAGTTGTTGAATGTGCGCACGGTTGGCGACGCGAAAAGATTGCATGTCTCGATTCAGACCGACGTAGTGGGTCCGCGGAGCAGCTCTCGGCTGGCGAAGGGAGCAGAAACTGTAGTCGCGGCCGGCGCATCGGTTCCTTCCCGGGAAGCTAGGTCTACCAGCAAAAACGCCGAGACCCAGAAGAACACGCAAACATACGATCCCGCCGCAAACAGCCAGTCTTCAAAACCCGCATGGATCAAACCTGCCACCGTGATCAGCGCAAACGGAACCGCGTAATGCGATGGGCTTCCCGTTCTTCGAATCCAGGCAAACACTCGCATCGTTGATCGAAACACCAGAATCAACAAAACAATAAACGGCAAAATACCCAACATTCCCATGTATTCGGCCATCGCCATATAGCTGCTGCCATGTTCGCGATTGGATCCTTCCACCGTGTAGATGGACGACCCCGCAACATCAGGCCGTTCGTTCCCCAGGTCACTGGTTCCAAATCCGGTGCCGAACCACGGATGCTGTTTGATTGCAGAAATGGTCTCATCCCATGGCCCTCGCCGTGATCCGAGAACGCCCGAGTGCGTTTGCCCTTCTTTGTAAAGGAATTTTCCCGTCAGCGAACCCGCCAACTCGCTCATGTGAGCAGGATTGGCGACAGCCATGATTTCAAGCAACAAAGCCCCGGCAAAGGCTGCCTTTAAGAGCAAGCCAGGGCGGCGTAGGCCAAGCGTGAGCCCGATCGTGATTGCGGCGTCCGCAACAATGGCCGCCCGGCATACCGTGACGTAGAGCAGGATCGCACAAAGCGCCAAAGCAGTGTAACGGCGTTGCACCTCCGCTCGCTCCTGAGCAACCAGTGCAGCCCAAAGCAGAACCGGTGTAGCGACGACTCCGATGAACGCCCCCAGGTTGTTTGGGTTCCCGAACAAGTTGTAGCCCACAAAATAGGCCGCAGCCGTCGCAAAAACCAGAACCTCGCACGCTCGCACCAGTCCCTGAACGAAGGCCTGCTCCCGGCCCACCAATGCCACCCGCCCACCCGTCGCCGCATACAAAAATAGCAAGAACAGGCTGACTACCTTAAGCAGTCCCGTCTGGCTTGAGGCTGAAGCGCTTGCCGACGCGAGCGCGGAAAACACGCAGAACAGCGCGACCAGGTGGAAGGAGTCAAAGTGCCGAGCGCGGTTGGTTCTTAACCAGAGGTTGAAGCCAACCAGCGCTCCCACCGCCAGAAAGAGCCACCGAACTGTAAAGCTTTCTCCTGAACCCGGCAGCCCCGTCGCTGCCAGCAAGAAGCACCCCATCGTCGCTGGGAAGAACACTTTTTCGAATCGCCATAGGCAGGCCAGAACAATTTCGAGCAAAAGAAACGCGCCCAGGTAAGTCGCGTTAGCAAACGTTCCCGGCCGCCGCTCCAACTGAATGAAAAGGAAGCCGGCTCCAACCGTTCCCAGCGCGAAAAAAATAAGAATTCGGAGTTGGAATTTCATCGCAATAGGAAAACCATTGTACCGCTAGAAATGCATCTTGCCGCTCAAATGCCAACTCTTGGCAATAAACTGATTCAATGCCTATCTCTTTTCAAGTATAGTGTTAGGCACTCCGGCGACCGATGTTAACGCTGTCGATCGCTTCCCCACGAACGATGAAAGCAGCCGCCGCGGTTCGTGAGATTCACCCGGCCCCGTCGCTTCCTGTTGGGCAAACGCGTATTCCGCAGCTAGACGGTTTGCGCGGAATCGCGGTCATGACGGTTGTTCTCTACCACTATGTGCTTTCTATCTCTCTTGCACCTGGGACCCTTCAACACATTCAGAACTGCTTTCGCCTGGGAGGGTATGGGGTTGACCTCTTCTTCGTTCTTTCAGGGTTCCTGATTGGCGGCATCCTCCTGGACTGCAAGTCGTCTCCGCGCTATTTCCGCACATTTTACCTTCGCAGATTTCACCGCATCTTCCCTCTTTATTACCTGTGGCTCGGTTTGTACTTATCGCTGGCACTGAGCGTTTTCCGCTATCTGCCCCCGTCCATCAAAACCATGTGGTCCGGGTGGAGACCGACCTTAGTTTATGCATTCTTCGTGCAAAATCTCATCTCCAAGCAACTGCAGGGAATAGCAGCCGCGTGGCTCGGCCCACTGTGGTCTCTGGCGGTGGAAGAGCAATTTTATTTGCTGATGCCGCTCGCCGTTTACTTTCTTTCCAAGCGGAGACTCGTGCAATTGCTCGTAGCAACACTGTTGCTGGTGCCTTTGCTGCGTGTTGCTTTTTCTAGGTGGACGCAGGGCGCACAATACACTGCAACTCCCTTGCGAGCCGATGCACTGGCCATGGGGGTTTTGCTTGCCCTTGCAATGCGCGAAGAAGGCTGGGCGGAGCGGATCAGGCAAAATCTAAATTGGCTGTACGCAGCCATAGCCGTGCTTTTTGGCGGCGTTCTCTGCCTTGCCGTTCGAACCCTCGAGTCCGTGGGGAGATGGGACACCCCTTGGGGCTTTTCCTGCATGGGTCTGTTTTTTACGGCGTCTACTCTTCTTGCCCTGATGCGCCCGGGAGGGTGGTGGTCGCGGTTTTGTAAACAGACCGCATTGCAAAATCTCGGCGGCATCTCGTATTGCATCTACGTGGTGCACTTAGCGGCGAACACTATCTGCCAGGCCATCCTGCGTTCTTTTTGTGGCACGAAGTCCGTCCTTTTGGACATGGTGTCCGTCTTGGTTGCTTGGACTGTTACGTTCACACTGGCGAAAGTCTCTTGGCGTTACCTGGAATCACCAATGATTCGCCGCGGACATGCATACAAGTACTATCCGGAGCAACAGGGATCTTCGTGACGATTCCTCGAAGCCTGCCTTCCTTGGTTGGTGCGCCACTCTGTTCACAACCTTTGTTCCTGGCGTGCCATCTGATCAGCGCGGCTGGGGAGGAAGTATGCGGTATGCAATAGCTTTGTTGTTCACCCTTTCCTGTGTTGCCTACACTCAAGACTTAACCACAAAACTCAACCCGGCTCCCAGCACGCTGGAGCAAGTGCTTTACGTCGCGGACGGGACCAATCTGTACACTTATGACATTGATCCTCAGACTTTCCAGCCGATCCTGATGGGCACGATCCCATTGCCGAAGGCCCAACTGAACGGACTGGCGGCTTCTTCCGATGGTAGGTTCCTCTACGTGATGGCTTCCGATCCCTATCCGGCAACGGACAATCGCATTTACGTCTATGACACAACCGGATACGGCGTTGCAGGAAGGCCGCTGCAATCGGTTACCGCGACCAACGAGTCCTCGATGTTTGTCGATCCCACCGATAATTTCTTGTATGCCGTGAATATGGGGACGCACGGCGCTCCGAACCAGACCCTGCCGTGGTCAATTTATCGGTATGAGGTCAACGCCACCAACGGAGAGTTGACTCACCTGGTCAATGCAGCGACGTATCTTTTGCCGGCTCAGGGGACGAACTTCTGCGGTTTGTCTATCCTTGCGATGAACGCCAAGGGCACCGAGATTTATGACTATGAGTTTTGCGGGACCCACGGGGGATCGAACGGTTTTTACCACGAACGGACGGTAAATCCGCAGACCGGGGCTCTGGGAGCGCCTGAGCAGATTTTTGCTTATAGCGTAAGTACGTTTCCACTTCCGGATTCTGTCCAAATCATAAAGGGTCTGATATTTGCATTCGCCTATCCCGTCCCAATCCCGGATCAACCGTACAACGAATTGCAGGTCTATCCGATCACAACGAACCAGAATGCTAAGCCGCGGATCGACTGCACATCGACGATGTTAGCGGCGTGCGGATTGGACATCGGCGTGGCGCATCCATCGGCGAAGTACGTGTTCTACACGAATGCGCAGGGCAACACAACCGAGGTGGATGCGGTAGAACTGAGTTCGAGACAGATGGTTTCGACGGGCACGACGTTCTCGACTCCGACGCCGAATGTCCTGGAGTTCAGTCCTGATGGTTCGGTTGTGTACTCGTGGGAGCCCACGACCAGCACGATCTCGATCTTCGGTTTCAACGCCTCGACCGCCGCTATTACTACGGGCGGATCTGTTACGGAATCGAGCACCATTTCGATATTGCCGGCAGAAAGGCGTTGAGGTTGCGCACGTTCTGGCGTGGTCCGAAGTCAGGCTTCGCGCTGCTATTAGCGCCTGATTGCTAGCTTCGCTTCCAAACGCGTGCAGAATGGCCTGTGGCAAAATTCTCCTGGTTGGCAGATCATGGTCGGGTGACAATTTGCGCGGGCCGATTCCTATGGCCACGCTACAGCTTCCTCGCTAGGTTGACGTCATGTCCCAGTCTCCAAACCCAGGCGCGTCGCAGCAGGTGGCGCCTCTCCTTGCGTTCGCCACTCAGTTGCTCAAGGCCGGGCGACCGGCCGATGCGATCGCGCCGTTGCGCGATGCAGCGCTTCTGCAACCGTCCAATCCCATCATCCAGCACGATCTCGGCCTCGCCTGCCTCGAGGTCGGCCGCGTACCGGATGCCATCGCGGCATTGCAGCGGGCCGTCGCCAGCGACCCGCGCTACGCCGATGCATATTTCCGCTTGGGAATCGCCTTGGAGAAACTGGGCAACATCGATGGGGCAATCGTTGCGTACGACCGCGCCACTAAGCTGCTCCCATCCTTGACCGAAGCGTGGTTCCGCGCCGGCGCCCTGGCCTACACCCTGGGCCATCGCGCCGAGGCGATCGGCTGTTTCCGTCGCGCGGCAGCGACCGGAAGGAACACCGGCTTCGGTCTCCTCGGGAAGGCACGGGCGCTGCTGACCGAGGATCGCAATCAGGAAGCCGAACAGGTGCTGCGAGAGACTCTGGCGGCCGACCCGATGAACGCCATGGCGTATGATCTGCTGGGCAATCTGCTCTCTGAGTTCGGCCGTTTTGACGAGGCCCATGCATGCTTCGAGCGTACGCTCGCGCTCGCGCCGCTACTGGCGGGAAGCTACTACGATCTGGTGCGGTGCCACCCTGTCACGAGCCTTGACGACGGTCTGCTTCAACGGATGGAAGCCGCCCTCGCCACACCGAGGCTGGAAGCGGCGCAACGCCTGCGGCTTCACCTCGCGATCGGCAAGGCTGCTGAGGATCTTGGCGACTACCCTTTGGCCATGCAGCATTTCGACGCCGCAGACGCCGTACGTCGGGGCTCTGTACCGTTCGACTCGGCCGCGTTCTCCATCGAGATCGACCGCCTGATTGCCCGCTGCACGCCCGAATTCATCGCGCGCGCGACCGAACTCGGCAGCTCGGATGCGACGCCGGTGCTGATCATCGGCATGCCGCGGTCCGGCACAACTCTCGTCGAGCAGATCGTCTCTATACATCCCGAGGTTGGGGCCGGCGGCGAGCTGCATTTCTGGAACCAGCGCGGGGCGGCGTGGCACCGCTCCGGCCCGGCCGGGAGTGAGACGCCGTTCCTCGCCAAGGCGGCGGCAGAGTATCTCGGCGTGCTGCGCGCGATCGCTCCGATGGCAGCGCGAGTGACCGACAAGATGCCGTTCAACTTCCTGTGGGCCGGACTGATCCACATGGCATTTCCGCGCGCACTCATCATCCATTGCCGCCGCGCTGCAATCGACACGGCGCTGTCGATCCATCAAACTCATTTTCGTCCGGGCCTGGCGTTTCCAACAGGAGGCCCCGAACTGGTCGCGTATTTCCGCGACTACCAGCGGCTCGTCGACCATTGGCGGAGCGTGCTGCCGTCGGATCGCTTCCTAGAGGTCGATTACGAGGACCTGACCCGTGCGCCCGAACCAGTCATCCGGCGCATCATCGCGGCCTGTGGCCTGGCATGGCACGACGCGTGCCTGCGCCCTGAAAGCAATCCGCGGGCTGTGAACACCCCCAGCAAGTGGCAAGTACGGCAGCCCATCCATCGCACCTCGGTCGCGCGCTGGCGACGGTACGAACCCTGGCTGGGGCCCCTGCGCGCGCTCGTCGACGACGGGTCGCAACTGGATGCGGGTATTGCCCGATCGTGACTGGGCTGAAGCAGCCCACCCCACCGGAAAGACACGAAGACAAGTTCACGAGACAAAGCCTGCTTAACGTGGAGCTGCGCGTCACAATCCTCAAGAAAAAGTTCAGCCCATGTAACGGAAATTTTACCTGATTGTCATAAACCCGTCACAGTAGCCTGATAAGGTCATCGGCTACGATCCATACGCCACCGTCGCTTTAGGACCAATCTAATCTTGGCGTCATGTTGGTGTTTCTTTCTCAAAGCTAAACTGGTCGCCCTAGTGCACTGAGTGCTTGTGCCAACCGCTGTGGGAAATTGAGAAGCACGATGACAACCGCGATGAAAACCCTTCTACCAACGTTGCGTGATTAAAAAAATCCAAGGAGGAGAACGGTATATGTCTCGAATAAAAGTTCGAAATAAGTCTCGAAAGAAGTCTCGGATCAACCGTATGCGTCCGCTCGCCGGCGTGCTGGCGGCGGGGCTGAGCTTCCCCGTGCTCGCGGGCGCTCAATCCAAGGAGTACCCAACCTACGTCGCCGGCCCGCAGCCGAACGGCTCCTGGGTCGTTGGCAGTGGCCAGATCATCACCCCAGCTGGCAGCCAAGTCAACCTCGGCATCCGCGTCCGCGCAAAAGCCGTCGCGCTGAACCCCAATCACAGCTCTCACACGGCCGCCGTGCTCACCTTGGGTACGTCGACGTCCGATGGCAACGGAGCCGTCGAGGTGTTCGACATCAACACCGGCCTTGTCCTGCAGAACTATAGCCCGGCCGGAGGAAACGATTCGAGCGGCAGCTATAGCGGCATAACCTATTCAGCGGACGGCAAGTACCTGGTGTTCAGCCAAGACAGCAGCAATGTCACCATCGCCAAGGTTACTGCGGCTGGCTTGTTGCAAGACGACGCCCAAGTGAGCGTGCCGCCGAGCAATTCCTTTATCTCCTGCTTTCCGACCTCTCCTCCAGCCTCTTATGGCAACCCCTGCGGCTCGTTCTATTCCGGTTACACTTCCTATCCCGGCGGCGTCGCTCTTTCGCCGGATGGCAAGAGCGCCTATGCCCTGCTGAACCAGAACGATACGCTCACTCAGATCAACCTGGTCGCGAAGGTGGAGGGTAAGCAGATCCGCGTCGGGAATGCGCCGCACAGCATCGTGATCAACAGCACTGGCACGACCGCCTACGTCAGCAACGAGGGTGGCCGGGCCGCTCTAGAGGAAGACTTCCAGATCAACTCCGCCGGCACTGAAATCGTCGCCGACCCGTTTGTTGGCGCCTCGATCACAGGTACCGTTTCTGTGGTGGATCTGGCAACCATGAAGGTCACGGATACCATCTACACCGGCCTTCACCCGACCGGAATGGCCTTGTACGGAAAGTCCCTCCTGGTCGCCAACACCTATAGCGACACCATCTCGGTTATCGACACGGCCACCAACGTGGTGACGGGGACGATCAACCTTGGGCTGCCAATCGGAGTGCCCGGCGCAGGCGAACCGGCCTATGGCGCGGCGCCGAACTCGATCGCCGTCGGTGGCAATGGTGTTGCCTACGTTGCGCTTTATAATGCCAATGCGATCGCTGTGGTTGACCTCAGCCCAAGCGCGACGAATCCCGTCTTGGGTATGATCCCGGTAGCCTACGCGCCGAGCTCTGTCGTCTTCGACGAGGCCGCTAATCTGCTACTCGTTGCCAATGACAAGGGCATCGGCACGCGCGAATCCTTCGAGTGCGACCACGGCGTCTGCGGCTACAATACCCACCAGGATAATGGTACCGTCAGTATCGTCCCCGTACCGGATAGCGTGACCTTGGCGGCAATGTCGACGCAGGTCTTCCAGAACAACCACTGGGATCTGACGCAAAATATTCTGTCGGCCAGCGGTGGCAAGCCGAGCACCCCACCGGTTGCACTCCCGGCCAAGATCGGCGATCCGTCGCTTATCAAGCACGTGTTCCTGATCGTCCGTGAAAACCGCACCTACGATCAGGTCCTGGGCGACGTGACCGCCGGCAACGGCGACCCCTCGTTAGCAGTCTTCGGCGACGGCTCCGCAGCCGGAGGCACCCCGGTCACCCCGAACGCCCACAAGTGGGTCAAGCGCTTCCCTCTATTGGACAATTTCTACGACCCGAGCCGGCAGTCGGCTGATGGTCACCAGTGGATCACCGAGGCCATGGCACCCTATGCCGACGACATCCAGTCGCCGGACTGGGTCCGCAGCTATCCCGGCGGGAACATGGGCGATGCACTTGCCTACCTCAACAAGGGCTACTTCTTCTCGGAAGCGGAGAAAGCTGGTCTGTCGGTGAAGATCTACGGTGAAGCCGTAGAGGGCGAGTATTGCGCGCTACCCGAAACCCAAGCCAACGTGTGTAGTAATACGTCGTATGTTGGGAATAACGAGCCAACCTGGTCGCAGTTCTATGCCGACTCGCAGTGCTTCGAGGGTGGGCCTGCTTGCGCACCCCCTGGGACCGCGGGCGAGAAGACGCTGTACTATCAGAATTTGATCACAGCAGAGTCCTCTGTTCCGGCTGTGTCCGACTACCTCGTCAAGAACTTCCCGCAGTTCGACCTGGGCATACCCGACCAGTTCCGCGTCGATCTCTGGGTGCAAGACTTCAAGAATGACGTTGCCAGCGGTACGGTACCCACGCTGGAAATCCTATGGGTCATGGACGACCACACCACCGGCCCGCCGACCCCGCAGGCTGAACAAGCCGATAACGACTTGGCCGTTGGGCGCATGATCGACTACATCAGCCACAGCAAGGTGTGGTCCACCTCGGCGATTTTCATCGAGGAAGACGACGCACAAAACGGCGTCGACCACGTTGACGGTCATCGCAGCCCGGGCTATATCATCAGTCCATACGCCGTGCAGTACGGCCCCACCGACCACACCTACTACACGCAAGTCAACATGACTCGGACGATCGAGCAAATCCTCGGTCTGCCGCCCATGAACCAGTTCGACCTCGTGGCATCGCCCATGGGGACGGATTTCGTCAAGGGTACGCCGCCCAAGGAAAACTTCGAGCCGTGGGCGCACGTGCCAGCCCAGATCCCACTGGACCAGGGCGTTTCTGGGAGCCTCGACAAGCCAACGGATAGCGCTGCGGTCAAGGCTCTGAGGAAGGGTTGGCTCCAGAAGAAGGCGGAGATCTCCGCTGGCAAGCTGACCAAGCCCGACTCGGAAGACCCGGACACCGTCAACCATTACAACTGGTATGAGTCCACCGGGTATACGCGGCCCTATCCGGGAGAGAAAACGGTTCGCCCAGCGAGCGAATTCAACAACCCGGCACCAAGCAAAGCAGACGACGACGACTAAGAACACGCTCTCCGACTGCAACCGCCCTCTCCCCGATGACCGGGGAGAGGTTTTTTGTTCACGCCGCAAACGCGAAGTCCTCACGAACCTCAACCCGCCCCGACGAGTTATGCCGAAGGTGAGCAAACCGGCGGAAATTGATTCATGAGATACGTTCTACACTCATCAGGAATCAGCCAAACAGGCGTTTACACTTATTGACGTTCGATGTCATCTCTAGTGTCCGTCGTCCTGCGCTCGGCAATGAGTCGGGCTTCAAGGGCTTGAGATTTCAGCTTGCCGGTTCACCGAGAGCCTTGATTTGGTCTGCTATCTCCCGGCGCCGGTCTTGTCTCTCTCGAGACTTAACGGAGTGCACATTTGGTCCGTCATCCGCCTCCGCCTGCTTCAGCAGCGTCAACTCTTGCAACAGACCCATCATCTCTTGCGACGCCTTAGACCTCATTCGGTCCCCCTCGTACCTCCCGATTACTGAGGAATGTTGGATGCTTTAACGGTCGTCAGAGGATGGTTACGGGTCTTGTGTCGGAGTGTGTGTCCTCGGGGAAGGTGCTCAACTCGTCTCACCTTGGCCCGGTCCGTTTTGGCTGTTTCGAAAAAGAGTGCCGGCTCTCGCGCACCCGCTGATCCCCTGAGAGTCAGTTTTCCGTAAACACGGTGGATTTGAAAACCTAAGCGGCTCTGTCGGGAGGAGTTGCCGCCTTGGCTGCCGACTTCTTCGCAAGGATTGCGGATAATCGTTCGACCCGAATGTTTTCGGATTTCCGTTCCCAGCGAAGCTCTAGGAGTGTTCGCTCATAACGCTGTGGCTTGATCCTATCGCGAAGTTTCATGGATCTCTCGGTGCAGGCAGCCTAGCATCGTTGCGAGAGACTGTAAATGGACTTGTGAATAGTCGCTGGGTACGAATTTTCGGGGATTGAGGTCAATGATGGAAACCAAGTCGAGTCGATTTGGACCATGATGCGGTGACCTTGAGGAAGACGTGATCGCGTAAACCAATGTCCCACTCAATATCCTCCTGTGAAACTAGACGCAGCCCCAGCCCTAAGCCGAGCGTGTACATCGAAATAAATCCGCCCGCCTGCAAGGCACTGTAATCCTGGACGAAGCGAAGGTATTGCGGGACGACATAAAGCCCGGCGCCGAAGAACGCTCCCACGATCATTATCACGAGGAAGAAGGAGCGCAGGGAAGCGTGACGAACGATCGTGCGCAAATGCAATACCGGCGATGCGTTCTCAGGGCGGTAGTCCCACCAGAAAAACGAGATAAAAAAGACCTGGCTGCAAGCAGAGCGAGGAATCCAGTTCGACTGGAACCACAGGTCGTGCTCGCCGCGGCTTGTGGCAGTTTCCAGGCAGGCCAGCGAGGCAATCAGCAGGACGACGCCCCAGATATCAACCTCGCTGTCTTTCTTGCGCTCAACCAAAAAACCTGGCGGGACAATTTTCCAGACGAGAAAGACGCCGATGGCCAGAAAGGGAAAATCAACCCCCTGCTTGCGCTGAAGGTTACTTATTTTCCTTATTAGGCAGAGGACAATCTGCGGGTGGTGCCCTTATCGCTTAGAGGGCAGACCAGACTGCGTCCTTGATCGCAGGAATCAGGTGGTGGGGAAAGCTCGTAGTGTGTTCGAGGGCTATGCCCTGTTTTGCAGTCCGACATGAAGGATCCCATGACGAAACTGGAAGCAGGCCAGCAACGCGACAACGCGGAAGCGGCCCAACAGCAGAACAAAGCGCGAAAACAATTTGGGCAGGGTTTGGGCGGGATTGAGCCCATGAGCACTAATTCTGACAACAACTCCCTGCCGATCACTCCACAGGTGAAATGGTTGTTCTCTGAATGGGTTGAACTTTG
>CAWALR010000027.1:0-226693 GCA_963782835.1 uncultured Acidobacteriaceae bacterium | reverse complement strand
GCAGGTAATGTAAAGAAAAACAAAGAATCCAAGCAGAAACAATAGCGGACGTCCCAGCACCGGTGCGGCTTCCGCGAGCACGAATCGTCCGGCTCCCGTAGGCCCGGGCATTCTGGTGACGATCTCAATCACCAGCGTCACGACTGTGAGTGACGCGATCGTGTAACACAGGCGCACCCAGTTCCGCCCAAAAAGATTCGCCGCGATCAAGGGGGTAGCCAGCGCGCCGAGTCCAAAAAAAAGATTGGCCAGGTTCAGCGCCGTAGCGCGATGCGCCTCACCCACATCGCTGGCCAGAGCATTCGCGCCCGTCACCATGATCCCACCCCCCACGCCGAGCAAGAACAGCAGCAGCACGATGCTGCGAAATCCGGGCGCGCGTGGCAGCACGAACAGCGCGATTGCGATCAAGGCAAGTCCGAGAACAATGCCAAGTTTTTTCCCTTCGTTATCGAGAACCGGTCCGGCTGCAAGCGAGGCAAGAATGAGGCCAACCGCTTGCGCGAAAGCGATAGTTCCGTTCTGACTGGGCGAGAGGTGGAACCGGTCCGAAAGCTCGGGCAGGATAGTGCCCAACATGGCGGCGATCATCCCGTAGATAAAGATGGCAATAATTGCGGCGAGAATTAACACGCGTTCCTTTCAATTACCGGTTTCGGCTGCCGGAACATCAATCCAACCTCGCGATCGATGGCTCTGGAGTTCAGCGTTGAGGATGGTCAACTGCCGCAGTCCATCGATGAATTGCGGATACTCGACCGCACCACCCGGATCGCTGATCGAAGCATAAAAGCGCCGAAAGACCTGCTTGAACGTGTCGTCATAACCTTCACTGTGTCCGCCCGGAAGATCGGCGTAGCTGCGAGCCGCAGGCTTGAGCAGAGATGGATCCTTCACAACAATCTCATTGCCCACATCGCGATGTCCGATCCATAGTTCGTCAGGCCGCTCCTGATTCCACGCCACGGAAGACCGTGTGCCACAGATCTCAATGCTAAGCCGATTTTTTCTTCCCGCCGAAACCTGGCTCGCGGTGACGCTCCCACGCGTGCGCTCGCCCATGTGAAAAATCACGGAGCCGAAGTCTTCCGTATCTACGGCGGTCTCCTCATAGTCTTTCGGGCCGAGCAGTTTATTGGAAAACGTTTCTACGGAATGCTTCGGCTTCTTCCGCGTTCGATGACACGTCTGGAGATCGGCACAAAGAGAAGTCACGCGCAGTCCGGTGACATGCTCAGCCATATCGAACCAGTGCGAGCCAATATCCGCCATGCAGCGCGAAGGGCCGCCAGCCTTGCCATCGACTCGCCAGTTCCAGTCGGTGTCATATAGCAGCCAATCCTGAAAATAGGTCCCTTGCACGGCAAGGATTTCGCCCAGGTCGCCGTCCTCGCGCATGCGTCTCATCTGCTGCACCATAGGGTAATAACGCAGATTGTGACACAAGCAATTACGAACTCCCTGTCGCTTCGCGAGCGCGACCAATTCATCCCCTTCTTCTACGCTCGTCGCCAGCGGCTTTTCGCAGATCACATGCTTCCCTGCCTCGAGTGCTTCTTTCGCCATCGAAAAATGTTGTGCGTTCGGCGTGCAGATGTGGACCGCATCGATCGCCGGGTCGCGCAGGATTTCGTGATAGTCGCTCGCAATGGTTGGGATGGAGAATCCAGAGCCCAAACGCCGCGCCGCATCGAAGTTTCTTCCCGCAATTGCAGCCACTTCCACAAACTCGACCCGTCGCACCGCTTCCAGGTGCACCCGCCCCATAAAGCCTGTCCCGATGATCGCTGTTTTAATTATTCTCATCCCCGTTTGCTCTGCGTCACACCCACCAGGCCGCGCCCGGCTGCTCGCGGATCACAATGGTGTTGAGAAAATGCGCCGCCTTGGTCAAGCCTTCTTCCGGCGAGAGCAAGCTGTCCTCATGTTCGATTGAGAGCACATGATCGTAACCGAACATCCGGAGGGTCGAGATAAATTCGCTCCACCATTCTGCACCGTGACCGTAACCACACGTTCGAAAGATCCAGCTGCGTTCGCGCTCATTGGTATACAGCTTGGTATCGAGCACACCCGTGCGCGGCAGGTTCGCAGTGTAGATCTGCGTATCCTTGGCGTGAACGTGGAAGATGGCGTCCTTGAGAACTCGGACCGCCGCAATCGGATCGATGCTCTGCCAAAAAAGATGGCTGGGATCGAAGTTGCAACCTACGCTTGGCCCCGCAATCGAGCGTAGCCTAAGCATCGTCTCCGGACTATAGACCACGAAACCCGGATGCATTTCGATCGCAATTTTCACGCCGTGGTCGGCGGCCAACTTCGCGTGTTCAATCCAATAAGGCGCGACTACCTCGCTCCACTGCCAGTCGACCACTTTCAGATATTCCGGAGGCCAAGGACACGTGACCCAGTTCGGAGCGGTAGCATCCGGCGAGTCGCCCGGGCAACCGGAGAAATCGATTACAACGGATACACCGAGTTTCTCCGCGAGCAGGATTGTCTTCCGGCTAACCTCGCGGTCGTGCTGTGCCCGGGCGCGATCGGGATGCAACGCGTTGCCGTGACAACTCAAGGCACTGATGCTCGCACCGTGGTCTGCCAAGACTTTCTGAAACTCGGCGAGCGCAATCCCGTCTTCGAGCATCGACAACTTGCAATGCGCATCGCCGGGATAGTTGCCCGTGCCTAGCTCGACGGTGTCGATCTGCAGCGTCTTCAATTTCTTTAGAACCGCAGCCAGCGGAAGTTGCGAAAGCAGAGGCGTAAACACTCCAACGCGCATAAAGATTTCTAGCTCCTAGTTGGTTCTTAACTGAACTCCGAACCTTGCACACGACCGGCGGCGCTCACTTGATTGCAGCGTCTTCGGCGGTCAGCAGTTCGTAGCTCACAAATGCTAGCTTCGAACTATCGGGCGACCATGACGGAACATTCATCGTGCCCTGTCCGCCGAACAGCTTGGCCAGAACGGCAATCGGGCCATCGATCTTTCCTCCGCTCACATTCATGATGCGGAGTTGCACATCTTTATTGGGCGGGTGACCCACAACATCGCTCCCGTACGAGAGGAAAACCATCCACTTGCTGTCCGGAGAAATGTGGGGAAACCAATTGTTGTACTCGTCGAATGTGATCTCTTCCTGTGCGCTTCCATCCGCGTGCATGCGCCAGATCTGCATGTGACCGGTGCGCTCTGAGTTGAAATAGATGTACTTGCCGTCGGGCGAGTACTCGGGCCCGTCGTCCAGCCCCTTCGCCGTGGTCAATCGAGTTTCATCGCCGCCGCTGAAGGGAATGGTGTAGATGTCGAAGTCGCCGTTCCTCTGTCCGACGAAAGCGAGCGTCTTGCCATCCGGCGACCAGCCGTGCCAGTACGACGGCGAATCCTTCGTGACAAGGCGAGGCGTGCCCCCGGAAAACGGCGCGATGTACACACTCGATTTGTGGTCGGGCTGCGAAGAATCGCTGATCGCCAACCATTGCGAATCCGGAGAAATCCCGTGATCGTTGTTGCAATGGATGGCCGTGCCGGTATCGATGGTCGTGGGCTCTCCGCCATCAACGGGCAAACGCTGAATCCGGCCCTCGCGGTTGAAGAGAAAGCTAGCTCCATCATGCGTCCAATTAGGCGCCTCAAAATGGCTGGCATCTGTGTAGACCACGCGGCGATCGGCGGATTCAATCGCTATTGTCTCCAGCGTGCTGTAAAGCACGGGCGGCGCGGTGGTCGCTGCGGGCGCCGCGAGGTCCACATTCGCGAAGATCGCCTTCTCGACAACGTCCTTGTCATGAGAGCAAATGCCGATGCCAACATAAAACGACCCCTGCAACGGCAGTTTGATCGAAGCGCCCGAGGGCCGCAACGGTTCGCCCGCGCCCGCGGCTAGAAATACGTAGATGAAGTCGCCAAGCTTCTCAATTCGCAAGCGGACCGGGGCAGAGAGGTTTGACTGAATCTCGTGTGTGGTTGTGCCTTTTGCGTCGCGATACTGCAGCGAGGTAAGCCCGTCGCCGTGCAACGCCACATCAGCG
Organism: uncultured Acidobacteriaceae bacterium; assembly: GCA_963782835.1. Classification (GTDB taxonomy): domain Bacteria; phylum Acidobacteriota; class Terriglobia; order Terriglobales; family Acidobacteriaceae; genus Sulfotelmatobacter. Next base: position 222,661 of record CAWALR010000027.1, on the reverse strand, counting down.
TAAGGCGAATCCGCATCAAGGGTCTGGCGGATCATCAGCACCGCCTTACGATGCTCATTCCCACCCTTTTCCGGAAAGGCAACGTCCGCCGTCAATCCAATATCGCCAGAAACTTGCTTCCAGGCAAACTGAAATGCGTCGGACGTGAACCACATGTTCTCGCCGCTGCCCGTGACGGTGTAGGCGTGCTGCGCGGAGTCGTACTGCGTAGACCCAGCGTGCAGCGTGATGCCAACGTCAGAGTGATTCTGAAAGAGACCAATTGAGGAAGACGCGTTCTGTGCTCTCATGCCTTCGCCTACAAAGAGTACGGCCAGAGCAGCGCAGAAGGAGAAGCATGAATGACGAAGAATAATTTTGCGCATGTAACACCCCCCCCGTAGCGCCCCACGGAAAGGTAGGGCGATGGAGCCGAAATTGTCAATCCAGCGCATGGTGGGCAACGTGTCAGTTTCCAAATGCGATGGTTAGCGCCGGCGGCGGCAACTCCCTGCTCGCAGGATTGATGCGAAAATATGATGCCTCAAATCGAAATTTTGCATCGTTCTATTTTGAAGGTAATTTGACGCGTTCCCTTGCTCCACGCTAGTATCTTTTGAGCATGTCAAGTTTCAGCAATCTTCGCCAGGAGTGCATGTGTGCATGTTGTTGTTGTGCATGCGTGTGCTCTGGTGCGGGTAAATTGCTGACTTAAGACCTTCATAACATCGGCACTTATACCCACCGCCAGAGAGCATCTGGCGGTGGGTTTTTCTTTTTGGCGGCAAATATGACCAATACAGCAACGGAAACCAAAGCACAGAAGTCCGAACGCCTCAAGCGGGCCATGAATCCGTGGGAAGGTCTCGCCGAGATTCGTCGCTTCGCGCACGAAGGCTTCGACTCGATTCCTGCCGAATGGATCGGAACCTACTTCCGCTGGTGGGGAGTTTACACGCAAGGCGACGGCGCCGGCGTCGTGGGTGGCCAAGGCGGCGCAGGGCGTGCCCTGCCGTTCTTCATGCTCCGCATTCGAATTCCCAACGGCCTTCTGCGCTCCGATCAACTCCGCACCATCGCCAGCCTCGCTCGCCGCTATGCTCGTGGTACCGCCGATCTGACCGTGCGCCAAAATATCCAGCTGCACTGGATCACGATCGAGGCCCTCCCCGAAGTGCTCGAAGAATTGTGGCGCGTCGGCCTGAATACGATTGGCGCCTGCGGCGATGTAACTCGCAACATCACAGGTTGCCCAGTCGCCGGTGTGGACGCGGATGAAATCTGCGACGCATCTTCGCTGGCGCTCGAAGCCGACCGTATGCTGGCCGGCAACGCGGAGTTCTACAACCTGCCCCGCAAGTTCAAAATTTCGATCACCGGATGCCGCGTCTGGTGCCCCTACCCGGAGATCAACGATATCGGCCTCACCGCCCTCCAGCGCACTGTCGGCGGAAAGCCTGAGATCGGGTTCGCCTTGCGCGTGGGCGGCGGGCTTTCTACAGAGCCCTACCTCGGCGTGCCTTTAAACGCTTTCGTCCGCTGGAATCAGGTCTTGCCGGTGATCAAGGGAGTTGCTGAATTGTTCCGCGATTCCACTCAGCTTCGCGAGCACCGCGAGCGCGCGCGACTGAAGTTTCTCTTCCTGCGCCATGGCTGGACTCCGGACGACTTCCAGAAAGATCTTGAGCGCCGCATCGGATTTCAACTCGATCCCGCCGAACCCGAGCGCGCGCCCTCCGATGTTTACCGCGATCACGTCGGCATCCACCCGCAGAAGCAGGCCGGCTACTGCTACGTAGGCTCCGCGGTTCTTCGCGGCCGAATCACTCCCGAACAAATGGATGCCGCCGCCGATCTCGCCGAGCGCTTCGCAGTCGGTGAACTGCGCACCACCAACATGCAGAACCTGTTGATCGTCAACGTCCCTCGCTTGCAGGCTGACGAGCTCGCTAAGGAGCTGGGTGAAATCGGACTGCCCGTCAGCGGCTCGCCATTTTTCCGCGGGGCCATCGCCTGCAGCGGCAGTGAGTTTTGCAAGCTCGCCATCACTGAAACAAAAGCCTTCTCCCGCTGGCTGGTTGAAGAATTGGAAGAACGCCTGCCGGGCTTCGATCAGCACCTCAAGCTGCACGTCACCGGTTGCCCTAACAGTTGCGGGCAACACTGGATCGCCGACATCGGAATCGAAGGCAAGAAATTAAAGGTCGACGGACAAATGGCGGACGCCTACTACTTTTGCCTGGGCGGCGCCGTCGGTCTCCATCAGTCGATTGCCCGGCCAGTCGGATATCGCTGCCTCGCCACCGAAGTTCCGGAAGCCATCGAGCGTCTTCTGCGTCGGTACCTCGTCGATAGCAACCCGGGTGAAAATCTGCGGCAGTTTTTTTCTCGCCACAGCGATGCGGAATTGCGCGACTACCTTGCCGGACAAACCATCGCTCCGGTCCCGCGCGATCTGCCCGAAGGACGAGTGCCCAGCGGGGTGGAAGGCTGACACCATGAGCAACCTGTTCCCCATGTTCCTGAAACTCGAAGGTAAGCGCTGCCTCGTGGTCGGCGCTGGCAAGGTCGGCGAGCCCAAGATTGGCGGCCTTATCGAGACCGGCGCTCGCATCCAGGTCGTCGCTCTCGAAGCCACGGCCGCGGTCCATGACTGGGCAAGAGCAGGCAGGATCACGCTCGAACTCCGCGCTTTTGCTCCGAACGATCTCGATGATGCGTTTCTGGCCATCGTAGCTACCGCGTCGCGTGGACTTAACGAATCCATCTATCGCGAGGCGCAGCGTCGCCGAGTTCTGTGCAACGTTGTGGATGTTCCGGAATATTGCGACTTCTATTACCCCGCGGTCGTGCGCCGCGGCGATCTCCAAATCGCCGTCTCCACCAGCGGACACAGCCCGTCTCTGGCGCAAAAAATTCGGCAGCAGCTCGAGCGGCAGTTTGGCCCCGCATACGCGCAGTGGGTCTCGGAATTGGGAGCGACACGACGACTTGTACTGGCCAGCAATCTTGATCCACAGCGCAAACGTGAGTTGCTGCAGTCGCTGGCGAGCCGGGAAGCTTTCGAAGCAGCACTCGCAGACGAGTCCCAGAAAAATGCGTTCGCGGAGGACGACAGGAGAGTAACCGTATGAATGGCAAAGTGTATTTGGTGGGCGCGGGTCCGGGTGATCCCGAATTGCTCACCCTAAAAGCTCTTCGGTTATTGCGAACTGCGGACGTGGTACTTCACGACGACCTCGTCTCGCCCGAAATATTGAAGTTGATTCCCCACGCCGCCGAAATCCGGAACGTTGGCAAGCGCTGCGGAACCAAGACTATGCGGCAGGAGGAAATTAATTTTCTGCTGGTGACGCTGGCTGCGTCCGGACGCCAGGTGGTGCGCCTGAAGAGTGGTGACCCGCTGATCTTCGGCCGCGCTGGAGAAGAGGTCGAAGCGCTTCGGCGATCGAACATCCAATACGAAATAGTTCCCGGCGTTACTTCGGCCCTGGGCGCTGCAGCCGCAGCCGGCATTCCGCTTACTCATCGACAAACATCGTCTACCCTCGTCCTGACGGCCGGTCATCGGGCTTCTGAACACTCCGATGAAAATTGGAGCAGCTTCGCTGGATCAGAGTCGACGCTTGTGATCTACATGCCCGGCCACGACTATGCAGAAATTTCCAGCCGGCTCACGAGCTCTGGATTCGCCGCCGAAACTCCCTGCGCCATCATTTCACGGGCCACCACTCCGCAGCAGCAAGTGCACCGAACCACAATTTCGCATCTCCATCGGGCGCCGAAACTCGCTGCCCCAACCCTGCTGGTCGTTGGCGAAGTTGTGAAATTCGCCGACCGTCCCGCGGATCAGATCGAAGCCAACTTCCCCGTAATGGAGACCGCGCTCGGAACCATGCTTGCGCAGAGTTTCCCTTCGCTGGTGGACTCGGCTCAAGAGGAACCGCTGTCATGAAGAAGGAAGAAATCGCCCATTTACAGAATGCCGCTGAAACCTGGACACCAGAACGCGTTCTCCGCTGGGCCTTCGAAAGCTTCGGCAGCAGCGTGGCAATCTCCTCGGCCTTCGGTGCGGAGGGTATGGTTCTCATCGACATCGCCTCCCGTACTCGCCAGAATTTTCGCCTCTTTACTCTGGATACCGAATTTCTTTTTCCCGAGACCTACAACTTGATGGACCAGGTGGAGCAAAAATACGGCATCACCATTGAACGGGTGTATCCACTTCTCTCCCCGGAGGAGCAGGAACGCGTTCACGGTCCAGCGCTCTGGCAACAGAATCCTGATCAATGCTGCAATCTGAGGAAGGTCGAGCCGCTGCGGCGCAAGCTGGGCGAACTGCAGGCGTGGATCACCAGCATCCGCCGGGATCAAACCACTGCTCGCGCAAGCGCCGGCAAGATCGAATGGGATGAAAATTTTGGTTTGGTGAAAATTAACCCCCTCGCCGACTGGAGTTCCAAGCAGGTGTGGCAATACATCTACCAGCATGACACTCCATACAACCCACTGCATGACCGCGAATACCCCAGCATCGGTTGCACTCATTGCACCCGTGCCGTGCGTGCCGGAGAAGACTCCAGGGCCGGTCGCTGGTCTGGGTCAGCCAAGACCGAGTGCGGCCTTCACATCATCCAGCCCCTGCCCAATCCTCCCGAGGCAGGCGCCTGAGGGAGCGCTCCGGCCGGTTTGAGTGACTCAGCAGGCGCAAGGGCAGCTGGGACATTTGGTAGCTCTACCGGGAATCTTCGAACAGGATTTTGAAGATTGAGAATCCCGGGCTACTTATGTTTCATTTCCGATCAAGAATCCACAACCATATTTAACTATCTAGCGAGACCTCTGTAACTTCCCTCTTTCTCGATGCTCTTACCAGAGCGCGGCTCGCGATCCAGGGACTGCCCTGCCCCGATCTCTGGTTGCAAAATCCAGGGCCAGCGTAATTTACCGAACCCTTAAGGAGCATTCCGATGTTGAAAACGCCCCATGTCCTGTTGACCACAGCTTTGGCGATAAGCGCGGTATTGCCAGCCCCTAGTAAAGCCCAAACCAGCGGTGTTTCCGGTGCTGTCTTCGTCATGACGAATGCAGCCGACAACAATCAGATCGTCGCATACAAGCGCAATTCGGATGGTTCATTGCAGGAAGGACAAACATTTCCAACGGGAGGCCGGGGCAGCGGCGGAGTTACCGACCCGTTGGGATCGCAAGGTGCTTTAACGCTGAACGAAAAACACACGCTGTTATTCGCGGTCAATGCGGGCAGCGGGAATATTTCCGTATTTCAAGTCAAGGGCGCGAAGCTTACGCTGCTTGGGACTGTCCCCTGCGGCGGCAGCGAGCCCGTTGCAGTTGCCCAGCAAGGAAACCTGCTCTACGTGGTCAATGCTGGCGGCGCGAGCGACCTTGTGGGCTTCCGCCTCACGACGGATGGACACCTGAAGCAAATCGCAGGTTCAACCACTTACCTGAGCACCGGAACTTCCGAACCCGGCTCGCTATCCTTTAGTCCCGACGGCCAGTTCCTCTTGGTCACGGAAAAGCTAACCAATAACATCGACGCCTTCCACATTCAAAGCAATGGCACGTTGGGTCCCATCGTGGTGAATCCGAGTACCGGTCCAGGCGCATTTGCGGTGTCGTTCGCGCCTAACGGAACGGCTCTGATTGTCGAGACCGGACCTACCGGCGGTACGAATGCATCCGCGATCTCTTCCTATACGGTCGTCAGCAATGGAACGCTCACTCCTGTCAGCAGCAGCGTTCCCACTCTGGGCGCGGCGACGTGCTGGCTGGCGGTCACTCCCAATGGCCAGTTCGTTTACACCTCTAACTCCGCATCTTCCACCATCTCTGGCTTCGCTCTCAGCGCAGGCGGGGCGCTGACGCCCGTCTCCGGAACCTTGGTGGGAACGAACCCAACCGGAAGTATCAACCTCGAGATCGTCGTTAGTTCAGACGGCAAGTATCTATACACGCTCGATTCAGGTACCGGCACGGTTGGCATTTTTGGCATCAATCAGGATGGAACGCTTACCAACCTTGGCGATGCAGGCGGCCTCTCCGAGGACGCTGGCCTGGAGGGCATGGCGGCGTTCTAACGGCATCGGGCGGACACTCTGTTGCCTTGATTTTGTCTTTCATTGATCTGGGGCGCCCCATTTCTCGCTTCCCTGGCAAGACGTGGGGCTCCTTGGTTCCGCCACTCTTAGCTCCGGAGAGCACAAACAACGGTAGTGTCTTAATTGATAAGACGACCTCGGGTTGGCTCGGAGCGCTTCCCGACCATCATCCCGCGTAGAAGTTGTGAGTAGTAATTACAGAAATAGCAGGAGTCAGCAGGAAACTGGTAGCGCTACCGGGAATCGAACCCGGGTTTGAAGATTGAGAATCTTCCGTCCTAACCCCTAGACGATAGCGCCATCCGGAGAGCTTCGATTATAGCAAAGCGGCCACTTGCAATTTCTTCCCGCGAAATCACTTTCCACAGCCTCAGAAGGTCTATACTGGCTTCAAACAATACAAACACTGTCCTCTCATACTAGAAATTGGCGGGCAAGGTGTATGTGGTTCGCTCAACAATTCAATTCATTCCTAAATCTAGGTATCTGTAAGGAGTATCCGAATATGGCGAGACCAAGATCTACCTCAGGCGGCAAGTCCAATCGTACGAGCAAAGAGCAAACTGGCGTCAGCAATCCCGCCAGCGTTCCCGAAGTAAATGTGGTCGCAGCACCGGAAGTGGCGCCCTCAGGAACCGCGCCGGAGTCCAAAGTTACTCCACAGTCCAGAGTCGCGACGGAACCAAAGAAGTTCGAACTCCGGAAGACCGAACCGCGCAAGAATGTGGTCCCCATCAACCTCGAGGACGAGATCCGCCGCCGCGCCTACGAACTCTACCAGCAACGCGGAGCCGGCTCGGGCAGCGAGGCTGACGACTGGCTCGCCGCGGAACGCGAAGTGATGCAGCGCTACCACCAGCAGAGCGCTTAGTTGCTCCTGGAACCTATCTGCACAGGGGCGACTGAATCGTGGTTAGGTCCCGATCGCAGTTCTGTGGCTGCTGATGGCAGATTGGAATTAGCACCTACCGTCGATCCGATCGTGGGGTGGTTTGTGCCATTTTCCGGATGCCTTGCTGCGGACGGATTGCATCTAGTGTATAGCCCTTGACGGTTGCCTCGCCGGGGTGTTTCTGAAAAAATAGGCCGGGGTTCCCGCACATGGCGGAAATAGGCAGTTTTGCACTTCTTCTCGCTTTGGCGTTGAGCGTTTACTCGTTCGTCGCCGGGATCATCGCGTTAGCCTTCCAGAACCGGACTTCCTTGCAACCGGTGGGCGCAAGCGCCGGTCGCGCTGGCTTCTCCGCGTCTGCGGCAGATAGTCCACTGCTGACTACTCTGCGCCAGGGTTCGGAGCGTATCGGCGAGACCGCGCGTCGCGCCGGCATTGTCACGTTCGCCGCCGTTCTGCTCGCGTCTGTGGTCCTGGTGATCTGCGCCTTCCGCGATGATTTTTCGATTGCCTACATACTCCACCATAGCAATCGCGATCTGCCCGGTCCTTATAAGTTTGCAGTGCTCTGGTCCGGCCAGGAAGGTTCGCTGCTGTTCTGGTCGCTGTTGCTTGCCGCCTACGGATTCGTTCTGCGTCTGCGCTACAAGACCGACCCGCGCCTTTTCGCCTACGCCTCGGTAGTTCTTTCCGGCGTGCAGATATTTTTTCTTTTGCTGCTCAATTTCGCCGCGCATCCTTTCGCCATCGTGCAAGGAACCATTCCCGCCGACGGCAACGGGTTGAACCCTCTGCTGCAATATCCCGAGATGGTCATCCATCCGCCCATGCTCTATCTGGGCTACGTCGGCTTCACCATTCCCTTCGCGTTCGCGCTCGGCGCGCTGATCATGAAGTATCCCGGCGAAAAGTGGATCCACATCACCCGCCGCTGGACCATGGTCACCTGGGCTTTCCTCACCTGCGGAGTTTTTCTCGGTGCGCACTGGGCGTACTCCGTCCTAGGCTGGGGCGGCTACTGGGGATGGGACCCGGTCGAAAATGCCTCGCTCATGCCTTGGCTCACCGGAACTGCCTTTCTGCATTCGGTGATGATGCAGGAAAAGCGCGGCATGCTGAAGATGTGGAACATGTGGCTGGTCTTCGCCACCTTCTGGCTGGCCATCCTCGGAACCTTCCTCACCCGCAGCGGCATCATCAGCTCCGTCCATGCCTTCGCACAATCTTCCATCGGAGACTGGTTTGCGTGGTTCCTCGCCATCACGTTGATCGTATTCCTGTTTTTCTTTTTCAAGAACAAGTCTCACCTGCGCAGCGAGCACAAGCTCGAATCGCTGGTCTCGCGCGAATCCAGTTTTCTGTTCAACAATCTGCTTTTCGTTCTGCTCTGCTTCACCGTGCTCTGGGGGACCTGGTTCCCTAAGATTTCTGAACTGGTGCAAGGCAACAAAGTCACAGTGGGCGCGCCCTTCTACAATCGGGTCGCCATCCCGGTGGCTTTGCTGCTGTTGATCCTGACCGCCGTCGGCCCGCTTCTCGCCTGGCGCAAGACTTCTCTCGAAAGCCTGAAGCGCAACTTCATGTGGCCGACCATCGGTGCGATCGTGGTTGCAATCTTCCTGATGATCACGCCGCAAAGTTGGGGATCGGCCTTCGGCCTCAAACCGTGGAAGGATGTCTCCTACTTCTATTCGCTGATGGCCATCGCACTCTCGGTGCTGGTAACTCTCACCGTAGCCAGCGAGTTCTACCGCGGAGGCCGCGTCATCTCCAAACACACCGGGCAAGGCATGTTCGCCTCCATGGTGCAACTCACGCACCGCAACACGCGCCGCTATGGCGGATACATCGTCCACTTCGGCGTTGTGGTGGTCATCATCGGTTTCGCCGGAGCCGCTTTCAATCTGGACAAAGAGATGGAGATGAAGAACGGCGACAAGATGACCATCGGCGCCTACACGCTGATCTGCCGCTCCTCCACCGAAGACGACAACCCGAACTATTACAGCCAGTGGGCGATGCTCGATGTTTTCAAGGGCGGCAAGCAGATCGATACCATGACCCCGGTGCGCCGTTTCTACCACGCCAGCCAGCAGACCTCGACCATGCCCGATATTCGTTCTGGTCTGAATGAGGATCTCTACGTGGTATTCGAGGGAGTCAATCCGGATAACGGTCGCCCCATTCTCCGAGCCCATTTGAACGCGCTGGTCATGTGGATCTGGATGGGCGTTTGGATCATGCTGATTGGAACTGTGCTCGCGCTGATTCCGAATGCGCCCGCTCCGGTCCGCGTTCCTGCTCCCGCGCGCCTTGAGCCCGCTCACGCCGGCCGTTCGGTTACAGGAGACTGATGTCCAGCCGTCTAAATTCGCTCTCGATTCTGGGTGCCCCACAGCTCGCTTCTTCTGGGAGAAGCGGGAATCTGTGCCGCCACTTAATCCAAACCGTTGTTCTCTGTGCCACGGTTTTCCTGTTGCTCGGTGCCGGAGATCCCGCCACGCGCTTCAGCGAAATTGGCCATCAAATGATGTGCATCTGCGGGTGCAACCAGATTCTCTTGGAGTGCAACCACGTCGGCTGCCCGGCTTCCGATGGCATGCGCAACGAACTGATGGCCGGAGTCACGCGCGGAGACAGCGACAGCCTGGTCGAGCAAGGCTTCGTGCAAAAATATGGACCCACGGTACTCGCCGCTCCGACCATGCAAGGTTTCGATCGCGCAGCCTACATCATCCCGCCGGTCGTTCTGATTCTCGGCTTCGGTCTGATTGTGCTCGTGATTCGCGCCTGGAAAAATCGTCCCGCTCCCGCAATCGCGGACGGCCTGCGTCCCATCCGCGGCGCCGAACTGGAACAATTCCGCGACCAGGCTCGCAAGGAGACTGATCTATGACCTGGATTCCTCTCTGCCTGATGCTCTTCGTCGCGTCTGTTTATTATGTCTTCTATCTTCCCGGAAGACTCTTCCTTGGCCCGGAAAAAACTCGCGCCGGTTATCTGCGCGAGCGCAAGGATGCCGTCTACGAGAACCTGCGCGATCTCAACTTCGAGTACAAGGCCGGCAAGGTGCCCGACGTCGACTACGCGTCGCTGAAATCTTCCTTGCAGGATGAAGCCGCTACTATCCTGGCCGAGATTGACCGCTTGGAAAAAACTCCCGCGCCACAAAAAGGAAAAAGATCTTGAAATCGTCAACTGTCATCCTGAGAGAGCGCGTTCTTCGCGCGAACGAAGGACCTGTGCGAAGCGCAGCAAACAACAAGCGCGACGGGAGCATCCTTGTCGCGCTTCTCCTCCTCGCCGCTGTCGCCTCCTCCCAGACTCTCACAGGCACGGTGAAGAATTCCACCACCGGCAAGCCCTCAGCTGGCGACAATGTCGTCATGTTCAAGCTCGGCCAGGGCATGGAAGAATCCGGCCGCACCAAGACCGATGCCAAAGGTCAATTCAGTTTCAAGCTCGACGATGCGCAGGCTCCGCACTTGATTCGCGCCATTCATCAGGACGTCACCTATCACCGCATGGCGCCTCCGGGGACCACGTCGGTAGCGATCGAAGTCTACGATGTCGCGAAAAAAGTCGACGGCATCCAGGTGGTCGCCGACATCATGCGCGTCCAGGCCGGTCAGGGCCAGATCGCCGTAACCCGCGAATTCGGAGTACAGAACACCTCCAGCCCGCCCCGCACTCAGATGAACGAACGCAATCTCGAGTTCTACGTTCCCGATGGTGCGCACGTCATCGACGATTCCGCCACGGCCACAACCGAAGGCGGCAATCCGCTGAAGTCCGCTCCCGTGCCCGAAGGCGAGAAAAATCGCTACTCGTTTATCTTTCCCTTGCGGCCTGGATTGACGCGCTTCGAAGTCACGTATCAGCTTCCCTATAGCGGCAGCGCCAATATCGATCCCAAATCGATTTATCCTTTGGAGCACTTCGTCGTCATGCTCCCCAAGGCAATGCAATTCACCGCGGCCGCCAGCTCGGCAGGGTTCAAACTGATTAATTATCCGAACGAACCCGGTGCCAGCGTGCAAGTCGCCTCCAATACGACGCTTGGGCAAAATCTTGCGTTCAAGATTTCCGGCGAAGGCACTCTCGAAGCCGGCCAGGAGAGCGGCGCTCAAGGCTCTGGCGAAGGCGGACAAACTTCCGCTGGCGCGCCCGGCGCGCAGTCCAGCAACCGTCCCGGTGGAGGACTTGGTCCGCCGATCGATGCTCCCGATCCGCTGCAGAAGTATCGTTGGCAAATCCTCGGAGGCTTCGCCGCCGTGCTGATCATCGGCGGCGTGTACGTAGCCTCTCGGCAACAGTCTGCGGCGCGCGCTCTGAAGCGCCAGCAAGTTGGCTCTTCCATATCGGCCGCTATGCAGGAAGAAGATGATTACGCGCCCGCCGAAGTCCCAGCCAGCGTTGGTCGCGGCCCCGTTGCGCGTTCCTCTTCTATGCTGATGGAGGGAATCAAGGAAGAACTTTTCCAGCTTGAAGTGGAGCGCAAGCAGGGGCTGATCTCGCAAGCAGAATACGAGAAAGCGAAATCCGCTCTCGATCAAACTTTAGACCGCGCGCTAAAGCGCGAAGCCCAAAAAGCATAGCGACTTCGCAGTCGCGAGTACCGAGTACTTGGTGTCAAGGGAATGTTTGCTCGGTATCAGGTACTAGGTACTCTCACCAATGGCCTATTCCTGGTTCATCCTTCTGCTTGCGATTGTGGGAACAGCTTTCTTTTTGTTGCTGCTGCAAGGCACCCCGTTCGGGACCATCATCCACGAACGCATCCCGGACCGGCCCCGTCGTCGTTTGTTCGTGGCTTCGGTCAGTTTCTTTCTGACCTTCGCCGGAGTCCGCGCCGTGGTCTACGCCATCGAGCACCATATTCCGCCATTTCACTTCATCATTGAGCCGAGTGGACGGCACATTCACCACTTGGTCTTCGGAATTCTCATTCTTCTTTTCGTCGGCTACGGATGGCTTTGCGATATCGGCACCGGGGAAGATGATTCATCGATTCTGTTGAGCCGGTTGATGGCGATCCTGTACGGCGTGGGCGCCGCGCTCACGCTCGACGAATTTGCTCTCTGGCTGAACCTGCGCGATGTGTATTGGTCGGCGCAAGGACGGTCCAGCATCGACGCGGTCATTCTGTTTGGAGCTCTGTTATCCGCGAGCGCCTGGGGCACTCCGCTGCTGCGATCACGAAACAAAAAGAAAAGCTAACTTGATATCTGCCAGAAAATCAACCTCAAAAGCAGCGGACAGGAGTGTCCGCTCCACACAAGCAGTGCAGGGTTTTGCCCGCGGACAGGCTTGAGCGGCTGCCCCTACATAACACCTGCAGAACACCAGGTTTGGCCCGCTGGTCATGATACATGCATCGCCTTAGGGGGCGTAACATCTAATGGGGTGAGAACGATTATGGGAAATACATTTAAGACCGCGTTTTTGCTGACGGCGTTGACGCTGCTGCTGATGATGATTGGGCGGGCGTTTGGCGGGGAGAACGGGATGCTGCTGGCGCTGGGGATCGCGGTGGTGATGAACTTCGTCTCCTATTTTTACTCCGACAAGATTGCGCTGGCCATGTACCGGGCGCAGCCGGTGACGCGCGAGGAGTTGCCGCGGGCCTACGAGATTGTGGAGCGGTTGACGCAGAAGATCGGGATTCCGATGCCGAAGATTTATGTGATCCCGACGGAGTCGCCGAATGCTTTTGCGACGGGGAGAAATCCGGCGCACGCGTCGGTGGCGGTGACGCATGGAATTCTCGGGCTGCTGACCGACGAAGAGTTGGAAGGCGTGCTGGCGCACGAATTGGGGCACGTGAACAATCGCGACATTTTGATCAGCTCGGTGGCGGCGACGATTGCGGGCGCGATTACGATGCTCGCGAGCATGGGCCGCTGGGCAATGATTTTTGGCGGATTCGGGCGTGGCGAGCGCGAGGACCGCGGAGGCGGGGGGCTGGCGGGATTGTTGATGCTGATTGTGGCTCCGATTGCGGCGAGCTTGATTCAGCTGGCGGTGTCGCGGTCGCGGGAGTACCAGGCGGACGCGACGGGAGCGCATTTTACGGGGAATCCGTATGCGCTGGCGAGCGCGTTGCAGAAGCTGGACGCTTACTCGCGGCGGGTACCGATGGCGGCCTCGCCTTCGACGGCGCATCTGTTTATTATCCAGCCGCTGCTGGGAGTTAATTTTGGGAACCTGTTTTCGACGCATCCTCCAATTGCGAAGAGGATTGAGCGGCTGACGGGGCGGCCGGCGGAGTTTATGCAGTAAGCGTTGCAGCTATCAGCTATCAGCTGTCAGCTTGAACCGGTGCAAGATGCTACGAAGTGGTGCGTTCTAGGTTTAGCTGACGGCTGAAAGCTGACAGCCGGGCTATGACATCGGTAACTCTGCCGCGTGTGTGCCTGATAGTAGAATCCATCCAATGCCGCCTGAGACTGCGATTGCCGTGTCCCACAAAGCTGCCGAGCTGGAAAAATCTCTTCGCCGCGTGATTCGCGGAAAAGACGATGTGGTGCGGCTGGCGCTGGTCAGCATTTTTGCCCGCGGACATCTGCTGATTGAAGGCGTACCGGGCGTGGGCAAAACCACGCTGGGGCAGGCTCTGGCCCGCGCGATCGATTGCACGTTTCAGCGGGTGCAGTTCACCAGCGACATGCTGCCTTCCGATGTGCTGGGAATCTCGGTGTATTCGGCGATGGAGCAGGAGTTCGAGTTTAAGCGCGGGCCGGTGTTCACCAACGTTTTGCTGGCGGACGAGATCAATCGGACGACGCCGAAGACGCAATCGGCGCTGCTGGAGGCGATGAACGAAGGCCAGGTCACGGTGGATGCGCATTCTTACGAGTTGCCGCAGCCGTTTCTGGTGATCGCGACACAGAATCCGGTGGAGCATCATGGGACGTATCCGCTGCCGGAGTCGCAGTTGGATCGATTCCTGATGCGGGTGAGGATGGGATATCCGGATGCCGCGGCGGAACGAGTGATTCTGCGGTCGGAGGCAGGAGCGGCGCACTTGCAGGATTTGCAGCCGGTTCTTACCGCGGCGGACGTGCTCGAAATGCAGGAGGCCGTGAAGGCGATTCGCGTGGAGGAATCGCTGGTGACGTACGCGCTGGAGATTGTGCGGCGGACGCGGCAATCGGAATATCTGTCGCTGGGAGTTTCGCCGCGCGGGGCGCAGGCGCTTTACCGGGCGGCGCAGGCGATGGCCTTTCTCGAGGGCCGGAGCTTCTGCACTCCGGAAGATTTCAAGCCGCTGGCGGTACCGGTGTTCGCGCATCGAGTCGTCGTGAACGGGCAGTATGCTTCGACGGTGAAGAGGTCGGAGCAGGCGGACCAGGTGCTACGCGAGATTGTGGAGAATGTGGCTGTGCCGGTGTAGGGGCAGTGGCCAGTGGGCAGTTCTCAGTTGTCAGTTCTCAGTTCTAGTTTCCTTACATTCCCCTTACCTCCACGTGAGACAATCCGACCATCTCCAGTGATTGCAGAAATCATTCCAGAAGCCTATGACGCGGAGGGGCGGGCGGTTTCACGTCCGTTCGATCGTCGCCGGGGGGTTCATCCGACATTGCCGATGGGCCGATACGTTAGCCAGCCTTTATCCGTCGAGTGCAAATCCATCCACGATCTTTGGAAGTTTCTCTCTGGCTGTCAAGCGGCTTCGGACGAAGAGTTATTCGGAAAGCAAGATTATTGGCAGCCGCCGGAAGAATTTGAAAAGAGAAAAGCCGGCGACTGCGAGGATTTTTCGCTGTGGACTTGGCGCCAATTGATGGCAATGGGGTACGACGCGCGATTCGTCTTCGGAAGCCATGGACGTTACGGGACCGGACATGCCTGGGTGATGTTCTTTCAGGATAGCAAGGCCTTTTTGGTTGAGCCGCAATATCACAGGTTAGGCGAGAAGATGCCACGATTGTCTACGCTGAGTTACGGGCCAAGTTACTCCGTGGCATGGGATGGTAAGGATCTCAGGTACTACGCACACAAGCGTCCTACGATGCCCCTCCCCTGGGGTCGTCTTCTGTTTCTAGTTCCGGACTGGCTGTTCACTTGGGGGTGGGTTTGGTTCAACGTAATTCTGCGCCTTCCGTTCTTCGTTACAAAAATTTGGCGACGTAAGCGCAGAGAGATTGCCCGGACCGCTCCATCAGCTAGGGCTACAAAATGACGCTATAATTCTTCGCTATGTCTTTCCTGCGATTTTTGATGCTGTTGTCGCTCGTCTGCTGGATTGGCGGGCTGATCTTTTTTGCGTTCGTGCTGGCGCCTACGGCGTTTTCTGTTTTGCCAACATCCCATTTGGCCGGAAATGTCGTCGGGCGCGCCTTAGGGAAGTTGCACTGGATCGCGATCTTTTCTGGAATTGTCTTTCTCGGCAGTTCCCTCCTTTACAGCCGCTTTACCGACGGGACGGCGCATGTGTTTGCGGCGCGGCACGTGCTTTTGTGCCTGATGCTGGCCCTCACGCTGATTTCGCAGTTCGGGATTATTCCTCGTATGGATGTTTTGCGGGCGTCGCTCGGAGACGTAAGGTCCGCGCCGATTAATAATCCGGAGCGAGTGCAGTTCGATGCGCTGCATGTGTGGTCGACGCGCGTGGAAGGTGCGGTGCTGCTGCTGGGGCTGGTAGTTGTGTATTTGACAGCTTCTAGCTTCTAGCTACTGGCTACTAGCTCCTAGCCCAACCTTCTTGCATCCGTTGGGCATTTTGTCCTCGATCATTTATCCTGAAATGTTGTTCGACGATGGCTGTGGCGCTCTGTGCGCAGCCACTCTATTCTCGTCCGTTTCGTTGGAAGCCAGGAGCTAGAAGCTAGAAGCTTTCTTATGAAAACTGGAATCATTGGCCTGCCGCAGGTGGGCAAGACATCGTTGTTCCGGATTTTGACCAAGGCACATCTTTCGGACCAGGCACGGGCGAATCCGCGGGAGGCGCATATCGGAGTGGCCAAGGTTCCGGACGATCGACTGGACCGGTTGGCGGCGCTTTACAATCCGAAGAAGCTTACGCATACGTCAGTGGAATATGTAGATGTGGGCGCGATTGGGCAGGAAGCGCTGAAGGACAGTGCTTATGCGGCGCATCTGCGCAATGTGGATGCACTGGCGCACGTGGTGCGAGTGTTTGACGATCCGTCGGTGCCGCATGCGGGAGAGATCGATCCGTTGAAGGACATCAAGAATGTGGAGTTCGATCTGCTGGTGAGCGATCTGGGGCAGATCGAGAAGCGGCTGGAGCGGCTGGAAAAAGATCTGAAGAAGATGAAGACGGCGGAGCTCGAAAAAGAATTCGAGTTGCTGAAGCGGGCCAAAACGCAGGTTGAATCCGATAAGCCGCTGCGCGAAATGGAGATGACTCCCGAGGACAAGAAACGGATCAAGGGCTTCATGTTCCTGAGCGAGAAGCCGATCTTCTATGTGCTGAATATTGGTGAGTCGACCGAGTTGGGCAAGGAACTGGAAGAAGCAGTGAGCAAATACGAGCTGACGGAGATTGCGGCACGGCCGAATGCCGCGGCCACGGCGATCTGCGGCAAGGTGGAAGCGGAGTTGGCGGAGATGAGCGACGCGGATGCGGCAGAATTTCTGTCCAGCTACGGGCTGACGGAGAGCGGGCTGGTGCGGCTGATTCGGACCACTTACAAATTGCTGGGATTGATTTCATTTTTCACGGCTGGTGAGGACGAGTGCCGGGCATGGCAGGTTCCAGCGCATTCGCGGGCGCATGAAGCGGCGGGAGCGATCCACTCGGATCTGGAAAAACATTTCATACGCGCGGAGACGATCCGCTGGGACCAGTTGCTCGAAGCCGGATCGGAAGCCAACGCCCGTGCTAAGGGGACACTGCGACTGGAAGGCAAGGACTACATTGTGCAGGATGGCGATGTGATGCACATACGGCACAGCGGATGAGGAAGTTCTCAGTTCTCAGTTCTCAGTTCTTAGTTCTTAGTTCTTAGTTCTTAGTTCTTAGAAAAGGCAAGACTGGAGCGGCGGCATGCGTCAAGGTTAGGAGACTAGGCTATTGATCTTATGGAAGCGATCAAGCGGTTTAGTACTTTGCCTGGTTCCGCTGCATTTTCGAGAAGTGGTTGAGCCTTCGCTCGGCTCAAATGCCACGCGATCAGATCTCGATATGACTCTCCCGTAATTTGCTGCCTCGTATGAGATCTTCGCATCGCCATTCCGCGATGGATGTGACATCTGGACATCCTCCCGCGTACTGTTCGTGAATCCTGCCACGAGAACGAGCATCGTTGTGTAGAACTGAGAACTGAGAACTGAGAACTGAGAACTGAGAACTGAGAACTGAGAACTGATATCATCCTCGCCAACTGCACATGAGCGCCATTCTCATCAGCATTCTGCTGGGGCTTACCGCGGCTGCCGCCAATGTGTTTGGCGGGGCGATTATTGTGCAGCGCAATTGGGAGCGGCGGTACTTGCGCTACTTTGTCGCGCTGGGCGCGGGATTCATGCTGGCCACGGCTTTGATTGAGATGGTGCCGGAAAGTCTGGAGTTGCGGGGTCGCAGCGCGGCTTTCCTGATTTTGCTGGGTTATCTGATCATTCATTTCTTTGAGCACACGGTTACGCCTCATTTCCATTTTGGCGAAGAGACTCATAAAGATGAGTTCATGCATTCGCATAAGGGATACTCGGTGCTACTGGGGCTGATCATTCATACTTTCTTTGACGGGATCGCGATCGCGTCGGGATTTCTGGTTTCGAACGCTCTCGGGTGGCTCATTTTCTTCGCAATTTTTTTGCATAAGATTCCTGAAGGCTTCACTGTGAGTTCGGTGATGCTGGCGAGTGGACGAAGCCGAGGGACGGCTTGGTTCGCGTCCGTGATTCTGGGGGGAGCAACGTTGGCGGGGGTCCTTACGATGGCTGTATTTCGCCATCACGTGAGCGCGGGGTTGCCGCTTGCGGCGGGCGTAACTATTTATGTGGCCGCTTCGGACTTAGTGCCTGAGGTGAATAAGGAACCAGCGATGAAGATGGCGCTTCTGGTTTTTGTAGGAGCGGGGATGTTTTTTCTGCTGGAGACGCTGTTTCATGCGCACTGAAGGCAGTTCTCAGTTCTCAGTTCTCAGTTCTCAGTTCTCAGTTCTCAGTTCTCAGTTCTCAGTTCTCAGTAAAGACAAACTCGAATCGATCATTCGGGCAAGGTAATTCTTCTTGTGTTCCGGTCTGCGATCCGGGAAATCTTTCTGAGGGCTTGCTTCTGATCAAAAGAAAGCGCGGGCAAGAGTGCCCGCGCCATGTGAAACGTTACGACCTACGCGTTGGCCAGAACCGGCTCGACACCATAGATCGAATGCCAAGAAGTTGCGGCTTTGAGTTTGCCGTTGACGTTGTTGATGTTTTTCACGCCCTCGGTCTCCAGCCATTTGCGGAATGCAGCAGCGCCTTGCTTGGCATAGACGGGAATTCCATCTTTCCAGGTAGCGCGGCCACAGAGGACGCCGTTGAACTTCACTCCCGACTCGCCGGCGAGTTCGAGCGTCTCGCTGAATTCGGCGTTGCTGACGCCGGCAGAAAGATAGATGAACGGCTTGGTCGCGACGTTCGCGGCCGTGTGGAAGAGGTCGATGGCTTCTTTCTTGGTATAGGCTTTCTGGCCGCCGAATGATTTGGTGCCTTCGACAAACTTCATGTTTACCGGCACTTCGACTTTCAGAACATCCACTCCATAGCGGTCTTTGCTGAACTCGCGCATGCTCTCGGTAACGATGTGCGGCTTTTTCTTGGCGTAATCCAAACCTTTTTCGTCGGCACCTTCGTCGTAGCCGACGAACTCGAGAAAGAATGGGATGTCGTTGGCGCGGCATTCGTCGCCGATGCGCTCAACCCAGGCATGTTTCTTGTCGTTCACTTCCTTGGGATCGAACGGGGTGTAGTAGAGGAGAATCTTGACGCAATCCGCGCCGGCTTCCTTCAAGCGGCGAGCTGACCAGTGGTCGAGGAGATCGCCGAGGCGTCCGGGACCGGTCTTGTCGTATCCAGTTTTTTCATAGGCCAGGAGCAGGCCGGCGTTCTTGGCGCGGCGCTTGGAGGCGGGCAGTCCCCACTCGGGATCGAGCAGGATGGCGCTGGCGTGGGGCGTCAGGACTTCGGTGACCAGGGTTTTAAATTCTTCCATCATGGCGTCGCTAACTTCTCCGCCTTTTTCTTTGCCCAGCGATTTTTGCAGCGAGCCGCGTTGATCCATAGCTGCAGCTGCGATCACACCGTGCTCGTTCGAAACTTTTCTGAGACCGGCAAGTTTTCCAGGGGTGAGCTTCATAGATTCCTCCAGGACAGCATGAATGAAGATAAGTGCGCGGAACAGGTAATTGTAAACCAAGCAAGCGGGCAACGCCGGGGGAAGCGCAGAGTGGAACTTTGCGCTTCCCGGAACAAGACTGAGAACTGGAAGGCCGATCAACCTTATCAGTCCACCGAGTGCTTGGCGGTGTAGCCGTCGCGGGAGACGACGTCGATTTTCTGTTCCTTACCTTTCTGGTCTTTTACTTTGAGCGGTCCGCCATCGGGGGCCACGACCTGCACTTTCAGCTTGCGATAGGTGCCGTCGAGCTTGTCGTTGGTGGGACGATAGGTAATCGAATATTGATTGCGGATGTCGCTGGATATATCGCGGAACAACTCCGGCATCTCGCCCTCGAAGCGGGGGAAGTAGGCGCGACCGCCGGTCATCGCCGCGAAGGTACGCATTTCGTTATCAGCCTGCAGGTAATCCATGTTGCTGACAGGGATGCCCATGCCGTGAGGCGCGGCGCGGCCACGCGCTTCATACATTTCGCGGATGATCCATCCCACGCTGACCGGGAAGATGGTTACGTCTTTCGTATCCTTTATCTTCTTCATGATCTTGTCCAGCGTGAGTTTGCTGAAGGTGTCGACTCCAGTGGTCACGAGAATGATGTACTTCTTGCCTTCGACCCGGTCGAGGCGGTCGAGCGTGTCATATAGGGCGTCAAACAGGTTGGTCTCGGCGAATCCGGGAATACGCAACTGGTTCAAGGCTCCGTAGACTGCCCTCTTGTCCTGGGTAAAATCGACGAGGATGTGCGGCTGCATGTCGTAGTAGGCGACCGCAATCCAGTCGTCCTTTTGCAGCGTGTTGGCGAAGGAGTAGGAAGCCTGCAGCGCCTGGATCATGAAGCCGTAATTAGTGGAGGCGTACTCGACCAGCAGCACGGCGGTGATGGGGGCCTTCGAAATGTTGAAGGTGTTGATGGTCTGTGCGGCACCGTCCTCAAACAGACGAAAATTTTCCTTTTTCAAGCCGGGGACGAACTCGCCGGTCTTGGTGGTGACTAACACGTCGACATTCACCAGGGGTGAGTTCACCTTGATGGAATAGTCCGGCAGGCCCTCCAACTTCTTCGGGGTCGGAGGCGGGGGCGGCGGGGGAGCTTCGTCGGGATTCTTCTTGGGAATCGCATAGGGACCGATGTCGCCGCTTGGGCCACCAGCCTCAGCAGGGACGTCCTGCTTGGGCTTGCCGTTGTCGTTGGTTTGCGAGGGGGACTGGGTCTGATCCTGGGCGGATGCGGGAGGGGCTGCGAAAAAAAGACTGAGCGAGAAGGCCATTGCCAGCATCCACACGCTTAGCGGGCCCGAGCGACGGTTGACAGATAAGAAATCGGCGAACATAGAAACCCCGAGGAGGAAAATACCCCATTGGGGGCGAAATGCCCCTGTGCTAGTATAGACGCAGGGATTCGCGATTGGGATGTTTTGCCCGGCTCCCTGGTTCCCCTCCTGGCAACGACTTACAATCTGGCGAAGCTAAACTACATAGAGCAGGGCTCACGCGGTCCTGCCGGGCTCAGTTCATGAAAAAATCAGTTCTCGCTTTCCTCGTTGCTTGCCTGTCTTTTCCCTCATTGGTTGCGGGGCAGAAGTCTGATCCGGCGCCAAATCCGTCTACGATTCCCGTCAGCCAGGTTCATGCGGGCATGCGCGGCGTGGCCTACACGGTGTTTGAAGGGGTGAAGCCAGAGGCCATGGAAGTGGAAGTGCTGGGGGTGCTGCACAACGTGAACGGTCCCAAGGGCGACGTGATCCTGGTGCGGCTGCACGGGCAGAAGGTGGAATATACGGGCGTGGTCGCGGGCATGAGCGGGAGCCCGGTGTATCTGGATGGGAAGCTGGCTGGTGCGCTGGCATTTCGGATTGGAGAATTTTCGAAAGAGCCGATTGCGGGAGTTACGCCGATCGCCGACATGCTGGAGATCAATGCGCTTGACCGTTCGCCCGCGGAAGAGAGCGCCGCGGTTAAGCCTGCGCTGAACAACGTCGCCGGAAAAACCGGTGCGCCGGGTGAGATTTCCGCGCTGCCGGGTTCGGCGCAAGATGGCGCGGGGAGCGGCTTCGCGAATTATCTGAAGCCGATTGAAACGCCGCTGGTGTTCAACGGATTCTCCGAACAAGCCATTCAGCTCTTCGCCGGGCAGCTGGGGTCGGCGGGAATCGTGCCGGTAATGGGCGCGGGATCGGTGAGCGACGATAAGCAACCAGAACCAGTCGTAGCGGGATCAGCGATCAGTGCGATCCTAGTGCGCGGCGACATGGATATTGAGGCCACTTGCACGGTCACCTACGTGGATCCGCAGCGATTGCTGGCTTGCGGGCATCCGCTGCTGCAGTTTGGCTCGGTCGATCTGCCAATGAACAAGGCGGAAGTTCTGGCTACACTGGCTTCGCCGCTGAACGCTTTCAAGATTGTGAACACCACTGAGCCGGTGGGAACGTTTGTGCAGGATCGGCATACCGGGATCATGGGCGTGTTCAACCGGCAGCCGGAGATGATTCCGGTTACATTGAGCATCCATAGCAGCACGGGCGTGAAGCAGTTCCATTACGAGGTACTGAACAATCCCAAGCTGACGCCGGTCGCGCTGATGGTGACGGTATTCAACGCGCTGCACGGAGTGAACGAGTTCGGAGAAGAGATTACTTACCGGCTGACCGGGAGCATCGGCGTCAAGGGATTTCCCGCGGTCACGATGCACAACATGTTTGCGCCAGGAGAGAGTGCGCAGCCCGCGGCTATGCAGGCCGCGATTTCTCTGGGTGAACGCTTCGAGCGGATCTATGACAATCCTTACAGCGCGGCGGCCGTGGCAGGCGTGAAGCTGGATTTTGATTTGGTGCGCGAACGGCGCTGGGCGCGGCTGGAGAGCGCTCGCACCGATGTGACAGAAGCTCGTCCCGGCGAAGAAATCATGCTGGAAACTGTGCTGGCGCCTTACCGCGGAGAACGTATTGTGCAGCAGATTCCAGTGAAGATTCCGACTTCCGCGAGCAAGGGAACTTTACGGATCCTTGTGAGTGACGGCGATACGCTCGATCATCTGGGGCGCTCGAACGCCGCCTTCGGACGCAAGCTTGATCTGGCGTCTACGATTTCGCTGCTTAATAAAGAGCATTCCAACAACCGGGTTTATGTCTCGCTACTGGAAGCCGACCCGGAGGCGCGCGTAGCCGACAAAGTGATGCCCACGCTTCCGATCTCGATCATGAATGTAATGGACGGGATGCGAGGCAACCAGGAGATGACTGTGAGCGGAGAATCGAACGTGGATGAGACGGCGACGGCTCCGCTGGACTATGTCGTGTCGGGAGCGCAGTTGCTGACAGTCACGGTGAAGTGATGGGCGTTAGTGCACGACGCCAGACGGCTCGGGTTGGGCGGGCTTTAGCTGCAGATCACGGGACTGGTACTTCGTCAGATGGGGCTTGTCTTCGGAATCGGTTGCGAACAGCACGTAGTGATCGAAACCGTGACGACGATAGTAACGGTGCCGACGAAAGTCGATATAGATTTCAGCGCTCTTGGTGAAATCGGGACCGCCCGCATTCTACCTTGTCCGCAACCGGACAATGTCACCCTGGGGTTTAGACGAATCGGGGCGCGCGGGGTTATGGACTTCCACGCAAAAATTCCCGGAAAGACTACAACCCATCTCATAAATGCCTTGAGTCCCAGAAGCCTAGTTCTGACGATCTCGCTTTTGTGGTTCAACTTCCGGATTGCTCGTGACTCGAGAGCAGCGCGGTAGTGTTGAGCTTGTACAAAGCTCAAATAAGTGCATTGGCGATTTTGAGTCAACCGATTCTTAGTCAACCCAGGAAGCGTTCTGTTGTCCAGTTTCAGCGTCACGACCTAGGCACTTCGTATCGATCCGGCGTTTGCCAAATTGATTCGGGGTCGCTGCTTTGCTAAGGCCGTCCTCATGTCCGAGCGTGTTATGTCCGAACGTGTCATGTCCGAGCGTTCTATTGAGCAGATACGCGAATTGCTCGACTCCGTTTATCGCGTGGATTCGGGACGAATCCTAGCAACTCTGATCCGCTTGCTCGGTGATTTTGATCTTGCCGAGGAGGCGATGCACGAAGCCTTTGCGGCTGCGCTGAGCCTGTGGCCGAGAAGTGGAGTGCCCGGCAGCCCGCGACCATGGTTGATTTCGACGGCCCGATTCAAAGCCATTGATACTCTGCGTCGTCGGGCAAGATTTGATGTGTCTCAAGACGAACTCGCGCGACATCTCGAAGCGCAATGGAATTCGGCGGAAAGGTCCAAGGCAGAGGGCAGCCTTGAGGATGATCACCTTGAAGATGATCGGCTGCGCCTGATTTTTACCTGCTGTCATCCATCTCTTGCGCCGGAGGCGCGCGTTGCCCTCACCTTGCGTGAGGTGTGCGGGTTGACAACCGAGGAGATCGCAAAGGCCTTCCTCACCACTCCGCGTACGCTGGCGCAGCGCATTGTGCGCGCCAAGGCAAAGATTCGAGAGACACCGATTCCCTACGAGGTGCCGACGCCCGAGGAATTGCCGGAGCGACTGGGCGCGGTGCTTCAGGTCATCTATCTTGTCTTTAATGAGGGGTATTCGGCTGCGGCGGGAGCGAACGTCACCCGGGCCGAGCTCACCGCCGAGGCGATTCGGCTGGGCCGGTTGCTGGCCGAGCTTCATTTGGCCGAGCTTCGGCTAGAGCCGGAAGTGATGGGTTCAGAGATAACGGGCCTGCTTGCCCTTATGTTGCTACAGGAATCCCGTCACGCAGCGAGAACGTCTCCGACCGGAGAGCTGATTTTGCTGGAGAACCAGGATCGCTCGCTCTGGAACCGGGAGGAGATCGCGGAGGGAGTGGCATTGCTGGAGAAAGCCCTGGGGTACCAGCAGAAGTCCCGCCGCTTCGGCTCTTACACACTGCAGGCTGCGATTGCGGCCGTTCATGCGCAGGCGGAATCGGTCGCTCGGACCGACTGGCGGCAGATTGTTGCGCTCTACGACCAATTGCTACGAATTCAGCCTTCGCCGGTTGTACAGCTCAATCGTGCCGTGGCCATTGCCATGCGCGATGGTCCGGAGGCCGGTCTGATGCAGATCGACGCGGTGTTGGAACATGGCGAATTGGCAAATTACTACCTGGCGCATTCCGCCCGTGCAGATATGTGTCGCAGGCTCGGCAGGACAGCGGAGGCTCGTGCTTCTTATGAGAAGGCGCTGGCCCTGACCCAACAGGAACCAGAGCGGCAATTCCTGCAAGAGCGGATTCGGCAGTTGAAATAAAAAATGGAGCAGCTATCGATTTTCGGTCTCCCGAACAATGCGGAATACGGGGACAGACGGGACGTTTACTCTATTTTCTTTCCGCGGAAACCGGGGAACCTCCCGTCTGTCCCGAATTGGTTCCCTGCGGCTCGGTTTTCTTCTCGGCCAGCTGGTATTGTTGCATTGTGAACTTGTAGAGTGACATGGTTCTCGCCGTGCCGACTTGAATGTCTCTGTAGCGATTCGTTCGTGAGTTCAGCACCTCCAGGCCAAGTCCTCCGGTCTCAAGGAGTAGCCTATACTTTCCACTTGCGCTTCCAGGGCCGAGGACCCAAAAAAAATTACCGTTCGCTGGGAGCAAGCAACCGCCTGGATTCTTGGGGTCCGCGATAGCCGGCTCGTTAAGCAAGACAACAAGGTCAACCTCGTTTGGTCCATTCAAGTGGACCGCCGAGGCGATGAACCACGAAGCGGAAGCCTGCCCCGGCGTAACACCCCTTGATTTAACGCAGTTGGCAGGCCCGCCAGTTATGGTGTCTCTCAAGACTTCTAAAGCACTGTCAGGAATTTCCACAGGCTTATTTATATGCATCACATCCGATCCGGTTCTCCCTGGAATACTCTTTGTTCCTGCTTCTGATCGTTTGTAGAGTTTTGCCCTCGCGCGATCCCCACAGGGACTGTGACTAACAGCGTAAGAACAAGGCAATGGAGTAACTTAGAGCGCATGTTCTGTCCTTTAGAAAAATTTGTGCTCTCACATCTTAATGGGGGCTGGCCCACACGTTCTAATTTTTAAATCCTAGCGCCACTACGAATCGAGGCTGGGAGCTGCTCGCGCTCTTGGCGAAGGTCGGGTACCACGAACCCCTAGGCAGCGAGGCTGGTGGTCCACTCAAGCCAAAACCGGGCTTGAGTGGGGCACCGACCCTGAAAAATCTGCAAATCGCGTGTCGATTTCACGCCAACCCCTTCGACTAGTAAGTGGAGCCGCACCGCGCACCGGGCGCCTGGCAACTCGCAACTTGCAACTTTCCGGGCCCAGCGCGGGCCAGGCTCTTATATAAAAGTAGCGGCCCGGAGACGGTGTCCGCACAATATTCAATAGTCACTGCTCAATACACAAGGAGAACACCATGCGCTTCATGATGATCATGTTTCCGAAAGACTACGAAAACGCAAAACCTGGCTGGGCGCCCGACCTCAAAGACATGGAGGCAATGGGCAAGTACAACGAGGAACTAGGGAAAGCGGGCGTGCTATTGGCGCTCGACGGGCTGACCCCGCCCGCGACGATGAGCGCGCGCGTCACCTTCAAAGGCGGAAAATCGAAAGTGACCGACGGTCCGTTTACCGAAGCGAAGGAAGTGGTCGGCGGCTACTGGATCATCCAGGTGAAGTCGCGCGAAGAGGCGCTCGAATGGGCCTCACGCATCCCCGGAAAGGATAATGAAATGGTCGAAGTTCGCCGGATGTTTGACATGACCGACTTCGATCCCGAGACTCAAAAGTATATCCAAGAGAAGTTCGGCGATGACGTTGCCGCGGAGATGCGCCAGTAATAAAAAAACTCTCCGCACTTTGTCGGGTGCTGGCCCAGCCGTACTCTACTGCGACTCGGGATGCCCCACCCGTGGCAGTTTCACGGGTTGGCTGCTGAGAACGCTCCTGGCATGTTCATCGGTCACAGTGAAATTCTCGTGTTCTTGATACACCGTTTCAATGCCGACCAACCTGCACCGCTACGACGGCGCTGGAGACTAGCACTTTATTACCACAAGTTGTTATCAACGCCGTCCCCTTCTCGGGACAGCCCGTTCTCGCGGTCTCTCCCTCGAAGTTATGGAGCAGGTACGCCAGCGTCATCAATGAGATCCGAAAAGCTG
Source organism: uncultured Acidobacteriaceae bacterium (assembly GCA_963782835.1). Lineage (GTDB taxonomy): Bacteria > Acidobacteriota > Terriglobia > Terriglobales > Acidobacteriaceae > Sulfotelmatobacter. Next base: position 196,191 of record CAWALR010000027.1, on the reverse strand, counting down.
TGCTTCACATCCGCGAAATCTCCTGAAACCAGCAACGTCGCGGCCCACACGTGAAACCGCCGCGGGTGGGCATCCAGTTCATGCTAACCTTGTCGGAAAAATGGTCGGCCGGGCCAGCCCCCCGACACGTTCGGGATCAGTTGACCCGCACCATCACCGCCGCCGCTTGCGCCGACTTTAGCACGTTCTCAAACTTCTGCTCGTTCGTGTTCGGGCTTTTCAGTTTTGCGAATACTTCCGGTACCGATTCTAAGAAGCTGAGCAGAAGGCTGCTTTTTGCTGCGTAATTGACATTTTTCGACAGCGCACTCCTCGCGGCTACCGCCGACAAAGCCTCGGGTGAGGACGAAACAATGCCCACCACGTTGCCGAATTCATCCACGACCGCGCCTCCGCAATTGCCGGGCTGAAGCGGATCGCTGATCTGGAAATATCTTGGGTCGTCCTTTGCGCCGGAAAGGGAAGCGATTTCGGCTTCGGTCAGTTGGGGGGAGAACGCTTGCCAGCCCAGGCCCGAAAACCCGACCGTTGCCACCTTCGCCCCGGTATTCACCGCGAGACTGGAACCCACAGGTAGAGCCGCGAACGTGCCCTCCGCCTTTAGCAATGCCATGTCACTGGCCGCATCTACCTTGACCACCTTGGCTTCGATGGTTTGGCCGTTCGTCACTACAGTGACCTTCCCGGCGTCTTTGACGACGTGATAACTGGAAATCAAATAACCGTCATCTGTGATGAAAAAGCCGCTGCCGGTAGACGTGCCGCGGGACAGCCATTCCGCGGCCTCCTTTTCCCCCTTCGCTGCCGCCTCGTCCAGGGATCTAGTAGCGTTCATTTCCGCGAGGAGTTTAGGATCATGCCGCCAAATCATGCCTTCACTGGTGAGGAGTTCCACCGTCTTATATTTCGTTTCGGTTTTTTGTTCCCATTTATCGCAAATTGTGTGGATCTGCTCAGTCGCAACGATTGCGGCGGCTTCTTGCACAACCATTTCCCGCCATTGATGCGATTCGGTGCAATACCGTGTCTTTAGCGTCCCATCGGGGACGTCTCTAGTCTTGACCTCGCCTGCTGCGCTAAAACGAACGACATCGCCGCCGAACTCTGCTGCCTTCTTGAGGATGGCTGCCTGGAGGACATTCGTTGCTTCTGCGTTGGGGTTCTTCCCCGGCTGCGAGGCACTGATCGTGCCTATCGCCACGTAGCCCTGGCTTGTCAGGGCGCTCTCCTCTTCCGTTGTTACTTTAGCCTCCGGACGCGCTTCTAATTTCCGCTCGACGATAGCGGCGACCGTTGCCTGGACTCCGCTTTGCGCCGCGCCACGGCCGGTCCACACGATGATTGTCATTGCTGTCGCAAGCGTCAGAACGCCGATGTGTTTCATGCTCACCTCCATATACTGAGAGGGGCTGGCCCAGCCGTACTCTACCACGACACGGGATGGGGGCTGGCCCACAGATTCGAATTTTTAACCCCGCGAAGGTCGGGTACAACGAACCCCTAGGCAACGAGGTTTGGGCAGAACTGACAAGAGTTGCGCACGCAGCATCGCGGCCCACCGTGAAACCGCCACGGGTGGGGCATCGAGTTCGGATAATGGGGCATGCGGAAGAAAAGTTTCTTGGTGCGATCTGTCGAATTCCGGCCGGCCGTTCGACTATATCGTGAAGGCAGGGCGACGGGCCCGCTCCAACGCCGTTAGAGGAAAAAGATCGTTACAGGAGAAGGAGAAATCATGCCGCAATATTTGGTTGCGATTCATCACCCCGACGACTTCGACCCGTCCGTCGAAACCGAAGCGACTATCGAGGAGATCCACGCGCTGAATCGCGAAATGATCGCTGCCGGGGTCAGGGTTTTCGCTGGTGGTCTCACTCCGGCCCGCGACGCGAAGTCGCTGCGGGCGCAGCCCGGTGGCAAGGTGCTCATCACCGACGGGCCGTACCTGGAGACCAAGGAGCACATCGGCGGTTTTTGGATACTGGAAGCCGCTGACCTGGACGAGGCATTGGCGTGGGGCCGCAAGGCTGCCATCGCCTGTCGGGCGCCGGTCGAGGTGCGCGCGTTTTTTCGGCACCGGCCTGACGGAAGCAACTAAGCGGCAGTATTGCACCTAGCCTACTCTCAGGAGGAAAAACAATGCTCAAAAGAATTAGGGCAATCGCAATCAAAAGCTTTGCACTGCTTGTCGTGCTCGGTACGGCGTACCTCGGCACGTCGAACCAGGCGATCGCACAGGATGCCACGACAGCTTATCCGAACATGGCCCCGATCGGTCAATACCTCATCGCGGATCAGGGTGCGGAGATAGCCCTGGCGCGAAGTGCAGCGCCGGAGTCTATTGCACGCGATGCAGAGGTCCTGGTTCTTGGACGTCACGGTTTCGAAACGGCGGTCAAAGGCAAGAACGGTTTCGTGTGTATCGTGGGGCGTTCGTGGACCTCTGCAGCGGATGCTGACTTTTGGAATCCGAAGGTGCGCGTCCCCATGTGTGTGAATGCGGCAGCCGCGCATTCCTACCTTCTACGAATCACCAAGGAGACCGAGTGGGGACTGGCGGGGCGTACGCCGGCACAGATGAATGAGGCCATCACCGCCGCCATCGCCAAAAAAGAACTGCCGGCGATGGAATCCGGAGCGATGTGCTACATGCTGTCGAAGCTGGGCTACGGCGGCGACAGCAACCCCCACTGGCCTCCCCACCTCATGTTTTTCTATTCGGACACCGACCCCGCAATTTGGGGAGCGAATCTGCCGGGCTCCCCCGTTGTTGGTGTGAGCGACCCCGTGGAGCACCTGACGCAGTTCGTGATTCCTGTGCAACGCTGGTCGGACGGAACGGAAGGCCGCTAAGCCGGAGTGTGCAAAGGGCGGACAAGCTCTGGTAAACAAGCGCTGGTACGTAAGAGAGGACAATCCAATGAGAAATGTAATCTACGCAATCAACCTTACCCTGGATGGCTGCTGCGACCACACCAAATTCAATCCCGATGACGACTTACTTGAACATTACACGCATCTCTTGCGAGAGTTTGACCTGCTCGTCTATGGGCGTAAAACCTATCAATTGATGGTTCCTTATTGGCCGGATATCGCAAAAAGCCAGTCCGAGACAAAAGCAGATATCGAATTTGCCCAAGCCTTCGTCTCCAGGAAGAAGGTCGTTTTTTCACGATCATTGGCCAGCGCTGATGATGGAAATACGAGAATTGTTCGTACGAACCTTCGCGACGAAATACTTAAATTGAAGCAAGAACCAGGCAGAAATATTCTGGTCGGTGGCGTAGATATTCCTTCACAGTTGATGGAACTTGGCCTGATTGACGAATATCGTTTTGTCGTTGGGCCAATCATCGCAGGAGAAGGGAGACGGTTGATGGAGGGTGTCAGCCTGCGGGATAGGTTGCGACTAAAACTCGTTGAGTCAAAGATTTTTGAATCGGGATGTGTTGCGCTTCGTTACTTGAAACAGTGACAAGAAAATCTGCGACAGCTGTGCTGCTGGTTCCCACCCAAAACGAGCCGAAACGACGAGAAGAACGAGGAGAAGAACAATGAAATACATCTGTTTGGGATACTACGATAAAGGCAAATTTGATGGGATGCCAGAGGACGAGAAAAACGCCATGTTCGACCGATGCTTCGAATACGACGACCATCTTCGCGCCCACGGGCACTGGACCGGTGGAGAAGCACTTCAGTCTGCGGAAACCGCATTGACCCTGTCTTGGAAAAGCGGCAAAGTGGCAACTACCGACGGTCCCTATACGGAAACCAAGGAACAACTCGGCGGCATTCTCGTCCTTGAGGCGCGGGACATGAATCATGCTGTACAGCTCGTAGCGCAGCATCCGGCGCTGACGTATGGCAACATCTTCGAGATTCGGCCAGCAGGGGACATGAACGAAATCATGAAGGCAAGCGAGCGGCGACGGCGAAAGGATACCTCGCGATGAGGGCGCCCACGAGGGAAAGAATGATTGATTAAGTGCAGTGGAAGGGCTGCGGCCGCTACCTGGACGGCCAGTTTTCTCTATTCTTCCTCGTGCTCGCCCAGTTGTTGGGCGAGGTAGCGTTCGTAGCCGAGTTCCTTGATCTGGTGCATCTGAGCTTCGAGAAAGTCGACGTGCTCTTCTTCGTCCTTAAGCAGGGTCACTAGCAAATCGCGAGAGCCGTTATCGCCTTCGCGGGTGGCGATGGCGACGGCGTCGTTGTACTGCTTGACCGCGCCGACTTCCAGCGCCAAATCGCTTTCGAGCATTCCCTTCACTGTCCCGCCGACGTTCAATTCCAAGGGCATCATGGATGGGCTGCCGTCCAGGAAGAGGATCCGTTCGATGAGCACCTCGGCATGCTTCATTTCGCCGATGGATTGTTTCTTGATGAAATCGGAGAGCTTGTGATATCCCCAGTTTTCGCACATCTCGGCGTGCAGAAAATACTGGTTGATCGCGGTCAGCTCTTCACGGAGCGCCTTATTTAGTTCAGCGAGGACTTTCGAGTTACCTTTCATGGCGAAGCGAGTATGCCAGAAAGACAGACACAGCGGCAAGGCAGTGGTCACAGGAGGTCCGCAGACGGTTCAGAACAAAAGCACCCCAGCCTTGTCCATGTGTCGGAAACCATCTGTCGCCCACGCGGCTAGCACCATAAGGGTTCCGTTGTAGCCGACGTGAGCCAGAAAGCTGGAGGCCACTGATTTGGTCACGGCGCGGACTGTGGTAAGCACGACGCCGACCATAATAATGATGAGCACAGCCGACCAGGAACGATATTGCGCGTAGTGCATGAGGCCGAAGGGCAGCGCAGTGAGAATGATTCCCCAGACGGCACCCAGGCGCCGGGCAATCACGGGATAGAGGAAGCCGCGGAAGAACAGTTCTTCCATCAGCGGGCCGAGGGTGATGGCGAAGGCGACGGTCAGATAAGCGTCCATGGGACGCTCGAAAAATTGATCGAAGGGCGTGGTCTTGGGCATGGGGAGGAATCGGCCTAACGCGTCGAACCCAAGCATCAGAATGCCCACGCCGAAGAGACTCAGTCCGGCCACGCCCGGCCAATTCCAGCGGATGGCTCGCCAGAAGCGTGCATGATATTTCCCTTCGACCAGTAGAAACATATAGAGCCCCACGGCGATGTAGGCCACCAACTCCGCGAGCAGCGCGAGCACAGGCTTCTGCGCGACTTCGATCCAACTGCGGTGCGGATAAGCGAACTGGCGCGCGGCGAGGACGATGACGAGTTGGACGATGAAAAGAATGCCGAGCGTGAGGACGGCAATGACCAGGACGTCCCAGCCGCTCCAGACGGGGTTCTCGTCAGCTTTGGGGGAAGGAGGAGGTTGCGTCGGCAGAGGGAACGTGTAGGTGATCGGCGGGGCGGACATTTGCGGCTCGCTGGGTAGCGGCTGCGACTCGGGCGGCGGGTTTTCGGGCGTTGACAAAAAAGACCTTTCTTCGATTGTGCTCACGAGTAGCGTCCCTCAGGGGCTAAAGCCCGCACTCGTTTTGCAGATTCGCGGCACGGCTCAAGCCGTGCCCTTCCCAACCCTGACCGGATTCCGCAGCGGCTTGAGCGCTGCGCCACCCAGAATCACGCGCTTCGCTTGCCGTTCCCCGCAAAATATCCCGCTAGCGCTTGTCCCGTGTACGACTTCTTCACCCTCGCCACCTGCTCCGGCGTGCCTTGCGCTACGATTCGGCCGCCTTCTTCGCCGCCTTCGGGACCGAGGTCGATGATCCAGTCGGCGTTGCGGATTACGTCCAGATTGTGTTCGATGATGATGATCGAATTACCCAGGTCGGTCAACCGGTGGAGGACGTCGAGCAATTTTTTTACGTCATCGAAGTGCAGGCCGGTGGTGGGTTCATCGAGGAGGTAGAGCGTTTTGCCGGTTTGGCGCTTGCTCAGCTCACGGGCCAGCTTGATGCGCTGGGCTTCGCCGCCGGAGAGCGTGACCGCGGATTGACCGAGATGAATGTAGCCGAGGCCGACATCGACCAGGGTTTGCAGCTTTTGTTTTACCTGTGGAATGTTCTCGAGAATGGGCAGCGCGTCGGAAACCGGCATCTCCAGCAGGTCAGCGATGGAGTTGCCGTTGTACTTTACGGCCAGCGTTTCGTGATTGTAGCGGCGTCCGCCGCAGACCTCGCAGAGGACGTAAACATCGGGGAGAAAATTCATTTCAATGCGGCGCTGGCCTTCGCCCTGGCAGGCTTCGCAGCGTCCGCCGGAAACGTTGAAAGAAAAACGTCCGGCTTTGTAGCCACGCTCCCGCGACTCGGGCAGCATGGCGTAGAGGTCGCGGATCGCGGTGAACACTCCGGTGTAGGTCGCAGGATTCGAGCGCGGAGTGCGGCCGATCGGGGATTGGTCGATGCGAATGACCTTGTCGATGTTCTCCGCGCCGACAATCGCCTTATGCTCGCCGGATTTTTCACGAGAGCGGTAGAGCTGGCGGGCGAGGGCACGATAAAGGATGTCATTGACCAACGTGGATTTGCCGGATCCGGAGACTCCGGTGACGACCGTCATCACGCCGAGAGGGAAAGTTACGTCGAGATTCTTGAGATTGTTTTCTTTCGCGCCGAGAATCGTAAGCCCAGCGCCGTTTTTCTCACGACGTTCGGGGCGCATCTCGATCTGGACTCTGCCGGAAATGTAAGCACCGGTCAGCGAGTTGGGCTCGCGCATAATTTCTTCGGGAGTTCCGTGTGCGACGAGACTCCCGCCGTGGCGTCCAGCGCCGGGGCCGAGATCGATGACGTAGTCGGCGCGACGGATGGTTTCTTCGTCATGCTCGACAACCAGCACGGTGTTGCCAAGATCGCGCAGATTTTCGAGCGCACTCAGCAGGCGCGTGTTGTCACGATGGTGAAGGCCGATGGAAGGCTCGTCGAGCACGTAGAGAACACCGCGCAGCCTGGAGCCAATCTGCGTGGCCAGGCGGATGCGCTGGCCTTCTCCTCCGGAGAGGGTGGCGGCGGAGCGGTCGAGTGAGATGTAATTCAGTCCGACGGCATTCAGGAATTGGAGACGCTCGACCACTTCGTGCATGACGCGGCCGGCGATTTTTTCTTCGCGGCCGGCGAGTTTGATGCTCTGGGCGACTTCGAGCGCACGGGAAATCGGAAGCGCGGCGAAGTCGGCGATGGACATGCGGTTCACCTTCACGGCCAGGCTCTCGGGGCGCAGGCGCATGCCGTGGCATGACGGGCACTCGGTCGCGGACATGTGATCCATCAGCCAGTCGCGGTAGCCTTCGGAAGTTGACTCTTCGAGATTCTGCTTGAGGTATCCGAAAATTCCGCGGAAGCCAGTCTTGCCGCGGCCTGATTCGCCGTTCAACAGCAGGTCCTGAATTTTCTCGGGAAACTTTTCGAAGGGCGTATTCAGATTGATGCTGTGTGCCGCAGCCGTGATTTGCAAGCTGTGAATCAGACCTTGCGACGCCGAACCGGGGCCAAGCCCTCCATCGAGCAGGGGCTTGGACCAATCCGTGATCACTTTCGCAGGATCGAAATCGTAGCGGCTGCCGAGGCCGTGGCATTCGGGACAGGCTCCATACAAGCTGTTGAAGGAAAACGAGCGGGGCTCGAGTTGGGGGACGCTGATGCCGCAATCCGGGCAGGCGAGCTTTTCGGAGTAGAGCTGCTCATCGCCGCCGACCACGGCCACCTGCACCAAGCCCCCGGCCAACTTCATCGCCAGTCCGACCGACATTTCCAGGCGATGCTCGATGCCCGGTTTTACTAACAGGCGATCGACGAGCACTTCGATAGTGTGATTCTTGCGCTTATCGAGATTGAGGTCGTCCTCGAGATTCACCAGTTCGCCATCCACACGGGCGCGGGTATAGCCGTGCTTGAGCAGGGTCTCCATCTCCTTTTTGAATTCGCCTTTGCGGCCGCGCACGATGGGCGCGAGGACCATGACGCGATCTTCGGGAGTGAGGGCCATCACTCGCTGGACGATCTGCTCGGCGGACTGGCGGCTGATGGGGCGTCCGCATTTGGGGCAATGCGGGACGCCTATGGAGGCGAACAAGAGACGAAGATAGTCGTAGATTTCAGTGATGGTGCCGACGGTCGAACGCGGGCTGCGGCTGGTAGTCTTCTGTTCGATGGAAATGGATGGGCTAAGTCCATCAATTGCATCGACATCCGGGCGCTCCATCTGGTCCAGGAACTGGCGGGCGTAGGTGGAAAGTGTCTCCACATAGCGGCGCTGGCCCTCGGCGTAAATGGTATCGAAGGCGAGCGAGGACTTGCCGGAGCCGCTCAGTCCGGTCACGACGGTGAGAGTGTTGCGAGGAATCTCGACGTCGATGTTTTTGAGGTTGTGCTGGCGCGCTCCGCGCACCGAAATCTTGGTGATGGCCATTGGTTAGGGCTGGATAGCCCTTCCGTAATCTCGACAGGTCTACTGGATTGTTCGAGATTAGGAGTGCGCAGCTCTACTCCGTATCTTAGTCGTCAATAGCGGCGGGCGTCAACGCAGGTAGATTGAAGATGCCGCATAGACGAAATTCGATACGACGGCATCTGAATACTGCAATTTCGAAGTGCAAACAGACAGGGTGGTTGACCGTGATTTCGCTCTTCATGCCTCTGATTCTCTGCGTGACCGTAGTCGCTTCGGTTGGGATTGGTGTCATCGCAGCTTATGGCGTCGTCATCGGCATCTTGCAGGCTTGCGGCCGAGCGTCGCAACGGCCCGCGGAAGCACGAGCACGGCTGGTCCTAGTACCCACGCAGAACCACGCTAGCGGCGACTGAAGAGTCTCGATTCGCCTGGAAGTGGTTTCTCCAGCCTCCCCACGCAATAAGCGGACAGCATCCATTCAATCAGTTATCCCGCAATCGCTTTCCATCCAGTACACAAGTTCGGCACAACCTAGCCATCGTCGCGTCTGAGTTCGAGCAGAGTGGCGACCCGCCCTGCCGAGTTTGCAGCTTTCGAACTTTGTTCGACATCGAACATACACGGGTAGTGGAAGTTCGTAATACTCCGGTTTCACTATGAACAAGGAAGAGAACGACCGCATTCACGAGTTGTGCGCGCGGATTGCCGTCGAACAGGATCGACAAAAGTTCCTCGAGCTAGTCAAGGAATTGAATCGCATTCTCAGCGCCAAGGAACAGCGATTGCCAGGCGCGAAGCCAGACGACCACGGCGACTGCTAATTCGCAGGTGGATTCTGATTCGTCGTGCCGATTTTGTTTTGTTGGATTTCGTCGTAAAGAAAAGACGGCAGGTGGCGTAAAGACACGCTCGATTGGAGAACTGAAAGGATACTTTCTCCGTACATTCGCCTCTCAATTCTCCCCAGAAATACATTAGATCACCGTCCGGATTACAGGCTCTCAGCACAAACGGAAGCGACCTATCGCATCTAATCGATGATGTGCCTGGTCACGGAAAACATAATTACCGGAAAGCAGACAAGACGGGCCAAGCTGGCTCCATTGCAACCCGGCGCTCGTTCCGACGCAGCTGGGAGAGCGGTGAGCAATATCATTCTGTTGTCGCTCCCGGACGACGAGTACGACCTGTTGCGGCCTCACCTGGAATCCGCGGATTTGCCTCAACACCACATTCTGCATGAGCCGGGAGAGAAGCTTGAGTTCACATATTTTCTGAATGAAGGCATGACTTCGCTGGTGGCGCTCAGCGGAGACGGAAGAAGTGTGGAAGTGGGCATCGTCGGTAAAGAAGGCATGGTCGGGATGTCGTTGACAGTGGGGCTGCGGCGGGAGATGTTTCGGGCCATCATGCAAATGGGAGGCAGCGGAGTCAGGATCCGGTCGCGGGTATTTCAAAGCGTCTTGCCGTGTACTCCCGTGTTGCGGTCCGAATTGAGCCGGTTTGCGCTGATGCAGGGGATGCAGGTAGCGCAACTCGCCGCCTGCAATCGTTTGCATGAGACCGAGCAACGGCTGGTACGCTGGCTGCTGATGTGCCAGGACCGTGTCGACTCCAAATTGCTTCCTCTGACTCACGAATTTCTGGCACAAATGCTGGGTACTGGACGGCCCAGCGTAAGCCTGGCAGCGGCCGTTCTGGAGGATGCCGGACTGATCGAAAACCTGCGCGGAATAGTGAAGATATTAAACCGCAAGAGCCTGGAAGCGGCGGCTTGCGAGTGTTATGGAGTGATTCAGCAGTTCAATGGGGGGCTGGGGTTGAAGTGAATTCGGCCTAGACGTCACAATGCCGCATTGTCAGCGGGCGTGTTGCAGAGTAATGGAAACGAGGTTGTGGACCCAGCGCGCCGGGCGTTTGTCATCGGAGACGATCAACAGGAACGGGCCGTAATTCTCGAGAGGCTGACCATCGCGCGTGTCGACTACCAGCACCTGACCTTCATGAAAGCTGGGATCAACCTCGGCGAGAGAAAGAACCACAGAATATCCGTCAGAGCCTGCGGCGACGAGGTAGCTGGTCATCGCTTGGCCGTGAAGTTCCTTGCCGAGGGGCGCGTTAATTTTGGCCAGCAGAGTGGCCAGCGGAACGCCGGAGTAAGTTTCGGACGCATTAGTGTGGCCGTTGTGGACTGTGATGGCGACGTGCGGCAAGGCGTGAAAATCCGCAGGCGTGAAGGTCACGGGCGCGCGGGAGGGATCAGTAGAGAGCAGCAATCGGCTGTCTTCGACGGCGGGAGCGGGTGTCGTCTGCTGGGCCAGCAGGGCGGGAACGCACAATAGCACGTAGAGGAGGGCGTCTCTTAAGTTTCGTTGGCGCATGGTAGAAGCATAGCGCGGCGCGTGGTTGGTGTCAGCAACGAGGGGTGGTCGGGATTTTCTGAAATTACTTCGATTGGACTTCGACTGGGTCCGCCAGGTTCGCAGGCCGGCCGTCTTGATTGCTGACAACGATTTTCCGGCCGTGCTTCAAGTAGGCTGCTATGACGCCGGGCTGTGACCAGTCCAGGTCCCATCCGTTCTCGATTGCCAGAAGAGTGTAGGCACCGGGAACCACGGCATGCAAAAGGAACGAACCGTCCAGGTCGCTTTGATCGCGGCGGAAGAGATCGCGATCCACCTCTGGATTTTTCGGCACGAGAACCACCATCGCACCTGCGAAACCCTTCCCCGCCTTCGTCGCGGCCCCTTGGATGTCCGTGTTGCCGGTCACGACGGAAAGCGATACCGAGGGAGAAGAGCCGGGCGCCACAGAAAGAGTGTGCCCTGAAATCTCGGCGCCTTGGGCCGAGATGTGTGCGACGGAATAGCGTTTCCCGGCTCCCCACACCACGACTTCATACTTTCCGACAGCGACCTGCTGGAGTTCCGTTTCGCCCTTGGAATCCGTCTGAGAGGCAGCAATCACCCTGGTGGCTGATCGCAATGCGACCGTAAGTTGCGGAAGCGCAGCTATTCCAGCAATCTGCAATGAAAATTTGACGGTGCTCGAGACCTCGCCTTTGGAAGTATCGACCACTTCCTCATCTTTCGTCAGATCGACTCCGTTCATCTGGAGAGTGGAGGTCGACCCACGGATGCTGACGTTGTATCGGCCTGCGGGTATGCCTGTCACTTCCACAACGCCCGGCGACGCGCTACTTGTGACAGAGGTCGGAACAGGGGTGTAACCGTCAAAGGTCGGTTGCTGAAGTTGGGGAGCGTAAAAGCTGTGGCTGCCGTCCTCAGGCACGAGAAAATGGAGGTGAAGAGACGGAACGGGATTCAGGTGGAAATCTGCGTCGACGCGTTCGCCACCCCGGATTGGAATAGGCAGGGCGCTATCCGCATCGGTGACATCCGGGTAGTAGGTAACAGGATAGGCCACATCGAGAGATCGTTCGATTGCCGTAATTTCTTGTCCACCTGAGGGTGACGGGGGGTGTACGGCATACCACGGTTTCCCGCTGGCCGAAAGAAAGTAAGTGCCGGGCCTGAGCGGGGTGAGTTCGTACTCTCCCAGGTCGTCCGTTTGGGCGGTTCGGAACTGGTGGATCTGACCCACGCCGCTGCTGTGGTCGTCGTAATACAGCGTGACCGTCGCTCGACGAACCGGGTCTCCAGCTTCATCCAGAACCTTGCCAGCGATGACAGCATCGGGGGCAAGACGGAGCACCAGATGTTCGGTGTCGATGCCGGCGCCGGTCACAATCGCGGTGGAAAATTCGTCGTGCTGATCGTAGCTGGCCGAGATAAATCCGCGTTTGGCGCCGGTCAGCGAATACTTTCCTGCCGGCAAGCCGGTGAATTCATATTTGCCGTCTTCGGAAGTGATCACAAACTCAAACTTCTTAGGATTCTTCGCGTCCCGAATAGTTACTCGCGAGCGGGTGAGAGGACGACTGTCAGCTCTACTCACAACGGTTCCGGCGATTCTGTAGCCAACGGCAGCAGTGGTTCCCACGGGCGGGCTCGCACTCTGCGGCGCGGCCCGAGCGCCGAGCAAACCGAGGGCCATGATCATTCTGAAGCCCGAGCGAATCGAAATGGAGTGCGTCAGCATCTTTATCATCTTTTCTTGCCTACTCGTTGCCGGAAACGATCTGCAGCTGAAGCGTCACTTTCTGCCCGGGAGCAAACTGAACAACCTGTCCCTTGGTTTCGTAAAGCTTCATGGCTTCGGAATCGCGGTAGGGAAGGTCGCGTTGCTGGCTGCTGAAAGCGATTACGCGGTAAGCGCCCGGCGCCACCATTTGATAGTCAAAGCTGCCATCCGGAGATGGCGAGATCTCCAGGAACTGGCCTGGGCTGTCCGGTAAGGGAATGCAGTATATGTGGGCACGCGGGGTTGAAGCGGGAGAAGTGGCAGAGACACCGAGCAAATTGCCAGCGAGTTCCGCGCTATCGTCGCGCATGGTTATGTCGATTGGCGTACTCGCGCCGGGCACTACAACCAATGGCTCTCGCAGCAGATCCAAGCCACCCATGGTCGCCGACGCCACATAGCCACGTGAGGCATGGAGTCGCAGCCAATATCTTCCCGGCGCCAGATTTTCGAGGACTAACGAGTCATCGTTCGGACCGGTGGGCGGACGAGTCGACGCGGTGCCTCTTTGTCCAAAGTCATCTACCGGGTCGGCCCTCACGTTGATATCAAGCCGGGGGCCATGCAAGGCAAATGTATGCCTTCCATCGTTCCACGATCCGGAGCTATGCCAGCCCTTGGAAGTGAATTCTTCCTTAACATTCACAATGATCGAATTGTTTCGAGTGAGTACCATGCCGGGGCCATCCACTGGCGCTCCAGCCACGGCGATGTTGACGGAACCGCTGGCAGAGTTTGGTCCGCGCGCGTTTGCTTCTACAAGATATTTTCCATTTGGCAGCTGGCCCTCGATACTCTGGCTCGCGCCGTTGTAGCCGAGTGAATAGCCGGGGCCGCGTTGTCCTTGCGGCGACACGGTAATATTCATTCCGCCGTTCAGTTCGGTGTTGGTCACCGGAATTTTTACAGCATAGTAGGCTTGGCGAACCAAGGACAGATCGGCCTGAAAGGTTTGACCGGCCGTAAGCTGGATTGTGGATGCCGCGGCAAAGTCGACGGAGCTTGGGTAATACACCGGGGGGAAGCCGTAGGGTTGACCGTCGGGAGTTGCGGTGACCGGATCGTTGTCCATCCATTCGTGAGTTAGCAACTTATAAGCGCCGGGCTGAAGATCAGAAAAGCGGAACTCGCCATTCGAATTCGTAAGCTCTGAATTGCTTGCCATCCAGCGGGGCATGCCGTCCATTACCTGCCGGCGGAGAATCTCCACTCTCACGCCGTGGGCTGGCTCGGTGGCGGAAAAAGTGACTCGCCCCTTGATAATTCCCTCGGGCGTCAAAGAGAAGGAGATGGTCACCTCTTTATCGGGGAAGATCATCCATGGGCCAGTCTCACCATTGTCATCCAGAAACCCGGGCTTGCGCGCCATCAGCCAGATGGAAGTTCGAGCGTCTGAGTAAGAGCCCGCCTTGCTCTCGCCTGCGACTTTGGGCAAAGTAAATTCGAAATGACCCTCGCCGTCAGTCAGGGTTGCATAGCGGTTATCGGAAGAATAGACAAGAGCGCGGCCGACGGGTTCGTGGGTGGCAGCGTTGACCACGGTGCCCCGAACAACATTCGATTGATCTTCCTGCTGTGGGACCTGGCTAAAACCGAACTCGGCGCAGGGACCGCTAGTTGCCAGAAGGACGGTTAGGATTAACGCCCAATCCCGGATCGTCAGACGAACACGGGGGGACCTAGGTTGGCAGTGGATCGGAGGACGGTCGGCGCTGCGCAAGGATATTACTCCTATCGTTCCCTTAGGGTCGGCCGTGTGAACCTGGAATGAAGCGAATCGATCGGAGTTATTTTAGCTTCCATCCGTCACGGGACGCCAATCACGGGAGCAAGTGCAACGGCTGCTTCCCTGGTCCTCCGTGTTAGCATTTCGGTATCGCCCGCGCCGCTGGTGCGCATGACTCGTATCCGTCCCATCCCGGTTTCACTACTTACTGTGATGCTTCTTAGCGTTCTGACGATATCCGCGCCTGCGGCGGAGCCATCGCCATGGCTGGAGATTCATTCCACGCACTTCACGGTGATTACCGACGCCGGGGAAAAAAAGGGCAAGGAAGTTGCGCTGAGGTTTGAGCAGATGAGGGCGGTGTTCGCCATCCTGCTCATGAAGGATCGGCTGAACGAACCGCTGCCGCTGACGATTCTCGCCTTCAAGAACGACAAGAATTATTACCAGAGTGCGCCATTGAAGCAGGGGCAGCCCATCGGCGTTCCCGGTTTCTTCGTCCCCGGTGAAGACCAGAATTTTATCGTGCTGAACTTGTTTGAAGTGGAGCCTTGGCGCGCGGTTGCCCATGACTTTGCGCATTTGCTCATGAACTACAACTATCCTCCAGTCGAGGGATGGTTCGACGAAGGCCTGGCGGAATACTTTAGTTCCCTTCGCGTGGACAACCAACAAGTTGACATTGGCAGCGATCCGGAAATCAGTTCCGCCTTCACCGAGGATCTGGTGGGCAATCAGCGCGAGATTAGCAATGCTCCGAAGTCCTTCACCGAACTTCTCAGTGGGCAGGTCTGGCTCACGCTGCCCGACCTGCTTACCTTGAAGCATGACACTTCGACGTATGTGGAAGGCACGCACCACACGTTGTACTACGCGCAATCGTGGATCACAGTGCACTACCTGCTGCACGAGAAGAAGCTGCCCGAGACTGGCACGTACTTTGATCTGGTCGAGAACCAGAGGCTACCGGTGGAAGAAGCTATTCAAAGGGCCTATGGGTTGACGCCGGATCAATTCGACAAGGCGGTGAAAGACTACTTTCACTCGCTGACTCCGCTGTTCACTGCGCTGGACGCATCGAAGCAGAAGGATTCCGTGACTGATTTGCGGCAGGTGTACCACTTTCCTGCGCCGGTGAAGCCGGAGGACAGCACTATCACCTCCAAACCGATGCGAGAAAACGATGCAAAGGCATTGGTTGCTGAGGTGATGACAAGGATTCCGGAACGCCGCAACCTCGGGCTGCAGGAATTGCAAGCGCTGGCCACTATCCCCGAAACCACAGCTTCCGGGAAGCCGGTCGAGCGGAGAGCCGCAAGGGAAAGTATTGAAGACGCGCCGCTAGTAGCGGCTGTAGGAAATGAGATTGCTCATCGAGCGCTGGCTTGGGATCACCTGCAATATGGAGAGTTCGATGCGGCGGCGGAAGAGCTGAGCGACGCGGCCATTCTCGACCAGCACGACATGTGGATCCGCTATTACCTCGCTGTGCTGAAATACCGCATCGCCAAGGCCAAGCACGCTGATATTCAGGGCCTGCCCAACATGATGCAGGATCTGCGGGCGGTGCTGGACTGGTATCCGGAGTTTGCCGACGCGTATGACCTGATGGCGATGGCGCGCAAGGAGGGCGGCGGTTCGATAGCGGCCATGCAGGCGGAGCGGGCGGCGATACAACTCAGTCCACGCGATCAGGAGTATGTCTACCACCTGGCGGAAATTTATATTGAGGGCAAAAAGTGGGAAGCGGCGCGAGCGTTGCTGGATCGTTTGAAGACGAGCAGTAATTCGCTGGTAGCAGCGGAGGCCCGCGAGCAGCTGACCCGGCTGACCAACGAACAGAAGTATGGTCTGTCGACGGCCTCGACGGCTCCGAAACTGTCTCCGCAGAGTTCGCCTTTTGACGTGCTGGAACAGGATGCTGCCAAACGTGCCGCAGCGGAGCAATCAGCACAAAACGCCGGAGTGGGCGATCGGCGCGCAGCCAAATTTCTGCAGGGTCGGCTGGTCAGAGTGGATTGCTCTCAGTCTCCGGCTGCTGTTCTCACCGTGGCTGCTGGGGGAATGACTCTAAAGCTACGCACTGCGGATTATAAATCCCTGCTGCTGATCGGCACCGATACGTTCTCCTGCACGTGGAGCGATCGATCGGTGTCGGTGAACTACAAGCCGGGCGGCTTGTCGGATGGGGATTTGGTGTCGTTGGAAGTGCGGTAATTTAAAAACCCTCCCGATGGGGCGGGAGGGTCAGCCATCCACAATGATCGCGGCTAGGCGCGGACGACGTTGCCCGCCTGAAAGCCTTTGGGACCTTTCAGCAGATCGAACTCCACGGTCTCGCCCTCGTTGAGCGAGCGGTAGCCGTTCTCCTGAATCGCGGAGAAATGTACGAAAACGTCCTCCCCCGTGGAGCGCTGGATGAAGCCATATCCTTTCGCCCCGTTGAACCACTTCACTGTTCCCTTCTCTCTCACGGAAAAACTCCTTTCACTATCGTGAAGAATTGTTCCCCGAATCTCCCGTACTGTTGTCCCGGCGAACCGGAACGCCCCCTTCAAGAGAAACGGTAGAACTCGGCCGCGCACGGTAGTACTGAAGAAACCGCCCCAAAGCAAAAGACTCCTCGGGTCAACGCCGCGTAAAGACATTGCGACGCGAACTTTCGGAGCCCTGGACCATCGACGCTGTTTCTACGGCACTACGCAAGACGTCAACCTGCCTAACACACTCGTCGCCTGGTACACACCAGACAATGAGCAAACGATAATAAGCACTACTAAATCGTTTGACAAGAAGAATTAGAGGGTGAGGCTTCAAGATAACCTGCGGTCACATCCAATACTTTAACGAGGTATAAGAAAAGGCTTGTCCCGCGACGGAAACTTTGGTTTTTCGGGACCCGCCGACAAGCGGGCAAACCCTTGGTAGGATTAGGCTAATACCTGTGGCAGATCAGACAACAAGTACGGTTGCTGCACCCGACGCGTGCCCCTCAGCCCCGCCGCCAAGTCCTCGCCGCGGGCGACGGGACGGGGTAATGGTTTCCACGGTGAAGTACCTGTTGCGGACCGATGTGCATACTTTTGCATTTTCTGTCGCGGCCAACTCGATCCTGTCGTTTTTTCCTTTCGTCGTTCTCCTGATGACGCTCATCCGGCGCGTTTTCCATTCGCGCGTGATGTACGACGTGGTGATGGAGTTGCTCCGTGACTATCTGCCGGCGGGACAGGAGTTCGTCATCCGCAACCTCAACGCGATGGTGAACAGCCGCCACAGCGTGCAAGTGGCTTCGCTGATCATCTTGCTGGTGACATCTTCGGGCGTGTTCATGCCTCTGGAAGTAGCGCTCAACCGGATCTGGCGCTTTCCGAATAACCGCTCGTATTTCGGCAATCAGTTGATCTCGCTTGGGCTGGCTTTCGGTTGCGGCGTGCTGGCATTGCTGTCGATAGCCATGACAGCGGGCAATGTTGCTTTGTTGGAGTTTTTACTGCGCGGCCATGGCAGTGGATTCATTCGCCTGGTGGGTTTCATGGTGATGAAGCTGTTCGCTATTTGCGCCAGCATCGCCATCTTCTTCCTGATTTACTGGTTGTTGCCCAACGGAAAGGTTCCGGCGCGTGCGGTGCTGTCAACGGCGGTGATCATAGGGTTGCTGTCGGAAGCTTTGAAGTATGGCTACATTCTGGCGCTGCCCTGGCTGAATTTTGCGGAAGTCTATGGGCCGTTTGCACTGTCGGTGAGCCTGATGTTCTGGGCATTCCTTACGGGGTTGCTACTACTGGCGGGCGCGAATCTCAGCGCAGAAGAGCATGCCCGGCGTGGTCTGTAGGAAGAGTTTTCTTCGCCAGTCGCTCTCTTGGTTTGCGCGGGAACACGGCCTCCTCGGCCGAACGAACGTTTCTTACTTGTTGTGAAATGGGACATCGCTGAAGGCGACTCCGCGTTTACGGTTGATGCGGCAGATCAGATTCTCCAGTATTTTCGGCAAGACATTCACCCCGGGCATCGGCATCAGGGAATTCTTCTCTACGTAATCCTCGGCGCCGGCTTCAATCAGTTTCTGCCGGTTCTTTTCGGTGAGGCTGCTGAGCACGATCACCGGGATGTCAGAGGTTGCGGCGTCCTTCTTTAAGCAAGCCAGCACTTCGGGGCCGCTGATCCTGGGCAAGATCATGTCGAGTAAAATCAGATCAGGCTGGCGCTCCCGGGCGAGCTTCAGCGCGGATTCGCCGTCTTCGGCGCAGACTACCTCATACCCAGCCTTGTGCAGCACCCGCTCGTTTTCATGCAGAATCGGTTTGCTGTCATCCACTAAGAGAATCTTCACGCAGTCTGCCGTCCTTACGCTATTAGCACTATCGGCTGCGCGCCCCAATGGGATTAGAGGACTGGTCTCGTGACGAATGGGGTAACTGTTCCAGCAGTTGCCGATGGTTACTTGGTTGATCGCTGGTCGCTCTCTTAATTCTTCGCGGCGCTCAAGGCCGCGAATTCGCGGCGCGCTTCCTGAGCGGGAATGAAGTCAGGGTCGGCGTTCTTCCAGATATCGAGCAGTTGCTGGTAGGTACGGGTCGCTGCCGCATGGTCAAACTGGGCTTGGGCGCGGGCTGTTCCCAGCAGGCAGAGAATGTAGTCGGGGGCCTGGGCAGCGCCGGTACCTTCCTGGAAAGAAAGACCGCGATAGCGAACACCGGGCTCAAAATCGGTAACGGCCTGCCGCCCGTGCTTCATCTCCAAGGACGCGCGGCCGAGCAGTTGAGGAATCTTCGTCACCAGCAGGTAAGGAACGGCGGACGTAAGCAACGACGCAACCTGTTCGGGGTGGTGCGCCGCCAAGGCTGCGGCGGCTTTTACCTCAGGCAAGTAAATGTCATTAACCAGCGTGTTCGTGGGTGCTTCCGCAGCCAGGCGCTCGATTTCCTTGAGGGCGAAAGCCTCCTCACCACACAGGGCAAGAGCCAAAGTAGCATCGGGAACGGTGGCCATCGAATGGTCCAGAGTCAGCCCATGGTGGGCGTCTTCGCGGGCAGCGGAGCAATTGGATACCAGCGCGTCGTGAAGAGACTTGATCGCGTAGAGTCCACCGGCCGCATCCGTCAGGTGCTGCTGCTCAGCTTTTTGTGCTCCTTGCGTCCACTGCCGGTCGGCGTCGTGCATTTTTCCCAGATAGAGATAAATTGCGGCGGCGCTTGTCTGCACGATAAAGCCGTCGGGGCGACCAGCTGCCCATTGCGCATGTTTCTCCCAGTCCGGGCCGGCCCGACACGAAATCGTCGAGCATAGCGTTGCTGTGATACGAGGTATTGTCAGCGCCGCCCTGGTCCAGCGCTTCTTTTAAGTAACGCTCGCCCTCTAGCATCCGATCAATTCCCATCAATGTGCCTGCGGCGTTGTCGGCTGCAACATCGTCCCAGCGAGCGATCTCCCAGGTCTTCTCGAAATCCGTGGCGGCCTGCTCGTAGTCGCCAATGGTTTGATAGGCAGACGCCAGGTTGTTCCATGCCGCCGCGTCGCGTGGATAGGTCGCCACGAACAGCTTGTAGGATTCCAGCGCTTTGGGGAGATCGGACTGCTGCAAGGCGTATTGCGACTCGATGTACATGCGCTCGCGCTCGGTAACTCGCTCGCGCAGTTCGTAAGCCCTCTTTAAATTCTCAATCGCCTTGGCGACTGCGCCCTGGTTTCCATAGGCCACACCGAGCCGTGCGTAGGCCATGGCAAAGCCCGGGTCCAGCCGGATTGCTTCCTGATAAAAGGAAGCCGCCTGGGGAAAATCGCGCCCGACGCGATGCTCATCCTCCCCAAGCGAAAATGCGTGGAAGGCTTGGAGAGAGGCCGTGGTGACGTTGGTATAGGGCGTCGTCAGCTTCTGGATCGAGCTCATCGACTCGCCCAGCCTCGCCCGCATGGCCGTGGCGGCGTTCGAGACCGCCTGCAGTACTCCGGTTTTGTCGTTAGCGGTGACTTGCTCGCGCGCGAAGACCTCTCCCGTACCGCAGTTCACCGCGTTAATCTGAATCACATACGATGATCCGAGATTGGCGATACTGCCCGCCAGATACGCCTTCACCCCCAGACGCTGACCTAGCTGCTGAGCCAACTCCGGTGTAATTCTCTGGTCCCGCGCCTGTCCCAGATATTGCAGGTTATTGTGCAGCTCGGCATCGCTGACCAACTGCAGCAAAGGTGACTGCTCCAGCTGAATCGCCAGCGCTTCTTTCAACGTCGAGTCAAATACCGCGTCACCGGTTTGGTTGGTGAAGTCGGCCAGGATGAGCTGATCTTTGTCCGTTAATTTCGGTGCTTGGTGCTTGCGCCAGTAAAGTCCTCCAGCAACCAGCGCAATGGCCAAAATTATGACTGTGGGGATTACGAACTTCCAACGCGACGGCGCGGGAGGTGAAACGGGGACCGGCAACACACTGCCCGAGCCAGAAGAAGACGAAGAAACTGCAGCAGCTCGCCCGCTTGTTTTTGCCGGAGGCGGCGTCTGCGATTCCGCCTGCGAGTTCCCAGATGCCACCGGGACGGATGGCGAAGATCCCACAGCCGATGATCGCCCTGACTCAAGATCGCGCTTGAGGCGTAGCAACTCCGATTTGATATCTACGGCGTGCTGATAACGAAGCTCACGGTCTTTTTCGAGGGCGCGGTTAATGACGTCCTCGAGCTTGGCTGGAAGTTCGGGATTCAGCCGGACCGGCGCGACTGGGACTCGGTTCATGATCGCGTCGAAGATGACTCCGGAGGTTTCTCCGCGAAACGGCACCGCGCCAGTCGCCATTTCATAGAGCACGATGCCGAAGGAGAATAGATCCGTGCGCGAATCCAGGGGCTTGCCCCGTACTTGCTCCGGCGACATGTAGGCGACCGTTCCCAGCGCCGAGCCCGGACTGGTCAAGTGCTGAGCGTTGGTTCCTTCTGTCTTAGTGGCTTCCGAAGGGTCCAGCACGCGGTTGCTGTCC
Source organism: uncultured Acidobacteriaceae bacterium (assembly GCA_963782835.1). Lineage (GTDB taxonomy): Bacteria > Acidobacteriota > Terriglobia > Terriglobales > Acidobacteriaceae > Sulfotelmatobacter. The sequence continues at coordinate 174,990 of CAWALR010000027.1, read as the reverse complement.
TGGGTTACCTTGGCCAAACCAAAATCGAGAATTTTGGCGGTTCCTCGCGCGGTCACGAAGATATTTGCCGGCTTGATGTCGCGGTGCACGATGCCTTTGGAATGGGCTGCGTCCAGCGCATCCGCCACATCGATGGAGATGGCCAGCAGCCTTTCCATCTCCAGAGGGGTATCGCCGATGAGGTGCTTCAGCGTCTCGCCCTCGAGATATTCCATGACGATGAAAGCGAGGCCGGACTCCTCACCGATGTCGTAGATGGTGCAGATGTTGGGATGGTTGAGAGCGGAAGCGGCCTGGGCTTCGCGGCGAAAACGGCTGAGCGCGGCCGCGTCGCGGGTGACGTCTTCGGGCAGAAACTTCAGCGCGACGAAGCGGTGCAGGCGCGTGTCCTCGGCCTTGTAGACCACGCCCATCCCGCCACCGCCGAGCTTCTCGATCACCTTGTAGTGAGAGATGCTTTGCCCAATCATATTTTCGGAGACGTTGCCCGCAACGTCTGAGCCAGAGATCCGGTGAGCCATCTTAGGGGTGGGGCGGAAGCAAAGTCAACGGAAACGCGCCGATTCTTGCACTCCGCGATATGCACAGGCCGGGCTGTGACATCGGTCACTGCGCCATTTGTGCCCCGGCGACTAGGATGTGCGTGGTTTCCCAAACCCTCTGAGCAGACATTCATTCCCAGGTGATAGCTATGACCGGGAGTTGCTGGCGTCTGCTCGCGGCGTTCCTGCTGATTTTCGTAGTCGCGCTTTCGGCCGCGCAGGATGTAACTCAGGACCGCCCCGCGGCCCTCGTGTCCAGTTCGGCGACCTCGCAATATTCCTCGCTCACTGATGCGGGTCAGCTTCCCGAGATTCCGCACGCGCCCCTGCGTTACCCTCCGATCCCGGTTAGGATCGCCCTCCCGCAAATCGTTCGCAAGTCAGGAATCATTTTTTCCGGGCGGGTCACGTTTGTGGGACGAGCTGCCGCAGAGGTCGCTCCAATCTTCGGACGCGGCGGAGGCTGCACGACGATTACGTTCCAGGTGGAGCACGGCATCCGGGGCGCGTCGACGGGCCAAACTCTGACCATCCACGAATGGGCGGGCCTATGGGCTCGCGGCGAACGCTATCACGTCGGCGAACGCGTATTGCTCTTTCTCTATTCGCCGAGCCGGTTCGGCCTCACCAGTTCGGTAGGGGGAGACGGCGCCAGATTCGAGATTGATCCGGTAGGAAGGGTCGTGGTGACGGCACGGAATGTTGCGACAGTGGCGTCAGATCCTATGATCCGGGGAAAAACTAGCATTTCGTATGCCGATTTCGCCGAAGCGGTTCGGCGTGCCGACGGAGAGGAATGAATCAGACGTGAAAATAATGAAGTGCGCGGCCTTCAGCGAACACGCATGGTTTCACCCGATTGCGGTTCTGACCCTGGTTCTGTCTTTCGTGGGGACAACCCGCGCCGGCGGGCCTGAATACGTTGCGGGCTCCAGCTACTTTAATGCTTCAACCATGGGGCAGCCACTTACCTGGTCGCAGGGCCAGGTGAACTACTACACCGATCAGGGAGACCTCAGCCCCATCCTGCCAAATTCGGCAGCCAACGCGCTTGTCGCCAACGCATTCCTTCAGTGGACCTCGGTTCCCACTGCGGCTGTGGTGGCAAACGCCGCTGGACAGCTCGCCGAGGACGTGAATGGCAGTAACATCGTCGTCGACTCCAATGGAATCGTCACCGCTCCCGCCGATGTTACTTCTGCCGCCACGCAAACGCCGGTGGGAATCGTCTACGACTACGATGGCTCGGTAACGGACGCGCTGCTCGGCTCCGGCGCTGGCGAGCCTTCGCAGTGTTTCGAAAACGCGGTCTATGGAGGCGTGGATAATTTCGGAGCCGGTGCGAACTTCCTGCACGCGCTGATCGTGATCAACGGACAGTGCGCTATGCAATCCTCACAACTGACAGATGTGGAATACCGGCTGGTGCGGGTATTAGGCAGCGTGCTGGGCCTGGGATGGTCGCAGTTGAATCTGAATGTAATCACCGGCAAGCCTCCAGCCACGCCCGATGATTTTGCCGGCTTTCCCGTGATGCATTACATGGACTCGGCGAATTGCGTTCCAATCACTCTTTGTTACGCAAACCCTTACCAACTCGCGCCCGATGATGTGGCTTCGCTCTCGCGCTTGTATCCCGCAGCCGGCAAGTCAACCGCGACTGCCCGGATTTATGGCTCCGTATATTTCGAAAATCACTTCGGCGCTCCGGGCCAGCCGATGCAAGGAGTCAACGTATTCGCACGCTGGATCGATCCTTCCACCGGCCAGCCCTCCCACCGATACGCGGCCTCGTCGGTTTCCGGATTCCTTTTTACCGGCAACGCGGGCAATCCGATCACTGGCTTAGCGGATCCTTTGGGAAATCATTACAGCGAGTTCGGCTCGAGCAATCAAACGCTCGAAGGATTCTTCGACCTTGGCGGCTTGCCAATTCCTAACGGAGCAAGTACCGCGCAATATCAGCTTTCGGTAGAGGCTTTGGATCCTTTGTGGTCGGCCGGCGTGTGCCCCTACGACTTTTCCCAGGTTGCGCCTTCGGGAACCTTTGCGCCGATTGTGGTCACAGTGAACGCGGGTGGCGAGTTTGAGCAGGATATTCCCATGTCCAGCAGCGGGCAGGCTGCGCCTCCGTGGTCGGCAACGGAGACATGGAGTGCGCCTGCTACGATTCCTCCGGCGGGCGATTGGATCGGCTCGCTGAGCGGGTACGGCGACACGGGCTACTTTCTGATCGCGGCCCAAGCCAACCGCACGCTGTCAGTAGCCGTGACCGCGTTGGACGAGGCGGGAGTGCCGACCGAGTCAAAAACCGCGCCGGTTATCGGCATGTGGACGCTGGGTGATCCACAGGGCACAGCACCGCCAGTGCTCACCGCGGCTCCCTTCAATGCTGAGAGCTTCGGCATGAGTCGTCTCGACGCGCAGGTCCTGAGCGCGAACAGCTTTATCGTCGGCATCGCCGATCTGCGCGGCGACGGCCGTCCCGACTACTCTTATCACGCGCACGTGTTGTATGGAGACTCGGTCAGCCCTGCGCGCATCCCAGTGACTGGCGGCCCCGTGACTCTGCAGGGCATCGGGTTTGCACCCGGTCTCACGGTCGCTGTGGGGAAGAATAATGTTCCTCTGTTGGCCAGCAACGCGAGCCAGATTCTGGTTTCTGCTCCGGCGCAGGGCGATGGGCCTCAGACGATCACGATCACCGATCCGGTCAGTGGCGCATTCTCTATAATGACCGGCGTTCTCACCCTCGGCGCCGCTGGCACTGATGAGATTCTGCTGCTGCGAGGCGGAAATCCGCAGACGGCGGTGGGAACTCAGGCGGCCAATCCGGTGACGGTGCAGGTTGTTGGTTCGAATGGCGTCTCCGCGGTCAGCGGCGCAACCATCGGATGGACCACCACCAACGGCGCCACGCTCTCAGCCTGCGGCGGCATCTCTTCGTGCTCGGCGATCACGGATGAAAGCGGACTCGCCTCAACCTGGGTCACACCCACGATAACAGGAGGTGCAAACATAACGGCAACGCTCGCGCCCGGCGTTTACAATCCTGCGCAGTCTGTGACCGCCAACCTGTCGGCTACGTCTTCGGCCACGGCGATTGCAGTGACCAACCCCTATCTTTGGATCGCTTATGGCGCGAGCGTGAGCGTTCCGATCACGGCGCGGGTGGTAAGCTCCGGCACCCCACAAGCCGGCGTGACGGTGAACTTCGTCGTCACACAGGGATCGGGATCGCTCAGTTCGCCAAGTGCAGTAACGAACAGCAACGGATACGCTTCGGTCACACTCACGGTGACCAACTTCGGCGGCAGTGTGCAGCTCAGCGCTTGCGTGGGGCCCGGAAACAATCCTTGCCAAACTGTTTCCGGGAACGCCGTTGCCCCCGCGCTGCTGAACTTGCAGCCCGTGGCCGGAGGTGGGCAAGTTGTCAGTGGACAGGGATTTCAGCCGCTGATCGTCCGCGTCACCGATTCGTCAATGCCGCCCAATTCCGTGCTCGGAGCGGGCGTGCTGTTTCAGTCGATCGTGCTGCGTCCGCCCGGGAACGATCTCACGGTGGTGACGGGCGATGCCACTACCACGCAAACGGGGATGCCGGTCGTCTTGAGTGCAAACCAGAGCAGCATGACCAGCGACGCGAACGGCTTGGCGAGTTTCGTCCCGAGCCTCGGGTCATTCAGTGGGCTATTGGAGGTCGAGATTCAAATTTCGGCAGGAGCGTCGGCGGCGCTGGCGGACGTGATGGAGAGCTTTCCTTAGGGCTGACACTCGACGCGGACGCTGCTGGGAGAAACCTGCTTCGTACCGGCGAAGGCAAACAGCAGATTCCTCCCTTCGGTCGGAATGACAAAAACTTTAAACATTTCGTTTTGCTGAAGCGACGCCGAGGCCCGACAGCCGGAGCCCGAAGCCGATACTCACTTCTTCGTCCCCTGATCTTTCACCTGGTCCTTCGTCCACTGGTCGACCCAGTCGTTGACGGTCTTGTACCAGAGCTGCGAATTTTGCGGCTTCAGAACCCAGTGTCCTTCGTCGGGGAAATACAGCATCTTTGATGGAATGCCTTCCATCTGCAGCGTGGTGAAAAGCTGCAAGCCTTCGCTCACGTCGAGGCGGTAATCTAGCTGACCGTGGATGACCAGTGTCGGCGTCTTGAAATTTTTCGCGTACTGGTGCGGCGACCATTTCTCATAGCTGGCGCGATTGTCGTAGGGAGTGCCTTTGAACTCCCAGTCGTTGAACCAGAGTTCTTCGGTGGTACCCCAGGCAGATTCGGCGTTGAACATGCCATCGTGCGATACCAGGCACTTGAAGCGGTCGGTGTGGCCGAGAATCCAGTTGATGGCGTATCCGCCGTAGCTGGCGCCCAGCGCGCACTCGCGGTCTTTATCGATGAACGGATACGTCTTGTCTGCGTAGTCGAGGCCCTTCATCAGGTCTTCAAAGGGGGCGCCACCCCAGTCGCCGTTGATGGCGTCGATGAACTTCTGTCCGTAGCCGGTCGAGCCATGGAAGTTGATCATGATGACGACGTATCCGTTGGCGGCGAAGAGTTCGGGATTCCAGCGGTAGCTCCAGTCCTCTCCCCAGGAGCCCTCCGGTCCGCCGTGGATGAGGAATTTCACGGGATACTTCTTGCTGGGGTCGAAGTTTGGCGGGCGGACCAGGAAGCCTTCAACTTTGTCGTCGTGAGCGCCGGTGAACCAGAAGGATTCGAGTGGAGACATTTGGATTTGGCCAAGAATGGAATCGTTCAGTCGAATCACGGCTTGCGGATCTTGGAAGCAGTTCAATAAGGGATTCTTTGCGACTACCGGAGACTCGCAATTAACTACCGTATATTTAGGGGTGCTCGCCCTGTAGATCTCGGTAGGTGCTTGGAGACTCATCTTCGTAAATAGAATCTCCTTACCGTCGGGTGTGACCGTCAAGTCACCGTTGTAGCCGCGAGCTAACCCCTGCAACTTGCCTGAGAGGAAAACTGAATATATGGGAGATGAGCCGGCGTTTTCGGCGGCGAAGTCGATCATATTGGAATCCGGCTCCCAAACATACGCTCCCACCCACGCGTCAAAATCTTCTGTCAGATTTTTCTTCTCTCCCGTCTTACGGTCATACAGCATCAGCCGAAACCGGTCGCTCTCGTATCCCGGACGCTGCTGGGCGCGGTAGGCGATGTAGCGGCCATCGGGGGAATAGAGCGGCGTCGAGTCGCTGGCGGGATTATCGGCGGTGATGTCCTTAGCAGGGCCTCCGCTGACCGGGACGATCCAGAGATCGTTGTTGGTGGAAGCCGCCGGATTCTTGTCGTGATTCGAGGTGTAGCAAACCTCCTGGCCTTCGGGCGAGAAGGCATAGTCGTCCTGCCCGCCGAGGGAGAAGACGGGCGCATCGTAGTCGCCAGGCGTAAGGTCGTGATACACGTGAACTTGAGTAAGAACCGGAAGCAGAAAAATATGGCTTCGCTTGCCTTCTTTGTAGGCGTTCCAATGGCGATACAGGAGGTGAGTGAAAATCTGAGCCTTGACTTTGGATTTGTTGGCCTCGTCGAGTTTCTTGGCGTTGCAAGCAATCTCCTCCGGTTGTCCGTCGCACTCCGGATATACATCCGAAATGAAAAGAATATTCCTTCCATCCGGCGACCAGAGTTCGCCGCCAGCTTCCGTGGGCATCGAGGTTAGCTTATAAACTCTCGCGACGGTACCGGCTTCGCCATCAAAATCCGCGATCCAAACCTGCGAGCCGCTTTCCTTTGTCGACAAGAACGCGAACCGCTTCCCATCTGGCGCCCAGCGCGGACGGTCGGCGTCCTGATCAGCGATGATCTCGCGCTCCTGACCGCCAGCCGTGGGCACGATCCAGATGTGCGGCGTCTTCGTGTTGGCGGCGAGATCGACATCGACCACGCTGAAGATCACCCACTTGCCGTCGGGCGAAACTTCCGGCTCGCCCACGCGTTTCAGCTTCATCATGTCTTCGAAGGTGAAGGGATGCTTGGCCTGTGAAAAAGCTGGAAGGGCTAGGGCTAGAACAAGAATGGAAAGAAAAAGACGACGCATGAAGGGACCTCCTCGGCAAACGGATGAGTGTAGCAGGGGGACGCAGGGAGCTTCCAGGGGTTTGCTCGCGAAGGCAGGAGCATCGTGGCTGCGAAAAGCAAGTTCCTCCGCTCGCTGCGCTCGCCCGGAATGACGGGGATTTCCTGGGGCAGGCTTCGAATGGAGAAGATTGAATTTCATGAGATTACAGACAATCTTTCCGACGGCAACCCCCTGATTGATATGGCATCCAACGTAACGGCAGAACTGCAGCGCCCTACCCCCGGCCTCACTGAGCGGAGAGGGGTCGGGGGAGGGTTGCCGCGGTCGCCGTTTGCAGTGGCACTCGGCAAAGGCGCACGAAGTATGGGGGACTTGCCTCCTCGCAAGCCCATCGTTCCATCGTTCCATCGATCCGTTATTCGACAAGATCAGTTATTCGATAAAATAGGTACATGAACCGGCCGCATCGAATTCTTCTGTCTTTTGCCGCCCTCGCTGTAGGCGCTTTCCTTGCTGCACCCGCAACTGCGCAGGAAGGGCCCCTGGAAAATACCGCGCCCAAGGGCGTTACGCCTGACGAGATCATCACGCACTTTGCAGCGAAGGAAAAGTTGTTTAAGGAAGCGCGCGATCAGTACACCTACCGACAGGACATCAAAGTTCAGACGCGCGACGGCGATACGGTTACCGGGGAATATCACGAAGTGTTCGACGTGCTTTACGACGACAAGGGTCATCGCATCGAGAACGTCGTTTTCGCGCCGCAGTCGTCGCTGGAACAGGGAGGGTTGTCCCTCGACGAAGGCGACATACAGGATTTCCGCAACCGCCTGCCCTTCGTGCTTACGACCGACGAGATTCCGGAATACAACATTCTTTATGTGGGCCAGCAGCAGGAAGACACGTTGCACTGTTACGTCTTCGATATTGCTCCGAAGGCGATTGTGGGCAAGAAGCGCTACTTCCAAGGTCGCATCTGGGTAGACGATCAAGACTTCCAGATCGTGAAGACCTACGGCCAAGCCGTCCCGGAAATTAAGGATACGAAGAAGAAAGGGAAGGAAGAACACCTTTATCCCAAGTTCACGACGTGGCGCGAGCAGATCGATGGCAAGTATTGGTTCCCCACCTATACCCGCGCTGACGATACGCTGCAATTCAACACCGGCGATATTCATATTCGCGAAATTGTGAAGTACGAGGATTACAAGCGGTTTGGATCGAATGTGAGGATTCTGTATAACGGCCAGGAAGTACCGAAGGCGGATCAGAAAGGGCCGCCGGATCAGAGTCCGAACCCGGATCAGAAGAAGCCACAGTAGCAAAGTTTCAAGGTTTTGAAGCCTTGAAACTCCGAAACTTTGCAACCTTAATAGAACAGATACTTTCTCCACTTGTCATCCGAGCGGCCCATCAATCGCATGATGTGGCGGCTGGTGTGGAGGTTGAATGCGCGGGGCTCGCGCATCAGCTTCATGCCAGCTTCGGCGGGGAACTGATTGCCCTTGCGGCGATTGCAGGTGTGGCAGCAGGCCACGAGATTCTCCCAGGTAGAGGAGCCTCCGCGGGAACGGGGAATGACGTGGTCGAGAGTCAGTTCACCGGAAGGCAGGACGGTGGCGCAATATTGGCAGGTGTTACGGTCGCGCAGCAGGATATTTTTTCGCGAGAGAGCGCGGCTCTGGTGCGGGATGCGACGGTATTCCAGCAGCCGAATGACCGAGGGCACTCGCATGGCAATGCGGGCGGCGTGCAGAAAGTGTCCATTCTCTTCTTCCGTCATGGCCACGCCTTTGAGCACCAGGACGAGGGCGCGGCGCGCGGCGCAAACATTAATAGGCTCGTAAGAAGCGTTCAGGACGAGCACGGGCGCGTGCAGCGCGTGACCGTTGCTGTCGCGGTGCACCGCCGTCCCTGCAAACAGGCCTGCGGCGTGCCTGCCTATCAATCCTCCGCCTCCGTCGGCTTCAATCCTTGCTGACATGACGCTCGTTTGTCTCCTCGAGATCGCGCTTGTCTTCTCTCAGACTTCTTGTCTTACACTTCTTGACTGCTACTGCGACTCTTACATCGGACGCCAGGTCGCCCGGCGTATACGCCTAAATTAGATGCCGACTGCGCGAGCCACGGGAATATCTTGCACCTCGGACGAAGCCTCGTCACCGGTCTCGTTCTCGGACAACCGAACCTCCACGTGCTGATCGGAAGCCTTCAGCGTGCGGGCAACAGTTGCGACCCATACTTTGATCGCTCCGGCGCGGCGCAGAACACGCGCACACTCTGAAACGGTGGCTCCGGTGGTAAGAACGTCATCGACAAGCAGGACTTCGCGGCCTTTCACGGTCTCGGGCTGGGTCACCCGGAACGCCCCACGCACGTTTTCGCGGCGCTGGTAGCGCGTGAGGCCGGTCTGGGACGGTGTTTCGCGCTTTCTTTCGAGCACGCCCGCCGCAAGCGGGCTCAAGCGCCCCGCAGCCGGCCTGAGTTTTAACGCCGCGCGAGCGATCAGCTCCGCATGATTGAACTCGCGCTGGCGAAGTTTGCTGCGGTGCAGAGGCACCGGAATGACGACGAGTTGATCGGCGTTAAACCCAGGTGAGAGCTCCTCAACTGCCTCCGCCAGCATGCGTCCCAAAACATTCGCGGCAGGATACACTCCGGAGTACTTCAGCAGGTGAATCAGCTCACGCAATCCGCCTTCATAGCTGCCATAGGCTACGGCACGCGCAAAGATGGGATCAATTCGCTCGCACAAACCACATCGAGGCTCTCCGTCAGACACGGAGAGTGCGTAGGACGAAAACAGGCGCTCGCCGCAGAAGAAGCAGACTCCACCTGCGGTGGGATGCATGGCGGCAAGACACTCCCGGCAAACGGGAAGACGGGAGATCTGTACTAAAGGCTTGCCGCAGATACGGCAATCGGAGGGAAAGAGAACGGAGAAAAGACTTTCCGCAATTTGGACAGAGACCCGACCGCAAAAATCTCGGTCGAACCAGGATCGGCCAAAGCAGGATCGGTCAATACCGGATCGAGTGCCTTCGAAAGCAATAGAAGGCCCTGCCACTGCGGCTTTGGCCTGGATAGCCCGAATTCGGTCTCCACTACTGCTGAAGACGGCCTCCGTGATGCCCACGAAAATGGGGCGCTTCCGCGTTGCCCGCGTACCGCCAGTATAGCGGCGTCCGGTCCACTAGGCAACGTTACGAGTGTCGCGACCTGAAACTGATGAGACCGGATGGTTTCCGGTCACGTCCGAAAGCCGCTCGCGCACCGGCATGAAAATCAAACGATAGTCCCTCCGAAAACACTCCGCGCAGCGTACCGGCTGCAGCAGAAAGATCGGAAGAAGATAGCGTTCGGAAAACGTGCGGCGCCGGGAACGAAAGCCGGCTTCGCAGCCACAATCGTCGCAGTGAAATTCGAAATACTTCTGAAACCAGAGCTGGTCGGAGGAGTGATGTGCCACACTGCACCTCGGAAGAACAAGACTGCGAAGGGGTGAACGACCAATTACTGCTATTTTACCCTAAGTGGGGTTGCGCAGATGACGCGAGCATCTGCCCGGCTATTACCGCTCTGCAACGCGCCACCGCACTTGTAAAGCAGCCTGCCCGCGTGCTAACGTGCGCCGTTCCGATGTTTCGCATACAAAGTTGGAATATCGGGACTTATCCCATTCCGCGAGGATCTCGCCCATGAGTACGGTCGCCCCACCAGTTCGGAAGAAGCACACTCCCTACGTTCCCGAAAATATGGAAATGAAAGAGTTCACCTTCCGTGCATTGCTGATTGGGCTGGTGATGACGGCGATTCTCGGGTCGGCCAATGCTTATCTCGGTCTGAAAGCCGGAATGACGATTGCGGCAACGTACCCCGCGGCGGTAATCGGGATGGCGCTGTTGCGGCTGATGAAGGGCTCACTGCTCGAAGAGAACATCGCGCGAACGGTGGGCTCGATCGGCGAATCGGTAGCAGCGGGAGCCGTGTTCACCATTCCGGCATTTGTGATGGCCGGACTGTGGCCTGGTTTGACGCGCGAGAAATATTGGAACTCCGTGGCCCTCATGGTGATCGGTGGAACGCTCGGGATACTTTTTGTGACGCTTCTGCGACGCGTAATGGTGGAAGATCCCGATCTACCTTATCCGGAATCGGTGGCTGCCTCGGAGATTCACAAGGCAGGCCAGCAAGGTGCCAAAGCCGCGAAGATTCTTTTTGCCAACATGGGCTTTGGCGGATTCATGTACCTGCTGGGCGCGGTCAATGTTTTCTCGGCGAACAATACGTTTCCGGTGACCATCAGTGCGCTGGGCAAGAAGTTGTTGCTGCGCACTGGCACGAATCCAAATGTGGCGACTACGATCACCGGAGGCGCGACGCTGCTGACCGCACCCGATATCAGCCCGGCCTACTTAGGTGTGGGCTACATCATTGGTCCACGGCTGGCAGCGCTTAATTTTGCCGGTGGAGTGCTGGCCTGGGGTTTACTGGTTCCGCTTCTAACCTTCACGATTGGTCCCTACATTCAGGCGGCGCAGCCTGCGGGACAAACGCTAGCATGGCCGCTGCTGGCGGGGGCCATCTATTACTCGATCGTGCGGCCGATTGCGGTGGGCGGGATGCTGGTGGGAGCCTCCTACACCTTGTTCAAGATGCGAAAACAATTGGGTGCGGGTATGGCGCGTGCGGTTTCCGATCTGAAGAAATCGGCCGCAGCGCACGAAGCTACGAATCGAACGGATCGCGATCTTCCTTCGAAAGCGATTTTTGCCGGTGTGGGTATCGTCTTCCTGGCCATGATCGCCCTTTACTACTACTTCATCGGAGGGGCGGGAAATCTGTCGAGCTCGCAGGTTATTACGGCTTCGGTGGTGGCTGCGCTGGTAATGATTGTTCTGGGTTTCTTTTTTGCTGCTGTGTCGGGGAATCTGGTGGGCCTGATTGGCTCATCGAATAATCCTGTGTCGGGGCTCACGCTGTGCACGCTGGTGATTGCCGCGCTGTTGATGGTAGCACTCGGCGTTTCGGGAACGGGAGGGGTAGCGGCGGTGCTCGGAGTCGCGGCGGTGGTTTGCGTGTCGTCTGCCGTCGCCGGCGAGATGCTGCAGGACTTGAAGGTCGGGCACATTCTGGGAGGCACGCCTTCGAAAATGCAGATTGGGGATCTGTTCGGCGTCGTGGTGGCATCGCTGGTATTGTTTTTCCCATTGGCGGTGCTCGATAGGGCATACCACTTCGGCAGCGCGGCGCTCCCGGCTCCCCAGGCGGGATTGATGGCCATGCTCTCCAAAGGCATTGTGGGCGGTGACATGGCATGGCCCTTGGTGATTGTGGGGATCCTTTTGGGTCTTGCCATGATCATGATCGAAGTGAAGAGCGTGATGCTGTTCGCGGTCGGAATGTATTTGCCGCTGGGTACGACATTCGCCATTTTCGTGGGCGGCGTGATCCGCTGGGTCACCGACAAGCTGCGCGACCGGCGCGGTTACAACGATGCGCAGAAGGCGCGGGTCGAAAACTCCGGTGTGCTGACTGCCTCCGGACTGATCGCGGGCGAGGCGTTGTGCGGATTGGTGATCGCCGGGCTGGTTGGGTCGGGGAAAGATGTAACGCTCGTTCACTGGACACCTTCGTTTTGGGTAGCACTGGCCGCATTGGCAGTGCTGATTCTGGTGATGATACGAGTGCCACTGGCTAACGCCGGCAGTCCGGACGAACCGGCGCCACCGACGGCCATCATGTAAGCACTAAGCAGACTGAGGCCGGCCGTGATGGGCTCCCAGTGTTCCTGTGTGTTTAAATCATTCAGTGTCGATCGCTGAAAATATTGTTCATATCCGCGAGCGCATTGCAGGCGCAGCGCGACGTAGTGGGCGTTCTCCCGATGAAATTATTTTGATGGCTGTTTGCAAGACGCGGCCGCCGGAGAAGATCCGCGAAGCTTATGGCGCGGGGCTGCGCGTATTCGGAGAAAATCGCGTGCAGGAATTTGCGGGCAAGGTCGCGGCGCTTGGGGATTTGCACGAGGCCGAGTGGCACATGATCGGACATCTGCAAACCAATAAGGCCGCAAAAACAGCTGAACTTTTTCGCGCAGTCGATTCGGTCGATTCGTTGAAGCTGGCCGAGAAATTGGACGCAGCGGCGAGGTCGCTCGGCAAGAAGCTGGATGTGCTCATCGAAATCAACGTTGGCGGCGAAGCTGCGAAAAGCGGCCTGGCGCCTGATTCTCGTGAGCTGGAAGAGCTGCTGCTGGCCACGCCCCGTTTGGCCGAGCTGGTATTCCGCGGATTGATGACCGTGCCTCCATTCACTGACAATCCCGAAGACGCACACCCCTACTTCCGCCAACTGCGCGAGTTGCGCGATACGATTGCATCGCGCAAGCTCCCAGCCGTGAGAATGGATCAGCTTTCCATGGGGATGTCGCACGATTTCGAAATCGCCATTGAAGAAGGATCGACTTGCGTGCGCGTGGGAACGGCAATCTTCGGGGCACGGGCAAAACCTTAGGCAGTGAGGACGAAGAGGGCCGATGAAGTTTCTCGACTGGTTTTGTGCGGCAATCCTTTTCGTTCTGGCCATCGCGAATGGTCTGCTCGTGCCGAGAACTTACACTGGCAGGATCTGGATCTTCGGGACGTGCCTGGCTTTGTTGTTCGCCGCGATGCTGAACATTCTGCGCATTCGCAACGGCCGCGGAGTCAATGGTCTCAAGCTGTTTTGCATGGCGGCGAATGTGACCATGCTGGTGTTCGGGATTGCCCTGATGGCGAGCATCGGAAAATTGCGCACTCTGCACAACCCACAAGTGCCGTTTCTGACGGCCTTGTTGTTGGTCGAGACTGCATTCTCACTGGAGAAAAAGGCTTGATTCCCCTTCGGGAGTCGGGCGAAGGCGTGACGTTTGCGGTGAAGGTCCATCCCCGCGCCAAGAAAAATGCAATCAGCGGCGAGCTCGGCGATGCGCTCAAACTTTCTCTCACTGCGCCGCCGATCGATGGCAAAGCAAATCGGGCTTGTGTCGAATTCCTGGCGAAATTTTTGAAGGTACCGCGCTCTTCCATTACCATTGCCTCCGGCCAGACCGATCGGAACAAGGTGATTCGTGTGGCCGGGCTCTCGGTTGAGGAGGTCAGGAAACGTATCGGGATGTAGACGTGAGCCGCCGCATGAAACGAGTAAAACGGCGTGGGCGAGAGCCCCAGCGCCGCACAGGTTATCAGGGAGCCCTACTTGAGTTTTTCCGAACGTTTGCAGGAGATTCGCACCGGATTCGAACAGCCGTTCTGGATCGCCAATCTCAGCGAGATCTTTGAGCGCCTCTCTTATTACGGGGCCTTTGCTTCGCTCGCGTTGTATTTACAGGAAAAACTGAATTTTTCAGCTGAACAGACGGGAACGTTGACTGGAATCTTCGGCGGAATGGTTTGGTTTCTTGCCATCTTCGGCGGCGCTGCTGCCGACCGACTGGGCTTCCGGCGCGCGCTTTCTGTCGCGTATCTCATCCTGGCCGCTGCGTATTTTCTGATTGGTTCGATCGGTGCATCCTGGCTGGCTCCGGTACGCAACGCGGTGCCACTCGAACTATTTGTCGGCTGCATCCTCATTCTGCCCGCACTCGGCATCTCGCTGGTCAAGCCTTGCGTCGTCGGCACTACGGCCCGCGCGTCCAAGCCGAATGTTCGTTCGATTGGCTACTCGATTTACTACACCATGGTCAACATCGGCGGCGCGTTTGGGCCATACTACGCCTCATGGGCCCATCGCCATCTAGGCGTCGAGAGTGTGTATCGCGTGGCTGCGCTCAGTGTATTTGCAATGTTTTTTGTAGTGCTGTTCTTCTTCCGCGAGCCGCGCAAGGCTGGAGATGCTCCTCCACCTTCGATTGCCACGGTCGCGCGGAATTTTTGCGTGGTCGTCGGCAACTACAGGCTGGTTCTTCCAGTGCTCGTGGTCGCTCTACTACTCCGCATCGGCCTCTGGATCTATCCCGCCTACAACGTGCCTAGTTGGATTTGGGTCGTACTTCTCGCGCTGATTCTGGCTGGCATCAGCCGCTTTATGTGGTTCCTCGTGCTGTTCACGGGCTACTGGGTCGTGTTCTGGCAGCAGTACATCAGCTTGCCGGGATACATCCATGGCTACATCAATCCGCATGCTGATGTCGAAATTATTCTGGTAACCGATGGCCTCACCGTGATCTGCCTCACCCTCGCGGTCAACCTTCTAACACGCAAAATACCGGCGTTTCAGGCAGTCATTCTCGGCACACTGATCACGTCAGTTTCCTGGCTGATTCTCGCACTCCGGCCGACGATCTGGGGAGCGGTGTTTTCCCTGTTTGTTCTCGCGTTGGGGGAAATCATTCAGCAGCCGCGCTACTACGAATACATCGCGCTGCTTGCGCCTCCAGGACAGCAGGGCACCTACATGGGCTTCGCATTCTTGCCGATCGGAATCGGGTCGCTGATCGGCGGGTGGTTCGGTGGAACTCTCATGCATCACTTTGGGGAAGTTACTCACCAGCCCGAGCGAGTATGGTGGACTGTGACTATGGTCGGCGTAGTAACGAGTGCGATGCTTTGGGTGTATGACAGATACTTCAGAGTCGCTCCTGCTGCAACGTAAAGTGTGAAGTCATGCCCAAGCGTTCGAAAGGTCGATCTCGAGTTGCGCAATCAAAGCTCACAGCAGAACAGATGGCTGCTCAGATTCGCCTTGCGCTGAGAGACGGCGGTTCCGCCGAACACGCTGCGGGCGTGCAGTGGTTCTTCAAAGACGAGATCAAATCGCACGGATGGTACACGGCGGACGTACGCCGAGCAGCGGTGGGTTTTCGTCGCGAGGTAAGAAAGGATCATGGGCTCGAATTCCTGATCGATGCTGCCGATCAGCTTTTTTCCGGCTCAGTGTTGGAGGAGAAGGTTGCCGCGGTATTTCTGCTGGAGAAACTCGAGCGCGAGTTTGGCGAAAAAGAATTCAAGCTATTCGACTCCTGGCTCGACCGCATCGGCAGTTGGGCCGATCACGACGCGCTGGTGCATGACCTCATCGCTCCGATGATCGTGTCCAAACCCGAGCGTGCAAGAGTCGTTTTCAAGTGGGCGAAGTCGCCGAAACGATGGCGCCGGAGGGCGGCCTGCGTGGCGCTGATTCGCGGCGCCCGCGCCAAGATGTTCTTCCCAGAAATCACAAGGCTATCGGATTCGCTTCTTTCCGATGAAGATGACATGGTGCAGAAGGGATTAGGCTGGCTGCTGCGCGAAACGGCAAAGTTCGATGCAAAGCGGACGGTACCATATCTGATGAAGATTCGCGGCCAAGCTCCGCGCCTGGTGCTGCGCACCGCTTGCGAGACGCTGCCGGCAGAGACGAAGAAACGGATTCTTGCCGTCTGAGTTGCCCCGATTCGCTCAAATCAATTCCATTGTTTACAATAGAGGTTTGCTCATGGACCTGGCCGCCATCCAATCTGCGCTGCGCGAACGCAATATCGACGCGTGGTTGTTTTACGATCACCACCATCGCGATCCTATTGCTTATCGGGTGCTGGGCTTACCGGCGAGTCTGATGGTCACACGACGTTGGTTTTACCTGATCCCGGCTCAGGGCGAACCTGTGAAGCTGGTGCACAAGATCGAAGCCGGACATCTCGATTCCCTGCCCGGCAGCAAGCGCCAGTATTCCGGATGGCAGGAGTTGTTCGACAGCTTGAAGTCGATGCTCGCTCCCTATCGCGACATCGCAATGCAGTACTCGCCCAATAACATCGTCTTCACTATTTCTCTGGTCGATGGTGGGACGATCGAAATGCTGCGAGGTTTGGGAAAGAACGTGGTCAGTGCCGCTGACCTGGTCGCGCAGTTTGAAGCCACGTGGACCGAAGAGCAAATCAAGACGCATTTTGCGGCGCGCGATAGTGTGGATTCGATTGTGGCGGCGGCTTTTAAGGAAATCGGGAAGCGGGCGCGCAATGGTGGAACCACCGAACATGAAATTCAGCAGTGGTTCATGGAAGCGTTTCGCCGAGAAAACTTGCTCACCGATGATCCACCGATTGTCGCGGTCAACGCAAACGCCGGAAATCCGCACTACGAGCCGCGCGGCGATCATCCGGTCCCCATTCACGAGGGCGATCTAGTCTTGCTGGACGTCTGGGGCAAAAAAGATGTTCCGGATGCGGTTTACTATGACATCACGTGGATGGGTTTTGTCGGCTCGGCGCCGTCCGGACGCATGCGTGAAGTTTTCGAGATTGTGCGCGATGCGCGCGATGCCGGAGTAAAGATTGTGACCGACGCAATCGGAGCCGGACACCGGATCGCAGGGTGGGAAGTGGACCGGGCCACACGCAACCACATCAAGCAAAAGGGATACGGCGAATATTTCATTCATCGGACGGGACATTCCATTGGCACCGACGTCCATTCCAATGGAGCCAATATGGACGATCTGGAAATTCACGACGAGCGCCAGCTTCTGCCCAACTCCTGCTTCTCGATCGAGCCCGGAATTTACCTGCCGGAGTTCGGAGTGCGCAGCGAAGTCAATATGCTGGTTCGGCCGAAGTCGGCGGAAGTGACCGGCAAGATTCAACGCGAGATCGTAATCATCTGATGGCAAATTCAACTACAGCTAAAACGAAAGCGGTTGAGCCGGCGCAGCCCGCCAGCATGATGTCCGTTATCGCTCCGGCAGCGGGATGGCTCATCCCGGGCGCGGGCCACCTTATCCAAAAGCGCTGGATTCGGGGCCTTTTGCTGCTGGTCTCAATCGGAAGCTTGTTCGTGCTCGGGTTACTGATGCAGGGGCACATCTACAAGGCCAACGGCGGCGACATTCTCGACATTCTCGGATTCATTGGCGACCTGGGTGCTGGAGGGATGTATATCACGACCCTCGCCATGAATGGAGGCCAGGGAGCAATTGCTTTCGCGATTGCGGATTACGGAACCAAGTTTATGATCGTGGCCGGCTTGCTGAACTTCATTGCCGTCGCAGACGCCTACCATATCGCCATCGGGAAAAAGCAATGACCGTCCAACTCACTCACTTCAGCGCGGCGTTTGTGTTTTCGCTTTTTGCGTCCATTGTCTTCGGCATCACGCATCGCGAAACCACTCGCGATATGGTTCGCTACGGCCTCTACTGTTTTGTGATGTTCCTCGGTGGCCTTCTGGTGGCGGGCTGGGCCATGTGGCTGGTGCGGAGATAGTTTTGCCGCCTTCGGTCTGACCTTCATTTGGCAGGCTTTGCGACGAATTCCTTTACGCTGATCTTTCCATCGGCCTCGACGCGAATGTCTTTCGGCTGTTCCGGAGAAGCGCATTCCCTTTCGTCGATTGTGCCTGTGAATTCTCCATTCGCCCAGGTGATGCTTCCGGAGCGAATGCAGTTGGAGGTCTGTTCTTCCCCATTGGGCACCGCCCACTCGGGCTGGCGCGTGTCGTCGGCTTCAGAGTATGACGTGCTGGGCTGGATGCGAATCTGAGCCGAGAATGGCTTGGCGATCTTCCCCAGTGACACAACATTCTCCGGAACGATGGAATTGCCGCAAGAGGCGTAATGCCCGCCTCCGACGAGTTCGACCGCATCGAACCTGGCGTCGGCACCATCGCCTTGAAGTCCGAGCCAATAGAGATTTCGTGAGTCCGGCGATTGGCTTTCGACCACCTGCAACACAGTCAAATCCTTCTCTTTGTAGATCTGGCTTGCACGAAAGGAATGCGCTTCCTCGATCGTCCACCCGGGATTTTCGATTCTGTGGCTGGGATGGCAGACTTCATTGGGATCCACGATGAGTGGATGAGCTTCGACCTCAGTCGAGGATCCCAGTACGCTCTTGGACTCGGGCACAAGATGGAAGAGTCCAACCGATCCGAGAACGATAGTTTTATCTCCGGAGTTCAGCGTCACCTCGGCCACCCAGGAGACGGGACCGATTCCCCGCACCTTCACGGGAGATGCTGTCCCCTTGGTCCTGAATTCGTGAATGGCGTCCGCGAGCGTTGCTGCCTCGCCGGGATGCAGGGGCGCGGGCGTGTCGCTGAGCAGAAAAAAGTCGAGATAGCCATTCCCCTGGGTGGTTTGCGAACAAAGGAAGTCCTGAGCTTCCGATCGCCAGTCGCATTGAAGCCCCGATCGCGGCATTTGGGCCGAGTCGAAAGCTGTACAAGCTCCGCCGCCCTCGTTGTAGGCGCAATCGGCGGTAGCCACGACGCGCGGCGGGGTAGGCCGGAAGTCCAACAGCACGCTCGCTTCCGTCCAGTTCAGGGCATTCGCTCCTCCGAGATTTTCACCGAACTTGATCACCAATAAAGGCACATTGGGGTCGGGCGTGGCCAAGGCAACGTCGGCAAAACTGCACTCGCCTTCCTGCTCGAAGCAGCCGGCCAAGCGGCTGGTGTCGAACGAAAGCGAGGTCGAACTCCTGTCATTAAACGAAACAGTCTCGGAAGGCTCGACTTCCCACCACTGTTCTCGCCTTGCCTGAGGATCATCTGCCGAATCGGTTGTCTTAGCGTAAATCTGGAGCCTTGCCTTGTTTCCTCTTCCGACCTCTGGCAGCGTAGCGAATAGATAGATGTTCACAAGGTAGGGTCCCAGCGCCGGAAAGCGAAAGGTGGGCCGCTCATAACCGAAGGGCAGGGGAAGGCCTCTGACCGGCGTGATGCGCAGCGACGGCTTGTTACTTACGTCTACTTCGACGGCCTGCTGAGAACATCCGAACGGCGAATGTTTGTCCGAAACGTCCTGCGAATGCACCGGGAGGACACAAAGTAAGCAAAGCAACGCCACAGTTACGGTACGCATATTTCAACATCCCTTATCCTTCCCATACGAAAGCATCGAATATCCTCTTCGTCTCGAAATTCAACCGGCGGTAGAGAGCGACGGCGCGGGCATTGGCCTCGGTTACGGTGAGTGACAGCATGGAAAAGCCGCGTTTGCGAAGATTGCCCACGGTCGCGGCCAGAAGTGATTCACCAATACCGCGTGAACGATATTCGGGAAGGACGCACACCTGAGTCACATGGCCCACGTCACCGCGCACGCGCGAACAGAGAATCAGTCCGATCAAGTTTTTTGCCTTGCGATCCAAGGCGGCAAATGAGGACTCCGCGTCGAACAATCCGCATCCCGGGAAGCGCACAATATTATTCAGGAAGCGCAGCGATCCGCCGAGAGTGTGGTACTGGTCGTTAATCTGGGCGTCAACATGGCCGCGATAGGCTGCGGTAATTACCGCGGCGGCAGGCTGGTAATCGGCTTCGGTCCAGCGGCGGATTTCAATCTCGGGATGAGTAGGCGGAACGACTGGCGATGTCTTGCCGAGTTCGAGAACCATAAACAGGCGCGGATGACGCTGAAATCCCTGATCAAGAAACGGGCGCGCGACGCTTCCCGATTCGTGCGCCAGCAACTGGGCTTCCACGCGGTGAATTCCAGGAGATTGCTGCAGGGTTTCGATCACATGTGTCAGCAGCTTGAGTTCTACTTCACGCGCGTTTGGGAGGCGGCTCCCGTTCGCGACGAACAAATCGCCGACAACTCCCTTGCTGCCTTCATACACAAAAAAAGTGTAGCCGAAGATGCGGCCCCGTTCGATAGCAGCGTAGCCTGGGAGAATCTTGGCGTCCACATAGCGCAGGATCATCTCCGCCGAACCGCTATAGTCCCACGAAAGGAGGCTGGCCCAGACTCGACCCTCATCGTCGAGCAGGGGACGCAGATCCACGGAGGAAAAATGTCTGAGGTCGAGAATCTCCACGGGGCTCCTGCAAAGTCAGCCCAGCATTCCGGCTTCGTTTGCGATGGCAGAACTCCGAGTTTAGTGGGTTCGAAGACGCGAGGCAAACTGGCGGAACACAGGGCGGCAATACTGACTGCCGCGAGTTAGCGCGGAGAACTTGTATTGGCGGCGGCAATCCAGTAATAGTCGACGTGCTGGGGGGCATAGTGACCAAGACAAGAGACTTTTCGCCCCGCGACCAGCTTGGCAATTTCCACCTGCGAATTCTCGGGAGCCACCAGTAAATGCTCTACCGATGGAACACTTCCCCAGTCGTAATTGAAGGTCAGGTGGTTGCGGTAAAACGTGAGGCCGTACTCGAGTTCGCGGGAAACATGGAAAACCGCCAGCGGCAGAGGGTGGGTTTCGATATCGGCGATCTCCTGGGCCAGCGGCCGCGCCGAGAGCGTTTGGTCGATCGCTACGGAACCGAGTTTCAGCACGGCTCCGACCGTGAGTACGACGGGGATCAAAGTGACGAAGCGCAGCATGAGCAGACAATTCTTGCGTACGAGGGTGAGCGCAATTCCACCACAAAGCACAAATGCGATGGCGAGAGCGACGAGTATCGGCTGGCCGCCGGGCAAACGATGCTGCGTGATCAAGTATGCAATCAACAGCGCTGGAACAATTGGAGCCGCGGCGCACAGCGAATGGAAAATTGCGAGCCAGACGGAAGTTCGATCGTCATCACTGTTTTGCAGATGCTGCCTCAAGTAATCCGCTAGTAGCAGGGCTCCGGCAGGAATCGCGGGAAGAACATAGCCAGGAAGTTTCGATTGAGAGAGGGAAAAAAATGCCAAGGGTACAACCAGCCAGCAGCCGACGAAAATAGCGAATCCGTTTTCGAGAATATCTCGCGAGTCCTTAATCGATTTGCGCGAGGCCCACCATTTCGTTATCGACTGCACAAAAGCCGCGATCGCGAAAACCGTCCACGGAACGAGCGCGAACAATGTTACGGGCAAGTAATACCAGAATGGTTCAGTATGGTGATAAAGGTTCTTCGAGAATCGGCCAAGATTGTGCTCAACAATAAACTCGCGAAAGAATTCCGGATTGCGGGCCTGTACTGCGACATACCACGGCAAAGCGATAACGCAGAACAAAGCAATCCCCGGTAGCCACAGCGTTTTCAGTACCAGCCGCAGTTGGCGAATGGCGGCGGCGTAGAAGACGATGACTGCCATGGCGAGAAAGGGAGCCACCGGGCCTTTCGCCAAAGTCCCCAGCGCCATGAAGACATAAAAAATCGTCAGGTAACTTTTATTTTCAGTTTCGCGCCACGCCCACCAGCCGAGCATGCCAATCGTGAAAGCCGCCGCCAGTGGCATGTCCGTGGACGCGGCGCGCGCGTAGCCGACGATCCCTGCGCACGATGCCGCAATCAACGAGCCGTCAAGTTCAGAGCCGCGCCGGAAGCGGCGTAGAAAGAAGTAGACTGCCAGAACCAGAAAGGTCGCATCGAGCGCCGAAGGCAGCCGCGCAGCCCCATCGCTCACGCCGAAGATGCGGTAAGCGAGCATGGCTTGCCAGTAGTAGAGTGGCGGCTTTTCAAGCCACGGCTGGCCGCCGAGAACGGGTGTGATCCAGTCGTGACGCTCCAGCATTTCCCGCGCCACCTGCGCATATCGCGGCTCGTCGGCTCCAATTAGTCCGAACTGTCCCAACCCGTAGAAAAACAGGAACGTACAGAATCCCGCGAGCAACAGCGAGTCGGTACGTGTTCGATTCGTCATGAAGATGAGGTTCCGGACGCGCGGGCATCAATGGAAAAGAGAATTCGTAACTTTATTGTATGAAAGAACCGCGGCGCAGTGATTCCAGAACCAGATGGACCGCGTGGGCCAATGGACCATCGATGGAACAACCACTGGCGCATTCATGGCCGCCGCCGCCAAAACCCTCAGCCACTCTCGCTACATCGAGTTTTCCCTTGCTACGCAGACTCAAGCGAAAACGCCCGTCGGGAAGCTCGCGGAAGAACGCTGCCACTTCGACTTCTCCAATGGAGAGGACGTAATTCACCAGGCCCTCGCAATCTTCTTCCTTGGCTCCACAGCGCTCCATCTGTTCCTGTGTTACCCAGGTCAAGCCGACGTGGCCTTCGGTGTTGAGATTCCGCAGTGCTTCTCCCAGGAGTCTCATCTTGGCCACGGAATGGGCAAAATAAATATTGCGCGCGCAATGCGAGGGATCGGCGCCGGCGAGCACCAGTTCGCGTGCCAATGCGAAAGTATGTTCGTTCGTACCTTGAAACATGAAGGAGCCGGTATCGGTCATCAGCGCGGTGTAAAGACAAGTGGCCATCTCCGGAGAAAACGAAGTCCCAGCTTCGCGGGCCAAGCGAAAAACCATTTCTCCGGTGGCAACGGCATGGGGATCGATCCAGTTCACGTGCGCGAAGGGGCGTCCGCTGACATGGTGATCGATGCTGATCAGGAAACGGTCTTCCAGACCCTCGAGGCGCGTGCGATTGACGCTGTCGCATTCCAGGATAATCGCGGCTTCATAATTTCCGCCGACGCGATTCGCCTGCAGCACCTGATCGGCAAAAGGTAGAGTTCGATAGATTCGCGGGACGCCGTCGCGCAACATAACATCGGCCTGCTTGCCCATGGCTCGCAGAATCTGGCAGCAGGCTAGCGCCGATCCGATGGCGTCGCCGTCGGGCCGGGCATGCGAAGTAAGCACGAAACGGTCACGCTGCTCGATTTGTTGCAGAACGTCCCGCAACATGGCTACGCCTTTTCCGCACCCGGCTTGGCATGCGATTTCATTCTCTTTTTGGCTCGCGCCAACAATTCTTCGACTCGCGCTTTTTCCCGCTCCGAGCGGTCCAGCCGGAAATACAATTCCGGTGCGCGCCGCAGGCGCAAGCGCTCGACTAATTCATGCCTTATGTATTCTTTGGCTGCGAGCAAGCCCTCGAGGCTGCGCTCCGCTTCCTGATCGTCGCCGTCGACATCCACGAGAACCTGCGCCGACCGGCCATCGTCGGCGACATGGACGGCGGTCACACCCACGAGTCCGATGCGGGGGTCCGCCAGTTCTCCTTCCACCAGCGTTTCAATTTCCTCGCGCAAGGCCTCACCTAACCGCCCGCGATGATATTTCAGCCCCCGCTTTTCCACTGCTCACCTCGAAGTAAAACGCATGAGAATATCAGAAAATTGGCCGCAGGTGTTGGCTCCCTCGTGCTATTGTCGCGCACAAAAGAGCGGTTGGGGTAAGTACAGAGGTAACAACGCGATAGCAACAGCATTGGGTTCGTTGTTCTGGGCCGCGTCTCTTCTGGACAAGGGCCCTACAAGTATTCGACGAACGAGTCGGCCACTTCAGCTCCGTGATTGTTCGCGATGCGCGTGGCCTGTCGCTCCACGTTTTTCATCAGGCCATCCAGATAGTCGCGCGAGTCGGAGATGCTAACCACGCCAATGGTGGCGCGATTCCACAGGCTGCTGGGACCGAGTTCGGCGACGGAGACGTTGAAGCTGGAGCGCAAGCGATCTTTCAAACTACGCAGGACCTGGCGCTTGTCCTTGAGCGATTGCGCCGCTTCGATGTGGAGTTCGAGCGTGAGGAAGGCGATGGGCATTCAGTTCCCAGTTCCCAGTTCTTAGTAAGAACGCCGTGTTCGACGACTGAGAACTGAGAACCGTTTTCAAGCAATGACTTCCGCGGCGATTCTCTCGGTGGCGAAGGCCTCGATCACGTCGCCGACTTTTATGTCACCGTAGTTCGAGATCGAGATGCCGCACTCCATGCCGTTGGTGACCTGGCTGGCATCGTCCTTGAAGCGGCGCAGCGATCCCACCTTGCCTTTGAAGACCTGCACGTTGTCGCGCAGCAGGCGAACTTCGGAGTCGCGTTTGATCAAGCCGTCGCTCACGCGGCAACCGGCAACGGTACCAACTTTCGGAATGCGGAAGACATTGAGCACTTCGGCGCGACCCTGGTAATGCTCTTTGTAGGTGGGCTCGAGCAAGCCGCTCATCGCGCGCTTGATCTCATCCTGCAATTCGTAAATGATCGAGTGCAGGCGGATATCTACTTTTTCCTGCTCGGCAATTTCCTGCGCCTTGCGCTCCGGCCGCACATTGAAACCAATGATGATTGCGTTCGACGCGGAGGCCAGCAGAACGTCGGTTTCGGTAATTGCACCTACGCCCGAACGCAGTAGCTTCAGGCGAACCTTGTCGTTCGAAAGCTTCGTAAGCAAGTCGGTGATGACTTCCACCGAGCCTTGCACGTCGCCCTTGAGAATGACGTTCAATTCTTTGGTGCCCGCGGCCTTGATCTGTTCCGCCAGTCCTTCGAGCGATACGCGGGAACTCTTGGCCAACGCGGCTTCGCGAGACTTTTGTTCGCGATATTCGGAGATGCCGCGAGCTTTATCGCGATCGGCCACTACGACGAATTGATCGCCGGCTTGCGGCAAAGATTCCATTCCGATAATTTCCACTGGGGTGGAAGGCGGTGCCGTCTTCAACTGTGCACCGCGATCGTCAAACATTGCGCGCACTTTGCCATAGACGTTGCCGACTACAAAATTGTCGCCGGCATTCAGCGTTCCATTCTGTACCAGCACAGTAGCGACTGGACCGCGGCCGCGATCGAGCTTGGCTTCGAGCACCACACCGGTGGCCGCGCGTTCAGGAGTCGCTTTCAGCTCACCGAGATCGGCTACCAGGCAGATCATTTCCATCAGCAGATTCAGATTCGTTTTCTTCTTCGCCGAGACGTCGACGAACACCGTCTTGCCACCCCACTCTTCCGGCACCAGTCCGCGGTCGGCAAGTTGTTTCTTCACACGGTCAGGCAATGCATCCGGTTTGTCGATCTTGTTCACCGCCACGATGATGGGAACTTCAGCGGCGTGCGCGTGGTCGATTGCTTCGAGCGTTTGCGGCATCACGCCATCGTCTGCAGCCACAACCAGCACAACGATGTCCGTTGCCTTCGCCCCGCGAGAACGCATGCGCGTGAAAGCTTCGTGGCCTGGCGTATCGAGGAATACAATCTCGCGCCCGAATGCGGGTGATTCCTTGTCGGTAATCCGCACTTTGTAGGCGCCGATATGCTGCGTGATTCCACCGGCTTCGCCTTCCGCCACATTTGTCAGCCGAATCGAGTCGAGCAGCGTGGTTTTGCCATGATCGACATGGCCCATGATCGTGACCACGGGCGGACGAATTCCAGTTTCAGGCGCGGCTTCTTCGCCGGCGGCTGCCGCGTCGATTTCTTTGGCGGTCTGCTCTTCGAACGTGATGACGTTCGTATCTGCGCCAAAGAAGCGCGCCATTTCGCTGGCTAGCTCGGCGTCGAGCGTCTGATTGATCGTCGCGAACACGCCTTTCGACAGGAGGCGCGAAATCAGGTCTTTGGCGCGGATGTCGAGCTTCTCGGCGAGATCTTTTACGCTGATGCCTTCCGTGATCGTGATGCTGCGCGTGATCGGCTGAGGCTCATTCGACACCACCATGCGCGGCGGCGGCGTGTAGCCCTTCATCGGGCCTTCCTTCACGCCGCGCGGAACATAACGCTGGCCGGGGCGGCGCGCCGGTCCACCTGGACGGCTGCCGGGGCGCGTTGTGCCGGGAGGCGGAAGAGCTGGACCCACCCCCAGCGGACGCGCGCCCGCGGGAGCTTGCCGCGTAGGGTGCATGGGACGACGTTCACCGGGACGAAGCGGTGGACGCGGCGGACCTCCGCCGGGCCCCTGCGTAGGTGGACGCCGCTGGAAAATTGGCTGGCCAGGGACGGGACGTCCCGGCGCAGCACGCATGGCGCCACCGATGGGAACTCCAGGCTGCACCGGCGGCGGAGCCGGACGCACGGGCGCCTTGTACACGGGTCGCGGGCCAGTTTGCGGGACAATCATGCGCGGCGCTGGCGGTGGCGGAGCCACCGGCTTTGCCGTCACTGGAGGCGCAGGCGGAGCACTCGCCGAAACTGTTGGCGGCGCCGGCGCAGGAGGAGTCACTACGGGCGGTACTGCCGGACGCGCCGGAGCTGCGACCACCGGCGAAGACGCGGCCGGGGCTGATTCCACTGGAGGCTGTACTACCAGTCTCGATGGAACAACTGGAGCCGCGGGAGTTGCCGGAGTTGCACTCACCGGAGCTGCAGAGGGTTCGACAGCTGGTTTTACGACAGGAGGGGCAACGGTTGTGGGCCGGCTTACTGCGGCCGGAGGCGCGACCACTGGTCTTTCTACAGGAGGAGGCGCGACCGGCGCATGACTCACCGGTGGACGCGGCGCGACCGGCGGAGCCACGGCTTCCTTCTTCTGAGTGATTGCCTTCAGCACATCGCCGGGACGGGAGATGTGCGACAAATCAATTTTCGTTTTTATTTCTTCTTCGCCGCGGGCCGGGCGCGAACTGGATTTGCCCGCTGAGGACGAGCCTTCGGCGGCAGAACGGATGTAGACACGCACCTTTTCCGCTTCATGCTCTTCCAGAGAACTGGAATGCGTCTTCTTCTCGGTCACCCCGACTAGCGGTAGCGTATCCAGAATAGCTTTACTCTTAACTTCCAGCTCTCTAGCAAGATCGTTGATTCGAACCTTACTCATCCGGCCTTTCATCTCTCCGCGTTGTAGTTAGGTCTTCATTGCGACCTCACGGAGTCAATTTCTTCCGACCCACGCTTGCGAACATATTCCAGCGTGTCATCATCATTCTCTGGTTTCGGAAGCGGATTCCGCTTCCGGAGCAGACGGCTCTTCGGAATTCTCAGCCTGCTCTTGGTTCTCGCCTGGGGCAGTGTCGCCACCGGCTTCCACCGCGGGTTCGACGGAAGCTGCTTCCTCGCTTACCGGGATTTCCTCGGTAATCTCCTCGCCCACCGGGGTAGAAGACTCCGCCGCAAGTTCGCCTTCCGGCGCGAGTTCGCCTTCTGCAGCCACTTCACCCTCCACCGCGGCACCTTGCTCCAGACTGGCAAAGTAATTATTCACCGCCAGACTGATTTTTTCTACCGTCTTCGGGCCGATACCCTCAATCGCTTCGAGTTGCTCAGGAGTCATGTCAGCCAGCGCCTCGACCGTGGTCACACCCGCAGCGCCCAACTTCTCCACCAGGCCATCACCCAGGCCGGGTACGCTTTCCAGCGGCGTCGCCGTCTGCGGGACCATGGCCGACATTTGCTGTTCAACTTCCTGGCGCTTCTCTTCTTCACTCTTGATGTCGATTTTCCAGCCCAGCAACTTCGCGGCGAGGCGAACGTTCTGGCCTTTCTTGCCGATCGCAAGCGAAAGCTGGCTGTCGTCGACCACAACT
This sequence comes from uncultured Acidobacteriaceae bacterium, assembly GCA_963782835.1. Classification (GTDB taxonomy): domain Bacteria; phylum Acidobacteriota; class Terriglobia; order Terriglobales; family Acidobacteriaceae; genus Sulfotelmatobacter. The sequence goes on along the minus strand of CAWALR010000027.1, from coordinate 147,317 downwards.
TCCAGATGTTTGCCCCCGGAATCCACCACCGTGACCTTGCTGACTTTTGCCGGCTGCAAGGCCTTCTCGGCGAAAGTGACCGCATCTTCGTGATACTCGATGATGTCGATCTTTTCACCGTGGAGTTCGCGAATGATCGATTGCACCCGCATTCCCTTCATGCCCACGCAGGCGCCCACGGCGTCCACGTCCTTATCCTTGGACATGACGGCGATTTTTGTGCGCTCGCCAGCCTCGCGCGCGATGGCGCGGATCACCACCGTGCCGTCATAAATCTCGGGCACCTCGGTCTGGAACAGATGCTGGACCAGGTCGGGGACGGCGCGAGATACCACGACGCCGGGGCCTTTCGAAGCTTTCTCCACCCGCGCGATCACGACCCGCACGCGCTCACCGATGGCGAATGATTCCAGTCGCGACTGCTCCTTGCGCGGCATGCGCGCTTCCGCCTTGCCGATGTCAAAAATCACATCCGGACCTTCGACGCGCTTCACGGTCGCGTTCACAACCTCACCGACGCGCCCGATGTATTCGTTGTAAACGGTGTCGCGTTCTGCCTCGCGCACTTTCTGGAAAATCACCTGCTTCGCGAGTTGCGCCGCAATGCGTCCGAGGATGCCTTCCGTAACCTTCGGAATGCGCAACTCACCGCCAACTTCCAGGCTGGGATCGGCCTTGCGCGCGTCTTCGAGCGTGATCTGCAGCTGCGGATCTTCCACTTGCTCCGGCGTCTCGACTACCGTCTTCACCGCGTAAGCGTTGATCTTGCCGGTTTCTTTATCCAACACGGCGCGCAGATTTTCCTGCGATTTGTAGTACTTGCGCGTGGCCATGACAATGGCGTCTTCCACCGCAGTCACTACAATCTGCGGATCAATTCCCTTTTCGCGGCTCAACGCGTCGATCGTGTTGTAAAGCTCACTCGCCATAAAAATATTCCGTTATGAAACTTCGGGCCCGACTTCTCTAGATTTCCGGCACCAGGTTCGCCTTCTCCACGTTGGCGAATTCGATCCCGATCTTCTGTCCGTGCGCGGCCGTCGCTTCTTTCTGTTTCTTCCGCGACTTCTTGCTCGCGACGCTCAGGTCCAGCGTCAGCTGGCCTTCGCGAAAACTTTCCAGCCGTCCTTCGAAATGCCGGTTATTGTTCAGCGGCTGCCTGGTCGTCAGCTTCACTCGACTGCCGACGAAGCGCTCAAAATCAGAAGCCTTCGTAAGCTTCCGGTCCAATCCCGGCGATGATACTTCCAACGTATAGCTGCCGGGCATCACATCCTCGACATCGAGGATGGTGCCAAACTCGCGACTGAAGTTGGCGCAGTCTCCGTGCGTTACTCCCGCCAGCGGATCACCAGCGGCAGCTCCGGGCTTGTCCAGATACACGCGCAACATGCGGGCGTTGCCACTGCCGTGAAGCTCAACTTCCACTACCTCCAGCCCGCTGGAGGCGGCTACCCGTTCCGCAATCTCTCGTACGCGATCAAGCTCAAGTGCCATGCATCCAATAACTTAGAATTCAGCCCGCGCAGGCGTATTTCCCCGCAACGAAAAAGTGGGCTTGCGCCCACTGGTGTGCTTCGCCAAATGCCGGTACTACACAACAGTTCTCAGTTTTCTAATATACGCCCGGGAAGATTAAAAGACAAACGTCGGCAGGACAGGAAAGCCGATCATCGTGCACGACTGAATTTGCGAAGAGTGCTGCACGTCTCTGCACCTGCATCTGAAGATCCACCCATCAACTACAGAGGTATATTTCCATGCTTCTTGGGCGGATTCTTGTCGCGTTTGGTCTCCAGCATCGTCAGGGCCTGAATCAGTTTCTTGCGCGTATCGCGGGGCTGGATAATGGCGTCGACGAAGCCGCGATCGGCGGCGACGTAAGGGCTGGCGAAGCGGTCGCGGAATTCCTCGATCTTTTTCTGCCGAGCTGCTTCCCGATTCTCCGCGCCATCGAGTTCGCGCTTGAAGACGATATCGACCGCGCCCTCGGGACCCATGACGGCGATCTCCGCAGTAGGCCACGCATAGTTCACGTCGGTGCGGATGTGCTTGGACGCCATGACGCAATAGGCGCCGCCATAGGCTTTGCGCGTGATGACAGTCACTTTGGGAACCGTGGCTTCGGCGAAGGCGTAAAGCAGCTTGGCGCCGTGTTTGATGATGCCGCCATATTCCTGCGCGGTGCCGGGGAGAAATCCGGGAACATCTTCAAATGTGACGAGCGGAATGTTGAAGCAGTCACAGAAGCGAACGAAGCGCGCGCCTTTGACAGACGCGTTGATATCGAGCGTGCCGGCGAGCATGGCCGGCTGGTTGGCAACGATGCCGATGGAGCGGCCGTCCAGACGCGCGAATCCGACGACAATATTTTTTGCGTAGTGTTCCTGCACCTCGAAGAAGTAGGCGTCGTCGACCACGGCGTGGATTACATCTTTCATGTCGTACGGCAGATTCGATTGCGCCGGAACAATTTTGTCGAGCGCTGCATCGGCGCGGTCAATCGGATCGTGGCACGGCTTGCGCGGAGGATCGTCCAGGTTGTTCGAGGGCATGAAGCTCAGCAACTCGCGCACCATGGAAAGGCATTCGGCATCATCGTGCGCCAGAAAATGCGCCACGCCGGAGGTTTCGTTGTGGGTCATCGCGCCGCCGAGCTGATCTTTGGTGACATCTTCATGCGTCACGGTCTTGATCACGTCCGGGCCGGTGATGAACATGTAAGAAGTCTTGTCGACCATGAGGACGAAGTCGGTGATCGCCGGCGAATAGACCGCACCGCCGGCGCATGGGCCCATGATCGCGGAAATCTGCGGCACGACTCCGCTGTATAAAGTGTTGCGCAGAAAAATGTCGGCATATCCGGCGAGTGACATCACGCCTTCCTGAATGCGCGCGCCGCCGGAATCGTTCAGGCCGATTACTGGCGCACCCATCTTCGCGGCGAGATCCATGATCTTGACGATCTTTCCGGCATTTGTCTCGGAGAGCGATCCGCCAAAGACGGTGAAATCCTGCGCAAAGAGATAGACCAGGCGGCCTTCGATGCGACCGTAGCCGGTGACAAAACCGTCGCCGTAAGGCTTTTGCTCGGCCATGCCGAATTCGTTACAGCGGTGCGTGACCAGCTTGTCGGTTTCTTCGAAGGTGCCTTCGTCGAGCAGGAACTCGATGCGCTCCCGCGCCGACATCTTGCCTTCTTTGTGCTGGCGCTCGCGGCGCTTCGCGCCTCCACCCTCTTCCGCGAGTTGATTACGCTTTTTCAGCTCGGCAATTTTTTCTTCAATATTCATGGCGGGAAGGATTATAGCGGTTGGATGGGCAGGCAGGTGTGAGGAAGGTCACCGATTGGGCGCTCCTAGCCCTACGTCGCTCGTTTCAACACGCAGATCACCCAGGGAGCGATTTGGGTTTCGTTCACCCACGGGTATGGCTCCTCGCCTGTGGCCAGCGGCTTGAGGACCTGGATCGGCTGCAAAGCCGCGTCTCGATATACGGCGCGGTACGATTCATCGGTCCATACGATGTCTTCCACCGGTCTTCGGTCCTGGTGGTCGGTGACCACGATGCGCACGATGTCGCCGCTGCGGGCTGCGGCGTTCTCCGGAAAATCCCGGGTGGTGAACGAGGCCCATTCGTGGGTATAAATCTCGGGCGAGGAAACTATACTGACGATAACTCCCGTCGGCTTCAGCAACTTTCCAAGGTCGCGGAAGATTCGTGTCTTCATCACTCCGGGGATGTTGTCGAAGGTAAAGGCGGAGAGCACGAGGTCGAAAGTCCCGGCCTCGAGCTCATCGAAATTGTCGTCTGGGACGAGGCGGTAGTCGCCCGTAGGATCTGTGGCCTGGGCGATGCGTAGCATGTCCTCCGAAACGTCAACTCCGATCACATGGAATCCATGGCTGCGGAGGAAACGCGTCGACCGACCCGTACCACAACCGAAATCCAGCGCCTTCTTGCCCGACACATGTTCTGAGATGATCGCTGGAAGGTCGCGGTAGGCGAGGTAGTAGGTGTTCGCGTACTCCAGAGTGGCGTACGCGCCGGAGCGCTGAACGTCTTCGTAGCAATTAAGAAAGTTTGCGGCTGGGTCTTTCACAGCCGAGTATAACTCGTGTGGTTTACCGGCTGAACAGTTTGGTTGAGTGTCCGAAGCAGCTGCGAACAGTTACTCCATATCGGATCCGAGTATTTCATAGCGATACTTCTTGCCGTCCCAGAAGACAACCGAAGAGGTCGCTTCACCTTCGCCCTGTTCTTCCATGTAGATTCCGAGGACCGTCTTCTTCTTGAGCTCCAGCCTTTTGACGGACAAGGTCTTGAACGGAAGGTTGATCAGCAGAAACTTTGGCTTTTCTTTGTTGGAGCGCCAGGCCTCTGAGACCAACACCGTGGACAATCAGGACGCTGACGCCTTTGCGCTCGGGTTCATCCGAAGCGAAAGTGGAAGTGAGTTTGACGTCGCCGAACCTGAAAAACTGTTGTAGGGATCGGCTACGTGGAAGCCGTATTCCGCCTGGTCGGCGATAGGATTCTTGCAGCGGGCAGCGATCACGAGATCGTCCACGCCGTCGCCGTCGAGATCACCGATAAATTGCGGCGGGCCGCTCAGTAAGGAGCAGTTCTCGCCGAATTCCTTGTGCACATACTCGTCGGTGACCGCAGGAACGGGAGTCCTGGCATGAGCCGGGGGTGGTGGTGGCGGCTTCTTTCCTGCTGAGAGTTTGCCAGAAAATGCGGTGATCGCCAGCATTACGAGCAAGACGCGAAGGGAGGCAACTTGGGAGGACGACATGCCCCTACTCTAGTACCGTTTTTCGCGGAAGAGTATAGACAGTAATGATGACCCGGTAACTAAGGTACCTACTACTTGCGGAAGTGCTCCCAGCCTTGGGGCTTGAGTTCGCGCCCGACCCCAGCACGGTTCATCAGGATTACCTTCTCATAGCGGGTGATGCGTCCGATTTGGGTTATGCGAACTCCTGCAATTTGAGATGGAACACGCTTGCTTCGGGGCGAGGCGAATAGGAGTTCGTAATCCTCGCCGCCATGCAGAGCAAGTCAAGATCGACCTCGCTTGGAAGGCTTGCCGATGCTGGCGCAGGGGACGGCTTCCGCCAGAATTTCGGCTCCGACCCCACTTTCTTCGCAGATGTGGGCAAGATCGGTGGAGAGGCCGTCGCTGGTGTCGATCATGGCTGTTGCCAGAGCCTTTTCTCGCAGAATCCTTCCCAGTTCGATTCTCGGGTCGGGGAAAAAATGGCGAGGGTAGTTCTGCGGATTCAGCTTGGATTTCTTATTCTGTTTTTTTTGCATCAGCCGCACCGCAGCCGCAGATCCGCCGAGTTCTCCGCTCACATAGATGCGATCCCCGGGCCGCGCCCCCGAGCGCAGCATTGCTCTTCCCTTGGGCGCGACACCCACAACAATAATATCGGCGAGAATTCCATCGGGCGACTCCGCCGTATCGCCCCCCGCGAGGGGCACGCCATATTTCTCCGCCAGCCCAATCAAACCGCGGATGAAGCGGCTCACCCAACTTTGTGGTAAGTCGCGCGGCAGGGCCAGCGAAAGAAAAGCCGCGACCGGCTGCCCGCCCATGGCGGCGATATCACTCAACCCTCGAGTAAGACAGCGGTGGCCGACCGACTCCGGGGAATGCCAGTCGCGCCGGAAATGTATTCCTTCCAGGGAGAAGTCGGTCGTGACCAGGGTGTCCTGTTGTTTGCCGCGGGCACTCAGAAGGCGCAGGATGGCGCAGTCGTCCCCCATTCCAGTCCGCACGGCCGGATTGATCTTGACCCCGGCCATGCGACGAATCTGTGCGATCAACGCTTTCTCGGCAATCACCACGACAACAATATAAGGGACGCGTGTGCAACGCTGCCCAAATACAGGAATCGCCCTAGGGTCAATGTCGGTTCTGGCGGTCGGCCCCTGGCGTAACTCGTCCTGGGATGACTTATGATTACCCCCCTTAAGTAACGATTAATACCGCCCGCTCCCGTTGACAGGGGGAACCCGGTTTGTTACCTTTTACCAGCATTCATAAAGATCTCTGGCCGAGCTAAGTTCTGCACTCCATAGGAATTGCAGACATGTAGCTTTGGTCGTTGGTTCCGGTAGGCGGGCAGGACACGCTAATCCCATTCCCAAGATGGGAGCGCGTGAACCCGGAACAGTCAGGTTGTCCGAACAGGCTCTCTGCAACCTCAGAACTTTGCCTGGAGTTCCGGCCCTGATCGTTCAAAGCGGAAGAAGGACGGCATTTGCAAAAACGCTTCTACATACTTTTCGTGGCCCGGGGAGACGACGGCCAGTTACGTAAGATTTCCATTCCAGTCCATTACTTGTATGTATTTGTAGTCGGCGCGGCCATCGGTTTCCTCAGCCTGACGGGTATCGCCAGTTCCTACACCCGCATGCTGATGAAGGTTTCCCGCTATAACGAGCTGCGGACCGAAAAAGAGCAGCTGAAAGATCGTTATTCGAAGCTGGAAGAGGTTGCCAAAGAGCGCGATGTTCAGGTCGCATCCTTGGGTTCCATCGCCAGCGAGGTTTCGGCTCTTTACGGATTGAAATCGCAGCCGACGCTGGTCACGGCGTCGCAGCAGCAGATTCAGGACGCCGACGTCAGCTCTTCTCTGGATCAACTGAGCGCCCTGCGCTCTTCCGCTCTCACGGGCGATGCCACCGTAGGCATCAGCCTGGGAATGACTCGCAACGCCACCACGGCCGATTGGTATCGCGCCAACGCCGCTCCGAATCTTTGGCCGGTTGAAGGCCAAGTCACGGGAAGCTTCGGTGAGCGCATAGATCCGTTCAACGGTGAGGGCGCGTTTCACAGCGGAGTGGATATCAGCAGCAATTACGGGCACCCGATTATTGCCCCGGCCGATGGCGTCGTCACATTTGCGGATTTCATGGGCGGCTACGGCAAGGCCCTCATGATCGATCACGGCCACGGCATCTCTACCCGTTACGGGCATCTTTCCGGCTTCGCTGTCACGCCGGGTCAGCACGTTCATCGCGGCGATACCATCGGTTATGTCGGCCTCAGCGGACGCTCTACCGGACCGCACCTGCACTACGAAGTTCGCATCAACGACACGCCGGTTAATCCTTATAAGTATCTTCGTCTTACGGTGGCCCAAAGCGGCGGTTTCCAGACCGGCGGCTAGAACACTCTACTTCTCCCTTGCGCTGTTTACCCCGGCTAGTCTACGTTCATCCATGACATGGTCAGCTTCTTCCACTCCGTGCGCGAAGATGTTGCGGCGGTATTCGAGTCGGACCCGGCCGCTCGCTCCTACTTCGAAGTGCTGATCTGCTATCCCGGTCTCCATGCGGTATGGGCGCATCATCTGAGCCACTGGTTGTGGCGCCACGGCATGCGCTTTCTGGCAAGGTTCGTTTCCCAGCTAGCCCGCTTTTTTACCGGAATCGAGATTCATCCTGGCGCGGAGATTGGACGGCGTTTGTTTATCGACCACGGCATGGGCACCGTGATAGGTGAGACCGCCATCGTGGGCGACGATGTCACGCTATATCAAGGAGTAACGCTTGGTGGGACCGGCAAAGAGAAGGGCAAGCGTCACCCCACGCTGGGAAATAACATTTCGATCGGCTCTGGCGCAAAGCTGCTGGGCAACATCACGATTGGGGACAACTGCCGGGTTGGCGCAGGCTCGGTCGTTCTGCGCAATGTGCCACCAAATTCCACGATTGTCGGCGTGCCCGGGCACATCGTTCTGCGCGACGGCAAGCGTGTAGTCATTACCGATCCCAAAGACATCCGCGATCCCTTGTCGGATGTGATTATTAAGCTAGCGACGGAAGTACACGAATTGCGGGAGCGGTTTCAGCAACACACGCACGAAATGCTGGGTGCCGAGCCTTGCCTCGCCATCGATGAAGAGACCTCGACCCCCAACATCTCCCCCCAGGATCTTTTCCAGGACGACTATCAGGACTACCAGATCTGAGAATGCAGTGGGCAGTGCTCAGTGGCCAGTAAGGTCCTGAGGCTTGTCTCCCGCTGAACACTTACCACTGGACACTGCTTACTGCCTCAGTCCCATCCAGCTTTCCGAGACAACCAGCGAGTTGCCGGGATTGTGGGGATCGTACTTCACCGAGGTGGGCAGCCCCAGCCGGCAGGAATGCAAGTTGATCCACTGGCGCAAATACGTGACGTCCTGTGAACATTCGTAGGACACGCCGGCAACGTCATACTTGTAGATAAGAAAGACGGCGTTGTGATGGCCCTCGTTCGGGGTCAACTCCTGCACATCGATGACCGTGCCATCCGTGATGCGGCCAATGCCGTCCAGCCAGGCGCGGCGTTCGCGCTCGAGATCGGCCTCGCTCTTTGGCTTACGGCGCAAGAACGCGTAGGCACCGAGAGCAACGGCGCTGCCCACAACCACCAATGAATAAAGGCGAAGTGAATCCATACCGAGGTGAGTAAAGCGGCTGCTGCCAGCTGCGTATTCGTTATCAGGATATGCCGGAAGGGCTCCGCGTGGAAGTGGTTGCGCAGTTACTGAGGTGCCAGATTGATGTGCCAGGCTGTGGAAATCTCCAACGAAGAGGCGGGGAGACTATTATTTCTGCTTACAGACGTAATCTCTCGCGATCTCACCGAAGTCGCCTTCCGCAACTTGACCGAATTGATCATCGCGGCGACTCTTCTTGCTCACAATCAGTTTGCCACTGCGGTCGCGGGAGTAAAACCATTCAGAGTTCGGCACGGCGCTACCGCTGGCGCAATTGAAGTGAACCCGCGCCCGCAATTCGACGAAGGGACCGCCTTGAGGGAGTTTGGCGGGTTCTTTGTATTCCACGCGAATCCAGGCAGTGCGCAGGCCGTTCTTTTGCGCGGTTACCGAGCTGACCAAAACTTGATCGCCTCCCGGAGTGGCCCCGATCTGCCGCCAGTCCCCCGCGGCGAAAACAACAACTCCCACCAGAAGCACCGGAGCCAATATCACGGCCACGGCAACCAGCAGACCTTTTTTCATGGTAGACAGGGATAGAGGCATAAGCACGCCGCACACACTGTGGGCGAAAACTGGATTTCTGTCAACTCCGGCGGCTAATCTTGTGGCCGAAATCAGGTTCTGGACGCTATCGGCTACGGACCCGAAGAACTAGTCGCAAACGGCGAGCGGTCTGATATTGTTGTTTGCTGCCGGAGGTTTCAATTCTCATGGAAACTCTGCACTGCACAAACTTGGAATCAGCGATTGGGCCTTTGTTTCTGGCGGCTTCCGACCAGGGACTCGTCGCTTTGGAATTCGATGCCCGGCTGCCGGGACAGCAAACGATTCGCCCCAACCCACGCCATCTTCGGGAAGAAAAAAATGCGTTTGCGTTCCACGATTCCCCTCGCGCGCTGCGGCCCTACATCCGCGAGTTGGACGAATATCTTGCGGGCAAGCGACGTGAATTCAGCTTTCCGCTCGATCTGCGTGGCACGGATTTCCAGCTTGCCTGCTGGCGCGCCCTGCTGGCGATTCCCTATGGAGAGACGCGCAGCTACGCGGACATCGCCCGCGCCGTCGGCAAGCCGAACGCATTTCGTGCTGTGGGCATGGCCAACAATCGTAATCCGATCGCGATTGTCGTCCCGTGCCATCGCGTGATCGCCTCCGATGGCAACCTCTGCGGCTACGGCGGAGGTCTCGACCTGAAGCGAAAACTACTGGAACTGGAAGGCGCACTCACGGGAGCACTTGCTGCATAGTCGCGTTGCGATCAGAACTTCTTGGCCACCTCGAACAACCCCGCATCTGCTCTCCGCAAAGCCGGGCTCTTCTATCTCGTCTTCGTGATGTTTTCCTACACGACCGGCGGGCCATTCGGCCTTGAGGACATGGTGACCACCTCAGGTCCAGGAATGACCCTGATCTACCTGCTGGTGCTACCGTTCTTCTGGTGCATCCCAGTCTCGCTGGTGTCAGCGGAGCTCACCACCGCCATGCCCGTGGAGGGTGGCTTCTATCGCTGGACGCGCGCGGCCTTCGGTGATTTTTGGGGATTTCTCGCGGGATGGTGGAACTGGTCGGCGTCATTTCTGCTGGGCGGGGCCTACGCGGTTCTTTTCACCGATTATCTGGTCTACTACTTTCCCGGCATCACGGGATGGAAACACTATCTAGTCTCTGTGGCTCTGATCGCCGTAATTACCTGGATCAACGTGCGCGGGATTCAGATGGTCGGCAAAGTCGCGACTTTGCTTGAGATATTTATTTTTGTGCCAGTAATGACCATGATCGTGATCGCGTTGATCAACTGGCATCACAATCCGTTTGTTCCCTTGGTCCCGCCGCATCAGCCAACCTTCAAAATCTTCGGCGTGGGATTGGCGCTGGGCCTGTGGCTGTATTCGGGGTACGAACAACTATCCACCGTGGCAGAAGAAGTGGAGAATCCACAGCGGAACTATCCGCGGGCCCTGGCGCTGGTGGTACCGCTCTCGATTGCCGCATACTTTCTGCCCACGTTCGCCGGGCTGGCTTCCGCTGGAGAATGGCAGAATTGGCACACCGGCTTTTTTTCGGACGCAGCCAAGCTGATCGGCGGACCGTGGCTGGGCACATGGATGACGCTGGCGGCGATGGTCGGCAACGTAGCGCTGCTCAACAGCACGGTTCTTACGACAACGCGCATGCCGTTTGCCATGGCGGAAGATGGATATCTCCCGGCCGTGCTCACGCGCAGGCATTCGAGGTATGGCACGCCCTGGCCAGCCATTATCGTATCGGCGGTCATTTATGCGGCGCTCGCGTGGCAGAGCCTTGGTCAGCTCATCTCGGTATATATCTGGCTGCGTTCCGCGACCACTGTGCTCACGGTGCTATCGGCGTGGAAGCTTCGCCGCACGCGGCCGGAAATGCCCCGCGCATTTGCCATTCCAGGCGGACGGTTCGGACTGTTCTATGTGGTGGCTGCGCCGGTAGTCATGGCATTGGTGGCCCTGTTGGGAAGCGACCGCTTCGCTCTGATCGGCGGCGCGATCGCGATGGGGTTGGGACCTATGGTTTACGGGGCTATTGCCTTGAAGAGATCATAGATATACAATCACAATGTATATCCAAGGAGGGCCTATGCGGGTTTCAAAGTGGGGAAACAGCCTAGCCGTACGTTTACCTGCCGCAGTCGTAGAAGCACTTGAACTCAAAGAAGGTGATGACATCGAGATTCAGGTCGCTGGCAGCCGCAAGTTCGAGGTCAGCCGCGATCGGAGCCGCCAACAAGCGCTCGAACGCCTGCGGAAGCTGAGCCGTCCTTTGCCACCCGGATTCGTTTTCGACCGCGAAGAGCTTCATGAGCGATAAGGGATTCTTTGACTCGAACGTGCTGATCTACGCGATGGTGAGTGGGGATTCCCGCAGGGAGCGGGCTCAGCAGTTACTAGAGCAAGGTGGAGCAATCAGCGTTCAAGTTTTGAATGAATTCGTCGCGGTCGCACGGCGCAAAATGCATATGTCTTGGGAGGACGTGATCGAAGCTCTCGATGCGGTTCGAATCTTATTCCCATCGCCGGCGGCAATCACGGTTGGTACACATGAGACGGCGGTGCAGATTGCGCGGCAGTACGGATTCGGTATCTATGACGCCCTGATCGCCTCTTCAGCCCTTGAAGCAAACTGCTCTACTCTTTATTCGGAAGACCTGCAAGACGGGCAGGTGATCGATGGGAGCCTGACAATTCGAAACCCGTTCCAGTGATCTCGCCACGGCTGGCGGATCACACCCTCTCTAGCCCGCTTTTCGAAACAGGTAGTTGTTGCGGGTATTGGGATGATCGTGTTGCCAGTAGCGCACGAACTCAAGACCTGCGTCCTGCGCCATGGCGATGAACTCCGATGGCGCGGCAAAAAAAGATATCGCAGTTCCGGGGCGCAGGATGGCCGGCTGTCCACGAAGCGCCCACCAAGTCATTCTGCGCAGCATTCCGAACCACGGCCTCAGGCCATGTTCACGGTATAGATAACTCAGGGTTTCCCTTCGAGTCTCGAAGTGCGGAGTCGGATCGGGCTGTTGCGCGGCAGGGATTTCTCCCAGGAATATACGCGCACCCGGCTTGGCAATCCGTTGAATCTCGCGCAAACTCGCGGGAATCTTTTCCCTGGGCACTATCAACAGCACGTTGTTGCAGACGATCACAGAGGCGCATTCATCGGGAATAGGAAGTTGATGAGTGAACCCTTGTTTGGCCTCCAGACCAAAGCGGCGCAGCACAGATACTTCTTCCTCGGTCGCGAGCAAGCCAACGGCGGTCCTGGTGCCAATACGTTCGGCAATTCGAAGCAGCGTGCCGTCGCCGCAGCCGATATCTACGAGGTCATCGCCGGATTGGAGATCAACGGTCTCGGCGATCCGTTCATAGATGAGCCGCGTAATTTCCTTCTTGTCCCTGCCACGAAGAGCTAAGTCATGCGCGTCGCTAGCGTGCTTCGCGGTCTCGCGGCAGTATTCTACGTAGTCATCGGAGCGGGAGATCATTGAGTAGTTTGCGAATGCGCGGATGTATGGATTTTAGCTCACCCAATCCAGGAACTTGTACCACATTCCCGCGAAGGGCAGAAACCAGGGCTTGCCGTTGTAGAGGCCGAGAGGGGCGCCCGGGAACGGAATGCCGACAAATGGATTCTGGGGTTTGTCGCCCGAAATTAGTTCCGCGATCTTCTGGCCTTGATACGTAGCCATGGCGACGCCATGTCCGGCATATCCGACCGCGTAATAGATGCCATCGATCTGACCAGCATGCGGCATGATGTCGAAAGCAAAATCGAGCGTACCGCCCCAAACGTATTCGACTTTGACATCGCGCAACTGAGGGTAGACGTCGATCATGCCGCGGCGCAGAATCTCGGCGCTGCTGCGAATGGTCTGGTCGTTTTCGGGGAAGAATGCCGCGCGACCGCCGAATAACATGCGGCGATCGGGAGTAAGACGGTAGTAGTAAAGATAATTCTTCGAGTCGTAGATCATGCGACTGCGCGGGCTGAGTTCGCGCGCCAGCGCTTCCGGCAGAACCTCGGTTGTAATAATGAATGAGCCGATGGGGATAAGTTTCTTTTGCAGAGCAGGAGTGGCTCGACCCGTGTAACCGCTGGTGCCGACGAAGATTTCGCGCGCCCACAGCGGACCGCGTGACGTGACGGCTTTCCATCCCGATTCGCCGTGGCGGGATGCGCGCTGCAGGCCTTCCACACGTGTGTGCTCAAAAATTTCTGCCCCTGCTCTCATTGCGGCCCGGCCCAATCCCGCCACATACTGCGCCGGGTTCACGCCGGCGCTGATCTCGTCGACCATGCCGCCGTAGTAAATCGTCGAGCCAATCTCAGCACTCAGTTCATTTTTCTGCACAACCCGCAGCCGGTGGTTGAACTCGCGTGCGATGACTTCCGCCTGCCGCGCGTAGTCGTCAAAGTGCTTCTGTTTGCAGGCGACTTCCAGATGGCCACAGCGCGAGAACTCGCACTCAATGGCTTCTTCGCGGACGATCTGCTCCACACAATCGATGGTTGCCAGCGATGCGGCGTACATACGTTGCGTCAACTCGCGTCCATACGTGGAGATGAGCTTGTTCACCCCAAGCTTCATCCCGGTCAAAACCATGCCGCCATTGCGCGAACTGGCTCCCCATCCGATGGTTTCGCTTTCCAGTACGGCTACTCTTGCGCCTCGCTTGGCCAGCGTGCGGGCGGCGGAAAGTCCTGTGAAACCTGCACCGATAATGGCGACGTCCACGCGCTCGGGCAGACGGGTAACTTCCGTTTTTGGAAATTCGGCTGTCGTAAGCCAGTAGTTGTGTTCCTGCAATGCCATGTTTGTCTCTATGTTGAATTTTTCTTACAAGACCGCCGTTTCGTGAATCAGACGGCCTTCGGCGAAGCGGGTGAGACTTAACAACGACGCATCGACCAACTCCGTCTTTCCCGTGAGAATGAGATCGCTGAGGATTTTTCCGGTCGCCGGAGCGTGCATTACCCCATGTCCACTAAAACCGTTGGCGAGATAGAAGCCGGGTACATTGGGCGCCTCGCCCAAAATTGGATGATGGTCCGGTGTCATCTCGTAGAGGCCAGCCCAGGCGCGCTTCGGATTTACTGGAAGATTGGCGAAGCAAGGCACACGGTCGGCGGCGCGGGTAAGTATCTTCTCGACAAAGCCCGCGTCGAAATCCATTTTGAAGCCGGAAATCTCTTCGGGATCGTTCCAGGCAAGAAGGAAGCCGCGAGCCTCAGGACGAAAGTGAAATCCATTCGACATGTCGACGATCATGGGCGCGGTGTGAGGAAATTCGTCAAAGGGTTCACTGGGAACAAGCATCCGGCGCAACGGTTCAACGGGCAAATCCACTCCTGCGAGCTTTGCCACGCCAGCAGCCCAAGCGCCGGCGCAATTTACAATGCGACGAGTGGCCACGAAGCCGCGAGTGGTTTCAACGGATGTAATGCCAGTAGCATCCCGCGCGAATCCCGTTACCGGGGTGTTCTTCCATAACGTTGCGCCGTGGTCGGCCGCCCAAGTCATGAATCCGTTCATCGTGCTGTACGGATCGACGAATCCGTCCGTCGAACAGAAACTCCCGCCGATAATGTCATCCGCGCGCAGCTGCGGAAACATGTGCTGGATCTCATCCCCAGTAATTAGCCGAGCGTCTTTCAAACCCAGCTTCACCTGCTGGGCGTGATTCGTCCGCAAATAAGCCATCTGTTTATCCGACGTAGCACAAAACAGGTAGCCTTGCGGCCGGTAGTTACAGGGATAGCCCACGCGCCCTTCGAACTCGGCGTAAAAAGGAATCGAGTACAGCGACATCTGAATGCTGACTGGAGTAGAAAACTGAGCGCGCACCCCGCCCATGCTCTTACCAGTGGATCCCTTGCCCAGGGCCGATTCGCGCTCGATGACCAGAACGTTGCGGCAGCCATTCGCCGTAAGGTAATAGGCAATGCTGGAGCCGACGATTCCTGCACCGACGATAACAACATCCGCGATTTGCATGTGATCTGCCGATCCGGAACGACCCAGCATTCTAGCGCACCCGGTTGCGTTTACCTGCATTCTTTTCAGATAGATAGACAATCTGAGGCTCTCTCACGCCCCGGATGTACATGTACTGCTAGCGAATCCATCCCCGATCATTGACCACCTCGGTAACTTGCCGAGGTTACCCGGGCTGCTTAGTCTGGATTAGGATGCCCTTACGCTGTCTCTTATTTTCGTCCAATGAGGAGATGGTCCAGCCGATCTGGCAGGTTCTGACTGATCTCGGGATCGAGGGAGAATACTGCCGCAATGCCGTAGATGCGGTCGAGAGAGTTACAACTCAGTTATTCCAAATCGTGATCACAGATTGGGGGGATCAGCCGGAGGCGACCTTCCTGCTGAAGACGGCGAGAGACCAGAGGGCGGCACAGCGTCCGCTGACTTTGGCCATCGTGACAGATGATGCCAGGCCCGAGGCGCTACAGGCGGGAGCCAATTCGGTTTTATTGAAACCGATTCGCCCAGAGCAGGTCCGGGACACGTTGAGCACGGCGTGCGAGTTGCTTCGCGCAAAGATGCCCGCCTCCGCACCGCCTCCAGCCGCGACGTCAAGTGCACCGCAAGTGCCGTCAGCCGCCGCAATGACTGCGTCCGCCGGGGCGGCATCCGCTTCGTCGCCAGCATCTTCTTCGCCAGCATCGGTGAGCCAGGCACCGGAGAAAGCATTTCGAGCGGGAGAATTTCTGCAATCGGCCACCACAGCGCCCGGGACGCAATTCGACACGGAATGTGATGTTCAGAAATCGCTGGACCAAGCCGCAGCCGCGGAAGTAGACGCTCTCACCGAGCTTGAACCAATGGCCTCTGCCGTAGTGGAATCTCCGGCAGCAGAGCCGGCCGATCCTCAAACGGCACTCACGGGTTGGGCTTCACTGCAGGAACGGCTGACGAGATTCGCACCACCCCCGCCCGCAGACGCTTCCCCGAAAAACGAGTTGCTTTCGTACGGAGAAACTCCATCCTTCGGAGGGCCGTCGGCGGCTCCGCCAGAGGACAAAAATCCGCCGACCGAGCAGGCGCAAAGGGAAGCGCGTCACGAAGCTGCACTTTTCGCCTATATTGCGGGCGAACCCGAGGAAGAGACCGAGCCAGCTCATCAGGTCAGCCCGAGGCTAGCGAAACTTATTTTGGTGAGCCTGGTGGCGGCCGTCTGTGTGGGTGTTGTGGCCGTGCCCCGAACACGCCAAGGCTTGCGAATCGTCTATCGCAGTGCTTTACGCGCGGGGGGGAGTTGGCTGAATCCACCGCCTGCACCGGTACCGCAGGCGGCACCGCAGCACGAAAGCTTTGGTGCGGCGGGTGATGAATACAAGCTTCCAGTCGCGGCGAACATACCGGACGCGACCACGGATCCCTCACAGATTCGTGTGCTTCCAGTGATTGACCCGACTGCGAAGCCGGCAAAGGCAAACGATTCGAACAGCGCGCAAGCGGTTGCAGGCGAGAACGGGAACGCCCCCACGGATCAACCTCAGGTTGGACCCGCCGAGAACGGGCAAGTGCAGGCTGTGGAGAGTCCCATCCAGGGACAAACGGCGAGCACTGAAACCGCATCGGCGGGTGCGGCAGTCGCACCGCCCAGCAGCATTGTTCCGCCGGTTCAGTCGCAACCAAATTCTGCTCCCGTCCTGCCGGCCACTCCTCAACCAACCGTGCACGTCAACTCGACTCCCGTGCCGATTTCCGCGCCACCACATCCCCTTTCAGCGGGGAGTAATTCAGCGATTCCTTCAAGTCTACGGTCGCAGATCGCCTCCATGACGCCGGAAGCCAGTGGGGCAAAGCCGGTGGAGGCGGCAATGTCATCGATTGAGCCAGTAAACCTGCCGGAATCCGCAGCGTGGGATCTTCTGGCACAGAAGGTTGACCCCGAATATCCAGACGCGGCAAGGCCGGGCAAGCAGGTTGGCAGCGTGGTTTTGCAAGTGCTCATCGGACGTGACGGCACGGTACAGGATGCCAAATTTCTGCAAGGATCGCTGGTGTTCGCGAAGGCGGCCATCGACGCCGTGAAACAGTGGCGCTTCAAACCTTATTCCTTTAATGGCCGGGCCGTTTCTGTGAAGAGTTCGATCACGCTGAATTTCAAGCCGCCGGCGTAGGCCGCTGGTAACAAGTTCCCGCGCGGATCGTCTCATCCCCAGAGGGGAGCTGGTTTCTGGGAAGGTACCACGCCAAAAGGAATAAGGGCAGCCAGCCGTCGAAAAACGGCATCTACCAGATATAATGGGAGCAGGTTGGTCAGAAGTAACTCCTTCTCCAGAAACGAAAAAATTCGATGTCCATGAAAACTAAAGCTGCGATTCTGCTGTCGTCGTTTACCGTGTTGTTGTTTGTAGTCGTCGGTTCCCTGGGCGGCGTGCATGCCTCCTCGAATGACGGTTCTTACCGGCAAATGCAGGTCTACAGCGAGGTACTGTCGCGCGTACAAAGCGAGTACGTGGAAGATCCGAACATTCCCAAAGTGACGGACGGAGCATTGCATGGGCTGGTGGAATCTCTGGATGCGAACTCCAGCTATCTCACGCCCGAGGCCTACAAGGCCCTGAAAGCTCACAAGTCAGAAGCCAAGGGAGAAATCGGGGCGACGGTGTCGAAGCGCTTTGGTTACGCAGACGTGGTTTCCGTGCTGCCGGGGTCGCCAGCGGATAAGGCCGGAATCGAAGCGACGGACATCTTCGAATCGATCGAAGGGCAGAGCACGCGCGACATGTCGCTGCCGGAGATTCGCGATGCGCTCGCCGGCACGCCGGGCTCGACAGTAAATCTGTCAGTGGTTCGCGCCCGCAAAGCGGAGCCGCAGAAGATGGTGATCACCCGCGACGTGGTCAGCATTCCTCCGGTCACGGACAAGATGCTAGAAGATGGCATCGGCTACGTGAAAGTGGACGCCTTAACCAAGGGCAAAGCGCAAGAGATTGCGGCGAGGATCAAGACCTTGGAAAAATCCGGTGCGAAGAAGCTGATCCTGGATTTACGGAACACTTCTGAAGGAGAAGAAAGCGAAGGCGTTGCCACTGCGAATCTTTTTCTGAACCACGGAACCATCACCTATCTGCAAGGCCAGAAGTTTCCGCGAGAGGCGTTTAATGCGGATCCGGCCAAAGCTGTGACTTCGCTTCCTGTTGCCGTACTAGTAAACAAAGGGACAGCGGGGGCGGCTGAGATTGTCGCGGCGGCAATTCTGGAGAACGCTCGGGGCGACGTGGTCGGCGACAAGACCTTTGGCGACGGGTCGGTGCAGAAAACGATTGATCTGCCGGATGGAGGGGCTCTGATCCTCTCCGTGGCGAAATACTATTCGCCGAGTGGAAACGCGATTCAGGACAAATCGGTGACGCCCAACGTGCTGGTGGCGGACGATACGGATAACGTGATCTCAGACGACGAAGATCAGGAACCGGTCACCACCGAGCCAGATGAAAAACCCAAGAATTCACCGGATGATCAACTGCACAAGGCGGTCGAAGTGTTGAAGAGCCGATCGAGCTAGCTCCTCTGGATTCTTACGTTCATCGCGCACCGCAAGGTGCGCGATTGCTTTTTGCCCGCGGTACTCTTGCAGCCCGAGCCATCTTTATATCCGCGGGAGGAATCACTTCCGTCTCGCCCTTGCGACTACCGGGGCTATTGACGCCCTGCTATCCTGAACCTATCTCGCCATGAAGTCTCTTTACGAAGATCTTCCGCCGGTAGAAATTGCCGGACGGAAGTTTGTGGGCCGCGTATTATTTGGCCTGCTGATGCTTGTTTCCGCTCTGGTGGGAGCGACCGCCGGACTGCTGCTCGTTTACACCACGGACTTACCCCAAGTCGAAGCACTGGAAGCGTACCGGCCGAGTTCGATCACGGAATTGTATGACGACCACGACCGCGTGATCGGATCGTTTGCGCTGCAACGTAGAGTCGTGGTTGGATACGACGATTTTCCGCCCGTGTTACGGGAAGCGCTGGTATCCATCGAAGACAAAGATTTCTTCTGGCATTCCGGAATTAATTTCTGGCGCATTATTGGAGCGGCGTACCGCGATATCGAGTCCCGTGGCAGAGTTCAGGGCGCCTCAACCCTGACCATGCAATTGGCGCGCAATCTTTTTCTTTCGCCCGACCGCTCGTTCCACCGCAAAGTGCAGGAGGCAATGCTCGCCATTCAGATTGAGCGGCGCTTCACCAAACCCCAAATTTTTACCCTGTACGCTAATCAGATCTTTCTAGGGCACGGCGTATACGGCTTTGAGGCGGCATCGGAGTTTTACTTCAGCAAGCCAGCCAGAAAACTGACGCTCACCGAAGCCACGCTGCTGGCGGGTCTGCCTAAAGGACCGGGAATCTATTCGCCGATCAACCATCCCGATCGCGCGATGAAGCGGCGAAACCTGGTGATTAACGCCATGCTCGAAGATGGAAAGATTACAGCCGCTCAGGCGGCAGACGCCCGTTCAGCGCCAGTGGCTCTGCATCTGCTGCACGATCCCAACTCGCTAGCTCCGTATTTCGTGGAAGAAATACGGCGATACCTGGAAAACAAATATGGCGCCGACCAGGTGCACGAAGGCGGATTGAAAGTTTATACCTCGCTAGATGTCGAAATGCAGAAGTCGGCGAACCGGGCGGTACTGGACGGACTAGCCGCCTACGAACGCCGCCACGGATGGAAAGGGCATCTCGAGAACGTTACCGCCGAAGGAAACGAGATCGACAAGTACGAGCATCCCGACTGGGAGGACGAACCGGAAGCGAATGGATACATTCACGCCCTCGTGACTTCCTCCGGAGTCGGAATCGCGACGTTGAAGTTCGGGCGCTACTCCGCCGCAATGGGACAATCCGACGTAGCTTGGACTCGGGGCAAGATCCAGGACGTGTTGCGAACCGGGGACGTCTGCTACGTAAGAATCATCTCGCTGAATCCCAATGGCGCGGCGCGCGTGAGTTTGGAACAGGATTCTGGTGCGCAGGGAGGCTTAGTGGCGATTGACAACACCACGGGCGGAATCAAAGCCATGGTCGGCGGACGGGACTTCAGCGAATCGAAATTCGACCGCGTGACCCAAGCGTTACGGCAAGTGGGATCATCGTTCAAACCCTACGTCTACACGACGGTCATCGACAAGGGTGGAAGTCCAGACGATACAATTTTGGATGAGCCGGTCACGTTCGACACCGGATCCGGGCCTTATTCACCGCATAACTACGATGAAAAATTTGAAGGCATCATCACGCTGCGACGTGCTCTAGCGCAATCTCGGAATATCCCGGCCCTGAAGCTGGCCAGCAAGGTTGGCATCAAGAGTGTGATTGAAACTGCCGAGCGTTTCGGAATCACCGCCAAGCTTCCACCCTATTTGCCGGTCGCGCTCGGTTCAGCGGAAATCACTTTGATGGAACAGACTTCGGCATACAGCGTTTTTCCCAACGACGGCGTGCGGGTCACTCCGCGCTACATCACTAAGGTGACTGACTATGAAGGTCGAGTAATGGAAGAGGACTATCCAGAGGTGAAAGATGTAATCAGCGCGCGGACCGCAAGAATCATGACCGCGATGCTGCGCGAGGTGGTGCTGCATGGGACCGGAGTTGCGGCAGCGAAAATGCCTTTCCCGGTCGCCGGAAAAACGGGTACGACTAATGACTTCACGGACGCCTGGTTTGTAGGATTTTCACCGATCATGACTTGCGGCGTCTGGGTGGGCTTTGACGAAAAGAAAACCTTGGGAGCCAAAGAAACCGGTGCGCATGCGGCCCTGCCGATTTGGATGAATTTTATGACCGATGCCATGGCCGGAAAAGATCCTGGGCAGTTCCAGCCGCCGCCGGAGATGCCAGGCGGCGGCGCGCAAAAAGTAGATACGCCGGATACCTTGCCCGGGGCAGATGAGACACATTAAACGGCTTCACACGTTGGAGCCAGCCATCAGGAAATTCCGATGAAGCCTTTCTTTCGCTTTGCGATTCTGGCGCTGACCCTGGTGTTAGTGGCACTGGGGTCGGCGTTGACCGCAATGCGATTTGCGATTCACGGTCAAGAAGTGGAAGTGCCGGCGCTGGTTGGGCTCTCGCCAGTCGACGCCGGGCATTTGGTTTCAGGCCTCGGACTGCAACTGGAAGTCGAGCGCCAATACTACAGTCCGCAAATTGCCGAGGGGCGAATCATGTCACAGCTGCCTCTGCCGGGTGCAAGGGTACGCCGGGGATGGCAGGTGCGCGTGGCGCAGAGCCTCGGACCACAGCGAGTCGCAATTCCGGATGTCACAAAACAGAGCGAGCGCGCGGCGGAATGGAATATCCGGCGGCGCGGCTTGGACCTGGCCTCGACGGCGGAGATGCAATTGCCGGGAATACCTGCTGATCAAGTGCTGGCCCAGAGCCCTCCGCCGAATGCCAGTCAAGTAGCGGCGCCTAAAACGAGCTTGCTGGTGACGGTGACAGCCGATCCTCCGGCGTATGTGATGCCGACTTTTGTCGGACAACCCTTGGGTACCGCGAGCCGCACGCTTCAGGACGCAGGCTTTAAGCTGGGAAATGTTGCCGTTGCTCCGCCGCCGGCGATCACGACAGCGGACAATCCAGCGCCGTCCACTTTTAACGCTCCGCCTCAACCAACGCCTGCCAGCATCATCGTGGTACAGAATCCTCCAGCGGGGCAGAAAGTACTGGCAGGCGCGGTGGTGACCTTTGAAGTGCGCTGACGACGATTCACGTTCGAGCAGATGATCGAGACACTCAGATCTTCTCTAAGATCGCCGCGAAGAATCCATCGCAGGGGTGAACCCCAGGCAATGTCCGGAGATATGGGCCGCGCGTGAGCGAGGCAACATTGCTCCAGACGAGCTCTCGTTGTCGCTGAAGGCGCTCGAGCTGTCCGCCGCAATCAACGACTCGAAATTCTGAAGTTCCTGCCAGAGCGCGCTCGACGACCTCTTCGTTCTCTTCCCGCTCCAGTGAGCAGGTGGAATAAATCACGCGGCCTCTGGCAACCACTTGATCCATAGATGCGCCGAGAAGGGCGCACTGGCGAACCTGCAGGTCAGCGAGATCTTCAGGTACAAGCCGCCATTTGATTTCTGGATTCCGGGACAGAGTGCCGGTGCCCGAGCAAGGCACATCGGCGAGCACGCGATCGAACGTTCCCGTAAAGGGTAGATTCCGCGCATCTGCGGCGACCACGTTGATGTTGCTTACCTCGGCCCGAACGCTCGCGTCGTGCGCGCGAACTAGCCTCTGCAGCAGTCGAGCGCGATGCAGGTGAAGCTCGACGGCCACGACATCGGCTTCGACATTACCATCGGCGATGGCCAGAGTCTTGCCGCCGGGCGCGGCACAACAATCGAGCACACGTGTACCTTGCCCCACAAGAGCTGCGACGAGTTGGGAAGCTTCGTCCTGAATAACACACAGGCCGTCTCGGAAAGCGGACGTTTTCGTAATTTCTCCGTGCCGGACTTGGCGGGCGGATGCGAGAAACGCTCCGGGAGCCAACTCGATTCCTTCGCTTTGGAGTCGCTCTTCTGCTTCAGGATGGCGAAGCCGAATCGCCGTCATCGGTACGGACTGATCCTGTCGACAAATATCGCGCACGGCTTCAAGTCCGTAGGACTGCGTCCAGCGTTCGACGAGCCACAGAGGATGAGCGCTGCTGGCGGCGAGCGTTTCGGGAGAGTCGCCGTGGACGGCAGGCGGCCCAGCGTCGAGATTGGGAGAAAATCCGGCTGCCAGTTTGCGCAACACGGCGTTGACGAACGGCGCAGCAGAACGCTTGCGGGCGCGTTTGACCAGTTCCACGCTCTCATTGATTGCGGCACGGGCGGGCACGCGGCTGAGCCAGCGGAATTGGTAAACAGCTAGCCGCAGTGCGATAAGAATTTCTAGATCGAGTTTTGCGAGCGGCTGCGCAGAGGCTTCGGCGATTTCCGAATCAAGCAGCGATCTCCAGCGCAGGACGCCCATGACCAGTTCGGTAGTCAGGGAGTGATCGATCGTGGTCAGTGAGGAGTAATTTCGCGAATGAAGCAATTCCGCCGCATAAGAAGACTCGCGCTCGACGCGAAGCAGGATGTCGAAAGCGGCGGCACGGGCGGGCGATACCGCGGATCGCGCATGTTGAGTCTTCGAGCTCACTGTGGCCAGTATGACGGAAGCGGCACGCGCTGAGCAGAAATTCGTCGGGCTTAGGAGCCAAGCCTCTCTCCAGGCAACGGACGATACCCGCGAATAAAGTCAGCGGAGGGCGTCCGCTTCTTGCCCTCGATTTGCAGCTCGAGAAGCTCGATCGCAGTACCTTCGCCGCACCCAACCAATAGCCGATTGCCTTCCACTTTCAATTCAGACGACAGCAGTGCTCGATCGAATAAAGCCGCTTGCCACACTTGTAAATTCTTGCCGCGAAATTTTGAGTGCGCGCCCGGCCACGGTTGAAAGCCGCGGAGCCGGTTCAGAATCCCGATTGCAGGACGAGAGAAATCGATAAGCCCATCTTCTTTCTTCAAGATGGGAGCGAGCGTGGCTTTGGAGTGATCTTGGGGGTGCGGATGAACCGTGCCGGCCTGTAAACCCTGCAGCGTTGTGATCATCAAATCTGCTCCCACAGCTGCCAGCTTCGGTGCCAGAGTTTCCGCCGTGTCCGCGGGCGCAATCGAAATCTCTTCCTGCAAAAGAATGTCTCCCGTGTCCAGTCCCGTATCGATTTTCATCGTAGTGACGCCGGTGGTGGCTTCCCCCTGCGCGATCGCCCACTGAATGGGAGCGGCGCCACGGTATTTTGGCAAGAGCGAAGCGTGCAGGTTGATGTTGCCGAGCGGCGGGAGATCGAGCATCCACTGTGGAATGATGCGGCCGTAGCCCACCACGATGATGGCATTGGGTTTTAGATCCGTGAGCCGACTGCGGAAGTCTTCGTTGTTCTTAATTTTTTCAGGCTGCGTGATCGGTAGTTCTAATTGCAGGGCGCGCTGCTTCACGGGAGAAGCGACCAGCTCGAGCCCGCGTCCTTTGGGTCGATCCGGCTGCGTAACCACGAGAGAGACTTCGAATCCAGCCTCGACCAGTCGGTCGAGCGTGGGGACCGCAAAGTGTGGCGTACCGCAAAAGACAAGCTTGAGGGATTGAATCATTGACTCATCGAGTATTGATCGAATCTCTCAATAACTCAATTGTCTACCATTCTCCGGCCTTCACCAGCTTGCGAATCTTACGCTTGATCAGGTCGCGCTTAAGGGCGCTAATGTGGCTGATGTAAAGTTTGCCATTCAGATGATCGGTCTCGTGTTGGAAGGCTCGAGCGAGTAGATCATCTCCAGTCTTCTCGAAAACGTTTCCCGATAAATCCTGGGCACGGATGGTTACCTCTTTGGCGCGGCTCACATTCTCGCGAAAATCGGGAATAGATAAGCAGCCTTCACTCTGCGCGTGGCGGCCTTCTTTGTGGATAATCTCGGGATTGATGAGTACAAGTTTGGCTTCCGGATCCTCCTTGAAGGTCACATCGACCACCGCGATACGCCGTGAGATTCCGATCTGCGGCGCGGCCAGGCCTACGCCGCGCGCGGCGTACATCGACTCGAACATGTCCTCGATCAGCTTTTTCAGTTCTTCGTCGAAAACAGTAACTTTTTCGGCGGGCTTTTCGAGAACAGGATTTCCGAACTTCACGATGGGATAAATCATCAGTAACTTTCCAGTTGCTGGCGGTAACCCTGGAAGTTGCGCAAGGTTTCTCCCATCGAGTCGCCGCCGAATTTCTCGAGCGCGCAGCGCGCCAGCGTAAGGGCAACCATAGCTTCGGCCGCGACTCCGGCAGCCGGAACAACGCAGACGTCCGAGCGCTCGTACGCAGCCCGTACCGGTTCGCGAGTGGAGAAATCGACCGACTGGAGCGGGCGCCGCAAAGTCGAGATAGGCTTCAAGTAGCCGCGCACGCGGATCTCTTCGCCATTGGAAACCCCGCCCTCAATTCCTCCAGCATTGTTTCGCGTGCGAGTAAATGCGGTAAACACTGCCGGCTTGCCGTAACCAATTTCGTCGTGCACGGCGGATCCGGGAAAAGCGGCAGCCGCGACGCCAGAGCCAATTTCAACCGCCTTCACCGCTTGCAGCGACATGACCGCAGCAGCCAGCAAAGCATCCAGGCGTTCGTCCCACTGCGCGTAGGTGCCAAGCCCCGGCGGAACACTTTGGGCCACCACCTCGAAGACTCCTCCCAACGAATCCCCGGTCTTGAGTATTTTGTCGACTTCCTCTTTCATGCGCTGCTCAATTTCCGGATCAGCACAATTCAGCAGGATTTCTTCCTGCTTGTAAAGCGCGTTAATCTGCTCCCAAGGAACTCCTTTTTGAATGGTGACATTGCCTACTGCGACCACGTGGCTGAGAACGTACATGCCCAGCTCACGCAAGAAAGCCTTGGCGATTGCTCCCACTGCGACGCGAGCCGCCGATTCGCGAGCTGAGGCGCGCTCCAGGACATAGCGAGCCTCAGGAAAATTGTATTTGAGAGCGCCGGCCAGGTCGGCGTGTCCGGGCCGCGGAGACGCCACGCGCTTGTGACGAGCGGGATCACCTTCGCCCACGGGCAAGGACTCCTGCCAATTTTTCCAATCTTTATTTTCGAGTTGGATAGAAATCGGCGAACCAATCGTCATCCCATGCCGCACGCCGGAGAGGATGTGCGAGGCATCCCGTTCAATCTTCATGCGCCCGCCGCGGCCATAGCCCTGCTGGCGTCGCCAGAGTTCGCGGTCGATAAATGCCTGGTCCACCTTGAGCCCGGCCGGCACGCCCGAAAGGAATGCAACCAGAGCTTCGCCGTGAGATTCTCCGGCTGTAAAGTAGCGCAGCATAAGTGGTCGATTCTACCTGATACGGCGCACCTCTGTTGTAAGCTCTGAAAGAAGTCCGGCTGCGCGGGCGCAGGATGTGGCGAAATTTCACTTTCCCGTGCACAACCAGACGAATGATTGCTACAATCACTATTCGGTATTTGAGCGTTCTGCTCGTAACGCCATTTTCCGTAGTCCGCGTCACTTCGCAAGTTCTCTGGCCAAAATAAATAAGGAGGAGCTGTGTGTCCCCCCGCACAGATGCTAAACCATATATCGGGTAGAAAAATTCGGTGTTTGCTCGCGCATGATCATGTTCTGTTAAGGCAAGGTCTACGGCGCTTGCTTGAGGACGAGCCTGACTTCGAAGTTACGGGCGAGGCCGGCGATGCGGCCGAATGCCTGCGAAGGATTTTTGAGAGTCGGCCGGATGTGGTTATCGCGGAGATCAACACTTTCGGCCTTTCCGCCTCTGAAGCGGAGCTGCTGGTCGCCCGCGAATCTGTCCATACCAAACTGGTGCTTCTGAACGAGGAGGAACGCCCCGGTTCCGCATTCGATGACCTGAAAACCGTTATCGAATGTCCGGCGGCCCGCCAAACCTCCGTGGAACAGCTGGTCAAGATGGTTCGGAGCGTTTGCCATCGGGAAGATTCGGAACCACAATCGGCAGACGAACTACGTCGCGCGGTCGAATCAGCCCCACCGCGAGAAAGCGCGCTGACGACTCGGGAGCGACAAGTCTTAAAGTTGTTGGCGGAAGGTAAAACAGTACGCGGAGCGGCAACAGACTTGGGCGTAAGCAGCAAGACCGTAGATGCCCACAAGTTCAATCTTATGCGGAAGCTGGGCATCCACAACAAAGCCGAACTGGTGATGTGGGCGATTCAGAAGCGAGTCGTGAAGGTCCCAGCCTAAGACTCCTCTGCCCGGTCAGATCAAGACCGGGATTGTGCAGAAGCGTCAGCTAATTCCGCGAGGCTACGAACCTCCAAGTCTGGAACCGCTTCGGCTATCTTGACGGCACCTACGCCTCTTCTCGCCGATGGCCGGTTGACCCAAACCGTCGCTAAACCCAGCGACTGAGCCGGGATTACATCATGATAGAGGCTTTGTCCCACGTGCAGGACCTGGTGCGCGGGAGCGCCGATACGACTTAAGGCGAGCTCGAAAATCTTGAGTGATGGCTTGTAGGCTCGCGCCTGCTGCGCAGTGATGACGTGGCTGAACTCCACTTCCAGCTTAGGCCGAGTGGTAGCGAAAAGATCGTCATCCACATTGGAAATCACAGCAAGCCGGAAGCGACTCTGCAGCTTACGAAGCGCCTCGACGGTGTCAGGCCACGGCTTCCATTCTTTGAGCGATTCAGGCAGTAAATGACATTCCCGGTCCGTGGGCGTGAAGACAAGTCGTTCCCCAAATTGCCGTACGACTGACTCGAGTACTTCACGATAGATGCGATATTCGCCTTCCTCGGCATGGGCTTCAAAGTCTCCATAAAACTTGAGGATGGTCGCGTCGTCGATGTCCTTGCCGTGAGCCGTGAGAATCAAGTGCAGGCAACGAAGGATTCCCTCTTCCCAGTTGATAAGAGTTCCGTAGCAATCGAAGGTAAGCATTTCGAATCGGCTGAAGTCGAGCATGGGGTGATCGCAACCTTCTGGTACGGAGGCTAAGATTCAAACCCGGGCAGCGTGGGAGCTTTCTCGCGGGATTCACTGATCGGTTCCGCTTCCGGCTCAGGGGAAGAAGAAGAATCCTCTGATGACGTGGGGGCCTTGGGCGCAAGAAATTTCGAGGAGTTTAGAAGCGGGCGCCCGAGCGAAGCGTTGTAGCTGGTCCAGGGGCTCTCAAGATCGGCTTCACGCTCAAACTGCGCGCGCATCGCCTCCATCTTCGAGTCCAGATCGTCCATGTAGTGAAGAAGGAGTGCCTCCGGAAACATGGGTAACTTGGGCGAGCCAAATTCGTATTCCCCGTGATGGCTGATGATGAGGTGCTCTAGCAGAATCTTCAGTTCGTTTGGGAAATCCGGAACCAGCGCAAGCTTGCCCTGCAACATCTCGAGCTCAATGATCATGTGTCCCAGCAGCTGTCCGCGAGTGGTGTAGGAAAACGAACGGTTGTAGGCAAGCTCGTGAATCTTCCCGATGTCGTGCAGAAAGACGCCGGTCAGCACCAAGTCGCGATTCACCTGTGGATAGTTGCGGCAAACCAGGTCACAGGAACGAAACAGGGAGACAACGTGGTCGAGCAGTCCGCCAATATAGGCGTGATGCAACGTCTTCGCGGCGGGAGCGTTGCGATACGCAGCGGCGATCTCCGGATCGGACATGAACGCTTGCACCAGTGCTTTCAGATGAGGATTCTGAAAGGTGCCGACAAAATCGCTCAGTGCCTGCCAGAGTTCGTCGATGTTTCTGGTGGTCTTCGGAAGATAGTCTGCGAATTCGATCTCTGAGTCGCCCAGCTTTCGCAGCTTGTGGATGGTGAGCTGGAAACGGTTCTTGTACTTGTTGACCAGACCTTTGATCTTGAGGAAATCGTCCTGCTCGAAGATGTTGAGGACTTCTTCCACGTTGTCCCACATTTTTGCTTCAAGCTGTCCGCTGCGGTCGCCGAGAGTTAAGGCGAGATACGGCTCGCCGGTTTTCTTGGGCTTGATTTGCTTCGAAACTACGACAAAGCTGGAAGTGATGATCTTGTTTTCGTGGCGTGTACACTCGCTGATGTAGAAGTCCTTCATTCTCTCCATGAGTGTAAACCAGAGACCGAGACCGCGCTGAAGCAAGCGAGGCAAACTGCAGCGCTCTTCAGCTTAGAGCACGCCCAACACCTTCTTTTTCTTCTTCTTCAGATTCTTGGCTTCGCTCTCTTTGGCCGCAGTGGTCTCAACCGGCTTGGTCTGGTTCGGGCTGGCGCCGGAGTCTGTGTATCCCTCTTTAACATCGATGTAGGCCTCTTCGCGCAACTTGGTCAGGTACGCTCGCAGCGCCGGCTGCAGCTTCTCGTAGTAGAGAGCGTCCATAATCTTGGGCTCGATATCTTTCATGGGAGGAATACCCGCCATCTGATGTTCGGTGACCTTCAAGATTACGTAGCCTTGCTTGGTGCGGATCACGTCGGTGACCTCGCCAGCCTTCATGGCGAAAGTCTTGTCCTCAAGTTCCTTGGCGAGCGTTCCACGCTTGAACACCCCGAGATCTCCGCCTTGCCCGGCCGAAGGACCCGCGGAATTCTTCTTGGCTACATCTTCAAAGCTTGCGCCGCCACGGATCTGTTTGAGCACGTCGTTGGCTTTGGCTTCGGCCGCAGCTAGAACTGCAGCCTCCGCCGCCTGCTTGGCTGCGGCATCATTTGCAGGGTCCTGACTCTTTGCGCTGTCGGCCCCGGCTGCGGCAGGATCGGCGGCATTATTTTCCGGCACGTTAGAAGCGGGCTTGTCCACCGGTTTCTCCGGAGCAATCAGGATCTCGCTCAACCGGATTTCCTCTGGGCGGGCCATTTCATTCTTGTGCTCGTCGTAGAATTTCTGCTGCTCATCGGTGGTGATACTCAGGTGGGAGCCGACCTGGTCGCCTATTACCTTCTGGGTAATGATCTGGTTGCGCATGTTCTGCTTGAAATCTTCGTAGGAAATACCCTGGGCGGTCGCGGCCTTTTCCAGGTCCTCCATGCTCTCCAGCTTCATGTCCTTGCGCATCTGGTCGAGACGCTTAACCAACTCGGTGTCACCGGTAAATCCCAGGTCCTTGCCTTTTTCCAGAAGGAGCTGCTGGTCGATCAGGTCGCGCAGGATGTCTTTCTCACGCTCGCTGAACACTTTGTCCGCGTTCGCTGGATCCTGCTGTTTCACGTCATCTTTGAGCTGATCCTTGCTCCGGAGGAATTCCGACCGAGTGATGATCTGGCTGTTCACGCGCGCGACAATTTCTTCCACGACTTGCCCCGTCGCGAAAGCTGGCACCAGGGACATACCAACGAGGATCAGAAGCATTCTTTTCATAGGATTTTTGGGTGGGCCGCCACACTGCCTGGGCTTGCGGGCGAAAGTGGGCTACGGCCTTTTCGATATTTTACTACTTCCAACCAGATTCGAAGCTACCCGATACCAAGTTTCGATGCGTGATCAATTTGCCGCGTTGCCGCGGTCCAGTTTAAGGATCGCGCACAAACGCTAGAACGCTCATATCTTCAGCAATCAGCGGTTCGCTCGTGAACTCGCCCACTGCCTTCAAAATGGACGCGCACCAGGCTTGGGCGCTTTGCGAAGTCTGGGCCAGAAGGCACTGCTTCACCCGTTCCAAGCCAAAGTCTTCATTTTTGTCGGTTTTGCTGTGGCCTTCCACCACTCCGCGCGAAACCACAAGCAGAACCGCGCGTTTCGCCAAGCCGACGGTAGGAGCTTCGCAGGTGGCGTGGGAGAACAATCCAAGCGGCAAACCAGTGGAATTCAGTTCCACGGCGCCCTTACTATCGCCCAGCAACGCAGGAGTGTGTCCGGCGTTGGTGTAGCAGAGAGTACCGAATTGTTCGTTGTAGCAGCCAATGAATGCGGGGCACGAGCAAACGCCCCTGGCTGCTTCCATCAAGTCGCGATTGAGACGAATACACAGTTCCGTCATGGCGTCGGCTTCGTTGAAGTCGGGCCGGGAGAAAAGTTCGGCGCCGAGAGTTCGAAACGCGTTCTGAGCCGCCGAAAGGATTGCCTGGTTGCTTGCGCGGCGCCCTGCCACGTCAAGCAATCCAAATAGGACGCGTTCTGGGCCGACTCGCAAGGAGTCGTAGAAATCTCCGGCGACTCGCTTACCGTAAGTGGAGGCGGCAATGTCCCCGCCCTGAATCTTCGGAAACTGGTTCGTGGCAGGCTCCAGGGATGGCGGAGGATCGGGCACCCGAGGCTGGAATAGAGCGCACATTCAGGGCGAAAGGCAAAGCTGAAGCTAGCACAAGAGTGGACGGCGGGCAAACGAGTCTTGCCGCACATTGGAAAGCTCTTATCTAGTCGCCGTACTTATCACTCAGGTATTTGGCTAGATCCGACTCGAGCTGACCGTAATCGGAGTGAACGGTGGCACGAAGTGCGGCTTCGGTGGAACTACCTTCGCTCAGGCGCTGCAGAATCCGCTGGATGTCGCCCATCCCATAAGAATCATTGATGTAGGAGACTGCTGCCAGCGATTCCGCATAGGCCACGTAAGCCTCAACGCCCGAGAAGCGCATGAAGCTGCCTTCCAGAACATTCAGGGGAATGTTTTGCTGGGCCTTGAAAAGTCGCGCCAACTGGTGTCCATCGCTACCCAAAGACTTCGGTTCCAGAAGCTGCGCGATTCCCTCATGCAGCCAGGGTGGACATCTGCCCGCAGAGAGCTGGTTGATGAACGAGTGAGCCAGTTCATGCTTCAGAACCCGGGCTAACTCGGGAGTCATCGAACTCAGGCCGCTGACAGGAATGCGGAGTTTGCCATCGTTCAGCGCTCCCGACCAGGAGGGCGCGCGGGTAACGTCAAAGAAGGCTTGTTCAGTGTAGAGCGTAACCAGAATGCTGTCGTGCGGTGGCGTGCCGAGATCGCGGGATAGGTCATCGTAGTCCGATTCGAGCGCAGTCAAGACTTGTCCACGGAACGCTTCCGAAGTCTGCTTGCCCTCATAGTGCAGGACAAAATGACTGCTTTCGCGCTGCGTAAAGTCGGTCTCCACATTCTGTTCGCGCTGCGCTTTTTCCAGATATTGCTGAACCGTCGGATCGGGACGCAGTTCTAGGGAGTGCTTCCATGAAGCGACAGCGTCCTTGGTACGGTCGGAAGCCTGCTGCGCATAGCCCAGAACGGTGTATGCATCAGGCGAATCGGGCGCTGCGTTCACGGCTCGTTGGGCATACGGCAGAGCCTGCGAAGGATTCCCGGTGCGCACCAGCAGGGCTGCATAGTAAATAAGGACAGTAGAATTTTCCGGCTGAAAGCGGAGGGCACTATCGAAATAGCGGCGAGCCTGGTCGATGTTGCCGTGGTCAAATTCGAACTTGCCGGCAATAAAGTCCGCCGTTGCGCTCAGCTCGGCATTTCCTTTGCCTTCAAGTTTGGTAAGAGCGTCGGCATCAACCTTCCCATCCTTAACAATGACTTTGGGAAGATCGCCCTCATTCGCAAGACTGTCGTTCGGCGTGAAAGTGATCAGCGCTCCCGCAGTCTTGCCTCCTGAGGGAGCGGTGCTGGCAGGCATGCCGCCGGCCTCAACTCGTTCTACAGAACTCTTGGGAATGGCATAAGTGTCATCCCCGATGTCGTATTCGTAACGGTTGCCACTTTCCCGAACGTGATCGGCGAGGATGGTGCGGCCGTTCTTTAAATGGATCGTGTCCGCCGACGCCGCAACGGGGATCAACCCCAGGCACACGATTGCGAATGTAGTGACACGAAGCCCCATTCAAGCGCATTCTAGCAATTGTGGGCGCTCACCCCTACGTAACCAAGGTACTGTCGGTGCCGTGCCGGATTGCCATGCCGCTGGTCATAGCCATAGGCTTGGCCGTTTTGCCGTATGCTCGCGCAGACACTGCGCAGTCACCCTCCACACAGACGCATGCACCCGGACCGGCAGAGTCGGTCTACCTGCAACTCAGCAGTGTCGGTCTCGATCCGGCGCGAGTTTTTCGGGTGCGCGACGGTTCGCTGGATCGTCCTTCGATCCATATCACCCTGGAAGATGGCACGATCGCCTTCACCCGAGACGTATTGGGCAGGATCACAGGAGCGTTTTTCGAGGGTGATGGCGAAGTGCTGCTGGTTCCTCCCAACGAGGTGGAACGAAAGTCCATGAGCCTGTTCACCGGGATGGCAATCCTCGAAGGGCGCTTTTCGACTGCCTATTTTCGCTTCAACGATGACACGGGCGCAGAGCTGCATTCTGGCCTGAGGGCGCCGGAGGACGCCGAGGGCTTCGTCACCCGGTGGGATGAAACCGCGCGCAGCATGGCGCAAGTGGATGCCATGAGATTGCTGGCAAGCTTCAGCGACGCGCTTCCGGAGACTGGGCCCGCCTCCAAGGATCCACCCCACCCGAGCACGTCAGATCCAGCGGATCGCATGCTGCACGCTCGTCTGCAAGGAAACACGCTTGGCGTCTTTGACGTGCTCTACGATTCGGCCGCGGGAGAACAAGTGGAGGTGGGCCAGACCAAGACCGCCGGGGATGGAACGATCTACTACGATGTCTGGACCTCGTTTTCAACCGACGATGCAGGCTCGGGACATTCGGCCCTCCGGCAGACTCAAGAGGCAGTGCCAGCAGAAACAGTCACCCGCGAAGATCCGATTTTCGTGCGCAGTTACACCATCGACGCACAGGTAAAACCGCCCAAGCAACTCGACGCAGACGTTGAACTCGATCTCGAAGTCTTGCACGATGGCTCGCGGTTCGTGGTGTTCGAATTGTCGCGCTTTCTGAAGATTCAAAGAGTAGAAGCGGACGGCCACGCCGTGGAGTTTATTCAGAACCCAGCAGTCGAGGGCACACGGCTGGCCCGCAGTGGCAACGACATGGTCGCGTTGATTCTGCCCCAGCCGGTACGAAAAGGACAAAAGATCCGACTCCGTTTTGTTTACGGTGGAGAAGTGTTGGCCGATGCTGGCAAAGGTTTGCTTTACGTTGGTGCTCGGGGAAACTGGTATCCCAATCGCGGGCTCGCGATGTCTGATTTCGATCTTACCTTTCATTATCCTCCGGAATGGACGCTGGTCGCGACAGGCAAGCCGGAGCCAGCGAGAAGAGCCCCATCCAGACCATTGCCGAACGGTGCGCCAGACGATTTCCAGGTGGGACGCTGGGTTTCAGAAAGACCACTCCCGGTGGCTGGATTCGATCTCGGTAAGTATGTTCGCGCTACCGCGAAAGCTGGCGATATCGATATCGATACTTACGCCACGATCGGCGTGGAACGCGACTTCCCCAATCCTCCTCCGACAGACGAGCAGCCTGCGATGGGGCGAACGCCGCGCAAGATCCCTCTGCCACCGATGGTCGCCGCCGCACCTTCTCCTGCGAGAAACGCTATGTCCGTAGCAGAGTCCACCGCTCAGGCGATTCATTACTACGCCGAACGCTTCGGTCCGTTCCCCTATAGCAAACTGGCTTTGACCCAGTTGCCGGGGCGGGAGAGTCAAGGCTGGCCGGGATTGATCTTTCTTTCCTCCTACGCTTTCCTGACGCAAGAAGAGCGCCAAACGCTCCACATGGGCGCCTCGCATGAATTGATGGATCAACAGGTTCCCGCGCATGAAGCAGCGCACCAGTGGTGGGGGGACCTGGTCACATGGGAGACGTATCGTGACCAATGGTTTTCTGAAGGTCTGGCGAATTACTCCGCGCTGATGATCCTGCAGGAGAAGAATCCGGCGGGCTTCCGGCAGGTGATGGAAAAATATCGGGACGATTTGATGGCAAGAAACAAAGACGGCAACGTGCGCAAAGATGCCGGACCCGTAACTCTGGGCAGCCGTCTACTGTCGTCTCATTTTCCCGGAGGCTATGAAGCCATCAGCTACGGTCGAGGTACCTGGCTCTTCCACATGCTGCGTTCGATGATGCAGGATGGTGCAACCGAAGCCAGACGAAACGATCCAGACCACAATAGCGAAGCGGATCCCTTCGTGCGCTCTCTGCACAAACTCCGGGAACGCTATGAAGGAAAAGCAATCACCACCCGCGACCTGCTGGAAGTTTTTGCGGAAGATTTACCGCCGTCGTTGCGCTACGAAGGAAAAGCTTCGCTGGACTGGTTTTTGGATGGTTGGGTGAACGGCACATCGCTCCCCAGGCTGGAGTTGCAGAACGTCAAGTTTATCCCGAAAGCAAGCGGCATGACCGTGACCGGCATCATTCGGCAAAAAGATGCCGAAGAGAATCTGGTGACCTCGGTCCCGATCTACGCAGTCTTCGGCAGAACTCAAATTCTGTTAGGCCGAGTATTCGCTGACGGCGAGGAAACTCCTTTTCACTTGTCCGCACCACCGGGAACGCACAAGCTTCTGATCGATCCCTACGGAACCATTCTCACCGCCCCGAAGTAACCGATTCGTCAAGACTGAGAGAGTTATTCACCCACTTCCCGTGTCCCGAATTGGGACCGGATTGCCTTAAGCGTTCCCATAATGGCGATGTCGTTCCGAGAAGTAGCCCCGCGACCACGGCATCGCAAAGAGTCAAGTGGCGGCCTGCCTATTACTTGCAGTTCATTGCGCTAGCAATTCGAAGATGGCAGCTGATCTGCTGCAGAAGGGCTGCGGTACAGGAGTGAAACACCTTGGATTCTGATACCACGGTCGTAGATTCGATTCATCTTGATGGCGAAGCGGTGAATTTTCCCGATCTCGGGTCGTCGATTTCTCCAGAAGCAATCGTCGCTTCCTCGACAGCTACACGTCGACGCGACCGGAAGGAGACGATTCTCCTGGTCGAAGACGAAGCGTTCGTTCGGAAGGCGATCTGCGAAGCCCTCGAGTCGGCCGGCTATCGAGTACTCACGGCGGAAAATGCTATCCAGGCGCTGCAGGTTTTCGGCGAATACGCCGAACCGGTGAGCTTGCTCCTTGCCGACATCGTGATGCCGGGAATTAACGGCCACGAACTGGCAAGAGATTTCTCGACCTTGTGCCCGCAAACGCGAATCTTGTTGATGAGCGGGTACGAGGAACAACTCACCTCGCGTGAATCTGTTCACCGTCCGGAGTACTTGGCCAAACCATTTTCGATCCCGATGCTGTTGAGGAAAGTCCGCGAAGTGTTGGACAGAAATCCCCTTGACTTTAAAGCATCCGCTTAGCTGGCGCTGGTCTTGCGGTAGCGAGTAGCTTGCATGATTTCGCTCGGAATCTGCGACAGTGGCACAACTCGATCGATGCTGCCCATTTCGGCGCAAGCGCGAGGCATCCCATATACCGCACAGCTTCCTTCGTCCTGACCCAGAGTGAAACCACCCTCGCGATGAATTGCATTCATTCCCCGCGCTCCATCTGACCCCATTCCCGTCATGATGACGCCCATGACGAGAGAGTGGAAGTTGGAGGCAACCGATTGCATGGTGATGTCGACCGAGGGCATGTGCAACTGATTCTCGGGTTTGTCGGAGAGACAGATCACCGTTCGCGAACTCGTGCGGTCCACAGTCAGATGAGACCCGGCAGGCGCAATGTACACGACTCCCGGCTGAACCGCCTCTCCGTGCGCCGCCTCGCAAACGGAAACTGCGCACAGGCTATTCAGCCTCTTGGCAAATGGAGCTGTAAACCCTGACGGCATGTGCTGCACGATCAGAATTGGAACAGGGAGATCTCCCGGGAGCATGGGGAGAATGTCTTGCAAAGCCTTTGGGCCTCCGGTCGAGGTGCCCATTGCGATAATCGACGGAGTGCAATGTGGACCGTCGCGCGTCGCTGGGATCGCTGCCTGTGGCGGCTTCCGTGGAATGACGTGCAACTCCCGCGAGCACCGCGAATCCGCCGCTGCTTTAACTTTCGCGATTAAGTCATCCCGAAGATGAAGTATGTCCAGAGATGTGGAGGAGAGTTGTTTGGGCACATAGTCGAAGGCTCCAGCATCCAGCGCGCTGAAAGTGATCTCGGCATCTTTCAGCGTGAGCGAACTAACCATGATGACCGGCCGAGGGAACTCAGCCATGATGCGACGAAGAGTCTCCAGCCCGTCCAGGCCCGGCATCTGCACATCGAGGGTGATCACTTCCGGGTCGAGGACAGGTATCCGTTGCAGAGCGTCGTTGCCGCTGGCCGCCGTGCCCACAACCGCTAAATCAGGGTCTGAAGCTACCATGCGGGAAAGTGCCGTGCGCATGAAGGCGCTATCATCCACGATGAGCACACGTATTGGCGACTCGCTACCGACGTTGTTCATGTTCGATAAATCGCCCGGACCAAGCTGTGGACTTCGTCCATATAGGAATCGAGTTCGAAAGTAAGACGAGCCCAGTCAAACTCTTTGAGCGTGGTGGAATGTTGGGAGAGCAGGGCAAAGCCGGATTCCTCGCGCAGATCGACCATTCGCTCTTCCACATAGCCGTGGTTCAGATTGCTCATCCGGCAAAGCAAATCGGCGAGCTGCACCAGTGCCACCAATCCGGTATTTTCGACCGATTTTTCCGGTGCGTGATGAAAACTCACCACCTCGATGAGTTCAGGCGCGAGATTCCAACGCTCCGCGAGCAGGCGTCCGCTGTCGCAGTGGGTAAAACCCATGCACTGTTGTTCGGCCTCGTGCAGTGGAATGCCGCCCGCTTTGGCAGTCTCCCAGGCAGTACGGAATTCTTTCGGCAAAACCCAAAGATTGACGATGATTCCCAAGTCGTGGAGCAACCCGGCAAGATAGGCTTTTGTGGGATCACTAAAATTGATCTTGCTGGCCAGATGCCGGCAAATCAACGCGCATCCCAGCGAGTGCTCCCAGAAGACCACCGGATCCAGGCCGGTTTTGTCGCCCGGGAGCATATTCAGCAAGCCGCATGACATGGCAATGTCGCTGACCCTCTGGAATCCCAGGCTGACTACTGCCCCGCGCAGGGACTGCGAACTCTGAGCCCTGCCGAAGAGCGGAGAATTCGCCATCTGGAGGCACTGCGCCGCCAATGACTTGTCTTGAGAAAGCAGATCGGTGACCTTTTGTACGTCGAGATGCTCCAGCGGCTGTTGCAGGTAGCGAAGTAAGGGAGCGAGCACGGCGGGGATGGTCGGAATTTGCCTCAATCCCTCCAACCGCTGCAGTAAAACCTGTTTGGTTGCGGTTGCGTGAGTCATCGGGACTTCCCTCCGGCGAGCACGCGTTCACCCCTTACATAGGCGGTGGCTCCTGGCAAATGGACAAGGCGAAAATCATCATTCACTCCGTAAAGCGACTCCGAGTGACCGAGAAACAGATACCCGTGAGGCAGGAGATTATTGAAAAAGTGCTGGATGACGCGCCGCTTGGATGCCAGATCAAAGTAGATCAGAACATTGCAGCAAAAGATGGCGTCCATGCTCTTCATGAAAGTCATGCGGGAGTCGTCCGACAGATTCAACCTGCTGAAGCTGACACTGGAGCGGGCGAGCGCGTTCACCTGCAGTTTGTCTTCAAGCGGAAGAAAATATTTACTGCGGTAGCTGGGAGCCAAATGGCGGGTGCTGTAATCGCCGTAGACACCTAGTTGGGCGTGAGCCAGGGAGCGCTCGTTGAGATCCGTTGCGAGAATTTCAGTGCTCCAGTCTTTGAGTTGGCCACCAGCCTCCTCCAGCGTCAGCATGCGGAGCGTGTAAGGCTCTTCCCCCGTGGAACAGCCGGCGCTCCATATGCGGAGACGGCGCAATGGAAGATGGGATTTGGCCTGCAGGATGTTTGGAATTACGACATGGCGGAGCGCGTCCAGTTGCGGTTGATTGCGGAAGAAACAGGTTTCACCGATCGTGATCTCATTCAGCAGAGCCACAAGTTCGGCTTGCCGTTGGGGGTGGCTGGTAAGACACTCTGAATATTGCCGCAGGTTTTCTAACTTCAGTTCTTTCATCCGCCGGCCGCAACGATCCTGCAACAGACGAAGCTTGTTGTCGGGATGAAAGATTCCCGCCGCTCGGTAAATCACGTCACGGATGTGGACAAGCTCAGGTTCAGGAGGACCGTCCATCCTGGGCATTGGGCCGAGCGAGGCTGCGGTGGTCACGCGGACGCCTTTCGGACCAAGGGGCGCGCACCCTGCAAGTTGGCGAGCAAGCCCGCAGGATCGAGAACGATGCGCACCTGCCCGTCGCCGCTGATGGTGGCTCCCGCCACGCTCGAGCACCCATGCAGATAGTTTCCTAGAGGCTTTACAACGGTGGACTCCTGTCCAAGGAGTTGGTCGACCAGAAGCGCAAAGCACCTGTCCGCCACTTCGAGAATCACCACCTTTTGGTTCGAAGTCTCCCCCTGTCTCTGGCCATCGGACGACGAGAGATTCGTAAGAAGAGCAGGCGCATGGATGCTCAGATCACGAGCAGGGCGCGCGCAGAAAATCTGATCCACACGTAGCAAGGGCACGGTCTCACCTCGCAGGCAAAGCACCTCGCTTCCCTCCACACGGTGCAGGTGTTTGCAATCGATCTGCGCCGTCTCTACCACCGAGCGCAAAGGCAGAGCATAGATTTCCCGGCGTACTCGAACCAGGAGTACTGGCAGGATGGCAAGAGTGAGAGGCAGACGAAGTTTGATGGTGGAGCCCTTCGCAACCTGACTGTCGATCTCGATCGAGCCATTTAACTTCTTGAGATTGGTTCGCACCACATCCATGCCCACGCCGCGTCCAGAAAGATCGGTTGCTTTCTCGACCGTGCTGAAGCCGGGAAGAAAAATAAAATCCAGAATTTCGCGTGTGCTCAACCCGCGTAGGCGTTCCGCTGCAATCAATCCCTTCTCCACCGCTTTGCGGCCAATCCGTTCCGGATCCATTCCGGCGCCATCGTCGCAAATGCTGATAACAATCTGGTCGCCTTCTTGCCGCGCCTCCAGGCGAATCGTTCCGCGGCGCGGTTTGCCCGCTCGTTCTCGCACCTCCGGCACCTCAACGCCGTGATCCAGAGAATTGCGCACCAGGTGGACCAACGGATCACCGATAAGTTCGACCATCGTCTTGTCCAGTTCGGTTTCTCCTCCCACCAGCACGAGCTCCACTTCTTTTTTCAGGCCGCCGGCGATGTCGCGAACCAAACGGGGGAATTTGCGAAATACTGCTTCGATCGGAACCATGCGTGTCTTCAGGCCCGCCGCTTGCAACTCTTCGGTGATGAAGCTCAAGCAGGAGGAGAACTGATTGAGCGACGAACTCAATTCGTTTGCCGCCAGCCTGCCCGAAGACAGGTCGCGGCTAAGCTGCAGCAAACGGTTGCGCTCCAGCACCAGCTCACCGATGAGATTGATCAAGTCATCCAACTTGGTAGCTTCCACACGCATGGTTTGGATCGCATCGCGTGGCTTGGCAATCTCTTTCTGCCGGACCAGCGCGTCCCCAACTTCTGCTGGCGACGCCAGACCCTTCTGCACCAGCATCTCGCCCAATTTGCGGGGCTCCGCCGCGGACGATTGCTCTTCCAGAACTGCGTTCAACGTGGCCGAGGAAATTACTTCCTGTTTGACCAGCAACTCTCCCAGAGCAGGAGGCTGCTCGCGGGAATTTTGTGCGCTTTCAAGCTCCTTCAACAGAGCTCCCATCTCATACTGCTGAAGACCTCCCTCACGGACATCCTGGAGCATTTTGCCCAAGTAGTCGCGCGCGGCCAGAAGCGCATCGATGATCGGCCGACTGAGTTGTGCTTCCCCCTTGCGCAAGGCATTGAGAACATCTTCTGCGCGATGGCTCAGGCGCACGATCGGCTCGAATCCAAGAAAACCGGAGGTTCCCTTGATCGTGTGCAGAGCACGAAAGATGCGATTCAACAACTCGGCATCATGCGGGGCGGCTTCAAGCGCCACCATGTCTTGGTCCATGCGCTGGAGGAATTCCTCCGATTCCGCCAGAAACTCCTGAATCAGCGAAGGATCGTTTAGAAGATCGTCACTCACGAAGGTTCTGCTCCTCGATTGCGCCGCAGCTTATACACTGGCTGCAGCGGCGAGAGTCTGTTCGGGACCATCCATCAGACGGTCGGCATCCAGCAGGATGAGTAAGCGGTCACCGAGTTTGCCCACTCCAGCAACATATTCGCGCTCGACCGGGCCAAGGCGCGGAGGGGGCTCGATCGTATCGGCCGGAACGCGGAGAACTTCCGAGACGGCGTCGACCACGAAACCGAGTACCGTTCCCTGGATTTCCACGACGACGATGCGGTTCCGTTTGTCCGGAGGAACCTCTTCCAGACCAAAGCGTTTTCGCAGCGCGATGACGGGGATGATCTTTCCCCGCAGGTTCATCACTCCTTCGAGGAACTCGGGAGAATTCGGGACGCGAGTCAACTGCTGGGCGCGGATGATTTCCTGGACGCGCAAAATATTGATTCCGAACTCCTCGTCGCCCACTTGAAATCCCACTAGCTGCAGCACTTCCTCGTGCGCCGCCTTGGGTTCGCGCGCCAGTGAGTTCTCCTCCAACTTGTCATGGTTCGATTTCATCGCGCCTCAATCTCTAGAACTCTGCTCTGGCCGTATCTGCTTCGTTCGCAATCGGCAGCCCGCGATGCGACGTGGAAGCCGCTCGCTGCGTTTCCTTGACGTTTCATCGGCATTGGAATTGCAGGACTTTAACTGGAATATGGGCGTGGGAGGGCAATCTGTGCGATGGGAGTTCTTCGAGCCGAATAGCACGTCTAGCGCAGACGCGCGGATGAATTTCCAGCCGGCATTTTGGCTTGAGCCGAAATTTCCATACTACCGTGTTCGGACAGGATCACGATGTCGACACGCCGATTCTGCGCCCGCCCTTCGGCGGTGAGATTACTGGCGACAGGGTAATACTCCGCATAGCCGGCGGCGGACAATCTTTCTGGCGAGAAGCGGTGGCGGACGATCAGCAGACGGATCAGTTCGGTGGCCCGCGCCGTTGACAACTCCCAGTTCGAAGGCATCTGCGCCGTATGAATCGGAACGTTGTCCGTGTGTCCTTCGATGCGGAGCTTGCAGGTGCGGATTGCCAGAATCGAGGCGATCCGATCCAGGGCTGGCAGAGCTTGTGGCTTGATGCTGGCCGACCCGCTATCGAAGAAACCGAACTCTCTCAGACTTATCACCAAACCATCGGTCTCGCGGTGCAGCGACACTTGACGCGTCGCAATTTCACTATGCAGCGCTTGCTCCAACTCGCTTCGCAAAGTAGTCAAATCGGTTTCATCAGAAGAGCCGGCCAGAGAATTCGTCGGAGAGGAAGAAATGCGCCCAAGTTCCGCAGTTCGTTCCACGTTCTGAATCGCCTGCACCGTGCTAAAAGGCATAGGGGCATCGATGTCCAGTGGAATCTGCGTCGTCGAGGCTGGAAACACGCCCATCTCCTGAAATGCGACCTGGATGGCCAGAGCAAGTTTGCCAACCTTTCTCTGATCCACTTGCGAAGAGGCATAATTGATGTAGACGTCCACCACATTTGTAGTTGTATCGAAGGTGAGGTTCCAGACGTGTTCGATGATCATGGCGCGGGAGACTTGGCGGCCGGCGTTGCGCATCAGATATTCGAGTAGGGAAAACTCTTTGGAGGTGAGCTCGATTCTGCGGCCGGAACGCTCGGCGCGGTGTTCCACGCGATCGAGTTTCAGATCTTCCACTATCAGCACGGACTCCGAGGGCAAATGGCTGCGGCGCAAGAGCGCTCGAATCCGCGCTGATAGTTCACTGAACGAAAACGGCTTCGGCAGATAATCATCCGCTCCCGTGTCGAGACATTGCACCCGGTCTTCCACCTTGCTTCTCTGGGTCAGCACCAGCACCGGAAGACTTGGCCGTCGCAGTCGCAAATGGCGCAAGACGGCCACGCCATCGACGCGTGGCAAGTTCAGATCGAGAACCACCAGATCGTAGTCGGTTTCACTTCCCATCACCCGCGCCTGCTCTCCATCCTCCGCCACATCCACCATGTAGTGTTCCGCCAGCAACCCCTGTCGCACAAAAGCAGCCAGAGC
This sequence comes from uncultured Acidobacteriaceae bacterium, assembly GCA_963782835.1. Lineage (GTDB taxonomy): Bacteria > Acidobacteriota > Terriglobia > Terriglobales > Acidobacteriaceae > Sulfotelmatobacter. The sequence continues at coordinate 104,815 of CAWALR010000027.1, read as the reverse complement.
CGCGTCGTCTTCCGCAATCAGAATTCTCATAAGGAGGCCTTAATCACAGCCCGATTCTAATTAGAACGCGCTCAAACGCGACCGAAACTATCGCGCACGAAAGGGAGTGTTTCCGGAAACGGAGCGCAGATTCAAAACAGGAAGCACGCGGCCGACCCGTCGTCTCTCACGATTGGCTGCATCACAAAAAATATTTGCGTTCCGCGATGGCAGGTATAATCTCGCAACGGAGAAGACGCCCATGTGTTTTTCGGCCACAGCGAACTTTATTGGCAGCGGCGTGCTGGGCGCCGTCGGCGTCGTCACTTTGACGAGGGTGAAGCACCGCCGTGAAGTGCTTTTCGCCACGCTGCCCACGCTCTTCGCTATTCATCAGTTCATTGAAGGCTTTGTCTGGCTGGGATTGGACGGCATTCTCTCGCCCACCGTGGCGCACGACATGGGCGCGGCCTTCATGCTTTACGCTCAGGGACTTCTCCCGTTCCTGCTTCCGCTCAGCGTTTTCCTGTTCGAGCCCAATAAGGAGAGCCGCCAGCGAATGCTGCCGTTCCTGATGCTCGGCGGAGGTACAACGCTTTACATATTGTGGGCGCTGACGGCCTATCCGTTGCAGCTCTTCATTCGGGGAAACAGCATCGTCTACATCAACCAAGCGACCAATAACACAGCGGTTGGGGTACTCTACGTCATTGCCACTTGCGGGTCGTTATTTTTTTCGAAGATCAGGATGATGGTCCTCTTCGGCGCGGCCAACCTCGTGATTCTGCTGGCGGTAATGGAGGTCAAGCGCTATGCTTTCACCTCGTTGTGGTGCGCCTACGCTGCGGTCGCGAGCGTCATCATCCTCGCCTACTTCTGGAGAAGCCACAAAGACCGCCCGTTCCTCTATGCGCAAGCCAGAACGATTTGAAGCTTCATAGAATAAGGAGAAGCACATGAGAACCAGACTCGCCCTAATCCTGCTGTGCGTTGTGTCGGTGTTGAATGCTCAGGCTGTCATTGCGCAGGCAACGAAAGACGGATTTTTCAAAACTTCCGATGGCGTGCGGATTCACTACGTCGAGGCTGGAAGCGGCCGGACCATCGTTTTCATTCCGGGCTGGACCATGCCCGCATGGATCTGGCAAAAGCAAATTGACGAATTCTCGAAGCACTACCACGTCATCGCCGTCGATCCGCGTTCGCAGGGCGAGAGCGACAAGCCGCCCTACGGCCACTTGCCCGAAACCCGCTCCCGCGACTACAAAGAGCTCGTCGACCAACTTGCATTGAAGAAGCCGGTGCTCGTTGGCTGGTCGATGGCGTGCGGCGAGCTCATCAAGTACGCCGAACAATTCGGGAGCGATAACGTTGCCGGGTTCGTCTTGGTCGACGGTTTTGTAACGGACAAGCCCAGCGATCTGTTCGTCCCCATCTCGGAATGGATGAACCAACTCCAGGAGGATCGCCAGAAGCAGGCCGACGGTTTTGTCCGCAGCATGTACAAGAAACCGCAATCTGAGGATTACCTGAAGCGCGTCATCGACGCCTCCACTCAGGTTCCCTCCGATACCGCGGCTCTCCTGATCTACGACATGATCGCCGTAAAGGATTTCTCACCCGGACTCGCCCGGATGAATCGCCCGGTGCTCTTCACCTATCAACCGGAATCGCAACAGAGCGCCGACTACCTGAAATTGAAGCTCGGCGACAAACTCCGGCTGGAGCTTTTCGGCGGCGACGGCCACGCCCTGTTCGTGGATGATCCGGAGAAGTTCAACCATGTGGTGGAAGAGTTTATACAGAGCCTTCCGAAGTGATGGGTCCAAACACTCCCTCGGGACGGCGAGGAAAAAGGCCGACAGGGTCACGCCGCAACCGCCAGGTTCAAAATCACCGCCCTGTCTCTGCAAAAAGCGCGGAGACAAGGACGGGCACCCGCGCTTGGGTTCGAACCCTCCCGGTCAATTACTCTCAGACCCGTGGTCCAGAGATAATCGAGTGATCGCGGAAACGATGATCTTCCGGGCCCAACGTCGATGAAGTCATTGCTCACTCCGAGCATCTGGATTGTGGCTGTCGCGATCCTGTTGCATACAGGACTGGTGACGCCAAGCGCCGCGCTCATCACCTTCGCCGTGTACGCGGCGTTGATCGCAGGACTTCTGTTTGCGTGGCGATTCCACTCCAGCCGCATCTTCTTTGCGCTGCTGGTTCTGTTCCTCGCTGAACGGGCACTCTCCTATTTTTCTTGGGGTCATCCCGCCAGCGCCGGAATGGGAACCATTGCTGTGGCAGCGGTAGGATTGCTGTTGCCGCTGGACTTTGTGCTGCTCTCCGTCACGCAAGAAAAGGGATTCACCTTCTCGAACATCGCACCCCCCGCCTTGTTGTTGTTCGTCGAGTCGGTGGTGGTAGCCGTACTGTGCCGGCCTCATGGGCTGGAAACGACGGCACGGCACGCGTTGCACCATCCTCCGGTGGAGCAGCCTTTGCCGTTTGCCATCGTCATTGCTTTCGCACTCGCTGGAATCGTGCTGCTCATTCGATTCCTGCTTTTCCGGAAGCCAGCTGAGAGCGGACTGCTCTGGGCATTGGGCGCTTCATTCCTGGCACTCCGCTTCGGAGGCGCGGGACACATCCCCTCCGCTTACTTTGCCACGGCAGCATTCATCCTGGCAGTCTCGATGGTTGAAACTTCATACTTGCTGGCTTACCACGACGAGCTGACCACTCTACCTTCGCGGCGCGCTTTTCACGAAGCGCTGCTACGCCTGCAACCACCTTATTCGATCGCGATGGTCGACATCGATCACTTCAAGCGATGCAATGACACTTACGGTCATGACACGGGAGATCAGGTGCTGCGCATGGTCGCGTCACGGCTGGCGCGCGTAACGGGCGGGGGACAAGCTTACCGTTGCGGCGGAGAAGAATTTGCCGTCGTCTTCCCCGGAAAAGCTACTACAGACGTTGTGGATCATCTGGAACAATTGCGCGAGAGCATCGAAGCCAGCAGCTTTCGACTTCGTGGGAGCGACCGCCGACAGGAGGCGCGCGGTGCGGATCGCCGTAATCCGCGGGCCCGTGGACGCGCGCAAGCCGGCCTCGCCATCCGGCAACTGACACGAGGCGAGGCGCCCACTGAACTTTCAGTTACAGCGAGCATTGGAGTGGCTAGTTGCAGCGACGAGAGTCTGGCGACTGATGAAGTGGTACAGGCAGCCGATAAAGCGCTCTACCGCGCGAAAGCCGGAGGACGGAACAGGATCGAAACGGCTTCCTCCCCGAGGCGACGAAGCCGCAGCAAAGCTGCCGGCGGGTAGCGGTCCACAAGTATTTGACCGAGATAGGAACGTCGAGCCCGGACCATCTCTTCAGGGCGGGAAAGATGATGGCGCCGGGCTCGTACGTTTTCGCAAGCACCACAGGCCGTGCGGTCAGCCCGCAGTTGTAGCAGGTGGAATTGAGTTTTTCCGTTCACTCCCCGCGCAGGCCGGACACTTCACTCGGATAAACGCGATGCCCTCGGACCCATCACTACTGTCCACGGGCTTGGCAACATATCCGGTACCGCCGCAGCGCGGGCAGTCCTTCGGATCCACTTATCCCCCTCAGTTGTCGTTCAGTTTTTCACCAAATTTGGTTAGCGACGCGGAAAAGTGAATTGTGTTACGAAAACCGAACAGGCCTGGGATTGGAAGCTTTCTAAGCGCCAGTGATAAGTTCCACGCCCAGCATGGCAAGAGCAATGTCTTCAGTCGATGACAGGCCGCTTACCGCGACGGCTCCGACGACTTCGCCATCTTTCCAGACGGGAATGCCGCCGCCCCAGCCGACATAGTTCGGATCGCCGTAGTAGACAATGTCATGGCCTTTTTCCGGATGCTTGACCTTCTCTCCGATTTCTTTGGTCGGCTTGCGCTCGCGAGCCGCGGTCCAAGCCTTATTCGTAGCCACCCGGATGGAGGAGACAGGAGCGCCATCCATGCGGGCGAGGCAGACGAGGTCGCCGTGTGAGTCGGCAATGGCCACCACAACAGCCTTCTGCATCTGCGAGGCTTTTTCGATGATGAGATCTGCCGCGCGGCGGGCTTCGGAATAGTCGAGCGTGTGGAGGGTTCGCATGGCACAGAAAGAATAACTGGCTTGGCGAGTTAGAGACGAAAAAATAATGCTGGCCTCACGGCCAGCATTTTTGCAGAGAATATTCCGGGCCAGGAGCATGTCCTGGCCCGGAGATTTTTAGAAGACAAATTTCAAAGCAAACTGAATCAACCGTTCTGGTGAGGCTACACCGGCTCCCACGGTACTCGTAATCTGACCGAAACCGTTTCCTGTCGGAGTTCCGTTGTAGCCGGTTGCTCCTGAAATATTGAAATACGGGTGATTGAATAGGTTGAAGAACTCCGTCCGGAACTCGATGCCGAGTCTTTCCGTGACCTTGGTTCTCTTGAAAATAGCGAAGTCAAAGTTGTCGATGCCAGGCCCGCGGAGGACCGGATCAACCCGAGCTTCGGTTCCGAACCCCCACTGCGGAGGAGCTGCAAAGCAATTGGTGTTGAACCAGTGGTTGATGTTGCCGCCGCCAGCTTTCAGATCGCACCCCGGAATCACGTCAGGTCTGACATTGGCGACGCCCAGACTGGCGGACTCCAAAGAGGTGGAGGCACCTGCCCAAGTGATTTTGAGTGGGAAGCCGCGTTGGAAAGTGGTGATGCCATCGACGCCCCAGCCGGAAACGGCGCCGTTCGCGATTCCATTGAGGCTGTTAGCGAAAGCTTTTCCTTTGCCGAAAGGAAGATCGAGGACGTAGCTGATCACTAACCTTTGGGAAATATCTTGCGAGGAGAGAGACCGTTCTCCCTTCAGGTTGTTCCAGTCTTGGACCGAGCCGACACCGCCGGTGTTGCCTTCGAGCCAACTGGTCAAGGTATCTGTGTTGCTCATCAGCTTAGCGTTGGTGTAAGCCACAAGCAGGGTGCCACCGCCCTGGAACCTTCGGGTCACGCTGGCCTGCAGGGAGTTGTAATTGCTACTGCAGCACCCGTAACCGTTCAGGTTCAGGCCGTTATATTCGGGATAGGGCCGATCCAACTGGCCAGCAAAAATGCTGGCGGCACCTATGGTGGTATTGGTAGAGCCTTTTAGCGGATTCGTAATCGATTGGTCAATCGTGACGAAGCCATTCGCGCACGTGGTGGGGTCGGCGCTGCCGCTGCAGGGGCCCGCAAGGGCCGTATTGAACTGGCCCTGCGCCGTCGCAGCGAAGCTATCGGGGATTTGATCGATATTCGTCTGATATTGCTGCAGATGAACACCGTGGGAACCGGCGTACGCGACATCCGCGAAGAACCCAGCCGGAAGTTGCCGCTGGATGTCGAAATTCCATTGCTCGACGTATCCGTATTTTGGCCCCTCATTCCCATATCCGTAGTAAGGAGCAAGCCCGGGGCTGCCGTTTGCGGCTACGAAGCTGGACAGAGTCGGGGCTGCATTACGTCCCGGCGGCAGCAGAATCCCAGCATTGCCAAATGGGCCTGATTGGGCGCAGGTAAACCCATTAGTCCCGCGCGGCGCGAACACTCCGGTGCCACCACCGAACGAGCAGTCGGCACCGTCCAAATTGGACGCCGGAGTGATATAGCCGTCAGTCGAGGCCGTGAAGTCGGTGGCGGCAAGATTAATCACGTCATTGTCCGGATTGAGGGCAAATGAGACGTAGTTCGGAATGAAGAAAACACCGTAACCGGCGCGAACCACCGTCTTTTGGTCAGGAGAGAAGACAAAACCAATTCGTGGAGAAAATGCCTTTTTATCGAGCGGCAAATTGTTATCCGTCGTATTGGGTCCTGTCCCCACATACATTGCGTCTCCGGGACAGGCTGATCCAGGCGTTCCGGAACAACCAGTCACAGTTGCGTTGGTCGTTTTGGGATCCCAATAGGAAAGCCGGTTGTAGGCTTCCGACCACGTTCCGGGCAGTTCATAGCGCAGTCCCAAGCTCGCAGTGAACTTCGGCGTCACGTGCCAGGTATCCTCGACGTACAAGGCGCGGTAGGTCTGTTTGCCTTTGGTTTGCGCAGGTACCTGTGCTATGCCTTCGCTCTGGTTCCCGGCGAACGTACCTTGGTTCAATGCCAAGCCCAACAGGAAGTCAGCGAACGCAAATCCCGAGCCGTCCGTAGCGTTGGGAGCTGAAGATGTCCAGTTTCCTTGGAAACCGAATGCACCGCTGGCGATGTTGGTTTGGAAGTAATTATCCAATCCAAGTTCGTATTGCCCGCCAACCTGAATGCTGTGCTTGCCACGAATCATCGTGAGTTGGGGACTTAGGTTGTACTGCGTGTTGTGATCTCCGATGGCACTGTTGCCTTGGGTGTGGCCAACATCATTCGGCAAGTTGGTTTCCGGGGTTGGCGGAGTCCGCATGGTACTGGGGGGACTGTTATACGTTGACGGCCAGCCGAGGCTGGTTAGATCGAAACCATTCAGAAGTGGAGTCCGGCCGTAGACAAACCGGCTAGCCGCAAGGTTCACGTCGAGAATGGTGGTTGGTGTAAAGGCATGGTTCACACCGATAGCAAGCGCCTTGGTGTGATAAAGCTCGGCGCAGCGATCCAGGCACAGGCCCGTGCCTAGCGGATTTACAGCCAAGTCAGTCAATCCAAAGTAGGCGAATCTGCCGAACACGTGGGTGTTGCTGCCAACGTTCTGATCGCCGCGCGCAACAAACTCGTTGGTGTTCCCGCCGGCAGGCGCTGCACTCAGGTAATTATTGACCGTACCGGCCTGGTTGGCCGCAGGGTAATATTTCGCCAACAGTATGCCCGCCGCCTTGCTGAACTCGGAGGCTGGAATAATGTTTCCCGCATAAGGCGTTCGATTTCCATGGGTGTCGGTACTGAGAGGATCGTAAATCTGACCTGCGGGGTTGCCGCAAGTAGCAATTCCATCTACCACTGGTCCGGTAAAGCCGCCCGGACATAACGCCGAGAAATTACCGGTCGTCATCCCTGCTGCTGGAACGCTTGTAGTGAAAGGCGATCCTGTCCTTTGGCGGTACTGTTCCCAGCTGACATAAAAGAATGTTTTATTCTTAATAACGGGGCCGCCAACCTGAAACCCATACTGGTTCTGGGTCCACGGTGGAGGGGTGTTCGATTTGCCAGCGGCGATCTCCGATCCCTTGTTAAAGTATTCATTCGCATTCAGCACTGCGTTGCGGAAATACTCATAGGCAGAGCCGTGCCAACTGTTGGTTCCGGATTTGGTGCTTAGGTTTACCACGCCGCCTGAGAACTTACCCCATTCAGCGCCCTGATCGTTATATTGCACCTTGAATTCGCCGATGGAATCCTGAGTCGGAATGATGATGGGCAGGTTGATGTAGCCGATATTCAGGGGTTGACCATCCAGATACTCTGCACCCTGATTGGCGAAGGAGCCGCCGACCTGGTAGTTGCCCCAACTGAAGGGGTTCTGGCCGACGGGCGATCCGCCGGAGCCGCCTTGTGCAACGGCGGCGGGTGAGACAGTGATGAGATTAAAGATGTTGCGACCATTGAGTGGGAGTTCGTCGGCCTTGCGCTGTTCGACCACCTGGCCGAGTGCTGAGGATTCAGTTTGCAAGAGCGGCGTCTCGCCTGTCACTTCGACGACCTGGCTGACCTCGCCCACTTGAAGCGCGGCGGCAATATGCGTGTCCTGCTGCACCTGCACCGTCACGTCAGCGCGGACGAAGTGCTTGAATCCCTGTTTTTCAACATCAATCTTGTACTGGCCGGGGAATAAGTTCACAAACGTGAAGATTCCATCGCTGCCGCTCGATTGGGTGCGCTTTTCCGCCGTGCCCAGGTTGGTCAAGGTCACGGTGGCGTCGGTAACGATGGCGCCTGAAGTATCGGAGACCGATCCAGAGACCGAACCGTAGGTGCTTTGGCCGTAGAGAGAGAGCGAGACGGAGAAAACCAAACCTATCGAAACTAAAAGGATCGAGAGCCTGCGCAACGACATAGTTGCCTCTTTCAGATACAGGAATTCCTTAAATGTGATTGCGCCCGGATTCTTGAACACGTCTACAACCGTTGTCAAGAATAAAATGCATGATTCCCATTTGAATAATCGTTAACCCTCCGAATTGGTGGTATGCTTCCCGGTCATGCCCGCGACCATGATGGACATCGCAAGAGACCTCAAGGTCTCAGTGGTGACGGTCTCGAAAGTCCTGCGAAACCAAGGCCGAATCAGCGAGGCGACGCGCAAGCGAGTCCTGCGGCGCGCCAAAGAACTCCATTATCAGATGAATTGGGTGGCGCGCAGCCTGGTTACCCGGCGTACCTACACGATTGGGTTGCTGCTGCCGGAATTCGCACATCCATTCTTCGCCGAGATTGCGCGCGCGGTGGCCCGGACAGTCCGGCCACACGGCTATCATGTTGTAATCTCATCGTTTGAGGAGAATCCTGAGTTGGAGGCAAGCGAAGCCGAGTCCCTGCTGGCTCGCCAGGTGGACGGATTAATCATCGCCTCCTCGCAGCCACCGCGACACTTGGCGATGTTCCGGAAGGTGCAAGAGAGGAGCACGCCGTATGTTCTGATCGACCGTCCTATCTGTGGTTTGCGGGCGTGCTTTGTGGGAGTGGATAATCGGGCGATCGGCAAGTTAGCGACAGAGCATTTGATCGAGCGAGGCTGCAGCCGCATAGGCCATCTGCGCGGTCCCGAAGTAGGAATCGGCAACGAAAGATTCGAAGGCTATCGCCGCGCGATATTGAAAAGCGGACTTCGCTCCGACGCACGCTACGTTGTCGCGGGTGGCCACGGCGACGACACCGGATATGAGGGCATGCGAAGCTTGCTCGAGGTCCACCCACTGCTGGACGGCGTCTTCTGCTACAACGATCCGGTCGCTATAGGAGCGATGAGGGCGATTCTGCAGGCGGGACTGAAACTGCCCGCCGACGTTGCCGTGGTTGGCGCTGGCAATGTCCACTACTCGGACGTGCTGGCGGTGCCGCTGACTACGATCGACCAGGGAACTTGCAAAATCGGAATCATGGCAGCGGAACTTCTAATCGCGCGCATTGGATCGAAGCACGCGATGCGACCCCAGACGATACTGATTCCGCCGAAGCTCGTGGAACGGGAATCGACGCGGCGAGAGGCATAAGCGCCCACTCACGGAACCTGTTTACTAGAATGGTTCAAGTCATCGCCAGAACGCATGATTGGGGAAGAACGCTGGCAACTGTGCGGAGTGCTAACGGACGCGATATCCTGCTCGACTGAAGGACCTTTAAGTTGCTGACCACTTGGTTGCGCGTGTCTTGTATTTTGGCCCTTGTGCTGGCGGGGGAAGGCCCCGTGTCTCCGGTTTTCGATGTCATACTGCCTCGCGGTATAGATTTCACGTTGCAGAATTCTCCCACTCCGCAAAAATATCTGATCGAGACCATGCCCGGCGGAGTGGCTCTGCTCGACTACAACAACGACGGGTTGCTGGATATTTTTTTCGTGAACGGCGGACATGTCAGCAGCCCGATGCAAACGCCGGAGAACTTCGATCGTCACGATCCGAAGTATTGGAATCGACTGTACCGCCAGAACAAAGACGGAAGCTTTACGGACGTGACGGAGCAAGCGGGATTGGCGAAGGTCGCGGATGGGGATTATGGCATGGGAGTCGCCGTGGGCGACTACGATAACGATGGCTACCCTGATCTTTATGTCACGAATTACGGAAAGAACATCCTGTATCACAACAATGGGGACGGCACTTTTACCGATGTGACGGAGAAAGCAGGAGTTGCCGGCGGCGGCTGGTCGGAGTCAGCCGGATTTTTTGACTACGATAACGACGGGAAGCTGGATCTTTTTGTAACCCGGTACATGGAGTGGGACACGAAACATAATAAGGATTGCGGCGGCAATTACCATACTTATTGTCCGCCGGAAGAGTTCCCTGCTACGACTAACATTCTTTATCACAACAACGGCGATGGAACATTTACCGATGTGAGCCAGCGCTCCGGCATTGCGGCGAAGAAAGGGCGCGCGTTGGGAGTAGGATTCGCCGACTACGATGGCGACGGATTCACTGACATATTTGTATCGAACGATGGAATGCAACAATACCTCTATCACAATAACGGCAACGGTACTTTCAGCGAAGTTGGGCTCGAAGCCGGCGCGGCGCTTTCTGAAGATGGGCGGCGAATGTCCGGCATGGGCGTAGTTTTTCAAGACTACGATAACGATGGCCGGCCCGACATCATGGTGACTTTGCTGCCGCGGGAGATTTACGGCGTCTACCACAACGATGGCGATGGATCGTTCACCTATCACAGTCTCGAAACTGGGCTGGGGGCGCTTACGAGTGGAAGCTCAGGCTGGAGCTTTGGCCTGGAGGACTTCGATAATGACGGATGGAAAGATCTATTCGTCGCGCAAGCTCATGTGTTGGACAACGTGGAGGAAATCGATCCTTCGCTTCACTATCTTCAACTTCCACTGCTGGCAATGAATCACAATGGACGGTTCGAGAGTGTCAATTCCGGAAGTACGGTACCGGTGGCCGCGCGTGGGGCCGCGTTCGGCGACTTGAATAATGATGGATGGCAGGACGTGGTGGTGACCACGCTGGGCGGGCATCCCCAGGCGTTTATGAATCGCGGCGGCAAGGCTCACTGGCTGACCATTACTCTCCGCGGCACTCGCAGCAACCGGGATGGATTCGGCGCGAAGGTGCAGGTGAATGGACAGACACGATTTGCAACATCGACCTGCGGATACCTTTCAGCCAGCGACAAACGCCTGCATTTCGGGTTGGGCACGGCGGACAAAGCAAAAGTGGAAATCGCCTGGCCCTCGGGCATGCACCAAACTTTGAATGATGTTCACGCCGACCAGTTCCTCGAGGTGCGTGAACCGGAGAAGCCGTGATCCGCGCCATCTTATTTATATGGCTCGCCTGGCAGATCGCTTCGCCACAGGCGGCCGAGCACATGCAAGCAGGAATTGCCGCTGATAAAGAACGAAAGTTCGATGTGGCTGTCGCGGAGTTTAAGAAGGTGACGGAACTGGATCCATCATTCGCGGATGGTTTCATCAGTCTCGGCCAGGCTTACATGGAGAAGGGGGACTACGGATCTGCAATCGCGCCGCTCAAGCGGGCGTTGGAAATAAACTCAGATTCTATCCCAGCTCACCAGTTGCTGGGCTACGCGCTGCTCTCACAAGGTTATCCCAGCGAGGCGATTCCAAACTTGCAGCGCGCGCCTGACAAAACTGCGTTGGGCATCGCGCAGATTCAGACCGGACAACTCCCGGAGGCGGTGAAGAATCTGGAAGATTCGCTGGCCGCGCGGCCGAACGACCCTGATCTTCTTTATTACCTTGGCCGCGCCAGCGGTTTGCTGGCGAAACAATCGGTTGATACTTTGCTCGCCGCCTATCCTGACTCCGCCCGAGCGCATCAGGCCATGGCGGAAAACTACTTTGTGCTGCGGCGGATGCAAGATGCCGAGAAGGAATACCAAGACGCGTTGCGGCTGCGCCCGGCTCTGCCCGAAGCGCACCTGGCGCTCGGCGAGGTGTATGCTGGCGCGTTCCAATGGCCCAAGGCGGAAGAAGAGTTTCGAATCCAGGTGAAGCTGCAGCCGGGAAACGCGGAAGCGGCTTATCGACTGGGAGACGCGTTGCTGGAACAAGGGAAAGCGCACGAGGCACGGACGGAACTGCTGCGCGCGGACCGGTTGCTGCCCGATATGCCGGAGACGCTCTATGCACTCGGGAAAGCGGCTTCCCTGGAGGGTGACCCCGTTGCCGCGGAGAAAACGTGGACCAAACTTCTTTCGATCGAGAAGCAAAGTTCGCTGGCAGCGCAAGCACACTTCGGACTGGCGGGAATCTATCGCAAACAGGGAAAGACGGCTGAGGCAAAGCGGGAGATGCAGGAGTTTGAAAAGCTGCAGAACAGTTCTGCTCAGCCGCAACCCGCGGGACAACAAGACTCGCCGCACTGAGATTTTTGCTCATAACTTGAGACAGGAGCACCTCATATGAAGCTTTCGTGGTTCCTTCGCCATCTGTCTGATACTTTTCTCTATTCTCTTAGCTGCCTCCTCTTAATTTCTATGACCGTAGTGCCGCTGCAAGCAGCCGAGCCTTCGTCAAGATCGATCGATTCCGGCTGGCAATTTCGAGCTGTCGCGAATACCGATCGAACCGACGTGAAGGAGTGGCATCCCGCGCAGGTTCCAGGAGTGGTCCAAACCGATCTCCTGAATAGCAAGCTCATTCCCGACCCGTTCGATCGCGACAATGAATTCCGTCTTCAGTGGATCGGCCTGGCAGACTGGGAATATCAAACCACTTTTCAAGTTGATGCAGGCACTCTGAGCCGTGAGCACGTCGATCTGGCTTTCGAAGGCTTAGATACATTTGCCGACGTCTATCTGAATGATCAGTCAATACTGCATGCCGATAACATGTTCCGGCGCTGGCGCGTCCCCGTAAAGACGATGTTGAAGTCTGGGCCGAACACTCTCCGGATCGTATTCCATTCGGCCGTCGAGAAGATGATCCCGTACGCCAAGGCGCAGCCGTTTATTTTGCCCTCGATCTCGACTCACAACTACGGAAACGAAGAAGACATTGCAACCGCTCCGTACACACGCAAAGCTCCTTATAACTATGGCTGGGATTGGGGACCGCGCTTCATGACGGAAGGCATTTGGCAGGCGGTGCGCCTCGAATCCTGGGACGCTCTGCGCATCGGGAACTTTCATATCCACCAGCACAGCATCACCGCAGACCTGGCCAACGTGACGGCGGAACTCGATATCGACGCGACCAAGGCCACGGCTGCAACTCTCGCCTTGGCGCATGATGAACTGTCGGGTCCGCAAACCTCCGACGGAACCCAGACGCTGCAACTCAACGCAGGCATGAATCATGTTTCTTTTCCCTTGCGCATCGTTTCGCCGAAGCTCTGGTACCCGGTAGGGTACGGCGCGCAGAACCGCTACAAGTTTTCTGCTGCGATCCGCATGGGCAAAGAGGCTGCCGCGCATGCTGAAACCAAGACGGGATTACGTTCCGTAGAACTGCGCCGCGTTCCCGATCAATGGGGCAAGAGTTTCGAGTTCGTGGTCAACGGCATTTCTGTCTTCGGAAAAGGCGCGGACGTGATTCCGTTCGATAGTTTTCCGAACCGAGTGACTCCGGAAATTCATCGCAACATTCTGCAAGCCGCGCGCGACGCTCATATGAACATGGTGCGGGAGTGGGGCGGCGGTTATTACGAGTCCGATGACTTCTACGATATCTGCGACGAACTCGGCATAATGGTTTGGCAGGAGTTTATGTTTGGCGGCGACATGGTTCCCGGCGATGTTGCCTTCCAGGAAAACGTCCGGCAAGAAGCCATCGATCAGATCAAGCGCCTGCGCGATCATCCCAGCATTGTGATCTGGTGCGGCAATAATGAAGTCGAAACGGGCTGGTACCACTGGGGCGATCGCCAGGAATTCAAAGAATCCATTTCACCCGAAGCACGCGACCGAGTCTGGCAGGACTATGTGATTCTGTTCTCCGACATCCTGCGAAGCACGGTCACGCGGTACGCCGATCCGGTTCCTTACACGCCGAGTTCTCCCAGCGCCAATTTCGAAGAGATCCCCGACAATCAGCACAACGGCGACATGCATTATTGGGCCGTGTGGCATCAGCAGGCGCCGGCGCAAGATTACACCAAACAGTTTCCGCGCTTCATGACGGAGTACGGATTTCAATCGTTCCCCGAGATGCGCACGATCCACGCTTTCGCCAACAAGCCTGAAGACTTCGACATTCGGTCGACCGTCATGCAGGCGCACCAGAAGAATAAGGGTGGAAACGAACGCATCCTTACCTATATGTTGCGCGAATACCGCGAGCCCAAGGACTTCGCTTCGTTCGTGTATCTGAGCCAGGTGCAGCAGGCGGAGATCATCAAGATCGGCGCCGAGCATTTGCGCAGGCAGAGGCCGCGCACCATGGGCTCGCTCTACTGGCAGCTGAATGACTGCTGGCCGGTGGCCTCGTGGGCGAGCATCGATTACTACGGCCGCTGGAAAGCACTACATTATTATGCCCGCCGCTTTTACGACGACGTGTTGATCTCACCTTTCTTGCATGACGACAAAGTGGACGTGTACGTGGTCTCGGATAAACTGCAGCCGCTCTCGGGCACGATCCACATGCGCCTGCTGGACTTTTCGGGAAATTCTCTGCTCGATCAAACGAAAGATGTTCAAGTGCCGGCACAATCGAATGCAATCTACTTCACAGTCGACAAGGCTTCTTTGGTGGAAAAGGGTGATTTGCATGGAAGCTTCCTTGTATTCGACTTCGAAGTCGCCGGGAATAGAGTATCGCGGAACTTGATCTTCTTTCATGTGACCCACGACCTGGAGCTGCCGGTCGCGCCCAAGATCGAAACGTCCCTGAATAAAACTGGAGAGGATTACACGGTTACGGTTCAATCCCCAAAGCTGGCTCGCAGCGTGTATCTATCTTTCGGAGATCTCGACGTTCAAAGCTCGGATAATTACTTCGATCTGCTTCCGGCGGAGCCAGTCACGTTACATCTGAAGTCTTCTGCAACGCTGGAGCAGATCAAGGGTGCGATGAAAATAATGTCTTTGACCGACGCATTTGACTCGAACTGAGGCGGTTAATCTGAAAAGACTGGGTCCAGTTCGACGGTGACCAACAAAGCTAGTTCGTGGCAGCGGCTATTCCCGCCTGGCCCTCGACTGAGAGCGCGGATGTGACGTGGTAAAATGAAATTCCGCATGCCCGGAGAGGTGGCAGAGTGGCCGAATGCGGCGGTTTGCTAATCGCGTAAGTCGTTTAAAAGCAAGGTACTTACCTTCCGTTTCGTTCCAACCAAAACTCAATGTCTCCAGTCATTTCCGTTAGGGTCCGTTTTGCTCCATGGGATGAGAATGGGATAGATTTCCACAGGCAGATTTATCCCATTTCCATCCCATCATGTGGCAGGTGCGGCGGTCTAACAGACCGTCATATTCGCCTTTCACTCGCTCCAACCGTGGTTGAAATTTGGTTGAATACTGAGCATGGAAATCTTGACGGTCAATGATGTCGCAGCTTGGTTGAAGATTAGCAAGCGGCACGTTTACGAGTTGATGAATCCTCGAACAAAGAGCGGGGATATACGAGACAACCCCCTCCCGGCTCTGCGGCTCGGAGGCGCTGTTAGGTTTCGCAAAAGCGACGTTGAGGCGTGGATTGAAAAGTTGGTGCGAAAGTGAGAAAGCGTTAGGATGTCAGAGACTCAACAGACTCAATGAACAGAACAGCCATAGCAATTGCCGTAATTGCACTCTTCACCGGAGGCTTGGGTGGTGCTGTCTTCAGTTGGTATATCAATAGACCGAAGCCAACGGTACTGACTTACAACGTTGTTAACACCACCACCGGTGCCGATGCAACGACCAAGGGCCTCGTTCCTAACCTGAAGCTTCGTATCGGTGACGAAGATGTGCCTGTTATCTACACTCACACCATTGACTTGATTGTGCAGTCCGGTCCACAAGTGGATTCGGCCCTAGTCGCAGTTGGATTTCCTACAGACTTCCGATTATTTGGGTCAGACTTTCAACCTCCTACTCGATTCCACCACATGAATTGCAGCAATGCTTCGTATGGTATCCAGTGTGATATTGGACCACTGGCTCCAGGGAATCACAATAGATTCAGAATCTCACTCGCTACCAACATAGCGCACCCGGATGAAATATTCACCACCACGAACAAAGTGCAGTTGGCGAAGCTGGACGACTATATAGGCTCAAACGAGATATTGAACCCGTCGAGGATAACAATCTTTGCGATTTTAGCTGCTATCTTTGGCATCCTGACTTCTCTACTAGCGTTGTGGTTTGGTCAAAGGTCTTTGCAGTTGGTGCAGATGAAGCAACTTGATCGACTCATGGGATTTTACAGACAAGAAAGACGGAAGGACGGTAGTAATGAAGCTTCCGGTTAAAGCCCGACTCATCGGTTCACGCTGCCTTGTGGTCAGTCAACCCTAACAACCACGAATCGACCTCAGACTTCCGAAAGCGCAAGTTGCCGTTGATCTTCAACACAGGTAATGGGTGGTCCTTCATCGCACCGTTGCGCGTGCGCTTCTCGCACATCGTGTAGATTTGCCGCCTCGTCATTTTCAGCATTGCGGCCAATTCGTCAATTGTTAAGATTTCACCCATTGCTGTTACCTCCCTGTGTTTTCGACCCGAAAATTCAAACTTCATGTTGCTTTCCTGCTGCGATTTGCTAAACAATGGAGAAGGCACAATCAGAACGCTGAATAAAAAACGGCGAACTTCCTCAACTCCCTAAAGGGGTAAGGGGAAGGTGTGTATTGTGTTTGAATCACCGCACCAACAAGCGCAAAAATGAAGCGGCTATCAACTTGGCTCTTTGCAGCTGAGGTCGTAGTTCTCCACATCTACGAACTCTGGCACTTGATCCGAGTGTTGTTCTTTAATAGCGTCTGCCGGTAAGGTTGCTTGCCGGTTATTTATTCGCACCTTTGGAATTTGTTAATCCAAGGGATCGCAAAGTGCGTCTTTCAAAGACCGGGCACAGCAAACCCCATCGAAGACCCAAAGCGGGTTCCTGATGGGGTTGCTTTTATTCCCCGGCTTGCAGTTAGCGATGTAATTGGCCTTCGAGCACCCCTCGCCCGGCCTTGGCTACAATCTCAAAGACCCATCACCGTGCAAAGTCAATATGTAAACCTCTTGGCAGCGTCGAGACCAGGCACACAGAGGCGCAGATCATCGGAGTGCTGAAACAACTGGAAGCGGGACGTAAAGCGGAAGACGTGGCGCGAGAGGCAGGAGTCTCGAAACACACGATCTACGCATGGAAAGCAAAATACGGTGGGATGGATGTGAGCCAGGCGCAGGAAGCCAAGCAACTACGGGATGAGAACACGAAGCTGCGGAAGCTGGTGGCGGATCTGAGTCTGGACAAGGAAGCACTGCAGTCGGTGATCCGAAAAAACGGTTGGAGCTCGTAGCGCTGAAGGCAGCTATCGAGCAGGTGCAGCAAGAGTATGCCTTCAGCGAGCGGCGAGCCTGCCGACTGATGACGATGGCGGTGACGACGTATCGTTACCGGTCGCTGCGAACGGATGAGCCGTTGCGGACGAAGCTGGTGGAGTTGGCGCGGGAGAAGCCGCGCTTCGGGTATCGGCGACTGCAGGTGCTGTTGCAACGAAGCGGAGAGCACGTGAACCACAAGCGGTTGCATCGGGTGTATCGGGAGGCGGGATTGGCGATCCGGCGGAAGAAGCGAAAGCATTGCGTGCGGGAGGGAAAGCCGCTCGTGGTGCGAACTTCGGCCAATCAGGAGTGGGCGCTGGACTTTGTGCACGACGCGGTAGAGTGCGGCCGAACCATCCGCGTGCTGAGCGTGGTGGATGCTTACACGCGAGAGTGTCTGGCGTTGGAAGTCGACACCAGTTTCGCCAGCCGGAGAGTGACGCGAGTGCTGGAAGCAATTGTGGCGGAACGCGGACAGCCGTTGGCGATCCGCTGCGACAATGGGCCGGAACTCACCAGTCGGCATTTTCTGGCGTGGTGCGTGGAGCGGCAGATCGAGTTAGTGCACATTCAGCCGGGAAAGCCGATGCAGAATGGGCGAGTCGAAAGTTTTCACGGACGGCTGCGGGAAGAGTGTTTGAACCTGAGCTGGTTTCAGAATCTGTTCGACGCGCGACGCAAGATCGCGGCGTGGCGGACGGAGTACAACGAGGAACGACCGCACAGTAGTCTGGGATACAAAACACCGAAGGAATTTGCCGCAGCTCAGGCGGCGAACTTCTATAGAGCTGAACTGGGGCAAGAGGTCTCAAACGCCGGCCCCTTGCCCCAGACCCCCATCCCCGCTCAAACCGGAGATAGGGCAGTTGTAACTTGTCGTATTCTTACGTGAACGAAAGCTGGGGGCAGGTCAACGGAGGTGATGTTTCCTTTCCCGTCAGTATCGGTGCTTTCACACAGTAACATCCTGCCATACGGGTCTCGGTCGAGTTTCGGCATCACCCACGCGCGTTCGATGTCTTTGCTGGCGCGCAACTGATACCTGACCACGAAGAACATTGCTACTGTGAATAGCGCAATAACCACAGTGGAGGAAGCGTTGACTGCGTCTATCCAATCGTGCTCAACGAAGAGGGCCAGAGGGATGTACATAACAGGCCAATTCTAGATTTGATGGGCTGGAGTGTCGGGTGACAATGAAGGTTCCCATACCAGGCTCTGTTCTAATTTAGAGCGTTCTTTGTTTTCCACCATCGCTGGTTGCCTTAGTCTCTAAGAGCTTCATGCCTCGCAGCGCATCTTCCGGCAACGTGTGTTCGTAATGTTGCTCTGTGACGCGGGTTGTAGCGTGGCCCAACACATCTCTTGCAGCGGTGCTGTTGCCTGTGAGACTGCGCAACTCCGAACCGAGGCCCCTGCGACCGGCATGAAAGCCCTTCCACTCAATCTTTGCTTTACGCAAGGCAGGCCGGATGACTTCGGTTGCGAACTGGTCAAGGTTCAGCGCCCCTCCTTCGGTATTCTGAAACAACCAAACCCCATCAGGATTCTTGGCACGCCATATCATCAACAGGCCGCGCACAGGTTGAATGATGGGAATGGACCGGACAGACTTCTTGCTCTTTGGATCACCGACCACACCCCGGCTGAAGGCGCGGCGAACGTGGATGAACTCACTATCAACGTCTGACCACTTAAGGCCCCAGATTTCACCCTTACGCATACCGGCAAAGAAGGAAAGAGCCATCACCAACTGCGCGGCTACGTTATCAATCAACGCGGTGATTACGTTCTCCATTTCCTCAAGCGTGTACGATTTGGTGTCTCCGTGGCCCAACGTCTTGCCAAGAACCTTTGAATCCCTGATGGGGTTGTTCTCGGCGTGGCCGGTCGCAACCGCGTGAGCGAAGATCGCAGAGGCCAACCACTTGATGCTGTTCAACGTGCGCGGCCTGAGAGTCTTCGCGAGGCCGGTGAGGAAGTTCGACATCATGTGGGTGCGATATTCGGCAAGGTGCATCGTGCCGAAGTGCAACTTCAGATGTTGGTTCCACACCTGTTTGTAACCGTGAACGGTTGCAGGCTTGAGGTTGTTGGTGGATTCGATGAAGGGCAGATACACGCTATCCCAGAACTCAACCACACCCATCGGGCCGCTGTTTGCGACACCAACGTTTACTTGGGTCCGCAGGAACTCGTTGCGGAGTTGCTTCGCCTGGGATTTTGTTTGGGTGTCGTCACAGAGCCGGTGCGACTTTAGTTTGCGCGCCCCATTCTCGGTGATATAGTACGAGAGATGCCACGCGCCAAAACGCCTTCGCAAATATCCCTCTTGGGTACGTCCCATGCGGTTGCTCCTTCACTCGATAACAGGAGTTTACCAAACATGGGATGCCATGGGATAGATGACGAAGGTAACTGATTGATTCTATTAGCGGAGAGGTGGCAGAGTGGCCGAATGCGGCGGTTTGCTAAACCGTTGTACGGGCTAACACCTGTACCGAGGGTTCGAATCCCTCCCTCTCCGCCAGATTTTCTACTCTTTTATTTCAACCACTTGCAACGAAATTTCGGGCTAAAAGGCTCTGCTTACGGATTTCAAGGTATTTCCTCCGAACTCAGTATTGGGGGAAATATGGCGTTGTCGGTGAAGTTGTATAGGGTGGTGGGCAAAGGCAAGGATCGGCGCTACGTTGCGATCGACTTGCAACGGCGGGGGCGGCGCTCGAAGGAAGATGTCACGGGTCCGTTCTACCTGCGGTACGGGTTGAAATACGAATCCGTGGGTCCGGATTTCAAAGCCGCAGTCGAAGCCATGCAGTGTAGGCAGGCTACGCTTGACGCTGTGGGCAGTGGAGTAGCGGTCAAGCCGGATGGCGATCCCAATCGCAAACGATTAGTGGGCGAGGTTAAGAAATTCCTTGCCAAGAAATCCCTTCTCAAAGACCCCAAGACCGTCAAGACGTACACCGAGCGGTTGAGCTATTTTCTCGACTGGTGCGAGCGCAGCGGCATCAAGCATCTCGATCAACTCACACACGGCGACGACCTGTTGCCTTACGTGTCCTTCCTCCGGCAGCGCAAGACCACCAGGGACACTCTGTTTGAACCCCGCTACGTCTACAACATCTTTCAGACCTGCAACACATTCCTGCGTGCCAGTGCGATCCTTTTCGCTGGGGAAATCCTCGGTCAGTTGGACTACGAAGAAAAGGAAGTCAAGCCGTACAAGCCGCACGAACTCAAGGCACTGTTCCAGGCGGCAGACGCCGGAGAGAAATTGTGGATGAGCTATTTCTTGAACACGGGCTGCCGTGAGCAGGAAGTGGCGAATGCTGAGTATTGCGATCTGCTCGATGATGTCAACGTAGTATGGGTGCGATCCAAACCGCACCGTGGCTTCAAACTCAAGGGCAAGCGGTGGCAGAACAAAGGGCGCAGGTTGCCAGTTCCCACGGCGCTGATGGAGAAACTACGGGACCGGATGATTGCGAAAGCTGCTAAGCCCGGCGACCTGATCTTTCCCAACATAATCGGCAGCGTGGAGGGACACTTCCTCCGCAAGCTCCAAGCTATCGCTGACCGTGCGGGCGTAGCGGAACCGGAGCTTCATAGGTTCAGAAAAACCTACGCAGACACTCTTGCTGATGAGGGTGACCTGCCCCCAGCTTTCGTTCACGTAAGAATACGACAAGTTACAACTGCCCTATCTCCGGTTTGAGCGGGGATGGGGGTCTGGGGCAAGGGGCCGGCGTTTGAGACCTCTTGCCCCAGTTCAGCTCTATAGAAGTTCGCCGCCTGAGCTGCGGCAAATTCCTTCGGTGTTTTGTATCCCAGACTACTGTGCGGTCGTTCCTCGTTGTACTCCGTCCGCCACGCCGCGATCTTGCGTCGCGCGTCGAACAGATTCTGAAACCAGCTCAGGTTCAAACACTCTTCCCGCAGCCGTCCGTGAAAACTTTCGACTCGCCCATTCTGCATCGGCTTTCCCGGCTGAATGTGCACTAACTCGATCTGCCGCTCCACGCACCACGCCAGAAAATGCCGACTGGTGAGTTCCGGCCCATTGTCGCAGCGGATCGCCAACGGCTGTCCGCGTTCCGCCACAATTGCTTCCAGCACTCGCGTCACTCTCCGGCTGGCGAAACTGGTGTCGACTTCCAACGCCAGACACTCTCGCGTGTAAGCATCCACCACGCTCAGCACGCGGATGGTTCGGCCGCACTCTACCGCGTCGTGCACAAAGTCCAGCGCCCACTCCTGATTGGCCGAAGTTCGCACCACGAGCGGCTTTCCCTCCCGCACGCAATGCTTTCGCTTCTTCCGCCGGATCGCCAATCCCGCCTCCCGATACACCCGATGCAACCGCTTGTGGTTCACGTGCTCTCCGCTTCGTTGCAACAGCACCTGCAGTCGCCGATACCCGAAGCGCGGCTTCTCCCGCGCCAACTCCACCAGCTTCGTCCGCAACGGCTCATCCGTTCGCAGCGACCGGTAACGATACGTCGTCACCGCCATCGTCATCAGTCGGCAGGCTCGCCGCTCGCTGAAGGCATACTCTTGCTGCACCTGCTCGATAGCTGCCTTCAGCGCTACGAGCTCCAACCGTTTTTTCGGATCACCGACTGCAGTGCTTCCTTGTCCAGACTCAGATCCGCCACCAGCTTCCGCAGCTTCGTGTTCTCATCCCGTAGTTGCTTGGCTTCCTGCGCCTGGCTCACATCCATCCCACCGTATTTTGCTTTCCATGCGTAGATCGTGTGTTTCGAGACTCCTGCCTCTCGCGCCACGTCTTCCGCTTTACGTCCCGCTTCCAGTTGTTTCAGCACTCCGATGATCTGCGCCTCTGTGTGCCTGGTCTTCGACATACCCGCTTCCCCTTTCGTTCGCTGAAATCATACTCAGCTTTGTACGGAAAGCGGGGAGCAGGTCATAAGCTGGCGTCCACCTCGTATAGAACTTGAACCAAACCATGTTGTCCGTCAGCTCAGAGATGTCACCATCCGAGTAGCCGTCGTATGGCATTGTTCCCCAATTCTTGGTGATCCATTCATCCCATCCTTCAAGCGGCGCTTTTACCGGGCGTGGCACAATACGGTTGAAATCAATTAACACGGCGATATTGTCTGGTTGAATGGCGGCACCCCAAACAATTGGAACACCGCCAGGATTGAACCCGATAGCGTCCAAAACCTTGTTAATGTTTTCACCTTCGACTCTTAGATCGTTGCGAGTTAGATTTGGCATAAATTCTTGCCTCACTTTCTAAATACTGCTTGTTTGGAGCAAACCAGGAATTCACTAAATAAAAGATTGCTGCGACACTGGCTATGCCGGTTCACCGGATTCTGTCCATTCGTAGAACTTCCCGATAACTAACTCGACCTGTTTGGTTTCATGATTCCAGCGCGTTAGGTACGAACTGTCAGGTTCTACCTCTGCTTTCTCCAGTCGCTCGCGCAACCACTTCTCAGAATCGGCTAGTTCTTGCGCCGAATTCAGGAAGTGACCGGCAAATCCGATCCCCGCCGATCCTCGGTACCAGAGTGCGCCGAAGCCCTTGTTAATCTCGTGCGTCCAGCCGCGGGGCTTACCATCCTGGTCGTATTTCGCGGTCCAACTTTCGTAATAGCCACAATGCCGGCAGGAAGTTTCTTCTTCGCTGGTCCTGCAATCAAAGTCAACGGTAGCCTTCGTGTACCCGCATTGCCGGCAGGTGATGGAATCTAAAACAGATGACATATCAATTCTCCTTCTTCACAGCAAACTCGTTGCTATTTTGGCGGGTTCTCCTCGCAATTAGACTGCGGTTTGCGGAACAATGAATACGAGTGTTTCAAGGCATTGTCCGCAGTAAATTAGGAAAGGGCTGTTCGATGACATTTGCCCCATGAAGGTAAGTCGGTAGCCACCGAAGGGAGTTATTTCCCAGCTTTTCTCTGGAGCGCGCACGCGCAGTCCGGTTTCACGGAGGGCATTAGGCGAATGCAATGCGATCACAAGCCTCAAATTCGGCATGAACGAGTTGACTTTGTCAGCAGCTTGGAAGCGGCGTGTGAGCGCTTCCTAGAAGCCCGTTTCTGGATAATTACCGAAATGCCAACCGCTCTTCGAAACCTGGAATCAACGTAAACGTCCGTTAAACTGCCCGCGAGCGATTCTTGCGGGCGCTCTATTTGCAGGTTAAATGAAGAGAGCCGAACTCTGCGGCGCCTGGTGATGAGTGGCCAAACACGATTGGACTGCGACCGGTTTTCTTGGAATAGGTGCTAGCGATTTCGTTAACCGCCGGTCCCGCCTCTCGCCTCCCCAGAATGGCAACGGTTCCTCCGCTGCCGCCTCCGGTGATTTTCGCGCCATAAAGTCCATTCTTTGGACCGCGCGCGCGCACAAGGTCGGCGAGCAGGTCTGTCCCCTCCGAGCCCAGCCCACATGCCGAGTAGCTGGCGTGGGACTCATACATCAGTTCTCCCAACTGCTCGAATTGCGTTTCACCCGGACGCTCAAGCAGAAGCTCGGCGAACCTTCCGACTCGAAAGTTCTCATAGACGGGATGAGCGGTTGGCTGTCTCGTGGCATAGGTCCGCTGAGGATCTACCCGCGTTACAGGATCGGTGGTTCCATGAAACCTCGCCAGAAATTCCTCACCGCGCATTTGTTCGGGTATTTCCCGCCGGTATTGCTCGAATTCCGCTGGAGTGAGATTGGCCAGGTAGCCGTTCCAGCGAGCATCGCAAATCTCCACCTGGGCAGTGTTTGCACTCGCTTGCACTGGAAGCCCGGCGAGATCGGAAATGATGCGGTAACCCATAAACGCGCCCACGCGCACGGAACTATAATCCGATCCCGAGACCGAATGGCGAACTCCAGAATCGATTCCCCAGAACGCGATTTCACGCGGCACTTCAACGCTTCCTTGGATATCAGCCGGCTGGCACAGCAACTTGAGAAGACGATCCTGTTCTCCGCTAGCTGCAGTCATTTGGTCCATAACGCCGCAGGGAGCGCCGACCACCCGGTTCTCCACCTTCTGGCAGAGGAGCGCAAGAGTTCGTGGCTCAAGTTTGATGTTGAATGCAGCACAAATGGCCTGCATCGTTGCTACTTCAATCGCAGCGGAGGAACTCACTCCCTTGCCTTCCGGGACATGCGAGTCCAGCAGAATTCGTATTCCTCTGCATCTGGCATCGCATTCATGCATGAGGACGAGCAAAACCCCGGCGATGTAGGCTGCCCACTCGTGTCCCGAACTGCGACGGAAATATTCGCGCGCGGCGTCGTACTCCAACGGCCTTCCTTCAGGCGCAAGATCGTTTAGCAACATCGAAAAACTCGTGCGTCCTCTGCCGTTTTTGCTGTTGCCCAGACTCACAATTTCCACTGACTGCAGATGATTGAGTTGCACGGCGGCCAAGGCCGCCGGCTGTATAGGCAACTGCAAGACCAGAGAACCCGAATAGTCCGCGATACCGCCCATGACATCCAGACGACCCGGAGCCCGACCCACAAAAATGTCGTTCTCCCGGTCAAACAAAACTTGGGCCGCGCGAGAACGCTTCAGGGTCAAAAGGAAATTCTCGACATCGGCAAGTCCTTGCGTGGACCCGCGCACAATGTGGTATTCGGATTGTCGGGTTTTCGCCAAGCTGGTTTCTTCAGGCGCCTTAGATTAAGTTTCTCTTCCGCAATGCGGCATGCAGTAGCGGCTCGATCTGCGAACGAATATCGACGTTGGCGTATCCGACCCATGCGACATCTGGCTCGACGGATAGCGTGGCATTAATCGGCTGACCCAAGGGGTTGCTGACGATTACTCCTAGCTCGCGCGCGATCAGCTCGGTGCAAATGTCGTACGGATGGCAGCAGATGCCCAGCGCCAATCCGCGCTTCTTGAGACCAGCCTCCATCAGCGGCCTCAGATCGGCGACAAATCTGTCATGCCCGGCCATCAATTCAAACAACTGGCCTCCAGTCGAAGCGTACTGATCCTCGAAACAATGGGCCTTGCCAGGCTGGACCGGGCCCAAAGCGCCGCGCACGATTTCCTCGTCCAGCGCGGCAAGTTCTTCTCTCGCTCCCGGGAAGAAGCGCGCCACCATCGCGAATCCGTGCGCAATCGTGCGCGCCTTTGATGGTTTCAACGTCAGGGGACTCACTTGCCCGTTCAGTCGGTTGTAACGCTCCGCCTCAACGCCCCCGCCGCACATGGCCCACGCCGCATCGCACAGATGCTGCTTCACCAGCGGAATCTCGGTCTGTACCGCAAGTTCAATATCCTGAAGATGGGTTTGCGGTCCGCGATTCGGTGCGACTCCAGTCAGCACCCAGGCGCTGCGCTTCTGGTACATGATCCCGCGCGTGCCATCAATCGGATCAACAATGATTCGCCACTTCACATCGCTCTCACTAGCACCACGAGGAAGCACAACCTGTCCGCCGTGCAGGCCCTCGGCGATCAGGACGATGCCACCGCTCGCGGTGGCCTCGCGTTCAAAGAATTCGACAATCAATTCTTCGCTCACGCGATCAATCGCATAAATCGTGTCGCCTTCCTCCTGTTCCTGTGCGATGCCTGACATTGCCTCGGTCGAAGATCTCTCGCATGCGGCGACAACAGCGTCGCGAATTTGGGTATGCAGTTTCCTGACCGGCGCAAGCAGGGGATGAGCGAGCACCGTCACCGTTCCTTGCCCGAGCGCTTGTAGTGTTCCTCAGGCAGCGCACGCAATTCTCCGGCTTTTTCTTCGGGAGACGTATCGCTCAGAAAATTTCCTCCACCCACTTCAGGCCCGGCGAGATATTTCAACAAAGACGGCTTGCGCAAGGGAGGATGAAATTCCACATGAAAATGAAAACTGCTGTAGTCGCCGTCATCGGTCGGCGCCTGATGCAGGGGCATGACGTAGGGAAATGGCATCTGCCAAAGGTTGTCGAATTTTATGGCCAACTGGTGCAGCACCTGGGCGAACCCGCGCAACTCGTTGTCCGGCACGGCGGCCAAGCTCGGATACGTCCGTTTGGGCGCCACATATACTTCGTAAGCATAGCGCGCAAAGTACGGCACGAAAGCGATGGCAGATTCGCTTTCACAGATGATGCGGCGGCCATCGACTCTCTCCGCCGCCAGAATGTCCTCGAAAAGAATTCGCCCCGTTTCCGCAAAATGCCGCCGGCTCGCTGCCGCCTCAATCTCGATCGTGCGGAATACAAAGTTCGTGGCATAAATCTGGCAATGCGGATGAGGATTTGAAACTCCCACCACCTCGCCCTTGTTTTCGAAAATCAGAACATGCGAAACCTCGGGGCGGTTCCCCAGGTCCACGTATTGAGCCTGCCAAACCTGCAGCAACTTCTCCACTCCTGGCAGCTCGATTTCCGCCAGCGACAGGTTGTGCTTCGGGCTGTAGCAAACGACGCGTGCGATTCCATTCGCCGGTCGATTGCGGTAGATCCCCGGTGGAACTTCCAGATTGGCAGGCGCGGACATGTCAACGCAAGGATGATCGTTGTCGAACACGAAAGTGCCGCTGTATCGGTCGTTCTTCTTGCCGCTGACCCGCAAATTCCCCGGACAGAGGTAGCAGTCGGCCACATATTCCGGGACTTCCGTTTGTTTATGGCCCACTGTCTCGCCGCTCCACGGCCGGTTCTGCCGGTGCGCCGCAACGATCACCCACTCTTCCCGCAGCGGATGCCAGCGCTCCTCCCAAAGCACTTCTTTTCCTCCGTGAGCGGAGTTGCCAATTTGTGGTTTCATGGATCTCGCAAGCAATCGAATATCACTGAACTGAGATGACCGTTATGGATTTCGGGGCTAGATGCAGCATCAGTTTACCGCCCTCGATCTTTGCCGAAACCGGCTTAGGCGCGACGGTGTCAGGCTCCTCAACTGTATTCACGCTGTCCACCTTCGGCGCGGTGACAGTTTCTCCCACAGCCGATTTCGCCAGAAAGCCTGTCAGCGTTGCCTCGACCTCAACCGCCTGACCGGGATCGACGTTCGTAATTTCCAGCCACAACTTCCCGTTCGTATCCTTGGCCGCAATCGCGTCCACGCGCGGCAGGGTAATCTCATCATGCCGGTAGGTGCCGGCGTTGAACACGACTGGCACAAACGTTGCGTCCTGGAACGGCACGTACATCTTGAAAACGTAATAAGTTGGCGTCAGAACCATCTTCTCTTTATCTGTGATGATCATGGCCTGCAGCACATTGATCATCTGCGCGATGTTGGCCATGCGCACCCGATCGGCGTGCCGGGCAAAGATGTTCAGGTTCAGCGCCGCCAGAATCGCGTCACGCAGGCTGTTCTGCTGGGCCAGGAATCCCGGATTCGTGCCCGGCAGCGGCGCGTACCATGCACCCCATTCATCCACCACCAGCGCCACCTTCTTCTGCGGATCATACTTATCCATGATCGCCGAATGCTTGGCGATCAATTCCTCCATTTCCAGAGTCGACTTGAGAATCTCAGCGTACTCCTTCTCGCCGAACCCCACCGATGTGAACGCTGGCGGCCACTTCCCCACGGTGTAGGAGTGCAGCGAAAGGCCATTCATGTCCCAGCTCCATGTGTGCTGCTGCCAGGCCTTCATAATCGCTTCGGTCCACTCTATCCAGCGCGGTTCGTCCCCGCCAGGCCCCACAGCAATCTTCAACATCTGCTGCTTGTCCTGTTGCGCTGGATTAAAGTTGCGCACGAACCGGCTATAGATTTTCAGTTGGCTCAGATAATAGTCGGGCGTCATGTTGCCGCCGCAGTCCCAGCTTTCGTTGCCCATGCCGAGGTATCCGACCTTATAAGGCGCCGGATGACCATTCGCTGACCGCTCCTTAGCCAGCGTCGTCGGCTGTGCAGCAGTCATGTATTCCAGCCACTCCGCCGCTTCCCGCGGAGTCCCTGAGCCAACATTAACGGATACGTAAGCTTCCGCCCCGATCTGCTCGATGAAGTCCATGAATTCGTGCGTGCCGAATGTGTTCGGCTCAATCACTCCACCCCAGTTCGGATTCAGAGTGACTGCCCGCTGCTGCCCGATTCCGTTGCGCCAGTGATATTCGTCCGCGAAGCAGCCGCCCGGCCAGCGCACGTTCGGCACTTTTAGCGCCTTTAGCGCGGTAACAACGTCATTGCGGATCCCACGAGTATTCGGGATCGCCGCATCCGGGCCGACCCAGATCCCCTCATAAATCCCGTGGCCTAGATGCTCAGCAAACTGGCCGAAGATGTTGCGGTCAATCTTCGCGCCAGCTGTCGACGCGTCCAGCGACAACTCAACCTTTTGCGCGTGCACGCGCCACGCGGCAAGGACCATACCTAACAAAATCGCGATCCGAAGAATTCGACGCTCGGCCATTTGCCCCTCGTTCACGCTCAAGGAAAATCGTCGACGCCAGTGTAAACGCTGCACGGTTCTAGCGGAATGGATCACACAGCAGACTTATATGCACCAACGGCTTTTCACGTTTTCAAGCGGACTCCGACGACGTCAGCCAGAAGTCGGCATATGGGAAGTAATCGCGATTGACCGCGACGGAGATTCGAAAAAGATCGCACAATGAAAATCTCATTTTCGCTGCCAAGTGATGAAAGTAGTTGACCCACGCATAGGTGTGGTATTTTGAAAAATCAGTTCCTGGCATGTAGTTGGTTCTCACGTCCTGCGCGAATGTCACGGAGCACGCGACGAGCGCCACGACCAATGCAGGACCAAACTTTGGCATCGATGGAAAAGTAATTGCCTTTGTAAATTTCACTCCAGTCTCCTGTTTTTTGTGGCTTGAGCTTCTCAGGTATAACGTTCCGGCGGCCAAAGCCCGGCGAGATTGCTTCCTTCAGACTTATCGAATTTTTCGGTTCAGACAACCTGCCAGACACTGTCGAGCACAGTGCCATCTACCCATTTGACGATCGCCACGGGGCGGTCGCTCGGCTTCGACCGCTGCGGCTTTCCTCCGCATATCCGTTCCACTTCTTCTTTTATATCTTGCAGCGGGCGGATGGGAAGTTTCGAGCCCTTCAGTGCAGCCAGCAGATCCTGGCGGCGCGGGTTGATGGCAATGCCGCGTTCGGTCACAACCACGTCGATCAATTCACCGGGCCCGCATAGAGTGGTCACCTCATCGACAATGACAGGAATGCGGTCGCGGAACGAAGGTACCGCCAGAATGCTGCATCCTGCGGCGAGGCAGTTCTGCCAGCCGCCGATGCCGTGTAGCAGGCGTCCATCAGAGTGGGTGACAACATTGGCGTTGAAGTTCACATCGACTTCGGTAGCGCCCAGCACGACGGCGTCGACCAGGGACGCGAAGTTTCCTTTCCCGTGGTAGTTGTACGAAGTAAACGGTGAGGTCGCCACGTGGCGCGGGTTGCCAGCAATGGAACACACGCCGTCGAGGTCGAACGTCTGCCCATCGAGGATGTAGTCGGTCAGGCCCTCTTCCAGTAGCTCGACTAGATACTTGGTCGAGCCGCCGCGAACGAACCGCGCCTTCACCCCTGCCTCCTTCATCATTTGCTTGAGGTAGCTGACAAAAGCCAGCGCAATTCCGCCAGCACCGGCCTGAAAGGAGAAGCCGTTGTGCATGATGCTGGCGTCCCGCAGGAAACGCGCTACGAATTCGGCGATGCGCAAGCGGTCCGGCGAACGCGTTATCTGCGTTGTCCCCGAGACTATCTTGGCGTGATCGCCGATGGAGTCAACGGTCACCACGTGGTCGACGTTGTTCCCTTGGATCTGCCAGGGAATGCAAGGGAACGGAACGAGATTGTCCGTCACCACGATCACGTGATCGGCATAGATGGAATCCGCCAACGCGAAACCCAGAGAACCACAGGCGGACTTGCCATGCGAGCCGTCACAGTTGCCAAATGAGTCCGCAGTCGGCGCCGCGATCACGGCAACATCGATGTGTACTTCTCCGTCCTGAATCGCCTGCCAGCGCCCTCCGTGGGAGCGCAGAACCCCCATGCCGCGCATTTTCCCTTGGGTGCAGTAGTCGCCCAGAGGTCCATTCATGCTGCCTTCGATATGGTCGATCACACCCGAGGCCATCAGTTCGATAGCCCCCTGCTGCGAGGGAAACGATGCGCTCGGAAACCACGTGAGATCTTTGACGCCAATTCTTGCGGCCGCTTCGAGCGCCATCAGGGCGACCCGGTCGCCATCCCGCAGATGATGATGAGAGGAAATGACCATGCCATCGCTCAGACCGCATTTGCGGAGCGCCGTCGCAAGGTCCGCCACGCGCTTGTCACCATTCTCGGGATAATCGGCCGCAGTCCGGATCGGTGGCGCTGCTTTGCATCCGCGAGGTCTGCACTTACCAACACCCATGTAGGGAACCTGCGGATGACCGTTCACGATCTCCGGGACCATGCGGCCCGCGGCGTTGAGGACTAGCTCCGTCTTTTCGAGAATGGCCATGAGAACTCCCACCTAAAGTGATTCAAAATGTTCACGCCACCAATCCCATCGCCTGCGCCCGCGCCATGAGCTTCAGGGCTCGCTGCACGACCGGAGGGTCGATCATCTTCGATCCCAGGCTGACCACGCCCAAGCCCTTCTGCTGAGCATCGTGAAACGCCGCGACAATTTTCTGTGCCCGCTCGATCTCTGCCTGTGTCGGAGCGAAAGCCTGATGGATAACTGCAATCTGCAGCGGATGCACGCATCCCATGCCTTCAAAGCCCGTCGCGCGGGAGTTCAAAGCCCACACTCGCAATCCATCCATGTCGCCGACGTCGCCAAAGACCGAATCGATGGCCTGCACCCCGGCTGCGTGGGCGGCGTTCACCAGGCGTTGCCGCGCGAAGAGCGACTCGGCGCCAGTCAGCGTCTTCACCACGCCAAGGTCCGCCGTGTAATCTTCCAACCCAATGGTCAGTGCTGCGATTTCCTGGTTGGCAGTCGCAATTTCGTAGGCCTTTTCGATTCCCAGCGCCGACTCGAGGATCGGCATCAACCACATCGGGCGAGTGATGCCGTAATTCGCTTTGATTTCTGCGATCTTCTGACTGGCGTCGATCAACTGGCCCGCAGTCTCGACCTTGGGAATGAGAATCACATCGGGAGATTCTGGAACGATCTCCTCCAGGTCTTCGAGTCCGAGTGGAAGCTGGTTGATGCGCACCATTCGTTCGCATTGCAAAAAGTCAACGGCACGAAGCGCGTTGCGCACCAGCAATCGCGCCGCGTCCTTCTCGTTGGGGTGGACGGAATCTTCGAGATCGAGAATGATGCTGTCTGGCCCGTGCAGGGCAGCGTTAATGAAATACTTAGGCTCGCTGCCGGGAACGTAGAGCCGCGACCGCCGCATGCGATCGCGGGGCGAAGGCGCAGGTAACGAGAGCCTTTCCGGGAGCACACGTGTGTCTCCCCCCAGTCCCGCACGCCTGGCCGCGGCCTCGATGCGTGCCGCGATGACAAACGGCACCGCCCCCTCATCGTGGATGGTCACCTGCGCGTGCTGAACCCCGAGGGCTTCAAGCACCTCTTCGGCCTGCCGGCGGATTGAATCGCCATAGTAGGGTTTGACGCGCGATTCGAGTTCAATCACGATGCCGCCACGTTCGCGCGGTTCAATCCGTACGTATGCGTCCGAGCGAATCTCCGGGCCGCAGTGGCCCGCTTCAGCTGCGTGCCTAGCTTGGATTTCAATGCCCACACTCATTGCCGTCTCCCCATCAGAGGCCCCTGTTACCGTTGCCAGCCGCAACGCATTCCGGCGAAATCGGCACGCTCGCCCGCGGTTCCAGTTTCGCCAGAACTGCATCCGTCATCTGTACTGTGCTGGCTGCGCCTTGGCTGAGTGCCTTCGGGCCACCCGCGATGCGCATCATGTCATACGTGCGTACTTTGCCCTCTTTCACCACGGCGGCAATCGCGTCTCGAATGCGTCCAGCTTTTTCGGTCTCGCCTACGTGCTCGAGCAACATGACAGTCGAGAGAAACATGGCAATCGGATTGACGATTGGCGGATCCAGTTCCGCATACTTCGGAGCCGACCCGTGCGTGGGCTCGAACACGGCCACCTCGTCCCCGATGTTGCCCGACGCCGCGAAGCCCAGGCCGCCGATTAACCCGGCGAAAGCGTCGGAGATTACATCGCCGAACAGGTTCGAGGCCACAAGTACGCCGTAGTCTTCGGGATTCTTCGTGAGCCACATGGTCTGTGCATCGATGTTGGTCGACCACAGCGCAATTCCTGGATACTGCTTCGCTACAGACTTCGCTTCTTCCTCCATCATTCCGGAAGTTTCGCGCAGCACGTTCGGCTTCTCACAGATCGTTACCGACTTGTAGCCGTATTTTTTGGCCCAGTCGAAGGCAGCCTGGCAAATCTTGCGCGCCGCTGGGCGAGTGACGATGCGCACCGAAATCGCCAGATCCGGACCCGGAGTCCCGGCAAACGGTTTGAACTTCGAGTGCGTGGCCAGCGCCGCGCGCACCGCGTCGGGCGGATTGGTCCACTCGACGCCTGCGTAAAGTCCTTCCGTGTTTTGCCGAAAGACGACTACGTTGACCCGCGGCTCTTCGAATCCGCCTTGTGGCTTCTTGCGAATGAAGTTCAGCGGATTGCCCGGAAACGAAATACAGGGCCGGATACAGGTATCGAGATGGAAGCGCTGGCGCATGGTCACGATAGGACTGAAGTAAGAGTAGCCTTTGCCTTTGAGTTCGGGCCTGAGCTCAGCCTCCGCCTCCTTTTTAGGCTTCGAGGTGATTGCACCAAACAGCCCGAGCTTGTGCTTCGCCAGCAGTTCGACCGTATGTTCGGGAAGCGCGTTACCATGTTTGCGCCAGCACTCCCAGCCGATGTCGGCGTGCATATACTCCGCATCGAAGGCGACCGCTTTCAGAAGCCGCAGCGCTTCCGGCAGAACCTGACTACCAATTCCGTCTCCGGGCATCGTAACCACCGTGTATTTGGCCATGGGTTCGTCCTCAAATTTCCTCTCTATGTCAGTCCCAACCTCTTCGCGACCAGATTCTCGGCGCCCCCGGCAATTACCAGCGATTGCGGCACACTGCCCAGAGGCGGGAAGATAAAATTTTCGCCGCGCCACGTGATCGTCCCGGAGGTGAAATCAATATCCACGTCCTCACCGGGGATGATCGTCTTTTCCCGCGCCGCGATTTCATTGGCGAACTGCCCCCGCAATCGCTTCGTGAACTCGGGAACTTCCACGCACACAAATCCGTTGTTGTAAGCGTTCCGCAGATAAGTTTGCGAAAAACTGGCCGCGATCACCAGCGGAATACCTTTCGCCTTCAGGCAGGTGACAGCTTGCTCCCGGCTCGATCCGGTGCCGAAGTTGAACGCGCCGACGATCACATCTCCGGCGCGCGTGCGCCCCGCAAACTGCGGATCGTAGTTCTGCATCACGACTTCGGCCATCATCGCCGGCGTCATGTCGTCGCGGTAGGTGTAGTCTTTGCCGTAGATGGCGTCGGTGTTCAAGTTGTCCTGCGGCAGAAAGACCAGGCGTCCTCTCACCCGCTCTGGGAAGCCGGGAAGGATCTCGATCTTTTCCGAGGACTTCTTCCCGTTCACTGAGAATTCTGTAAACCGGTGCGCGGGAGTGAGATCGACGAACGAATGGGGCCCGGCGATGTATCCCACCATCGCCGACGCCGCGACGACTTCCGGACTCGCCAGATAACACTGGGCCTCGCGCGCTCCCATGCGGCCCTTGAAATTGCGATTGGTGGCCGAGATCCCAACCTCACCTTTTTCAAGCAGTCCCGTGCCCAGGCCGATGCAAGGTCCGCACCCCGGCGGCAGCGGGTTCGCACCGGCTTCCACCAGCGTCTGCCAGATGCCACGCCTCTCGGCCTCCTGCTGCACCCACGCGCTGGCCGCTCCCAGGTAGAACTTCACTCCCGGCGCAACTTTCTTCCCTTGCAAAACGTGCGCAGCGGCTTCCAAGTCTTCCACTCTCGAATTCGCGCAGGAAATCAGATAGGCCTTCTGAATCGCTATCTTCTTCTTTTCCATCATTGCGACGGATTGCATCACCTGCACGGTGTCTGGACCCGAGACATGAGGCGTGACCTCGCCAAGGTCGAGCGTAATGCGCGCCGTGTAGAAAGCATCGGAGTCGGGGCGCGGCGGAGTCACGGCCCAGCGCTCGATGTCCTGCTTCGTGAAGCGCTCCACGCCCTGCTCCTTCAGGCGCTGGTGCACACTGCGCAGATATTCAATCGTGATGTCGTCCACCGGGAACCATCCCACCAGCGGTCCCCACTCGGTGCTCATGTTGGAGATCGAGAAGCGAGCGTCCATCGACAAACTGGCCACGCCCGGCCCGGCGAACTCGACTGCAGCGTTGAGGGCTTCATCGTGGTTGTAGAGCCCGCACAGGCTGATGATCACATCTTTGCCCGTGACGCTTTGGCGCAATTTGCCCTCAAGCACAACCTGGATCGACGGCGGGATCTGCCACCAGAACTCGCCTGTAGACCACACTGCGGCAGCATCGGTGCGCACGATGGGCGTACCAATGGCGCCGAGCGCTCCGTACATATTCGAGTGCGAGTCGGAGGCAACGACGAACGATCCGGGCACAACATAGCCGCGCTCCACCATGATCTGATGCCCGATGCCCGAGCCCGCGGGATAAAAGTCGATTCCATGTTCCCTGGCAAAGGCTTCGATCGAGCGATATTTCTTCAGGTTGGTTTCATCCTTATTCTGGATGTCGTGATCGAGCGCAAACACGAGCTGTTTAGTACTGCAGATCTCTTTCGCGCCAATCGCCTTGAACTTACTCATCACCGCCGACGTGTTGTCATGTGTCATCACGTGAAACGGCCGGATGGAAACGAAATCCCCCGCTCGCAGGGGCCGCTTCGGTCCTTCCGCCAGGTGGGCCTGCGCGATTTTTTCAACGATTGTCTGGGCCATGGTTAGCTCCGCGAGGGGCAAGTTGACCGTTCCGACGATGAACGGCGTCTAAGCGAATGCAGGTTTTCGACGTTTTTCGCGATTCGCCCCCGATCTCGTTCTTGTTCTCCCTGCACTCCTCTTCTGGATGTCCGTTTTCATCAGCGCCATCAGCTTGCAGACCGAGTGATTGCCTTCCAGATTCCAGATTGCCTCTTTCAGTTTTTTCTGCGCTCCAGTCGAAAGCACTCCTTCAGCAAGTGCGGCAAACTTCTCTTCCACTTCCTGATCGGTCAGCGGATTTCGCGGATCCCCTTTGGGGAAATCAAGCTGCTTGCTGAGCGCACGCCCATCCGTCGTCGTAATATTCACAACCACCCTCTGTAATGCCGGAAAGACTCGCTCAATCTCCGGGTCCGCGACCACTTCTACCTTCTTTAGTTGCGCCCGGATTTTCGCGTCCATGATCTTCTCCATAGTGAACTGCACCGGGGTGACCTGCCGTTCCACGAGCGCCGCCGCAATCACGTAAGGGAGCGAGTGGTCCGCTGTCTCCTTGGTATGCGGATCGTACTTGCTGGGATCGGATAGAATGTCGGCGGCCCGCGCCAGCGACCGAATTTGAATCTTCTCCACCTGCTCCGGTTGCAGATCGTTGCTCTTGACCAGGTCAAGCACTGCCGAGATCGGCGTGTGCGTCAGCGCTTCGGTCGGAAATGCCTTCATTCCGCATTGCGTGATACGCCACGACTCGCCGAGACCATCGGTCAACCGATTCAGCTTCCACTCCGGACCGAACACGTGACTCAGACCTTCCTTGCCCTCCACGATATGCTCGGGCCCGGAGTATCCTTTTTCCGCCAGCAGAGCCGCAAGTACCCCACTTTGCGTTGCCATCGGGTCCACCGTGTTCTTCATCATGGTCAGCTTGCCCGCGGTGACGGCCCCCAGCGTGCAGTGGCGGGCGGCGGAAATGCCGATGGCGTGTTGAATTTGTTCCCACGACAGATTCAGCGCTCGTCCGGCCACGATGGGCGAAACAAAAGCAGTCAGCGTGGCGTGGTGCCATCCCCGCTCACGGATGCCCGGAAACGCCGCCTCACAGAAACGCATCTCGAATTCGTGGCCCAGAACTAGGCCGACGATTAACTCCTTGCCACCGCTCCCGGCGCGCTCGCAGCACGCCATCGCGGCTGGAAAAATGTCAGAGGGATGAGACGGATCCTGCTTCCAGTAAATGTCGTTGTAATCCATGCAGCGGATCATCAGCGCATTAGCCAGCGTTGCCGAAACCGGGTCGACCCTTTTGCCCGTGCCAATTACGGTAGCCGCGCCACGTCCGGCCAGCTCGTCGAGCACCTCCAGAACGATCTTCGCGTCGTGCTGCCGGTAGCCGCCAAGGGCGCAGCCGACAGAATCCAGCAGAAAGCGTTTGGCTTGGTAGATCGCATCTTGCGAGAGGTCTTCATATCGCAGGCTAGCGGCCCACCGCGACATTTTGGCAGTGACGGTTTCTTTCGGTGCGGTAATCGATTTTGGTACGGACAAGGAATCTCTCCTTACGATTTCACCTTAATGTTCTTGGGATGTTTGAAAGGCAGGAACGCCATGAAGTCAGCGTGATGCACGATGAACGCTTCCGTAGTGCGCTTGACCAGGTCGCCCTCCGCGGCGTGGGCTGCAATGATGTGGCACACGGCGTCCGGAACGCCGCACTCCAGCGCCAAAGCAACTCCCGTGAACGGATGCCGCAAGGCTTCGCCCCGCTCGCTCTGCCGGCTGTTGCCATCCGGTCCAAGTTCGTATTCCAGCAGTTTGCCGACATCAGCCAGAATCGCCCCGGCGATTACGGTGTCCATGTCAACCGGCAAGGCGCGCCCCATGAATTCCCGCATGGCCTTCGCGCTCTCGCGGGCAATGTGCACCACACATCGCTTGTGCTCCATGAACGTTATGGGGCAGTTCGGAATCAACAGCGTGAAGGGAATCTGGTTCAGGTCTTCCGGCTTGAGGGGGCTGCGCTCCAGGGCTTTTACCCAGACCTGCGTCACCTGTTCCCGCAGTTGGGCACCCTCGATCCAGGCGATCTCTGGCCACAGCTGGTTGACGATTTCGCGCAATCGTCCGCTCCCATCCAAAACTGATAACTTTATCCCGCGGCGAGTCGGCGAGCGACGATCAGCATCACAGACGTTTGTGATCACACACATCGACAAGCCCACGATCTGCTGGTCTGCTTGGGTGTTGGGCGGTGTCCACTGCGGATGTAGGCGCCGAAGGACTACCTCGATCGCTTTGATGGATCAGACGAAAAACGGGATTCCGGGGCTCAAGTGGTCGCTCCGCAAAAAGGAGATTCACACGTGACCGCGCAATACTCTTACTGCACAAACTGTCATAAGAAAACTTCGATCTCGCTGAAGCTGTTCGATACGCTGTACGAATTTTCCAAGACCAATCCTAAGAACTGTCCAGTTTGCGAAGGAGCGCGGGAGTTGCATGTCACGCTCGACTTTCAACTAGGCGTGGGAGATGGAGACTTCAAAGTAGTGCATGCGTTCCTTCCCGAAAAACTGGAATCGTGGTTGGGCGAGGAGGAAGAGGAGGTCACTCTTTATCCTTTCCTCGTAGTCCTTGAAGATGCCGGAGGCAAGCAGTTCACCTGGATGCCTTACTGGCATGTGACAGGAAAGGACGCTCGCTTCGGGCAGCACGCGCTTTGCCTGGACCACAGACAGTTCGAGAGCCTGGTGGCGCAGGCGCAGCAGACGATGTGCGTAGTGGTGTAGAGCAGGTTCGAAAGAAGAGGGTTTGCGTCGCTAGGGCAGTATCGCAAAGTGGCCCTTCCCGGGGAGCAGAACGTACGTCAACGAATATGGGAGGAATCGTTTGCAACCTGCAAAGGGGCGAAGCCGGCCGACCCCGCGAAACCAGAGGTCCCACGACAACAAAGAGCTGCCTTCGCTGCGTATTCCATTGCACAAATCTTCCCGGACTGGGGGCTCATCCCACGAAAACGGAGACTCACGTCCGAAGCCGAAGCCTTGATCCAACAGGCAGGGCCGAGTTCGGGCTGATCGTACTTAATCAGTCCACGTGAACCACTTTAGCTACACGTCGGACGCACAGTGACTCGGGTGCTCCGGGCCAGCCTAGCGGGACAGAAAAAATACGCTGAAGCAGAACCCCTGGTGCTCGAAGGCTATCCGGGGATGCTGGCGCGGAGGGAGCAGATGGGAGCGCCGGACCGATACCATCTGGACCGCGTGCGAAGGATCGATGGTGACAGGAGTGAGAAGGGGATCAACCTGCCGAACAAAAAAGAGGTCCATCGCATCTCTGCCGCCACGATCGAGCTGCGCCACCGGCAAAATGCGGATACCCTCGCGGAGCAACGCCGGCACGAGCTTCTGGTTCCAACACTCGTATTGGCTGGTCACAAACGCATGCAGATTACCGGCGAGGCGCTGTAGCTGCTCTTCGGGCGAGAGCCCGTCAGGACCGGCAAGTTGATTTCCGTGTTCCGCCTGTTGCAGCAATCCGGCGACCCGCACTTCAATGAATTCGTCGAGATTGCTGGCGGTGATGGCCAGAAACTTAACTCTCTCGAGCAACGGATTGCCTTCACGCGCCGATTGAAGGCCAGCCAGGATTCGTGGCGATTGAAGTAGTTGCGGGGATCATCCAGGCGGATTCGCGACGTGGGCAAGGAACTCCTCCCAAATGGGAGCCATCGTACCGCGAGACTGTGAATAGATTGTTACAGCCTGCAATCCACTTCTCTTACGGGAAAAGTAGTGATAGTTTCTCGGTGACTGCGCAATAAACTGAAGCCTTCAGCGAGTCGAATACCACGCTTGGAGTTTCTGGGACCGGCAAAAACTATGGAAGCCAATGAATACGACCTGGTAGTGATCGGGAGTGGGCCAGCCGGCCAGAAGGGGGCGATCTGCGCCGCTAAATTGCGCAAGAAGGTCGCAATCATCGACCGGAAGCGGACGATTGGCGGCGTTTGTGTGCACACCGGAACCATCCCCAGCAAAACTTTGCGGGAAGCGGTGCTCTATCTGAGTGGCTTCCGGCAGCGCACTTTCTACGGCCGCAGTTACGTCGTCAAAGATCGTATTGCCATGTCGGACCTGGTTTTTCGGGCACAGGCTGTGATGGCGCGTGAGATCGAAGTCATCAAGGCGCAACTTCGCCGCAATCAGGTGACGACGTTTGAGGGCGACGCCCGTTTCTTGGATCCGCACACCATCGAGGTCAAGGCCGAAGAGGGGTCGCAGCTTCTGCGGGGGCATCACATCCTGATTGCCTGTGGCACACGTCCAGCGCACAGCGCGGATATTCCCATAGACGGTAAGCGCATTTTCGATTCCGACCAGGTGCATTGCCTGGAGGAGGTCCCGCGAGACCTGTTGGTCGTCGGAGCGGGCATTATCGGGATCGAGTTCGCCTCCATGTTCGCCGCGCTGGGAGTGAAGGTCACGCTGCTCGATCAGCGGCCGATCCTCATGGACTTCGTGGACCGCGAGATTGTGGAGAGCCTGTGTTTTCAGCTCCGTCAACTGGGGACCGTTTTCCGTCTGGGAGAGAAAGTGGTTTCGGTGGGATACGATGCGGAGCGAGATCGAGTTTTCGCCAAACTGGAGAGCGGAAAAAATGTCCATGGGCAAGGCCTTCTCTACACCGTTGGCCGGCAAGCGAATAGCGATCAGTTGAACATTGAAGCCGCCGGATTGAAATCAGACGGCCGGGGCAAGATGGTGGTCAACGAGCATTTTCAAACCAGCGTTGAGCATATCTATGCGGCCGGAGACGTCATCGGTTTTCCGGCGCTCGCCAGCACCTCCATGGAGCAAGGCCGCCTCGCCAGTTGCCACATGTTTGGAACACCAGGCAAAATGATTCCCACCCTCATTCCTTATGGCATCTATACCATCCCCGAAATCTCCATGGTGGGGCATACCGAAGAACAACTCACGCAGGGAAAGATTCCCTATGAAGTTGGCCTGGCGCGCTATGCCGAATTGGCGAAGGGCCAAATGCTGGGGGATGAACAGGGCCTGTTGAAACTTCTCTTCGACCCCGAGAATCTTAAGCTGCTAGGAGTGCATGTGATTGGCGACCGGGCGGCCGAAATTGTGCACATCGGCCAGGCCGTGCTCACCATGGGTGGCACGCTGGAATACTTCCGCGATACGGTTTTCAATTATCCGACACTCGCCGAGGCCTACAAAGTTGCGGCCCTGGATGGACTGAACAAGCTTTAACTTTCCGACAAACGCTCCTATGACGAACGAGGAGATCAGGCTCTCTGAAGCCCGTGACCGCACGCGGCATTGGAAGCGCTGGGGACCCTACCTCAGCGAACGCGCATGGGGTACGGTGCGGGAAGACTACAGTTCCGAAGGCAATGCCTGGGAATTTTTCCCGCACGATCACGCCCGGTCACGAGCTTATCGCTGGAATGAAGATGGAATTGCGGGCATCTGTGATCGCCGTCAGTTGATCTGTTTTGCCCTGGCACTGTGGAACGAGCGCGATCCGATTCTCAAAGAACGGCTCTTCGGAGTGAGCGGAACCGAAGGCAACCACGGCGAGGATGTGAAGGAATATTACTTCTACCTCGACAGCACTCCCACCCACTCGTACATGAAGTATCTATATAAGTATCCGCAGGCTGCATTTCCCTATGGACAACTCGTGGAGGAAAATCGGCGACGGTCTAAGAGCGACGCCGAGTATGAACTTCTGGACACCGGGGTATTTGCCGAAGAACGTTATTTCGATGTGCTTGTTGAGTATGCCAAAGGCGATGTCGAAGACATCGTTATCAAGATCACAGCGACGAACCATGGCCCGGAATCGGCCCGTCTGCGGTTGCTTCCGACGATTTGGTTTCGTAATACCTGGTCGTGGGACCACAAAGAGTTTCGTCCGAACCTGCGTGGAGTGTCGGGCGCCATCGAACTCAACCATCACAACTTCGGCAAGCGATGGCTTTACTGCGACGGATCCCCGGAGCTTCTTTTCACTGAAAACGAAACTAATTGCCGTCGGCTGTTCGACGCGCCAGAGAGCGGATTTTGCAAGAAAGACGGAATCAACGATTACATCGTGCAAGGGGCGAAAGAGGCTGTGTCCCCGGAATCTACGGGCACCAAGGCCGCCGCTCACTACGCGATGGACATCGCCGCGGGAAAATCCGCCAGCGTCCGGCTGCGACTCACGAATCTGGAGTTCACGCCGCCAACCGCGGCCTTCAATTCGTTCGCCGCCATCGTTGCCACGCGCAAACAGGAAGCCGACGATTTCTACGACACCATCATTCCCGGAGACCTCTCGCCCGACGCTCGGAACGTGATGCGGCAGGGTTTCGCCGGGCTGTTGTGGTCCAAACAGTTCTACCACTACGTGGTGAAGAAGTGGCTTCACGGAGACCCGGGCCATCCTCCTCCGCCTGCGAGGCGAATCAAGGGAAGAAACCATGATTGGCCGCACCTCTACAACGCCGACGTAATTTCCATGCCGGACAAGTGGGAATACCCCTGGTATGCGGCGTGGGATTTAGCATTTCACTGCGTATCTCTTGCATTGATCGATCCCGATTTCGCCAAGGAACAGCTCGTGCTTTTGCTCCGTGAGTGGTACATGCATCCCAACGGCCAGTTCCCTGCCTATGAGTGGGCTCTGGGAGATGTGAATCCGCCGGTACACGCCTGGGCGGTGTGGCGAGTTTACAAAATTGACAAGAAGCGGAATGGCCACGGCGACCGGGCGTTTCTGGTACGCGCATTCCACAAACTGCTCTTGAATTTTACCTGGTGGGTAAACCGCAAGGATGCCGAGGGCATGAACATTTTCCAAGGCGGATTCCTGGGGCTCGACAACATTGGAGTGTTCAATCGTAGCGAGCCTCTCCCGACGGGCGGACACATCGAACAATCCGACGGCACCAGCTGGATGGCGATGTATACGCTGAACTTGATGGCCATCGCCATGGAACTGGCGGTGCAGGATCCCGCCTACGAAGATGTAGCCAGTAAATTCTGGGAGCATTTCATGTATATCGCCCATGCCATGAACCACCTCGGAGACAACGGAATGGGGCTGTGGAACGAGGAAGACGGTTTTTTCTACGATGTGCTGAAGTTTCCCGATGGCGAGCACTTTCCCGTCAAGGTTCGCTCCATGGTTGGGTTGATCCCTTTATTCGCAGTCGAAACCCTGGATTCAGCACTGCTGGATCGTCTTTCCGGCTTTAAACGGCGCATGGAGTGGTTTATCGACAACCGGACTGACCTTACCGAGAATGTAGCCTGCATGCGGACGTCCGGAATGTCGGAACGACGGCTGCTCTCGATTGTAGATGCCGAGCAGCTCCGCCGAATGTTGAAAATCATGTTGGACGAACAGGAATTTCTGTCACCCCACGGAATTCGCGCGTTGTCTCTCCATCACCGCGATCATCCGTTCACGATCTCCCTTGACGGCAGGGAGCACCGCGTCGACTACGAGCCCGGCGAATCGCTAACCGGCATCTTGGGGGGCAATTCGAATTGGCGCGGGCCGTGTGGTTTCCCGTCAATTATTTGTTAATCGAGTCGTTGCAGAAGTTCCATCACTATTTAGGCGAGGGTTTCAAAGTAGAATTCCCCTCGCGTTCGGGCAACATTCTCACACTTTCTGAGGTTGCCGCGGAACTCTCGCGTCGCCTGACGGGGATATTCCTGCGCAAACAACGAGGACAGCGTCCGGGATACAAGGGCACTCCAAAATTTGCCTCCGATTCAAAGTGGAACGATCTCATCCTTTTCTATGAGTACTTTCACGGCGACACCGGCCAAGGCCTTGGAGCCAGTCATCAGACCGGGTGGACCGCCTTGGTGACCAAGTTGCTTCAACAGAGTGGCGATTCCCGCAAATCTAAAGATCAGCGATATTGAGTTCGCGCGAACCCCACTCTGGCACATTCTTGAGCGGTCGCGGGAAGGTTGTTAGAGTAGAGCCGAAAGGGACTGGATATTTCGCTCTGGCAATCAAGCTGGAGCGGAATTTCGAACTTGGCCAGGGATCGCAATTCTCCCAAGCGAAGGATCGGATCATTGCGAGCGGAAGGCCGCAACTCGCTCTAGCTTGGTACACCAAGACTTAGGTCACAGCGCTGCCACCCACCGTCAAGTTATTTTCTCCACCCATTAGATGAACCCAGTCCACCCGTGCCATTTGCGCGATGATCTGCCATCTCTACTCTCGGTCTTGAGCAGTACTTGGGGGAGGGCTGATCAACAGGGGTCCCGTGACTTAAACTGAGTCCGGGACGTTTTGTTGTGCAGCGCGATGAAGCGTCCCCTTC
The DNA here is from genome assembly GCA_963782835.1 of uncultured Acidobacteriaceae bacterium. GTDB lineage: Bacteria > Acidobacteriota > Terriglobia > Terriglobales > Acidobacteriaceae > Sulfotelmatobacter. Next base: position 61,465 of record CAWALR010000027.1, on the reverse strand, counting down.
ATAGTTGGCCATATACCGATCAAACTCATTGACACTCCTCGAAACAGGGTCACCAATCGGCCTCGAAGGAGGGTTCCTCTACGTCCAACTAATCGGCGCCGAGACTAACATATTGTTTGAATCTGGTTCCGTCGCAACGGGCTTCTTCCCGGTAAGTGAATTAAAAGTCCAAGCGCAAGCCAAATTCGCCCTCGCGTGGAGCGCCGACCGCGAACACGCCGCTGCCGCGTCCGATTCGAACGGTGTTGGAAGCTGCGTTAGGCCCCGCTGGTGTACCGTTGATGGTGCCGCCCGCTCCAGTCAGCCAACTGTCTGTTCCATTCAGCCCGAGAACCCCGTAGTTCACAAAGTTGAAGACGTTGAAGAAGGAAATGCTGGGAGAAATGGTTAGGCGCTCATGAAACTTGAAGGGCCAGGCCAAGATTGTATCGACGTCTTTGTAATAGCCGTTCCCGGCATTGTTCGCGGGCGCAAGCTGGACGGCAGGAACAACCGCACCCAAGCTGACTAACTCAGACTGCGTGAACAGGCCGGCAGTCACTAGAGCTTTACCGGCCGGCGTGAGCGTTCCCGCCACCGTATTGTTGAAGTTCGTGAGGTAGGCATTCAAATTCCTTGGCGTGACCGAGCGCATGAAGGTTCCCGGATGGCCGATGCCGGTAGCGGCAGAATTCAGAAAGTCTCCGATAGTCTGGCCATCGCCGGTCAGGTTGGAGCGGAAGATTTCTCCTACGGTTCCTTCCGTCGGCAATCGCAAGTCCGAAGGCTCCGGTGAGGCGAAGCCGCCAATCAGGCTGAGGCGCGGACCGTGGTGAGCGAATTCAAAGGTCGCACCAAATTTGAACTGGTGGGTCCGATCCTCTAGCGTGGGGCCACTGAAGGCGGTGGGATTACGGAAGTCCCATGCGTTAGGGGTGAAGTGCTGGTCGTAGCCACCATTGCTTACGAAGCGGGAAAGTGTGTAGTTAACCTGTAGATCGAGACTGCCCAAACCCCGGAGTGGATTCTTGACGCGTTCCTTGTATTCGCTTTGCAGACCGTTGTAGACGGATCGGCCCATGGGATAGTTCATGAACATACTGCCAACGTTTGGATTGATGCCTCCGAAGGCCGCGCCAGTATCGGCAGTGAGCCCAAAGTACGGAGCAGAATATCCGCCGTAATAGACATAGCCAGAATCCAGACCGTTGTTGGCGAAATCATTGATGCTCGCGCTCGGATTGTTTGCGATATAGCAGGCCACTGTGGCCGAAGCATTGGCCTGAGTAACACTTGCTGGGGAACAAGAAGGAACGTTATTTGCGACCGTAGTGGCAATGGCGTTGAGCGCGGCATTCGTTTCCAGGTACCGGGAATCGCCGGCATGGTTCACATCCACCCCGAGTTGGAAGTGCAGGCCGATGTTGCGCAGGTAATCTACCGTCAATACGCCACCCTTGGTAATTTGGCGCTGCACACCAATGTTCATTTGATAAGAGCGCGCAGTGCGGAAGTTGGGGTTGTAAGGGTAGCCGAGTTCCAAGGTGTTGCCCACATAATTTGGATTCTGTCCCGCAGTGCCAACCGCTGCAGTTGCCGCGATATATTCATTTTGCAGATCGGTCATTGCTTTGGCAGCGCCCTCGGGGTTGATGGAGCTAGGTCCAAATGGCGCAAAGCAAACCTGCGTTGCCAAATCGTATCCATCGATGGAGGTGACGGCGTTCGGTATCGTGCTTCCCGGAACCGGGATGTTGAATGCCAATGAACCGGCACTCGCCCCCGGCTGGCAGTTCAGGTAAGGGGTCTGGTTGAATAAGCCGGTGGCCAGCTTATCACTACGGTCGTAGGAAACATTATTGAAGATGTTGTTCTCGTAGTAGAGGCCGCCGCCACCGCGAATCGCGGTCTTTCCGTCATTCCAGGGATCCCAGGCAAAACCAATCTGTGGCGCAAAATTCAGGTTCGGTTGGCGTACGCGATTCGCCAGTCCCGGTCCCCATTGATTCAGAAGATCTCCCGTGCACGTAATAAGGGTTGTAGCCGAGCACGGGATAGGCGCCAGATCGCTATCAGTGCGCCCAGTATCACGAATGTAGCGCAATCCGTAGTTCAGGGTGAAGTTAGGTTTGATCTTCCAGGAATCGCCCACATAAGCTTCAAAGCGAGTATCGAACAAGCCGCCGGCCGGATAGCCGAATGCAGGCAACTCGGTACTGAAACCCTGTCCGTTGCCCACGTAACCGCCGGTAAACGGATAGTCGGCGATATTGGGGTCGCAACCGCTGAAGCTGTTTCCAAGATTGCACGAGTAATAAGGTGCGGTTTGCACCGCCCCCTGTGGTAGCAAGGCAAAGTTCACGTACGAAGTCAGCAACGGGGCAAGTCCGTTGAAAGACGCAAATCCTCCAGTGGCGATGCCGTTGACCGTGGCGCCAAAGCGAATGATGTGCGCGCCCAGGACTCGGCTGGCATCGTACTTGATCTGCTTGTTGCTCTGGAATGTCTGCTGGGGCGCCAGGTAGTTCGGCCCCGTGTACAAATTTGTGTCGTTAAATTGAATCTCGGCCAGAGGGAATGGGTTGATCGACGACGGCTGCGAGTTCGTGTCCCCGATAATCTGGTTACGGAACTTGAAGTATCCCAGGCGGATGCTGTGGGACCAGTTGCCCTTATTGAAATCAATGCCAACCGCATGGGTAGGGGTATAGTCGCGGTTGGCGTAATACGAGAAGCCTGTGCTCGCAGAAGACGTTGAGTAATTCCAATCGTAGGCGAATTTATAGAAGACGTGGATGTGCTCCGTCGCCTGCCAGTCAAGCCGCCCGCTGGCCTGCGAACTCTTGAAGGGTGAGTCGATTCCCCGGGTCAGGAATTGAAACGGTGCTCCAGCCACGATTGAATCGGCGCTGTCCTGCTTGAGCCGCTCGGAATCGATAAAGAAGAAGAGCTTGTTCTTGATGATTGCACCGCCGAAGCGGCCGCCGAACTGGTTTCGTTGAAATTGCGAATTGACTCCGCCGGGAAGAGCCGCAAATCCGGCGCTGTAGTCGCGGAACAGGTAGAAAGCCTGACCGTGAAAATCGTTGGTGCCCGAGCGCGTGGCGAGGTTAACCGACCCTGTACTGGTGACCTCAGTCGAAATATCGAGCGATGAGCGCCCGATATTGAATTCTTGAATGGAGCTTAATGCGACGTTCTGGGTCGTCGTGCCAACGGTTTCGTCGCTGACGTCAAGTCCGTCAACCTCGATGCGCGGTGTACGGCCGAAATCGCCATTAATAGATATGGAGTTGTAACCAACTTTGGTGGGATCAAAATTTCCCCCATCCTGCATCTGAACACCGGGCTCCAATTGGGCAAGATCGAGAAAACTGCGCCCATTGACCGGCATGTTGTCGATCTGCTCGCCAGTGAGTACACCCTGCACTGCTGATTGTTCCGTGTTAACGGTGATGGCACTGCTTTGCACGTCAACCGTAGTGGTCTCTTGGCCGATCTCCAGCTTCACATTGCCGGACGAAGTTACGGCGATCTGGACTGGTATGGTGAGTTGCGCCGTCTTGAAACCCTTGGCCAGCACGTGAACCTGGTAGTCGCCGACAGGTAGGCCGCCCGAGTTATAAGTACCAGCTGAGGACGTTTTGACCGTCACGGTCTGCCCGGTAGTGCGGGACTTTATCGTAATAATTGCATCCGGAACGACCGCGTTCGTCTGATCGCTGACCGTCCCCTGAATACTGCCCTGGCTCACGGTTGTTTGAGCAAGCGAAAGAACAGACAAGGACGACACCAATAGCACTCCGCAGAATGCCTTCGAAAAAAGCCAGCAATTACCGTGTAAACGCAGAAGACTGCGAGAAGACATGAGGCGCCCTTTCCAACTGAATGACCCGGTTCACAAACGGACCAGTCGACTGCTAGCATTTGCCAGCGAGCCCAAAACTCGCTGGAATAATACACCTTCTTCGGGCGCTCTCGATTATCACACTGGCTCGGCGCTCGTCCTCTAGGTACGCCGGAATCGTTTTCGTTGTCATAGCCAGAGTGTGGCAGAACCGGCGGCTTCCAAGCTGTCCAATTTAGGTCTATGTCAACGGTCCGCAATAAGGGGATTGGTGGAAGTGAGGTGCTGGGAAGGTTCCGCGGCTACGAACACTCTTGATTCGCATGGGTGGTTTCTCAAAACAAAATGAAGGACTAAGCAATTCTGTTACGCCGGCGATTTCTTGTCTGCATCGCGGTCGGGGCTACCTAGGTCTTGTTTTAGCTGAGGTTGCTTGACCTTACATCCCCGGCAGCCGATCCTCCAATGTCTGGAAGCGCTCACATGTGGGCCAAGAAGCTGCTCTCAATCGACGGGCCTTTTCTGCTTAATTCTTTCACCTGTGCAATATTGACCAGTTTTCGCATCGTTCATTCCGGTATTTTTCTATTTTCCATCGGATTTCAATGACCGCTGCGAGTCATCCCTCTCCGCGCAAGTACTCAGGGCACGGCAAGTCGCCCGTCACAATCTCTGCCGCTCGAGTTGTTCTCTCGATCTTCTTTCTTTTCGTCGTGGCGCTTGCGGCCGGCCAAACTAGTCCACCGGCGGCCGCTAAGAGTGTGCAATCCACCGAACCAGCGGCCACTGCACCTTCTCCAGAAATGTCTAAGTATGTGGGAGCCGAGACCTGCAAGACGTGTCACGAGGAAATTTATAACGCATGGGAGAAAACGCCGCACTGGAAGACCACACTGAACACAAAAGGCGGTCCCTCAAAGCAGGGTTGCGAGGGTTGTCATGGTCCTGGAGCCGACCACGTGGCAGGCGGTGGCGACCAAACGAAAATATTTGTGTTCGAGGGCAAGTCGCGGCAAGAGACCAGCGCTCGATGTTTGACCTGTCACGGCGAAGCCCACGAACAATCGCATTTCGCCCAATCCGCTCACTCCAGTAGCGATGTGGGATGCCTCGACTGCCACTCTCCCCACCACGCCAAGGAAAAAGAGTTCCTGCTCGTGCAGGAGCAACCACAGCTATGTTACGGGTGCCACACATCGGCCAAAGCAGATTTTGCTAAACCTTATCACCATCGCGTCAACGAGGGTTTGGTGCAATGCGTGGACTGCCACAACCCACACGGGACGGGGACCGTGCGACAGCTGCGGAGCCTGGCGAGCGGCGATGCCATTTGCTACAAGTGCCACGTCGATAAGCAAGGTCCCTTCGTCTACGAACACGTACCGGTGAAGACCGAGGGTTGCACCAGTTGCCATTCGCCCCATGGTTCCACCAATCCGAAGCTGCTCAACGTGATGCCGGTGAATATGCTCTGTCTGCAGTGCCACACTTTCTCGACTACGTTGACGGCTGGCGGTCCAATCGGTCCCGCGCACAATCAGTCGGCGAAGTATCAGGCCTGCACCCTGTGTCACACCCAGATTCATGGCTCCAATTTCAGTGATGTGTTTTTCAAGTAGGAGTATCGATGGAGCCGCCAAGAAAACTCGTCCAGCAATCTTCGCTACCGGAGAGACGGCCGTCCTTCGCCGTGCAGGCGAAGAGCAGCTCGATAGCCCTCGTGTTTGGTTGTGGCAAACGTCGAATCGCGATAGCCCGGGCGTTGCTTTTGTGCGCAATGATCGTGCCGTCGAGAGAAACGCTCTTCGCTCAAACTCCTACCGCGAGCCCTGCCCCCACCCCCGCCCCAGCGGCGCCCGCTGAACCCGACGGCGTAACCCGCGGCGGATACCAGATTCATCAGTCCGTCGAACTGGGCTACCGTACCACCGACGTGACCGGCAGCGGCGATATGTACGATTCGCTAGTGAATCTGCAGACGGGCCCGCGAATACTTGACCAGACGCTTACGATGCAGTCGGTTGATCACCAGGGCTTGCTGTTCGACGATCTTTACCTCAACAGTTTTGGATGGGGAGGCGATCCCAACAACGCTTTGCGCCTGCGGGCGGACAAGAACAAGTGGTACAACCTGCAAGGCAGCTTTCGTCGCGATCAGTATTTCTCTGACTACGACTTGTGGGCGAATCCACTGAATCCTCCCACATCTACTCCGTCCATTCCGATACTGAGTTCGCCCCACGAATTTGCTACCACGCGACGCATGAGCGACTTCGACCTGATGCTCTTGCCGCAATCCACAGTGAGCTTCCGCCTGGGATATTCGCATAACAACATGACCGGGCCATCGTACAGCAGCATCCACGAGGGTACGGAAGCTTCGCTCCTGCAGGACTGGAACACGACCATGAACTCCTACCGCCTGGGAGTGGACTTTAGAATCGCGCCACGAACCGTGCTGAGCTACGACCAATTCCTCGATTACTACAAGGGAGATACCGACTACCAACTGAACCCGATCAATGAGGTACTTGTGCCGTCGACGCCGCTAAGTTCCGCTTCGTTGGGTTTGTCCATCGACACTGCAAACAAGGAACCCTGTGCCGTGGTGCCGCCGGCCACCAGCCTGGTCGTTGGTGGAACCTTGACGAATGTCACATGCAGCGCGTACTTCAGCTACTTGCGGAACCAGCGGATCCGCACCTCCACGCCCACCGAGCGTGTTAGCCTGCGGAGCAATTACTTCCAGCGGGTAGAACTGGTTGCGTCTTTTTCCTATAGCTCAGCAACGTCGAGCACGCCATTGGACGAGTCCTTCAACGGGTTGATCACCCGCACCGCCACGCGTGCGTTTGTCGGCACGGGCGAGGCCGACGCCAATCGTATTTCCGACACAGCCGATCTCGGGGCTACCGTGCATCTCACCCAGCATCTGCGCCTGATCGACAAGTTGTATTTCTGGGCCTACCGCATTCCGGAGAACGGCAATTTCAACGAAGTCGACAGTGATTGCATAAATCCAAAAGCGTGCACGCTGCTGACTCCGTTGGGCGCTACCGTGCCGACGACGGCGCCCACTGTGCAAACCGCGTCCTTCAACCAGACTTGGACGAGAAATCAGACTGAACTGGCCTGGGACATTTCAAAAAAGGCCGGAGCGCGCATCGGTTACCGGTATGGCGATCGGCAATTCAACCACTTCAACGATTTTCTGCCCGGAGACCTGGACCACTTCGTAGGCCTGGAAAAAACGGCGCTCCTCGGGCTCTGGGCGCGGCCCACTCACGGTTTGCGATTGAGTTTTGATCTGGAGCATACGAATTACAACGCCGTGTTCGTCCGCCTGTCGCCGCGCAAAGAAGGCCGCTACCGTTTCCAGACAACCTATACGCCGCGCTCGTGGGCGACCCTGGGCGGATCCATCAACATCCTGCAAGAATCCAACGCCGATGCACAAACCCAGTTCGTGGGACACAACCAAAACTACGGATTGACAGCTTCACTCGCGCCGCGGGAGCGCTTCGGAATGGATCTGGCGTACAACTTCAACAGCGTGATCCAGAATGCCATCATCTGCTTCAACGACACGCCGCCAGCGGGCGTGATTCTACCTTTCGTGGCTAATGCCGCTAACAACGACTGCGCAGGGAACGATACGGCCAATAATTTGATGGCCAACTCGTACTACACCAACCACACGAATTTCGGAATGGCCACGGTCAGATTCAAGCCAGCGAAGCGAGTGATGGCCAACGTCGGCTACAGCATCACCAGTGTTGACGGAAACGTCCCGCAGTTCAACATTCTGCAGCCGCTCGGTACGCTGCAATACAAATATCAACAGCCTGTAGCCAACCTGAGCGTGGATATCGCCCATAAGCTGGCCTTCAACATGGGCTGGAATTATTACCAGTACGGAGAAGGCTCGTTCGTCGGCCCAACAGCGCCACGCTATTTTCACGCCAATGCGCTAACCGAGTCCCTGCGTTACTCATTCTGATGTCATCGTTTTCACAGAAGTAGCTCCGCGTAAAGTAGCCGAGTGAGCGTCGTCGCTTGAAGGCTACGGCCAAGCTGGGGAATTCCAGGAAGCTCGGTCCTCAGGATCGCTTTAGCTTGTAGGGCAGCAGCGGCGCTTCGCGTCTGCCCACGTTAGCGTTGGCCGAGTCCTCAGTGGGTCCGGCGGCTACCGAGCCAAGAAGTTATCCAGAAACGGCTTCTGGAAAGTCAGTTCGGGGAAGCCTCGCTCCTCCGCGCGATTCTTGCTGATAAAAAGGGACGGTCAGCGAAACCCGCTCCTTTGAAGGTTGTTCTTTGATGCGAAACAGGACATCGGTCTTGCATTTCAAGAAATTGCCAAAATATTCCTGTATGTGGTTCCAATATCTTTGGGAATCCGAACTGGCGGTTGGAATGAAAAGAAGCGTCGGATTCTTCTTGTGCGAGAGTCGAATAATCTCTCGGTCAATCGGAGCGGTTCCTCTAGTCCTTATTTCTCCGCCGCCGATCTCAACAATCGTTCTTGGCATCAATCATCTTAACTTCAAAGCCCCATTTTGCTACATTGCACGACCACGGATTCAGGCATAGTGCGATCGTGCGGCGAGCAATTCTCCAGAACCGAGCGCCGGACGAGCAGCATCCTCGAACCGGAGCACGCCCGCGAACCGTCAATGTCGTCTTGCGGTCGGACTGGAGGTCAATTGAGACCGTCAGTTCCTCCGCCGCTGCCAAATCACTCTTTGGGCGATTGCGCTGACCGGGAGAAGGCCGGGGACTGGCCGATCTGTCAGCGTGCTGGAGCTGTAACTTGACGAAAATCCGGGTGCGCAATCAGATAGCTTCATTCGCAGAGTCCAATGCATCCTCGTCACGGGTCTTCAACGCTTCCAAAATATCTGACTTGGTGACGATGCCTTCCAATGTTTCGTTCGCCAATGTAACCAGAAGCATGCGTCGTGTTTGCTCGCTCAGCAGCAAACGCAGGGCCTCCATGACGTCGCAATCAGGAGATATACGAATGATTCCTCGGTCAGTGATCTCCGACACGGTGGTCTTCGTCCATTTTTCCGCTGGGATTCGCGTAAGCGACCATGATGAAACTATTCCGAGGACCGTGTGACCCTCCATGACTGGAAAGCTTGTATGACAATACTGGGGTGAGACGGTGTTGGCGAATTCGCGCAAATTCAGAGTGGCCTGCACAGAAACGACCTGCCGTTGCATGATTTCACCGATTCGGATGGCCTTGAGTTCACGTATACGAACTCCTTCGTGCAGGCGCTGGTCCCCCGAAACGGATGCGTCGCCGGAAACCGAATACGCGACGGCGGATCCGATCAGCGCCGGAATGATAAAAGCGTGACCGCCGGTGGCTTCTGCCACGAAGACGACGGCGGCAAGGGGAGTCTTATAACCAGCGGCGATGAACGAGGCCATGCCCACCGCCGCGTACAGTTCGAGCGAGGAACTGTGAACTACAAGCTGGCCAAAAGCGGTTCCAAAAGCTCCTCCGGTAAGGAACAGCGGCACGAACATGGCGCTTACTCCGCCTGAGCCAAGCGAGAGTATGGTTGCTCCCAACTTGAGCACACCGAAAGCGATGAGTTCCCATCCGGAATGTTGCCCTCCTAGAATCTCCCCTACCGCCTCGTAGTTCGGGCCCAGAGGCACCAGCGATCCTTTAAAAATCAGAACAAAGAGCAGCCCGCACCCACCCGTCAGTACACCTCCCACCACAAGTTTCATCCAGTGCGGCCAGCTCCGCTTCACTGCGAAGGCGCGGGCACGGCGGAAGGTAATGGCAAACGTCACCGCTATGAGGCCCATCGCCAGTCCAAGCAGCGCGCACCAGATGAGATCCCTCCCGGTAAAAGACACTGGGCTGGCAAAGTCAAAAATAGGGGCTGCCCCTAGGGAAAAAGCAAGGGTTACATAGGAGACCACAGAGGCGATTAGAGAAGGCAGTAGCGCTTCATGTGCGAGGTCGTCTCGGTAAGGCATTTCAAGCGCAAAAACCAAGCCTGTCAACGGCGCGCGAAACACGGCAGCCATCCCCGCCGCTGCGCCGCTGATAAGCATGATGCGCCGATCGCGCGGCTCCAGATGGAAACGTCGTAGCTTGGCCCACAACCATGAGCCAATTGCGCCCCCGCCATAGATGCTGGGCCCTTCGAGAGCGGCGCTGCCTCCGAATCCCACGGTGGTGACCGCTGCGAGAAGCTTCGCAAAAAATGGCCGCATATCGATATCGCCTTGATGATAGTGGTAGGAACGAACAATCTCTTCCGTGGAATGTTCGTCGGGATTGGGCGTCAGAAACTGCATAATAAGACCCGTGATCAAGAACCCCAGCCCTACTCCGGGCACAATGGCCCAGTGGTGCTGGAGATAGTAGCTGAGCACCAGGGGCCACAATTTCCGCAGAATGATGACAACGATGCCCGTGATTACCAGGCCAGTCGTCAAGCCGATCAACGGTGCGATGATGAGCCACTTACGGAGATCGCGCGCATAGACCGCCATGAGATCTTCATGGACCAGCGGCAGATACTTACGAAGAGCAGGATGCTGCAAAAACCAGTTCGCTCTCCGTGTTGGTTTTGTAGCGTCGTTGCTCATGATTGACGCTCCCTCGACGATCGCTGCTGCAGCTTCCGGGTCAGGGGGCCTGCCGCCCGAACACGCTTCACCTCTTCGTTGTGAAGTAGGCTCAGCCTGGACAGGATCTCTTTGCCGCGCGGCGTTAGGGAAACCATTACCAACCGCCGGTCAGAGGTCGCGTTCCTCCGGCGAACGAGTCCACTTTCCGTTGCGCGCTCTACCAGGCCCACAACCGAGTTGTTTTTTTCTTGCAGAAATTCAGCCAGTTCCGAAATCGTAGCGGCACCGCGCTCCGTGAATCCCGCAACCCCGAGCATCAATTGATGCTGCTGTGGAGTCACGCCGCAGTCTCGTGCTGCATTCTCACTAAAGCGGAGAAAACGGCGCAGGTTGTAGCGAAAAGAGGCGAGTTCCTGAATGGTCTCCTTATCAACGCGAGGCTTCATATTTTCGGAATTGCGAAGAGAATGGGTCCTGACCGAACTACAAGTAGATCGCACTACGATCTAATATATATCTTGATGCGATCTATTTTCAAGGGGCGCACAAACATGGGGCGGGCGCCCTTCCCAAATCGAAAGAATGCATCTTTTCAATCAGGTTCGAGAACGCCACTCGAGACGCTAAGTCGCGCGTGCAAATCGATTGAGTCGAGGCTACGTTACCGCAGAGAATTCGGCCATTGCCAAGGCCATGGGTCTGTGAATTTTGACTTCGCGTTGGTTTTCCTGGAACTGCAGAAGAGTACAATCTCGCCGAGGATTCCATGGAACTAACCTCGAACCTGATTGCAGCTCTCGCCATCCTGATCCTTTCGTTCCCGGCAGCCGCGCAGCAGCTGTCCCCGGCAGTGACTCCACAGCCTCAAGTGCCCCAGCGCGTCCGCATATCGCAGGGCGTCGCGCAAGGGCTTCTGGTTCGCAAGGTCAACCCAATCTATCCGCCCCTGGCGCGGCAGGCCCGGATTTCAGGAACGGTTGTTCTGAGAGCGCTCATCGGTACCGATGGTTCCATTGAGAACTTGACGCTGGTGAGCGGCCACCCAATGCTCGCCCCCGCAGCCATCGAAGCCGTGAAGCAATGGAAGTACAAGCCGTTTCTCCTGAATGGAAAACCGATCAAAGTAGATACGGAAGTCACGGTGAACTTCGAATTGACTCCCCAGTCACCGGCCGACGGCGTCGCGGGCGGTCTGTCCGCTCGCCAGTCCGGGAATGCGACCACCGCTGTCTCACCCGAGGCGGCGTTGTCTGAGGTCCTGAAGAAGTATCCCGGCTTGCTGCCTGAGCTGGGTCAGTTGCTGGGGAAACTCCAACGCAACATTCAGTTTCCAGCAGCGCGCGGCCAGAGCCGTCTCTTACCGTTGCTGCCCGAATCGACGATCCTCTACGCCGCATTTCCCAACTATGGTGACGCTGCCCATCAGGCTCTGGGGATTCTCCAGCAGGAGCTTCAGCAAAGCCCGGTTCTGCGAGCCTGGTGGCAGGGCGAAGTCGGTGCGACTGGAACGAAGATCGAGGATTCGCTGGAGAAGGCCTATCAGCTCTCTCAGTACTTGGGAGACGAAATTGTTGTTTCGGGCGGGGACCAAATAGGCGAGCCGGGAGCTGCCAAGGATCCCAGCCTGCTGATTCTTGCCGAAGTGCGAAAGCAGGGGCTGAAGGAGTTCCTTCAGGAAATGTTAAACGAATTTGCGGGTAGGTCGGAACCGGTGGCGCGTGTACTGAACGTCCAGGAACTCGCTCGTGCTAAGGACACGTTACCGTCGCAGCCGCTGGTGATCCTGGTGCGCCCCGACATGTTGGTGGGAGCACACGATTTGATCACAGTGCGCAATTTCAATACCCGTCTGAACGCCGGTAGCCGCGAATTTGTTTTCACTCCGTTTGGGCAACGGTTGGAACAGGCGTACGAAGGCGGTACGTCGATCGTAGCCGCGGTTGATTTGCAGAAGATCTTGAAGCAAGTCCCATCAGGCACCGACCAGAGCCGGTTGATGCTTCAGCGTTCGGGATTTGCCGACATGAAGTATGTGGTTTGGGAGCATAAAAGTGTTGCCGGCCAGGCAGCCAGCCAGATGGAACTTAGCTTCACTGGTCCGCGGCATGGAATGGCATCGTGGCTGGCAGCGCCCGGACCTATGGGTGGCCTGGAGTTTGTCTCGCCCAAGGCGATGGTGGCGGGCGCCGTGCTCTTGAAAGACCCCGCCGAGATTTTCGAGGACCTCAAGGATCTCGCTACTGCCTCGAACCCCAACGCTTTCGCGCCGGTCGCGCAGATGGAACAAGGATTGAGGCTCAGCTTCAAGGAAGATTTGTTCAGGCGCCTCAGCGGAGAAGTCACGTACGAGGTGGACAGTGTCACACCACCGGACGCGAAGTGGAAGATCATATTTGGGGTCAGCGATCCGGACCGCTTACAGACAACCCTGAGCACTTTGCTCGCGACAATGCATATTAACGCGCAGCAATCCGAGGACGGAGGAGTTACTTACCACACCCTCCGAATTCCCTCAGCACAGAAGACGATCGAAATCAGCTACGCATTTGCGGACAGGTATCTGGTCATAGCTTCCAGTCGGGAAACGGTCACCGAGGCAATTCGACTCCGTCAGGGCGGTGAATCATTAGCCAAGTCTGGAAAATTTCTGGCATCACTGCCCCCAGACCACGGATCGGAGGCCTCAGCATTGTTCTACGAAGATCCGCTTTCAGTGGCGGCGCTGAGTATGCGGCAAGCATTCCCGGAGATGGCGCGGTCTCTTTCCCAAACGACCGCCGAAACTCCACCGGCGGTGATTTCCGCGTACGGCGAGGAAAGCGCGATTCGCGAAGTCAGCAGAAGTGGAGCGGTCGACGCCGGTGCGGCACTGGTGGTAGCGGCGATCGCAATTCCCAATCTGCTGCGGGCAAGAATCGCGGCCAATGAATCGAGCGCCATCGCCACGATACGAACAGCCAACACTGCGCAGCTCATATATTCGACTGCTTATCCGCAAAGGGGTTTTGCGCGTGATCTGGCCACGCTCGGTCCTGATCCCAGCGGAGCCAACTCTCCGTCCCCGGACCACGCCAGCGTGATCGACGCAACCCTGGGAAACGCAACCTGCACCGCGGGTACTTGGTGTACGAAGTCTGGATTCCGGTTCAGCGTTACGGCAGTTTGCACGAAGCCGCAGTGCGAGGAATTTGTGGTAGTCGGGACGCCTGTCACCAGCAGCACAGGAACACGAAGCTTTTGTTCGACCTCGGATGGAGTGGTGCGCAGCAAAATCTCTCCTCCCTTGACTTCGACCGTCTCAGTCTCGGAATGCAGGTCGTGGTCGCCCCTGCCGTAGGGATCACTCGGAATCTGAACGTGATAGTGTCCTCGAAGAACTGAAATATCTCCCCAGTGTCGCTTTGTGAATTGCGGCCTTTGAGATTGTTAGCATGCTTCGGTGAGGTGGGTCGATGAAGCTGTTTCAGCCGCGCTAGCTTGGCTTCGGCTGCCGGTGTGGTACATGTACTATTTCCTGGCGTGATGCAACGCGTCTCTCAGTTTGAAGAATCAAGGAGTTCTACGGGGTAACCTGGGGAGGTGACGAACGGCACATTGCGGCGACTAAGAGCACGTTCTAATGTCCCGATCAGAATGAACCTGAAACCTGCACATCCGCACCCGAAATTGCACCGTCCAGAGCTGGCTGCTAAAGTCACCACCAGCCGCAGCCAGATCGCAAAACGCCGGAGCAATCGCATGGCGCTCCACGCTTCTGTCGGGTTATCCGGAGAAGATCGGCAGAAATGTTCCTTTACGACGCCGGCCAAGGCCACGAAATTGAATAAGCACGGCGCCGCCGTTCAACTTAGTCGTGACCTTCTGGTGGGCTCGGTCCTCTCCGTAAATAACAAGCAAGGCACCAAGCTCTCGGCCCGTGTAGTTGCGCAGTTGGCGACTTTGGAGGGCGTTTCCACGTACGCAATCGAGTTTGTCGAGCAGGACGAACGGGCGGAAACCTTCTGGGGAATTACCTTCCCGACGAACACCTCAAACGCCTAACCCGCAAATGTGGCACCCGCAGCCAGGGCCACAAAGCAGCCAAAGCATCGCGCCAGGACGTCGGAGCCGCGCTGAACCAGGAAGGCATCGCGGTGCGTTCCGGGCATCACTGCGCTCAGCCTATCCTGCGCCGCATGGGCGTCGAGAGCACCGTTCGACCGTCACTGGCGCTCTACAACACGCGGGAAGAGATCGATGCACTGGTCGGCGCTCTCCTGCGCCTGCAAGCGGGCCGGGGACATCGCAAGTTGTAATTTGGGCTTCGAAGCGGAAACAGTGTTCCTCTCCCCTCTCCTAATCCGAGTAGGTCCCGCATTTCACCGTGTTAATTGAAGTTCGCCCCAGTGGCAATAACCCAGATTCTGTCGTTTGTTCCGGGGACCGTCTACGTTGTATCGGCCTTCGCTCCTTCTTCTATCGTTCTTTTCAAGTGATACACTCATAGCCTCGTCGCAGACCCGCCGATTCAGTTGCGTATCTCGATCTGGAGCCTCGCACGCATGATCGCACTCAGACCGTCGGTCACCTTGCTCATTTTCCTAGCCAGCGCGTTCAATCTCTTCGCCCAGGACCGTTCCTACGGACGTTCGGTTGTCGCGACGCAGTACGGTATGGTTGCCACCAGTCAGGTTTCGGCCTCGCAAGCCGGGGCGCTCATCCTCGAACAGGGCGGCTCCGCCATCGATGCCGCAATCGCAGCCAACGCAGTACTCAACGTCACCGAACCCACTTCCAACGGGATGGGCGGCGATCTCTTTGCCATTTATTGGGAAGCGAAGACCGGCAAGATCTACGGTCTGAACGCCAGCGGCTGGGCACCGAAGAATCTGACGATTGAGCATCTCCACGAAAAAGGCATCATGGAGATGCCTCAATTTGGTATCGATTCCGTCACCGTTCCGGGTGTGGTGGGAGGATGGGCCAAGCTGCATAATCGCTGGGGAAAACTGCCCTGGCGCGACCTGTTCCAACCTGCGATCTTTTATGCCGACCATGGATTCCCGGTGGCAGAGATCATTCACGCGTGGTGGGATGGGGATCACGATGGTCTGCTGACAAACGCGGAGAGTCGCCGCGTATTTCTCCCCGGTGGCAAGGTCCCCGAGACCGGCGAAATGTTTCGCAATCCCGATGTTTCCCGGGCGCTCACGCTGGTTGCCAACCAAGGCGAGGCTGCGTTCTACAAGGGAGAAATTGCCAAGGCGATTCTCAAGACCTCCGACGAACTTGGAGGAACGATGACTGCCGACGATCTCGCATCTTACTCCGCGGAATGGGTCGAGCCGATTTCCACGAAATATCGCGATTGGGCGATATACGAGCTCCCGCCCAACGGGGACGGCATTGCGGCACTCGAGATGCTCAATATTATGGAACAGTTAAAGCCTGATCCCGCCGGTCCACACAGCCCGGGCGAGCTGCACACTCGCATCGAAGCCATGAAACTTGCCTATGCGGACGTGAAAGCCTACGATGGCGATCCGCGTTTCAGCAAGATTCCGGTCGATCAGCTTCTCTCAAAAGACTACGCCGCAAAACGTGCCTCACTCATCGATCCGACCAAAGCAAATTGCACGGTCGCTCCCGGGGCGCTTGGCACCGGCGATACTACTTACTTCACGGTCGTCGATCGCGAAGGGAATATTCTTTCCGTCATTCAGAGCAACTACAACAACTTTGGATCGAACGTGACCGTACTGGGGATGGGATTCGCCCTACAGGATCGCGGAGGCCTTTTCTCGCTCGATCCCGCGTCTCCGAACGCCCTTGCAGGCAGAAAGCGCCCGTTCCACACCATCATTCCCGCATTCATGCAGCGCGGGGACGAGCACATCGGCTTCGGCATCATGGGCGGGCTGAATCAGCCGTTGGCTCACGCACAATTTGTGTCGAACGTGGTCGATTTCCATATGAATATACAGGCTGCAATGGAAGAACCACGCTTTACTGATCGCCAGCAACTGGGCTGCAGAATCGTGATCGAGTCGCGTATGACGCCCGCCACCCTCGACGCACTGAGCAAGATGGGACATGTGTTGCAGGTGCACCCGGATTACACATCCCTGATGGGGCGCGGCCAGGCAATCCTGCACGACAGCAAAACCGGTTTGAATTTCGGTGCATCCGATCCCCGCGCTGACGGCGCCGCAATCCCTGAGCAGCCGAACTTCTTTGGCGCATCGGCCAAGCGCTAACCGGCATTACAACGGGCTATTTTGTCTGGTAGCAGCCGAGGTCTATCTTGCCGAATTTGAGTCGTGGTGAGCCTTCAATATCCAGTTCTCCCACTGGCAAACCGTCCGTGGTTCCGGCCCCAATCGCGGGAGAATCCGGCCGCAGATGATAATCCTTAGCGGCAGCGTCTACAAAATACGGATCGAGAAATCGGGAATGACGATCATTCCCCGTTGACTGAACATAATTATCGAATCCTGTCAGCGTGCCGGACACCTCTCCCCAGGTGCTCGCCTTCGCTCCGGACGCACAGTAATAAAGGTTGTGATCGATCATGACGGGCGGCTGATTCTTATCGACCTGCGATTTGTTTATCGCGATAAGACAACGAGGCCCCGCGTAGACGATGTTGTTCGCAAAAATATTGTCTGCCATGTTCCACTGCATCTGGAACTCACCAGACCCCGTTGCCGACGTGTCGTTGTCGTAGAGCGTGTTATTGACCACGATGCAGTGTTCGGTATGTCCCCGCTCAGGCGCATAACCCCCGATAGAAACACCTGCAGTGTGAGAGTGATAGATAAGATTATTTCGTGCGGTGATGTAACTGGTGGCGCGGTTTTTGTGCTCGCTGGCCAGTTCGATTCCAAAATCCACATCGTGCATGACGTTCTGTTCAATCAGAACTCTGGTGCCGCCGTCCACGTAAATCCCATCGGAATTTTCGTCATTGCCGTATGCCGGATTGCCGCGCGAAGTAATGTTGTAAACCAGATTACCACTGACGACTCCGTCGCGCGCCTGGTCCACGGCAGGGTCGGGAGCTGTGCGCTCGAAACCGATCACGTCGATCCCAATGTTGTTGTTGTCGTGGACAACGTTGTGCGTGATGCGGAAATTCGTGACGTTTCCGTTCACCACGAGCGATTCGCTCGAACCGGTCTGGAGATGATGCACCTCATTGCCGTCAATCACGAGTTCACTGATCGGAGTCTTGGCATCGGTACCGTATACGGCAATGCCAAACCCGTTCCCGCCACTTCCCGGTGCGTCACGGCCTTCAAAAGTTTGCTCAATATGATGGACGTTGTTCTTAAGAAGTTCTATATGGGAGCCCGACCCCATGACATTTATGCCCAATGGAGCGAGCCGATGCTCGGCGGTGTGGAAGTTACGAATTTCAAAGCCCTCGATTCGCACGTAGCTCTGGTTGTAAATAGTAAGTACGCCCTGTCTGCCTGAGGGAGTGAAATGCGCTGCGTCGAGAACGGCCGTCTCTCCCGGATAGCTTCGAAAAGTAATGTATCCGTCCGTGGCGTTGCCGGACACCTTGATGTTTACGAGCTCTTCGTAGACTCCGGCCCGCACATTGACGATACTACCCGCACGCGCGGTGTCTGCGGCATGTTGAACGGTGCGCCAGGGCGCCACTTGCGTACCGGCATTCGCATCATTCCCAGTCGGTGACACATAGAAGGACACGTTGGTCTGACCAAAGGCTCCGCAGGCGCATGCAAAGAGCCAAATAAAAGTTGCGAGTTTCAGATTCACTTTATCGTTCCTCATTTGTAAAGCATACGTGATTTGCGACGCAAGTCGCCCAGGGTAATGATCAAGTTCTGTGCGGAAATCTAGGCGGGACCCAACGGTTTTTCACTCCTCAGATTTACCGTCTCGAGTGGTGTCCTCAAATTGACGAATGAGGTCACATTAGGTGAGTTTTGGTGACTGGGTGCGACTGTAAGTGGTCGGGATTTTCGGGCGTTGTTCCGGAGGAGAGAATTGTGAAACCGCCATACAGCGTAAGTCATTCAGACGCTTACGCTCAAAACGAGTGGAGCACAACCGGAGAACAAATCAAGCGGCATGGACGAAGCGGTTTATGCTCGAGGGATTTATCGGCTCGCTGCCCTCTCACTCCCAGCGGGCTTGTTCCAGATAGGCGAACTCCACGCACGCTGTTGCACCGTGGTTGGCCCATCGTCCGGAGGAGCAGTTTTCAGCCGTTGCGCGTCGTAGGTGCTCCAACGGCACGTGGGATTCTCCAGAACGCGGGGCGTAACCGTGAATGCGATCGTGCCCGGCGTCTTCCACACGGCCCTCAATGCTGACTTGCTCGACAATACGCCCCGCGGCCAGGAATTACTCATCCGGACGCCCATGGGCTGTTTCGGCAAGACTGAAGCACTTGTAGGGGCTGCCGTCTACCTCGCCTCCGATGCCGCTACCTTCGTCACGGGCACGACTTTAGTTGTCGACGGAGGCTTTCTAGCCAGCGGCGTCAACCAATAACCTTTGGTGAAACACAACTCGCTGAATGAGATGGCTTAAGATAATCAACGCCGCAGCAGAGAATCGTCTGGATCGCAGGAGGTTCGATTCATGGGACACACACGACGCAGAGTGCTCGCGAGTTTAGGCCTAGCGGGACTCGGGGCGGCGATACCGCAACTGCTCAAGAAAGCCGCCGCGTCCTCGCTGGTAAGGCCGTCGTCGGTGAACGCAGGCACATGCCCGTTTCGGTTAGCCGTGATCAACGACGAGATTACTCAGGACTTTGAGAAGGCATGCCAGATCGTGTCCGGCGATTTTGGCTTGCGTTGGATTGAACTGCGATCGATGTGGAACAAGAACGTGACCGAACTCGACGCAAAGCAAATTGAGGAGACACGAAAACTTCTCCACGAATACAAACTGCGAGTCACCGATATTGCAAGCCCTCTGTTCAAGACAGATTGGCCCGGAGCTCCGCGTTCCTCGCAAAGCGAAACCCGCGACCAGTTCCACGCGGCCTTCGATGCCAGCGCGCAAGAGAAGCTACTCGAGCGCTGCCTCTCGCTTTGCAAAGCCTTCAACACAGACCGGATTCGCTGCTTCGACTACTGGCGCCTGGATGACCAAAAGCCATATCGGGCGGCCATCAATGCGAAACTAAAATCGGCAGCAGAGCGTTGTGCCAAAGACAACATCATCCTGCTGCTCGAAAACGAGATGTCCTGCAACACAGCAACGGGCGAAGAAGCGGCCGCCACGCTCAACGCGATTCCGAGCCAGAATTTCATGCTGAACTGGGATCCGGGCAATGCCGCAGCCATCGGAAGCACGCCTTATCCTGCCGGTTATCAATTGCTGCCGAAAGATCGCATCGGACACTGCCATTGCAAAGACGTGTTGCGCAAGCCGGAACATGAATATGACTGGGCTCCAGTAGGAAGTGGCATTGTGGATTGGGTCGGGCAACTGCAAGCTTTGCACCGCGACGGCTTTCACAACGGCTTAAGCCTTGAAACCCACTGGCGCGGCGCCGGTACGCCCGAAGCTTCCACACGCGTCAGTATGAATGGACTCAAGAAGACGCTTACCAAAGCTAGCATTTCTTGCTGATCGGACGCTGGTTCGTAGCATAGCGCAAGATCAGCAACAACGATCAGTTCCAACCGGCCTCAAGGAGAAATGATGGTTACACGACGTGAGTTTCTTGATGCACTCGCTATAGGCGCGGCGGGACTTGCCGTGGGTACGACGGCAAAGAGCTACAGCCAGATCCTCGGATCGAACGACCGTCTCAACTTCGCGGTGATTGGATTGAATGGCCGCGCTTACGCTCACCTCTCGTCGCTCAAGGCGAACAAAAGAGCAGCCCGGATTTCACATGTCTGCGACGTCGACAACAACATTCTCAAGAAGTTCACCGACAGAGCGCAGCAAGAGATGGGGGAAGCTCCGGTCGCCGAAAAAGACTTCCGCAAGATTCTCGAGCAGAAAGAAGTCGATGCCATCACCATTGCTACTCCGGATCATTGGCATACGCCGATGGCCATCGCCGGATTACAGGCAGGCAAGCATGTCTATCTGGAGAAGCCCTGCAGCCACAATCCTGCTGAGGGAGAGATGCTGGTCGAGGCGCAACAGAAATATCAAAAGCTGGTCCAGATGGGGACTCAGCAACGCTCTTCTCCGCACACCATTGAGGTCGTCGACAAAATCCGTCAAGGCGCCATCGGCCGGCCATACTTCGCCAAATCCTGGTACGTCAATACCAGAAAATCGATTGGCATAGGCAAGGAAGTTCCTGTGCCGCCGCAGCTTGACTGGGACTTGTGGCAGGGTCCCGCGCCGCACCAGCCTTACGAGGACAACATCCATCCCTACAACTGGCACTGGTTCAAACTTTATGGCACGGGTGAAACGCTCAACAATGGCACGCACGAGGTCGATGTTTGCCGCTGGGCGCTCGGCGTCGATTATCCAAACCGCATCACCGCACAAGGAGGCAGATACCAATTCAAAGACGATTGGCAGTTCTATGACACGCTGGTAACCAGTTTCGAGTTCGACGACGCAATGATTTCTTGGGAGGGAAAGAGCTGCCAGGGCATGAAATATTACGGTCGCGATCGCGGTTCGACCATCATGGGAACCAAAGCCACGATCCTGGTCGACCGCGATGGCTATGAGATTTACGACCTCAAAGGAAACAAGGTCGGGGTATTTCGCGCCGGCACGACGACCTCATCTGCTGATCTCGTCGGCCGCGATTCCATGACCGACGCTCACTTCGCGAACTTCATCGCCGGCATCCGCAAAGGCGAGAAACTCAACTCTCCAGTCTCCGTGGGCAACGTCGCCGTTACCATGCTGCAGCTATCCAACATTGCCTGGGAACTCAATCGCGAGCTGAATCTGAACACGAAAGACGGACGAATCAAGGGCGATCCGGAAGCGATGAAGATGTGGGGGCGCGAGTATGAGAAAGGATGGGCACCGCATGTCTAAGACTGCTCTGTCCCGTCGCGAGTTCGTTCGCGCCGGCGCATTGGCTGCGGGGATGTTTGCGGCCCCGAATCATATCTGGGCGCTGGCTCAGCATCGCCCCTCCTCTATCCAGGCTTCGCCGATTCGTTTAGGTCTGGCCAGCTACACCTTCCGTAATTTCTCTCGCGCCCAGCTGATCGGCTTCATGAAGCAGCTCAGTGTATTCGAATTGAATGCGAAGGATGTCAAAGATCATCTCCCGATGACGCCACAGGAAGAAGGCGTCGCTCTCGCGGATTATGCCGCGGCCGGCATCAAACTTCACGCTGCCGGCGCTATCTATTTCACAAAGGATGAGGACGAGGACATCCGGTCTAAATTCGAGTACTGCAAACGAGCAGGTATCTCAGTGATTGTCGCCGGTGACCCTGCGCCCGAGACTCTGCCGAGAATCGAGAAGTTCGTCAAGCAGTACGACATTCGCTTCGCGATCCACAATCACGGACCCGAGGATAAGTTGTGGCACTCCCCGCTGGATGTATTGAAGGCGGTGAAGAGTATGGATCCCCGCATCGGATGCTGCATCGACGTCGGGCATACGGTTCGCGCCGGCGCCGATGTAGTGCAGGCAATTCACGAAGCAGGTCCAAGGCTGTTCAACGTGCACATGAAGGATCTTACGAACCTCGAAAACAAAGAGAGCCAGGTCGCCGTGGGAGAGGGCATGATGCCCGTGCGGAGAATGTTTGAAGCCCTCATCGCGATAAAGTACCCAGGCTTCGTGGATCTGGAGTACGAAATTCATCCCGACGATCCCATGCCCGGCGTTATCGCCAGCTTCGCGTATATGCGAGGCGTCCTATCCGTCGGCCCTATAGACAGCGCCTATCTTCGAATGCTGAATGTGAGAGCTCAAGCTGCGGCAGAGCGGAGAGTGTAGGGCAGTATCGACGATTCTGCCGTAGTAATGCGCGCGAGCTGTCGTGATTATTTTCGCCCCAATCCTTATTCTTTAGGAGTACGATCCCAAATTCCCGGGGCGGCGGATAAAGTCGGGCTCAGCTTCAAAATGCGGAGTATCTTTTTGACGGTAATTTACCCGCTTGCGCATCCCGTGGAAATACCTCTCGTCGAGGCATCCCCAACCAACTGCCGGGCACACATCGGGTTGTTATTGGCGAAAAATCCCCATCGCGCTCATCGACCGATACGAGCCACTTTTGCCAGGGTCAAGCGCTAGCTGCAGCTCCGTCTTCCGAATCATTTCCAGCCACAAGGCATCCGGATTCGCATTGAAAACCGTGCTGGCATTGGCCGGGAAAATGAACCAGGCGCCCAATCCTACTTCCTGTCGCAGTTGATCTTGAGTCCATCCGGCATAGCCCAGATAAACATGGAAAACGCCTGGGTCAGGTCGAGCCGAAATGGTTTGTTCGAAGAGAGGTTTCGCGGTAATCAGGTAAACACTATCGAAGACGTGCTCCGCCCCTTCGAGCGTCGCCGGCGACTGGAACAATGCAAACACCGCCGGCATTTCGAGTGGTCCTCCGAGATAGACCGGGTCGGAACGGTCTTTCGCCGCCTTCGGACTCTCAAGCACACGCGAAAGGGGGACATCCGTGCGCCGGTTGAGAATGAGTCCGAGTACGCCTTGGGCATCGTAGCGAGCCAGCAGAATCACCGTTTTGGCGAATTGCGGATCGCCGAGGTTCCGGCTCGCCACCAGCAATTTTCCTATGCCAAGACTTTTGGCATTCTTGGATTGGACTGGGAAAAAATCGGCTGGAAGCATTTCTCTTTTCAGACGGATGCTGGCAGCAAACGACGGATTGTTCCGCCCAGCGTTCGCCTCCGGTACATCAAATTCCTTGCCCTCGCGGGCTAACCTTCCGGCTACGGCCAAGGCAAGAATTGCGGACAGCATCGTGTAGAAGCATAGTTTGCGCAGAGCCATGACCGCTCTCCTTGCATCCGTGAGCCAGAGTTTAACTGATTCGGTGAGGGTTGCAAAATCCGCAGCGCACGGATTGAGGGTCGATGAGCGCCAACGCCTGATGGCCCGGAGACTAGCGTGCATTTGTACCGGATGTGGCGCGAGGGATGGGACTACGAGCAGTGGAAGAAGTTCGCCCTTGACGGGAAGCGCCAGCCATTGACCAGCCTTCGTTTTCGAGGGCAGTTGGGGACATTCGGCTCAATGGACTCGGAGAGTGTAGGACTGAGCAGGGATCAGATTAAAAAAACAGGACGATGACGTGCTGCCACCAGCAACGCGATCGACCACAGTATCGTGACCTGGAAGTGTGGAAGTCTGGCCAAGTCCACGACCCGCCCATCTCCTGGAATATACCTCTGGCAGTTCTCTTTTATCCGGTGCTCTTCTATTGTCTAGCTGGAAGTTCCGATCTGGTTGGCGCGATCTAGTTTGTAAATAGACACCCGATAACGCCTCGCTCGCGTCTGCGAGGATTCGGCTCCACGTGTGACCGCGTCATTCGGGGCTAGCCTCTAGCAGCAGATGTTTGTCGAACTGAGCAGAAAGTGTGGCCTTCGGACCGTGCACTCTTCCCAAATCTTTGTTGTTCACGTAATCGACAACGCGATAAGAGCGATCTTGCAGACCGCGAAGTTCAATCGGTCCGTCCCAGTGGCGGGCGAAGAACGCAAAGTAAAGTTCCTGATCTTTGCGGATCACATGAGCTTCGGGAAGATCGAACCCTATATCGTAGAGATCCCCAAGATACTCACCTCGCGATAGCATTTTGTCGTTGTAAATATGCAGCCACTTCTCAAAGACCTTCTGCCGCTGCGGGGTGAGATCTGACTTGCCATGTTTAGTAACGAGACTCGGGAGGACGAACTGCGTGCCGACGACTCCTCCTACTCCAACGGTCGAAGCGAAATCAATTGCTTCGTCGCTCAACTCGACGTGGTCACCAAAATAAGGAACGTTATCGCCCATGAGCGCCTTCAATGTCTTCCCCTTGGAGCGAACCTGAAATGAACTTTCCGGATCGGACGCGACGGACATGTTGAAATGCGGCATCGTGAAAAAGGAATAAGCCGTACCGCACGGGCAAAACTCCACCAAGGCGTCGGGTTTGACGCTGCGAGCGGTTTCGTAAATCTCACGAAAGAAATCGGGCAACGCCTCAACCGAGTCTTCCGGACGTTGGTGATGGTGCGCGGGATTGTAACAAGGAGGAACGGCATTCATGTGCTGGCCATCAAGCTTGAGGCCATCGAATCCCCACTCTCCCAGGATCTTGCGAACCAACGCTTTGTGATATTCCACGACCCCTTTGTCGGATGGACACAAATAAAAAGAATTCCACCATGAGATCTTCCGCTTCGATCCGTCGCGATTGAGCAGAAGAAAGTCGGGATGATCTTTCAGCAATTTTGAATCCGGGACGGCGCTTAATGGCGACCACCACAGTTGGGCTTTGAAACCCTCGGCATGAATTCGATCCACCAGGGCTTTCATGTCCGCGTCGCCGTTGGGAAACTTCTTGGGGTCGAGCGCCCAATCACCGTAGTTATTCTGCCAACCATCGTCGAGCGTGACCCAGGCGAAGCCCATTTTCTTTACGGTTGGAAGCGTGTCGTAGACCTGCTTGAGTTGCACCGACCGACCATAGCCCCAGGCGCACCAGATCGGGCCAAAGGCGCTGTCTGGCGCCGAAGCCATTTGAAATCCCTGCCGCACCATAAGGCGGCGGTATTCGGTGAGCGTGCGAAAGTAATCCCCCTGATGTACGGAGACAAAGGTGCGGAGAGTATGGAAGCTCTCTCCTGGTTCCAGAGTCCGCTCTCGCGTAGAGCGGATAGCAACGCGGGCGTGGCGTGCGTCGGGCATGGATACAGGAAGGGATATCAGGCGGGGTCCGGGCTCTACGTGGCCTACGGCGAGGCCAACATCTTTACGCCACACATCGATAATGGGGGTTCCTCCACCGTAGTCGCTGGCATTCATACCCAGGTAATTTTCCTGTTTGAATCCGACGCGCAACGGGAGCACCCAATTCGGACGCTTCTCATAGGAACCACTTTGGTAGGACCAGAAGGTGGGGCCGTGTGGAGGGGAGATCGCGCGCAGTGAATACTGATGGTTGGCCCAACCGCGAATTGCGAGTCGAGCAACCCCCTCGTTGGTGTAGGTAACGTCGAAGACGGCGATGGATGGGAAGTCAGAGTAAATCGTGACGGAGACATCCTTGCGCAAATCGCCTGACTTGCCCGTCAGAGAGAGACGCTCGCCGGAGCCAAACACGTCCAACACACGTTCCCGGTGACTTGCGCTCAGCGGGAAATCGCGCCAGGGGCGAACGCCAGTGACAGTCTCCGACGCGGAAAACGAGCTCAGTACCTGCGGGCTTCGACCGGCCAGCGCGACGAGACGGCTCCGCAGGTTATGGTCGAATTCGATTCGCAAGACTGAGCTTTGGATCTGAAGATCGGTTGAGGGTTTGAGCGCACTGGCAGGAGCCGATTCTTGACCCGGATTGTTTTGCCCGGAGTTCCAGACAGGCAGCGCAAGACCGAGCAAAATACAACTCATTTGCGCGAGGGTTCGCCCGCGCTTCATTCTCAAGAAGGACCGTCGGTCTTTCTCTGGTCGGGATCCCATGCCCCGATCAGGTCGGTTTTTCATGCCGCCACCTGTAGGTTGGATGATCTTCACACGAACCGAAGAAGTTATGATGTGTTACGAACAGTTTGTTTTACTTTCTATTCTTCGAGGTTGTCAAGGTGATTGCGAGGGACGATTCGCCGACGGGAGCGCGAATGAACTCGCTCGGTGTGCTTGCCAGCCTCGATGTCCAGGAGCCGTTCCTCTAGATATATCGGGTGGTTGACGTTGTCGCGGTGCCATGGATTTGCGCTTGACAGAGAGGGAAAAGGAACGTAAAAAGTGTGGGTGAAAGGAAACGTTATTAAACGCAAGTATACGAAATGTCGCCTGGTCTTTAACGGAAGGCGCTCTTTACAAATCATTTAATGCGGGAGCCGGGTGGTTGTTAATCCAGATTTGGCTTGAGATTCGGAGTTGTGAGTGTATCGATTTACTGAGTGACAGAGGTTCAGCCATGAGAACCGTGCGGTGCGGCGTAGGGCGAAGCGGACGGCTCATCCTTATTACCATTCTGGTCACGACAACGATGGCTGCGGGCCAGACACGGCTCGGCGTACCCTCCTATCAGGACCCCGGATCACCGCAATGGACGAAGTGGGCTGCACCGGGCGCATCGGCGATCGGCGTAATGATCGTTAACCTCGACAACGGGGACGACGAAACCTACTATCCGAGTGTAGACCGCGCAATCCGCGCAACCCGCAGGCGAGGTATTTCCGTCGTCGGATATACATACACGGGTTACGGAGCCCGGGATCCGAAAATTGTACGGCGGAAGATCGATGCGGTGTACCGCAACTATCTGGTCGATGGCATCTTTTTCGACGAAGCGCCAACCGATTGCAACGCGAGCAATCCGTTTTTTTCCACCGAATTTTTGTACTACCAGGCACTAACAAACTACGTACGCGAGAAGGCGGGCGCACGGATCACGGTGCTGAATCCGGGAACTTACAGTCCAAGCGATTGCTGGATGGGGATCACGAACATCCTGATGAACTGGGAGGATCAGGGTCTGGCAAACTATCGCGACAACTACGTGGACTTTGCCTGGGTGCACAAATATCCGCCCGAGCGGTTCTGGCACATCGTCTATGGCATGGGCTGGGACGACCTTCAGACCGCGTTAGAACTGGCCAAGCAGCGCAATGCCGGTTGGGTTTACCTGACGCAAGAAACAGGGAACCCGTATGCGAGCCCACCGCAATACTGGCCAGCGGAAAATGCGGCGGTGCGCCAGCAGGCCGTTCAGGCTCCGTTCGCCAGCGCTTGGCCGGACTCCTTCGATTCACGGGGCAGGCGTCTGCGCGGCCGCACGTCTATCCGGTGGGACGGTGCGGGCGCGGCAAACTGGCAGATATTTCTCGACACCGATCAGAATTCGAAGACCGGGTACAACGGCGGTGGCATTAGTGTAGGCGCGGAGTACATGTTCGAGACCCAGAGCGGTCAGGCTCATCTGTGGCGCTATGCGGGTACAGGCACAGATTGGAACTGGACTGAGGTTGCAGCCAAACCCGCTTTCGACGTTCTAGATCCCAGCGTCCAGGCGGCGAGCTTCGATACGACAAGTCTTGGCAGCACAAAGGCCTTAAACTTTCAGATTCGGGCTTTGAACGCTGCCGGCAGTCCGACCTACGACAGCTACATCTCGCCGCTCAGTCTGAACAATACCGGGCTGGTGTTCGATATTACGAACCATCTGCCGTAAGGGGAGAGACCCGTTAAAGCGCGGGGAGCCTTGGGGAGAAGCCGGATTGAACCCTGTGATTCAGAAGCGCGGCCGCAACGCAAGCGCCAGCTTGCAGGATTTATTGATCCGCAATCGCCTGACGGGGAAGGGCGGTGTGTATGCCGTTTGTTCTGCACATCCATGGGTGATTGACGCAGCCATACTGCAGGCCTTGGAAAACGGCTGTTTTCTCCACATAGAGTCGACTTCCAGTCAAGTCAATCAGCTCGGTGGTTACAGTGGACAGACTCCGAGTCAGTTCGCTGATTCTGTCCACGCAGCAGCGCGCCGTATGGGACTTCCCCAAGATCAGATACTGCTGGGCGGAGACCATCTTGGGCCATATCCCTGGAGAACCGAAGCATCAAGCAGCGCTTTGGACAAGGCTTGCGAGCTAGCCCGCGCTTGTGTGCTCGCCGGCTATCGAAAACTTCATCTTGATGCGAGCATGCCATGTGCCGACGACCCAAAAGCACTCTCCGAGCAGACTGTTGCGCGGCGGGCCGTTGTACTTTGCGAAGCCGCTGAAGAGGCTGTGAAATGCCTGCCACCCGGCACCGGCTTCCCTCTGTACGTTATCGGAACTGAAGTTCCCGTCCCAGGGGGCGAATCGGCCATCGGCGCACCTCCTTCAGTGACTACGGCCGAGAGTCTTCATCGTACCCTGCAGGTCTTTCAAGAAGCCTTTGAAGAGAGAGGCCTGTCAGCGGCCTGGCAAAGAGTGATCGCAGTGGTGGTGCAGCCTGGAGTGGAATTCGGGGACGACCTCGTATTTGCATACGACAGAGCAAAAGCTCGTTCTCTCTCGGCAGGATTACCGTCCAGCCCTTCGCTGGTATACGAGGCGCACTCAACCGACTATCAGTCTCGAGGCGCTCTGGCTCAAATGGTCGAAGATCATTTCGGCATCCTGAAAGTGGGCCCATGGCTGACCTTTGCATTCCGAGAAGCTGTCTTCGCCTTGAGCGCAATCGAACAGGAACTGCTTGCCGGAGAAAAAAGCCAAAGGCTATCGCACGTGCGAGAAGCGCTCGATCAGGCAATGCTGCGCAAGCCGACCTACTGGCGCTCATACTATCAGGGGGATGAGCGCCAACTGCACATCGCGCGGGCCTACAGCTATAGCGATCGCTGCCGATATTACTGGCACGAGAAATCGGTCCAAGCAGAGATCGCACGCCTAATCGATAACCTCGCGTCGCGATCGGTCCCGGCAACCCTCATCAGTCAATACCTGCCTCTGGAGTACGAGGCAATCCGGGCGGAGAAAATCGAGAATCAGCCGGGGGCGATCATTCGTTACCACATTCAGTGCGTGCTGCGTTCGTACGCGGCAGCATGTGGAATGGTTTGAGAGTGAGTTGCATGACTGCAGCAATTTGATAGCAGTTTCAGCAGCGTGTAGCGGGGCACGCACCGCTGAGGTGGTCCGCAGTGGAAGGTGGAGGCAAAGATGCCGAAGCTGGACGTATGTGTGGTTGGTGAAATCAATCTCGACCTAATTCTCTATGGCCTGCCCAAAGAACTGGTACTGGACCGCGAGTTGCTGGCCAGCGGTCTGGCGCTCACTCTGGGCAGCTCGTCCGCCATTTTTGCTCACAACCTGGCAATGCTGGGAAGCAAAGTCGGGTTCATTTCGAAAACCGGGGGAGACCCTTTGGGGAAGATGGCGCTGGAAAGGTTAACGGCAGCCGGGGTTGACGTAAGCCGTGTGCAGCAAACCCCGGGTCGTACACCCACAGGACTTACGGTTGCTTTGCCTTACCAGCAGCATCGCTACATCCTTACCTTTCCCGGCACCATGTTTGAGATGCGTTACTCAGACATCGACATCGATTACGTTCTTTCGGCGCGTCACCTGCACCTCTCGTCATATTTCCTGCACCGCGCCCTGCGCCCGCGAATCGGCGACTTGTTCCGCCGGGCAAAGGCTGCGGGACTGTCCACATCCCTGGACACCAATGACGACCCTGACAACAAGTGGGAAGGAGACCTGCTGGAGGTTCTCAAGCACGTCGACATTTTTTTCCCGAACGATCGCGAGGCGAAGAAAATCGCGCACACGGACGACCTCGCACAAGCGCTTAACATGCTGTCTCGCTACGCCAAGGTGGTGGTAGTCAAGCGGGGCACAGCGGCTGCAATCTGCCGGACTGGGGAGGAACAATGGAGCATGGCGCCTCCCAGCGGGAAATTTGTAGACGATGTGGGCGCTGGAGACAGTTTCGATGCGGGCTTCATCCACCAACATTTGCGTGGCACAAAACTTGATGATTGCTTGGCCTTTGCCAACCTGACCGGAGCCTACTCGACCACCAAGGAAGGCGGCACCGAGGCGTTTCGCGATAGCAACGCACTTTCCGCTTTCATGCGTCAGCAGTGGAACATGCTGGGGCGGGGTGCGCTACCCTTCAAAGCATAGCCGGGCTTCTCTCTCGCTAAGGTGGAAGAATATTCCGGTTGACAAATGATGCAAAACGTAAGTAAAAGTAATAATTCGTAAAATCACGCAATGCGTTCGCAATTCGTAGTAAGGGTCTAGCGCTTTCTGGAATGCACAGTAGGGAGGCTTGCCATGTCCGTTTCTTCTCGCACCCGACCAACTCTTCTGACGCTTTTCCTTGCGGCAGCCATTGGCTTCGCTGCACCGTTATGGGCGCAAAAAGATGCCGGTACCATCGTAGGACTGGTGCGCGATTCCAGCGGCGCGGTGGTCGAGGGCGCCAAGGTCACGGTGGAGGACGTGGATCGCGGCGTCCAGATGACTCTCTCCACCAACGGAGAGGGCGAGTACGTCGCGAGCCCTCTGCACATTGGACGCTACAAGATCACGGTGGAGAAGACTGGGTTCAAGAAGGCAGTATCAGAGGCTGTGGACTTGGACGTGCAGGGGCGCGTCGCCATCAACGTGTCGCTGGAGGTTGGGCAGATATCCGAACAGATGGTGGTCACCGGAGCGGCCCCGCTGCTTGAAACCGAGACTTCGGAGCTGGGCCAGGTCGTGGACCGGAAGCGTGTGAGCAACCTGCCCCTGAACGGGCGGAACTTCGCCCAGTTGGCGCTGCTCAGCACGGGCACGGCGCCCAGCGAACCGGGCGCGCGCGATGAAGGCGGATACGGTTTCAGCTCCAATGGAGCACGATCGCTACAGAACAATTTTTTGCTGGATGGCGTGGATAACAATTCGAACCTGCCCGATCTGCTCAATGAAACCAACTTCGTCATTCAGCCGCCCGTAGAAGCCCTGCAGGAATTCAAGGTTCAGACCAACGCTTACAGCGCGGAATTTGGGCGCGGCAATGGGGCGATCGTGAACGCGGTCATCAAGTCGGGGACCAACCAGCTTCACGGCTCGGCATGGGAGTTTCTTCGCAACAACATTCTGGATGGGCGGAACTATTTTGATCCGGTCGGACCCGTTCCTCCGTATAAGCAGAACCAGTTTGGCGCGACATTTGGCGGTCCAGTGCTGCTGCCCCACTTCTACGACGGCCGGGGCCGTACATTCTTCTTTGTGGATTACGAGGGATACCGCGTGCGCCAAGCGGAGACTCAGGTTGCGTTCGTGCCACCGACGGCGTGGCGAACGGGAGATTTTTCGAGCCTGATTGACTATACGACCGTGACCGGCAAGGATTGCAACGGAGCGCCGACGTATGCGGGCGAAATTTTCGATGCCAAGCTGGCGCAGACAAATTGCGGGGTGCCATTCCAATATGACGGAACAGGGAAACCTCTGAACATTATCCCCGCTACACCGGTCGTGCCAGGCGGCGGTTCGTTGGATCCGTTAGCGTTGCGGCTGGCAGCATTGTATCCGGCTGCGGGGCCGATCAATTCGAGCGGCAACAACTTCGTCGCTAACCCAGTGCACCAGGAAACACGCAACAACTTTGACGTTCGGGTGGACCAGAAATTCAATGAGAATGACAACACGTTTTTCCGCTTCAGCTTCGAAAACCAGCCCAGCTTTATTCCTGGAACCTTCGGTGGGCTGGCCGACGGAGGTGGATTCTTCAGCGGGCAGGAGGATTTCGCCTACCGCAGCTTCGCCACGAGTTGGACGCACATCTTCAAGCCCACATTGATCAACGAATTCCGCCTAGGCTACAACCGGGTGAATGCCCATCGCCTGGAATTAAATGCGAACACCAACGTATCAGCCGAGCCCAACATCGACTTCCCTGGCGTTCCTTTTTCGCCGGGCATTGGCGGCCTGCCACAACTGACATTCAGTGACGTCGCCACCTTGGGCAGTCCCACATTCCTGCCTTCGATTGAGCTGCAGAATTCCTACACTCTTTCCGAGAATCTGACCTGGGTAAACGGGCGCCATACCTGGAAATATGGCACCGAGATCCGGCGAGAAGAGTTCACAATTTTCCAACCCGCCGCAGCGCGCGGGACGCTCGCCTTCAGCCCTACGCTGACCGATAATCCCGCAGACATCGGTAGTGGCGGTGGCGGGTTTGCCTCCTTCATGGCCGGGTTTACCAGCGGCGGCAGCATCAACAACCTGCACAACGTCGACTATTTCCGGAATACCTATGCGTTTTACGCGCAGGATGATTGGAAGGTCACGCCGACGGTAATATTGAACCTGGGCTTACGCTACGAACTGTTTGGCACCGTGTCGGATCGCCATAACGACGTGGGAAACTTTGACCTCAGCAACCCCGCTGATCCCACGATCTTCGTGCCGAAAGGACAAACGGCGCAGCTCACGCCCTACATCGCACAGTACGTCAAGATCAGCGCCACAGGCAGCCGTGGGCTGATCAACTCGGACCTAAACAATTTCGCCCCGCGGATCGGCCTGGCGTGGCAATTTGCCCCGAAGACCGTGTTACGAATGGGCTATGGAATTTTCTATGGTGGCCAGGAGAATGGCCCGTATTCGAATCCCAGTCCCGGATTCAATCCTCCGTTCTTCACCAACCAATCCTTCATTTCGCCTTGCGGCGCGCCGACGGCCAACGCGTTGGCTGGGGACTGCCGCGTAACTCAAATTCCAGCCCTCGCTGGCGGCTTCCCGGCCAACTCGCTGGTCAATCCCAACACTCCGATCTTTTTCTCCGTCGATAAGAACCTGCGGACACCTTATATGCAGCAGTGGCACTTGAGCGTTGAACGTGAACTCCCCGCGGACAGCGTGTTCACGCTGACCTATGCGGGTTCCAAAGGCACGAAGTTGTATACGTTCTTCAACGGCAACCAGGCAGCGCCCGACCCGAATCCGAACGACGCAACCGCGCCGCGCCGGCCGGTGTTTGCGAACTTGATCGGAGCCACCGGAACCTGTTCCCTGGCCACACCGCAGGACTGCTCGCCGGTATTCGACACCGGGATCGATTGGTTCCGCTCGACTGGCGAATCCAATTACAACTCGCTGCAGGCTAGTTTGGAAAAGCGCTTCGCGAAAGGCCTGCAGTTCCAGGCGTCCTACACCTACGCTCACTCGCTGGACATCGCTTCCAACGCGAACCTCGGTCCTACGCAGAACAACAGCGACTTCCGTTACTTCCGCGATCCGCAGGCCGAATACGGCAATTCTGATTTCGACGTGCGCAACCGCTTCGTGTTGAATTCGATTTACGAACTGCCCATCGGCCACGGCAAACACTTTCTGGGCGACGTCACTGGTTTTGCGAACCAGGTGGTCGGAGGGTGGCAGATTGCAAACATCCTGTCTATTTCCAGCGGCAACTGGTACACCGTGCTCGACGAGAATGGCAATTTCGCCAATGCCGACGGCGGCGCCGGGGGCGTTTCCCAGCGTCCTGACTTGGTCGGTGACCCAACCCGGGCGGGCACTGTGCCGGGCAACCCTACCTGTGTTGCTCCCGCCAAGATTCACACTCCGACCGCCTGGTTCAATACCTGCGCGTTTGCCGATCCACCGTTAGGTTCATTCGGCGACGTGGGCCGCAATACCATAGAGGCGCCTGGATACAAAGAATGGGACTTCTCAGTATTCAAGTTCTTCCACACCTCGGAACGGACGGATCTGGAATTTCGTGCGGAGTTTTTCAATCTCCCGAACCACACTAATTTCCTGTTCGCGCAGAGCGGACCGCAAAATGGAAACAACGCGACCAGTCTGGGGACGCCACAGTTCGGGGATTTAACCGCCGCACGGCCGCCGCGGCAGATACAGTTCGCTCTTAAATTCTCTTTCTAAAAGGACCGCCATTGGCGCTTCTGACCATTGGCGCTAAACGTGTTTGGTACTTGATCATGCGCGGACATCCAGTCCGTAAGCACACTTGTCTTCGAGGCAAAGAGCTTTGAAGATGGAGTTAACTCATGAGCGACGCACGATGTCTGGTCCGAAAGCTAACAAATGCACAGCGTTCGATCGAAACCGCGCGAACGGTGCTTGCGGCCTTGCAGCGCAGCCTGATGGGAGCAACGATCGCTGCAGTGACGCTGGGCGCGATGCCGTGCTCCGCGCAGCAGTTGACAAATAAGGCTCTCTCCGTGACGGTCAATGGTCAGGATGGGTCGTATCAGTTTGGACCGGTTGGTAGTCAATCTGTGCTGCAGGCAAGTACAGGCGCGCTGATCAATCACCAGTGGCTGCATTCCAGCGACTATCCATCGCATTCGGCTTCGGAATCGTCATTCAGCGATGTGCTCGGCTCCGGCCGACAGTTGATGGTCACATGCAGCGGACTACGCGACAGTCCCGACCTTATCTATATCGTGCAGCTTTACACCGAAAATCCATACGGCACCCTTCAAGTGCGGGTCAAGAACACGACGAGCAAAGCGACGTCAGTGCAGGCTATCCGCAGTGTTGAGGCCACTGGGGACTCGATCGTTAACTTAGGCGGACATCCATCGGATGAGCGAGTTCTCTCCGACAGCTTCAGCGAAGATTGGCCCGACTTGGTAATTTACGACCTCGCGGACGCTCCAGGCGGCATGCATCGCGGTGTGGGAAGCCAGCTTATCTATAATCGAAAGACGAAGCAGAGCTTATTTCTTGGCGCACTCACGTCGGACCGCTTTTTGACTCTTTTGCGATTGAAAACCGAGGGCAAGGGTGCCGAAGCTAAGGTCACATCTTATACAGTCGAATCTACCGGAACCACGGAGATTCAGAAGGATTACAGTGAGGCGGAGTCTCTGGAAGTAAAGTCTCTTAAGAGCGACCGGATCGAACTGAGTCTTGCACTCAATCCGGGCGAAGAGATGAGCTCTGAACGAGTGATGTTCGCGGCAGGACCGGACTATCTGGGACAACTTCGCACTTATGGTTCGGCAATTCGACGGCTGCACCGCGCACGTGTTTCGAGTGAGATCCCGATTGGATGGTGGAGTTGGACCGCTTATTATGCCGCGATCAACGAGGGCGAAACGGTGGCGAATGCCGGTTGGCTGTCACAGCATTTGAAATCGCTCGGTTATAAGTACTTCCAGATCGATGAAGGCTATCAGTACGCGCGCGGCGAGTACGTCACCACCAACGCGACGCAATTTCCGGATGGCATGCAGGTTGTGGCTCATCATATTTTGAAAGACGGCCTCACTGTGGGCCTTTGGACGGCGCCATTCGAGGTAAGCAGCCGCGCCTGGGTTTACGAACATCACAAAGATTGGCTGGTCCACAATGCCGAGGGCCATCCGATTCCACTGGAGGATGTGTGGAGGCAGGGTGTTGACACGCTTTACGCGCTTGATACGACGCATCCTGGGGCCCAGGAATACTTGCGCCAGACCTACAAGACGTTGGTTCGGGAATGGGGAGTTCGTTTCATCAAAATGGACTTCATGGATACGACGGCGATTGAAGGTTATTACTACCGCCCCGGCACCACCGCACTCGAGGCCCAGCGTATCGGCTTGCAGGTAATCCGCGACACCGTCGGCGACGACGTGATTCTGGATAAAGACGGCAGCCCGATGCTGAATCCGGTTGGGATTGTGGACACGGGCCGTGTCTCCGCGGACACGGGACACAGCTTTCTGAGGTCGAAAACCGCCGCCCCCGGCATCGCAGCCCGCTTCTACATGAATGGCAACTTTTTCATCAATGATCCCGACGCATTCAACGTCACCGATACATACCTGGTGGAGCATTCGGGTGAGCGTTCTTCACATTCGCTGGCGACGGCTCAGACTTCGATCGCGCTCTCCGCCGTCGCCGGTGGCATGTACGAAATCGGCGATGATCTGCTGGTGCTCCAGAGTGAGAAAGATCGATTGGCGTTGGTGGAAAACCGAGACTTGCTCAACATGGCCAAAGCTGGGCGAGCCTCTACGCCGGTAGACCTGATGACTTATGAACCGGAGGATGGACAACCGAGTATTTTCTTGCTGCGGCAAAGCCCCCGCCAAAGCGTCTTGACCGTTTTCAACTGGACTGACAGGCCACGCTCGCGCTCGTTGAGCCTTAGAGACTTCGGGCTCCCAGTGAGTTCCACGATGGTGGCGACTGGGGTCATGGATTCAAGCTCGGCGTTTGCGCTCGAAGGTAGCACGATCCGGATTGAGAACCAGCGGGCGCAATCAGCAGTGGTTATCAAGCTGGTGGACACAGCTGTGCCGAAATCCGCTCCATCTGTAACCGCCCGAGTCCCGACTCAGTCGAAGGCTGGGGAGACGATAGCCTTTTCGGCTCAGGCTGACCCTGACGGAGTACCGGCGCTTGGCTATCACTGGGACTTCGGCGACGGAACAGTCTCGGAAGGGTCCAACGTTTCTCATTGCTATACGAGAGCGGCCGATTTCATAGCACGGCTCACAGTAGACGGTCCGGACGATGAGCCCTATGAACAGAGCTTTTCCATCCGAGTAAGCGGGGAGTTGAAACCGACTCCCAACCTCCGTGCGAACCGGCGTTTTGAGCAGCCAGCTGACAAATGATGTGCGTCCCAATCACGTCCACGGTCATATCGCAGCGGTACGTTTAGTTCGCGATGAAGTCCCAGTTTCACTGCTTCGTTTCGGCAAAGCTCGCGCACAGCGACATTTGTAGCGAAGCGAAAGGGAGGAAGGAATTTCGATGCAGCGCAGGGAGTTTCTCAAAAGCAGTGTTGCATTGGCGGTAGCTGCTGAACTTGGAACCGGCAAAGCGCAAGCATTCGTTCCCGCTCACAACTGGGCGAAGTACGATTTCGGTTCTGGCCCTACGGTTACCGATCGACTGAATCAGGGGCCCTTCTCTCAGTACCCTCCGGATGCCGTCATTCCCACTGATGACGTCGTAATGACGACGACTCCGTCAGAAGAAGTCGTGCCGAACTATGGCAAAGGGCTGATCACCTATATCACCGCTGATATGGGCACGGAAGAAATCAAATCGGACAACGTCTCGCAGGCGATTGAGGATCTAGTTCGATTCCCCCTGGGGCAACAGCTGTACATACGGCCGACCTGGCGGGAAGTACAGCCTCGGCCCGGACGCCTCGAGATGGCCGATTACCTGAAGCTTGTTTTCGATTTAGCCAAGAGAAACAACAAGCGCATCGGCTTGCGCATTCAAATGAGCGCTCCGGACTACACTCACGAGCCCGCGCTCCCGGATTTCGTTCTCGAAAAAGTGCCAAAAGTTGACTTAGTCCTCGCTGCTACTGATAAAGAAAGCCAGGCGGCGGCCCAAAGGTACCTGAAGAATCCGCACGCGCGCTATCAGCCACGGTTCGACGACTCTTTTTTCCAGCAAGCGTTCAAAGAGCTGGTTGGCCTGCTGGCGGCGGAATTCGACGGAAACCCCGCCGTCGAATTCATGGATACTTTCATGTATGGATTCTGGGGCGAAGGTCACACATGGCCCTTCGCCAATAATCCCTTTCCCGACTACCAGACTGCCGAGCGGACTTGGATCAACATGCTGGAGGTGCAGTTAGAGCACTTCACGAAAACTCCATTGCTGACCAACACCCAACCCGATTACAGCCGAGTTGGAAACTCAGAGCTTCTGGATCGCGCGGTTCGCAGCAATAACTGGATTCGCAGTGACACCATCTTCATCGAGAACGAACAGATTGAAGCCCTGAGTAATCGGCCGCCTTGGATCGGAGCACTGCTCGAACAGGGGCTCCCGGGCAAACCTCCTGACGCGCGCGCTGTGCGGGAAGGAATATCGCCGGCCGACAACATCATCGCTCACGTGATCGATGTAGGGGCAACCTACTGGTCGCTTTGGAACTTCCACCAAATCAACGTCAAGAATCTGATGAGCTACTACCAGGCGTCCCCAAACTGGTTTGACCGGATCAATCGCAGAATCGGCTATAGCGTAAGGCCGTCGATGATCTGGAGCTATGAAGATGGCGGATATTTGGGGCTGATTGTCGGCTTCGCCAATGACGGTATCGCGGGTGTTCCAGGCGTGTTGCGGGTGACCGTAGAGAGCGAGGACGGGAAGCCACTTAAAAGCGGTTGCCTGGACGCCGGATATCCTGTGCCGGGAAAGATCCGGCAAGCGCAGTTTGTGTTGCCGCGAGGGACAAAATGGCAGGGATTAAGGCTCAGAGCGGAGATCGAGGTAAAGAATATGCGCTATCCAGTGCGCTGGGCTTGTCACCAGAAACTGAATGAGGACGGTTCACTCACTCTGCGTCCCAACCTCCGTCAGGAGGTTTAAAAGACGGTTGATCCATCCGGCAGATTAGACGATTCAATCTTGACAGGCGAAAGCGGTGGCGCTCGGGAGGCATCTTACCGATTGCCAAGCCAGTCCGAAGGCTGGCCGCATATTGAGAACTCAGTGCGAGACAAAGCGGACGGGAACTACCGTAGCGTTGGCCTCGCTCGGGATTGTAATAATCG
Source organism: uncultured Acidobacteriaceae bacterium (assembly GCA_963782835.1). Classification (GTDB taxonomy): domain Bacteria; phylum Acidobacteriota; class Terriglobia; order Terriglobales; family Acidobacteriaceae; genus Sulfotelmatobacter. The sequence goes on along the minus strand of CAWALR010000027.1, from coordinate 22,918 downwards.
TAGAGGAGAGACGTCGTCATTGCGTCCATACCGTAACGTGACAAAAGGTAGGAATAAAAAACAGAGTGGCCGAAGTACACCCGTAGCGCGTTGTACCCATATGGCCTTCCTACCATAGAAGATGCAAGAGATGCTACCAGTTTGAACCGCACTTTGAACGGCCCTCTGGATCTCGCTCGTTACCTGAAGCGACAGCACTCAAAATCCCGATGATCGGGTTGACGGGTGAAATCGCGACATTTCGCCAACGACAATCGGTGTTTCTGCTCGCCCCCAAAATCACATACTGAGTATTCAAAGCAACGGGGCGAAATCATAGCTGGTGCCTCCTTGATTTGCTAAAAAGGGTGTCGAAGGCCCTCAGGACGATCGCGTTGTTTTCGGCTGTCGCTTGGGGAATGTGTCGCCAAACATGGGAAGGCTGCTGACAGATTCGTCCTTGGTCCTCATCCTGCAGAACGTCCCAATGCTCTCTAAGAACACCGTCTTCGAACCGGATAACGTCGGCTGCAATCCAGGCGGCGGGCCTTCCAATCCCACGGAAACGGCCATGCGCTATGACGTAATCACCTCCTGCACCGAAGAACTGGTTCTCGTGGCGCATCGTTTCCGGCACCGAGCGGACGAGATTGAACAGTCCTTCGTGACCTGGTATGTGTGCGCTGTGCTGAATGTAGTTCGGTGACCAGAAGCGCTCTGCCGCGGCGTAGTCACGCTTCTTAAACCTAGATAACACATGAAAGGTAGCTATCATTCACGTCCTCTGGATTTTGCAGGCTTCAGACTACCCACTCGTTGCGTCTCATGCGCTAAACTTGTTAATCGATCACACTGCGGCCCAAGAACCACATGAGCGTGCAGGCATCCATCCCCCAGCGGGCAGACGGTCGACGATATGAGGCGGTGCTTCGCCTTAGCGAAGCCCTCTCTCTGTGCCAGGAGCCCGAGGATCTGACGAAGATCCTCTCCGAACAATTGCGCGAATTCCTTGACTTTCTGCAGTTTTACATCGTTGTCTACAAGGAGAACTCCACTGAAGTCGAATGGGCTGTGGTCGGGCGCGAGAAGAGCCTCGTATCGGCATACGCGGATGTGCCAGTTCAACAGCGGCCATCGTGGCAGGCATATACCACACAGGAACCGTTCTACATCGCTGATTTGAATACCGACGAAAGGGTTCCAGGACGCCTCAACCAAAATCTTGCAGCCCAAGGGATTCGAACCGGTCCGCTGGTTTTTGTTCCGCTAACGACGCCGCAGCGGCGCCTGGGCGCTCTGGGCATGTCGGGACAGCCTGGAATTAGTTACAGCAGCGACGACATTAGCTTCTTGCGACTAATTGGTCAGGTCGTCGCCTTCGCGATTGATGACAATTTCAACCTCAAACGAGCAGAGACCGCAAACGCGGAATTGCTACGTCAGAACGAGCGGCTACAGCGCAGTGAGCGTGAGTTACGCGAGGTTATAGAAACGATTCCGTGTATGGCATGGTCGGCATCAGCCGATGGGGCTGCGCAATTTTTCAACCGCCGCTGGTTGGATTACGCTGGCCTTACCGCAAATCAAGCGCAGAATTGGGCCTGGACAGCCGCAGTTCATCCGGACGATCTGAACGTGCTCGTGGATTACTGGCGAACCGCGATCGCCTCCAGCCAATCGGCTGAAACCGAAGCGCGCTTACGCCGTTTCGACGGGGTATACCGCTGGTTTCTGTTTCGAGCGACTCCATCCTTCGACGATAAAGGCAGGGTCACGAAATGGTACGGCACAAATACCGATATCGATGATCGCAAAAAAGCAGAGCAAGCTTTAACCATTCAGAACAGTCGACTCCAGTTGCTTTTGAAGCTTACCAATCAGATCACTACAAATCTGGAGCTACGCGAGGTTCTGCGCACAATCTCCGCTTGTATTCGTGAGCTCATGGATTCTGATGTAGTTCACATCTCGGTACGCGAGAACGCCTCGGAAGAATTCCGGATCTGTGCGCTTGATTTCCCAGAAGGTAAAGGGTTCGTTAAGGAAGAGCTGGTCATCACTCCAGCGGGTGCGGGCCGGAGAGCCCTTGACACGCTGAAACCTACCGTCAGGAGAATAGAAGAACGTCACGAGTTCCCCCCTGATTATTACGAGTTGCTGGTCGCGGAAGGCGTGAAGAGTCAGTGCGTCATACCTCTTGTGAATCGAGGGCAAGCGGTTGGAGTATTGGCTATTGCTCGGACCACAAACAAACCGTTTACGCAGGATGATATCGATTTTTTGAGCGAGGCTTCTGGGCAGATCGCCATTGCCATTGAGAATTCTCTGGCATACCGCGAACTTTCCGAACTTAAAGAGCGACTTGCCCAAGAGAATCTCTACCTTGAACAAGAAATCCGGGGAGACGTGCATTTCAGGCAAATTGTGGGGAGCAGTCCGGCGCTGAAGCAAGCCTTGCAACTGGTCGAAACTGTTGCGCCCACTGATTCAACCGTTTTGCTACTTGGCGAAACAGGAACGGGGAAGGAGTTGATCGCCCGCGCGGTTCACGAACATAGCCGCCGCAAGGACCGGATATTCGTCAGAGTCAACTGTGCTGCTATTCCGACGGGGCTGTTAGAAAGCGAATTGTTTGGACATGAAAAGGGTGCCTTCACGGGCGCTATCGGCCAGAAAGTTGGGAGGCTGGAACTGGCGGACGGCGGCACGCTTTTCCTGGACGAGGTGGCAGACATTCCCTCGGAAATCCAGCCGAAGCTCTTGCGAGCCCTTCAGGAACAGGAGTTTGAACGGCTAGGGAGCACGCGAACTTTGAAGGTGAATGTTCGCTTGATTGCTGCGACCAACCGAGACCTGGTCAGGATGATTGCGAAAGGCGAATTTCGCAGCGATCTGTATTACCGCCTGAATGTCTTTCCGATTCGAGTCCCACCTCTTCGGGAGCGCAAAGAAGATATTCCACTGCTGCTCGGTTATTTTGTGCAGAAATTCGCGAAGCAGGTGCAGAAGGACATCAAAAGAATACCGCCGTCAGTAATGAAAGCATTCACAACCTGGGAATGGCCAGGAAACATCCGCGAGTTAGAGAACTTGGTGGAACGCTCTGTCATCCTGACCCGTGGCAAGTCGCTTGAGGCGCCGCTCATGGAAATGCGCAAGTTGAGCGCAGGAGAACATTTGCGCGAAACGACGGATTCACGTCATGCGGAAATAGCGGAAATTGTAAGAAGTACCCTTCAGGCACTAAACGGCAAACAGGGGCTGGCCAGCGATCAAGGCAGGAAGATGGCCGATGGCCGCGCGAAGAAAAGCGCGGAACGTGCGAAGAAACAGCGGGAAGAGATTATGCGAGCGCTCACATTAAGCAAGGGCCGCGTGGGCGGGAGTGATGGAGCCGCTGCACGCCTGAGCATCAATCGCACGACACTCCTGGCGCGGATAAAAAAGCTTGGCTTAGATCCCCGAGACTACGCCGCGTGACCGAGCTGCTTTGCTCGGCCGAGCCGTGTCAAAACTCATAGATTGACACCTTCGACTTCATTCTTGCCGATTGCAATGTCATCCTGAAACTTAGAGTAGTTACAGCTGCAAAGTTTGGGGGGCGTGTTGCATTCTCGGACCTACAAGGAGGGGTGTGGCATGCTGAAGATCTCTGTCATTAAGAGCCCACGCCAATGCCGACTGGTGGTCGAAGGTATTCTCGTCGAGCCTTGGACAGCCGAACTCCTTAGCGAGTACACAAAGGCCAAAGTGGATCTTGATGGCCGTGAACTTGTCATCGATATCACAAACCTCAGTGCCATCAGCGCGGCCGGGGAAGATGCTCTACTGGAACTGATCGATGATCATGCCAGATTCCACTGTGGCGTCTTTACGAAGGAAGTCTTAAAGCAACTCGCATCGAAGCGACGGCCGAAATGAACCTTGCGAAAATCGCGCCCACGATCATCACGACGAAGGTCTGTCCGCTATTTGGGTCCGCAGTGTCAAGGTTTTAGTTTTGACAGTTTTGACGCTTGAACCGCGTTTCGCGCTTTGGAGGAACCGGTGCAGTTAAGGATCAAACAGTTAGCGGGAGAAAATGTTTGGCATGGGGATTGCCATTGCCAACCGTATAGAAACGCCAATCAGGATCTTTCGGTCATCAGCAAGATTTTCTCCGAAAATTCCCGGAACGAGAAGTGAGCAAGGACAATGGCAAGTCTCCAACAACGACTGGATGAATTTAAGAAGTCCTTCGAGTCTGGTGCTCCGCCCTATAACGCGCCGCGAGAGGCGATCGAAAAAATGCATCGGGCGACAGCAGAGCTAGAGGCTTCGGGGATTTTGGATCGCGCCTTGAAAGTGGGAGATCGCGCTCCGAGCTTCGCGCTATTCAATCAAGAGCATATCCAGGTAGCCTCAAGCCATCTTTTGCGCGAAGGACCGCTGGTGGTCGGTTTCTTCCGAGGCCATTGGTGACCCTACTGCAATATGGAGCTGGAGGCTCTACAGGAAATCCATTCCGAAGTACGAGCGTTGGAAGCGCAGATCGTCGTGTTGACTCCTGAACTTGAACGGTACACACGGGCTCTGCATAAGAAGTTGAACCTGACGTTCGAAATCCTGACGGATCTTCACCTCAAGACCGCAGAGCAGTTCGGGCTCGTGTTTACGCTGCCGGACTACTTGCGGGAGCTTTACAAGTCCTTCGGGAGCAACTTGGACAGGTTCCACGACGAATCGGAATTTCGCTTACCGCTGCCCGCGCGGTACGTGATTGACAAGCAAGGCATCATCCGTGCCGCCGATGTGAACGCGGATTATACGATCCGGCCTGAGCCTTCCGAAACTGTAGAGATCCTGCGGACATTAACTAAATGATTCGACCGCAAGCGCTCGACTGATGCAGGCAAAAACTAGAAAGGGGAAAATTTATGTCGACATTTCAAACTGATTACCTCAATGCTTATCACAACCTGAAGCTGACACGAGATGACGAAGGCGTGCTGGTTGCGGAGTTTCACAACAACGGCGGGGCGTTCATAATGACCGCGCAAGCTCACACGGAATTTGTCGAGGCCTTCTACCGGATTGCGCAAGATCGAGCGAACAAGATCGTGATCCTCACGGGCGCAGGCGGGGAGTTCATTACTGATGTCGAGTGGTCCTCTTTCGGCGATGTCGCCGATCCTGGGGTTTGGAGCCAGGTTCACGACGAAGGCGTTCAGGTTTTGGAAAACATAGCCAACATACGCGTGCCCGTCATCGCGGCCATCGAGGGACGTGCCCATGTGCACTCAGATTACGCGCTGCTTGCCAGTGTAATTGTCGCGGCTGAAGGCGCGACCTTCCAGGATGTGGCCCACTTCTCCGCGGGCGTCGCACCCGGTGACGGAATCTTTACCACCTGGAGTTATCGTGGGGGAGCGGGGCGAGCGGAGGCGTTCCTGCTGAACCCGCAACCGCTGCCGGCGCATACTGCACGCGAATGGGGAGTGGTAGCCGAAGTTGTGCCGAACGGTAAGGCGCTCACCCGGGCGCGGGAATTGGCTGAGCTGTACCTGAAGGCTCCGGAAGTGACGCGCCGCAACACACGCATCCACTTCATACAACCGTTGAAAGAGCGCATCGTGCGTGAAGTTGGCTACGGATTGTCGCTCGAAGGAGCGTCGTCGGCCGACCTCGTCAAATCAATGCGAGCCAACGCAAAGCGTACACCTTCCAAAGAACAAGCTGCATGAAGGAACGAGGTACCGTGTGTGCGAAGCAACTCGAAGTGAATGAGACAAGCTCGTCAATTTCTGCTTAAGGAGTTTTCCGATGAAGATTATCGCGTTAGAGGAACACTACGGGCTTCCGGTTATATACGAAGCTGCTCACAAGGCGAAGGACAGGCTCGCGCTGGCATACGACGTACTTAAGAAAGCGGGAAAGTTTAAGGAGTCGAAAACCGGGTTTCCAGAAGGCATCTACGATCTCGGCGGGGGGCGGATCGCTGCTATGGATGACGCAGGTATCGATGTGTCGATCCTCTCGTACCCTACGCCGAACGCAGAGGGCCTCGAGCCGTCGCCAGCGAAGGAGCTAACCAGACAGGCGAACGACACCCTGGCGGCTACGGTCTCTAAGTACCCGGACCGGCTCCTCGGATTTGCCACACTACCGATGCTCGACCCCGCGGCTGCAGTTCGCGAACTCGAGCGCACCGTTCGCGACCTGCATTTCGTTGGCGCATTGATAAATAGCAACATCAACGGGCGTTATTTTGACGATAAATTCTTCTGGCCAGTGTTTGAATGCGCCGAAGCGCTCGGCGTACCCATCTACCTGCATCCCCAGATTCCTCCCCAGCCAGTGGTCGATGCCTACTACAGCGGCTTCGCACCTGAAATATCTGCGTTTCTGTCAATTGCGGGAGTGGGTTGGCACATCGACACTGGGGTACATTGTCTCCGCTTAATCCTGGGCGGGGTGTTCGACCGGTTTCCTGCGCTGCAGATCATTGTGGGTCACAATCTCGAAATATTGAGTTGGTCGGCGTGGCGGATGGACTACTCTTTTCCGATAGGCAAGAACGGTGGACTGAAACGGACCATCAAAGAGTACCTTCGGGAGAACTTCTACGGTGGCATCCTCGCTGGTGAGTACGTAGGCCAAGAGCCTGGCGCGATGGATAGCGGCTGGAGTTTGGCGTACCAGGCCTATCTGGGCATGGCAAATACAGTCGGCATTGACCGCGTCGTCTTCACCACGGACTATCCATACGGCGACATGAAAGCCGCTCGGCGATTCTTTGATCAGATGCCGATCAACATGAATGATAAGAAGAAGATCGCGCACCTCAACGCGGAGCGCCTGCTCGGTCTCGGTCAGAAGGAACGAAGCGGAGCGGGGCTTCGAGCCGCTTGAGCTCGTCAGCAGTTAGCGGGTTTGCCCAGTCATCAGTCAGGACATGTCGGTCTCGGTCAGAAGGAATCAAGCGGAGCTCTGGCTAGCCGTTGAATTCCTCGTGGCCAATCGATTCTGGGTGAATGACGAGCAAACCGGAAGTTGGTACGGCTCGGCAGGTTTGTTTCGACTGGACGTTACCGTTTCCAGGAAGCGCGTCTGAGCCGTCGGCCAGAAGAGCGAAACATTTAGCGGCTGGTTGCCTCTCCTTCTGGGCTAACCATGCGTGGATAGAGTCGATCGTAGGGGCGGCCAGAAGTTGATGCGCGGCGAGCCTGCCCATGCGCCGCGAAACAGTAGAGGGGGTGCGAACGGAGCGCTTTGACTGTCGGCCAAAACGGATTGGCTGACAATAGTGGTAGAATCCCGTACGGGTCCGCTTTTAGGACTGGTCGCGGGCATCTAAGCCCGAGAACGAGTTGCAGCATTTCATCCGCAAAATGGGGTTGGGCTGTGCAAATCCTCGAAAAGCCTCACACTTTGTTACATAGTTTCGCATTTGTTGTTTGGGAGAAGAAAGAATAGAAAGAGAGAACAGGCCGTAAAATCAATCCCTTGCAACTAGTGCCGGGATGGCGGAACTGGCAGACGCAGCGGACTCAAAATCCGCCGGTACTTAGTACCTTGGGGGTTCGACTCCCCCTCCCGGCACCAGCCTTAAAGGCAATAAACTGATGCGATTATCAAGCGGAGGGTGTTTCGGGTGCTTGTTCCTCGCTGGGTTCACTATGCCCGAAACTATGCCCGTCGCGAAGTTCTAGCCGCCCTAGAGCCTCGACGATGTCGGCCTGAGACACGATTGCATATCGCTCGAAAACACTTCTGGTCCTCCAGCCACCGATCTTCATAATCACCCCCTCTGCGACTCCCGCCTTTCGCAAGTTCCGAGCTGCTGTCCTTCGGAGGTCATGGAAAAGCAATCCGGGAACTCCAGCTTGCTCACAGGCCTTTGCCCATGTGCCACGAAAATCCCGGACTGGCTGTCCATTCGACCGAGTGAAGACGAACAACTCACCTGTCTTGCCAAAGACGCAGAGCTTGAGCAATTCGTGAACACGTCTTGTCATGGTGACCTCTCGACCGTCACGATTCTTCGTCGTTCCCGGTTCCAGGCGGATTGTCCGAGCGAGAAGGTCAATCTGACTAACGCGCATATTCAGCAGTTCACTGACTCTCCATCCGTAGGTTCTGCCAACCTCGACGATTGCTCGAAACCAGTTCTCGGAACACGAGGCGAAGAGCTTTTCGTACTGCCCATCTTCCAAGAATCCCTTCCGAATGTTGTCCTCTGCGAGTCTTGGGAAAGCCGGGATGCGATTCACTTTCGGCGGCGTCGTTCGGTGTCCAAGGTGAAACATCCGTTTGAGTGCTGCTAGTTCCCGGTTGATCGTTGCGTTCTTTGCTTTTTGCTCCTGTCGCTTATCGACGTACCGGGCAACTAAATCGCTGGAAACGTCAATCGCTTTGAGATCGCCGAAGAACGGCTTTAGGTGGAGCTTCCATCGTGCCTCTAGATCGTCAAGAGACCTCTTGCCATTTATGCGGTAGTCCCTCAAAAGATCGTCCGCGAGTTCGTCGATTCGGACTCGGTCAGCCTTCGGCCCGTAGAAACTCCCTGTGACAATCTCCCCCATCCGTTGCTTGAGGAAGTCCTGAGCTTCCTTTTCGTTCGTCTTGTGTGTGCTCTCCCGATACGGTTTACCGTTGCGGTAGTACTTCACCCACCACACGGCACTTCCTTTCTGGAGGTAGATACTCCCTGTTCCTCTCGGTCTAGCCATTCGATTCTCCTGTTTTTGCGGTCATAGTTCGGTCATAGCGGCCTTGGAAACCCGCATGAACACTAGCGAATCCAAGACGCAGCGGATATGGAATGCAATGCGAGGACCAAAGATGGAAGCCGAGCAGACAGTACACGGGCAGAATTTATCCGGCTGGGTTTAAGCAATCGTCAACGGGGTGGCCATCGATTGAAGGATGGGACCCGCCCGGGCGAAAATTCTAGAAATTTGGAATTCCTTCTTGATGACCTTGGACCTCTCAGAATTCTGCATCGTGGAGAGACTGATCTTACAGGCGCCAAAAGCGGAAGGGACAAACGATCAAGGGGGTAGTACCTTTCGGGAAAAATTCGGCTCCCCCCGCCGCCTGCGCGCGCGAGGCGAAGGCGGGCAAAGGAAGAAACTTACGCGAAAGAAATACGTGAGTGTGCGGAGCGATGCGCTGAACTTCTCAATGAGAGTAATAGCTTATCGACAGTTATCCAAAACGACAGCCAAGTTTCCCGTCAGCGTTTTAGCGAAGCGATCTTAACAGCTTCGAGAAACTGGGACAGAGAATTGAGGCGTTCTCCTCGCTTCATCCGCTGATGATCCGCCGAGAGGTGAAAAGGTCGATTCATGTTTGGAAAAACGCGCATTTCGTGAATGGCCTCATTTTTCATATTCAGGAGGACGAGCAACGTCACCCATCGGCGCTCATAGGCGAGGGGATTAACTCTCCAAATGAAATGCTGGCTTTTTTTGCCGATCGACCGACAAACGATGACGCTGACGAAGCGACCGTTTTTCAGGCGAAGCCGCGACCGCCATCTCCCACCTCGCCCCACAATCGAGACCTCGGTCGGGAACATGACTTGAATCTTGTGAATCAATTCTTCCCGGATTGCTCGCGTTCGGCGGCGCATGTCAATCTGGCCAAAGTCTTCGGCGCGTCCGTATCCGATTAATTCATATGCCCGCCGCAAACTGCCAAAGCGTCTTCGGTAGGTGGAGGGCGACGGCGTTTCCGGGTCCTCTTTAACAAGCTGCAAAGAGAGTCGGCCTTTTCGGGCGAGCAATGAACGCAATGCCTCTAACACTTCCTCGTTGGATTTATTGATCGTTCTTCCGCGCAACAGACGTTGGGCCCTTTGAAATGTGTCCTCGTCTACCAACGGAGCAAAAGCGTTTGGTGTACGGATCCAATCGGACTCGGGGATGCGAATGGCAGCAGTATAGAGCCTTTGAGATGTCCGGCCGAAGACGTTGTAGCCGATGTATTTCGGGTGCGACAGGATCGCCAGCACCGCCGTTTGATCCCACTTGGAGCCCTCGATGTATTTCGTTTTTCGTCGATTGAGTTCCTGAGCGATTCCGTGCACGGTGCGCTTCTCTTCGAGAAACAATCGATATATTTCTCTGACGCAATTCACTTCCTCAGCTGGCCCCGGAACCAAGATCACACGGTCTGTGGCGATGCTCTTACGTTCTCCTTGAGCAAGAATTTGCTTTGGCATACCCTCGGCAGAAATTAACATCCGCCTCAATCCGTATCCCGACATTCCCCCCTGTTTGAAGCCAAGCTTTGCCAATCGCTTCAGTCCTGCGAGGACCTTAACGCCAAGCTCTCGGCTGTACTCGCCCGCCATTATTCGCTTTAGTGCCTTCAACAGCGCATTCGGCACGGTACCGTCATTAACAAAAATTTCTCCGCAGTAGTGAATGGGGATTCCCGCGGATTTACAAAGGAATTCGTAATGGGCCGATTCGTCCGCATCCTGAAACCGGCCCCAGCGGCTGACGTCATAAACCAAAATGGCTTTGTATCCTGGGTTGCCGCTCACGACGTCTTGCAGCAGTTGACGGAGACCACTTCGGCGCTTGAGAACAACTCCTGTCTTGGCACCGTCGGTATAGGTCTGCACAACGCAAAAACCGTGCAGGTCCGCGTAGGCTTGGATCGCTAATTGCTGATTATCGAGTGAGTACCGTTGATGTTCGGTGGACATTCGAACATACTGGGCAACCGGAATGAGCGGGCTCGCAGGCATTCAGCAAACACCCAGGACGGATGGGCTCTTGCGTCTGACTATAGCTCACCCTTGGCAACAGTCAAAAGTCTTAAGGATAGGGCCACGGAGTGTAATCTCGAAAGTTTCCGCAACCTCTTACCTTGTTTAAGCCAAGGATCGTTTGGCATCAACCGAAGGCCGCGGCGAGTAGTAGCGGTTGGAACTAAATGGGAGTCCATAATAGCCTCATTGTCGGGCGTGCATCGACAGAGCAGGGTCAACGGGCCCTGTTGAGGTGCGATCCAAGGCAGCACCCAGCGATTGTTTTCTCGTGGTGTCTTGACACAGCGGCAGACTAATATCGGAATTCGGACTCCATCATCGAAACAAACTATAAAGCGCCCGACACCGGGAGGTCTGCGCTCCACCCAAACTTCACGGTGGAAGGTCTGTCGAACTTGCCGTATCACGTTCCTGCGGAGCCGTTCAGTTTGCTTACGACTCCTCGTTTTCTCCCGATTCATTTTCGGTTCTGCATTTCCGAGTTGTCGATAACCAATCAATTGACACGCCCTATTGATGCTCCCAAAACGGCGAACATATGTTCCGGCGGCTGGAACTTCAGGCGATTTATCTATGAGCAGGCTGGAAAGTCGGCCCCTGCTGGATAGCAAGGAGCGCAACTTATCAAGTAATTCATCATTGGTCCTGTGACACGTCCGCTCTCGGATGACGCGCTGCGCAGCCTCAAATGTGTTTTCGTCGACGATTGCATCAAACGCCCCAGCTTTCGTCGCCCACAGACTTGGTGGGACTCTCACACGTTTTGTGCCCAGGATGCCGCTTTTACGTCCCCAAAACAAACAGCCTATGTATTTGGGATTCTGGAGAATGGCTATAACTCTCCAGCAATGCCAGGGGTGACCACCGCAGGTCAAGTGTCTGAGATTGAATGTGCGCGCAATCGACTTGGAGCTATATCCGGAAATTGTTAACCTGAAAATTTCTCGAACTATGGCGACTTCGTTCGCCGGACCAGGAACGAGAATGACCCTCCCTCCAACAAGGCTGTTAGTATCTCCCTTCTCCAATATTCGTTTCGGTTTGCCATTTGAATCGACGAGCATACGCCTTAATCCATACCCCGCTGATGACCCCGCCCAGAATCCTCTTTCTGTCATTATCCTTTTAGCACGTGAAATCCTGAGGGACAGCTCTCGGCTGTACTCACCTGCCATTACTCGCTTCAGTGTTTTCATAATGGCATTCGGCGGAGAGCCATCGTTTACGAAAGACTCCGCGCAGTAGTAGATCGGAACTCCCGATTTTCTGCATAACAATTCATAATGAGCCGCTTCATCAGTGTCCTGAAACCGGCCCCAGCGGCTGACGTCATAAACCAGAATTGCCTTGTACGGCTGGTTCCCCGTGAGAACGTCGTTGAGCAGACTGACTAATCCCCTTCGGCTCTTTATCATCAGGCCGCTCTTGCCGGGGTCTTCATAGCTCTGCACAATTTTGAATCCGTGTCTCTCGGCGTACTCCTGAATTGTGGCAGCTTGACTGTCCAAGGAGAGTTGTTGACCATCGCTGGACATCCGAAGGTACTGGGCCACGGGGGTTGATTGCTGCTCCATAATTTTCTCTCCTCTCCTCATCACGCCAAATCCTAGCCCTCGGACCAGACCGACCAACAGAAATATTGCATTGTGCCGAAGTGCCGAAACGTCGGTAGTCTGCCGATATAGCGGCAAGTCTCAGCTCCCCCGAATAAGTCTCTTCCTTCAATTTCAATCACTTGGGACCCGGTCAACCCCTGGACCGTCAACTGCTTATCAGGAGTTAAGACTAAGAATAGAAAGCGAGTGAAAATGCGTCCTCAGGTCTCGGATTATCGGGAGGATGACGGCTACGCCAGCGCGCTATTGCGTGAACGTCGCCGTGATTTGGAGTCACTGCGGTCCGAATACGAAAGGAAGGGTATCACCCTATCCGAGTATTCGAGCTGTCAACGCGCATTGGTCCAAGCCATAGCAGAGCTTGAGAACTTACTTAGGAACCAAGACAGACAGCTCGATGGCTCATTTGTTACGAAATCCGAACGCACGGATGCTTGATCAATGTCACTAATTAGGCCATTTGTATCAGGTCGATTTGGTTCTGCCGGGAAGTAGAAGGGATGAGGTATTGCGTATGCAGTCAACTGGGGACAATGATTTTCTGTGCAAGTTGGCCCACGACCTAAACAACCAGCTAGCCGTAATTCTAGGTTGCTGCGAACTGCTGGGGGATCTGGCAGAAGCGGGATCGGAGTGCGCGAAGCGACTGGTAACCATTCGTGACGCGGCTCAAGCCATGTCGCGAGAACTACAACGGAGGCACTGCCGACCATCGGAGCAGGAAGCGATCAGGACGGGGGCGTGGATCAGAAGTCCAATTACACATTGACAGTTGATGGGCGGCCTCTCAGGCAGACGAACCGAACAACGCCTTACAAACCTACCACGGAGCCGAGGCAAGAGATTTATAACATGCCAGTGCACTACTTTATTGATACTCAAAATCATATTGTTCTGACTGTGTTTCAAGGAGTCGTCACGCTAAACGACATCAACGAACAAAGCGCCAGCCTCCGCGATGACCCGGCCTTCGATCCGTCCTTTTCTGAACTGGTTGACTTCAGCGGCGTCTCAGAGGTCCAAATGGACTATGCCGCCCTTAGGTCATGGCGCGCAATCGACCCATTCTCGACCAGCTCCAAGCGCGCGTTCGTTATAGGCTCGGAGAACTCCGTCTATGGGGCGGCTCGAATGTACCAGATCATGCGGAGCGACGAGGTTAGCGTCGAAATTGTGAAGACGATCGGAGAAGCTTCTCGCTATCTGGCCGCGAAATGACACGATGAAGAAGCCGGTTCCCGCCACCAGAGGCATTGCGAGCGAGGAGAGAACCGGCGGTTAGTACACTGGGCGTCTCCCGTTATGTCAGCTTTTCGGCACAGCCCCGATCACTGCACCGCACTTTGAGCAATAAATCAAGAGCGTCTGAACTCCGTTAAACGTGCTTGATGTCCACGTGAATGAAGTTCCATTGCAACGGGGGGGGCAGTTTGCTTGCATATCGATTGTCCGCGGGCCAAAGGATATATGTCTAACCTATAACTCGATAAAGAACCATTCGCGCATTTTAATATAGCCGTCTTGCCACCAAGCGTCTACTCATGTCTTGGATTGTCCAAGAGAAAATGGCTCTAACTCCTTCGCAATTTCAGCGACAAGCAGCGGTTACGTATGCAATTCGGCTCGACAATCGGGCTCCAAGCATCCGTGCTTTCCAAGGCACTGGCGTTCATTCGGACATAGGAGTAAAACTATTCCCGACTGTGAGGGGGTTCACGGCTATGGGCCGTGGCCCCTTTTTTGTCTGTTGATCAAAATGCCTACCAATCCTTTTGAGCCCGCTCAAATTGAGGCCGCCCTCGGTGGCCGTTACAGAGTTGGAAGCGAGTTGCGTGTCGGCGGACAAGGTGCCGTTTTCAAGGCGACCCGGATCAAGACCGACGACGGCAAAGTCGTCGCCGATGAAGTGGCCCTGAAACTTCATCTTGATCCTCGACAGGACGTAAGAGTCGAGAGAGAAATTCGAGCGATGCAGGGCATCTCGCATCACGCTCTCGCTCGGCTGATCGAGCACGGGCTCTGCGAGCTTTCGGGTACCCGCACGCGATATATTGCTTGGGAGTTTATTGACGGACAAGCTCTCGACCATCGAATCGCTTCTGGGGCGCTTGGTGTCGCGGACATTGCGGACTTCGCTCCCGACGTTTGTTCTGCCATCCAAGTGATCTGGTCGAAGCGAATCGTTCATCGAGACATCAATCCAAAGAACGTAATGCTGCGGTCAAATGGCGGCGGCGTGCTTATCGACTTAGGTGGTGCGCGCCATCTCGACGAAACAAGCGTCACGGCGTTGGGAGCAACCTTCGGAACTCACGGGTACTTATCGCCGGAGCAGTTTCGGGCTGAGAGAGCGTTGACCAGCGCGTCAGATATCTTTTCCCTTGGGATTGTGATCCTCCAGTGTCTGTCTGGAAGCCACCCAACGATGTTCGATCAGCATAGACTGGCAACATCTCCGCCGCGAACACTCACGCTGGTTCCGAACGCTCCAGCGGACATCGTGACAATTCTGGATCGAATGTTGCAAGTCAGAGCGGCTTTCCGTCCAACCGCTACGGAATTGCAGCAGTACTTTACGACTCTTCGGACGCAGAGGAGAAAATGAATGTTTTTCTACAATGCCAGATATAGCTTCACGCTCGATCCAACTCCCGATCCGGTGCCGGGATCGATTATTGCATCCTCCTGCGTTTCGGCTGTCGATCTACGCAAGCGTAAATTCTCGAAGTTCCCACATCTCCAGACGCGGTTCCTTGACCCGCAACTGTATATGGCAACCGTGGACCCTGCGCTCCAGCCCGCACTCGTTGAGCGGTTGGCTTCGTATCCGTGGTTTCATGGGCTGGATGTTCCGCAATACACTTCAGATGAGTACAAAAATCCGAAAGACTGGAAGCAGCAGCACAAAACAACGTTACTTGGTAAGTGGTCGCGTCGTGTTCCCGATGATCCCGTAGCTATTGCAAGGTCAGCGCGTGCTGCCGTGGAGATGCAGATTGCAATCGGATGCTCTGCGATTATTCTTGCAGGACCGCTCACGACGATCGAAGATCAGTCATTCGAGAAGGAGATAGCGTGGATAGAAGCTGGTTTGACCGCTTGCTCGGAACTTGGGGTGCAACGGAAGGTTTACGCTACGGTAGCTCTCGCGGAAGCTACGCTTCACAACGTTGATCCATTCGGCAATCCGCTCATTCACACCATCTCCAACCAAATTGCGAGTCGTCCGGAGTTGGCCGGGGCCTATATCTTGTTCGAGCAGGCAGAGCCCAATAGCTACGTGTGGACTGCAAAGGACCCGCTGATCTGTCTTCTCGTGCTGGTTGACGATCTATGTAGAGGGGCGCGGAAAGAAGCCTTACTAAACTACTTCGGGACATTTGGAGCGGTTGCCAGCGCGGTTGGAGCTTCCATTTGGTCAACCGGTTACTTCCTAAGCCAGCGCCGATTCAGCTTGAGGGCAAGTGTTGGACGGGCGCGGCCCCGCTATCACAGCCTCAATCTGGCCGGAGACGTCGGCGTCGAAAATGACCTCAGGCGAGTTCAGGATGTAGGCATGGCAAAGCGGGTGTTCACGCCAAGTGCGGCTGATGCTAGGTTGTTGACCGCTTTAAGCAAAGCTCAAAGTCCCGCAGCCGTTCCTGAGTGGGAATACAAAATCGGAAACACAAGTGCGGCTCAGGCGCACTACACAGAACTGGCCGCCCGACTGGGAGCGAAACTGGAAAAACTGACACCGAAAAATCGAGTGATTGCTGTTCACGATTGGCTCGAAGGAGCAAGCGTCCTCGCGTCAGACTTAGTGCAAAAGGGTTTCAGTTTTTCCGGATCGACTGAATTGATACACCAAGCGATTTGGTTGGATGCGTTCGGGAAGTGGCGAACTTACGCGAAGCAGTAGGGAGTGGAAGCGGTCAACTTTTGTAGCGCGAGAACTCGATCTGCGGAGGGGCTCAGAAGCGACGGTACCGCGTTGACTAGCTTCTCAATCTGACTGCCACGTTGAACCAAGAGTCCAACAGGAGCGAGCTCAAACTCACGTAGGAGCTCAGATGAGTTTGTCAATTGATTACCATCCAGAACCACATAAGCTTCATCGGCGAAGGACAGGTAAGACATTCCTTGAGCAAGCGCCTCCCGCCATCGTTTCATCTTCATTTCAATTGCGATCAACCTCGCAGCTGGGGCCGGAAATTCCGTCAAGACCTGAATCTCTCCGGAGTCGAGAGTGCGCACCGCTCGCGCCCGTAACAACTGGTGTAGAGCCTTGTCCGCGGCCAAGGGAGTCAGATAAAGTTCTTCTTCGATTCGCTGTCTTGGGATTTCGCTGTCTCGTTCGCGCTGAAGGAATGCCAAGATGTGGCGAGCCACGTTGCTAAATTCGAATCGTGAGGGCTGGCCGTACCACGTACCAACCAGAAGATCGGGAATCACATTTCCGACCGATACTTCACGCAGGACTTTCATCGACCAGCCCGGGCTGATGGGACCAACGATGTCAGGAATTGCAGCCACCAATGATCCGAACATCTCACGTTCAAGGCGAAATGGGATTGAGCAACTCATCAGGATTAGATGTTAGCACGCTGTACAAACGAGATTGTGTTGGGCCATGGCGGGAGGGTTACAGCCGCGAAAACAATTGAGAGAGTGAAACCTTCAGTCTCTTGGGCATCAAGTCCAATCTGGAAATGGAAACATTTCTATTCAGGACCATTTAAGACTTGCGCTTACTCTTGCGCTTTCTTGCTGGTGTCGATCTAGAATCACTCGTGTTCTTCGAGCGACTGATTGTCCCCAGGCGCACGGCTTCGTTGAGGACAGTCTTAGCGGCCCGCCGATAAGCAAAGATGTCGTCGATGCTAACAGTAAAGGGCTCACCAGATTTTGGCTTCACCGATGCACTGCTGAACTGCTCCTCAAATTGGACTACGGCTTCGTCCGACCACACGCCCGATGCATGCGCGATGCAATTCCGCAGGATTCGAGCCTCATGCATGGCCTGAATAGCCCAGCCATTGTCGTTGAGTCGCCCATTGTTTCTTAGCTTCTTCTTCAGGATATCGAGCGCTTGGCTTAGATTTGCGGGCCTGACCGAGCTAGCATCGTGCAACGCCAGTCGGTCACAGAGAATCGATTCTGTAATCGATACCGTTGTCAGAAGGATCATTTCAAGGACGGAAGGTCGAAGTACTTGCAGTATCCGTTCGGAATCCTCGGGATTGATTCGGATAGAGCCGGGACTCATTCTCCTCCGCTCGGCGACGGAGTTGAATCCAAGTTCGGATTTGAACCATTGGTTTGCGCTCTCGATGTTGCGCTGCAATCTTGCGAGATTACCAAGGTCAACACTTTCGGCGAGCATTGTTAAAGCCATCGACGGTCTAAAGCAGCCGCTCTCGACGTATCTCTCACTGCACATTGAGTCTTTCGAAACTTACGGTTCGATTTACCTGAGTGCCCCAAATACGAAATGGCGCGGCCCCGAACTCATCGACAGAAAGGACTACTACTGAGCAGGGGCCTTTGCAAAAGACGCGCCAGCCTTCGAGTCACGACTTCATCCCTGCCTTCTTAACACCCGGAGCAACAACGAGTGCTGGACACGAATCCCATTTTTCGCGAGGAGAAGAATACTCGCCAGGGAAAGCAAGTCTGGAAGCCGAGCTGTCCGGTCCCTCGCGTCGCTAATCGAGTGAGAGCACACTTCCGTCGTGCCGTGCAGGAGGGCGCGAAATGGTAGCGAAAACTCAGATCGTCAGGGAATATGCAGGCATGTGGCCGCGAGAGGTTTTCTACCAGTTGGGGCCGAACGCAAGTGGCAAAGGAAAGAATGTACATTCGGTGAAAGGCCTAGAGCTTGTCAACGAACCCGGCGTGTACGTGCTCTACCGTGATGGCATCCCGTACTACGTGGGACAGGCGACTAGGCTGCGTCATCGGCTCTGGGCACACGCGTGTTCACCTGCTGCTCGATACCACAATTTTTGGAATCACTTTTCCGCCTTCGTCATCAGATCGCCCCATCTAAGGAACCAGATTGAGGGAATTCTTATTGCAGCGATGCCCACGGCCAACGGTGCGAAACCACGCTTGAAGAGGGCAAAGGTCCCCGACCTGGTGAGCAGGATGAGTCGCGACATTTACGAGCATCAAGCCAATCCAGGGGTGGAGTTCAAGAAATTGACCGCCCGTCTCAAAAAAATGGAGCGGTTGCTCCGAAAACGGAAACCGCGAAAGGCAAAGGCAAGCGGATAAATCGCCAGGAGGATTAGGCTCAACGTCCGCGCCGGTTCCGGCCTCCAGATCGGGCGCTACCCTTGACGAGGAAAATAAATTTTGAAAAGTTCGCTTTTCGCGGGTCTAAACTATTTACAAGGATGCCCAGAGACGCCTACCCTGCGATTAGGGGCACCCTATAACCCTCCAATTCCCCCCAGCGACCTGAAAACTCCTGAAGCCAACTCGGATTTCCTGTCGGTTGTTCATGTTAGCGGTTGAGGGTCGAGTTGCACGCCTGATCGAAAATCCTCATAACTCGCTGATAAAATTGTGTTTATGTGATCCTCGCCGCAATGCCAAATCCATAAAATGAAGGGAACCGGCCCCAGCCGAGCGAAAGCCTGCAAGTTGCTGACACCAAAGAGAACTCTAAGTGATTTCGTAGGTGGGCCGAAGGGACTCAGGCCCGGAATCGCTTCCATATCATCAGACTCATCGTACTAGACAGATTTATCAATACTTTAAGACCAGACCTCCTTTCGGACCCCAACCAGACCTCGGAGGTACGCCCTGAGTACGATCAGTGAGTCCGACAGGAACCCTGCGAGAATTGCGGAGAGTCCGCTAGGTCTGCTCTAGGCGGAGGAAGATCGGACGGATTGATTCACAACGGGTAGGGAACGATCAGCCTGAACTCCGGCACGGCGAGTACGCTTAGTCTGCCGTAGGGCGAAACACTTTCTTGTATTTCTTGTTGTCCGGGTCTTGGAGAACGAATCCGTTACCGCGAGCAGTCCTAAGTGTCCCGCTGAGGGTGTCTTTGCTGACTTTTTTGCCCGCGATGGTAATCGCCAACGCTTCCTTCCATGTGAATATCTCCGGCAACGATTCAAAAACCTGCTTTTGTTTCGCCTTGCCCGCGAATGCTTGGTTGTATCGAAGTTGGGTGTCCTCGTGAAGGTCGAACGATAGAGTCTCTACTCCGAGTTGCATAACTAAGGCATCCACCACGCCCGTCCGATTCACGCCGTTTACGATATGAACAATCTGATCGCCACACAACTCCTCCGCAAGGGCCAAGCGACACTCTGCAAAATCCAGCAGTCGCTGACTGCCTCTGGCCTGAGACAGATACTCCCTCGGAGCGGTCAGGAGGCTAGAGCGGCTTGTCTTGTCTCCACTGGGCTTAACTAGATGGTGCAGCATGAGGATGCATCCTTTCTGTAGCGATGGGCACTCCGTTTTGAGATCACGGAGTATTCCATAGAAGTCCTTCACGTCTTCTGGGTCGTTCAATTCGCCCTTAATGAACCAGCCTAAATTGTCGGCAATGAGCACTTCTGCCTCCACTTCGTTCAAGAACTTGCCCAGTTTGACAAGACCATCTTCATCCATCTGCCAGCCATAGAACTGAGACTTTTCATCAAGCGTATTTACATAAATCCAGTTCTCGTCCAAAGCAGCGCGCTCCTCTTCTGTCAGGTGCATCGCCTCCACCTGTTTGGCAAGCCGCTGCTGAATAGCGCTCGGCCCTGTCTCAAAATCAATGAACACAGTTTTGTACTGTCGCCGGACTACGCGTCCAACGAAAGGCTTGCCCGTAGCCAAAGAAATCGAGAGTTGACCAGCGAACATCGTTTTGCCCACTCCAAAATAGCCCGCAAAAATTGCGTTCTGGCCTTCATTGATAATGCCTTCTACGGCGAAGCATGGAGGAGCAAGTTCCAAAGACATCAACGTTCCAAAAGGGTAAATCCCCGGCACTTCAATTGTGATAGCAGCCATCGTTGAATTTCTCTCCGTTCTGATTGTTGTGCGATTTGATTTGTTGTATGAGTGCTCGGAGGCTGCGATGCGCCTCGAATAGCTCCCTCGCGGACAGTTGCGCCCCAGCGAAGTAATCCTCGACGGCACTTTCGGCTGCGGCAGGGAAGTAGAACTCCACCAGCCTGCCCTTGAGTTGCGCCCGGAGCAGTCGGTGCCCCTGAGCCTTCAAAAAGCTGGCTAGTTCGAGTTCAGTGGTTTTGTATTGAGTGTTCGACATTTGGTGCTCCGATCCGTAGCGAGTCTGCTGAAACCCACATATACCCGGCTGGGTCAATTGCTACGGGAACGGCTCCCGACACTATGAGGGCATTGGCTTGGGACATGGGGGTACTTGCGAGTTTTGCCGCCGAAGGGACTTTCATCCAGCCCTTTGGCACACTAGGAATGATTTGCATTGTTAATCTCCAAAAGATATTCACGCCCGTCGAATCGGGGGCGGATATTACATGTCGCAGCGAGAATTCGTGATTCATCCTCACAGGGATGTCGTTTTCAGTAATCACTTGACGTTTCTTGCGAAGCATCTCCTACCTGGAGCTTCTCGGTCGAGAATGTCTTCAGGTCGTGTAGAGGATTCACTAGGCAGGCCTAAGGTCGAGGATGGAGGTGCGGAAAGGCTGAAATTTTCCCGCGCACTTATTTAGACCCTTCGAAACAGGGAAAGGTTACAAACAGGGTGTAGGACGAGGTGAGAAGTGTCTCGACTCGAAGATAGTGCCTAGAGAGAGACAAAATATATATCGACGAAGGACATTCCCTACAAGCAGCCTACACGGATGCAGGTGGCAAGGATATTTGACTATGGACAAAGCGTCGAACAGGTTCGAGCCAAGAGCAAGATTAATGCCCCCCTGCCAGCTCTTTGTTCCTCCTCCTCGCAAAAACACGGGGTTCGCAACCGGTTACGCTATACCCGGTCCGTCCAGGTACCACGTAAATATATGCTCTCCAAGAGCGATGGATGATATCTTGTCTTCGACTATTACCTTAAGAATAACTTGGCTGTTTACTCCAAAACGCTCACCGCAGATTTCTTCAAGCTCGAAATTACTACGGGCGAACACTTCGCAGAAATAGTCGCAGCAATATCTGCATTGGGAATCAAGAAGGAAACGACCGTCGAGGTCAAAGATGACTTTTTCACTCGCCTCGAATCTTCTAGCACGTGGGGGGACGAACACATCGAAGGCCAAATCGTTCGTCTACGGATGAACAGCTTACCCGACAAGGCTGGTTTCGACGAGCCAATCCAGGCAATCGGTTTCAACGAAGAAGAAGGTGTGGGAGAGAGTGCCGCATTCGTCTTTCATACGAAATCGAACATCCTCCTTTTGGAGCGAAACCGGAATGCCCTCACGACATACACATTTGCAGAGTTTTTTCGGCTAGTAGGGAAGATTAAGGGACATATTAATCTCCGCCCTGTTCTGCAACACGATGTGTATGAGAAGGTCTTCAATGCAAGAGTCGTGCGCAAACTGGTCGTGCAGGTTGCGGGCCCCGATAATATCGGTGCCGCTGTCGCAGAGATGGAACCCAGTGTGAGTGAAATGCTTAAGGCTCGACAATCGCTTAAGGCTCCTGTTGCAGAGTTCACGTATTCGATTGGCCGAAAACGCAAGGAAGGGTTGAATCTAGAGCACGCATTAGGGGCAGTAAGGGATTTTTTGACCCTTAGTCGAGGTCAGGATACTTATGTTGAAAAATTGGTGGTGAACGGCTCACTGGGCCCGCACCAAGACTTTTCGTTGGACCTGCTTGAGAGTCGATTGCAGGGAAAAGACACTGTTGAGACTACCTTGGAAAGACGTATCCCTTACGAACGAAAGCGTGACGCTCTGCGTCGAATCTGGCAGAAATTTAAGGGCGAAATAGATACATTGCACGGGGCGGAGTAAACAATCGTGTCGCTCGGGCGAAAAATCGAACACTGGTATCCCTACGCCGTCGCCGTAGCGAGTCTTCCTGCTTGGTTTTATCTATTTCGTTGGCTAAACTTTACCACTCAAGAAGCCAAAGAGTTGTTTGCGATTATCCTGAATGTGTCTGCAATCGCTGCCGGATTTCTGGGAACTGCCGCTTCCATTCTTCTCACAATGGGTACGACGCCTGTCATAAAGGATCTGAAGCAATCTGGCACGCTTCTTCTCCTTTACAAATACGTGGTTTCCGCCATTTGGCACCAGTTCTGGTTGGTACTCTTTTCCGTTACTCTGCTCCTACTTTATCCTAAACTCAAAAGCCCGCGAGTCCTCACCGCACTCGCCGTCACGTGGGGTGCGTCAACGGTCTTGGCCGCGCTATCGAGCATCAGAATCATCCAGCTCTTCGGCAATATAATCACAGCAGATTAGCGTGGGAATCAAGGCCAAGGCATCCTCACCCATCCGAACTGAATACGCTGTCCATCTATGACCGAACTATGCCTGTCTCTGTTCGCAATGTTCAATGGGCGAGAAAAACAACTTCGTAAGCTCTTGAATCTAATATGAGTTTAGTCGATAGAAGG
>CAWALR010000026.1:0-14794 GCA_963782835.1 uncultured Acidobacteriaceae bacterium | reverse complement strand
AGCTGTCGCCACCAAGATGCTGCTTCTGTCTAATTCCGTTTCGGTGCTCATGCCGGGATATCGCAAGATACTTCACGAAAAATATGGTCGCGACAATGTTCACCTGCGCTCCCATGGCATTCTTTCCAGAGAACCTCAGTATCCGGATCTTGCCCGGCGCGGCAATCCTGAGCACCGCATTCTGGCCTTCGGGAAGTGGGGAACATACAAGCGGCTGGAATTGATGATCGAAGCCTTTCGCTGTGTTTCTGAGGTTCTGCCCAATGCCAGGTTGGTGATTGGCGGAGGAAACCATCCGCAAGCTGCCGGCTACGTCGAGTCGATGAAGAAACAATATCCGGGAAATTCGAGAATTGAATTCACCGGCTATGTTCATGAGGATCGATTGCCCGATCTCTTTCAAAGTTCTTCGGTTGCTGTGATGCCCTACTCTTCGTCGACCGGTTGCAGCGGAGTTGCGCACTTGGCTTGCGCTTACGGCGTTCCCATCGTGTGTGCCGATCTTGAGGATTTTCGCCAGATGTCCGACGGCGAAGGGATGGCGATTGAGTTTTACAAACCCGGCGACGCCGAGGATCTTGCCGCCTGCCTCGTCCGCTTCCTCACCGATCCAGCCAAGCAGCACGCGATGGCGGAGCAGAATTTTACTGCAGCCCTTCGCATGACGATGCCAAACATCGTTCTAAAGTATCTACGCCATTTCGAATTGGAGCAGAGGACGCTTGCTTTGCGTCACATCACTAGATTTCGCAAGCTCCCCAGCTGGGTTCCGTCAAAGTCGCTTCTGCTGCGGCTGATGACCAGAAATTCGCTGGGATGGGTTCATCGCTCCGCTCTTCACCGGACTTCGCCGCGTCCCACAGGAAATCAGCCTCTATTGAACGATGACGTTGACCGTAGTGGAAAGCTTGGTGGCGTTCGAACTCCCATTAATGGTCACGGAGTAGGTGGTCGGAGTGACGGCGGGTCTGGCGGGAACGGCGACGGTTTCGGGGCCACCACTCTTCCCTCCGCAAGAAGCTCCAACTATTCCGAGGCTGATGACGGCGCACAAAGCGAGCACTTGCACTCCGCGCTTCCGCGATCCCTTGCCAGACAAGCCGACCCCGATCAGCCCGAAGGGCAGCAACCAGGTGGCGTAAATGGGAAAATTCTTCCCGCGTTTCTGCCTATCCATCCCCTCAACGGCAACGGTGGAAACGGTAAGAACGGAGGTAGCGGTGCTGGCTCCCGGAGTAATGGTAGCGGGGGAGAAGGAGCAGCTCAAGCTGGAGGGAAGCCCGCTGCAAGTGAGCGAGATGGGGCTATTGAAAGTTCCGGATTGCGCCGTCGCAGCGACGGTGAAGGTTCCTGACATGCCGGAAGGAATGTTGATGGTCGCGGGCGACGCGCCGAATGACACCGTTGTCGGTGTTGGTGCGGGTGGGCTCGTGCTGGCGCAACTCGGGCTATACGCCGTAGGTCCGCTCATCTGGTTCGCCAAAGTTGGCTTACCCACGGCTTGCACAAGCATCTGATAGCTGGCACTTGGTATTGGAAATCCGCAAAGATTCAGCGAGTGAATTCCGTTGGCAATGTCTGTCAGCGGCATCAGGTTCTGCCCGTCGAGGCTGATGTACACCGTGTAATGATCCACCGTATTTTCTTTTCCGTTGACAACCCACTGTAAGTTATTCCCACCTACCGAAGCCGACACGCTCAAGCAATTATCGATTCCCGACTCGATCTCGGTCGCTTCTTCGTAATCGTTCCACGTCACCAGCTGAAGATAAGGAAGCTGTTTCCCTGCGCTATACATGTTGTTGAGCTCGGAAAACGTCTGCAGCCAGGTCTGCCCGCATTGCTGCCCCATGATGCGATTCGATCCCCAGGACGCCATGGTGTCGTTGAATCCTTTGTAAGTCGCTCCCATGGTTTGCTCGTTCGGGTAGGAGATCCCCGCATCGTAGAAACTTGAGAGGTAGTTCATTCCGTAGTCGGTGGTCGTGGGCATCACCCACGAGTAGCTGCCATCGGTGAGAGGCGCGGTAAACCCGCTGTTGTTTTGAAAAATATACACAGGGCGCGAACTGAGTGAGGCGTTAGCAGCGTTCCAGTCGACCGAAGGATACGAAAGACTCACATTGAAATTTGTAACCACCGGTTGCCCCTGGATGGTCATATAAGCCGGCGAAGAAAAGTACGTTTTTTCGATATATTGCAGATCGTTGACCAAGGCTTGCTGAGGCGAACAGCCTTGGCAGGAGTACCACTCGATCGCTCCCTGGTCGATCATGATGGCGAAACTAAATCCAGGATGGCTCTCCGCCGCCGCCATCACCAGTTGCGTTGCCTGGTCGATGGAATTACCGGGCCCATACCAGTCAATGATTGCGCCGTCGATGCCGCGGCTGACCATGTCGTCAATCTGACTCTGCACTTGCGCCGCGTTTGTCTCGCTGTAGCCGATGTTCATGTGGTTCGACTGGCCGAACCAAAGAACCATGTGAGCATAAACCTTGGTCGTGGCGCCTGAATAAAGCAGGGTGTGAACGTCAACCTTACTTATGTTTCCTGCGCCTCGATTGCCATTGGACTGCGAAGTAAAGCTGTTTGCCGCGCTGGTGTTATTTGCGGTCTGCGCGGCGAGTGTGGTGGTTGGCACCACATAAGAATTGCTGGCCGAACTTAAGGTCGACGCAGCGATGAGAGTGACTGCAACCACAAACTGTGCGAGACGCATCGGTCCTCAGGGGCGAGGGTAGATTCGAGGATCTTGCTTCGGATCTGGAACCAGACCATGGAAGGCACGCCCGCCTGTAAATTTCCACGGGACTGGCTCTTATCTATTGGTCTTTCTGGGAACTGGGTGCAGCTTACGAGAGCCGAGCAACGATCAACAGATAACCTCGGTCGGTGGCCTAGCGGGCGAAGTCTTAGTTGCCCAATTTCACCAGGTTGACCCATTGAATGTGCTCAATCAGTGTCCTGTCCCCGGTGACGCCGCTCAGATCGAGTTGTAGGTAGCGGTTCGCTGATTCGGTCACTCTCAAAGCCGCTGCCAGCATCAACCGCTCGGCCTGTGGATGTCTGTGGGATCTGGCCGGAGACATCGTGACGGATGTCACCCAACGACGAATGAAATTCGGAAGACTAAGGTCCTGCGAAGCGCGGCTTCAGCGATCGGTAGAATAATCGACCGGATTCTCGGTGCTATTCAACACGCTCGGGGACGGCTGATGGTTGTTCAACTGGACCGGAAATGCTGCTTTATCAGTGGCTTAAGTCAGATCTTTTAATGGAGGTCAGACCAACATTTCTCCCCTTCAACTCATCCTAAACGGGTCGTAAATCTCCGCTTTCTAGAGGATTCTTCATGGACGACGATTCGGGCCGCAAGCTCTCCGTTGCTTGTCTAACGGCTCTATCCCTGGCGTTGTGCGGTTGTCGGGGCCTGGCAACAAGCGCTACAACAACGAATACTTCTTCGGCGAACCTTCAGTCCATTCAGCACGTGGTCTTCATGTTGCAGGAGAATCGCAGCTTCGATACCTACTTTGGAATGCTCAATCCGTACCGCCAGTCGAATGGCTGGACTGTCAGCGAGGATGGCAACACCTACACCGTCGATGGGATCGACGACAAGTTATCTGAGTTCGCCAATCCGGATGATGAGGGACAGTCGTTCAATCTCTTCAAGTTCAAGAGCAGTTGCATCGATGATATGACTTCCGCCTGGCTGGAAAGCTACGGCGACGTGAATCGCTACGACTTTAGTCCGAGCCGTTCCATACTGATGAATGGCTTCGTGCACACGGCGGAGGGCTATGCCAAGTCCGGAGCGGGCGATGGCCAGTTCACCGACTTGGTCGGCCAGCGCGCGATGGGTTATTACGATCAGGATTTGCTTAACTACTACTACTACATGGCCTCGCAGTTTGCGGTGTCGGATCGCTGGTTCTCGCCCGTATCCAGCAAAAGCACGCCGAACCGCATTGCGACCATGACGGGAGGAACTACGCAGGGTCTGGTGAACGATCCTTTCGTTGACGACGCCATCACCAGCCAACTCAACATCGAAACCATTTTTCAAGAGCTTGATCAGAGCGGAGTCTCGTGGAAAATCTACTACTCGATTACCGCAGGCGGATGCACCGACAAAGATGGGGACTGCGGCCCGGGTGGTCAGTCCAATGCTTATCCCGTAACGACGTTCTCCGATTTCGCTTACTCGACCCAATACCTCTACGCGAATCCGCAACACGCCGCATGTACTGCTCCAACCGTCGGCTCACAACAAGCGGTTGGCGATTCTTCGAATGCCTTCTGCATCGACACGAATCATATCGCGCCGCTCGATCAGTATCTGAGCGACGTCAAGAAGAACACGCTGCCCAGTTATGCGTTCATCGAAGCAGCCTACGGGGCTAGCGACGAGCATCCCGGCTCGGGTCAATCAATTCTGCAGGGCCAGCAGGAGGTTGCAAGCCTTATCAACGCGCTGATGCAGAGCTCATCGTGGCCCAGTTCGGTTTTCTTCCTGAGCTACGACGAGCCTGGCGGACCCTTCGATCACGTGCCGCCCGTCCCCGGGCATTCCAACGACAATACCGATAGCTCGCTCGGAACGATCCCCGATATTAAATCGATTGCGGTGAATGCGGACGGCTACGAGCCTTGTCTTCCGCCCGGAGGAGTTCCCACGCTGCACTGCGATCTTTTGACCACGGACCCCGGCGCAAATCCGGGTGACGCCCCGGCGCAACAAGGTTTCTCTGCCCAACTCGGCTTCCGGTTGCCGAATCTCGTGATCTCACCGTTTGTCAGGAAACACTATGTTTCCCATATCCCGATGGATCACACGGCCATCATCAAGTTCGTGGAGAACCGTTTTATCAATGCAGGCGCGCACCTGACCAATCGCGATGCGGCTCAACCGGATTTGCTGGATTTCTTCGACTTCGCGAACGTGCCCTGGTCGACGCCGCCCACACCCCCAACTCCGGCCTCGCCCCCGGGGCCTTGCACTCCGCAAAGCATGTGATCGAACTAGTTGGAATTGACCGTGAGGGTGCGGGCTACGTAACGGGATCCATCAAACTCCGCCACCGTCGTTACCTCCGCTCCGGGGCGTAGCCGCTCATCAAATGTAATGACCGATGGATCCAAGTAAATTTCATAAGTCTTGTGGTCGGTTACCGATGTGAGAACCAGAAGACCGATCCGCAGATCCAGCCCTGTGATCTGCCCGGCGAAGGTGAAGTCGGAGCCGGGAACTGCCAGGATGGAAACTTGCTGAGCGTCGCGATCATTTTTTTGCGCGGCGAAACTCACATCGACCAGCGTTCCGGGAACTAGCTGGCTGGCAAAGGCTGCACGCCCGTCTTGCACGATCTGCGTATTCGAGGTGAAACGCAATTTCACTGGATCCGGAGAAAGCAGATCGCGCACGATCAGTTCGTTCTTGTCGGCACGATAGCTCACCACAACTCCCTCGCTTTTGCCGCCCGCGGCCGCTTTCGCCAGCCGAATGTTACGCGCGAAGATAGTGCTGCCATCCAGAATCGTGTCGACGTAGACGCGATCGCCGGGGCGCAGATCGGGAGCCGAGGCCTGCGTGCTTCCCTGATAAATGTGAGTGCGGGGGTCGAACGCGATTTTCATTTTTCCGCCCCCGAAAACCTGAACTGTAAGCTGGTCGCGTATCCGGTCTACTTTTTG
Organism: uncultured Acidobacteriaceae bacterium; assembly: GCA_963782835.1. Lineage (GTDB taxonomy): Bacteria > Acidobacteriota > Terriglobia > Terriglobales > Acidobacteriaceae > Sulfotelmatobacter. Next base: position 9,094 of record CAWALR010000026.1, on the reverse strand, counting down.
AATCGTGCCGCCAATCAGGCTCGCCTTCGCCGGAGGCAGCGCGGGCAGGTCGGGAAGCAGGCTGGCTGGATCGAGTTCAATCTCTGCCTTGTCTGTCGTAGTAACAGGCGTGATCGAAGACGGAGTCACGGCCGTTGTAGCGGGCGAAACTACGGAACTGGAAGCTACATCCTGTCCGTACGCAGCTCCGAGAATAGAGGCAGCCACGACGCTACTCGCCAGCGCGCTCGAAAAAAATCGCCATGTTATCCCGAAGCCCATGATCTCCCCATGCACCTAATATTTCGACGCCGCAATTTGATGCTAAGAATGGCCGCAAGGTAGTCATTTCGCCAGCAAAAATCTGCGCCTCAACGACAAACCATCCCCCGTAATTGGCATCTCAATTAGGCTTTCCGTCTTCGATTCTGAAAGAGAGGTCTCCGGAATGTCCTGGAAACAGTGGCTTGTCGCCGGATTGGTTGGAACTACCTTGAGCTGGGGATCGTACGCCCAGGCGGGCGACATTAAGATTACTCTGCCCAGGCGCGCCCACATGACCCCGGTGCAGCGCCTCAACCAGGACGGAGTCGATGCGATCCGCAAGCACAACTACGAAAAAGCTGAAACGTTTTTCTACAAAGCCTATCTGCTCGATTCCGACGATCCTTTCACGCTGAACAATCTGGGCTACATTTCCGAGTTGAAGGGACAAATCGACCGCGCCCAGAGCTTCTATGCTCTCGCGGGAAAAGAAGCAAGCGACGCGGCAATCGATAAAGCGAGCTCTCCACGCGTGGAAGGCCGCACCCTGAAAGAGGCGCTCGCAATCCCGGATCTCCCGCTCCAAATGAATCATGACAATGTGGAGGCCGTGCGCCTGCTGGGGCAAGGCCGCGGTCCGGAAGCGGATCTGCTTCTGCAGCAGGCCTTAAAGACCGATCCGAACAATATATTCACTCTCAACAACATGGGCGTGGCAAAAGAGATGGAAGGGGAATCGCAAGCAGCGCTGAAGTACTACGACTCTGCTGCTGCCGTAAATTCCGATGCGGCTGCTGTGGTAACTCTCAATCGCACGTGGAGAGGGAAGCGAGTCAGTGGGTTGGCCGCACAGAACGCTCGCAACTTGCGCAATCGCCTGGAAACTCAGATGACGCTTGAAACCAGGCTGGCGGAGTTGAACACTCGCGGAGTCTCAGCGATCAATCGCAATGAGTTGAGCGTGGCGGAACAGGATTTCCGCAGTGCCTACGCCCTCGATCCAAACAACGCATTCGCCGCCAATAATATCGGTTACCTGTCTGAAATCGAAGGCGACCGTGAGACTGCCCAATTTTTCTATGACAAGGCACAGGCTCTCGGCGGCGCCAACATTCCCGTAGGGTTGGCTACGCGCAGCTCAGCGGAGGGTTTGCCGTTGTCTCGGGTCGCATCGGATAGCGATGCAAAAGTAGAAGCCAAAGAGCGGCAGGAACGCGATGCCCGCCGCCAGCACCAGGAGCCGATTCTCCTGTTGCGTCGCGACAACTCGATCGTGCAGGAGCCGGCCGTGCCTCCAGCCGGTACTCCGGCGCCGCAGTAAATATTTCTAGAAACCTCGTTCCTGGAAGCGGCCGATATCGCTCTCCGGATCGTAGGTGAAGTAGCGAACAAGATTCTTGAGATAACGCAGCAGCGTATTCACGTTGGTGTAATACCAACAGCACTTGGCCATCTCAGGAGAGAATCCGCAGATAAAACGAAAGCGATTCAGCGCAGGGACAGGCTGGCTGAGCAACGCGGCCGCCATGCGGTGATTGCCATCCAGAATGGTCAACGGCCCCCGGTTGTTGATGCCGATCAGCAGGACCGTGGGATTGACCAGGTTCTCCTCCACCGACGAACTCAAAAGCCGCAGCTTACGGAAGAATTCATCGTCGGAGGTTTCGGCCAGTTTCAGGCGCAAGCGCTCAACCACGTCCTTCATGTAGAAGCTTCCATCGGCGGCACGCCGCCATTGTGCCCGAGGAAAAAATCGGATCCGATCCAGATCCTTAGCACTCAGTTCGACTTCGAACCACTTCGTATCCGCCGGAAGCTCCCGCCACATTGCGCCTCGACGCAAGAACAGCAAAGCTTGCCGCACTGCGTTCTCGCGAGAGCTATGTAAGTTGGGACTTTTCACCAGAGATTCGAACTCGTGCCGATAGTCGTCGAACTCAGGATGGTGAAACTCACTCCTGAGAAATTCCGACATGACCTCTTCCTCCGTCAGCAAGCGGCGGAGGCGTAGGCTGCTATAGCTGCCCAGCGCCTGCGGCGTCAGTTGATTCCGCAACAAAGGAATCACCAGAACAAAGAGCAGGATCACCATCAGCACCAATTGAACGAGAATCACCTGGCGAAGGGTTTGGTGAAGCAGGTAAACACCCAAGGCCAGGGCGCCACTGAATGCCAGTTGAAGCCAGCTTGTGTTCGCGATCTTGCGAGACATCTCGTAAGTGATAATGACCGAACTCAGAGAATAGACGCCCGCCGTGATGGCATACAGAATCAGCAACGGAGCCAACATTCCATAATTGCCCACCGCAAACTGCGCTCCGAATAATGTTTTCCAGAGAAAGCTGGGAACCATCCACAGGCCGAAAATCAAAAGGGACAAGATGAGAAAGACCATCGAAAGGGAAGTGAAAAGGACCGGACTGGCCTCGTGCTCATCAGCCCCGGCACCGGCGGACACCGGAAACATGGTATTCACCACCGACCACGCGCACATATTCACCAGCCGCCCTACCAATGCCACCGCAGCATAGAGTCCAGCTTCAACCGGAGGAAAGAAATGCTTTACCAGAACGATATCGAAATTATTGATGACCGTTTGCCCGGCAAAGAAAACAATGGCCTGCAATCCTTCGCGGGATGAGATCGATAGTCCCCGAAAGCGGAAGGAACCCAGGCCAGGACTGGGAAGCGCGAAAAAATACGCAACTATTACCGCCAGCACGCTGGCGAGTACAGCGCCCCGAACTCCCAAGCCGATTCCGATTAATACAAAAACTCCGCCGAGCCGGACCAGTCCCTCGAGCATGAAGTTAATGGCCAGAGGTCTGAAAGCGTGAATTCCCTGGATGTATCCGCGACGAACTCCGAGCGGGATATAGAACGCCGTTCCCAGCGCGAGCAACCAGATAAGAACAGGATCGGGCAGATTCAGATATGCCGTCAGCGGGCGCTCTAACAGACACAGGAGCAGCCCGATTCCGATTCCGGCGATCCAGGAGCGCTGGTGCAGGTTGGCGAAGACCTGAAACCGGTCGGGCACCGAAGTGCTCTTGGCCACATATTTCGCGCACACCACCTGGAACGCCAGCGTGATGCACGAGAGCAGCATCAGGATGGTGTAGACCGCGGTGGCATTCGCGAAGCCGGTAGGACCCAGCAACCGGGCGGTGACCACGTTGTAAACCAGGTTCGTAACTCCCACCAGTCCGGAGCCGGCCAGCAGCGTCAGCACACCCCCGAAAAGTTGGGACTTCAACCCCTTGGCTGCTGCTGGAGACCTGGCGGCATTCTCATCGACGGATGAGACGACCGCATCGCTTTTTGTCATTGAGGCCATTCGGGAGACTGTCGAAATCTAGAACAAAGTGAAGTGCACGATCGGCAGGATCGTGCTCTTGGATCCTCCCGCGAAGCTGTAGAAAGTCTGTTGCTGCAAGCCCAGAGAAATTCGAAATGGATACGCCGTGGGTGTTCCGCCGCTGGCATCTTTAAAAGAGCTGCGGGCTGGACGAGTATAGGAAACCGTGAACTCGCTCTGCGCGTTGTCGTATTCGTGATAGCCTTCTCCCCGCGAGAGCAAAAAGGATCCCTGCACGTTCCATCGCGGATTGACGCGCACCTCAAAGCGTCCTCCAGGCAAGAAAGCTTGCGCCGTCGCGTACTGCGTGCCCTGTACTTGCCACGAACGCAAATCCTCTGCCAAGATCGCCGCTGTGATCCGGCTTCCGAACTTTCTTTGAAATCCGACATAGCTCGAGGTGTTGAAGTATTCCTGCACCAGCGGGTTAAACAAAAGGTCGCGCGCCGTGTATCCCGTGATCAGCGAAGTGTGTCCCCAGGGGCGCCCCACAGTAAGTTCGATGCCGGCGGAAGCATCTCGAGAATTTAAGTTCGTATCCGTAAACGGACCAGCCTCCCGAATCGCGCTGCCGGTAAATGAAAGCCAGTTATAAAACGAACTCGTGGAAATATAGAGGAACTGGCGGAAAAGATTTTGGCTCATGTATTGCGGCGAGATCGTGTCGCGCCGGATCGTAAACTGCAACCCGCCGTTGAACGTGATCGAGTTCGAGCCGAGGTGGAGAACAGGAGTAATCCCTCCGTTAAAATAAGTGTCGTAAGTGTTGCGATCTTCGACCACATTCTCGCTGGGAAACAGAAAGCGTCCGGCGGTGAGGCTCTCGCCAACGAAGCCGGAGATCACAGGCAAGCCGCCGAGATGGAGTCGATAGTGAGAATCGGCCAGGTTCTGATAGGAATGCCGCGGCGGCGGCAGCAACGCTGGATTGGTGACGTGCAGGATTCTCGCGTCCAGCGTGTAAACGTTGATGTCTTCCAGCGCGGGCGCGAATGAGGCCTCCGGCAGAAAACTCACGGTCTGATTAATCTGCCGCCCTTCCTCCATGGCAAGCTCATCCTGCGCGACTTGCGCCGTCGCCTGATTATCCTGCCCGGCAACGGTGTTGGCTTGTGCGAAAGAAGATAGGGCATGAACCGTGTCCTGCCGCTGCCGGTACAGATTCGCGGAGGCCATCATGTAATCGTAGTCATCGCTGAAGTCGCTGGCTGGCCCGAGGCTGGCAAGTGCGTCTTCCGCTTTGTGATTCTCGCCCTCCGCGAGATAGGTGTTGGCGAGTCCGATTTCCACGGTGCGGGGATTGGCTCCGGCAAGTTTGGCCTTGTCGAAATAAGTTTCCGCAAGATCGAAATCGTGCATCGCCAGAAAAATATTCGCCGCCTCCAAAATGTCTTCTGCCGAAACCGCAGAGCCATCGATGCGGGCTTCGGCGAAACCCAGAGCGAGCTGACGGTGCACATCGTCGTAATGCCCCTGCTGCAAAAACACTTGCGCCACCGACAATCGCACTCCCAAACGATCTCCGTTCGGGATGTCCAAGGCGCGGGAGAAGCGCTGCATGGCCGCATCCCGGTCTCCCAACCTCAACAGAGCTCCGCCGGTCGCCATCAAGATGTCTACATTGTCTTTGCCATATTGTTCAGCCAATTGAATGTCATGCATCGCATCTTCCCGCGCACCCTCCCTGGCATGGATCTCAGCTCGCAATGCGTAAAGTCGCGGGTCCGTGGCAGATAGATTTTGCGCGGCCTGCAGCGCGCCAAGAGCTTGCTCATATCGCCGCAGGCGGTACAGCGTGTCGGCATAGGCCAGTTGCGTGGTCAGATCGTTCGGCGTTTCTTGCAAAGCGATCTTGTACTCGGTTTCCGCGTGGGTGAAATCCTGCTCCTGACGAAACGCTTCGGCGCGGGCCAAATGCCACGCGTGCGACTTGCCCAATATTTTCTGAGCTAGCTCGAGTTGGTTCAGCGCGGGCTTGGGCCGGTGCAGCTGCAAATCTGCGAATGCGAATCCCAGATGTGCCTCGCCGTAGTCCCGCTGTAGTTGGATCGCAGTCTGAAAATCCGGGACGGCCTTTCCGGCCTCGTGAAGATCATTCAATACGAATCCGCGATTCACGTATCCCGTAGCCATTTTTGGATCATGCTGCAGCGCACGCGTGTAGTCGTCGATCGCCTCGCGCAATTGCCCGTCGTGAGCATGAATGTTACCGGCGACCAGCGGCAGATCCTTATCATCAGGTAGGATTGGCTCGTATTTCGTAATCAGCGCCAAGGCCTCATCGTAACGGCTGAGGTAGTAGAGATCGTAAGCCAGATACACCACGCCCTCACGATCGTGAGGAAGCTTTTCGAGAACCTTGTATCCCAGCTTCGCCGACTCCGCATAATCGCCTTTGAGTGTGAGGTAACGCTCACGTTCGCGGTTTACCTGCGCGCTCTCGTTCGTCTTCTCAGTTGCACGGTCCAGCCAGCGCTTTGCCAGCTCGGGATCATGCGCCTCTAGTGCCGCGTTTGCGCCGCCCGCAATGATCATCGCATTGCTGGGCATCCGTCGGTAAGCTTCCTCGTAATTGGTTTCGGCCGCGCGATAATTTTGTCCGGCGGTATGCAAGTCGCCGAGCGCAAGATATGGCTCGTAATCTTTCGGATGCGCATTCACCGCGCGCTTGAAATAGCTCTCCGCGAGCTTTGCGTCTCCCTTGTCGCGGGCGAGATAACCCAGCGAGGCAAGAGCCGTGCGGTTGTTGTGATCCAGCTCTAACACTTTTGCAAAAGTATCCTCGGCGGCCTGTTTCTGCCCGATCTTCCATTGCAAGCTCGCGTAGTTCAACAACGAATTTACATTTGATGGTGCGAGAGAGAGCGCTTCCTGCAGATCTTTGTTGGCCGCATCCATGTTGCCGGAACCCGCTTCGATTGCGGCCCGCAGCCTCAGCATCTCAGGCCGCGAAGGCTCTGGAACGCTGACCTGATGAATGGCCGCAAAGGCTGCGGCCAGTTGCTGCTTCGCTCCGGCTTCGTCGTCCTGCCGCAGATCGAGCTCGTAAAGATTCAACCGCAGTTCGATTGGATAGAGCGGACCCTCGGGAACATGCGCTGGCAGATTCGCGAGCGCGAGATTATATTCCGTGCTCGCATCTGAAAAGCGGTCGTCCGATTCGGCAACAGCGCCGAGAATCGCGTGCAACCGGTAGTTGTTGCTGTCAATTCGCTTCGCGTCTTCCAGAAAACTCTCGGCCGCATCCGCCTGGCCCAAACCAACCAATGCCTGCGCGGCACTGAGGTCGAGGCCGATGTTTCCTTTCGCTGCCTTTGCCAGGCGCGTATACAAGTCCGCGGCTTCCTGCTGCTTGCCCGCCAGTTGGTAGGTGTATGCCAGTTCGGCCTGGACGTCCGTGGTCTTTTTAGGAATCGCCTGTAATGTCGCGATAGCTTGATCGTACTGTCCCTGATCCCGATATTCCCCGGCAACTGCGCGCAGCACTTCAGGATCGTTGGGCGCCCGGCGTTTCGCAACATTCAAATAATGTGTGACCTGATCAGGTTGACCGAGACGTTCATATGCATGCGCAATCAATAGGTCCGTGTGAGGAGATGCTTGCAGCGTATCGGCGCGCTTCAGCAATTCCAGCGCTTGCGGCGCATCCGAGTTCAACAAGAGCTCGCCCGCCAACTGCAAGCTGTTCGCATCTTTCGGATTCGCATCCACCACGCGCTTCAACAACTGTTCCGCGTCAGCGTCTCGGCCCATCTTGGCGTACGTTTGCGCTAAGCCAGCCATCCCTCGAACCGAACCTGGTTGAATCTTCAGTCCGCGATTGTAGGCGTCCACCGAAGCCTGATAATGATCAGCGAGCCGATCAGCGTAGCCGAGTAGGAACCAGAGTTCAGCATTCTGCGGTGCGGCCTTCGCGGCGCGCTCTGCAAACCCCACCGCCGCCGTGTAGTCACTTCTCTTCAGCGCATCTTGCGCCGCTCGAGCCTGGCGCGAAACTTCAATGCTCGATCCCCAGCCAAATCCCGTGCCACTTTGCACGGAGCTCCCCTGGGCGGCGTCGCCAGAGTTCTTCGAGTCCTGGTTATTGGGCGCGCCCTGACCGTTAATATCGTACGTCTGGGCAAGCGCTGAACCTAAAAGTACGACGATGCAAAAGCTCGTGAGCGGAAGTCGGCTTTTCACGGAATCACCACGCTGGATTCAAGTCTTTGAATGACCTCCCGCATAACAATGTTCTGCGGCTCCCATCAGATGCCACTCTCCCCGGTAAGGCTGCTTTGACTGTCGAAACGGTTCTCGAAACAGGTGAAAAATGGAGTAAACCCCGCGCGGGGTTTTTGAATCCAACGTTTTCGCTGCGGACCCTATGGAGCGCACAATTGTGAGCACTGTCCAAAGTAGTTACTCTCGTCCAATTCCACTTCTTGCAATTGTTCTGGTAGCGCTGGCGGTTCATGGGCCGCTGCTGCTGATGCAGCTTCCTGCAGGCTCGTTCGACGCCAATTTCCACATGTTCTTTGCTTCGCACTACGCTCATCACTGGTTCGATCCGTGGAATGAAAAATGGTTCGGCGGCTTCTCGCAAACTACTTATCCTCCCTTGACCCACCAGTGGATCGCGCTCATGTCGAATGTGGTCGGCCTGAAGATGGGCTACATGCTGGTGCAGTTGATCGCTGTTCTGTTACTGCCCGTGGGAGTGTTTCGCTTCGCCAAAATCTGGGTCGATGACCGCGCCGCAAGCTATGCCGCTTTAGGCTCCATTTTCTTAGGGGCGTTGGCCTTTCTGGTGTATCAAGCGGGTCAGTTGGCGACCGTAGCCTCGGCCGCGCTCTACTTGAACGCGCTGCCTTATTTCTATGAATGGATGACCGAGGCCTCAGGTCGCTCTCTGGTGAAGGGAGTGGCCGTAAGCTTAACCGCAGCGGCGGCCCACCACGTCACGCTGATCTTTGGTCTGGTTCTTTTTGCTGGCCCGGTATTGTGGACCGCTTATCTGGACGCTCGTGACGAGCGAGTAGCCGGATCCGTCGGTGGCGTAATAATGCGGGCTGCACTGTTCGGGGTTTTAGTGGCAGCCGGTGTCGGTATCGTCCTGCTGCCCTATTGGCTGGCCATCATTCAACATCCGATTCATCAGATTCCCATCCCGCACGACAGCCGCGCCAATTTCTTGTTGAATTCCATTACTGCGATTAACTACTTCGTGATTCCGTACGGAGCTTTGATTCTGGCGCTGCCGTTCATCGTCATTCGCGGAGCTTCGTCTCGCCGTTGGCGCCCGTTGTTGTTCGGCTTCTGGCTTACCTTTATTTTCGGACTTGGTGGTACAACACCTTTGCCGCGATGGCTGCTGGGACGCGCCTATGAAGTTCTCACCTTCGAGCGGTTCACATTTTGGGCGACGCTGATGGCCATGCCATTCGTCGGAGTTCTGGCCATCGAACTTCTTGACCGCTTCCGCTCCAAAGCAGCGGTTGGGCTCGCGCTGGC
>CAWALR010000025.1:0-84802 GCA_963782835.1 uncultured Acidobacteriaceae bacterium | reverse complement strand
TCGGCTGCTCTACCAACTGAGCTACGTCGGCCTCTGAGGGGACTGTGTTTCAGTTTACCAAATCACCGCCGAAAGCCAACGCCTAGCCGAGTGATTCTCCATCGCAGGCGAAATCGCCGCGGGAACGCTGCAAGAATTATGCAGCCCGGAAGGCCAGCGCCCGTGAAGAAGTTGCATGGCCGCAATCGGACCCACGACTTGTTTGCCGCACTTACTGCAAAACGTGCCCCGGCTGTACCGCAGCGCCGGATCCATCGCAGAACATGATTTTTTCCTGCGCCCATTTATCGCCGACAAATATGAACCACCCAACAGACGATACGGAAATACGGAGCAGGAGTTCCATCGGAGTGAAATGAAGAGCGTGGGAATCTAAACCTTTGGATTACGAATCCGCCAACCAAGCGATCAGGTTCAACTGCAAAACGAAAAGGCCACCCGGCAACAGGGCGACCTTTTCTTTTCAAGGGAGAATAGTTCCAACGGAGGCTTAGATTCCGTCAAAACTTTCCGTAGGAAATCTTATGAGCCGAAAAAGGGAGGTGTCAAGCAATTTTTGGGAAATAAATGTCTTTCTTTTCAATTACTTGCATAACAAAGCAATAGTTCGGGCTGCTGTTCCGATTTGAGACAAAATTCAGGAGAGAACGCTCTAAGCCGATATTACTGAGCTACTTAAGACCCATTTGAGCTTTCTCCAGGGGACGAATGCCCAGGCGAAGATCCTTGGCTGGCGGGCTCGGATAGATCGAGAGAAATGAACTCGGTTTGGTCAGCACTACCGAAAACTGGACCGGGAAAATAGCGGCGCAAGAGAACACGGGCGCCGCCGAACGCGACTCCCGCCGCCAAAGAGATCGCACCCACAATGATGCACAGAAGAATAATGTTGACCAGCAAGTTCGCAATGTTGTTCTTCTTGTCGAAATACGTGTTTTCATTCCACGTGACGCTCGCCTCGTAGTTCACCGCACCCAAAAGCGTTTGTGCGTCGCTTTGCGAAAGTGGGCCGACTGCGATCGCAATGATCGGTCCCGTGCGCTTATCAAAAAACGGACCGATATTTTCGACGGCCTCCACTCCGGCCTGGGGTTCCGCTGCGTGATTTGCAGCGTCAATACGGCGCAAATGCTCAGCGGCCAAAGCCGGCGTCGGATACTCGATCAGCATCAGCGTCGCTGGTCCGCTTGAAGTGGAGTATTGCCCCAGCACCACTTCCGGGCTGGCGCCGAAATCTACTAGCTGCGCCGGAAGCGGAGATGCGATCGCTCCCAAACGCGAGCGGTCCCTCTGCATACTTCTCTGTGTTCGTCTGATAGCCGTGATGCGGCATGAAGGCGAGAATCGGAGGCAAGTTGCCTGCATTTCCGCCAGGGCGCGGCAGCACTCCGGCCAGTTCCCGCAGGCCAGCTGCCGACATCACCGATACTTCGCTGAACACAGCGTCCACCAAGATGTGGCCCCGATAAAACAGCACGCGTCGATTGAGCGACGCAGCCTGGTCCCCAACTTCTTCCCGCGCCATTTCTGGCTGCAAATACAAACTGTAAGCACCGAACGCTCCTGTGGCATCGGCGAACCTTGCAGCACGGATCTTCAATGTGCGGCCGTCGTCACTCCTGTAAGTCGCGGCCTCGAAGTCGCTGAATCCGTATTCTTTGAGTAGGGCGGCGTTGGTCGGGTCGGCCGCAGCCGCGTCTTTGCTGGATTGCGCCGCGCCCTGGATCAGCCATCCCGCAAATTGCTTTGGCAGAATCGGCGGCGTGGTCGCATTCGTGCCAGACGTAGCTGCAAACGTCGCGCTAGCGACAGAAACTACAACCGCCGATATCACTACGAACTTGGAAAAACGCATGAATACACCGCTCGGAGTAGAGCCCCTTTTGTAATTAGACCACAGAGGATGAGAAAAGGTTTCAGGAGAGAGCTTCGATCAGGCAACCGCAATGGATGGCTGCCGCCAACCGTTTGGAATGTTGGAGGAACTACTGACCCGCGCCTTTGTCCATCTTGCTGGCGACCTTCACTCCGCTTAACCCGTTCACATACTTGGCGATGCCGCGGTAGAGCGATTCGGCGATACGCTCCCGGTATTCACTGGTGGCCAGCCGATGCTCGTCGGCAGGATTACTGACAAAGGAAATCTCGGCGAGAATCGACGGCATATTCGCGCCGATCAGCACAATAAATGGAGCTTTCTTCACGCCCCGGTCGCGAATGGCGGGGCTCTTCACGGCGAGACCGCTGTGCAGCGATTGCTGTACGTCTCCGGCGAATTCCCGCGACTCCTCAATCTTCTCCTTGAGCGCGATCTTCTTCACCAAGTCTTGCAGCTCGTATATGGATTTCTCCGATACTGCGTTCTCCCGTGCCGCCACTTCCAGCGCTTCGGGCGAAGAGGTGAAATTCAAGTAGTAGGTCTCAACGCCCCGCGCGTCAGGATCGTGGCTCGAGTTGGCGTGGATGGATACGAACAAATCGGCTCGCGCCTGGTTGGCGATGGCCGTGCGCGTTTCGAGCGGGATAAACGTGTCATCCTTGCGCGTGTAAACCACTTCGGCACCCAGCCGCGTTTCCAGCAGTTTGCCCAAACGTCTACCGACTTCGAGCACCAGATCCTTCTCTTCAAGGCCGTTGGGACCGATGGTGCCGGTATCGTGGCCTCCATGGCCGGGGTCAATCACGATCTTGCCGATTTTCAGTCCTAAAGCTCGGATCAGAGAACGGTCGCCGCTCGCGGTCGGCCTCGCCTCGCGAACGTCAAGACCGGAAGCACTACCCGATTTCCCTGAAGCAATTGCACGCGAACTAGATTTGTGTCGTGATTCCGGCACCTCACTTCGGCCTGCGTCAGGGCTGCTGGAATCGGAAGTTTCCGCGTCGCTATCAAGATCGGTGTTCGCCAAATCGCTGTTCGCCAGCTTCTTGGCGACGGTAGTTCGCGACGTCACTTCCTTTTTCGTCGCCACACGTATATTTCGCTTCGGCGTAGCGGGTTCCGCGACGTTCACATTCTCATCGTGATCAGCATCGGCATCGACAATTTTTTTCACCACCGCGGTTTGCAGCTTCTTAGCTCCCACGGTAACGTCCGTTCCGGAACTCGCCGCAGCATTCTCGTCAGCGTTCATCGACGCGGCCTTCTCTGCTTCAGCCGAAGCCGCGTGTGAAACAGGAACCTTTCCTTCCGGCGAAACTGGATCAAGTTCGGGGTTCGCTTCCGCCGGAAACGATGCATCCGCCTGCGCCAAAGACGATGCGACCTCCTCTTTGCGTTCTTTCGTCCACCCCTTCTTGCCGTGAATGTCGATGATCAGACGGTAGGGATCGGGCAACAGGAAGGCATCGTAGTCGGAGAGATTGTCGACTTCTAGCACCACTCGCGTGCGGCCGGGAGCAAATTGCGCCACGCGGATTTTCTTCAGGAACCCATCATCCACATCGAAAGTCTTGCCGACCAGCGTGGAGGCCAGCTTGGTATCGCGCAGATCGAAGAAGATGCGCGCCGGACTGCCAATCCGCTGCGAAGAGAACTTCACATCGCTTTCTACGTCAATCGCAACCCGAGTGTAGTCAGGCGTAGACCAGTGCCGGATGCCGGTGACTCGCGGCAGGTGCCCGGAGCGCGGTGCCGTCGACTCGCTCTTCGCAGACGTAGTGCGAACCCCGTGATCGCTCTCCGCGCGATCGTTCTCCGCGACCGCCCCATCCTGATTATTTTTGGCGTCCTTCGGCGAACGCGCTCTTTCAGCTGGCTTTGGTTCATCCGCTGCTTTCGCGACCTCGGCTTCCTGGTTCAGTTCAACGATCGCCTGACGGGCTCCATCGGCCAAGCGATTGTGAGGATAGTGACGCAGAAAATCCTGGAAGGTCGCCCGCGCAGCATCCGGGTCGTTCAGGTCATCCTTATAGATCTCGCCAATCGTGAACAGGCCGTCGAAACGATACTTGCTTCCGGGATATTCCCGCCGCAGAAACTTGTATTGCTCGATGGCACCGTTCAGGATTTTGTTGTCGTCGAAGCGCCGGCCCATCTCGACAAGCGTTTCCGCTACCGCGACTACGCTAGGGTCGGCTTTCGTAGAAGTGGGTGCTCCCAGATAAACCGAGCGGTAGGCATTCACCACGCGCTGGTAGTCATGGCGGGTTCGCTCCGCGGCAGGCCGCCCGTTCAAAGCCTCGCGCATACGCTCGGCGGTAACAAAGTGTTCCCGCGCCCAGGCGTCCGAGTGATGCGCCCGCGCGTGTGCCGGCAGCGTAGCCAATAAGGCCAGCACCAGCAACCCTCCCCACAGACCACGGTCCCGCAATGAGCTCTTCAAGATAACAGCCCGTGCCTTCACTTCCTGCTGGTTGAACCGTTTGTTAAATCAACCTGGGTGCCCGAGAGATAGAGACAAGTAAACAGATGCCGCAATATTACTCAGTGTTGCTGATATAGAGCACGCCTCTCGCATCCCGTTGAATTCGAACGGGATCGTGAGCCACGCCTCCGGCTTCAACCGGTCCGCCGTAATAAAGATTAGTAATCCGCCGCACGTAGTTCTGGGTTTCCGCATAGCGCGGCACTCCGGAGCTGCGAGCCACGGCGCCCGCTCCTGCGTTGTAGGCGGCCAGGGTCAACTTGATATCACCGCCATAACTTTCCAGAAGTTGTTTTAAATGCCTCACTCCGGCATCCACATTCTGCTCTGGGTCAAACGGATTCTTCACCTTCAGTTGACGCGCCGTTGAGGGCATCAATTGCATCAGTCCCATCGCGCCCTTGCGCGATACGGCATTGGGATTGAAGTTTGATTCCACCTTCACCACCGCGCGCACCAAATTGGGATCCACATTATGCCGCGCCGCAGCTTCCTCGATCGCAGTGTCGATGTCCCCTGCCCCAGCTACGGTACCGCGGAAGTTGGCGGCCACAATCTTTGCGTTCGCCGATTGGTTTGATTCTCGGCCCATGTATTCGTTCACTTCAGCCGCCGCCGACCGCGCCGCCCGCATGGACGCGGCATTCGCCGGAGGCACCGGCTTCCAGCGACTTTCTTTTGAACTCCAGTACATCAGCCTGCGCCGCGGCGCTTCGGAAGCTTCGGCATGGTGGACCGGAGCCGCTGTTACAGAATCGTTTACGTAAATCGTGCGGCCATGCTCGTCGGTTGCCGTAATCTTTTCCGAGGAGCCGTCGCCGTCAGCGGCACGTACTTGTGACGTGAGAGAAAGAGAGGTCGCGGCTATGGTGCTGGCCATCAGGACGAATTGCAGGCGCTTTCGCATTACCGGGTTTTTATCACCTCGTTAGCGAAGACAGACTTCACCCTCGCGGCTTACTACCCGGAACCTGACGGAGAAATCTTCAACCAGAGTAAGTCAATTATAGGCGCGCAAGAATCAGCGCACAATCAATCCGAAGGGAGTAGAACCACCGAAGTAATCGCCGTAACCACCTGAAAATAAATACATTACAAATTCCTCATGCGGATCTCTCCAGCGCCAGCGCCATCCCGTCCAGCGACAACGACCGCAACAGATTGCGGCGCATCCCCCGTTCCACCTCCGCTAGTCGGTCCGATGCCATGGTGATCCAGTCGAAATCCGCGGACTCCGCCAGCCTTGTAAGCTGGCTCTGAATGTCGGTGTTGTGAACTAGCTCGGGCGCACCCGAGCCCAGAAACATCAGATCGCGCAGCAACGAATACAGGGTGCGTAGAAGTTGTTCCGTCTTCTCCCTGCCCTCGGCGCCGGGACGATAAGACTCTGTGACCTTGAACAATGCACTGTGTTCGCCGCCCAACAGCGCCGAGTTGAGGATGTTCAGCGCATCTGCCCGGGCGGCGATGTAACCATCCAAATCGAAACTGCGCGCCCGGCCCAGCGCTCCCTCAGAAAGTCTGGCGACCAGAGCCCGCTGTTGCGACTTCCACTCCGGACGATGTTTGGCCAGGTATGCCTCCACATCCTCGACTGGCACGGCAGCGAGGGGGAAGACCATCGATCGCGACCGAATGGTCGGAAGCAGCTCACCCGGATTTTCCGAGAGCAGAAAGATCGTGGCGAACTCCGGAGGCTCTTCCAGAACTTTGAGCAACGAATTGGCCGCTTCTTTCATGAAGGCAGAGTCGGTGAAAATATAAACTCGCTCCCGCGCCTCCGATGGACGGTAATAAATAGTCTCGATAACGCGCCGCACCTGATCCACTTTGATCATCATCTGCGGAGGGTCTGGCGGAATGACCAGCACATCCGGGTGAGTCTGCACGAACAGGCGCGTCTCCTTCTTGTCCGTCTCTCGCAGACCTTCCCGGGTTTCCACGGCTTCCGCAAATCGCGCTTCGAGATCGGCAGCCTGCGCGATGCGAAGGCAATTCGAGCACCGCCCGCAGAAATCGGGAAGACCATCCGTTTCAGTCGGCGTCAGGCAATTCAAAGCCTGCGCTAGCATGAGTGCCAGCGTGTACTTACCCGACCCACGCGCGCCGGAAAGAATTACAGCGTGCGGAAAGTGCTTCCGCGCCAGCATGTCGCGCAGACGATGGATAGTTTCGGCGTTGCCGTGAAAATCAGAGAATGACATTCGGTAAACCAAAATTTACCACGAAGGCACGGAGAACGCCGTTCAAGGGAGCTCTTGAAAATGTTCGCTCTGTGTCTCAGCGGTGAATTCACGCGCTACGGGCCCCCAACCTCAGCTTTCGCCCGACAGCCTCCATAATCCGCCGATGTGTCTGCTCAGGCGTGCCGCGAGCGTCCACGGCGACGACCCGTTGCGGCTCGCGTGCGGCAATAGCTAAGTAACCGTCGCGCACGCGGGTGAAAAAACTGCGGCTTTGCTGCTCAAAGCGATTCTCGTCGGTGTGCTTGCTAGCATTTTTGTGGGCCCGGTCGGCGGACTTCCGGTTTCGCCTCCGCGCACGCCCAATGCTCATGGCTGGGTCAGAGTCGAGCAGAATGGTCAAATCGGGTTGCATATCTCCACAGAGCACGCGATGCAGTTCCAGCACGGGCTCGCTCCCTAGCTTGCGCCCGCTGCCCTGGTAGGCTTCCGTGGAATCGGTAAAGCGATCGCACAGCACAATCTGCCCGTGATCAAGCGCCGGCTGGATCACCTCGGCAATATGCTGTGCACGCGAAGCGAACATCAACGCCATTTCTGCCAGCGGCAAGAGGCCTTCTGTCGCCGAGTCCAGCAAAACACGGCGTATCTTCTCCCCGGTCGGCGTTCCACCCGGCTCGCGCGTTTCTATCACCTTATATCCGGCCGCGCGCAGAGCTGTCGCCAGCTTACGCATCTGCGTGCTCTTGCCAACTCCGTCGAGCCCTTCGAAGGTTATGAACTTTCCCCGCCGTGACATCGTCGAAATGATAGCAGCGCTGGTGCATCCCTGTACCGTTCGTCCCACTGGCTGCTAGAATCTAAAATTCTGTACAGCCAGTTAGAATTTGATTCGTCTACCCAGGGGGCCCGGAAAAATGAAACTCTCAAGAATCTTGGGAGTAGTCTGTCTCGTCTTTTTCATGTTCTTATCGCTCTCCAGCTGGTCAGCCACACCGCCAACCGTAACCATCTTCGTCGACGCAACGTCGGCTCCGCGTAAGATCTTCCACGCCAAGCTGAAAATTCCGGCCAGCGCCGGAGACCTCACGCTCTATTATCCCAAGTGGATTCCCGGCGAGCACGCTCCGGACGGGCCGGTAGTCGATCTGGCCGGACTCAAATTCACGGCCAGCGGAAAAACCCTGAAATGGCGACGTGATCTCCTCGACGGCTTCACTATCCACGTCGACGTCCCCGCTGGCGAGACCGAAGTGCAAGTTGAACTCGATTTCCTTTCTCCCGCAATGTTTGAAGGCGGCTTCTCCGCCGGCTCTTCCGCTACCGACAAAATGGCCGTCATCAGCTGGAACCAGGTTCTGCTCTATCCCAAAGGCTGGAAGATCGACGACCTCACCTACATCGCTACTCTCAAGCTTCCCGCCAACTGGAAGTTCGGAACGCCTCTGCCCATCGCCTCCACGAGCGGCGACAATACCGAGATCGCGTTTAAGCCCGCTTCTCTGGGCACTCTGGTCGACTCTCCAGTCATCACCGGCGAATTTCTGAAAGTCGTCAAGCTAGCCGACGACCCTCTCACCGAGATGGACATTGCCGCCGACAGCGCCGCCGCGCTCGAGCCTCAGCAAGAAGTTTGGGACCACTACAAGAATCTGGTCGAACAAGCCAACAAGCTTTTCGGCGCCCATCACTATCGCGATTATCATTTCCTCCTCAGCTTGAGCGATCACGTGGCGCACTTCGGCCTGGAACACCATGAGTCTGACGACAGCCGCGTCGACGAGCGCGGCCTCATCGATGAAACTGCGCGCAAGGCCGAAGCCAGCCTCCTTCCCCACGAATACGTTCACTCGTGGAACGGGAAATACCGCCGTCCCGCAGATCTGACCACGCCTGACTATGAACAGCCCATGCAAGACGATTTGCTTTGGGTGTACGAGGGTTTAACAAATTACCTGGGGACCGTTTTAACCGCTCGCAGCGGATTGCTCACGGCCGAGCAATCCCGTGATGATTTGGCAATGACCGCTGCCCAGCTCGACCACACACCGGGCCGTACCTGGCGCAACTTGCAGGATACCGCCGATGCCGCTCCTCAACTTTATTTCGCTCCGCAGGCATGGCACTCCTGGCGACGCAGTGTCGATTTCTACGACGAAGACACCTTGAACTGGCTCTGGGCCGACGTGATCATCCGCCAGCAGAGCAAAGGCAAAAAAACGTTGGACGATTTCTGCAAGCTGTTTCACGGCGCTCCCAGCACCGGCCCCATAGTGAAGACTTACACTTTCGATGATGTCGTCGAAACCTTGAATCAGGTTGTACCCTACGACTGGCGTGGCTTCTGGACGGAGCGTCTCACCAACCACGGTCCCGGCGCACCGCTCGGCGGAATTGAAGGCAGCGGATGGAAGCTGGTCTATGACGAATCGCAATCTGAAATGTTGCGCGGCGTCGAAAGCAACTTCCACGTCGTTGGCGGAGCATTTTCCATCGGCCTCGAACTCCGCGAGGACGGCACCATTACGGATACGACGGAGGGCATGCCCGCAGCCCTGGCTGGTATCGGTCCCGGCATGAAGCTGATCGCGGTCAACGGCCGCCAATATTCCCCCGAGGTTCTGCGCGAGGCTCTCAAGGCCGGCAAGGATAGTACCGCACCTTTAGAACTTCTCGTCGAGAACACCGACTACTACAAAACTTACAAACTCGATTACCACGGAGGCGAGCGTTACGCGCACCTGGTGCGCGACGAGTCGAAACCGGATTTGCTGACGGAGATCTACAAAGCAAAGTAGCATCAATCGGATTTGTCGTCCTGAGCAAGCGTCGTGTCACGAGGAGATGCCGATCATGAGCTTCCGCCGGCTTATGCTTTGTTCCGCGAGCGCCATACTCTTTCCGCTGCTCGCGCCTTGCTCTTCGCTCTTAGCCCAGGCTCAGACCTCGATTCTCGGCTTCACTCCGTCCTCTGCGGCTCACGAGGCCGACATCGAAACCAAGTTCAAAGCCATCCCCTCACCGGACGAAGAACGCCGCCAGCATCACATCTTTACTGCCGAACCCCACGTTGCCGGCTCCGCGCGCAACAATGAACTCGCTCGTTACATCGCAGACGAGTGGCGGCAAGAAGGCCTCGAAGACGTCGTCATCCGTCGTTACGATGTTTACGGGTCCAATCCAAAATTCACTTCACTCGAGATGGTCGCGCCCGTGCATTATCGTGCCGTCCTGCGCGAGATGCCCGTCCCCGGCGATCCCGACCTGAAAAACAAGAGCATCAGCTCGGCTTGGAGTGGCATGTCCGCATCCGGCGAAGTCACCGCGCCGCTCGTCTACGCCCACAGCGGCAATCCCGAAGACTACGACCTACTTCGCAAGCAAGGTATCGATGTCAAAGGCAAAGTCGTCCTCGTTCGCTACTCGAATCCCTACAGCTATCGCGGATTCAAAGCCCTCACCGCCGAGCGCGAAGGCGCAGCCGCCATTCTCATCTACAGCGATCCCGCCGAGGACGGATTCAAAAAGGGCAAGGTCGTTCCTAACGGTCCATGGGGCCCCGAGTATCACATCCAGCGCGGCGCCATCACTTACGACTTCATGGTCCCCGGCGATCCTCTGACTCCGGGATGGGCCTCCGTTCCCGGCGCTAAGCGCATCCCCGTCGACGAAGCAGTGTCGATCCCGAAGATCATGGCGCTGCCACTTTCCTGGCACGATGCCAAGCCCTTGCTCGCGAATATGGACGGCCCCGTTGCGCCCGACGACTGGCAAGGCGGACTACCGATCAAATATCACCTCGGCGGTAAGCGTGTTCGGGTCCATGTGAAGATCGAGATGGACAACTCCACGCAGCCTTATTACGTCGTCGAAGGCCGCATTCGCGGCGCTCAGTTGCCCGATGAATGGATCGTCCTCGGCAATCATCGCGACGCCTGGGTTTTCGGCGGAGTCGATCCCTCGAGCGGTACCGCATCAATGATGGAACTCACGCGCGCGCTGGGAAAGTTGGTAAAGGCCGGCACGCGTCCAAGGCGCACCATCGTCGTCTGCAGCTGGGACGGAGAAGAGGTCGGCCTCACCGGTTCCACCGAGTGGGGAGAGCAGTTCGCCGATGTGTTGCGCCAAAAAGCGGTCGCCTATATCAACGTCGACGAGGCCACGTCAGGACCGAATTTTCATGGCCAGGCCGTTGCGTCGCTCGCTCCCATGCTGCTCGAAACCACGCACACGCTGCACGATCCTTCCGGCAAAACTTTGTATGAAGCATGGAAGGAATCGTCCACACGCGAGCGCATCGAGGCCAGGCAAACTGAAGTAGTCAACGATGCGAATCTGGCCGATACCCGCATCGGCAGCGGCTCGGACCACACTGTTTTTCTCAACTTCGTCGGCATGCCCGTTCTCGGACTGGGTTTCGAAGGTCCGTACGGCGTCTACCATTCCGCTTACGACGATTTTTTCTGGATGAACCACTTCGGCGACCCCGGCTACCGCTATCACATGCTGATGACACAGCTGTGGGGCGTGCTCGCCTTGCGCCTCGCCAACGCCGACCTGCTTCCCTTCGATTTCGCCAGCTACGCCGCCAACATTCGTGAGTTCGTGAATGAGTTATCAAAAGGCATGGCAACTAGAAATGACTCGAGTCAACTGAACCTCAGGCCGATCCTCGATGCCACTGACGATTTCGAAGCGGCGGGCAAGCGCTTGGACGACTCCGCAACTCGCGCCCTCGCCTCCGGCGCGATCGACTCCAAACTCGCCGCGACCATCAACCACGGCACCATGCAAGTGGAACGCAACTGGCTTGACCCCGACGGCATCCCGGGCCGTCCATGGTTCAAACACATTCTCTACGGCGCGCGTTACACCTATGCGCATCTGGAGTTGCCCGGACTAACCGAAGCAGTGGAGAAACAAGATTGGGCCATTGCCAAACAGCAAGCCGAAATTCTTCGCGAGGCCCTCATCACCAACACGAAGCTGGTCAACGACCTCAATTCCACCTTGCAATGATTTTGGGAGGCGAACGGTGCGAATACCTGCTGGCAACGGTCTCTTCCAGGAATTGCCTGACCGGGGCCAGCTCGCGATCACTTTGCATAGGCCGACTTGCCGGTACTGATCCTTCGGTATTATGCTGGCGCTCAGTTGTCCAGGTTGAAACTGTTTACGAATCAAGGAGAGATCATGTTCAAAGTCAGTGCACTTGCTTTCGCGGCTCTCATCACCGGTCTTTTATGCTGCGCACCTGCGGCGCAAGCCCAGGTTGCCATCGGCGTAAACATCGGACCGGCTCCCGTGTGCCCTTACGGGTACTTCGACTATGCCCCATATGACTGTGCTCCTTACGGCTATTACGGACCCGATTGGTTTGTTCGCGGGGTGTTTCTTGGAGCCGGCCCCTGGTTTCACGGCCCTCACGGCTTTTACGGCCATGTCGACAACCGCTATGATCCTCATCACGGTTACGCTGGACCGTTGCCGGAGCGCGGGGCGGAGCGCTTCAATCACTTCCAGGGAAACGAGGCGCGGGATGGGCGAGGCAATGTGGGCGAGGCTGGTCATGATGCGAAGGGTGAACACGCGCTCCCCGGATATAGGGGTGGTCATGGCGGGGGGCGCCACTAGAGTGGCATTCGCTTAAAAACGAGAGGCGAGATAAGGCGCGCGTTGCGTCTTATCTCCCTTGGACTGCGCTCCACGCGGCTGGTCGTAATACCCCTGACTGATACAAACTCACTCGAACTCGAAAACTTCCTGCTCCACCGGATTGCTCCACACTGGGGCAAACGACTGCCGGTGCAGCGGGGTTGGACCATACTCCAGCAATGCCGCCAGATGCTGCGGCGTGCTGTAGCCCTTGTGCGAAGCCAGGCCATACTCGGGGAAGACCGCATCCCACTCGCACATCATGCGGTCGCGCTCGACCTTGGCGAGAATGGAAGCCGCCGCAATCGAGACAGAAAGCGCGTCTCCATGGATAATGGCTTTTTGTGGCAGATCGCAATCCAAGCGCACCGCATCGATGAGCAAATGATCGGCCGCAGGGTGCAGACGCATCACGGCTTCGCGCATGGCGAGCCGCGACGCCTGATAGATGTTGATCTGGTCGATGCGCGCCGCATCGACCGCCGCGACAGCCCATGCCACAGCGTGTTCGCGAATCCGCGGCGCCAGCAGTTCACGGCGCTCGGGCAGCAGCAGCTTGGAATCACGCAGTCCACGAAGGCGGTAGCCGCGTTCGAGAATCACCGCCGCTGCCACTACCGGCCCGAATAAAGATCCGCGGCCAACTTCATCTACACCCGCCACCATGACGGAACCTGAGTTCCAGGCTTTTTTTTCGTAGCGCAAAGTGCAGCGCAGCTTTTTCAGCAAACGCAATTTCGCCGCGGAGGGAGAGAGAGAAAATTCAGGCGCAGTCTTCGCGATGTTCGGCATGGAGAAAAAAGTGTTGTCACCATCTTTACTTGCCGGCGAAGAATCCCGCAAGCCCAGAAGATGAGGAAAACTTCGATCATTATTCCGCGCTTTCGTTCCGTGCATTCGGCATCGACTCCACCCAGCTTCCCACCTCGCCGCATGGTAATGCCGCATAGTAACCATTACTTCGATTACGGCGGTACATTGTCCAGTCGTACATGTACTGCTATGTTCGCAACAGCTCGCAAGCACACGAGGACTGTTGTGAACCACGACATAATCCTGCCACCGCAAACCGTTGCGCCAGTCGAGAAGTTAGTCCACTTGGCGCTGCCGGTTCGACTCACGCACATGCAGAACGGCGAGCGCGGCGAACTGGAGATGGCTTGCACCTATGACATCCATCCGCATGGCGCGCGCTTGCTCAGTTTTCGCGGAGTGAAGGTTGGAGATTTGATCACCGTCGAACGCGGGCGCAATAAATCTATGTGCCAGGTGGTCTGGACCGCCGATCCGAACTCTCCGCTGCGCGGCCAGTTCACTGTGGAATGCCTGGAAGGTAACAGAATTCCCTGGGAAGAAGAGCTGCGGCTAATGCAGGAGCACTATCTGCCGATCGTTCCGGACGGACCGAAGAAGCGGCCGGCGATGAACACTTTCAGGCGAGGCGATCAAAACAGGCGACGCAGTCCGCGATTCCAGGTTGAGGGAGAAGCCGACCTGCTGCGAATCGCCGGACCATCTGGCGGAGAATCATCCAGCGTCGAAGGCCGAGTGGAGCAGATTTCGGAGTACGGCTGCCTGGTGAGCGCGAGCAATCTGCTGGTCCCGGGCACTGGGTTGAGGCTGGCTTTGAATATTTACGACGTGAGTGTTGCGTTGAAAGGCAACGTGAAATATACAGCCGAGAACCGGGCCATGGGTGTGGAATTTCAGGAGATTCGCCAGGGTGATCGTCCACTGCTCGATTACGTGTTGAAGCAGGTAAAGAAGATTGGCCGGTCGGACTTCGCTGACCTGGAAGTTGTCACCGAGCCTTTGGCAGCTGTTGCGGGATAGAAGCGTCTGACTCGCGACGTGTCCTTTGCCGATCGCACAGCAAAGGACACGCGAAGTTTATTCGACGTCGCGCAGGCGCGCCGCTTTGCCCTTGAGACCGCGCAGATAATACAGCTTGGCGCGGCGAACCTTGGACGAGCGTAGCAGATCGACTTTGTCGATCACCTTGGAGTGAACAGGAAAAATGCGCTCCACGCCCTGGCCGAAGCTGATCTTGCGCACGGTGAAGCTGGCCTGAGGGCCATTATCGCGTTTGATCACCACGCCTTCGAAGGCCTGCAATCGTTCCTTATCCCCTTCTTTGATCTTCACGTGAACGCGGACCGTGTCTCCCGGATGGAATGCGGGAATGTCGGTGCGTTGTGTTTTTGCCAGTAGTTTCTCAATGATGAGGTTCGACATAAATTTAGTCCTTCTGAACTCTGAAACCTTAGTGATGAGATTCCAGGTATCTCGATCTCTTCCTTATATTTTTCTTGCCATCTCGCCTCGTTTGATTCCGGCGAGATATTTCTTGTCGTCTTCGCTCAACGCCGCGCCTTCCAGCAGGTCGGGGCGATTGCGAAAAGTTTTTTCGAGCGCCCGCTGACGACGCCAGCGCCGAATTTCTTCGTGATTGCCGGACATCAACGCCTCGGGTACTGCAATCCCGCGAAACTCTGCGGGCCGCGTGTAGTGCGGGTAATCCAACAAGCCATTCGACCCGCAAGTCGAGTCCGCACCGCCTGAGTTCTTCGCCTTCACGTCAACTGTAAACGACTCCTGCTGAGTTGACGCTTCGTTTCCCACCGCTCCGGGCAGCAACCGCGTGACGGCTTCCACGATTACGGCCGCGGCCATTTCGCCGCCACTCAGAACATAATCGCCGATGGAGAGTTCCCGGTCGGCGAGAAAATCTGCCACGCGCTCATCTACGCCTTCATACCGTCCGCAAAGTAGAACGATGCGATTCAGCAGCGCCAGCTCGCCAGCGATCTTCTGACTGAACTTGTGTCCCTGCGCCGAGAGCAACACCACCGACTGCTTCACGTCTCCCGCAATGCGCTCTTCGCGTGGAGCAAGCCCCATCGATTCCAAACATTCAAAGAGCGGTTCCGGCTTCAGCACCATGCCTTCGCCGCCGCCGAAAGGGCGGTCGTCCAGGGTGCGGTGACGATCGTGAGTAAACTCCCGCAGATCGTGGACTTGAATTTTCGCCAAGCCCATCTCTTGCGCCCGGCGGGTGATGCCGTAATCCAGTGGTCCGCGAAAAAAGTCCGGGAAAATTGTAACTATATCGACCTTCATCGCAGACCAAAACTTCTACCACAGAGGGCACAGGGTTACACAAAATCTCACCCGTGGTCTCCGGGTTAATGCTTTTTTCTCGTTCCCTGCGCCTGTTCTCGCTTCTCCTCCGCCGTGAGCGGAGCGTTCACTTCCAGCAGGCCATCCGGCAAGTTCATGCGCACCTGCTTGCGCTCAACATCTACGCTGTCGAGATACGCCTCAGCGAAGGGAACTTCCAGCAGCCGGGTTGCGGCGTCGCGCACAACTAACAACGGCGCTTCACCCGCTCCGAACTGTACATCTTCAATGCACCCAATTTCCCGGCCGTGGTCAAGCACCGTACACCCTACCAAATCGCTCACGTAACTCCAGCCAGCTTCCAATGGCGAGCGCTGGCTGCGCGGCACTTGCAATTCGCATCCGATCAGCGCTTCAGCCTCGGAGATCGAATTCACCCCAGCAAACTTAAAAACCAGCCAACCTTTATGCGGCCAGAGCTCTTCCACTTCCAGTTCGCGCCGAGACTGCTTCGACTCCCGCTGCAGCGCCAGCAACTTCATACCTGCTGCAAATCGATCCGGAACGTTGCTGTAGATCTCGCTCGCAACCTCACCGCGGCGGCCCTGCGTTTTCACGACCCGGGCCAGCGTAATGAACTCACCACTTGTTTCAGGATCGCGAATGGCCCGGTTCCCTGCCCCGGCGCTGGCTCTTCGCCGCTTCCTCGGATTGCTGGTCGTGACCAGCTCGTCAAGACTTCCTAGTCGATGACTTCCAGCGTGTACCGCTTTCGCGTGCGCACTCCGGCAGCACTCAAGAGCGTGCGCAGGGCACGCACATTGCGGCCTTGCCGCCCGATGATCTTGCCAACGTCGCCTTCCGCAACTTCCAGTTCGATCACGTCGTCGTCCAGATGGTCTACATAAACTTCATCTGGAGCATCGACGATCCACTTCGCAATCCGCTCGACGAGAAGGCGAACATCTCCAGTGGGTTCAGTCATGATGGGTGTTTAGGCCACGGAAACCGCGGGAACCGCCTCGGGCTTGGAGTAGAGCTTGCCGACTCGCTCTGACATTTGCGCGCCCTTGGAAACCCAGTATTCCACGCGGTCGCGCTTAAAATCGATGCTGGTGGGGTTGGTGCGAGGATTGTAAGTCCCCACCACTTCCACCGGCCGGCCATTGCGCGCGCGTGCCTTCTCAATCACCACGATGCGGTAATACGGTTGTTTGCGCGCACCCATGCGCGACAGTCGAATCATTAACACAGATGTGTATCCTTGTTCCGGAAGAGTCCGGTGAGGTCCAGCCAAACCATTATTATGCCGGAGGTTAGGGGGAATGGCAATAGGCACCCACCCCGGTACGGCATTCCTGATTCGTTTTCCCTCCTGCTAAACTCAAATGTTTTGGAGGTAACGCTTGCAGGCAGTCTATATTCTCTCGGCGGTACGCACACCGATTGGGAAATTCGGCGGATCGCTGGCTTCCCTGACGGCGGCGGACTTGGGCGTAGTTGCAGCCAAGGCTGCGATCGAGCGAGCCGGAATCGAGCCCACGCAAGTAGAGGAAGCCGTCTTCGGCAACGCGCGGCAGGCGGGGGGCGGGCCAAATCCGGCGCGCCAGATTTCGATACGCAGCGGCGTGCCGCAGGAAGTCCCGGCATTCACGGTGAACAAAGCCTGCGCTTCGGGGATGAAGTCCATTGCTCTCGCTTACCAGGCGATTCTGCTCGGCGATGCAAGTTGCATTCTGGCAGGGGGCACGGAATCCATGTCGCGCCTTCCTTATTATCTGGAAGCGCGCTGGGGATTTCGGCTGGGCAATCAGGAATTGGTGGACGGCATGTATCGCGACGGATTCTTCTGTCCCATGGCGAAGATGGTAATGGGCGAGACTGCCGAGGTGCTCGCCGAGCACTACAGGATTTCGCGCGAGGAACAGGATGAGTACGCGCTGATGTCGCAAACCCGCGCTGCGCGGGCGATTGCCGCGGGACGATTCGTCGCCGAGCTTGTTCCCGTAACGATCGAAAGCAAGAAAGGTGCAACCATCTTTAGCCGCGACGAACATCCGTTTCCAGACGCGAATCTGGAAAAGCTGGGCAGACTGGCTCCGGTATTCTCGAAGACAGGGACGGTGACGGCGGGAAATTCTTCGGGAATCACCGATGGCGCGGCTGCTGTGATTGTGGCGAACGAGCACTTCGTGAAGACGAACAACCTGAAGCCGCTGGCGCGAATCTCGGCGGTGACTTCGGCTGGAGTGGATCCGCGCACGATGGGGATGGGCCCCGTCCCGGCTTTGCGCAAGCTCGAAGAAAAGCACAACCTCAGGCTCCACGATTTCGGATTGATCGAACTCAATGAAGCATTCGCCGCGCAGGTGCTCGCCTGCGACCGCGAATTGAATTTCAATCGTGACAAACTCAACGTGAACGGTGGCGCGATCGCGATCGGACATCCCATCGGGTGTACCGGGACACGAATTACGGTTACGTTATTGCACGAGATGCTGAAGCGCAACGCGCGGCTCGGCGTAGCCACTCTCTGCATCAGCGGTGGAATGGGTATGGCGCTGGCGCTGGAAAGCGTCTCCTGATCGGGCGGCCCGTTCTCTTCTCTCTAACAGGCATCTACTTAAGATCAAGGCTGAGACGCCCAGCGGCCAGAAGCTGCCACGCCGCTAAGGTTTCAGATTCTCCCGCTTGGTGCCGGAATCGAATGATTGAGCAGCCACCGCATTGACTCCCGCAAAACGCGGTCGCTATACTTTTCATCAGAGTCTGCTCACTCTCAGGAGACGGAATGACCATTTCCGCATTGATCGTGGACGATGAGCAACTCGCCCGAGATGAGCTTGCCTTCCTCCTGAAAAGCGCTGGCGATGTGAATGTTGTGGCCCAGGGGAAAAATGGCCTTGAGGCCATCAGCCTCATCAAGGAACATAATCCTGACCTAGTTTTCCTCGATGTCCAAATGCCGGGCCTCGATGGTTTCGGGGTCATCAAGAAACTGCTCGACAAGAAAATTCCCTTGCCCAAAATCGTCTTCGCGACTGCGTTTGACCAGTACGCGGTAAAGGCGTTTGAGGTCAATGCTGTCGACTATCTGCTGAAGCCCTTCGACAAGAAGCGCGTGGCGCAGTCGCTGCAAAGAGCCCGCACACAACAAGAAGCGCAGGAGCTGCCGGGAGAAAAAATCGACACCCTGGTGCGGATGCTGCAAGCGCCAAAAACTCAGAGTTCGAAAATACTACTCAAGGCCGTGGGGCGAATGTTTCTGGTGGACCAGAAGGAAATCTGCTACGCCTCGATTGAAGATGGGGTGATCACGGTGGTAACGGCGGGCACATCTGGTATGGAGGGACACTCCAACTGCCGCACTCTGGAAGAACTACTCGCCAGCCTCGATCAGGGCCTGTTCTGGCGCGCTCATCGCTCCTACCTGGTGAACATCAATCGAATTCGGGAAGTTGTACCTTGGTTCAAGAGCTCGTACCAATTGCGCATGGACGATAAGAAGCAAAGCGAAATTCCAGTCAGCAGGGCTCAAACCAAGCGGCTGCGGGAGCTTTTCGGTCTCTGAATTCCCATCAGTTCTGCAAGTGCCCTTGCATGCCGTTTCCGTGTTGACCGCCCTTGTGACAGCGAGAGTCGACGGGCTACCCAGCCTCAACGCGGCAGCTTGTTCTGCTCTTTCCACCAGACAAAGAAGATCCTGAATCAGCGTGCCGGTATACAAATCCAACTCATTTCTGCACGACCTCGAACGGGCCAGATCGGTCGGGCATGAAATTGGGAAGGCCGGCCGAGTTTCCAGCCGGCCTCCGGGGGGAGGGTTAGACCACCAAAGCTTCTAACCCGGTCCGGTCTCGAATGACGAGTGTTGCCCCTTCGAGTCGGATCAGCCTCTTTTTCTTCAGATGACTTAGCAATCTCGTGACCGTCTCTCGCGATGAACCAATCCTTTGGGCCATCTCCTCATGGGTCATGGCGGAACGGAGCCGCTGCCCGTCCGATTGCTGGGTGCCCACGGGAGCGCACGATAAAAGGAGTTTGGCGAGTTTTCCCGAAGACGAACGAGCCAGCACCAGGTCGTGTATGTCGCGATAGGCGCCTTGGAATTCACGGCTCAGCGACTGGGCTGCTTGCACACCCACTTCGCTCTCGTTCTGCATCACCGTCATCAAGTCCTGGCGGCTGATGAAATTCAACTGGCACGGAGCGCTGGTCTCAGCGGTCATTTCGTAGTTTGTACCGGAAATGGCGGCGCTCAGCCCTAGCGCTTCCCCGGCCTCGGCCTGCTTCAAGATGAGCACCTTACCTTCCTTCGAGGTCGTCGAAAGCTTCACCTTGCCCGAACAAAGGACGTACACACCGCGCGGCGTCTGTCCCTCTACGAACAACAGCGCCCCTGATGGCATCACGCTGTGGTAGCTGATGCTATCCATCGCCCGCTGCACCGCAGGCGAAAAGCGGCAGAAACAGCCTTCCTGGACAGCCTTGCACCCCATGCAACTCTCGATGATGTCGAAGCCGTAGGGAGTCCTCATACCTGCCTCCTTCAAGAAACCAGAGTGCGCTTGGTACGCCTTGTCGCCGTCTTCCGGATAGTGGGGGCCCGGTTGCGGCGAACGTTCCAGCAGTGACCGGGAGTGAGCTCTTGTGTCCGGGTTGGAACTACGAGCTCCAGAAATAACTTCCCAAGCCGCGCTAGGATCCCCCCTCCGTTCCCACTCCACCTGGCAAGCAAACAAGTAGAGAGGATCGATCTCGACCGAAGCATCCTGGTTGGGAATCAGATCAGCGTGAGAGCCAATCCCGGCGGCTCTGAGGTCGGTTTCAACGGACGCCCAATCTTCTTGATGCTCCAACGGCTGTCCGTTCCACACCTCGTTACGGGAAGTCAGCTCGCGCTTGCCCGCACGGCTGGCACACTTCGGCAACGACCGAACTAAATTATTCGGCCCAAAGTTTCTTGCTACTAACACGGTTCACGCCCCATTGCGAGTCCGTTATTGACAAGGCCGCGGCTCGTCCATCCGCCTTCGAGAATCTTTTATTTAAACTTTCCCGATTAGACCGATGTCATTGCATTTGTGATTCCAGAATGGAACCCCAGTGAGAAAGTTCTAACCCACAGAAAAAACACAGCCCTGCCGATGAGGATCTCACTTTTCCTCCGCTCCCCTGCCGACCAGTCGGCATTCTCTGATCAATCGGCAGACCCAATGGCAAGCTATGATCTCGGTTTTACTTCGAGGACGAGCCTGAATAATCACGTCGGGTAATTCCCAACCGCGCAATCTTCGACTGCAGTGTGGTGCGCTTGAGCCCCAGGCGACGGGCTGCCCCTTTCGGCCCCGAGATTACTCCCCGAGCCTCCCGCAGAATCTGGATAATATGTTCTCTTTCGGCGTTCTCAAGCGAAGCGTCGACGGAGCCGTGACCTTTTGCCTGCAGTTCGGACAACGGTACTCGCAAGGCGGTCCCTTCCGTCAGGATGACCGACCGCTCAATAAAGTTTTCCAGCTCTCGTACATTACCCGGCCAATCCCAGTTGATCAAAGCATCCATAGTCTCGTTGGGCACGGTCTCAATCGTATGCTCCATCCTAGCCGCAAATTTTCTAACGAAGTATCGGACCAATACGGGAATATCCTCGTGCCTCTCGCGTAGAGGAGGTATATGAATTGGAAATACGTTCAGGCGATAGAATAAGTCGCTGCGAAACCTCTGTTCCGCCACGCTTTTGGTCAAATCCTTGTTGGTAGCCGCGATCAGGCGGAGACTCACTTTGATCGTCGCGGTGCCTCCCAGCCTCTCGAACTCATGGTCCTGCAAAACACGAAGCAGCTTGGGCTGCAACTCCAGCGGGATATCGCCAATCTCATCCAAAAACAGAGTACCTTTGTGGGCCAATTCAAGCCGTCCGACCTTCTGTCGAACTGCTCCGGTAAATGCGCCCTTTTCGTGACCAAACAATTCACTCTCCAGCAGTCCCGTAGGAATGGCAGCACAATTCAAAGAGACAAAAGCCTTGTCCTTGCGTTTGCTGGCAAGATGGAGAGCGCGCGCAATCAGGCCCTTGCCGGTTCCCGTTTCTCCCAGCAGCAGTACGGTGGCATCACTGGTCGCAACAATCGCCACTTGCTCCAGTACCTTTTGCAAAGCCGGGCTGTCACCAATGATCCCTGCAAAATGAACGGCTGTTTGGGTCTCCCCTTCCAGGTGCTTCTTTTCCTGCCCCAACCGAATTTTGAGTTGTTCGACTTCGCGCGCCGTTGCGGCGTTTTCCAAAGCGATTGCCAACTGGGCCGCAACCTGGTTCAGAAGAGTCAGGTCGTCAGGTTTGAAGGCTTCGACGCGAGTGCTGCCCAGCATTAAAACTCCCACAGGCCCTCTCGGCCGGATCAAGGGGACGCAACATAGCGACTGGAGGCCTTCGGTCAGCAGGTGTTCCGTCACCTCCGATTTGAAATTTTGCATATCTTTCCTGCTGAAAATCAGAGGGGTGCGCTCCCGACAGGCCTTTCCACCGGGGTCTTTCATTGCAATCACTTCCGCGCCGTGGCTTCGGCCTTTCCGCAAGGGAAAGTCGATTGATTGCCGGACCAACTGTCCACTGTTTTCGTCGCGCAAAGAGAGCGCCGCGTATTCCTGCCGCAAGACGCGGCGCAAACGGGCAGAGACTTGGGGAAAGACCTGCCGCACGTCCCATTTCGATTCCAGGAGCTGGCCGACCTCCGTCATCACCTGTCCACGTTTTTTCTGATCCTTCAAATTCTCCGAGACACTTCGGAAAGACTCCTCAAGTTTCTTTTGCTTGGTAATCTCCACCACGATGACGCCGATTCTTGTGACGCGGCCATCGGAGTCCTTGATGGGAACGTAGTGACCGATCCAATGACCGGGTGCGGACCTCGTTGGAAGGATCGAACTGATTTCCCTATTGAGTACCGCCTGCCCGGTTGCTTTCACGCGTGCATAATAAGGTTCCAGCAACTCGGCGAAATCCCCCAAAATTTCGCGAATCGTTTTTCCTAAATGTGCTTCTGCGGGTATGCCGTGCATCTCCGCGAGATTTTTGTTGATCGCGAGACAGCGAAAGTCAGTGTCCAAAATAGACAGACCCGCGGTGAAGGGGAGGGATTCATCTATTAAGAGCTGCTCCCATTCGGCTAGAGATTCAGGGATGGCGAGTGCGCCTTCGTGGGCTATTTTGGCATTCGCGCCGCGGGTCATCATCCCGCGGCTCCATTGTCCCGATAGTCCTTGGGACCTTGGCTCGGCAGGTGAAGCTTGAGAAGGTCGAAAGGAATAATTCTATTTCTTTGTTGCGGCGCAATGAGTTTCCGGAATGATTTGTCCGGCGGGTGAAGGGACACGATCTCTGCGGGCGAAAACGGCAGCACGTGCCGTCGCAGCTCAGACCTAGTCTTCGGAGTGTCAAAGGGGCGCATGAACGAAAACAAACTCTCCTGCGACTCTGCCCCCTCGTGTAGAGCCGCCCACTCTTCACAAAATTTCTGGTCGAATTATAGACACAAGTCACTCACGAGAAATCAATTAATTAACCAGTTTCGCGTTTCGTAACAGAATTACCGAAATAGGACTTGGCCGAGTCGCCCCTTCCTGCGTCCTTCGAAGCCTTTTGCGAAATGCAGACACCTGCGACGGCTATAATCGGGAGCATGGCTCGCGGTTGGGAGAGCAAGTCGATCGAGGCGCAACAGGAAGAAGCCGCCACCGCGGTAACGCCCGGAAAGCCGCGCCTGACAGGCGAAGAGGCGGCACGTCTGCGCGAAAAGGAGAACCTGCGCCTCTCGCTTCGGAGGGTCTCCGAGCAACTTGAAAGCTGCCGCGACCCCCGCCGTCGCAGCATGCTGGAGCATGCCAAGACCGACTTGGAGCAAAAGATCGAACAACTCAATCAATTAAGGTTTAGCCATTAGACCAGTCCGTCCGCTAGACCATTGGGCCGGACGGCAAAGGTTTTTCGACTTCATGATCAATCCCCGCTCCGGAACGTATAGCCTTTGCCTCACCTCCCCCCAACTCATGCCCCTCTGGAGCCCTGACGTATAATTACAGCTCCAATGAAAGCCTACGTTTACATCTCGCTTAAGAAAAGTGTTCTCGATCCTCAAGGCAAAACCATCCAGGGCGCACTTAAGAAGATGGGCTATAAAGGCCTGGAAGAAGTCCGCCAAGGCAAATATTTCGAACTTACGCTGGACGGCGGGCTGAACCGCCAGGAGGCGCAAGCCGAGGTCGAACGCATCGCGCGAGAGGTTCTCACCAACCCGGTCATTGAAGAGTTTCACTGCTCCCTCGCAGACTGAATTCCTGGAGCGTCCGCATGTGTGGCATTGTTGGTTATGTCGGCAAGAAGGAAGTGGTCCCAATCATCATCGAAGGTCTGCGGCGTCTCGAGTACCGCGGCTATGACTCGGCCGGCATCGCGGTTGCCGGCAACGGCGACAAGCTGCAGATTCGCCGCGCCGAAGGCAAGCTGCGCAACCTGGAAGAAGCCATCCGGCTCAAGCCGCTCGATGGCAGCTACGGCATCGGCCACACTCGCTGGGCTACCCACGGACGTCCCACCGAAGAGAATGCTCATCCCCATCGCGATTGCACCGGCAAAATCGTTGTCGTGCACAATGGCATCGTCGAGAATTATCTCAGCCTGAAAAAAAAGCTGATCGAAGAGGGCCACAAGTTCTCCACCGAAACCGATACTGAAGTCATCGCTCATCTGATTGAGAAGCATCTTTTCAAAACCGGCAACGGTCACCGCCCCACCCTCGAAGATGCGGTTCGCCACACGGTGAAAGAGCTCCGAGGCGTCTTCGCTCTCGCTGTAATCTCGGTTGACGACCCCAATAAAATCGTGGCCGCACGCAATGGACCGCCTCTAGTGGTTGGCCTGGGTAATGATGAGTATTTTGTCGCCTCCGACGTTCCCGCAATTCTCTATCACACGCGCGACATTTTTTTTCTCGCCGATGGTGACCTCGCCGTGGTCACGCCTGCGGGTGTGGAGCTGACGGATTTTGAGGGAAGGCCCATCCAGCGCCAGGTGCAGCACGTGACCTGGGATCCGATCATGGCGGAAAAGGGCGGCTTCAAGCACTTCATGCTCAAGGAAATCTACGAGCAGCCGCGCGCCGTCCGCGACACTACATTGGGGCGCGTTTCCCTCGACACCGGCCACATCTTCCTCGATGAAATGCAAATCGGCGAGTCTGAATTCCGCGCCGCGAAGAAAATCAACATTGTGGCCTGCGGCACCAGTTGGCATGCCGGGCAAGCGGGCAAGTTCATGATCGAAAGTTTCGCACGGGTCCCGGTCGAGGTCGATTACGCCAGCGAATGGCGTTATCGCGATCCCATCGTCGATCCCGACACGATTACCCTGGTGATTTCGCAATCCGGCGAGACTGCCGATACCATCGCCGCCCAGCGCGAGGCCAAAGCCAAAGGTTCGCATACTCTCGCCATCTGCAACGTCGTCGGCTCCATGATCACTCGCGAGGCCGCCGGAACTATCTATACTCACGCCGGCCCCGAGATTGGCGTGGCTTCCACCAAGGCTTTTACCTGCCAGCTCACGGCGCTTTATCTCTTCGCTCTTTATCTTGCGCAAGTGCGCGGCGCCAAAACCGCGGAGCAGATCCGCACTGCCGCCGAGGAACTTACCCTCATCCCCGGCAAGCTCGAAAACATTCTCACGCACGACGAAGCCTGTGAAGACCTCGCCAAGCGCTTCCAGCGCGCCCAGGATTTTCTTTTCCTTGGCCGCGGCATCCACTACCCCATAGCTCTCGAGGGTGCATTGAAGCTGAAGGAAATCTCCTACATCCACGCGGAAGGATATCCGGCGGGCGAAATGAAACACGGCCCCAACGCCCTGATTGATGAGAATCTTCCCGTCGTCATCGTTGCCACTCGAGACACACGCGATCCTGAGTCGATGGTGCGCTACGAGAAGACAATTTCAAACTTGAAAGAAGTGAAAGCCCGCTCTGGGGTCGTCATCGCGCTCGCCACCGACGGCGACGAAGAGATCAAGGAAGCGGCCGATCATGTCCTCTACGTTCCCGCCGCGCCGGAAGAGCTATCGCCGATTCTGGAAATCGTTCCCTTGCAGTTGCTGGCCTATCACATCGCCGTGCGACGCGGCTGCGATGTGGATCAGCCCAGGAATTTGGCCAAGTCAGTCACCGTGGAGTAGTCGCATTCGCGCAACCTGCGGGCGTCGTCCCTTCCGCTTCTTTGCGCGAGCCGATCTCATCTATATGAATTGATGTCTCCCTTCCAAAGCTTTACTGCGCACCTTGTGCGCGCTGTTTCGCTATCTGAGTTCACCAAGCACCTTGAATTCGAGATTCCCGGAGAAAAACGCTTTGGCTTCGTGGCCGGACAGTGGCTCTCATTCCGGCAACTGAAAACAGATGGGGAAGAAATCACTCGCGCCTATTCCATTTGCTCGCCGCCAGGTGATAGCAATCGCTTTGCACTTTGTCTGAACCGCATGCAGGACGGGTTCATGTCGAACTTTCTGTGCGACCTGAAGGAAGGCAAGCCGGTTTCGTTTCAGGGACCATTCGGGGATTTCATCCTACGGCCGCCGATCGGCGATACCATCTTCATCGCGACTGGAACCGGTATTGCTCCTTTTCGTTCTATGCTGCAGTGGCTGTTCGCGGATCGCACGCGACATCACGAGAAGCAGTTCTGGCTGTTATTTGGCAATCGGCACGAAAGAGATATCTATTACCACGACGAGTTCCTAGTTCTTGCTGGGCAGCACCCCAACTTCCACTACTTGCCAACGCTCAGTCGCCCAGACGGAAAATGGCACGGGTTGCGCGGCTATGTGCAGCAGCACCTTTCGGACATTGCTCAAGGCCGGCCCGACATGCACGCCTACATTTGTGGACTCGACAAAATGGTGAAGGCCAATCGCGAATTGCTGAAATCGCTAGGCCGGGATAGAAAACGCATTCGCTACGAAAAGTATGACTGAATTTTCGTTCTGCCGATTGCGAAGGATAGTCACGTCAGCAACCAGGTGGCTGCCGATTATCTTTATTCAGTGAGTGCAATTAAGACTTCGCCTCCCGAATGGTCCTTCGGAGTGAAAGTAAAACCCAACTCAAAGCCACGATCCCCGCTCCCCATATCGCGAATGCCACATCCACCACCCACTTCGGTGCCGCTCCCACTCTCCGCAATAAGAACGGGAGGAAATTCCACGTTGTGATGTGAACGTAATCCCATGCATCCCAGTGCATGGCCTCGGTGTCTAGTCCCCAGGCATCCATTTTGCCCAACGCGAAGGCCACTATGTTCTTGAACCGCAGCGCGATCACGAATGTGGGATGGCCCAGCGTCTCCATCTGGTAAATCTCCAGCGGCAACCAGAAGGCAAGCGATGCAAGCTGAATGATCAGGCTGGCTGAGATCAAAACCATTCCGCCACGCCAGATCCAGACGCTCAAATCACCTCGATAACGCAGTAAGAGCGGCACCGCGAGCAACGCCACCATCTCCGCCGCAGTCGAAACGTAACGATCACCCCAGGCAAAGTCCCCCGCCCAGTATGTGTACCGGGCATAGAAGCTGATGTAGACAAGCAGAAGCAACAACGAAGTCACACCATAGGCGCGAACTTCTGCCGACAACCGACTCCACAACAAAATCAGCAGCAGAATGGCCAACACCAGGAGAGGATCGAAAAGCAGAATCGACTTCTCCGGCTTAAACAGCGCGCCGAAAAATCCTTCGTGAAACGGCGAGGTCCAAGGATAATTTGCCGGCAGCGTTGGGTCCTGCAACCGATGCTCCTTGGCAAACAGCGACACGTAGGTGTTGGTAAACGATCCGAACCGGTAGAACTGGTAGATCCGGTCGATCAGCAAGAAAAAACCATACACGGGGGCGGCGACTTTGCAGTACGCGACGAACCGCTGCCAGAGTTCGCGCCCGCGCCCTCCCTCAAACCAAAGCACAAGCAATAGAAAAACGCCGCCCAACATAAGGTCCAGGCCGGTCGTGAGCCGCGTGAGCAAGTTCAGCCCGAGTGCGCCGCTGCCCACTAAGAGCACACGCCGGCTTCCCGTCCGCAGCCACTCATATTGGAACGAAAATCCAGCCAGCGTCAGCAGCATGATGTAGTTGTTCTCCGCCATGTTCTGTGTGTAGTGGAGGTGGGTCGTACAGAACATCAGCGCCAGCACGCCCAGCACGGACTCCCTTACGCTGAATCGCAACTGGCGAAGCAGACGAAATCCCACCAGCGCTGTGAGCACATTCACCAGAATGCCGGTGAGATAGCTGACCACAATAGCCCGCACCTGGGGGTCGTCTTCGTAGCCAGAAAAAATGTTCCAGTGCGAGACCCACGTCGCCACAAGATCGGCGGGCAGCATCAGCAACGACTGACCAATTCCGTACCAGGCGTAGAGTTGACCGCCGCGGCCGTGCAGGCCGAACTCGGGATAGTCGTTGGGAAAAACCTGCGGCTCGGAAGTCCAGAGCCAGTGCGCCGCTTGTAACCGATGCATGGTATCGGCGGTGCCCAGTTCGCCGGACTGCACCACAAACGCCAGCAGGCCCGCCACCAGACACAACAAGACCAACGGATCACCCATCCAACGGCGGAGGCGCGAGCTCATCGTTAGGATGGTAATACAGAGCGGCTTTCCGGTTTTCGCGGTATTGCTTGAGTTGCGCGACCGGTTTGGTTCTGACGCGGTAGACTGTATCCGGAAAAGTCATGCCCGCCTGCTCATCCTGCGGTATCGAAGTTCCATCCACTGGACGATTCTGCTCGGCCTGCGGCGCGCCTGCCGGCAACTCGGACCATCTCGCCACTCTCGACTTTGCGACGGCAACCTCGCCTTTGCCGCCTCGGCCAGCATCGTCATCCTCATCGCGACCTTCCACTTCCGCCGAATATCAGAGCGAGGGTCGCTTCCTTCCCGGCCGACTGCTGGCTGGGCGTTACCGCATCATTGCGCTGCTGGGAAGAGGTGGTATGGGCGAGGTGTATCGCGCCGACGATCTCACGCTCGGCCAGCCCGTTGCTCTGAAGTTTTTGCCTGATGAAGCCGCCCGTGAGCAGGGCTTACTCGA
This sequence comes from uncultured Acidobacteriaceae bacterium, assembly GCA_963782835.1. Taxonomy (GTDB): domain Bacteria; phylum Acidobacteriota; class Terriglobia; order Terriglobales; family Acidobacteriaceae; genus Sulfotelmatobacter. The sequence continues at coordinate 56,352 of CAWALR010000025.1, read as the reverse complement.
ACGCTTCAAGAATGAAGTGCGGATCGCAAGGCGGGTTTCTCATCCCAACGTTTGCCGGGTTTACGACGTGGGCGAAGTTGATGGTCACACGTTCTTTACGATGGAATATGTCGATGGAGAAGACCTTGCTTCCCTGCTTCGACGCATCGGACGCCTGCCCGAAGACAAGGCTCTCGATATTGCCCGGCAGCTCTGCGCTGGACTGGCCGCCGCGCATACCAAAGGCGTGCTCCATCGCGATCTGAAGCCGGCGAATATCATGCTCGACGGCCGCGGCCAGGTGGTCATCACAGACTTCGGATTGGCCGGCGTGGCCGATCAAATTCAGGGAGCGGAAGTTCGCAGTGGAACTCCGGCCTATATGGCGCCCGAGCAGTTGGCGGGGAAAGAAGTCAGCACGCGCAGTGACATTTTTTCCCTAGGTCTGGTGTTGTACGAAGTCTTCACTGGCAAGCGAGCTTTCTCCCCGAAATCCGGCGAGAAGGTGCGCGCCGGAGACGACAGAACTGTGAGCCGGCCTTCGTCCGTAGTCAAAGATCTAAATCCCGTCATCGAGCGCGTCATCCTCCGCTGCCTCGAGACCGAGCCATCGGCGCGGCCGGCGACGGTGCTCAGTGTGGCGGCGGCCCTGCCGGGGGGTGATCCACTGGCGGCCGCGTTGGCGGCGGGCGAGACCCCTTCGCCGCAAATGGTGGCGGCCTCCGGCGAGACGGCTGGGCTGCGTCCAAGGATCGCGGTTGCGTATTTCGTATCGGTGCTGATCGCTTTGGGCGTGGTCACGTTTCTGGGCATTCACTACAGCGGACTCGGGAAGATGCGACTGGAGTTGACGCCGGAGGTGCTCACGCAGAAGGCGAGAGAGATTGTTGCGCGGCTGGGATATCCGGAACGGCCACTCGATCGTGCGTCTGATCTCTACCAGGACACTGACTTCCAGGAATACGTGGAGAAGAACGACAAGCCACATCCGGACTGGGATGCGTTGCTCGCGGCACGCCCTTCTCTGCTGCAGTTCTGGTACCGGCAAAGTCCCGATGACATGATGGCGCAAGGCTTCCGGGATCAACTGCTGAACCCGGGGATTGTGATGCGCGACGATCCTCCCACAACTCTTTCGGGGATGATCAACCTGGAACTCGATCCACAAGGGCGGCTGACTTACTTCCAGGCAATCCCACCACAGAAGGATGGCGCGCTCACCCAGCCGGCTGCGTTTGATTGGGATGTTCTCTTCGCTGCTGCGGGGCTGGATGCGTCCCAGTTTCAGAAAGCGGAGCCGACATGGAACTCGCTGGCCTCCTCTGATACGCGCGTGGCCTGGACGGGAACATGGCCGGGAACGACGCGGCCGCTGCGGGTGGAAGCGGCTTCCTGGCATGGCAAACCGGTTTTCTTTTCCCTGATCGGCGACTGGACCAAACCGGATCGCATGAAGAGTCCGGAAGATTCGACGGGGAAAAAAGTGCAGCAGGTGCTGGAAATCGTGTTGTTCCTGTCGCTCTTGCTGGGAGCCGTTCTCTTGGCGCGGCGAAATTACCGGCAAGGGCGCGGCGATCGCGAGGGTGCGTTTCGCCTGGCGTCGGTAATGTTTGCGCTCGAGATATTGTTGTGGCTGTGCCGCGGGCATCTTGTTCCCAGAATCGAAACCCTGGGCGTGTTCATCCTTGCCATGAGCACTGCACTATTCGTCTCCGGAATAACCTGGATGCTGTATCTGGCACTGGAGCCGTGGGTGCGGCGGCGCTGGCCGCAGACCATCATCTCGTGGAGCCGCCTCATGTCGGGGCAATTCCGCGATCCGCTCGTAGGGCGCGATATCTTGTTTGGCGTGATGCTGGGCGTTGTGTGGATTCTCATTTTTCAGATTCGTTCTATCCCGATGATGCACATGGGAGCGGCGCCAGGAATTGCCCAGACCGAATATCTGGCCGGTGGACGCGAGGCGCTGGGTGCGTGGCTGATGCAGATTCCGGCTTCGATTCTGGGAACTTTGCAGTTCTTTTTTCTACTACTGGGATTGAAAGTCTTGCTGCGAAAAGATTGGCTGGCGGTCATCGTGTTCGTTGCTCTGTTCGCGTTGCTGCAGGGACTCACCTCCTCTTACGTGGCCGTGGAGTTGCCCGCCTGGATTTTGATCTACGCCATCGCGGCGCTGATCGTCTATCGTTTCGGGCTGATCCCCCTGGCCTGCGCCATCTTTACCATCAACATGCTTTTGAATGTCCCGTTCACTTCCGACTTCTCGGCGTGGTACATGACGACTTCGGTTCTGGCACTACTCAGCGTCGTGGCGCTGGCAGGCTGGGGTTTCTATCACTCGCTCGGGGGAGAGCCGCTGTGGCGAGCCGAGATCGAGTAGGGTCGACGCCACAGGATCGGCGTCCGGCTTCCGTGTGGAGTTACCCCGGAACCCTCTCACCCCGAGGCAGGCGGTGCTACAATGGCGCGTCCAACCGACAGCCCAACACACGGGCGTGAAATGATCGGGGCCGAACCTTCCTGCTGGGCTGCCAAAAATCTCACTGAAGAGGTGTCTTATGAAAAGACTGCTGTTAGCTGCGGTGCTATTGGCGTCTGCGACCCTCTGTGCCCAAAGCCCGTTCGACGGAACCTGGATGACCAAACTGGACACAGCGAAGTTTCCCACCAAGCCCGACAAGTATTCGTTGAGCAATAACACGTATGAGTGCCTGACCTGCGTTCCGAAGATCGCAGTAAAGGCCGATGGCAACGATCAGAAAGTTACCGGACATCCTTACTACGACACAATCGCGGTTAAGGTCGTAAATGCCAGCGCGGTTGAGATCATCGAAAAGAAGGATGGGAAGGTGATGTATACCGACACGGCAACCGTCTCCGACGATGGGAAAACTCTGCACGACAAATTCACCGACAGTACCGAAGCCAAGCCCGTGACGGGAGAGGTTACATCCACGCGCGTAAGCCCGGGCGCCGCGGGTTCGCACGCGCTATCGGGAGCGTGGCGGACCTCGAAGGTCGATAGCATCTCCAACAATGGGCTGACCGTGACCTATCAGAGCACGGCGGATGGGCTGAAAATGGCGGATCCGAACGGCGCGAGCTACGATGCGAAGTTCGATGGCAAAGACTACTCGGTTGAGGGAGATCCAGGGCACACCATGGTTTCGCTGAAGCGGATTTCTGCGAACACGATTGAGGAGATCGACAAGCGCGACGGGAAGGTGGTCGGGATCAACCGCATGACGGTTTCGAAGGACGGGAAGTCGATCCACGTGGATTACACCGATAAGCTGCACGGGACCACGACCTCGTTCGAAATGGAGAAGCAGTCGTAAGGACCGTGACGTTCTCGATAATGGCACGTTGTAGCCATTTACCGATGCGCGGCTTCCGATTAGTCTCCTGATTGAGCAGCACTTGGGGGAGGGCTGATCGACATACGCTCCGGACTCGAAAGAGTCAGGGGCGTTTTGTTTTGCGCGCCCAGCGCTGCGCCGCCAAAAGACCTTTTCGCGGAGTCTCGGCTCCAGTTTGAAACGGTGTGCCTACGCCTAGCGCAGCGAACGCGCTAGGATAGGGCACCCTCAAGTTTTGAAGCGGAGACTAGGACTGGAAATTTAGGCTGGAGCCGCCCGCCAAGGGTGCAGCCTCATAGGGATGGGCCCCGGAATCCCATGCTTCGCAAAGTGCGCGAAGCGGCCCGCACGCGAAAAAGAGTAGGGGGCAGCCGGGGAGCATCTAAAATAGTGCCATGAATCCGGTACTACAGATCTTGGAGAATCGCGGGTTGGTTTCGTTCGATTCCGTGGAGCGACTATTCAACGACTGGTCGTTTAGCGACGTCCAGGCAGTTCAAGAGGAGCTTGATTCTGCGTTGGATCAGGATACGGAGGCAGGTCGGGGCGCGTCGGGGGTGACCGATTTCAACTTTGTCGCCAGCGCTTCGATGAGGGGCGATTTCGGTTGTGCCGCTTGGGAATGCCGGCTAAAGAAAGTCGCGCTGCTAGCGCGATACGCCGCTCTATACACCGACAGGACGGTTGTTCCTCTTCCCATGGGCATGTTTCGCCGTGCAGAGGGCGAATACAGTGTCCGGTGATTCTTAGGCGGAACAATCCTTTGTGTGCAACAGCTTCGACCTCTGGTCGAAGCTGGGATCGTGGATTTCTCGCGTCAGGAGTTTCCGTACTGCAGAGAGCACCTACATCAAGCGCTGCCCCAGCACGCGAACATCTCAAGAATGGCTCGTAAATTGTACCTGGAGAATGAAAGCCGCTTTGCAGTGTACGGCCAACCCCCGGAGGACGGCGAAGACCAAGGACCATCATTCAGAATAGAGGGGCCTACCGAGTTTCTTGAACATGGCGGCATTTATAAGGTGGCTTGGGAGATCCCTGACTGGCTCCCAGGCTGGCGCCGATTGACTCAGGAAAAGAAGCTTTCGAAAGCAGCGCTGCGAAAATCGGAAATAGTCTCCGACATTTTTGACGAACTGGCGAAGGATCTAGCCATCGAACAAGTCCTGGGTCTCAAATATGATGCTAAATATCTCACCAACCTCCCAGGCGAAGCCCCTTATGTTGTCGAGATTCAACTTGCACGATGAGTATTTTGCCCACTGCAGGGACGTGCTCTGTGCGCAGCTGGCGCATGCCGTGCCCTTGCTCGAGGATTTGCCGATCAGGACGATCCTAAGGGTGCAGGCAGCAGAATACGACGCGTTTCTTCAGTACCGGGTGACGCTAAACAAAATCGTTGGCGACTACATCAAACAAAGGAGAGTCGTCGGAAGGAAAGAGGCCAAAGAGATTTATTCGGATGTCCTTCTTCCCGAAATTCTCAAGCTCAATTCGGAAGCAAAAGCGGTGCGCCGGTCTGCCGTCAAAAGGGCTGCGGCAAAGACCCTGATAGCCGCCGGGGTTGTTGGCGTAGGCGTATTTAGTGGTTTCCTTCCACCTCAGCTCGCGGAGGTAATCAAGGCTGTCGGGGGCATAGGTCTGGCTCGTGAGCTGGGCGAGGCGTTCGCCAGCATCGAGAAAAACCCGGAGCAAATAAGAAACAGCAACTTCTATTTCCTGCTGCGACTGAGTCAGGAAGCCGGCCACTGAGGCCTTCTTTTTCGGCATCGACGGTCAGCTTTGCCGCATCTAAACCTTGACAACATTCCACTCAGGTCTTAGCATGGACCTGTTGGCAATCATAAGCCCATTGATTACAAAGCACTTATTTGCATCAGGAAAGTTAACAGGAGAAGATTATGGCCAAGATTATTGGAATTGACCTTGGGACGACCAATTCTTGCGTGGCGGTGATGGAGGGCGGCGAGCCCAAAGTTATCCCTAATGAAGAAGGAGGGCGAACCACGCCTTCCGTGGTTGGTTTTACCAAGACTGGGGAACGGTTGGTGGGGCAGGTTGCGAAGCGGCAGGCGATCACCAATCCGGAGAACACGGTTTATTCGATCAAGCGCTTCATGGGGCGGCGCTACAACGAAGTGACGGAAGAGATCAAGATGGTGCCCTATAAGGTGGTGCAGTCGGGCGACCACGTGGCGGTGCTGGCGCAGGGCAAGGAGTACACGCCTCCGCAGATTTCGGCGCTGATTCTCCAGAAGCTGAAGAAGGCGGCAGAAGACTACCTCGGCGAGAAAGTGAACGAGGCGGTCATCACCGTGCCGGCGTATTTTAACGACGCGCAGCGGCAGGCTACGAAGGATGCCGGGCAGATTGCCGGGCTGGAAGTGAAGCGCATTATCAACGAGCCGACGGCGGCGGCCCTGGCCTACGGGCTCGATAAGACGAAGGACGAGATGATCGCTGTGTACGACTTCGGCGGCGGAACGTTTGACATCTCGGTGCTGGAAGTGGGCGAGGGCGTGATTGAGGTGAAGGCCACCAATGGCGACACGCACCTGGGCGGCGACAACCTGGATCAGCGGATTGTTGACTGGTTGATTGACGAATTCAAGAAAGATGAAGGGCTCGACCTGCGTGGCAAGGGGAATGAGATGGCGCTGCAGAGGCTGCGTGATGCGGCCGAGCGGGCGAAGATCGAGCTTTCGACCACGATGGAGACGGAAATCAATCTGCCGTTCATCACGGCGGATGCCGGCGGGCCGAAGCATCTGGTGAAGAAGCTGACGCGGGCCAAGCTGGAAGGGATGGTGGAAGACATCATTCAACGGTCGGTAGGGCCGTGCAAGCAGTGTTTGAAAGATGCAGGCGTGGACGCCAGCAAGATCAATGAGGTGGTGCTGGTGGGCGGACAGACGCGTATGCCGCGGATTCAGGCGCTGGTGAAAGAGCTGTTTGGCAAGGAAGGCCACAAGGGAGTGAATCCCGATGAAGTGGTCGCGATTGGAGCGGCGATTCAGGGTGGCGTGCTGGGCGGCGAAGTGAAAGACCTGTTGCTGCTGGACGTGACTCCGCTGTCTTTGTCGATTGAAACCTTGGGTGGCGTGGCGACGCCGATGATTCCGCGGAACACGACCATTCCAACCAAGAAGACGGAGACGTTCTCGACCGCGGCGGACAATCAGACCTCGGTTGAGGTGCACGTGCTGCAGGGCGAGCGTCCAATGGCGGCGCAGAACCGGACTCTGGGCAAGTTCCACTTGACCGGAATTCCTACGGCTCCGCGCGGCGTGCCGCAGATTGAGGTGACGTTCGACATTGACGCCAACGGCATCCTGAACGTAACCGCGAAAGATACGGCTACGGGCAAGGACCAGAAGATTACGATTACGTCGTCTTCCGGACTGTCGAAGGAAGAGGTCGAGCGCATGGCCAAGGAAGCGGACGCTCACGCGGCAGAAGATAAGGCGGCGCGGGATTCGATCGAGGCCAAGAACCAGCTGGACAGCATGGTTTACAGCGTCGAAAAGATGCTGCGGGAGTCGGGAGACAAGATCTCGGGCTCGGACCGCGGCGACGTGGAGAATGCGCTGGCCGATGCCAAGAAGGCGTTGGAGTCGAACGACAAGGCGCAGATGGATAAGGCTCGCGAGACACTGACCAAAGCTTCGCACAAGCTGGCCGAGGAGATGTACAAGGCAGCGCAGGCGAAGGGTCCGGCAGGTGGGCCAACTCCGGGCGCGTCGGCGGGAGGCGATCCCAGCGGCAATAGTCAGGCCAAGAAGGATGAAGGCGTGATCGATGCTGAGTATGTGGACGTCGAGGACAAGAAATAAGCTGTCAGCTCTCAGCGGTCAGCTTTCAGTTTGAACCGTGTGGCGCGGGCAGGTTTGCTCGCGCCATACATTTTGACGGGTGGCGGGAAGGATCCCAGGGGGGAGTGAGATGGATTTTCAGGTGAACGACCAGACTTATTTCTTGAGTCTGGCGGAGGATGAAACACGGTGGCGGGTTTTTGTTTCCACGCCAACGGGAGCGTGGCGAATTCCGGTGTATGAGGATGCGGCGGAATCCGAGCCACTGGTCGTGTTACAAGAGGAGAAGCACAGGCTACCGAACTAGTAGGGGTCCTTCGACTACGTTTTCGTCCGCTTCGCGAATGGAAACTTCGCTCAGGATGACATAAGTATTTGGAATGACAGATTGTCCTAATGGCTACGACTACCAAGAAAGATTATTACGAGATTCTGGGCGTAAAGAAGTCCGCGTCGGCGGAGGAGATTCGCAAGGCGTTTCGCAAGTTGGCGCGGAAATACCATCCTGACGTGAATCCTGGGGACAAGTCTGCCGAGGAGAAGTTTAAGGCGCTCTCCGAGGCGAACGACGTTCTCAGCGATCCCAAGAAGCGCAAAATCTACGACCAGGTTGGGTTCTATTCGGACAATATTGATCCGGCGACGGCGGAGGCCTATGCGCGCGGCGGAGGCACGAGCGGATTCTCCGGGGGCGCGCCGGGAGGATTTTCCGGCGGCGGAACTGGCGGCTCCGGCCAGGGCGTTCCCTTTGATTTCGGAGGATTCGATTTCTCCGATCTGGCGGACAGCGCGGGGCGAGGCAGGCGAAGCGGAGGCGGCGGAGGATTCCGAGATATTTTCTCAGGAATCTTCGGCGGCGGACACGGGGCGTCTGCGGCCGAGACTGGACCCGAGCCGGGTTCGGACCTGGAGTATCAGGTAAACGTGCCGTTCTGGACGGCGATTCGCGGCGGCGTGATGCGCCTCAACATTACGCGGCAGGACGTTTGTGCGAATTGCCACGGGCAGGGCTACATCGAAGCGCCGGGAAAATGCCCGGAGTGCAACGGGACTGGACAGATCACACAGACCGGCGGGCGGATGAAGTTCAATGTGCAGTGCCCGCGTTGCCAGGGGACGGGGAAGAATATTTCCACCTGTCCGGTCTGCCATGGCGAAGGCACGGTGAGCCGGACTGAACCGCTGGAGGTAAGGATCAAGGCGGGGACACGCGATGGGCAGCGCATCCGGCTGGCGGGAAAAGGCAATGCCGGAGCGCACGGCGGCGCGGCTGGCGATCTTTATGTGATCATTCGCACCGAAGAGCATCCGGTTTTCCGGCGCGACGGCGACGACATTTATCTGACCGTCCCGGTAAGCGCGACCGAGGCGGCGCTAGGGGCGAAGATTGAGGTTCCGACCATCGACGGGCGGGCGCTGCTAAAAATTCCTCCCGGGACGCAGTCGGGACAGAAGCTGCGACTGCGCGAAAAAGGCGTGCCTTCGGCCACGAAGGATGGCGTCCGAGGGGACGAGATTGTCGAGATTACGGTAACCGTGCCCATGCCGCGGGACGAGCGCACGAAAGAGTTGCTGCGCGAGCTGGCGAAGCTGAATCCGGAAGATCCGCGCGAGGAACTCTGGAAGAAAGTGTGACAGCAGCCTCGAGTTGCGAGTACTTCGTACCGAGCGCGACGATTCTCTCCAACCTGACCTTGTCTGGCGCGGTACTCGCGACTGGTACTGAGTGCCAGCATTACCTCCGTCGCTGACCTTCCTGACAAAACTTTTCAGATAAAAATTCACAATTTTCTTGCATCCTTCGCAAATTCCCGTAATCTCACATTTGCGAACTAACTCCAGCGTGATTTCTGGAATCTAACCAAACCAGAAAGCTCGAGCCAGACCAGCCGCTGCGGAGTAGCTGAGAGTGAGTCGCTTGAGGAGGAAGACATCGAAATTGGCAACAGCTAGCGCCCCGCGTCAACAATCCGAGAACCCCCAACCTCTCGCCGTCGTCCCCAACCGGAAAAAATTCGTTCGCCTCACGCTGTGGCCACTGGTCGCCGCCACCTTCTTTATGGTGTCGGGCGGAACCTATGGCACGGAAGACATCGTGCACGGCGCCGGGTATGGACGGGCGATTCTGATTCTGCTGCTCACGCCGCTGCTCTGGAGCCTGCCGACGGCTTTCATGATTGGTGAGCTTTCGAGCGCGCTGCCTTACGAGGGCGGCTACTACGCCTGGGTGCGCCGGGCGATGGGAAATTTCTGGGGATTTCAGGAAGCGTGGCTCTCGCTGGTCGCGTCTATTTTCGACATGGCGATTTATCCCACGTTGTTTGTGGCTTACCTGACGCGTATGTTCCCGTGGTTCCAGGAAGGGAATCGCGGGTGGTGGGTGGCGCTGGCAGTGGTGATTGCCTGCGCGGTACTGAATATTGCCGGCGTGAAGGTGGTTTCGCTCACGTCCTTGTGGTTGTTCTTCGCGCTGTCAGCGCCGTTTGTGGCGATTGTGCTTCTGGCGCCGTTCAAGCTGGGTGCGTTGGCCAATGCCGTGACCAAACCGACCACCTCGACTGTCGATATCCTGGGTGGGCTGCTCATCTGCATGTGGAACTACATGGGCTGGGACAATGCCTCGACCATCGCGACCGAGGTAGAGAAGCCGCAGCGGACTTACCCGCGTGCAATGCTGGTTGCGGTGGCAATTGTAGCCTTGAGCTACGTGCTACCCTTTGCCGCGATGTGGATGACCGGGCTGAAAGCTACGGCGTGGGAGACTGGCTCGTGGGCCGACATTGCCGGACTCCTGGGCGGACCACTGCTGCGGATTGGAGTAGTGCTCGGTGGAGTGATCAGCGCGTTTGGCATGTTTAATGCGCTGGTGATGAGCTACTCCCGCCTGCCGCTGGCGATGGCGCAGGATGGCATGCTGCCCGGAATTTTTGCTAAGCTGCATCCGAAATCGCGTGCCCCCTGGGTTGCGATTCTGGCGCTGGCGATGGGATGGGCGATGTGCCTCGGCTTGGGCTTTGCCCGGCTGGTGACGCTCGACATCCTTCTTTATGGCGCGAGCCTGCTGCTGGAGTTCGCGGCATTGGCCGTCTTGCGTTTCCGCGAGCCGGAGCTGGCACGACCGTTCCGCGTCCCGGGCGGATTGTTCGGGGCGATCGCGATCGGGATTCCGCCCATGCTGCTACTGGGCTTCTCCATTATTCGCAGCGAGCATGAGCAGGTGTGGAACATGAGTTCGTTCGAGTTCGGCATGATTCTGATTGCGGCGGGATTTGTGGCGTACGCCGTCAATCATTTGTTGAAGCCGCAGGGGTGGGCACCGGTTAGGACGCGCCGAGAAACCGCGGCCGGCGCTTAATATAGTCGAATTGAAGAAACAAAAGAGGACCGGCGCTGCCGGTCCTCTTTTTTGTTTTGCTATGTATCAGGGGTTATGCCGCGGCTTTTGCCGCGTCGCGCAAGCTCTTCACCTGGTCGTGAGCTTTCTGCACGCTGGCGGCCTGGCGCCGAACGATCTGAGCGATATTTTCGGGCAAGTCGGCCGTCAGTGCCTTTTGGTAGCTGTCCTTGGCATTGTCCTCGCCTGCCTCCACTGACTCCAGAATCGCCTTATCCCCGGCACCCAGGCTGACCTTGGTATCAATCCAGGCGCGATGCATGGACGCTGAGACCGACCCGGAAACTTTCTTGTCTGGTTTGCCCAGCCGGATCAGTTCTCCTTCGAGTTCACCGGCAAAGCGCGAACGTTCCAGGCTCTGCTCATTGAAAAATGTTTTCAAGTCAGACCGCTTCGCGTGGGACGCTGCGTCCTGATAGCCCTTCTGCCCATCCTTGCAGGTTTCAATCAAGTCTTCGATTACGCTAACCGCATTATTTTCGTTCATGATTACCTCCGACTGTTTGATGCCGGTAAAGGAGTCGGGTTTGGCGGCAATCTCCATTCGAAACCAGTTCGGAACTAGAAAGAAAACCTGAGCTACTCTAGAATCGGGCGAGGAGACCTATGACCAAACGGAAATCGAAAGGGGCCTACATGATTTCCGCCGTGGCCGAAATGTATGGCATTCATCCGCAGACTTTGCGGCTTTATGAGCGGGAGGGACTGCTCAAGCCGTCGAGGACCGAGGGCAATACTCGCCTTTACACCGACGAAGATCTGCAGCGGCTGGAATTCATTCTCTCTTTGGCCCGCGACTTGGGCGTGAACATCAGCGGAATGGCGATCATCTTGCAGATGCGGGAGCGCATGGAAGAGATGCAGCGGCAAATCCAGGAATTCGTGCAGTATATCCAGCAGGAAGTGCTGACCCGCGCGAACGCCGCGGCTGATCCGGCGAAGGGCGCGATTGTGCCGGTGAGGAGGTCGATGCTGGCCACGACGATTCATCTCCCGAAGAAGCGTTAGCGACCGCACTGCGAATTTTTCCCTTCCCGCGTATTATATGAAGTCCTTCAGCCGCCGCCTGGCCGGCGCTGATTCTGAGCGCGGAATGCTTCCCTTCAAGCTGATCTACAGCGACGGCTACTACCTCCCCATCGGCGAACATGTTTTTCCTGCCGAGAAATACCGCCGCATCCGCGCCCGGCTGCTGGCGAGCGGGGTGGCGGAAGCAAGCGACTTCATGGAACCACAACCGGCCAGCGACGAGGACATCCTGCTGGTGCATACGCCGGAGTACGTGGACAAGCTAGAGACCGGCACGCTCAGCTCGCGAGAGGAATTGGAGCTTGAGGTTCCTTACTCGCGGGAACTGGTGGAGGCGTTCTGGCTGGCGGCGGGAGGGTCGATGCTGGCGGCGCGACAGGCCTTGGCCGACCGGGTTGCGGTCAGCATTGGTGGCGGATTTCATCATGCCTTTCCGGATCATGGCGAAGGATTTTGCATGATTCACGACGTGGCCGTCGCCATCCGGCGATTGCAGCGTGATCGGGCAATTCGCACAGCGATGACAGTCGACTGCGACGTGCACCAGGGAAATGGCACGGCTGTGATTTTCGCCGGAAAGCGTGCTCCTGGTGAAGCTCTGCCGTCGGCCTCGGGGTCGCCGGTGGCGACGCAGGGAATTCGGCGGCGTAATCCGAATGCAGGCGACGTCTTCACCATCTCGCTGCACCAGCACAACAACTATCCCATGTGGAAGCCGCCATCCTCGATCGACGTGGATTTGCCCGATGGAATTGGAGACGACGATTATCTGGCATGGCTCGACAACGCGCTGAGTTCCGGTCTCCGGCAGTGCGAGCCGGACTTGCTGTGCTATCTGGCGGGCGCCGATCCATATAAAGAGGATCAACTGGGCGGGCTTTCACTCACGATTGAAGGGTTGAAGAGGCGCGACGAACTGGTGTTTCGCGTGGCGCATGCCCGGAACATCCCCGTGATGGTAACCTACGCCGGCGGCTACGCGCAGAATGTGGAAGATACCGTGACCATTCACTGCAACACGGTGATCGCGGCGAAAGAAGTGTTCGCCGTAACGAAGTGAGCGCGTGAAAAGTTATACTCGATAGAATGATCGTCAGCGCATCAGACATTTCCCACAGTGAGATTTACGGGCTCCTGCTCAATTCCGTGGCGCCGCGTCCGATTGCATGGGTCTCGACCATAAACGCCTCCGGACGGCCTAATCTGGCGCCGTTTTCCTTTTTCAACGCGGTCTGCGTCGATCCTCCGTTGCTGGCTTTTGCGCCGGGACTTCGGACACCTAAGTTGCCGGGAGTTGGGCATGGCGAGGCAAAGGACACATTGCGGAACGTTCGTGAGACGCGGGAATTCGTGGTGAACATTGTCACCTACGAACTTCGCGAGGCAATGAACTTGACCAGCGGGGAATACGACGCGTCGGTGAACGAATTCGAACTGGCGAAAATCACGCCGGCCGCCTCGAAGGTTGTGCGGCCACCGAGAGTTGCCGAGTCTCCGGTCAGCTTTGAGTGCAAGCTGCATCAGATTCTCGACTTTTCTCCGGCGCCTACCAGCAGCAGCCTGGTGATCGGGCAGATTGTTTCGATTCACATCGATGACGCGCATCTCAAAAATGGCAAGCTCGATCGAAATTCTTTGGACCTGGTTGGACGCATGGGCGGGATTCAGTACACCAGAACGACGGAGAGATTTGATATGGTCAGGCCGAAAGCTTAGCAAGCAGCTAGTTGGGCTAATCCTTCGCTGCCGAACTTCACTGCTAAAATAGATCATTCCATTATGTTCGAGAATCTTCAGGAAAAACTGCAGCGCGCGTTTAAGTCCCTACGCGGCCAAGCGCGGCTGAGCGAAGAAAACATTGCGGAGGCGCTACGCGAGATTCGGCTGGCGCTGCTTGAGGCCGACGTCAACTTCAAAGTGGTCAAGGAGCTGATTGACCGCATACAGGCCAAGGCCATAGGCCAGGAGGTGCTGACGGCGCTTTCTCCGGGCGAGCAGGTCATTAAGATCGTGCGCGACGAGCTAGTCGAGACGCTTGGCAAAGACACGGCGCGTATGAAGTTCGCATCGCAACCGCCCACGGTCGTGCTGATGGCGGGACTGCAGGGTTCCGGCAAGACGACCACTTCGGGCAAGCTCGCGAACTGGTTCAAGGTGGGCGGGCATCGTCCGCTGCTGGTTTCGGTGGACGTCTACCGTCCGGCGGCGCGCGAGCAGTTGAAGGTTGTGGCCCAGGCCGTCAAGGCGCAGATTTACGAAGGCGAAGTGGGCGAGGCGAACACGGCCACGGTGGAACGACTGGTAAAGGAAGCGCGCCGCGAGGCTATCGTCTCCGGCTGCGACGTGCTGATTGTCGATACCGCAGGCCGTCTGCATATCGACGACGATCTGATGAACGAGATGCAGTCGCTGAAGAAGCTGCTGAATCCTTCGGAGATTCTGTTCGTGGCCGATGCAATGACCGGGCAGGATGCGGTGCGCTCGGCCGATGAGTTTCACAAAAAGCTTTCGCTGACGGGCGTAGTTCTCACCAAGATGGATGGCGATGCCCGCGGTGGCGCCGCGCTTTCCATTCGTCAGGTCACGGGGCAGCCGATCAAGTTTATCGGCGTGGGTGAAAAGTACGATGCGCTGGAGCCGTTTCATCCCGACCGCATCGTCTCGCGGATTCTCGGGATGGGCGACATTCTGTCGCTGATCGAGCGCGCCGAGCAGCAGATCGACAAGAAGAAGGCCGCGGAGATGGCCAGCAAAGCGCTCAGCGGCGACGGTTTCTCGCTCGAGGACTTTCGCGATCAACTGCGGCAAGTGAAGAAGATGGGGTCGATCAAGAATCTGATCGGCATGATGCCCTCGATCGGCCCGTTCTCCGGATTGCAGAAGGCCGCCGACAACGTGGACGAAAAGCAGATCAACCGCGTCGAGGCCATCATCAATTCGATGACCACGCACGAGCGTAATCATCATGAAGTGATCAACGGCAGCCGCCGTAAGCGCATCGCCCGCGGCTCCGGCACCAGCGTGCAGGAAGTGAATAACCTGCTCCGTCAGTACGCGCAGATGAAGAAGATGTTCAAACAAATGGGTAAGCCCAGTTTCGCGCGAAGAATGGCGGGGATGAAATTGCCGGGAATGTAGTGCAGTGGCTAGTGGTCAGTGATCAGCGGCAGACGCTAGCTTTTTGTGATCACTAGCCACTGAACACTGGCCACTGCTCTTATGAAATGGCGCTCGCTCGAAGAATCTAGTCCGGACATTGACAGTCGTCCTCTGCGCGAAATCTTTGCCGAGCGCAAGGAACTGATCGCCAAGTATGTTCCGGCTAAGACGCAGGCGGTTCACGCTCAGGCGATCGCCGAACTAAAGCAACAACGGTTAGCCGCGAACATCTTGCCCGCCGGCGCGAAGATTCCGAACTTTCAGCTTTCGGATCATGACGGGAAGAGTGGGTCTTCCTCCGATCTGCTCGCCACGGGACGGCTCGTACTTTGCTTTATCCGCGGGCGCTGGTGCCCGTTCTGCATCGGTCAGGTGGAAGCAATGAATCTGATTCTGCCGGAGATTGAGCAGGCGGGGGCGACGTTGGCGGCCGTTTCTCCACAAACCGTCAAACAATCTTTTTTTATGCGCGACCAGCACAAACTGCGCTTCCCCCTGCTCTGCGATGCAGGCAACTACATTGCGCGGCAGTTCGGCTTGACCTATCGCGTTCCCGAGGAGCAGCAAGCGATCTATCAGCGTGCCTTCGTTAATCTGCCGTTTGTAAACGGCAATGACACTTGGGAGTTGCCGATTCCCGCGACCTACGTTATCGACCGCGATGGGACGGTGCTTTACGCTTCGGCAAACGAGGATTACACGGAGCGGCCTGAACCGGGCGACATTCTTCGCGCTCTCGATGCAACCCTCGGGGGCTAAAGCCCGAATTCTTACGTTGGGATTCTTGTGGCACGACTGAAGTCGTGCCCTTCCCGACCTGAAATGCAGAGAGTGCTGCGCGCTGTCTGAATTCGTGGCTTTCGGTAAACTGAATATTCATGAACTATATCTACGGCATCAATGCGGTCACCGAGGCGCTGAAGGCTCGGGGACGGGCGTTCCAGTGGGTGGGCATGGCGAAGGAGCGGCACGACATCCGTTTGCAGCGGATGATTGAAGACTGTCGCAAGCTGGGCGTGCCGGTGCGGTTTCTCACTCGCGTGGAACTCGACGACATGGCGGGCAATGCGGCGCACCAGGGAGTGGTAGCCGTCACTTCGGCAAAACAATACAGCGATCTGGATGACGTGGTGGGCGCAAAGCGAGGGCGCTACTCGCTGATCGTCGTGCTGGATGGCGTGGAGGATCCGCATAATTTGGGCGCGGTGTTGCGCACGGCCGATGCCGCGGGAGCGGATGGAGTGATTATCCCGGAGCGCCGAGCGGCGCCGGTCACCGGAACGGTGACGAAAGCTTCCGCCGGGGCCAGCGAATACTTGCCCATCGCGAAGGTGACGAACATCGCGCGCACGATAGAGGAATTGAAAGAGCGCAACATATGGACAGTCGGGCTCGACGAGCGCGGCAAGCAGGCCTACGACGCGCTTGACTACAACATGGATTGCGCGCTGGTTCTGGGCGCGGAGGGCAAGGGACTGCACGACCTGGTGAAGAAGAAATGTGACTTTCTGGTATCGATTCCGATGCTAGGAAAAGTTGCTTCCTTGAACGTGTCGGTGGCGGGGGCGGTTGTGATGTACGAAATCGTGCGGCAGAGGCGCGCGAAAAATAACGAGGCATCCGCGGGTGCGAAATGAGGTTGTGCAGTCTGCGGCTTTGCTTCATCTTTGTCCTCTGTGCCTCTGTGGCGAACGCATTCTCTCTTGACCGCGAAGCTTTCAACTTCACCAACTACGATCTGAACGTGCGCGTAGAACCTGACCAGCAGCGATTGGGAGTTCGGGGCAAGATCATTCTGCGGAACGATTCGCCGACTCCGCAAAAGATCGTGGTGCTGCAGATCTCCTCTTCTCTAAACTGGCGTTCCATCAACGCCGGTGGCAAACCACTGCAGTTTGTTGCGCAGCCCTACACTTCTGATATCGATCATACTGGCGAGCTTTCCGAAGCCATCGTGACTTTACCGCAGGCAGTCGCGCCCAAGGCCACGATTGAGTTGGAGATTGGTTACGAAGGAGTGATCGTGCTGGAGGCGACCCGTCTCACGCGGATCGGAGCGCCCGAAGCTTCCGCACGCAGCGCGGACTGGGACCAGATCAGTACGAGATTCACCGCAGTCCGGGGCGCGGGCAACGTGGCGTGGTATCCGATCTCGACCGAAGCGGGAAATCTTTCCGAAGGCAACAGCGAATTCGATGCAGTGGGACGGTGGAGGAGCCGAGTGGCAGCCTCCTCCATGCATCTGCAGATTGCGGTGCCGAGCGATGATGAAGACGAAAAGCCAGAGCTGCTGGTGAATGCCACGACATGCCCCACCGCCCTTGAGATTAAGCATCAGTTCGTTGCGGATTGCTCCTACCGATCTCTTGGATTGACTGCCCCGACGTTTGTGATGGCTGACTATGAGATCGCAGACCGGGCGGATATCACGGTCCATTACCTGCATGGGCACGACGTGGCAGCGGCAGCATACGCTGATGCGGCAGAAAGGGTGACTCCGCTCATTACCGACTGGTTTGGATCGCCACGAAACAAAGCGCAAACGGCTGATCTCGACCAGGCGGACGCCGCTCCGTTTGAGAGTGGCTCTCTTCTGCTGATGCCGTTGGCGAATGTGGATTCCAAAGCAGCAGGATTGACGGCGGCGCACCAGTTCACGCACGCGGCATTTTCCTCGCCGCGGCCCTGGATCAACGAGGGGCTCGCCCATTTTGCGCAGGCGCTTTACGTGGAGCATCAGAGCGGGCGCCAGTCTGCTCTGAATTACATGACAACGCATCGGGTCGCATTTAGCGCGGCGGAGAACGAGAAGGGGAAACCGACGACGGCACCGCGATCCGAAGATGAGGTGAAGCGGTCTCTGGTGAACACTACTGACGAGGAACTTTACCGCAGCAAAGCGATGTGTGTGTGGTGGATGCTGCGCGACATGGTCGGCGATCAGGCATTGAAGAAAGCTCTCGCATCGTACCGTCCAGAGGAGGACAAGGAACCCTCGTACATGCAGAAATTGATTCAGGCGCAGACGCAGAAAGATCTGGAATGGTTTTTCGACGACTGGGTCTATCGCGACCATGGGCTGCCGGATTTCAAAGTGGAGTCGGCATTTTCGCGCAAGTCCATGAATGATGTCTACCTGCTGACCGTCACCGTAGACAACCTGGGACAAGCAGGAGCCGAGGTTCCGATCACCGTGAAATTTGCTGGCGGTGAAATCATGAGGCGGGTTCAGGTGCGTGGCAATAGCAAGGGTGTGATTCGCGTGGAGACCACGAAGGCACCGGAGGAAATCGTGGTGAACGACGGCAGCGTGCCGGAGAGCGACACCACGAACAATGTATTCAAGATTCAGACTGGCGACACAGGCGACCCGGACAAATAATTAGTTAGGGATCGAAGAAATCGAGCTGCAGGCGTCTCTATTGCTCGGTAGGGATTTGATGGGTTGCTCCGGAGTGCGCCGGATACCGCGAAACGATCAGACCGATCCGCAACTCGCCCAGGAGCGATAGGAGTTGATGAGGAAAGGCGTCGCGTTGAAATACCAAGTCACGATCTTCCACGGGAAATTCAAGATCCATGCGTTCGAGGCCCGGAAAATCACGGAGGCGCCTCAGTTCGTGGTCATTCTCTCGCAGAAATCCAACCGCATCGTCTACCAAGCCATTTAGATCGGAAAACTCTCTGCTGCTCACGCTTACCTTCATTCCAGAATAATCACTTCTGCGGGTCACGCTCGAGGTGGGAAATTGCACCGCCCCGGGACGAAATGCAGTCAGAGCATCCAGCGAAGAAATCTTCAAGAATTCATCGACGTCAAAGTTGGCACCGCTCGCTCTTAGCACGCAAGACATGGTGATCTAGTTCCCTTCTCGTCCGGTGAAGCTTACCAAAGCCGCAAGTTTGGCCGCTGCCGCGCCAGAGTCGATGGATTCCGCAGCCAAGGGGAGTGCCTCGGCCAGGTGATCGGCGCGGCGCGCGGCCACCAGCGCGGCTGCTGAGTTCAGCAGGACAACGTCGCGACGGGGAGATTTCTTTCCGCTCAGCACCTCGCGAACGATGACCGCATTTTCGGCGGCGTCGCCGCCCGAGATGTATCCAAGCGCGGAACGCTTCAGGCCGAATTCTTCAGGAACGACTTCATAGGTCCGAACAATTCCATCGCGGGCCTCGGCAATGCGTGTTGGGCCGGTGAGGGTGATTTCGTCGAGGCCGTCGAGGCCGTGCACCACGAGCGCGCGATGCAGTCCGAGCATACTCAGCGCTTCGGCAAGCTTCTCGACCATATCCAGCGCGTAGACACCCACGACCTGTCCGGAAGCATGCGCCGGATTGGTGAGCGGGCCCAGCAGGTTGAACATCGTGCGCAGACGCAGCTCCCGGCGCACCTTTTGCACCTGCTTCATGGAAGAGTGCAGATCGGGCGCGTAAAGGAAACAGATTCCGACTTCGCGCAGGCATTGAGCGGCACGCTCGGGAGATAACTGGATGTTGACTCCGAGGGCCTCCATCACGTCGGCCGAGCCACACTTCGAGGTGAGGCTGCGGTTGCCGTGCTTGGCGACGTGAACCCCCGCACCGGCGGTTACAAATGCAGCGGCGGTTGAAATGTTGAAGGTGCCGCTGGCATCGCCACCGGTGCCGCAGGTATCGACCAGCGCATCTCGGCCGGTGCCGCTGACGTAGAGGGAAGCATCGGCGTTTTCTTCGGACCCAGCGAATGAGAATGGCAATGGAGTGGCGGCGGCGCGAATTGCTTCGGCGAAGCCGACGATCTCTTCGACGGTCTCACCTTTCATATGCAGAGCCAGGAGCAGCGCCGCGATCTGCGCGTCAGTGCAATTTCCCGCGAGGACTTCGGCCATCACTTCGCGCGATTCCGCCCGGTCCAGGGACTGGCCGTGATTGGCGATACGATGGAGAGCGTCGAGGATCATGTCACTCGGAATTGTAAGGGATAACTGGTAACGGGGATGGGATTGATCTAGCGGGAAGCCTGAACGGCGGGCCCGCTGAGTCTGGGCAAGAAGTATTCGCGCCAGTCTTCGGGCAAAGCGGTGGTGGCAATCGCCTTTTGCAACAGATTGCGATTGTATTTCTCACGAAAGAAAAGGCGGTTCATTTCGGCGATGGTAATCCCTTCGCGATCTTGCGAGATCAATTCAAACGAATCCCCATTTTCAACTTCGCCTTCCTGCTCCACGGAAAAATAGAGACCACTGCGTCCGCTATGCAAGAATCGCTCAATCATGTCGTCGCGTTGAAACTTGGCCGCCAGCTTGTAACAAGGCATGCGCGGCTGTCGGACCATCACAATGGACGAGCCGATGCGAAGCTGGTCGCCAACATGAAGCTCTTCCGTGAGACCCTCCGTCGTAAAATTCTCGCCGAACATGCCCCAGGGCAAATCCATATCGGGCAACTCCCGCCGCCAATAGTCATAGTGCTCCGAGGGGTAAGCGTAGACTGCCTTGTAGGGACCCCCATGAACGCTGAGATCTGCCTGCTGATCGCCATCGAGGTTCAAGGTGCGTAGCGCTACGCGGCCGGTAACAGGCTTCTTGTAGATGCCGGTGTTAATGGTTGCTCCCTTATAGAGCGTCAAACGCGGCTTCGCCACATTGAGTGAAACCAGTTCCATGACTTGCTCCTCGCGCCTTCCAGGCTCTTCCTGCGCAGTCCAGTGTCCGCTCCCGATTTAGGCTTAGATGAACGGCGCGCTAAAAAGAAGCGGGTGAGCGTTTGCCCTAATCGGTTCGTCTCTATAAAATTGAGGGTTTGCTGCCCTCAGTTGAAAGCCGCAAGCAGATTCCTTCCGATTCTGAGTTAACGAGTGTCACTATGAAAATCCATGAGTACCAAGCAAAAGGGATTCTTAAGAAGTATGGTGTGACCGTGCCGCGCGGGACGATGGCGACCTCGCGAGAAGAGGCTGACTCCGCGGCCAAGGAATTATTCAGCGCCGGCGCGACCGGGGTGGTGGTCAAGGCTCAGATTCACGCCGGCGGACGCGGCAAGGGTGGAGGGGTGAAGATCGCCAAGTCTGCCGATGAGGCGGGAGAGCTCGCCGGGAAAATGCTGGGCATGAAGTTGGTTACGCATCAGACCGGGCCGGAGGGGCGCATCGTGCGGCGATTGCTAATCGAAGAAACGCTGCCGATCGAAAAAGAATTGTATTTGGGAATTCTGGTCGACCGCGCGGAGGGCAAGCCGGTGTTCATGGCGTCGGCCGCTGGGGGAATGGAAATCGAGCAAGTCGCGGCGGAAAATCCTGACGCAATTTTGAAGCAACACATCGATCCCGGTATGGGGCTGGAAGGCTTTCAGGCGCGCAAGATGGCTTTCAAGCTGGGACTGAATGCGAAGCAGATCAATCCTGCGGTGCAGTTTCTTTCTAGCCTCTATAAAGCGTTTCTTGACACGGATGCCTCGCTAGTGGAGATCAATCCATTTATCACAACCACCGATGGACGATTGTTCGCGCTCGACGCCAAGCTCACGTTTGACGACAATGCGCTGTTCCGCCATTCCGATATTCGCGAATTGCGCGACATCACGGAAGAAGATCCGCTCGAGGTTGAAGCATCGAAATATAGCTTGAACTACATCAAGCTCGACGGCAACGTGGGCTGCATGGTGAACGGAGCGGGCTTGGCCATGGCCACGATGGACATCATCAAGTACGCGGGCGGAATGCCGGCGAACTTTCTCGATGTCGGCGGGGGCGCCAGCGCGGACCAAGTAGCCCACGCATTTGAAATTCTGCTGAGCGACAAGAACGTGAAAGCGGTGCTGATCAATATTTTTGGCGGCATTCTGCGCGTGGATACGCTGGCCACGGGCGTAGTGGAAGCGGCCAAGAAAACCAATATCAAGCTTCCAGTGGTGCTGCGGCTGGAAGGTACGAATGTGGATGAAGGCAAGAAGATTCTGATGAATTCGGGATTGAATTTTGTGGTAAGCGACACCATGAAAGATGCAGCCGACAAAGTGGTGGCGGCGGCGCGGGGAGTTTAAGAAGGAAGCACACGCTTCAGCATAAAAACGGTCGTGGTAGAGGCAACGAGGAATCATACTTATGGCAATCCTGGTTAATAAAAAGACGCGCTTGATCGTGCAGGGCCTGACGGGACGTGAGGGCACATTTCACGCTAAGGCTTGCGCGGCTTATGGAACGCAGGTGGTGGGTGGGGTGACGCCGGGCAAGGGCGGCACGACGCACGAAGGCTGGCCGATTTTTAACACGGTGCTTGAGGCCGTGGAGAAGACGGGCGCCGACACTACCGTGATTTTTGTTCCCCCGCCATTTGCGGCCGACGCCGTCATGGAAGCGGCGGACGCGGAGTTAGAACTGATCGTCTGCATCACCGAAGGCATTCCTACGCTCGACATGGTGAAGGCCTGGGAGTTTCTGCAGAACCGGCGGTCGCGGCTGATCGGGCCGAATTGCCCCGGAATTATTTCGCCAGGCAAGTGCAAGATCGGCATTATGCCGGGATCGATTCACAAAGAAGGGCCGGTCGGCATCGTGTCACGCTCGGGGACGCTGACTTATGAGGCGGTGCATCAACTCACGCAACGCGGCATCGGTCAGTCGACTGCGATCGGGATTGGCGGCGATCCGATTATTGGAACAAACTTCCTGGATGCGCTCGACCTGTTCAATCGCGATCCGGAAACGGAAGCGGTAGTCATGATTGGCGAAATCGGTGGCGACGCCGAAGAGCGAGCAGCAGAATTTGTAAAGAGCCACATGAAGAAGCCGGTGGTTGGCTTCATCGCCGGGCAAACCGCGCCAGCAGGACGCCGCATGGGCCATGCGGGCGCGATCATCTCGGGCGGTAAAGGAACAGCGGCGGAGAAGATCAAAGCCATGGAAGCGGCCGGGATCCGCGTCGCGAAGTCTCCGGCGGATATTGGGGAGACCCTGGTGGCGGCACTGGGAGTTAAGGTCTAGCGGCTAGTACCGAGTACTTAGTAATCCTAGCAAGGATAGGAATTCCACTACGAAGGGCTGACGACTAACGATCAACTATGAAGACTCTGCAGCGCACTCTTACCATCGTGAAACCGGACGCCGTCGCCAAGAACGCGGTCGGCGACATCATTGAACAATTCGAGAAAAATGGATTCCGCATTCTCGCCATAAAGATGCTGGAAATTTCCAAGCATCAGGCCGAGCAGTTTTACGCCGTGCATGCGAGCCGGCCGTTCTATGGTTCGCTTACCGACTTCATGTCGAGCGGACCGATCGTTGCGCTGGCGCTGGAAAAGGAAAACGCCATTGCCGATCTCCGCAAGCTGATGGGAGCCACCAACCCGGCCAACGCCGAGGAAGGCACGATCCGCAAAAAGTGGGCGTCGAGCATTGAGCACAATGCGATTCACGGCTCGGATGCCGAGGACACAGCGCGGTTTGAATTGAGTTTCTTCTTTGCGGGCTACGAACTGGCGAAATAGCAGCTCTCGGTTCTCAGTTAAAAACACGGAGACTGAGTGTCGTTTGCCGAGGACTGGGAACTGTGCCTTATGCCCAGGACTGGGAACTGTGCCTTATGCCGATGATCCAAATCACGATGCTGCAAGGGCGCACGGCCGAGCAGAAGCGCAAGATTGCGAAGCGCATCACCGATGCCTTGGTCGAAGAAGCGGGAGCGCGGCGCGAAGGCATCATCGTGGCGTTTCATGAAGTATCGAAGGAGAGCTACGCTTCGGGCGGCGAACTGATGGCAGACAAAGTAAAGTGACCGCACTCGCGGCCAAAGGCGCCCTTACCCCAGCGGCTCGAAGAGATGGCCTTCCACTCGGTCTGCAATTCGAGGCAGGTCTTTGCGGGCGTACTGCAAGAAATGTGGAGCGTTCCGGTGGGCCTCGAGTGAGGCATCATCCTTGTACTGCTCGTAGATAAAGAAGCGTCGCGCTTCTGTCTTGTGCCGGTGGACTTGATACATCGCGCAGCCGGGCTCCTTGCGCGATTCTTCAGTAAGCTTTGCAAACACTGCAGTGACCTCGCCTTCACGGCCCACCTTCGCCATCCACGTTACGGCCAAAACCACCATCGTGCGCTCCTTGCTCAGTCTTGGTGCCTTACAAATGGGTAGCTAATTCTAGACTTTTCGGGATGAGGTTGTCTGCAACTCATTCGCGAATTCGTTCATGAAGATGGTGTGATCGCGGTCGGGGCCGGTTGAAACCAGGCCGACCTTTGTTCCCGTTGACTTCTCCACGAAGGCCAGGTAGTCGCGAGCCGCGTTGGGTAACTGGTCGAATTTCGTAATACCCTGCGTGGATGTCCGCCAGCCTGGCAGCTTCTGATAAACGCATTCCAACTTGTCGTAACCGCTGGCTTGAGCAGGGATTTCCATGGTCTTCTTTCCATCGACGATGTAGCCGACGCAGACAGGAATTTCCGCAAGCTCGTCCAGCACATCAAGCTTCGTCACCACAAGCCAGGAGATGCCGTTGATCATGCCGGCATAGCGCAACAGCGGCAAGTCGAGCCAACCGGTGCGGCGCGGACGTCCTGTAACCGCTCCGAACTCGTTGCCGCGCTTGCGCAACTGTTCGCCGGCGGCGCCTTTTTCCTCGCTGGGGAACGGACCTTCGCCGACTCGAGTGCAGTATGCTTTGGTGAGTCCGATGACTGATTCGATTGCATTCGGCGCGACACCCGTGCCAGTCGCAGCGCCACCGGAAGTCGCGCTGGATGATGTGACGAACGGATAGGTGCCATGGTCGATATCAAGCATGGTGCCCTGCGCGCCTTCGAACAAGATGGACTCACCCGTGGCCAAAGCCTGGTTCAGCAGGACTGCGGTATCACATACGAACGGTGCGATTTTCTCGGCAGCCGCGGCGTATTCCGTGTACATTTTGTCAGCATCCAGCGGTTCGGAATTGAACAGCGCGTGCGCAATCATATTCTTCTCACGCACTGCATTCTCGATGTGTTTCTTTAGAAGTTGCAGATCGAGCAGATCGGCCACACGCAGGCCGCGGCGGCCCATCTTGTCTTCATACGCCGGACCGATTCCCCGTGAGGTGGTACCGATTTTCACGCGGCCGGGAGCATTTTCCGCGGCCAACTCGATCATGCGATGGTAGGGCATGATCACTTGCGCGCGGTTGGAGACAAAAAGATTTCCGTCGACCCGGACACCGGCCTCGCGCAGTGCGCCCACCTCCTTGAGAAAGGCCATGGGGTCCAGAACCACACCGTTCCCGATGACGCTACGGCACGCTGTGCGCAGTACTCCGCAGGGCACCAGTTGCAGAACAAACTTCTTGCCGTTAATGATGACGGTGTGGCCGGCGTTGTGGCCGCCGGCATAACGGGCGACGACGGAGAAGTTCTCCGATAAGACGTCGACGATTTTTCCTTTGCCCTCGTCGCCCCACTGAGCGCCGACAATTACCGCGGTCTTGCCTCGTTTCACTGCCAACTCCGTCACAGGGATTCGCAAACGCATCGCTGCGCCGCGCGCACGAATGAATACCCAGGGGTCGCACACGCCTTGCCGCGGCAAATATTACAAAAGGCTAGCTTGGAATGAAAGCGGAGAAGATGTGTACGGAGTATCTTATCGCGCCCGAAAGGCGGATAGCAACGCGAACGCGAAGGAGGAAGTTGAATCCGAGTCGTTCGGGTTAAGATGAGATTTATGCCCAAGTTTGAAAAACATATTTTCATCTGTGGCAATCAGCGGCCCGCGGGAAGTCCGCGGGGATGCTGCGATCCGAGCGGTCAGGCGAAACTACAGAAACTATTCAAGCAGAAACTGGCGGAGCGTGGCCTCAAGGGCAGAGTGCGGGCCAACCAATCGGGCTGTCTGGATCAATGTGAGCACGGCCCCAATGTTGTCGTCTATCCCGAGGCAATATGGTATGGACACGTCACCGAGACAGGTGTCGATGAGATCGTCGAATCGCACATCATCGGAGGCAAGCCGGTGCAGCGCCTGATGCTGGCCGACTCCTGTCTGAATACTGCGGAATGCGAACACCGGAAAGGAAGTGGTCAGTGAGCGATGGCCGGTGGTCAGCAATCAAAGCATAGTGGCGTGCAGTACGTGGCCGACAACTGAACACTGGCCACTGCTCACTGCTTTATGGTAGGCGCGGCAGGAATCGAACCTGCAACCACCGGATTAGAAATCCGGTGCTCTATCCGATTGAGCTACGCGCCCCTGGAAAAAATCTATCATAATCCGCTGGATTATCGAGTCTTCCCAGCCTCGGCGCACGGCTCTCTAAATCCTCCCGCGTCGTGGACGGGAACGGTGTAGCCAAATGCAACCGACATGCATCTAAGAGACAATGCAGCCTGCTGAGCCGCGTCCAAGTCTTACTCCCCGCGATCTTGCCCGTGCAGGATGGCGAGTTTTGAGCGGCAGCGTTCCGCTGCTTTCGATTGAGATCACGCGCGAATGTCCCTTGAGTTGTCCGGGATGTTACGCCTATGGCGAAAGCCACCTGGGCAGCGGAGTCACGCTGCGTGAGCTTCGCGATTTTCGCGGAGACGCGCTCGTCGACGGAATTCTTGATCTAGTGCGCCGGCACCGGCCCATGCACGTTTCTCTGGTGGGCGGGGAGCCCATGATGCGCCATCGTGAATTGGATCGCATTCTTCCCGCGCTCAGCGCAATGGGAATCTTCAGCATGGTCGTGACCAGCGGAGTGATTCCGATTCCCGCCCAGTGGATGAAGATTCCTCGCGTGCGCGTTGCGGTTTCGGTGGACGGACTGCCGGAGCATCACGACATCCGACGGCAGCCGGCAACTTATGAACGCATCTTGAAGAACATTACAGGACGGAAGATCAATGTTCACTGGGTAATCACGCGGCCGATGCTCGATCGCTCCAGCTATCTCGAGGAATACGTCGGGTTCTGGAACGCGCGGCCCGAAGTCGATCACATTTGGATCAGCCTCTACAGCCCGCAGATGGACGAAGAAAGTCCGGAGCGATTGTCTCCGGAGGACCGTGAACGCGTGGCGCGCGAATTGCCGCCATTAGGGGAAAAGTATCCAAAGTTGCTGATCCCCGAGGGCATGGCTCGCGCCTTTGTGAGCCCGCCGTCAAATCCGCAGAGTTGCGTGTTTTCCAGAATGTCGGTGAATTATTCCGCCGATCTGGAAAGCCGCGTGGAACCATGTGTTTTCGGCGGCAATCCGGATTGCAGTCAATGCGGATGCAGCATCAGCAGCGCTCTTCATTGGATTCAGGGCGAGAGAATTGCGGGGCCTCTCCGGGTTGGGCATTTGGTGAACGCTTCATTGAGTATCGGGTCGACGGTGAACCGGTTGCGCCGCAGCCGCGAGCGGCCCCCGAGCCGCTGGCAACCGGGAGCACGCTCCTCCGGTCCTCGCACTTCCCTTGTGCAGATTGAATCTGCCGAGTGAGCCGGACGTTTGAACTGGAACGCATACCTCTGGGTTCATGCGCTAAGGGCCTGCAGTCTCCTTAATTCTATTGGCCGTGCCGTATACTGCCACGTTGAGCTTGGGCAGGAAACATGGCTGCGGCGAATTCATCCCGATTAGCGTACATCGACTGGATGCGCGGGTTGGCGTGCGTCCTGATGTTCCAGACCCATTGTTACGATTCCTGGCTGAGCGCGAGCGCGCGGCAGAGCAAGTTCTTCATGTACTCGCAACTGGGGGGAACATTTCCGGCTCCGCTGTTTCTGTTTCTGGCGGGAATTTCGTTTGCGTTAGTGACCGAGAAGCTGTGGAAGAAGAGTCTGCGGCCCGAGCAGATTGCCTGCATAACGATTCGCCGTGGAGCGGAGATATTTGCCTTTGGCTTGCTGTTTCGAGTGCAGGAATATCTGATTGCTTGGGGCTGGGCGCCGCTTAGCGATCTGCTGCGCGTGGATATCCTCAACACGATCGGCCTCTCGATGATGCTGATGGGACTATTCTGTTGGCTGGTGCTCTCCATTTCCCGCGGCGAGCGTGCGAGGCTTGCGCTGGTTTCAGTGTCGGCAGCAGTGGCGCTGTTGATTTCCTTGCTCACCCCTCTTATGTGGACGACGTGGCGTCCGCATGGGCTACCGTGGCCGCTGGAGTCTTACATTAACGGCGTCCACAATCTGGACACGCCGCAGGCTTGGCTCTTCCCGATCTTTCCCTGGACTGCATTCGCCTTCGCCGGACTGGCTGCCGGATTTGTCTTGCAAGGTCAGTGGGCGCGCAGGCGCGAGGCAATGATTTTTTCTTTGGCCGCTGTCGCGGGTGTCGTACTTGTGGAGGGCGCTCACTGGCTCGATGCACAGCCTCGTCAGATATACGCGGCCTACGATTTTTGGCACACGAGCCCAAGTTTCTTTCTGATTCGTGTGGGGCTGCTGCTGGTAATTCTGGCAGCGAGTTATGGCTGGTGCCGTTGGGGTGCAGGGGGGTGGGGGGTTAGTCCTCTGATTCAGCTAGGCCAGGCTTCCCTGCTGGTCTACTGGGTACACATCGAATTCGTATATGGACGTTTATCGATTTTGCCGAAGCACAGCCAGACCATCAGAACGGCATCTCTCGGACTGCTGGTTATTTTCCTTGCGATGCTTCTCCTCGCTTTCCTGCGAACGCGGCTGAAGGGGCGAGGGGCGGAAATTCTGTCCTGGTTCCGACACCCAGCACCTGCGCAGTAGAGCGGTCCGAGCACCACGGGCACGCGGGGTGAAACTGGCTACTGGAACTGCTTAGCGAACTCCACGACTTCACGCTCCGCCCAGCGCCCGTCGTAGGTCGAATCGCCATCGCGCTCACCGACGAACGCGCAGTGGCCGCCATCCTCCGTTTCGACGTAGTGGATATTGCGATTGGCCAGGAGCGCTTGGCGAGTTTCCGGCAGAATTCTGACGAAAGGATCGTTGACCGCGTGGATCACCAGCGTAGGACGCGCGATGTGGTCGATGACGTTGGCGGCGGCGGCCCGTGCATAGTAGTCGTCGGCTCCCGTGAAGCCACAGTAAAAAGCGGTGACGCGATCGTCGAATTCTCTCAGAGTCTTTACTCCGCTCAGACGCGAGCCATCGAACGTCGTGGGAAATAGTCGAACCTTACGGCGAAAGCGCCGGAACAATTGCAGCAGAAAATAATATTCGTAAATCCGGTTGGCGGGCTCATGCAGCGCGTCGGCCCCGGCCGCCAAATTTATCGCCGGACACACAGCTGTCACGCCTCGAAATTCCGCGGGGGCGTCGCTGCCCCACTCTCCGGCCAGTTTTAGAACCAGATTGCCGCCCATGGAAAAGCCGATCAACACGAAACCAGGAATTCGATCGCGTTCGACGAGGTTGCGAGCTACGGCAGCGACGTCCGCAGAACGGCTGGAATTGTAAAGCGTAGGTGCGCAATGGTCCATGCCACCGCAGTTGCGCTGGTTCATGCGCACTACGTTCATGCCCGCGGCCAAGCCGCTGCGGGCGATTCCTAGCATGTATTGTGATTCGCTCGATCCCTCCAAACCATGCACCACGATCAGCGTAAGTGCGTTTCGGTCCGTCTGCCAGTGACAGTGACAGAGCACGGGAATGCCAGGTTCCACTTCGATCAGACGTTTTTCGGCGGTGGGAAGATTGATGTGGCGCGAGAGGAAAAATGCGGCGAGAGTCTGGATATGTCCGCCGTGCAACCAGCGGTGCGGGCGAAAGGTGCGCTGGGCGGCGACAGGCGGCTTCTCGATCAAGCCATCCTCACACTTCTGCGGATGAAAATGGCAAGCGTCATCGTTTCAGTTTGCCAAGTTCGCACGAATTGATTCTAATAGGAGAAGTCCGCGGTACGGGAGTGATCGAGATGCCGATTTTTGAATACGTCTGCCAGCAATGTCAGCACGAGTTTGAGACCCTGGTATTTGGCCGCGACAAAGCCAAGTGTCCAAAATGCCAAAGCGTGAAGCTGACTCCGCAACTGAGCGTCTTCGCCGTATCCGCGAAAGGCTCATCTGGCGCACCCGCTTCCACGGGTGGTTGCGGATCCTGCGGCGATCCTCGCGGACCGGGCGCCTGTTCGCTTGGAGACCTCGACTAACGGCCGCGGTGTCACGCCACACCACTGGTAATCAAACTTCCGGCATAGCTTCGTCTGTGACTGCGGTTACCTGTGTTTGCTCGCCAACCCCGCCTACCATCCCTTGAACTCGCTTTGAGCCAAGGAGATTGCAATGGACAGGCGCCAGCAGTCGCGTGTGTTCGTCGACCTTCCCGTACAAATATGGGGCATGGACTGCAATTCCCGCCCGTTCATGCAGCCTGCGAGCCTGCGCACGATCAGCGGACGAGGCGCGACTCTCCAGTGCGTGGACGCTCGGCTGAAGCCGGGAGACGTGGTCGACCTGTTGTATGAAGGGACAAAGGCCCAATTTCGCATCGTGTGGTGCGGCAAGCCAGGGACGGAAATGGCGGGCGAAGTTGGAGTTGAAAATCTATCGACCGAAGTCACATTTTGGGATATCGATCCGAAGCGCTGCGCCGCGGCCGTGGGACAAGGATAAGACTGCTCGGGCAGCTGAAACTCCAGAAAAACCGGGGAGGGCGGGGAGGGCCTTCGAAGTATGAGGTGAAATTGCAAGGGAGGCAAGAACAAACGGCTTGGCATGCAGGATCTTTCACCCAGTGAGATCGTATGGAAGGGTGCAAGTTCTAGCAGGAGATCCACATAGAATCTTTTCGCGGAGCTAAACACAGCAAGAAAAACAATCGCCAGCGCTCCCGCAAAATTACCTCAAGCGCCATTCTCAGGCTGTAAACTCGGAGAGATGGAAGTAAAGATTCTCGGTTCGGCGGCCGGTGGAGCGTTTCCGCAATGGAATTGCGCCTGCACGAACTGCGGTGCGGTGCGGGCTGGCACCTTCCGGGGAAAACCGCGCAGCCAGACGCAGGTTGCGATTTCGCACGATGGTCGCTCCTGGTTTCTTCTCGGTGCATCCCCCGATTTGCGAGCACAAATTGAAGCTACGCCCGAGTTGCAGCCACGCGAGGGTTTGCGCCAGTCGCCGATCGCAGGCGTAGTGCTGGCGAGCGCGGATCTCGACCACGTGCTCGGACTACTGTTGCTGCGGGAACTTCAACCGCTGTGCGTTCATGCCACGGCTTCCGTTCGCCGCATTCTTCGCGAGGATAACTCGATGTTCGCCATGCTGCAGCGCACGCCAAACCAGATCATGTGGAACGACTTTGAAACTGGAAAAGAATTTTCTCTATGCAACGCCCAGGGCGAAGACTACGGCCTGCGTTGCTGTGCGTGGTCGTTGGGCACACATTATCCCGCCTATGTCGCGGCTGAGCGGCAGGCACAACTCGCGGCCGGCGAAGCCTCGGTTGGATTCATTCTTGACTCGGACTGCAACGGTACTGGCCCGCGCTTGGCGTATATGCCAGCCGTTCCCCAGGTTGACGATGCGCTGCTCGAAGCACTGGATCAATGCGACGTCCTGCTTTTCGATGGAACATTCTGGAGCGACGACGAACTGATACGCGTGCAGGGCAGCGGACAGACCGCGCTGCAGATGGGACACGTTCCCGTCGAAAGCACTCTGGTGAAGTTGGCGGGAGTGCGCCGCCCGCGTAAAATATTTCTACACATTAACAATACGAATCCCATGCTGGATGAGGCGAGTCCTCAATATCGCCAGGTGCGGGGCGCGGGGTGGGAGATCGCGGAGGATGGATGGCAGTTCAACCTGTAGAAAACGAAACCATATCGCAATCCGACCCCTTGCTTTCGCTTGAGGAATTACGCGCGCAACTGCAGGCCACGGGCGAGGAGCGCTACCATCACAAACATCCTTTTCATTTGTTGATGCACGAAGGCAAGCTGAGCCGCGGACAACTCCAGGCCTGGGCACTGAACCGCTATTACTATCAGAGCATCATCCCAATCAAGGATTCGATTATCTTGTCACGCGGTCCGGACCCGGTATTCCGGCGGGCTTGGCGCAAGCGCGTGGTCGATCACGATGGTGATGCTACCAGCGAAGGCGGCATCAAGCGCTGGATAAAGTTGGCGGAGGCGACTGGCCTGGATGCAGGTCAGGTTCGCGCCGGCAAAGGAATTCTTCCGGCTACACGCTTTGCCGTGAATGAATATCTGAATATCGTTCGCAGCCGCTCGCTGTTGGAAGCTGTCGCTTCTTCGCTGACAGAATTGTTTTCGCCCAAGCTGATCACGTTGCGTGTGGACAAATTGCGAGAGCACTATCCTTGGCTGGCGGGAGGTCTGGATTACTTCGAGGCCAGGCTGTATCAAGCACCGGAAGATTCGCAGTTCGCGGTGAACTATGTGTACGACAACGCGAAGACGCGAGCCGAGCAGGAGCTGGCGCTCCAGGCCTTGCGCGACAAGTGCGACATTCTATGGGCTCAGCTCGATGCGCTCTACTTTGCCTACGTTCAGCCTGGCTGGCCGCCGCCGGGCGCGTTCCGCATCGAGGGCAGCTAGCGTGGCGCCTCCAGAGGATTTCAGCCAGCCGCGCCTGGCGACCGGCTGCCGTTGGGGGGCGGAGAATAAGACCGGAGCCGAACGGGAGCGCGTGATTCTGTATCCCGAAGGCGCGCTTCGCCTGCGGGACACGGGGCTGCAAATACTGGAGCGCTGCAATGGCCAGCGCACCTTCGCCCAGATTATCGCAGAATTGCAAGGTCAGTTCAGCGTCGCCGATCCAGCGAAGATTCGCGCAGACATCTCCCAATTTCTTGAGCAACTGCGGCACAAGCGGATTGTCGATTATTGAATGATTCAGCATTACACATGATTTCCAATCCGCTGGCCCTCATCGCCGAAGTTACGCATCGTTGTCCGCTGCATTGCGTGTACTGCTCGAATCCTCTGGAATTGGCTGCGGTGAGTTCGGAACTCTCCACTGGGGAGTGGATTGATGTTTTTCAACAGGCCGGAAAAGTTGGGCACGTTGCATGCTCACTTCACCGGCGGCGAACCTCTCGCGCGTGGGGATCTGACAGAGCTCATCGCGGGTGCGCGCACCGCTGGGCTCTACACTAACCTCATTACTTCCGGTGTTGGGCTTGCCGAAACACGGCTGCGGGCGCTCGTTGAAGCCGGACTCGATCACATCCAGATCAGCTTTCAGGACTCGCGCGAAGAGGCGGCGAATTGGATTGCAGGGGCCAAGGCGCACGCGCACAAGATTGAATTGTCGCGCATGATCCGGCGGCACAAAATTGCATTCACGGTGAATCTTGTCATCCACCGGCAGAACATCGCTCATCTCGACGAGATGATTTCTTTCATCGAGCAGCTCGCGCCGGAGCGCATGGAGATCGCGCACACGCAGTACTACGGTTGGGCGTTGAAAAACCGTGCCGCGCTGATTCCTACTCGGGCACAGCTGGAGCAAGCGGTGGAAATCGTCACGGCTGCGGAGAAGCGACTTGCCGGACGCATCCGTATCGATTCGGTGGTGCCCGATTACTATGCGCGCTTTCCTAAGGCTTGCATGGGCGGATGGGGACGTAGATTGATGCTCATCCAACCTTCGGGGAAGGTTCTTCCATGCCATGCTGCGGAGGTGATTCCGGGTCTTGAGTTTGAAAATGTGCGAGAGAAGACCCTGGAATCGATCTGGCAGGAGTCGTCGTCGTTCCAGCGCTTTCGAGGAGAAGAATGGATGCCGGAACCCTGCCGGAGTTGCGAGCGGCGAGCGGAGGATTTTGGTGGATGCCGTTGCCAGGCGCTGTTACTCACCGGAGACGCGACCGCAACCGATCCTGTCTGCTCGCTGGCGCCTGCACACCCCATCATCGAAGCAGCGCTGCTGGAAGCAAACTCCAATGCAGCCATCTCGCAGCCGGTAACGGCCGGCTCCTTCATTCAGTTGCAGGAGCGTGCTAGCGATCTTTGGAGTTATCGAACGAATCCCGAGTAGCGGCCTCAACAAGAAACACAATCACCAACACAGGTGGTAAAGAGTTTCACAGGCCGTCCTACCAGCGCACACCGATCGTGATCGGGCGTACGTCCGTCGTGGTCCCGTTTCCTGATCCATGCGTGAGGCGGTACTCTGCATAGATTTCTACGCCACTGGGCATCTTGCGCGTAATTCCCCCGCCGATGTTGTATCCAAAGTGATTCTGGCTGGAATTGACGAAGTCGCCGCTGAGCGGAAGGCTGACGTTTGGGCAGGTGCCGACCCACCATTCGTAGAACGCATTGCATGCCGAACCAGGAACAGCCGTATCAGAGCTCAAGGCGCCGAAGCGATGATAGTAGCCTGGCCCGAAGAGGATATATCCGCCATAGACCTTGGTGACAGGAATGTTGATGACGGGGTCCAGCGTAAGAGCGAAAAGATAGCTGTAGGCGCTTCCGGCCTGCGCCAGTTGCAGAGTAGAATCGCGCAGCGGAAGATCTGCAAAAATAAAGTCTGCGCGCAGGCCAAAGTACTTGTTCGCATTGCGAGCTAAGCCAGCCGTGGCCACCCCGCCGCCCTCCCTGACGAATGTGCGAGTCATGCCGCTATCCAGATTGGCGCCCAGGCCGACGTTATAGCTCCAGTTTTTGTAGTCGCGGGGCTTGGCCTTTCGTCGCGAACTGGATTCTTCCTCAGCGGGCTCTTGATCGCCGGAGGGTTGCTGGGCAGCGGGTTGCTGGGCAGCGGGTTGCTGGGCAGCGGGTTCTTGCGGGGCGGGGGCTGCGGATGTGGGAGACTGTCCGGAGGGTGTTGCCTGGGCGAATCCTTGTCCTCCCAGCAGAATTGTAAGAATCAACAGCGACAGCGCACTCGCGAACTTTCCAATCATCCATTCTCCTCCCCGAACCGGGCGTGGTGGCGGACCGTAGCGCTCGGCATGGAAAGGCGCCATTAATACAAGGTTCCGCTTGTGATTCCTCGCAGGAAGGCATTGCCTTATTTGCGGCGGGATCGCATTATATTACCAACTTTGATGCTGATTCTGCCTGGCAAGCCGCCCGACCCAGCGATGCCATCATGATGCGCCTGATGCGGAGCTGATTCTTTCTCACGGATTCAGCGCCCTTACTGCTTTCTGCTTCGTGCCAGCTCAAGTCACACGTATTATGGACATGGTCTTCCACTTTTGAGAATAGCCTTGCATAAAACTCCTTCAGACAGGCCGGCAGCGCGCACTTCCTTTTCCGAGGCGGGAGCACCTGCGTCACGCGTCGCACTGGTAGGCTTTGGAACCGTTGGCAGTGCTGTCGCAAAAATTCTGTGTGAACGCAGCGATGGATCGCTCCGCCTTACCCACATCTGCAATCGGAACGTCGAGAGGAAGAAGCAGCCTTGGGTACCGAGTGATGTGGTTTGGACGGAAGAAATCGGCAACATTATCAACTCAGACGCTGACATTATTGTTGAGTTGGTCGGTGGTCTCCATCCCGCCGAGGATTTTGTACGAAGCGCTCTGAAAGCGGGCAAGTCGGTGGTTACGGCGAACAAGCAGCTCATCGCCCGACATGGTCCGGACTTGCTGCAGTTGGCGAGCGCGAATGGCTGCCAGCTTGAGTTTGGGGCATCCGTCGCAGGGGGCGTCCCGGTGCTTCCGGCCCTGCGAACCGGGCTGAGCGGCGACCGGCTGCACGGCGTCGCAGGCATTCTGAATGGGACGTGCAACTACATCCTCAGCCGGATTGAGACGGATCGCATTCCTTTCAGCGAGGCACTTGAAGAGGCTCAGGCACGCGGCTATGCGGAGGCAGACGCCAGCGAAGACCTCGATGGTGGCGACGCTCGCGCCAAGCTTTCCATCCTCGCACTGGCTGGGCTGCAGGTCCGGGTTTCTCCGCAGGATATTCGGGCTCGCACGATTCGTGGTATCGACGCAATCGATTTCGATTATGCGGCCGAGTTGGGCTGCACTATCCGGCAAATTTCGCGCGCCGACCTGAAAGAAGGCACGCTATTTGCCGAGGTTGGTCCGAGCCTGGTTCCGGCATCTTCACCCTTCGGACGTGTGCAGCGGAATCTGAATCTGGTTTTGACTTCGGGAGAATACGGCGGCGACGTAGCTTTTCTGGGCGCAGGCGCAGGAGGAAATCCTACGGCCGTTGCGGTGGTGTCAGACTTGATGTTTGTCGCGGAAAATCTTTCGGCGGGGCCGCGTGCACAGCGTCCGCTGCAATTGGCCTCGCCGAAGGTGAGTTGTGATTTTGAGACGCCCTGGTACCTGCGCTTTGTGGTGAAAGACCAACCAGGGATTATCGCGGGACTGGCGGCGATCCTCTCAGTGCATCAACTGAACATTGATGCAGTGCTACAGAAACCGGGCTTCGACAAGGCCGCGCTGCCGTTCGTGATCACGCTGGAACCTTGCCGTGACGCTCAACTCCATCCAGCACTGCAGGAAATGTCTGCGCTGGCCTTCGCTCTCCGTCCATGCCTATGCCTGCCGATCTTGCGCTAGCGAGCGGCTCCTACTTCCAGAATGGATTCTTCAATCCGGCCGGAGCGAATGCGCTGTCGAGCTTCGCCTCGGCGCCGGAATCGTCAGAGATTTTCTCATCGAGCAAGCGAGATGAAGGAGCCTTCAATTCCTCCGGGGAGTAGGGCGACATCGGTGGGGTAGGACATTCTGAATTCATGGGAACCTCCTTACGTCTTTATCATCTGATCCCATTGAAACACCGGGAGGGCGATCGCTGGGCCGCAAAATCACGATGCGATGCATCGAAAATTCAGCAGACCTAAATTTTCCATTTTT
This sequence comes from uncultured Acidobacteriaceae bacterium, assembly GCA_963782835.1. Classification (GTDB taxonomy): domain Bacteria; phylum Acidobacteriota; class Terriglobia; order Terriglobales; family Acidobacteriaceae; genus Sulfotelmatobacter. The sequence goes on along the minus strand of CAWALR010000025.1, from coordinate 19,943 downwards.
GCTGATTTCGAGGGACTTCGGCCTTCTCACGGAGCTGAAAAAGCATCGTGGGGACCACAAGCCGGGACCTTATTCAGATTAGCACCGAGGCCTAGTGGGCAAACTGATTGTAAAGCCAAGCAAAAACAGCGCCTCCGACCAAACCATCCACGGCGCCGTAAAGACCTCCGACGACAACTTCGACCATGCTGCGCGTCGCATGGTAGCCGACGTAAATCGACGACATGGCTTGGAGGAATTGCTGACCATAGTTACCCCAGGCCAAGTTCGCCAGACCCACGACAAATATCGCCAACCCCCACAGGATCGCCCACGCGAAGGCCAGAGCTTTGATGTTAAGTTTCATGGCTCCCTCCCTAACAGTCATTGTAACGCCGAGGCGAACCTGTTCTCAGCCACCGCGCCCATCCCAACGATCTCTGGTAGTATCTCGCCCCCCCAGTTAATCTCGGTTTTGTCCCGGAAACATGAAGATAGATCGGCGCCATAGCGCGTTCGCGCTAACTCTCTTCGGCATCTTGCTAACAGCCGGCCTCCATGCCCAGAACCCTCGCGGATCGTTGCGCGGCACGGTGCAGGATGCCGGTGGCGCGCGAGTTGTGTCTGCCAAGATCGTCACACAATTGTCGGGATCGCCCGTGAAACGCGAGGCTACCAGCGAGGATCGAGGGGAGTTTCGAATTGATGACCTGCTCCCCGGCAACTATCACGTCACCGTGAGTGCCGCTGGCTTCGCTCCGGCAGAGGCGGAGGTCGTGGTTGCGGTCGCCACGGTGCGGGATATTACCGTCACGATGAAGCCTGCGGCGGCCCTGGAAACCCTCAACGTGCAGGGGAATTCTTCCTCGATCACGACCGAGGTGATTGACACATCGAGCGCACTGCGCGGAGGTGTAGTCGGCAGCCATGACCTGGAAACTCTGCCGCTTCCGGCGCGCAGTTTCGCCAATATTGCTTATCTCGTGCCAGGCACCGAACCCGTCGAGCCCTCCGATCCCACGAAGGCGCGCATTACTGCGGTTTCCACTGGCGGAAGCTCCGGATTGAACAACGAGCTATCGGTCGATGGCGCGGAGAACTCCGACGACTGGATCGGCGGCTTCCTGCAAAACTTCTCTCCGGATGGCATTCAGGAATTTGCCATGCGCACATCGAACGAAGACGCCGACACGGGTTGGACCACGGCGGGTTCGGTCGTGATTACCACTAAGCGCGGGAGCAATGCATGGCATGGGAGCGGAGCGTTCTATGACCGGCAGGCCGCGCTGAATGCGCGCTTTCCCATCGAGAACCCGGCTCCGAATCCGAAGCAGCCGTTCTCGCGCCAGAACTATGTGGGAACGTTCGGTGGTCCCCTCGCGAAGAACAAGGTCTGGTTCTTCACTTCATTCGAAGGTGTGCATGAAAACGCGAGCATTGCCTACAGCCCGGCTAGCATTACGCAATTTGACGCGCTGGCGCAATTGGCATCAGAGGGATTGATCACCGGCGTTCCTTCGATCGCCGTTCCCGCGACCGTTCCGATTCCCTTTCGCGACTATCTCGGTTCGATGCGCTTTGACTGGGCGCAATCGTCGCAATCGAATTGGTTCTTGCGCATATCGGAAGACAGCTACTTGACGCACAATGCCTTGGTCGAGCAAGGGACGCTTGCCATCGACTGGGCTGACCACGCATAACAATTACTGGAACGTCGCGCTCAGTAACACCTATACCTTCGATCCAACCTGGCTGGGCAATCTGGTTCTCGATGCCAGCTTGTTGCATCTCACGCAGACGCGGAACTCAAACCTGGGCTTCGCGCTGGCCTTCCCCTTCAGTTCCACAGCGCTGACTATTTCCGGTTTCGAAACCTTCGGCGATAACCAATTCGCTACTCCGATTACTCTTTTCCCCGATCTGCGCAATCAGGAAAAATATCAATTCCGTTATGACCTGAGCCACGTTGTGCGTGACCATGCGCTCAAGTTCGGAGTCGACTTCATTCACGAACCGGTCCTGAGTGGGGCATTTGCGTCTACGGCCGAGACGCTCGCCAAGTACGTGAATAATCCGACCTTTTACGTACAAAATCGGGGAGTATTCGCAAGCTTCAGCCCATCGTGTGCCGACTTCACGGCTTCGGACGGCTCAACCTGCACCTACACTCCTGCCAGCGACGGCGCGTTTTCGCAGAATGTCCAGCGTCTTGGACTCTACGCCGAGGACTCCTGGCGGGTTTCACACCAGCTGACGTTCAACTACGGATTGCGTTATCAGACGACCTGGGGACTATTCCAGGGTTCCGGCCGAAGCGAAGCGGATAATGCCGCGTATGTGACGCTGCAGGCGCTACAGATTCCAATTGTGCCAGGCTTACCGAGCGACTATCGCAGGCAGATTGCGCCTCGCCTTGGGGTCGCTTACTCTCCCGGCGTGGGCGGGAAGACCGTAATTCGCGCCGGCTTCGGCATCTACTACGACGATCTCGCACAGAACGGATGGGCGACTGCATTCCAGGGCGTCAACAACTCGAACTACACCACCGGAACTTGCAGCCTCACTGGCGGCCCAGGCACTTACACGCTCACCGGCTCAGGCTGCCTGACTGGCGGCAGCGGAGCCACCGGGAATCTGGTCGGTTCCTCTTACAAGACGCCCTATGCGATTCATACGACCGGCGGCGTGCAGCACGCCTTCAACCAACATTGGCTGATGAGCGCCGACTACGTACATGAGCAGGGAAATCACGGATACCGAGCCTTTCCCTATAGCAGCGGCACGAACCTATTCACTCCACTCATTTCTACCGCGGACCCAGACTATGCCACCGATCAGGCGGCCGTGGTGCCGAACGTCAATGTGTTCGAGTCGGATAACCGCTCCAGCTACAACGGGCTGATGCTACATCTGCAAGGTAATATGCGCCGCTTCAATCTGGTCGCAAACTACCAGCTCTCCAAGGCGCAGACATGGGGATGCCTGCTGGGCGAGCTGTTTGACTATGTGGATGGCGTATGCAAACAACAGCCCCCGAATCCGCCATTGCTGAATGCTTTCGGACCCGGCGACTACGGCCCGTCGGGCGAAGATGTTCGTCACCGCTTCGTGCTGGCCGGGACGGTGCACCTTCCCGGCGGATTCGAACTGAGCACGGTCAACCAGGTCGAAAGTGCCCGTCCCATCACGATCACGAACGCAGACAACACAGGCCGCATTTATGTAAATGGAGCGTACACCAGCCTCGACGAATTCCGCGGAACGCCGTACATCCAGTCGGACCTGCGCGTCACGCGTCCTTTCAAAATTAAGGAGCGCTGGCAGATCGACCCGTTCATCGAATTCTTCAATCTTTTCAACCGTAATAATCCAGGCGCGAACTTCGCCGTCAACGTCGTTCAGCTTCCGGTTCCTGCAGCCCAGATGGTGCCGAATGCGCAAGGCATCACTAACGTCACCAGCATCTGCACCAATGCAGCTTGCTCCCAAACCACGCCTATCACCAGCCTGAAACGGCTGGAGATCCCCGAGGGCGCGCTAGGAGATTTCTTTGGCCCCGGCACCACGGTAGGGATTCCGTTCGCCGCGCAGCTGGGCGTGCGGGTGACGTTCTAGGGATCGCTCGAGAGTGCACACTCAAATCCCTGTCACACTGGGTCGATGAGCGTAATCGGGATATTTCGCCAACTACCGGAGACAGCCTGAAAGCCGCATGATAATCCAGACGACGACCAGCAGGAGAACGAGCCAAGCTGTAGCCTTGCCGGAGCTATTCGGGTTTCCAAGAACGGGTACCACCATGGCAGAAGTGTACGCTGCGCCCTTCACGGGCAAGGTATGCGTTCCGAACTGACGGTTCCGCAGTTTAACTGTCGAAATCAGGCAATTGCACTCATTGACCTCAATGAGCGAGTCGGCGTTCGATGCCACGCAGTCCCTACCGCACCAACCACTCAGTGGCCGCGTGTACCTGTACGAGAAGCTGGCTGTAAGTTAGAGCCATAGCGTCCAGCATCGCTGCGGTAGCGCACAGTGCATAGGCGAGCGAATACTTATTCGCCGGATTCTGCCGGCCTCGCGTCCAGGAAATTAAGCGCTCAACGCGCGCGTTCACGGACTCTGCCGGACTGTGAACCAAAGCGGTTGTCAATTTGGCGGGCAGTTCCAACGGAGCAAGCCGCGAGAGCTTGATCACCGCCGCAGCCAAGTCCAAAGCCTCGGAGATGTTTGAGACTGCCGCATCGTCGGCAGCCATTTCAGTCGCTTCGCGCCAGGCCGTCTTCAAGCTGCGCTATTCCAGGGACGGGCATCAGGCACAGCAGCAGCTTTCTCAGGTTGTCGCGCCGCCGGATGTGTGCAACTTCGTGGCGCAGCGCTCCGTCCAGTTCCCGCTCGGTCAGTACAAACTCCGCGGCGCCAGATAACCAAACCGTAGGCCGCAGAATGCCCGCCAGGGTCAGTGGAGGCGCTGGCACCGGAGTGCGCAGCACCGAAAGTGACTTGTCCAAATTGGCGGGGCTGTAATCAATCGCACTCGCTTCGCTCGACCAGCGCGCCACGGTTCTCGAGGCCCGGACCAATGCGGTGACGGCGTTCCATACTCCCGCGAGCATCAGAATAATTCCGAAGAGGCCCAAGCTGAGAGGCACGATGCCTACGGGTTCCTCAACCGCGCGAGGTTCTAGCAACAGGAACGAGGGCATCGCCAGGATAAGTGTCACTGCAAGAGCCACGACAAATGGGACGATCCGAACAGCAAACAGCAGATCGGCGCAGCGTCTGGCAGAGCACTGCTGGCCGTAAGTCCAAACTCGTCTCCAAACAGTGCAGACGGCGAGAGACAGGGCACCGTACAAGATGAAGAAGACGGAAAAACAAACCGCCAAGCCGCGCACTGCGAACATTACTCTCTCTCCTTCCGACCCGCTTGCCGTTGCGCCAGCTCGCGGCGCTTGCGTTCCACCAGCTTCCCCAAATCGTCGAGTAACTGCGTATCCCGTTCGCTCAGAATCTCCACCAGAAACGACAATGGCAAGGAGGAGGCTGGACTCACATCCAATAATTGCTGGAAGGCATGGCCCGCAGCTTCGCGATGCAACTCCTCACGGCTAAAGCGCGCAGCGTAGCGGAACGCCCGTCCTTCCTCCGTCCGCTTCAGAAGGCCCTTCTTGAAAAGGCGATCCAGCGTGGTCATCACGGTTGTGTAGGCGAGGTCCTGGCAAGGGTCTTCGACTAATTCACGGACGGTAGCATTGCCTCGCGCCCACAACGCCTCCAGCATGCGTTGCTCGAGCGGGCCCAGTTGTCCCGAAGCTCTTCGAAATGGATGGAAAATCCGTTTCATCCGCTTGCGCTTGCCGTTGAATTCCGCATTCTACCGCGAGTTGGTGCTAAGGAAGGGAATTTCTGGGGTGGGAAACGGGAATCGAACCCGCAACCGTCGGAGCCACAGTCCGGTGCTCTGCCAGTTGAGCTATTCCCACCACCTTGCTGATTATAGCAACTGCGGTTGGGGGATGTCAGAAAGGCTCGCCTTGGGACGCATCGGTTTCCTTCCCTTGGATGCTATTCGTCTTCAATTACGAGACGATACCAAATGGCGTGGAGCATATGGGTGAGAGACGAGAAGGACAAATAGAAGAGGGCAAAAGAAAAGCTATCGAGAATTCCAGAGAGGAGAAGAGAAAAACGAGAATACGAGGTTGCGCTCTCGAACTGCGTGCCGGAAGAGCTCATCCCCTGCCCACGCCGACGTATTCAAACCCCATGGCGCGCAGCCGGGCAGAATCCAGCAGGTTCTTCGTGTCCACGATGATGGGCTTCTTGAGCAGTTGCTTGATGCGGTCAAAGTCGAGGGCGCGGAATTCCGGCCAGCCGGTGCCGACGACGAGCGCGTCCATACCTTCTGCGGCCGCGTAGGCTGATTCGCAGTAGCGCACCGATCCATTCAACCGGGTCTTGGCATCGGAAAGAGCCACTGGATCGTAAGCTCGCACGCGCGCGCCCTTCGCGACCAGGGTTTCAGCCAACCGTATGGCGGAGGATCCGGCTACGGAATTCGTATTCGGCTTGAAGGCCAGACCGAGAATTCCCACATCTTTGTTTTCAACTGAATTCAAAGTCGCCGCGATCTTTTCGACCAAGCGATCGGCCAGCGTATGGTTGACATCGCGTGCAGCGCTCAAGACTTTTAGCGGAACGCCATTGGCCAAAGCCAACTGCGCCAGTGAATCCATGTCGGACTCGGCGAAGACGCCGCCCATGCCGGCGCCAGGCTGCAGGCAGCGGGGAGCAATTTTCTTATCGAGACCCAGAGCCAGCGCCAGGTTTACCGCGTCGGCGCCCACGCGCTCGCATAGCGCTGCCACTTCATTGATGAAAGAAATCTTGGTGGCTACGAACGCAGTCGCCGATTCTCGAACCAGTTCGGCCGTGGCCTGATTGGTCACAATCACAGGGACGCCGCGCATCACCAGCGGATGGAAAATCTGTTTGAGGATATGCACGGCTTCGTTGGAAGTGGATCCCAGAATCAGACGGTCCGGCCAGTTGAAATCCTCCACGGCGCAACCGTCTGTGAAAAACATGGGCTGCGAAACAATGGTTCCTTGCAGGCCTGCATCTTTCAAGCTCTTCTCTAAGGCGGACGCCGTGCCCACCGCGACCGGGGTGACAATCGTCAAAATTGGAGGCTTTGGGGCCAGGCGCGCGATACGCATCACCACGTCGGTCAGCGCCTCTGCGCCGTCCTCTGCCAGAAAAATGACTTGCGCTTTGCGCGCAAAAGATTCGATATCAGTGGAGTAAGCCAGCCGCCCGGCGCGCACATTTCGCCGGATGATCTCTTTCAGATTCTTTTCAAAAAATGGAATGTTGCCCTGGGCCATCTCGACCATGCGGGACCGGTCGGGATGACAGCAGGAAACCGGAGTGCCAAAATCTGCCAGACAGGCCGAAATCACTGTTCCTAGAAAACCCGAGCCGTAGACCCCAATCTGCATTCATTGCCCCCGGGGCGTTCCTGAAACCCGCGCCTGAAGCGGCAGCCGGCGCGGATGTCGCACTTCCCTGTCTTCATTGTTTACAGTGCACTTCCGCACCGCGCAACGCACGGGAGGGAAATGTACCTGGGGCCATACTGGCCAGACGGGGGTAACGTAATACCTGGTAACCAGGGGCTGGTTACGAGTGAAATTGATGGGTGAAATTAAGGATGGCTCGCAGCGCTTCGTGGGGGGTCCGTCAAAGGATGGTTACATCTGAAGATTTTCTCCTGGATTTTGTCAGGCCTCGCCAAAGGATACCGCAGCCTCTTTGACGGTCGGTGTCCAGGTAACCAGCTTATCGATACTGGTGAGCTTCAATACCTGTTCGACGTGTTTGTTGGGACCTGCCAGCCGCAGTTCTCCTCCCGCTTCCTTCATCTGGCCGGCGGACATCACGATGATCCCCACGCCGGTGCTATCGATGTGGGTCACACCAGTCAGGTCGAAGATAACCTTCTTCCCCTGTTTCTCGCGGACCAGATTCTCGGCCGCCCATTCCAATTGCTTGCACTCTCTGCCGATCGTGATTCTTCCCGTGATTTCCAGGACAACGATCCCAGGCTGCAGTTGCTTGGTCTGAATCTCCAGCATAAGCAAGTCCTTTCTGATCGGTAAGGCTGCGCAAGCCGATGGGTTGCGCTACCTGAGTCAAGGCAAAACCAGGGTACCCCCGAGCGGGACCGGAGCCAGATCGACCCAACAGTTCTGCGCGTCCTCGCGAACAAAAGTCAGCCGGTCGAGCAGGATGCGGTGGGTGCCCGAATATTGTCGCCAACGTTCGCGAGCAATCTCCAAAGCCTGCTCTGCCTCCTGTTCGGTCGGCATTTTCACGATGGTCAAATGCGGCGTGTAGGGCCACTCTTCCGCAAAGGCTAGAATCTGGGTGTTTAGCTGGTCGTGCAACTCTCGCAGGCGCGACGCGTCGTGAGCCACCCGGACATAAACCGTGGGCGTAGTGGGAACAAAGCTTTCCATGCCGTCCAAAGTCACTTCAAAGGGCTCAGTCTGGCCGCAAATTCGGGCCAGCATCTGCAGCGCCGCATTCTCGGTTCCTTGTATAGGCCGCGGCGGGAGAATCGTGAGGTGGGCCGCCAGATGGGGCAAAGCGGGATGCAGTTCCCGACGGAGGTTCTCGACGAACTCTCCTATGGGACTTTTGACGTACGCGACTAACGCATACCGCGGACTCGCCATATACAGGGGGGAATTATAGCGCGTTCCGTCGATTGTGGATGTTACGGTCGTTGATTCGAAAGGATTGAAGTTGACAAAAACGAGTGTTCGCGCAGACTAGGTCGAGGCAGGAAACTTAAAGTGAGTGGTAATAAAGTTGGAAGGTGCTTTAGAATCAAGTCTTGCTCGTATGTCGGGGCGTAGCGCAGCCTGGTAGCGCACCTGCCTTGGGCGCAGAAAAAGTCCTTCCAGCGAGTCCATGGCGCACCTTGGTTTTTTATTATTTTCAATCATTTGGGGAATCTGCTTTTCGTTCAAAGTTAACCCAAATGGCCCGAATTCTGTCCATAAGTGCACGGTCCCAGCACGGACGGTGCAGTTGCTTCTGACATTGGGATTTCCGTACAACTCGAGTGGTCAGCAGCGCAATCGGCGCTGGTGTTCGTCACTTCTCGCTTCGACGGAGATTCGTTTTCGAGGTGGAGGATCACTTGCGTCCGGCAGTGGTAACGCCTAAAGGGTGGTGTTCCGGAACTAATGAGCGGGCAGAAGGTACTGTTCGGCTTCCACAACCTGAGGCATTTGCTCGCCTCGCTTCTGGTGGATAGCGGAACGGACCCCAGCGCATGGTAAGTGAAAATAAGCGGTTTAGACTTCCCCAAAGCGGCTGCAGATGCGTATCGTTAACCGCTCTACTTCGTTGCAATGATGTCCCGTGACCGAGCCTCTTGAACAGGTGTCAATCGTTCTTTGTCCGGGACTGCATTCACGACATAGTTCTCGTGTTCGATCGTCAGAACCTTCTTGCCATAGAGCCGGACCTGGACAAAAGTCTGGTCTTTTTCGGGAAGCCAGAAGCCATCAAGTTTTTGATATTGGCGGACGAAATCGGCTCGTTGGATCCAGAAAGACAATTTTTTCGCAGGATGTCCTTCGATCCGGACGACGGCGAAATCGTCAACGTCAATCCACAGCTTGCCCCCAAACAAATACTTGTCCTGCCGCTTCGGAACGGCCTGCGCGACGAAACAACGGTGACGTCCAACTTGCTGTTCGCCGAGCAGATCCAAGGAATAGTTGTCAGGCGAGATGGCGCTATCGTGATGTTCTTTGCCGGCAGCAGCCTCGATCTCGCTGGAGATAAGCGGATTCAAGGCCATCCGGCGAATGAGTCCGGAGCCTGCTTCGGATGTGACGAAGAATGTTTTCTTGTCTGGCGCACGAAACTCCATGCGCCCGACTTCCTCGGCATGGACTTTCCCATTGAGATCGACCACCTGATACGTCCGACGGGCCGTATAGTCCCGCAGGGCCGACTTTCGAAGCTCATTGTGAACGTTTAGCTCGGCGAAGATCTGGTCGGACGAGACACCCTGGCGTAAAGGTTCGAGTGGAGCTGTAAGTTTTGGTTGGCTCTCCGTATCACTCTGCCCTATTGCATCGGCTGGAAACATTGTTACTGCAAACACTGTGAGGGCTGCGAGGGAGAGCGTTAGTTTCGTACGCGGCGCGGTCATATCTTTTCTGGACACGTTTACTTCTCCTTCTTCCAGTCTTCAGAAACTGGCGCTGCAATTCCGGGTTTCAAATTTGACCACTCAGTGGCGGAGCGGATGGCAGAGGCTCCGGCAAGGAGGATTGCTTGATGGTCTTCGCTACGTTGCGCGCTAGGTTATGGGTAGCGCGCAAATTGCTGCCCATAAAACGAACGTTGCCGTTAATTGTGCGATCGAGCACGACGTGGCCGTCCCGTTGGCACAGTTGACTGTGTACCGTTAGTTTTGTTGCCCCGCTCACGGTGGTCACCGCGCGCCGAGTTTCACTGCCGGGCGTGTACTTCTGGATGGTTGTTTTCAGAATCAGCAAATCGGTAGCGTCGCCAGCGTTACGGTCTCCTTCGCGGAGCACCTGCTTGAAGCGCTTCGCCTTGCTCAACTCGTCGAGGAGGTTTTCGTAAATAGCGATCTGGAAGGCCGGTTCGAGGTTTACGGCGCCGACGTTAACCTTGTCCACCTCCACGCTCCATGACTCAGCAGTCGGACCTTTGCTGCTGGGAGAAGATTTCACGGGCACAGTTTGGGCAAGCAGTTGAAAAGGATTTCCCATGATGATCGTCACCAGGGCAAGCGCAAGCGCGGGGCGTGAGAATCGACTATTTGCTTTCATTGGGCACCTCTGCAGGGGTCTGTTGTTTGGGTTGGTCTTGGACATCGCCGACGTGTGCGCCCTTGGCCACTAAGGCGTCTTTCAGAATCTCGCCTTGCCCTTGGTGGAGTTGGAACATCGCGCCGTGGAATCCTCCATCGCTGTCGACATATTCCAGCGTCAGCGTTTCGTACTTCTTGTGGGCAAAGAGACTAATAACCCGCCCTCCGCCGTATGGAGTCGCAGCCTTGCCGAGAGTCATGGGCAAGCCGCCGACCTGCTTGCTTTGCTGCCCCAGACAAATACCCTGAAGGGAGGCTATTTGTATTTGGACCGCTTGCTTTCCACTTTTCTGAAACTGCAACGTGGTCTCTTGAATCGACAGAGTCCCGTTAGCGTTGCTTTTGGCACCTTCGAATCCCAAAACATGAGTCGCGCGAATGTTCAAGGGCGACTTTGCTGGTTGGCTGTCACTCTGAGCCAGCGCTAATGTGCTCCACAGGATCAGCGCCACGAACGCCAGCATTGGGCTAGGCTTCAGGAAGTAAGTACTCGGACTGTTGTTCCAAGCAGCGGCTGAGGAACTCATGCTCTCTCCAAGTCTGACCCATCTGGATCCTTCTCCCGACGGGATCGTCAAACTCTTATGTAACGACCAGCATTTAAGGTTCCAGATGGCAAGTAGCGGCTCGGCGCGGTATCGTTCAACGCAAAATGATTCGGCGACAGTCGATGTCAGGCAATTGACGCGTGACAAGTCAGCCATCACGCAATTGCAAGGGCTGTCAGAGGTCATCTTCCGGGAGGGCCGGTTGATTTCGTAAATGAAGCTTCCTCTTCTTCACAGACTCACTTTCGCAAGCGGCGCGACGATCAGCTGCGCGATGCGGTCAAAGTGAACGAGATAGGGTAATGATCCGACGCTTTGGCCTGATTGTGCACCCGGCCAGCACTGGCCCGCATGGATCCGCGAACGAAGGCCCAATCAATCCGCCGTCCTGGTTCGAAGACGCCACGTGAGGGAGTGGTCGGCGTGCCCGGGACCACCATGGCATTCTGAAATCCGTTTCTCGATAGTGCCAATGCGGCCGCATCCTTGGAAGCATCCAGGTTGAAGTCGCCTGCCACAACGATGGGACACTCGCGATCCTGGCGCGCGACATCCGACAATACTTCGTCGATTTGTGAGAGGCGCAAGTCATCATTGCCGCGGCTTTCCAGGTGAAGATTGTAGGTAAGAAGTTTGCAGCCATTGACATTGATTTCGGCGACGAGCGCGATTCTTCCGCCCAGTCTCTCTTGGAAGGGTTCGATTCGCGGCAAGAACCAGCGCGGCTGCCAAAAGTGAGACTGCCGAGAGAATCGAATGATGCGCGGATTCGAAATGGGCCACTTCGAGAGAGTAGCCTGCCCATGATACGCGGGAGATCCTTTAGATCCCTGAACCAATTCCTCGAACTCGCGCCCGAACGCGTAGTTCATCTCCAGCTTCCGCGCGATCTCTTCGGCAATGTTCAGCCGATGCGTGCGACGGGCGTTGAGGTCCGCTTCCTGCAGAATGAGAATATCTGGATCCAAGGCTGCCAGGAAATCTATGATCGCCGGCAGCCGATGCCCACGATCGATGTTCCAATCGACGACGCGGAGGGCGCTGGGTGGCCAGATCGTCCATCTAAAACGCGCGAAGTTGCCTGTAACAATTTCCTGCATTCCCACATTCACACTGTAGCCGCCGAACGGAGCGGGAAAAGCCTTCCGCATTCCCGCTACCCAGTGATCGCATGACAGGCACAATTATCCTCTGTTGCAGTCGCTGGCCATCGAGAGCCGCTACCTGGCAGGGCTTATTGAAGACTTCTTCAACCAAACAGCAGAGCCAGGCAAAGTCGAAGGCCGCGTTGCACCAAAGGTAAGGCAGGAATAAAGAGCGATGATCCAAACCATGTTCGCACCTGCCGTCGCCCCGATCAAAAGCCAGTTCATGATGTGGAAAATAGCAAAAAAAAGGAAGACATAAGGCAAAAAGCAGCGCCGGATGATGAACTCAGTATGCCGCCCGAGATACAGGAAAGGGTTCGAACTGCGATTGTCGGCTTCTTTGTGCCATATCTTCAAATACTGTTCCGGATGTCCGCTGGCCAGTTGATGACGCTGCAGTCCGGTGGTGAGAAAACTGGCGATTGCGCCAAAAACCAGGACACCGCCCCATACCAGGTAATTTCGGTTGCCTGAGTTTCTCACGAGTCCGATCGTCAATCCCCCGAAAATGAATAAGTAGTACAGGTTGTCGCACATCGTCTCCAGCCAGCATCCGAATGCGGACTCCTGAAGCTTCAAACGAGCGACCTCGCCGTCGCATCCATCGAGAACGCTCGACAACCAGCCCAGCACTGCGCCCGTTAACATATTCCAGTAGCCACCGAGAGCGAGGAAGACGCCAGCCGCAAAACTCACTCCCAACGTGAACAGGCTCACCATGTTTGGTGTGATCGGGTAGGGGATAATCTGGCGGCTGATCGGTATTGAAATTCTCCGGTTCGCTCTCGCAAAAATTCCGTCCGTGGGCTTAACCAGCCAACCGTTCAACTTCTCTTCAGCCAGCTGGCGCTGTGGCTCGCTGAGAACGCGTTGCCACTTCTCTTCGGGCACCGCTTCGTTCTCCACGAAGTGAGTCGACGGAAGCCACGCCAGGAGTTCCTCGATGGAACTCGCGATTTCCGGACAACGCCGCGAGAGGCCGATCGATGCTTCTCGACTGAGCGAACAGATGCCAACCAGTTGGTTGCCGGTCACGAGGGTCAGAGCATTGCCTTGTCCATCCCATTCGGCTGCGTGCCGATGGAGGGATGGATGATAGACCCTGTCTCCGGCGATCAGCACCAGATGCGCTTGAACTTCGGAAGCGATCTGCCCTAAGAGCGCCGGTAGCGATGTCTCACCAGCAGTGAATTCGCACCACTCGACGTTGCGAGGGACACGACCGGTTCGGAACAGGTCGCGTCGTATCCGCCGGCCCTTCGCTGAATCGACAACAACGATAATTTGCGCAGCGCCCGCCTTATGCACACCCAGGATGGTACGAAGCAAAATCGGAAGGGCGCCAACCTGGCGTATCGGTGAGCCAAAAACAGGCGCACCCAGGTTGTTGGCGAGAATCACAGCGGCATGAGACTTCTTTGGCGAAATCTGATCAGGTTCAAGCGGCACGATGTCCTCACTACTCTCGGCGAGATTGTTTTGCTTTTGCGTTTTGGCTAACACGACGATGCAAAGGCTGCCCATGGCCGCCCAGAATACGGCACGCAAACGTCGTATGAACGCCAGAGTCAACCCGGCAGCCGCCGTCAGGCCGAACATTTTGACGATCAGTATGTTCCCGCCCTCATAGGTCCCGATGTTTCCCGGATTAAATGTCCCTGCGACATTGACCAGCTTGGTCAAGGCCTCGATTGCGAGCGCACCGAACGGGCTGACCCTTGCGCCTAAAAGCCAGAGGATCAAATAAACTTCGAACACCGCCGCGGCGTGGCAGGCCAGGTTGAGCGCGAAACTGGCCCAGAACGAGCCGGGTGTGCGGTGGTAGAAATCGAGCAGACTGGTCTCAACCGAGAGAATGACCGAACGCTTGCGCTCGACCCAATCCTTGAAGTACCCGATCCGGCCTACGAGCCGCGCTGTCCCCGAAAGTACGGGCCAACGCCTTCCAACGGCAACCGCAGTCAGCATGAGAACGCCCAGGAGCGTGAACGCAAACAAGCCCGCGTAAAGCGCGATCGTGCGGGGCAGGGGCAAGACGATCAGCACGGCTAACAATCCGACGATGCTGACCACCGCTGCGCTCAGGACAAAGAATGCGCGATCAATCGTTACCGACGTGATCCCTCTGGTGAGAGGCATCGTCGGGCCCAGCATTGACACTCTTAAGCCTTCCCCGAACAGCTGGCCGACTCCGCCAAGTTGACCCGCGGCTTCGGAGGCGAGCCGTAGGCCGAGCATTCGTGTGAAGGAAACTTGTCGTTTGTCGTCGAGTAGGATGAGGCGCCAAGCCCAGGTCTTCGTAATGTGGGCCACAGCACCCCAGGCGATCACCACACCGACCCCCCATCCCAGGGTGCTCATGCTTCGGAGCAGTGTGGCTGGTCCGGCCCGGTGAACCACGTAGGCCAACAGAAAAATGCCAAACAACCCCGCAAGCACGCGGAGAGAGCGTCGCGCTTTCGTTGCGCTGCTAGACACGGGCGATACTCCTGGCATTCTGTTCGTGGTGGAAGTAACCATCAAACACCCCTTCGGCATATGCCAGTGCCTCAGGTGTGTCCACGTCTTGCCACTGCCCCTCGCCGATTTCCATGGCCCGCAGGCGCCGTTCGTTGGCCAGTTGCCGCATGCCATCGGAAAGGGAACAGTTTCCATCCTTGGTTGCCGCTTCGAGTCGGCCAAAAAGCGCGGGGTTGCACAGAAACATCCCGGTATCCAGGGCGTCGTAGTGCGCGATTTCCTTTCCAATATCCACAATACGGTCCCCGTCGCGCCGAACCTTGGTTGCGTCGTCCAGGTCAAAAATGCGATCGATGTTGGGATCCACTGCGAGAATGACTTCGCCGGGCTGTAGCCTCTGCTTTAGGAGCACCCGCGCAGTCTCCGGTTCAAAGATGTGGTCCGCCATTAGCAACAGGAAGTCCTCGTGGATTTCGTCCTTGGCCTTCAGCGCGGAAATTCCGTTGGATTTGTGATACTCCGAATTTTCCACAAAGGTCACGGATACCCCGAGCGAGCAGCCATCGAACCATTTCCTGATCAAATCAGAGCGATAACCCACGACAATCACGAACCGTTCAATGCCGGCTTGACTGGCTCTCCGAATCACGTGTTCGAGGATGGGTTTACCGCGAAACTTTACGAGTGGCTTAGGAAGCCCTGCCGATACCGAGCGGATGCGAGTCCCGTTACCGGCGGCGAGAATGAGACATTGATTCACTTTTTTCATAAACCACCTTCCCAACAGAACGTAAACTTTCTGAACCAACCCAATCGCGCGAATGAAGGCCGAGGTTCATCGGAGCCACATGTAAATCACCAACAGATAAAACGGTGCGATACCAAGAAGGGCGAACCGTACTCCTCGCCAGAATCCGCTGGTAACCCTAGGCTTTTCGTGATTTCTGAGAGCGAGCAAGGCAATCAGCGCGGGATCGGAGGTCCAGCGATCCGACCGGCTGCCGTATGTATTTCGAAAACTTTGTGTGGCCAGGGTCATGACTAGAATCCAAGAACGAACTTCCCTCTAAAAGTGCGCGGCGGACCATTAAAGAACTCACCGAAACGTGAACTGTCCAAATCGTTCTGCACATCCCGGGGATTGAAATGATTCAAGAGATTGAAGACTCCGAACCCCAGTTTTGCCGTGTGCTCTTTGCCCCGGAAGGGCAATCTGATCTGCTTTACGACCTGAACATCAAAGGAATCAAAGCGCCGAAATCTCTCATCGTTCCGCGGGCCGACAAACTCGCGCAGCTGGTTCTCGACCGAATAAGGAAAGCCGGTGTGAAGATCGAAAACAGGCATCACTGTTACTTTCCAGGGAGCCGCGAACTCTCCCCAGGCCAGGAACCGGTTGGGCGCATCAAATGCAAGGCGCCCCCGCTCGTCCGGTTGGATCACCGCGACCGGATCATTCCCGAAGAACTGGTTAAAGTCGTTCAGATCACCGGAAGCCTTGGATCTCACGTATGAAGCATTCAGCGTCTGCCGATGTACCTGGTAGCGGCCAGTAACTTGGAACTCCCGGTAGAAGTCCTCTCCGCGATTGGCCAGGGACAAAGACGACGGGAGGTCAACAATTGTGAGCGGTGTCACAATAAAGTCGTTGAAAGTATTCCGCTGCTGATACGCGATCCGGATCAACAAGTTGTCCAGGACCTGCCGGTCGAGTTCGACATTCCAGGTTTCACTTCGCGGATTCCGGATCCCGCCGGAGATCACATTTGCGTAGGGTGTCGAACTGAGCACTTGGCCTGTAGGATCTAGTGCCAGGATCGTGCGATCAGGAAATAGCGGGAAGACAGGGATGTTTAAAGGTACGCGATCGTAAAACAGCCCAGCGCCAGCTTTGAGTAGAGTCCTTCGATCGCTGGTCAATGCGAGAGTGAATCCGGCTCGCGGCGCTGCATAAGTGGAGTCGGTTACCGAGTCGTGGTCAAAGCGCAGTCCAAGATCGAATGTCAAGCGCGGCGAGACAATCCACTGGTCGCCAACAAACCAGGCAAATTCGTTCTGGCCGACGGAGAAAGTTGTGGGCGCACCGAACTCGATCTTCTCCAACGTGTATCCCGCTGTACCAACGATGTCTACGGGCTGAAACTGTTGACGCCCGTCGTAGGAACTGTGCGAAAAATCGAGCCCAGCCTTCAGTTGGTGCGTGCCGAGAAAATGCTTTGGACTTAATTGATAGATCTCCTGCCACTCGACGCGATTGGTTCGACGCTTCTGCTGGTCGAAGAATCCGCCTTGGGTAGTTTCGACGAGCAGTTGGTATTGACCAGTGCCGTCTGGCAGTAAGTCGGCGTCGAAGCGCTCGTAGGTCACTTGCGAAGTAAGCAGCCCCCCCGAATCCGTAACGTAGCGATCCTGTACAGAGCCCTGATAACCCCGTTGGTGTAGGTTTGGTGTAGCGGGCTGAGGAGTAAACGTATTGAGGCCCAGATACTCGAGTCTTTGCGGAAAAATTGCGACGGAGAATGTGGCCGTCTGTTTTTCGCTGATCTTTAGATCCAACTGGCTGAACGAATCGAAACTCTCAAGGGTGGTGTCCCGCTGCAGCGGCGGGAGACTTTCTACCGGCGTGCGAACGAAGCGGTATTCGAAGGACTGGGTGAAAGCAACCCGGTCATTCAGCAAGGGCCCCGTAAAGGTAAGCCGCGGGGTGAACGCTTCGATTCCCACGATGTGGCCATCACGGTCCCGAGCTCTCGGTATCAGGTTTTGAACGGAGAGGTGAAACTTGTCGAAGTTGCCGGTGCTGGTTTCGACGCTGGAAATCCCACCCGTGAACTTCCCGTATTCAGGGTCATAAGGATTAGAAATCACCTGGACCGACGAGACCACGTCAATCGGCAGGTTGATGGCTTGGCCACCGGTGGCGGGGTCGGTCGAGTTGGCCGAGTTTACCAGCCAACCGGCTTGAGTGGCTTGAGCGCCCTTCATATTGATTCGCCCGTCCGGTCCACGAACGACTCCCGGAACAAGAGGAAGCAGGCTGTCGATTTTCTCCTCCTGGTTGGGCGCAGCGTCTACGGTCGACTGTCCGATCGTGTTCTGCTGAGCAGAGTCTTCAATTGGAGGAGGATCGCTCGCAGTCACGTTTACCGTGCTGGTAACGGCATTGACACTGAGATCGATCGGCACTACCGAAGGGATTCCTGGCTTTACTTCCACCGTGACCGCCGCGTTTAAACCGGGAGCACTGGCTTCGATGTCGTACCTGCCTGGGGGAAGGCCATCGACGGCGAATGCTCCCTGTGCGTCCGACTCAGCTTCCCTGTTTACGGGTCCGTGAAGGACGATGCGTGCATTTCGGAAAACGGCAGGTTCTCCGTTTTGATTCTTGGTGACGACCTCGCCGCGAATTGATCCTGGTGTGGCGAGGCCGTCTTGAGGAAAACAACGGATGAGGAGCACCAGCATCGAGAAGGCGATCAGTGAAGTTCTTCGCATTCGCCGTGCTCCTTTCGGCGATAGTCAATGCAACGCGGTGTCCAAACCTTCAAGGAGCGGATGCGAATTGACGCAAGCTATTGAGCAATTGCGGGCTAGACGTGCGGACGGAGAGAATTCGAGACGCGAATCTGGGGAAGGTTTCAGCGCGGCGGACTTGACAGGTGTTGAAGTCTTGACGATATCTTCGCTAGTGTCGATTTCCTATCACCCGCCCAAATCTACGCCAAGGATCGAGTTGGCTCTGGGTGTAAGCATCGAGTACCCGTACCCGTTTTCGTCGCCTCACCCACCACATTGCAATTCCCCGAAACGACTTTTCAAAGCGACACACGATGTCCAAGGGCGCACAGCGCACGCAGAGATCTTTGACATTGCCGGCAAGAAAAGCGCACGAGTTTGAGCGACTGGGCACGCGGAAGCACGCTATTCCTGTCTCCTGTAATCAGAACCGGGCACTCTCTCTGACACCTCACAGGGAGCAGGCAGTCGCGAGCAGTGCGAGCCGTCGCTCAGCGCCTGACCTCAGAGGGCAAGCGGAAAGGAGGCCAGCAATGAGGTGATTTTTAGCGTCACCTGACCTCCAGTCCGCTTTGTTCGAGGAGAAGAGATTGAGCAGAAAGGAAGCAAGTCAGTCTCCAAAGATCAAGTCGCATGCGCAGGGACACACTGACTAAAAGCTTTTGGCCTTAAGCATAGGTACGATGAATCGCTGAACTATACCCCGGCCGATTGCAGGAAAAGTGTCGGTAACTTGACGAAGGCAATCCACGCGGTGTCGAGAAGTCATTCCGCCCACATCGCGTTTTTTCTCAGTGGTGTTTTCGGTTGAGAAAACTTACGGACCAAATACCACACATGGATATCGGTGCTTGACGAGCTCACCGACGACTGGAACCAGCCGTGCAGGAGCAGTCAGCGAACGAACTGGCAGCTTACTATGTCAACTACAGGAACAACACTCCAGCCGATTGAACATCAAAGGCCAAACGTGCACATCGAACAACTCGAGTACCTCGTGAAGCACGAGCTACCAAAGTTCTACAGGCAGGCCAATCGACAGCTCGAAAACGCGCATGATGCGGAAGACGCTGTACAAGATGCGCTCGTTTCTGCATACACGAACCTGTCGCAGTTTCGAGGTACAGCGCAGCTGTCAACCTGGTTGATGGCAATTGTCATGAATGCTGCTCGGATGCGACGACGCCGAAAGCGCCCGCTGGTATCGTTCGAGGAGCAGATCAGTTCAAGGGAAGGCTCGATGACACTCTTCGACACCTGCAAGGATAACCATCCCGGCCCGGAAGAAGCCTGTGCCCAGTCAGAATTGCGAAATCTGCTTGCTAAGGCTATTAACAAGCTCTCGCCTGCATCTCGCAGAGCCATTCGAAACTACATGGAGGGGAGGACTACCGCGGAGCTCTCAGAGGCCCTGGGCGTCCCGGTGGGCACAATCAAAGCTCAACTCTCTCGCGCCCGTGCCAAGCTGGCAACGTTGCTCCGCCGAGAACTCGACCTGCGAGTGCCCGCACCATCACGAATCAACTGGACTATCAGATCCCAATAGCTTGGGACAAGTATTCAGCTGTCCAAGTACAAGCCAACGGCGGGCGCGACTCCTCCACAAACACACTAGCTTTGCGTACGCGGTCATTTGAAGCAATCGGCCTCGCCAGAAGCCAGCGAGGTTCAGGCTTTCCCATATGCCGAGAGAGAGTATCGCGAGGTCAGGCGTTCGACGTCTTTGGATCAATCGAAATGCCATGCGGGCCAACTACGAGAGGTAGGTCCGACGAATCCGTGTTGCTCTTCGCGATTCCAAGCTTGAAAATGCCTATCGCGGGCGAGACGAAGACGAAGGAGTTCGAAAACGATCCAATTCTGCCA
>CAWALR010000024.1:0-26228 GCA_963782835.1 uncultured Acidobacteriaceae bacterium | reverse complement strand
GGCCGCCGTCAGCTGCGGAAACATCGGTAGGGAAACGATCTCCGCGGCGGCTTTTTCCGTCACCGGGAAGTCTCCTTTGCGGTAGTTCATGGCTGCATAGGCCTTCTGCAAGTGCAAAGGAATCGGGTAGTGAATGCCAGACCCGATGCCTGCCGTCTTGAGATGTTCCATCAAACCTTCGCGATCCGCGGTGCGCACCACGTACAAGTGATAGATCGCGCGTGACCGCAACCCTTCATAAGGACAAGTCACCGCGCCGTCCGCAGACTTGAGTAGCCGATTGTATTCCGCTGCGTGTTCGCGCCGCTGCGCATTCCACTTGGCCAGATGATTGAGCTTCACATGCAGCAGGCCTGCCTGAATCGAATCCAGCCGGCCGTTGTAGCCTTCCACGTCGTGATAGTACTTCGTGGCCTGGCCGTGGTCGCGCAGCATCTTCATGGTCTTCGCGATGGCGGCGTCGTTCGTGGTGGCCGCACCTGCTTCGCCGCAGGCTCCCAGGTTTTTCCCGGGATAAAAGCTGAAGGCCGCGGCTCGTCCCATCGATCCCGCCTTCATCCAGCGGTTGCGCTTTCGCGAAAAATATTCGGCGCCGTGCGCCTGGCAAGCATCCTCAATCACCACCAGACGGTAGCGCTCCGCCAGTTCCAGAATCGGATCCATATCGGCCATCTGCCCGTACAGATGGACGGGAACGATGGCCGTGACCCGGCGCCCACTGCGCCGGCTGATCAGTGCTCCGGCATCGTTGACCGTGCACTGTTTTTCCAGATATTCCGCCAGTTTGACCGGATCCATGTTGTAGGTCTGCTCATCGATGTCGACAAACTCAGCCAACGCCCCGGCTTGCGAAATCGCTTCCGTGGTGGCGATGAAGGTGTGCGGTACGGTGACAACAACGTCGCCCGACTTCACTCCGCTCGCCATCAAAGCGAAGCGCAAAGCATCCGTTCCGCTACTGATGGCTACGGAATAGCTGGCCTCGCAGAAGGTTGCGAATGCCTTCTCAAAATCCTCCACCATGGGGCCACCGATAAATCCGGCACTCCGCAAGGCCTTTTGAAAAACTTCCGTCAACTCCTGCTCGAGTTCAACATGGGGAGTAACCAGGTCCAGAAAAGGAATGCTGTTTGCACTATGAGAACCGCTCACTTTGAAACCTCCGTAATTTGTTCGATCGACCGCAAAAATTTTGCCGGATTTCCCGCCACAATGCTGTTCGCCGGGACGTCCTTCGTGACCACACTACCCGCGCCCACAATGGCGTTTTCCCCGACCGTAATATTCGAGAGAATCGTCGCGCCCGAGCCAATCGACGCGCCCTTCCTGATTACCGTTCGCTCGACCTTCCAGTCGGCTTCGGTCTGCAGACTTCCATTGGCCGCCGTGGCTCGTGGATAGCTGTCGTTGATGAACATCACCCCGTGGCCGATGAAAACGTTGTCCTCCACCGTGACGCCTTCGCAGATGAACGTGTGGCTCGAGATCTTGCAGCGCTGGCCGATGCTGGCATTCTTCTGGATCTCGACGAAGGCGCCGATCTTGGTTTCATCGCCAATCTCGCAACCGTACAGGTTGATGAACTTCGAGAGCTTCACGTCTCGCCCCAGTTTCACGTCCGGGGCAATGCACTGGTAAGGATTCATGAATGGTTTCCGCTCTAGCGGTTGGTATTCGATTCGAGGATCGCGGGCTTGAAGGGAGACTTTTTCCCCCAGGCCTGCTCCACCGCGTCGGTCTTCGCCGGCTCAGCAATCGGCTCGGGAAGTGGGACTGCAGCGGAACTCCGGGCCGATCGCGAGTACCACGCGCTCTGTTTTCTGCGGCTGTTCACGCAATCGCGCATCAACTCGGCCTCATTCCAGGGAACGTCGTGATAGGCCGATCGCAGGTACTCGCTCTCCGGATCCCTGATCCACTCTTGCGGGAATAAAGCGATCGTGTCCTTCTCGGTCACTTTCGGCGCCGGCTGCGCAGCCTTCTCGCACATCGCAGCGTACAAGGCTGCGGGAAGATCGCGTCCCGGCCCCAGGCTCAAGTGGCCCACCTGCGTGGCGCGAGGATTCACCTCAATGATGTAAGCGTTGCCGGTGCCCGCTTCAATCATGAAGTCAAAACCGTAAAACCCGGAGAGCCCAAGCTTGCGAGTAATTTTTTCGGCGGCCGCTGCCATCTCCGCGTTCTCAATCAAGCGCACCACGGTCGCGTGCCCCGCCGAACTCGCCTTCTTCACCACTTCAAAATGAAGGCTCGCGAGGACGCTTCCCTTCCAGCAGCAAATTGTGCTGGTGGCTTCGTGTCCGGCGATGAAGGCCTGCGCGCTCACCACCGAGTGGCGACGTAGCAATGACGGCCAAATCAGCGTCTTGTCCTGGTCGACGAGAGCCCGCTTCGCTGCCCGCGCCAACAGTGGTGGAGCTTGCAATTTCCGAAAGGCGGCCTCGGCCTCTTTCACGCTGTGGACGATTCTTACGCCGTCCCCGCCAGAGGTTCCGTTCGCCTTCAGAACCGTCGGGAATCCTGTTCGGCTGACCCATGTCCTCAGATGCTCGATATCCTCGATCACCTCAGCCTGCGGAGCGCGAATGCCCTCGGCGTGAGCCAGCGCCATGAAATCGCTTCGCGAATAAACCACCGGGAAACTTTCCGCCGGGCCGAGAGAACGCTCAATCAGCGCGCCGATTGTTCCCTTCTTTGCGGAAGCGTGTTCTTGCCGGTACAAGCTCTGCAAATGCCAGGTTGCTAGGTCGTCGCCCGGAACGATGATGTCCGGTTCTGCGGCAGCAATCGCCGCCGCAAAGGAACCGAGTGGCGCCAGTCCGCTGTAAGCATGAGTTTGATGCACGGCGCCGGTTCGGCTAAGAGGATGACCGGAGGGACACACCGCCTCCACCACGCATCCAGCGTTGGCCAAAGCCATGCCCAGCCGAGCCGTCGGGAACCACGAGCAGGTGGTAGCCAGCAAAACCTTGGGCTTCACTTCTGTTCGAGCCTCTTCATTCGCGTCTTTTTGCGTTGATTCAAAACTGGATGTGACTGGGACAAGCCAAAATCACTTACAGGTAGACCAATTCTCCCCGCTTGCTGATCGACGTGTTGGCGGCCTCAAGCATCTTGACCACGCGAAGTCCGGCGGCACCGTCGTTGAAAGGAGTCTCATCCTTCGCGATGCACTCGACAAAGTAGGCTAACTCGCGGGTCAGCGCCTCCACCTGCTCCACTTGCGGCGCCCACATATCGCCCGAGCGGTAGTGCACCAGCAAGTCGTACAGCCCTTCGCGGCTGGTCACGTTCACACCTTTGTCGTAGATCTTGATCTTCTCGTCCACCTCAAGATCATTCCAGACCAGCATTTTCTTTGCCCCGCCGATCAGCGTGGTGCGCACCTTCACTGGCGACAGCCAGTTCACATTGATATGCGCGATGACCTTGTCGGGAAAATACAACGTGATGAAAGCCACATCTTCATGCCCGTTGAGGTGCGTCTGACCTGTCGCAGAAATCGCTTCCGGTGTCTTCTGAAACAAGTGGTCGATAATCGACAGATCGTGCGGAGCGAGATCCCAGACCACATTTACGTCATGCTGAAAGAGCCCGAGATTCACCCGCATAGAATCGTAATAGTAGAGTTTCCCTAGCGCGCCGTCGTGCAAAAGCTGTTGGATCTTCTTGACCGCACCCGTAAACAGGAAGGTATGGTCCACCATGATTTTCAGGTTCTTCCGCGCAGCCAGTTCAATCAGCTCCTGCGCCTGTTCGGCATTGCTGGTGAAGGGCTTTTCGACGAAAACGTGTTTGCCATTCTGCAGAGCGGCTTTCGCCAGCTCGTAGTGCGTCCACACAGGCGTCACCACGGCGATAGCATCGATCTCCGGAGAAGACATCAGCTCCGCGGCATCATCGGTCACGCGCACGTCCGGATAGGCTTTCGCCACCTTTCGGCGGGCGGACGCGCTTTTGTCGCACACGGCAACCACCTCGGCCTCGTCCATCCGGTCCAGATTGCGAACGACATTCGGCCCCCAGTACCCATACCCAACAACTCCAAACTTCACCATGGTTTCACTTCCTGACTCTTGCGGGAGGTCTGTATTGCGCGGTTTCGTGACAAGCGTGGCCATTTTGGAAGTACCTCATTTTTGGGGGGACGGTGGTTGAGTTCTTGTGAAGAGGGGGGATCTTCTAGTGGGCGCCGTCGCCCAGAACAACAGCTCCAGGCGTGCGCCATAAGATTTTCATATCGGTCCAGGGAGAGCAGGTGCGCGCGTATTGCAGGTCGAGGCGAACCATGTCATCGAATTTCACCCGGCTGCGTCCGCTGACCTGCCACAGCCCCGTGATTCCGGGCTTGGCTTCCAGCAGCCGCCGGCGATGCCAGATATCGTAAGCCTCCACTTCGTAGGGCACCGGAGGCCGAGGCCCGACCATCGACATTTCTCCGCGCAATACGTTGATGAACTGGGGAAGCTCATCCAGGCTGGTCTTTCGCAGGAAGGCTCCCACGCGCGTGATTCGCGGATCGCGCGTCAGTTTGTACACGCCTTCGCCGTTCCCGTTCGAGGGCTGCTTATCGGCCTTACCAGCAATCAGCTTTTGCACGTAGGCTTTGTGAGCCCCGGCGTCATTGTTCACGTGCATGGAGCGGAATTTCAGGAACACAAACGATTTTCCGTATTGGCCGATACGACGTTGCCGGAAAAATACTGGGCCCTTCGACGTCGCTTTGATCGCCGCGGCAATCATCAGAAAAAGCGGCGCCAGGAACACCAGCGCCAACAGGCTCACCGTGACATCCATGATGCGTTTCATCACGCGAAGGGTCTTCGTTGCGTTTTCCCGCTGTGAGAGATCCGGATACAGGGTAGGGTTGCTAGGTCTCTGGTCGCCCTCGTGATCCCAATCCTCGGGAAAAACGTGGAACGAGAGACTCAGCTCGCCGAATTGCTCCGCAGTCAGATTCTTCCGTAATGTCTCCGTCACCCGCGTGATGATGGTGGCCGGAATCGAGCTGCTGTCCGAGGCGATTTCGGTGAACAGCACTCCCAGTACGTTGTCGTTGGCGTACCACCCTGTAATATCCGTTTCGCGCGAGGAAAGGGCCAACGTCTCAAGGATTCGCTCCAGCGTCTTTCCATTCTTCTCCGTCGAGAGGTGTTTGCCCATGTCGACGAGCAAGAGCATGAAAGGCTTCCGCGAGCGCTCGCTTCTTTTTCTCTCCAGCGCGATCATCCGCCGAAAGGCTTCGGCGTTCAGGACGACCGAATCGCCGGAGGTGGCTCCGGAGATCGGGCTTACGGTGGCGCGTTTAGTGGAACTTCTTGCGTTCACGATTCCCTCCGCTTGTTCTGCTTGTGGGGGGTAGAGTCAAGCGAACTGCTGTTTTGCCAATGATTTTTGGAATTGCAGGGTGAGGAGATTGTCGGCCGGTGATTTCGGTCTTTTTACTGGGTCGATTTACTTCGATCGATCTACCGAAGAACTGTATCGCTGGTAATAATCGCTGTGCGCCGCATTTTCGCTGCTATTCACCAGGGCTCCCAGCAGCTTTGACTTTTCGAGCGCTTCCAGGCCGCGCTGCAGTTGCTGCTTCTCGGTGGTGCCTTTGCGCGTGACTAGCAGGATTCCGTCTGACAACCGGGACCAGATGCTCGTGTCCGCCAGCGGGAGCACCGGTGGCGAATCGATGACGATCCAGTCGAACCAGCCTTGCAACTGATCCATTAACTGCGCGAGTTTCCCGGATTGCATCAGTTCCAGAGGATTTTGCGGCGTGGTGCCCGCCGGCAGAACCCAAAGCCCCAGACTTTCGAGGCGATAAATGTTCCGAGTTTCCGTCTCTCCACTGAGCCACTCGCACAGCCCGGGAGCTTTGCCTAAGCCGAACTTTTCAGAAACCGTCGGCCGCCGCAGATCACCTTCGAGCAGCAACGTCTTATGCTGCTTTCTCCGCGCCAGCGTGCACGCCAGGTTGGCCGCGACCGTACTCTTGCCTTCCTGTGGAATGGTGCTGGTAATCAGGATCTTCTTCAGCGGACGGCTCTGGCGCAGCTGTCGCAAGCGCACCGCGAGAAAACGAAACTTTTCCGCGCCCAGGCTTCCTTCTTTCCCCACCGCAACCAGCCGGCTTTCCTGCGGGATGAAGACCGGCATCACTGGGCACTGCTCCAGGAAATCGCTGGAAGCTGGCTGAGCCGTCTCGACGGATTCCACTCTGGCCGGGCGTTCCTCGATCGTATTGCCCAGGCGCATCTTCTCTTCCGCGGCCCGCAGCAATTCCGTCGCCACAGAGAATGTGGACTCTCCGTTCCCTGTCTCCGACTCGGCCCTCTGTAATGCGTCAAATATACGGCTCATGATTTAGATAGCTTCCGGCACAGCTGCTATATGATCCGCGGTTTTAATTCTTCTTCCTGGGTTTGCGCCGCTTGCAGTTGGGCATAGAGCGCGAGCAAGGTCCGCGCCGCCTTCCGCACGTCGAGCTCGTCATTTGCCTGTACCTGCTTGCTCTCCGTCCGCTTCGTCACCCCCAGGCGGAAGTCTTTCGCGATATCGTCGATGATCTCAGGACTCACGCTGGGCATTTGTCGGGCGTAGGCCGCGATCAGTGCATTTTCGCAAATCGTATTGATCAGTCGCGGCAGCCCCTGCGAGTGCTGGAACACGGCTGCAACAGTCTCCGGCGGAAACAGCGCCGAGGGTCCGGGACTTCCCGAAAGTCGCAAGCGGCTGTGAATATATCCCAAGGTTTCGGTCGAATTCAGGGGCAGCAGGTGGGAGCGCAGCGCGATTCTCTGTTTCAGTTGCCGCAGATCCGGAGAGTCGAGTTTGTCATCCAGTTCCGGCTGCCCGACCAGAAGAATCTGTAACAGCTTGTCGTCCGCCGTCTCAAAGTTGGTCAAGAGCCTGATTTCTTCCAGAATTTCCAGCGAAAGGTGATGCGCTTCGTCGACCACCAGAACCGTCGTCAGTTTCTTCTGGCTTCGGGCGATCAGATGATGCGCAATCTGCAGCAGAAGTTCACCCTTGGTTTTGCTTGTGGGTGGAAGCCCCAGATCAGCCACAATGTACTGCAGGAATTCGAGCGGCGACAGCCGTCCGTTAAAAATATAGGCGTAGGCAACATCTTTACTCTGCCGCAGCGATTGCAACAGGCAGCGCAGCAGGAGAGTTTTTCCGGTTCCCACTTCGCCGGTCAATACAACGAAACCCTTGTGCCGGCGTACACCGTAGTAAAGAGCGGCCAACGCTTCGTTGTGCCTCCCAGTGGGAAACAGAAACGAAGGGTCGGGAGTAATCTCGAACGGATTTCGCTTCAGGCTGTAATAGGCTTTGTACATGGATAATCCGCTAGCCCCGCAGGTAACTGAAGGCTGACCCCAACAAAATCGTAACAGATACAAAAACCGCTGTCGCCCAACCCAGCCACAGCCGCCGCCGCTCCTGCTGCTCTTCGCTGGTAACCGTGATCGCCGGAATTTCCGACATCACCGCAACCGGCAACAGCTTCTGCAATGCCTTCTCGTCGTGGATCCGGTCATCCATCATCTCGAACGCCCCAGCCACTGCAGCGCCCAGAGCTAACCCGATCCCCAGCCCAATTCCGCAGAACTTCAGGCGATTGGGGAAGTCCGGCTTCACCGGCAGGCTGGGCGGATCGATGATGCTGAAGCGTTCGCCCTGCTGCAGCAATTCCATGCTGGTGGCCATCGCGGACTCGTTCTTTTTCTTCAGCAGGTCGTCATAATTTGCTTTGGATTGCTCATAGCCGCGCGTCAGGTCTGAGAGTTGCTGCTCACGGATTGGTTCCTGATTCAAACGAGCCTGATAATCGTCCACCTTCGCGGTCAGCGCCGCCATGGAGTGTTCCCGGTTGGTGATCTCAACCTGGTTGGAGCTCAATTGGCTTTGGATCTGTGCCAGCATCGACGCCCTGGCCGGATCTCCACCGGCTGCGGGATCTGCCGCATCGTTTGCCGGGCTCTTGTCTTTATCCTTCACGCTGGCCAGAAGTTGAGCCTTCATTTTTTCCGTCTTGGCGATCTGTTCTTTCAGCTTGCGCACATCAGGGTGACGGTCCGTGTAACGGGAGCTCAAATCGGCGAGCTGCGCCTTCAGTTTTTCCAGCTCTTCATCGATCGCCGGAAGGCCAACACTGGTTCCATCTGCGGTCTTGACCGGCCCCTGCAGCGTGCGGTACTGGTCCGCCAGGCTTTGCAGGTAGACATGTTGTTGTTTAGCCGTGTTCAGAGCGTCCTGCTCGCTCTGCAGCTGCGACTGCAATCCGCTGAGAATTTGCAGATTGCTGGCCACCTGCCCCGGCATTTCCCCAACATGCTGTCCCTTGAATTCGCGAATCTTTTCTTCCTGGTCCGAAAGAGTTTGCCGTGCGGTCTCCAGCTGGCTCTCGAGGAACTTGGTAGTATCCTCCGATTGCTGCTGCCGCACCTCCAGATTTTTGTTGATGAACAAGTTCGTCAGTTCGCTGGTTACTTTTTGTGCTATATGCGGATCGCGCGAAGAGTAAGAGACGCTAAAAGAGCTAATCTGGTTGTGCGGATCCCGCACCAGTTCGATGTCGATGTCCTTGCGCATGGCGTCCACCTGCTGGTCCGGGGACGGCTGCGAACGCGCCCCGCCATACAGATTGACTTGCTCAATGATATGCAGCAGCCGCGTGCGGCTGAGAATCTGCGTCGTGATACTCTGCAAGCGCTCCTGCAAGTCATCGTTTACGTTCGGCGTGACGTAATCCTTCGGCATGGTGGGTTGCTCCACCAGAATCGTCGTGCTTGACAGGTAGCGCGGCGGAAGCACCCAACTGGCGCCCCACACCACCGCCCACCCCAGAAAAAGCGGGATCAGGAACTGCAGGTGCCGACGGCGCACCACGCCCAGGTAGCGCGGAAGGTCGAAGCTTTGTTCCGGATTTTTCTCTTCGAGATCGTCAACCATACTCATCTTCTCAACTTATCTTCCCAGCGGTCTTGCAAACTGATAGGAGATCGAAACGAATTCACGGTTAGTATTGGGAGTCGCTGCGAGTACCGCAACCCCGCTGTAATCTTCATGAAGCCGCGTGTATCCCAGCTGCAAATTCACGTGCTGGTGAAACTGCTGCTGCACGCTGGCAGTTCCCGAAACCGTGTGTCCATTCTCGCCTACCAGATTGGCGGCGCCCAAAATGTCATTCTGGGCATACCCTCCCGTTACGGATGCGCTCAGCGTTTTGGAAAGCTGTTGCCGGAACGAAGCGTTGGCACTATCCATTTTCACCGCGCCAAGCA
Source organism: uncultured Acidobacteriaceae bacterium (assembly GCA_963782835.1). Classification (GTDB taxonomy): domain Bacteria; phylum Acidobacteriota; class Terriglobia; order Terriglobales; family Acidobacteriaceae; genus Sulfotelmatobacter. Next base: position 16,944 of record CAWALR010000024.1, on the reverse strand, counting down.
GCCCTCCGCCGCCTGAGATGACGTGCGAGTAACTCATGGCGAAGCTGCTCCGGCGCGCCTGCCAGCTCAAACTTCCTCCCGCGGCTGGGTTCCAACTGTGCGAACCAGGCAGCGCCGTTGATCCCGTCTCAGGAAACTGCGGTCCAACGTTCGCGTATTGTGGACCCCCAAAGGCGGAAAAAGACAGCCTCGACGACGCATACAGCGTATAGAAGAGAAGAACCGCCTGCGTCTGGGTCTCGTTCTGCCCCGCAGTCGGGTACGAGAGCAATCGCTGGTACTGATAGGTCACGCCGAGGTAATGCATCTTTGAAGCCCGCAGCGCGTAGAACACCGACCCGGCCTGCGAACTCGAATCAAACAGCCCCGGCACCTCCGCCTGATCCGGATAGTGCAGGTTGGTAAATGTGCCACTCGCTCCCACCATTTCATTGGCGGCGAATTGTGCGGCGATGCCGACATTTCCGGAATTGCTCAGCCGGTCCGCAATCGGCGCAATCACCGAAAAATTCGCCTCTTGTGTGCTGCCCGAGACGGCCCCAGCCGCAGCCAGATCCGGCTGATTAAATACGTTCGAGCTTTTCTGGAAACCATCCCGCCCGCTCAAGGTCACATGTGGGCTCAGGCGGTACTGCAGATCGATCGACGCGTTCTGATCCTGCTCGTTCAGTCCACTCTCTCGCTGATAGAAAGTGAATCCGGGAGCGTAGGTCGAAACAATATGTAGGCGTGGCGTGGTTTCGTCCAAAGAGATGAACGGTGCTACCGAATAGCTCACGTCGCTCACGGGATGGCCGTCTACCGACCCCACCGCGTTGTCTGTGTATGCGCTGGTGAATGCTACTCCGCCGTGAAGGTAGTTGGAGCGTTCCTCCGAAGTCGTCGAAATTGGGAACGTTTGCCCGCTCACCGGAGGCGGTGTCACCATTGGCTCGGAAGTGCTTTCCGGACCGGAGATCGCCGCACCAGCGACAGCGGGCGCGGGCGCAGCAGGCGTGTTCTCCACTTGCGACCACAGGACCGCTGGAGACAACAAGCACAGCCCAACGCAAACTCTTTGCGACAGTTTCATACTAAGGTACGACGATCGTGTCCCGCGGCTGCAGCTTGATGTTCTGCGCAGGATTCTGTCCCTTGACCACTTCTTTGTAATTGAAAGGAATCCGGGTCTGCGTGCCGTCGGCGTTCTGTCGCAGGATATAAATCGATTTCTGTTTGGCGAAGTCGCGGAATCCGCCAGCCGTCGGCGATGGCATCGAGCACCGTGGCGGAATTGGTGATCACGTAAGACCCTGGCCGGGTTACCTGTCCCAGGATGTTGAACTTCTGACTGTTGATTTGCTGAACAATCACCGTGACTTCGGGTTCAGAGATGTAATTCTTCAGCTTGGCTGCGATCTCCTGCTCCAGCTTCAGCGGAGTCTGTCCCGTCGCCTGTACTTCTCCAACCAGCGGCAACGAGATCTTTCCATCCGACCGCACCGGAATCGAGCGGGAGATATCTGGCTCTTTCCATACATTGATCGCCAGCACGTCATCGTTGCCAATCACAAAAGAATCGTCGTGCGGCCTCGGCGCCGTCGCAGCGTCGGTACTTTGCGAAGCTTGTGGCGCGTTGGAGCCTTGAGCGCTTTTCGCGCCTGCCTGCGCCCACAGCCCGCCCGACATCAGCAGACACAAAGCGGTTGCGAGCAATCCGGCAATCCAAGAACTGCTAGCTGTTCTTTTCACGTCGGCTCCTTGGCGCTTCCCGCACATCCGGCTGGCTTCTCGAGTCAACTTGCTTTTCCGTTTCCCTTGGTCTGAACTGAACTGGCCAACCGTGTTCCCGAAAAAGATGACAGATACGATTCCGAAGCGCTCATATGATACTGCTCAATCTTGTACAACATCGTACGATAGCTTACGCCTAACAGCCGGGCGGCTGCTTTCCGGTTCCAACCAGTTTTCTCCAGGGCGGCCGCGATCGCATTCTTCTCGGCTTCCCCTTTTACGCTCTGAATCAGCGATTTCAAAGATTGCGGCAGAGACCTGTCGGCATGCGCTTCCGCCTCATCGTGCCCGGCCGGCCCTGCCTTGAAGTTCTCGCCGGAGAGCCCCTCGCCATTGTTTCCGGGATGTGGTTCGAAGCCGTTCAGACTGAGGTCCTTTTCGCCCGCCACTAGATAGCGTTTGACGAAGGTCTCCAATTCTTTCAGATTCCCCGGCCAGCCGTGGTTCTGGCAGGCAGCCAGCACCGACGGACTGAATTCTCGCGCTGGTAGACCGTAATACCGGGCCAGCTTGTGCATGGAATAACGCAGAAGAACCTTGATTTCGTCTTTGCGCTGGCGCAACGGCGGCACGTGAATGGTAAACGCGCTGAGGCGGTAATAAAGGTCCGCTCGCAGGCGCTTCTCGGCGAGAGCGCGCTCCATGTTGCCGCTGCTCGCCGCCAGAATCCGTACATCCACTTCCACCGCTTTGTGGTCGCCGGTCCTCACAAATCGCTTGTCCTGCAATACCTGGAACAGCCTCGATTGCAGCGCCAGCGGCATCTCCGTAATCTCGTCGAGCAGGAGCGTTCCTTTTTCCCCAATCTCGAGTTTTCCCGGAGTCGTCCTGCCGTTATTTGCCGAGGATCCGTTTCCGCCTCTGCCGAATAATTCGATCTCCAGCAAGTCTCCCGGCATTTCCGCACAGTTGACGCGCAGGAACTTGAATCCGGAGTAGACCGACAACTTGTGGATCAGGCGGGCAACCGTCCCTTTTCCGCTTCCCGGTTCACCTAGAATCAGCACGGGAACGTCCGCCTGCGCCAGCAACTCTGACTGGGCTCTAAGCTTTTGCATCGCGGGGCTCACGCTGAGAAAGAATTCATCCTCGCCCACCGATTCGATATCTTCGCTCGCCATCTCCGCGTCCGCATCCCCGTTCGAGGAACTGACATTTCTCTGGATCAGGAATTCCAACTGTCCTTCACTCAAAGGGCGAACCAGCACGTCCTTGGCGCCGAGGCGGATGGCTTCCTTCTGCCGGCCCAGATCCTCGGAGTAGCACAGCACCACGATCGGCAGATCGGGACGAAGCCGGCGAAGCCACGGTAGGAGGTGCAGGCTGTCGGTATCGCCGCGAGGAATATCCAGCACCAGCAAGGTCGGCGCTATATCGGATTGCACTCGTTCCATGGCATCCCAGCCATTGGCCGCCGTTTCCACATGCCAGGAGTTGGATTCCGCCAGCGAACTAAGCATGCGGAGAACGGACGATTCCCTGCTCACGACCAGCAAGCGAAGCGTTTCAATTGTGTTTGGTGCCATGGGTGAGTTGGACCTTGACGACAAAGGGGAAGATGAACTGCGGGAGATTCTTTAGACGGGTTCGACTTCGTAACCTTCCACGCGGACTGCCAGCGATCTTTGGATTGCATCTACTGAAATCACCAGCGTGCGGTCTCCGTTGCGCGAAACCAGGATGCCTTCCAGACCGTCCAGCGCGCCACTCCGGATTCGCACTCGCTGCCCGATCTTCAGAAAAGGATGGGAGGACCAGGGCAGCGGCCCTTCGATCAAACCGCGAACCGCGTCGATCTGCTCTTCCGGAATGGGAACGCCTTCACCACTCGCGCCCACCAGTCCGAATACTCCTTCGACCCTGAGCGCACGTAAACGCTCCGATCGATTCGGCACAAACTTCGCAAACACGTAGCAACTAAACAGCGGCATCTGCACCGATTTCTTGCGATCGCTCCAGCGATGCACCTCGGTGACCAGGGGCAGGAAAGTCTTCACGCCTCTCTCTTCCAGCCGCTGGGCCACGATCTTCTCGTGGCGGGGGCGCGTCTGCAGCCCATACCAGTGTTCCACTTCCGCCTGAACCAACGGCGCCGATTGCGCGAATTCCAGTGTGCTGGTGGCCATAGCTTCGCCCTCTAAGTCACATCTCTCAGTGACCCCAAAACCACTTAAAATGCCGCTCCCACCGGAAATCTCAACGGTGAGACCCTGGGGAATATGATCTGAATAATCGGGGGGGGAATTACGTCTTGCCAACCTAAAACAACTTCTCTCGGTTATCGCTGCGTTGGAGTCAGCGCGATTTCCGTTCCTGGGGTCCTACTGCTCTGAAGCACATTCACTGCCAAATCCGGGAGGCCCTGCTAATCTCTACTATTCCTATAGTGATTGTAGCAAATTATGATCACTTGTCAAGACACGCAAACTTCCGCGCATCGCGCCTACTGGGTTACCAGTGAACCATTGGGCCGGGGGGAGAAAAATGCCGATCTGACTGTCGGCTAGCCCTAACGAGAATGAGCTTACATCCGATTGCAGATTGTTGCAAGGGGTATGAAGTGGCCCGTCCGGGCCATTACTCTTGCACACAAGTGACACCTTACGCCAACCAACCTGCCTTGCCTTACTATGGCAGCAACTCCGCCAGGTTGGCGCCTCCGAATCGCGCCGTCTAAACCTAATTAAGTGCCTGATTACAAGCAGCTTAGCGAGCTAAATTGCCGCGTAGAACAACCCCCAGCCTTTAGCAGGCCTACGGAACGCAGCCGAAAACCCGCTCGCGCCCGTCTATGCAATCTTTTGCAGTTTATGTCCATCACTTGCAACATTCGCACGCCGCGACAATGCAGAAAATTGCATCCGCTCACGTGGACGCGACCATAGGAACGTCACCAGGAATGGATTATAGAGTAGCAGTAGAAACGAACACCGCTGCAGAGTCGGCCAGTGAAGCGCAGCTACCAAGAAAAAAGGCGTGCCCGATTTCGGCACGCCGTTTGTTACTCGAATTTTCAAGCAAGCTGTCGGAGATCAACCGCCGCTGCTATTGCGTCTAGCGAACTGACGTCTGCCGGCGCGACCGGTAAACCACCGCCCCAACGCAGAACAAGCTGGAGAACGCTAGATACATCAAGGATGTTCCGCCCTCGGGAACTGACTTGGATCCGCCGCCTCCGCATCCTCCCTTATCACCCCAGCCGCCCCACTCCTGATTGCCGCAACCGCCGTTACCGCCATTCCCACCCCAGCCGCCATTGCCGCCGTTGCCACCAAACTGGCCACCGTGCTGGTTGCCGCCTGGACCACCAAAAATCAAGAATGCAGGCGGCGCACTGTTGAGAACACTAGCTCCCGCTGCAGTTCCACCGGCGAGCCCTTGAGCAAAAGCGCAAGGCGCGAAACACATCAGAGCTGCGAATGCTGCCAACACCGAAAACCTAGCGACCGACTTCATCATACTTCTCCTCATTACTGATCGGGATAAAGCGTGGGGGGAAGGCTGCAGATGCAGAGCCAAACTCTTCCGCTCTACATTACATGTGTCACTTTACTTTGAAACCAGAAACTGTCAAGCCTGATAATTTTTGCAACACGTCGCAATCGATTGCAACTATCGGCGTTTCCTCATCGATTGGACAGGAGGTTCAGGCGACAGAAGTTCTCGATAAGGCTTGGCAGAACAACCCAGGTTCAGGAGAAATGTTTACGGCGCAGGAATCTTCGCGCTCACCGCCGTGGATGGCGCGCTCTCTTCATTACTGGAATTGACCGCGGTGGTCTCATAGTAATACGTCTGGCCATCCGTCACCGACGAGTCGGTATACGCGGTCGTCGCGTTGAGCACAGTATTAATCTGCGTGAAGCTGCCCGTCGTCCCCGTGCGGCGATAAACGTTATATCCCGTTATATTCGGCGACGTGCTCGCGACCCACGTCAGGTTCACGCTATAAGCAGGCGCTGCCACTCCGGTTCCGGTAAGAGTTGCTGCTCCCGGTGAGTTGGTCGCGCTGCTGGTGAACGACGCGCTTATCGACGCCAGTCCGCTCGACTGAGGGGTAAACGTAACCGTGAAACCCGCACTCTTCCCCGCAGCTATCGTAACCGGGAATGTGAGGCCGCTGATCGCAAACTCCGAGCTGCCCACCGTCACACCCGTCACCGTCACGCTTGCCCCGGTGGCATTGAGCGATCCCGTCTGGGTTCCACTCGTTCCTACCGTGACACTACCCACGCCGATCGTAGTCGGACTCACGCTCAGCTGCCCTTGCGTCGATCCAGTCGCCGAACTAGTCGCCGAACCACTCAATGAAATTGTCAGGTTTGTATTCGAAGCATTCGAAGCGATCGCTACGCTTCCTGTGGGACTGCCCGAGGACTGCGGCGCAAACGTCACCGTAAAAGTCGTGCTCTGTCCCGGAGTCAGCGTAACCGGCGTGCTCAATCCCGAGATGCTGAAGCCCACGCCGCTGACCGCCACTTGCGAAATCGTAAGTGTGCTCCCGCCAGTATTGCTCAAGATGTCGGACTGAGCCTGGCTGGTGCCAACTTGCACGTTGCCAAAAGCGATGCTCGTGGGAGTAGCCGTCAAGGTGCCCGTTACATCAGTCTCCGTGCCTTGGCTGGCGGGTTTGCTGGAGCTGAATCCTTGGCAGCCCACCATGGTGGCTAGGGCTAGGATGGCGACAAGCGCATTCGAACGAGTGGGGAGGCGGCCCATAGGAATCGTAGGAATCGAGTTAGTCCTGTTCAGTCAGCTCCAAAACTTGAAATGTTAGTGTGCCCTCACCCCTCCCGCGGCGTAAGGTCCCGAAAGGGCATGCTCGAAATCGCAAAAGTACAGTCCCGGGAACCAATCAATCCATGGCTGTGCCAACGTTTCACAACGACTTAGGACCGCGAAATCCGGGTGATCGTGGGCGGAAAAGCCGGAAAGCTTGCCCGCAAGAACGCGGCACACACTTGCTTTCCTCCGGTTCAACCGCCAGAGTTTCGGAATTCCAGAGATTTCGAGCGACTCTCAGGGGAGTGCAACACGGTTTGTCCGTAACCCGAGTGCGTGACAGCGAAATATACAGGGAATCTCTTTGTTTTGGGGTGGTTATTCACGCACTATGATGAACTAGCTCATCGGGAGTAGTCCGCCGGTATACCGGATATCTCACGTCGCGCCTTGCCTCACTTCCCTTTCTGCTGCGCAATCCATCGGTCCGTGCGCGCCTCCAGCAGATCCAGCGGAAGCGTTCCGCCGTCGAGCATCTCGTCATGGAATTTCCTGAGATCGAATTGCGGCCCCAGCTCTTTCCGCGCGCGCTCGCGGAGCTCGCGAAACTTGAGCTGCCCCAGCTTGTAACTGAGAGCCTGCGCCGGCCACGCAATGTAACGGTCCGTCTCCGATTGGATCGTCGGTTCGTCCATGGCTCCGGATTTGCGCATGAATTCCACTACCTGCTCGCGGCTCCATCCCTTCGCGTGAATTCCGGTGTCGACCACCAGCCGCACCGCGCGAAACAGTTCGGAGGAAAGCCGCCCGTAGTCCGATACCGGATCCTGGTAGAAGCCAACCTCTTTGCCAAGTTGCTCCGCGTACAGAGCCCAGCCTTCGATGTAGGCATTGAAGCCCAGACTATGCAGGCGAAACTTCGGCAGTCCCGTCAATTGCTGCTGCACTGAGAGCTGCATGTGATGTCCGGGAATACCTTCGTGGTAGGCAATCGCCTCATCGTCGATCAGCGAGCGCTCCGCGAAGTTGGAAGTCGCCACCACAACCCGCCCCGGCCGCTTCCCATCCGGCGTGCCCGTAACATAGTGAGTCGCGGCCGCCGCCTGAAACGCCGGAATCGCTTCCACCGTCACCGGCGACTTGGGCAGCAACGTGAACAGCTCCGGCAGTTTCGGCTCCATCTGCGCGATGTAGTGCCGAAAATCGTCGAGAATCTGATCTGCCGAAGTTGGAATGTATTTGGGATTGGTTTTAAGCGACGTCCGGAACGACGCAAGATCGGCAAAGCCTTCCTTCTTGGCAATCACCGTCATCTCTGCTTCGATGCGCTCCATCTCGCGCAAACCAAGTTGATGGATCTCCTCCGCCGTCATCCGGGTCGTCGTCCGCGCGTAGATATCGTTTTCGTACCGCTTCTTCCCGTCTGCCAAAGACATCACAGAAAGCGTGGTTCGGCCCTCCGGCGCATATTCCGTGCGCAGGAAATTCGCGAAAGTCTTGTACGCCGGAATCACGTCGCCTTGGATCGCATCCGTAATCTCTTGCGTCAAGCGCCTCTGATCTTCCGCGGAGATGCTTGTGGGATATTTCTTCGTCGGCAGAAGAAAGGGGTCGGACTCGATAATCCCCTGGCACTGCACTGGCAGCTTCTCCGCCAGAAATCGCACTGGCATGAGCTTGTCCTTCATGCCCGCGCGCAGCACTTCGGTCGTCTGGCTCAGCACCCGCGGAATCTGGTGCAGCCGCGCGATGTAATCCTCGTAATGTTTCACCGAGTCGAGAGGAACAGAGAGCGGCAAATCCGCCAGGCTGGTATGGACGCCGTTCTGCTGGTTGATCGGCATCTCGTACTCTTTTAGATCGAAGTCGGCATTGCGCTGCTCGAGCACGCGAATCAACAAGTCTCGGGAAAGCTGGTCCGGTTCAGAAAAGCCCGTGCTCGGGATGGCCTCGATCCGCGCCAGAAACTCACGGTTGGTCTTATCGCGCTGAACAATCGCGTCCAGCGAGTACTCCGCCAACTTGTCGTTATATCGGTAGTCGCCGTAGGCAGTCGCCCGCTCGGGAAAATTGCGAAGATCAGACTCGTACTGCTCGTCGAAGATCGAGTTCTGGGCAGCCACGCGGTCAGCCACTGGCTTCACACTTTGCCCAAGAGCGTTACTAGATACGCCAACCAGAAAGAAGAGAAAAAATTGAAGACGCATAGTTTATGCAGGGTACCAGACAGCGCCAGAGACTGGAATACCGGATCGTGTCAACTCCACTACTCGAGGAGTTGATGTCGATGACGTAATGCGCAGGACGCGCCCGAAGTCGACCATCTTGCGGCAAGCCTGAATTCAGAGTTGTAGTTGTAGAACTACCAATGTCATATCATCCTTCGGAGCGCGCGCCATTCTTCATGGATGATGTCCGAATGCTGGATGCCTCGCACTACGGCCTCTTTTGATCTTGCAGAAGTATCCGGAAGGCGAGTCCGTGCGTGATCAGCAGTAATGGCACAATCAAAGTCGGAATGAAGTAAGCGGCTCCCAACTGCCCTGCCAACAGGCCGGCGTGATTGGCCTGGTAGAAAGCGTTCAGGAGATCGGCTGATCCCCAGAGATTGAAGATCCATGCCATGGCAACGCCAGCCGCACGTGGCAGCAATAGCAGTACAAGCAGCGCGAGTATCGCCGCAATGATGTCCCCATAAGCCGCGGAATGCGCGAACACAGCAGGTAGATCGGCAGACACGACGCCTGGCACCAGGAATGCCAATCCCATGAAGCGAAAGCTGTGCAGGATGAGCAGTGGGCGCAACGCTTCGGCCCTTTGCCGGACGCGGAGTTCGGGCCAGATGTATCTGGCGGCGACGATCCCCCAGGCGATGAAACTGAAAGCGATACTCACGAAAAAGCAGAGTTGGGGCGGCATGCATGTCTCCTTATCGAGTGATGGTTAGGCCGGCACGCGGCTGGTGGTAGCCGGGCGTGCCTCGTCACGACCTGGCGCGTTGGGCTTGGTGGCGTCGCCGATGGCGTGCTCGCGCCAGTAACCATGACCCTTGGCTTGATCATGACATCTCCTTTTCGGCATAGGATGATGTCTATCATCCTATAGATTCACATTTTCCTCTGGCGCCAAATGCGGACGGGCTGCACCGTGAGATGATGGCCAGCATCCTATAATGAGTCATGCGTTACCGGCCCGAGCATAGAGTCGAGATTCATCGGAAGATTCTGCAAGACGCCTCGCGGCGCGTTCGCGCCAAAGGCCTGACGGGGGCCGCGGTTTCAGCCGTTATGCAGGACGCCGGTCTGACTCACGGTGGCTTTTACAAGCATTTCGCGAGCAAAGACAAACTGCTCGCAGAATCGCTCAGTGCGGCTTTCCGGGAGATCACCGCTACACTGGTTCAGGTCGCAGAACAGTCACCCCCTGGCGCGGCGTGGAAGGGGATCGTGAAAGCCTACCTGAGCCTGGAACACTGCGAACATCCTGAGCGCGGGTGCCCCCTGGCGGCGCTCGGACCCGAATTGGCCCGGGTGGATAAGGGGATGAAACCGCAGATTGTGGCGGAGTTGGTGAACTACAAAAGCCAAATGTTGCCGTTCATGCCGGGCCGGCGAACCGCGGAGAAAGAGCGCGCTTTTTTTGCGATTTTTTCCACGATAATCGGAGCCATTGAAATTGCTCGCCTGCTGCCAGATCTCGCCATGCGAGCGAAAGTGCTGGCCAGCGCCAGAGATTTTCTCTTGCGCAGCTTCTGATCTCCCCAATCATGAGACCCCGGCAACGTGGCTGGCACGGCTGCCGATTCCAGTAAGCCACAGTGCAATTCGGAAGGACCGGCGCGATCGATTCTCTCGAAGCCAACTCTCTGCGGGTATTCGGAATACTGCAACCAGACCAGTTTCCGTTTAGTGCCCTCGGTCTGGTAAGTCGGAGATGTCGAATGTCTTCCCCCAGGCGCGAACGTGTTCACTATTGAGCAGTGCGGCAGTGTTTTCAGGGACTATTGTGGTGTTAGTCGATACAAGGCAGGACTGTTAATGGCTGCTCCACTCACAGTACCAATCGCGCGCAAGAATCCACTTACAGAGGACAAATCACAACCTGCGGGCAGGCAGACCGTGGCCGCAATCCTGACCCGCTGCAAGACCCCTCTGATACAAAATTGGCTGGTACGAGCAAAGAACACTCCGCAACTCAAGCATCTCCATCTTAGCGATCAGGAACGCACCGGGCATCTTCCGAGGCTGGTTGACGATCTGGTCGTACGTTTGGACCGACCCAAATCGTCCGATAAAGACAGCGATGCCATCGCGTCCCCGGCTGCCATCGAACATGGCCTGCTCAGGCGGACGCAGGGGTATTCTTCCGGCATGCTGATCCACGAATCGCGAATCCTTCAAGTGACCATTTTTGGAACCTTGCATGAAAATCTGAGCCTGCTGGATTTCAACCTCTTGTTGCCGGATGTCATGATCATTGCTGACGAAGTGGATTCGCAGTTGACCCAAACAATGGACAGCTTCACCAATGGAGCGGCCAAACCGGCGAAGGCGCAACTTGTGAAACCGAAGGGATGAGCTCCGTCTGAAGGCGGCTTCTGAGACCGTGAAGCGGGCGGTCGTGAGGATTGAACTCTGTTAACCATCTCTATAACTGTTCCCTTTTGAACATATTCCACGACGCACCTGAGCCACACTGGATTTGGTTCGTGACGAGAGGCGGTGCTGTATGACTCCGACCGAACACCCCGTTTCCCACAAGGTCCTGCTTGTGGATGACGACGACGCTGTTCGCGAAATGATGACCGCGACGCTTGAACACAAGGGTTTCGACGTGGTCGCTGCTACGAACGTGACAGAGGCGTTGAAACTGATTACAACCAAGACTTTCGATGTTTTAATCACTGATCTCCACATGCCGAGCCCTAGCGACGGCTTTGCGGTGATTACGGCGATGCGTCACATCCAACCGAAGGCACTTACGCTGCTGGTCAGCGGCTACCCCGACGTGAAGAGTGCGATGGACGCCATCCTTCTGGAAGCAGATGAAATCATCGTGAAACCATTCGAGACCAGGACACTCGCTGATCTCGTCCGCGATAAACTGCTCACTCGCAAAACCTCGGCCCCGACGCCAAAGGAAAGAGTGGCGGGAATATTACGGCGTTGCACTGGCCTTATCGTCGAAGACTGGCTGGCGAGGGTCAAAAACAACCCGGAGCTTAGCCGCGTCGTTCTTAGCGATCAAGAGCGCACAGGATATCTTCCCAAGCTGCTTGATGACTTGATTGTGCGCCTGACATCGCCCAACATCACCATACAGGACGGCGGTTTCATCGGTTCCCCTGCTGCCGTTGCCCATGGCAAATTGCGAAGGTCACAAGGCTACACCTCTGCCATGCTCGTGCAGGACTCACGAATACTCCAGGTAACCCTCTTCGGCACGTTGCAGAACAATTTGGGAGCGCTGGACTTCAGCTTGGTATTGCCGGATGTCATGACTATCGCGGACGAAGTGGATTCGCAGTTGACCCAGGCGATGGAGGGCTACATGCATGTAGCGGGACACCCAGCAGCGGCGTAGGTCCCAATCTTAATATGAGTAAGGATACCGGCAAGGGTACAACTGCTAATGCCACACGAAATCTGGCCAATCTGACAAATCAAAAGCAGTGGATGGGACTCTGCGAACTCGCCTCCAATGAACACGACCAGGAAAAACTAGGGGCGCTTTTTGAAGAAATACTTCGCCTTTTGGAAGACCAACAGGTGCGGCTTAAGGCCGCTGCTGACGGCATGCTCCACGACACACCAGCGTCAATTTAGAACTGGACGATCTCCAGCCGTTCACCAGTACCTCAACTGGCCTAACGTCGCCATTTCACTCATTGACCCAGATTAGCCAAATCTCAATGAGTGCAAACGCCTGATAACAGAAGCTATCGTGCTCCGTTGCCTTCCGGCGTGCTGCAAAAGAAAAGCCGCCCGAGACCGGGCGGCCTTCTGTGCTTTCGGTTTGCTGTCGCTTTCCTGGTACGGATCTCGCAGCCCGCGCCCCTCTGTAAAACCGCGCTCCCTGAACTGCTAGAGGAGCGCGGTCGTGGTCGAGAACCAGACTTTCTACGGCACGACATAGTTAACTGAAGTTCCCCAGTTGGCATAGCCATCCCGGGTTCCGTCGCAGGTCCCGAGTGTCAGAGTAAACTCAGAGCCGGTGCAGTTCGCATACTGGATGTAGTTAGTGGCAAAGTAGATCTTACCTGAGCCCCAGAGGTAGACTGCGTTACTGTAGTCTCCCCAGCGAGCTCGAGTGGGACCGGGATAACCCTGGTACTCGGTAAAACCGTCTTGAGGCGATTGGCCTAAATCTACAATGTTGACGATCGACTTCAACAGACCGTTCGAAGTGCTGGTTAGCCGGCCGTAGGCGGTACTGGGATAAACAGCCTTAGATACGCCATCACTCGATAGCGTGAAGGTCATGATGGCTCCGCCGTTTCCTCCATCCTGGAACGACAAACCTTCCGCGGCCATTGACGGGAATTCCAGCTCCCCATGCTTCGGCGAAACATAACCTTGGCCGGTGAGGGTGAAGAACCCGGACGTGTCGAAGGTGTCGGTTCCGATGACCCAGTAAACGGCGCCTTGGTGCACTTCCGGGGCTGATTCCGACGAATACGTTTGGGCGATCGCGGTTGTGGTGGCGCCCCAGATCTGGCCCTGCGCCTGCGAGACTTGGGTCATAAAATCGCCGTTAGTAGCGATTCCGTTCTTGGGCAGCTGGCGGGAGGCGGCGAGCCCACACTAAGGCCGGCGCTCCGCACTCGTCGCCCAACGGTATGGGCCCATTCTTTTGCTCAGCCAGGAACCCTTCGCCGTAGTAGAACGACACACCGGAGAATAGCTGGCCGCCGAACTGGATATGGGAGCAGGCGGAGCAGTTGGGACTGTTCAGGCTCTTGAGTCCGGTCCAGTCAAAGACAGCGACTCGGTCGTCACCGAGGCCATAAAAGTCAAGAGTGTCCAGAATGAATCCGGAACCTCCATCACTATTGTCGTATGAGTTGGATCCGGTGCGTGCGCCGGAATTGCGGCGTACCAGCAGGTGATCCCGGGCAAATGATATTGATTATCGGAAAAACAGGTTCCGTTTGGTGTCGGCAGGAGACCCCATTCTCGATGGCGACGTTGAAGGCCGGGTTTGGTTTTCCATGATCACCGAAGACGGGCAGGCCCAGTTCCAACGCATTCTTATCGATTGCAAATTGTTGTGCGCCGTTGAAAAAGCCGCCGCCAAAGCCCGGTATGCTCCCGTTGTCCGGAAACTCATCGTAAAACAAGAGGAAGGCATCTCGAGTGGTCGCGATCTTGGCGAAGTCATTAAAGAGGTAGGGATAGCCCGGCTCGCCTGGGTTGTAATTGGCATTGAGGAAGTAAACGCTGTAGGGACCATATGGATCTGAGCCGGTGGTCACCGCAATCCCTTCATAGCAGCTATTGGGCACGCCGGCGAAACAACCTCCAAAGGCGCCGCCACTGGTCTCAGGGCTGGCAGAGACGATCTCGGTGAGATCGAGTGTCCGCCATTGTCGTGATCATAGACACACGAAATGTCTCCGCCGCTGCTCCATCCTCTGCTCGTGAGCCCCATGAGGGTATCGAGCGGGATGACCGCTGAGGCACGCTGCAAGGCGGTGTTGAAAACCAGAATCTCACCGAGGTTGTTCGCCTCAACGACATACCCGTTTCCGGCGCATAAACCCTGGTCCGCAGGTTCAATGTCGACTCCTAAAACGTTGGTACTTTGCGAGGCGCTGTCCACCGCGTTCAGCCCTTTCACGCCGACGGCGTTCCCCGCAGAAAAACTAATGCTGTCGCAGCCAGGACCCAACGGTTCGCAACTAACAGTTGGAGGCGTAACCGCGGCGGCGGCGGCTTTGTTGTAGGGGAGACGCGCATAACGTCGGGCACCTGGTTCCGGCATAACGCGCGGGAGAGTCAAAATGCTAGATCCGGCTCGCGGGTTGGCCACCCCTGGTTGTTCCCCCGCGGCGAGAGGCGCCGTGGACGGAGAAAAGAAGGGGCCTGTAAGCAACGAGCATCCGTAGACGTCGCAGCCCGTCGCGGCAGGACCCGCAAAGATTGGGGCGAATTCTCCCAGGCTGGATGACGTAACAATAGGATTTGCATTCGTGGAAGCCGCAGCCGTTCCTCCAGACGCCAGGAAAAAGGCGCTGGCGAACATCACTGACAAAGTCGCAATCGTAAACGACCTTAATTTGCGCGTCCCGTTTTTGGTAAAGAGCATGGGGATTCTCCTAAGAGTGAAAGTCGGACGGGTGAGACCCTAGGGAACTTGCGGCGCCAAATCTATAGCATTCCAAAAGGCCTGTCAATCGGGAGTTTCGCGGGATCGAAAACTGAAGGCCGATCAATCTGATTCGCACTCGGCGTGAGCACTGATCCCGCGCGGAAGCTGCTGATTATCCTGCCGGGAACAGTAATGTGAATAGCGGGCAGAATTCTCGCGGTGCTCACTATTGCTCAGACCCCAACCCGCCAAAAGGCTACGCTACTCCTGAACCCTCCAAAGGAGGCGTTTATGGATAGCCACTCCTTTCCAGAAATGTCCTGCGTTCTTTGCAGTCGTCCCGTAGATTTACGAACCGATCTGTACGCCGATGAAAACGGCAAGTCTGTTCACGAGGACTGCTACGTCAAGCGCATTACGAGCAATCGGGATCACTCGAAGTCAGGCGGGGAAAATGTCAAATGAGCGAAAATCTGGTTTCCAAAGCATTCATCGAATTTCTAATCGCCGTCAGCGTTCCTTCGGAGAGCAAGTTTTGCCCTGACTGCGGGACAGAATTGCACCATCTGAATTCGACGTTTTTCTTCGAAGAGCAGTCTTGGCAAGTCCCTATATCCATCTGTCTCCAGTGCCACCCCACCGAACAGGTCGCTCCGCGCTATAACGCCTGATAACTCCGAACCAAACCAACGTAACCAGTTCGGCTGATCTTAGTTATGTGACGGAGGGTGATTGGCCTAGGATTTTAAGTGTGCGGAAGCGCATCATTCAGCTGTGGCCGTATGTTTTGATTTTCATTTCGCTGGCAGGATTCGTGTACCTGTTTGTTCGCGCGCACTAGGTCTCTACGAAATGAGAATGGTTCGCTATCGAACAGTCTACCAAGCCTCAATGCCTGTAGTCTCTTCACTGGCAGCGCAAACCGGGTGGGGGAGTGTCTGACTCTGACAGGAAAAAGGTCGCGGGAACCTCGTTGCCCTTACTGTATTTTGGGCAAGGTCTTCAGGGCGATGAAGGTTCTTCCCAACGGACGGCAGATTTGTGAAAGCTGCGGCCATATTGTTTTTCCGAACGACAGGGCCTTCCGGTGCCCCTGCCCCAAGTGCCTCGAAGTTAATTTCTCTCCCAGAATTCGCCGCCTTCGGCGGAGCTAGATCATTGCCTGATTAATCCCGCCTGTTCCTAGCTTGATCCTGCTCCGGTCATTCATTATTATGTGCGCTAGCGCACACTCGAGCGATGCTTTCACCCCCGGAAATAGCAAGGATCAGGGCTGAAATTGAGGCACTGGAAAAAGCTCGCGAGAATTGCACGGATAGCGGTATCCGGAAACTGATTGAGGCCTTGATTGAGGGACAGAAAAAGAAGTTGCCTTCCGGAAAATGACGCAAGAAGGAGCTGTTACTTTTTGGCGACGATGGGCATGGATTCCGGTAAATCAATCCGGGAATGTAACTAGCGCACTTCGTTGATTCAAAGCTTCGGTGTGAGGTCTTCCCCTCGTCTTGAGTGCGCCAGCCGCCCCATTGCTCCGTTTCACCGCTCCGCCCGATAAACTCTTGGCCTCGGACCTCAGGCCGCCGAGCACGTCCATGAACTGCTTTGCTACCTCGCCTTCAAGCACAACTGTGTGTTCGGGCTCAAAGTAGATAGTTACCAAGCCCGTCACTGCCTCATGGTTTACTAAGCGGACCTGGTCGAGGTTGATCGCCTGTTCCCCTCCGCTACCACCTGTGAAGAAGAAGTTCGCCATCGTCTGGACGCTCCTGAAAAAGTGAGTGGGCACTTTGCAATGCCCAGGGGGTTCATAGAGCGCGGATGATGACCACGATGACTGCGATCACGACAATCGTTCCCAACAAACCGTAACCTAACATAGTCCCTCCAGTCTGGGAAAATCTGCACCAAGTATGAGGGAAGATGATCCGGCTTCGCTGCTCAGTTTTGCTCACCATGTAGAATTTCGAACGCCATGAGCATGAGCAGCAATCAACAACCAAGAGTGATCTGCGCCTTCTAACACCCAAACGCACCGAGGGTTGTCAACTGTTGCGGTGAAGTTTTTATTTTGAGGTTCCGTAACTGAAGAAGAATGGCTCCTCAGGTAGGATTCGAACCTACAACCCTCCGGTTAACAGC
>CAWALR010000023.1:0-36128 GCA_963782835.1 uncultured Acidobacteriaceae bacterium | reverse complement strand
GATTCTCAATCTTCAAACCCGGGTTCGATTCCCGGTAGCGCTACCAGTTTCCTGCTGACTCCTGCTATTTCTGTAATTACTACTCGCAACTTCTACGCGGGATGATGGTCGGGAAGCGCTCGAGCCAACCCGAGGTCGTCTTATCAATTAAGACACTACCGTTGTTTGTGCTCTCCGGAGCTAAGAGTGGCGGAACCAAGGAGCCCCACGTCTTGCCAGGGAAGCAAGAAATGGGGCGCCCCAGATCAATGAAAGACAAAATCGAGCAACAGAGTGTCCGCCCGATGCCGTTAGAACGCCGCCATGCCCTCCAGGCCAGCGTCCTCGGAGAGGCCGCCTGCATCGCCAAGGTTGGTAAGCGTTCCATCCTGATTGATGCCAAAAATGCCAACCGTGCCGGTACCTGAATCGAGCGTGTATAGATACTTGCCGTCTGAACTAACGACGATCTCGAGGTTGATACTTCCGGTTGGGTTCGTTCCCACCAAGGTTCCGGAGACGGGCGTCAGCGCCCTGCCTGCGCTGAGAGCGAAGCCAGAGATGGTGGAAGATGCGGAGTTAGAGGTGTAAACGAACTGGCCATTGGGAGTGACCGCCAGCCAGCACGTCGCCGCGCCCAGAGTGGGAGCGCTTCTCTGACAGGAGTGAGCGTTCCATTGCTGACGACCGTATAGGAAGAGATCGCGGATGCATTCGTACCGCCGGTAGGTCCGGTCTCGACAATCAGAGCCGTTCCGTTAGGCGCGAACGACACCGCAAATGCGCCTGGACCGGTACTCGGATTCACCACGATGGGACCCAACGTGCCATTGCTTTGAATGTGGAAGGCGTCGATGTTGTTGGTTAGCTTTTCCGTGACCAAGAGGAACTGGCCGTCGGGACTAAAGGATGGCGGAGCCGGGTTCGGAAGTTCCGGTGCTCAGATAAGTGGTTGAACCTGCGATTTGCTTCAGGTGTCCATCCGTCGTGAGGCGGAAGCCCACAAGGTCGCTCGCGCCGCCAGCATTGACCACGTAGAGCAGGTTTCCTTGCTGGGCATTTGAACGGGCTCGCTGCCGCCGCAGGGACAGTCCCAAGCAGCGTAAGCTTCGCGCCCTTGACTTGAAATACGGAAATATTCCCGCTGCCCGCATTGACCGCGAATAACAGCGTGTGTTTTTCGTTCAGCGTAAAGCACCTTGCGATCCCAACGGGTCGGTAACTCCGCCACTGCCCCGGCCTCCCGTTGGAAATGTTTGTCCTTCCTGCAATGAACCATCCGAATTGCGCTTGTATGCGACGATCTGATTGTTGTCGGCTGCATTCGTCATGACGAAGACAGCACCGGAAACACCGCTGGTTTGGGCTTTACTAGGGGCTGGCAATACCGCGCTTATCGCCAAAGCTGTGGTCAACAGGACATGGGGCGTTTTCAACATCGGAATGCTCCTTAAGGGTTCGGTAAATTACGCTGGCCCTGGATTTTGCAACCAGAGATCGGGGCAGGGCAGTCCCTGGATCGCAGCCGCGCTGTGGTAAGGGCGTCGAGAAAGAGGGAAGTTACAGAGGTCTCGCTAGATAGTTAAATATGGTTGTGGATTCTTGATCGGAAATGAAACATTAAGTAGCCCGGGATTCTCAATCTTCAAAATCCTGTTCGAAGATTCCCGGTGAGCTACCAAATGTCCCAGCTGCCCTTGCGCCTGCTGAGTCACTCAAACCGGCCGGAGCGCTCCCTCAGGCGCCTGCCTCGGGAGGATTGGGCAGGGGCTGGATCATGTGAAGGCCGCACTCGGTCTTGGCTGACCCAGACCAGCGACCGGCCCTGGAGTCTTCTCCGGCACGCACGGCACGGGTGCAATGAGTGCAACCGATGCTGGGGTATTCGCGGTCATGCAGTGGGTTGTATGGAGTGTCATGCTGGTAGATGTATTGCCACACCTGCTTGGAACTCCAGTCGGCGAGGGGGTTAATTTTCACCAAACCAAAATTTTCATCCCATTCGATCTTGCCGGCGCTTGCGCGAGCAGTGGTTTGATCCCGGCGGATGCTGGTGATCCACGCCTGCAGTTCGCCCAGCTTGCGCCGCAGCGGCTCGACCTTCCTCAGATTGCAGCATTGATCAGGATTCTGTTGCCAGAGCGCTGGACCGTGAACGCGTTCCTGCTCCTCCGGGGAGAGAAGTGGATACACCGTTCAATGGTGATGCCGTATTTTTGCTCCACCTGGTCCATCAAGTTGTAGGTCTCGGGAAAAAGAAATTCGGTATCCAGAGTAAAGAGGCGAAAATTCTGGCGAGTACGGGAGGCGATGTCGATGAGAACCATACCCTCCGCACCGAAGGCCGAGGAGATTGCCACGCTGCTGCCGAAGCTTTCGAAGGCCCAGCGGAGAACGCGTTCTGGTGTCCAGGTTTCAGCGGCATTCTGTAAATGGGCGATTTCTTCCTTCTTCATGACAGCGGTTCCTCTTGAGCCGAGTCCACCAGCGAAGGGAAACTCTGCGCAAGCATGGTTCCGAGCGCGGTCTCCATTACGGGGAAGTTGGCTTCGATCTGATCCGCGGGACGGTCGGCGAATTTCACAACTTCGCCAACGACCAGCAGGGTTGGGGCAGCGAGTTTCGGCGCCCGATGGAGATGCGAAATTGTGGTTCGGTGCACTTGCTGCTGCGGAGTGGTGGCCCGTGAAATGATGGCGCAGGGAGTTTCGGCGGCGAATCCAGAGCTCGTGAGCCGGCTGGAAATTTCTGCATAGTCGTGGCCGGGCATGTAGATCACAAGCGTCGACTCTGATCCAGCGAAGCTGCTCCAATTTTCATCGGAGTGTTCAGAAGCCCGATGACCGGCCGTCAGGACGAGGGTAGACGATGTTTGTCGATGAGTAAGCGGAATGCCGGCTGCGGCTGCAGCGCCCAGGGCCGAAGTAACGCCGGGAACTATTTCGTATTGGATGTTCGATCGCCGAAGCGCTTCGACCTCTTCTCCAGCGCGGCCGAAGATCAGCGGGTCACCACTCTTCAGGCGCACCACCTGGCGTCCGGACGCAGCCAGCGTCACCAGCAGAAAATTAATTTCCTCCTGCCGCATAGTCTTGGTTCCGCAGCGCTTGCCAACGTTCCGGATTTCGGCGGCGTGGGGAATCAACTTCAATATTTCGGGCGAGACGAGGTCGTCGTGAAGTACCACGTCCGCAGTTCGCAATAACCGAAGAGCTTTTAGGGTGAGCAATTCGGGATCACCCGGACCCGCGCCCACCAAATACACTTTGCCATTCATACGGTTACTCTCCTGTCGTCCTCCGCGAACGCATTTTTCTGGGACTCGTCTGCGAGTGCTGCTTCGAAAGCTTCCCGGCTCGCCAGCGACTGCAGCAACTCACGTTTGCGCTGTGGATCAAGATTGCTGGCCAGTACAAGTCGTCGTGTCGCTCCCAATTCCGAGACCCACTGCGCGTATGCGGGGCCAAACTGCCGCTCGAGCTGCTGCCGAATTTTTTGCGCCAGAGAAGGGCTGTGTCCGCTGGTGGAGACGGCGATTTGGAGATCGCCGCGGCGCACGACCGCGGGGTAATAGAAGTCGCAATATTCCGGAACATCCACAACGTTGCACAGAACTCGGCGACGCTGCGCCTCGCGATAGATGGATTCGTTAAGTCCACGCGACGCGGTAGCTACGATGGCCAGAAACGCATCATCGAGATCGTTCGGAGCAAAAGCGCGGAGTTCGAGCGTGATCCTGCCTGCTCTTGCCCAGTCATGGACCGCGGCCGTGGCTTCGAGAGCGACGACCTGGATGCGAGCGCCGGTCTCGATAAGGCCGCCAATCTTGGGCTCGCCGACCTTGCCAGCGCCGACCACGAGGCAGCGCTTACCTTCGAGTTTCAGGAACATGGGGAACAGGTTGCTCATGGTGTCAGCCTTCCACCCCGCTGGGCACTCGTCCTTCGGGCAGATCGCGCGGGACCGGAGCGATGGTTTGTCCGGCAAGGTAGTCGCGCAATTCCGCATCGCTGTGGCGAGAAAAAAACTGCCGCAGATTTTCACCCGGGTTGCTATCGACGAGGTACCGACGCAGAAGACGCTCGATGGCTTCCGGAACTTCGGTGGCGAGGCAGCGATATCCGACTGGCCGGGCAATCGACTGATGGAGACCGACGGCGCCGCTCAGGCAAAAGTAGTAGGCGTCCGCCATTTGTCCGTCGACCTTTAATTTCTTGCCTTCGATTCCGATGTCGGCGATCCAGTGTTGCCCGCAACTGTTAGGGCAACCGGTGACGTGCAGCTTGAGGTGCTGATCGAAGCCCGGCAGGCGTTCTTCCAATTCTTCAACCAGCCAGCGGGAGAAGGCTTTTGTTTCAGTGATGGCGAGCTTGCAAAACTCACTGCCGCTGCAGGCGATGGCCCCGCGGAAAAATGGCGAGCCGCTGACGGGCAGTCCGATTTCACCCAGCTCCTTAGCGAGCTCGTCAGCCTGCAAGCGAGGGACGTTGACGATCAACAGGTTCTGCATGTTGGTGGTGCGCAGTTCACCGACTGCGAAGCGCTCGGCGAGATCGGCGGCGGCATCCATTTGTTCGGGAGTGATTCGGCCGCGAAGAACCGCGGAGCCTACGTAGCAGTAGCCGGCCTGCTTCTGCGGGTGGATGCCGACGTGATCGCGGTAAACATCGGAGGGCGCGCGCTCGGGTTCGGCGGGATCGAGTTGAAATCCGATGCGGCGCTCAAGATCTTTCTGGAAGTCGTCCGGAGTCCAGCCATGGCGCAGGAAGAGAAACTTCAGTCGCGCGCGCTCGCGGTGCTCGCGAAGCTGAGTGGAATCGCGGAACAATTCAGCAACTCCCTTGATCACCGGCAAGACCTGATTCCAGCGGACGAAAGCGTTTAAAGGCACGCCGAGGTAGGGCTCTGTAGAAAGCCCGCCGCCCACGCGCAAGGCGAACCCGATCTCAGGCTTTCCGCCGACAGTGCGCTGGAGGGCGGTGAGGCCGATATCGTTGATCTCCGGGTAGGGGCACCAGACGCGGCATCCGGTGATCGAAATTTTGAACTTGCGGGGCAGGTTGTAGAACTCCGCGTTGCCGGCCAGCATGCGGTCGGCTTCGAGCGCCAGCGAGGATGCATCGCAGATTTCATCCGCGTCCACACCGGCGACTGGGCAACCTGTGATGTTGCGAGTTACATCGCCGCAGGCGCCAATCGTATTCAGGCCGACGCGCCACAATTCTTCGAGCACTTCGGGGAGGGCCTCGATCGTGATCCAGTGCAGCTGGATATTTTGGCGCACGGTCAGATCGGCGGTACCACGAGCATAGCGGCGAGCGAGGCTGGCGATGGTGCGGAGTTGATCGGAGCGCAGAAGGCCGTTGGGAATTCGAATGCGGAGCATGAAGAACGGCAGGGCACGCCCTGCGCCGCCTTGGCCACCCACGACGCCGGCGCCGTCGCCTTGCGTGTAAACTCCCCACCAGCGGAAGTAGGTTCCGATCCATTCGGCAGGAATCGAGTCGAAGCCTTCGTGCGCGAAGCGACGAATCTCGGCGAGACCTTCCCACGGATTCATGGCGCGCTTGAGGCGTTCGGACTTCTGTGCTTTGGTTTCCGTTGCTGTATTGGTCATATTTGCCGCCAAAAAGAAAAACCCACCGCCAGATGCTCTCTGGCGGTGGGTATAAGTGCCGATGTTATGAAGGTCTTAAGTCAGCAATTTACCCGCACCAGAGCACACGCATGCACAACAACAACATGCACACATGCACTCCTGGCGAAGATTGCCGAAACTTGACATGCTCAAAAGATACTAGCGTGGAGCAAGGGAACGCGTCAAATTACCTTCAAAATAGAACGATGCAAAATTTCGATTTGAGGCATCATATTTTCGCATCAATCCTGCGAGCAGGGAGTTGCCGCCGCCGGCGCTAACCATCGCATTTGGAAACTGACACGTTGCCCACCATGCGCTGGATTGACAATTTCGGCTCCATCGCCCTACCTTTCCGTGGGGCGCTACGGGGGGGGGTGTTACATGCGCAAAATTATTCTTCGTCATTCATGCTTCTCCTTCTGCGCTGCTCTGGCCGTACTCTTTGTAGGCGAAGGCATGAGAGCACAGAACGCGTCTTCCTCAATTGGTCTCTTTCAGAATCACTCTGACGTTGGCATCACGCTGCACGCTGGGTCTACGCAGTACGACTCCGCGCAGCACGCCTACACCGTCACGGGCAGCGGCGAGAACATGTGGTTCACGTCCGACGCATTTCAGTTTGCCTGGAAGCAAGTTTCTGGCGATATTGGATTGACGGCGGACGTTGCCTTTCCGGAAAAGGGTGGGAATGAGCATCGTAAGGCGGTGCTGATGATCCGCCAGACCCTTGATGCGGATTCGCCTTACGCTGATGTGGCGTTGCACGGCGACGGGCTTACCTCGCTGCAGTATCGCGACGCAAAAGGCACAACCACACACGAGATTCAGTCAAACCTCTCTGCCCCGGTCCGCTTGCGAATTGAGAAGCGTGGCGACTTCATCTACGTATTTCTAGCCGCGGGCGCGGGCGAACCGTTGCGGCCCTCGGGCGCTTCGATCAAGCTGCCGTTGCAGGGGTCGTTTTATGTTGGCATCGGCATTTGCTCTCATGACAAGGACGTTGTCGAGAAGGCGATCTTCACGAATGTGGACCTCGCGGCGCCCGCAGCGACCACCGCGCCGCCCGTGCTTTACAGCACGCTGGAGACAATAGCGATTGAATCCGCCGATCGCCGCGTGGTCTACACAGATGCCAGCCATTTTGAGGCGCCTAATTGGACGCATGATGGAGCTAGCTTTCTCTTCAACCGCGAGGGCCGGATTCAGCGTTTGCCCGTTGATGGCGGAGAGCCCACGACCATCGATACCGGCACGGCCATCCATTGCAACAACGATCACGGGATTTCTCCGGATTCGCAATGGTTGGCGATCAGCGATTCTTCGCAGCCCGACCACAAATCGAGTGTGTACATCGCGCCGTTTTCCGGGGGCACGCCTCGCCTTGTCACGAAGGATTCGCCGTCGTACTGGCACGGCTGGTCGCCGGATGGCAAGACGCTCGCTTTCGTCGGACAGAGGAACGGCGACTTCGACATCTACACCATTCCCTTCAGCGGCGGCGATGAAACTCGATTGACCACGGCGAAGGGGCTGGACGACGGGCCCGAGTACTCGCCCGACGGCAAGTACATCTATTTCAACTCAGAGCGCACCGGTCACATGCAGATCTGGCGCATGCACGCGGATGGAAGCGCACAGGAAGAGATCACATTCGACGAGTACAACAATTGGTTTCCCCACATTTCTCCGGACAGCAAGTGGATGGTTTTCCTCTCGTACGGGAGCGATGTTGTGGGTCACCCGCCCAATAAAGATGTGCAACTCCGCATCATGAATGTGAGCGGAGGAAAGATCGATGGCCCGATTGCCGTTCTGGCCAAGCTGTTCGGCGGACAGGGCACGATGAATGTTCCGTCATGGTCGCCCGATAGTTCGAAGCTAGCATTTGTGAGCTACGAACTGCTGACCGCCGAAGACGCTGCAATCAAGTGAGCGCCGCCGGTCGTGTGCAAGGTTCGGAGTTCAGTTAAGAACCAACTAGGAGCTAGAAATCTTTATGCGCGTTGGAGTGTTTACGCCTCTGCTTTCGCAACTTCCGCTGGCTGCGGTTCTAAAGAAATTGAAGACGCTGCAGATCGACACCGTCGAGCTAGGCACGGGCAACTATCCCGGCGATGCGCATTGCAAGTTGTCGATGCTCGAAGACGGGATTGCGCTCGCCGAGTTTCAGAAAGTCTTGGCAGACCACGGTGCGAGCATCAGTGCCTTGAGTTGTCACGGCAACGCGTTGCATCCCGATCGCGCCCGGGCACAGCACGACCGCGAGGTTAGCCGGAAGACAATCCTGCTCGCGGAGAAACTCGGTGTATCCGTTGTAATCGATTTCTCCGGTTGCCCGGGCGACTCGCCGGATGCTACCGCTCCGAACTGGGTCACGTGTCCTTGGCCTCCGGAATATCTGAAAGTGGTCGACTGGCAGTGGAGCGAGGTAGTCGCGCCTTATTGGATTGAACACGCGAAGTTGGCCGCCGACCACGGCGTGAAAATTGCGATCGAAATGCATCCGGGTTTCGTGGTCTATAGTCCGGAGACGATGCTTAGGCTACGCTCGATTGCGGGGCCAAGCGTAGGTTGCAACTTCGATCCCAGCCATCTTTTTTGGCAGAGCATCGATCCGATTGCGGCGGTCCGAGTTCTCAAGGACGCCATCTTCCACGTTCACGCCAAGGATACGCAGATCTACACTGCGAACCTGCCGCGCACGGGTGTGCTCGATACCAAGCTGTATACCAATGAGCGCGAACGCAGCTGGATCTTTCGAACGTGTGGTTACGGTCACGGTGCAGAATGGTGGAGCGAATTTATCTCGACCCTCCGGATGTTCGGTTACGATCATGTGCTCTCAATCGAACATGAGGACAGCTTGCTCTCGCCGGAAGAAGGCTTGACCAAGGCGGCGCATTTTCTCAACACCATTGTGATCCGCGAGCAGCCGGGCGCGGCCTGGTGGGTGTGACGCAGAGCAAACGGGGATGAGAATAATTAAAACAGCGATCATCGGGACAGGCTTTATGGGGCGGGTGCACCTGGAAGCGGTGCGACGGGTCGAGTTTGTGGAAGTGGCTGCAATTGCGGGAAGAAACTTCGATGCGGCGCGGCGTTTGGGCTCTGGATTCTCCATCCCAACCATTGCGAGCGACTATCACGAAATCCTGCGCGACCCGGCGATCGATGCGGTCCACATCTGCACGCCGAACGCACAACATTTTTCGATGGCGAAAGAAGCACTCGAGGCAGGGAAGCATGTGATCTGCGAAAAGCCGCTGGCGACGAGCGTAGAAGAAGGGGATGAATTGGT
Source organism: uncultured Acidobacteriaceae bacterium (assembly GCA_963782835.1). GTDB lineage: Bacteria > Acidobacteriota > Terriglobia > Terriglobales > Acidobacteriaceae > Sulfotelmatobacter. The sequence continues at coordinate 27,210 of CAWALR010000023.1, read as the reverse complement.
CGCGCTCGCGAAGCGACAGGGAGTTCGTAATTGCTTGTGTCACAATCTGCGTTATTACCCTATGGTGCAGCAGATGAGACGCATGCGCGAGGACGGCGACCTGGGCGAAATCCTTGCCGTGCAAGGGACCTATTTTCAGGATTGGCTGCTATATGACACCGACTGGAACTGGCGAGTCGATGGCAAGGCTGGCGGCCCTTCGCGCTGCATGGCGGATATTGGCTCGCACTGGTTCGATATGGCTGAGCATGTCACCGGACTGCGCGTGACTTCTCTTTGTGCCGATCTCCAGACGTGTCATCGAACGCGGAAGAAGCCGAAGCATTCCGTAGAAACGTTTTCCAATAAACTGCTCGGCCCGAAAGACTATGAGGAGACCGCCGTAGATACGGAAGACTTCGGCTCCGTGATTTTTCACATGGGCGAGCGCACGCGTGGGAGCGTCACCGCGAGCCAGGTTTCGGCGGGAAGAAAAAATCGGCTTAGCATTGAGATCTGTGGCACACGGTCTTCCGTGGCGTGGAATCAGGAGCGGCCTGACGAACTATGGATCGGACATCGCGATGTGGGCAATGAGATTGTTGTGAAGGATCCATCTCTGCTCAAGCCTGCGGCTCGCAGCTACGCCGATCTTCCGGGCGGACACAGTGAAGGTTATGACGACACGTTCAAGCAGGTCTTTCGGCGCTTTTATGCTTCGATCAGCGATCCGGGTGGTGCGGTCGAGTATCCGCAATTCATCGATGGACTGCGGCAGTTGACCATCCTCAACGCTGAACTCCAGAGCCATCGATCGCGAGGTTGGATTGATGTTCCGGCAGCCGAAACCGGTAATTGAAAGGAACGCGTGTTAATTCTCGCCGCAATTATTGCCATCTTTATCTACGGGATGATCGCCGCCATGTTGGGCACTATCCTGCCCGAGCTTTCGGACCGGTTCCACCTCTCGCCCAGTCAGAACGGAACTATCGCTTTCGCACAAGCGGTTGGCCTCATTCTTGCCTCGCTTGCAGCCGGACCGGTTCTCGATAACGAAGGGAAAAAACTTGGCATTGTTCTCGGACTTGCCTTGATCGCAATCGCGCTGTTCGTGCTGCCACGCGCGCCCGGATTTCGCAGCATCGTGCTGCTGCTGTTCTTGCTCGGCGTGGGGGGTGGGATCATGGTGACGGGCGCGAATGCTCTGGCCAGCGATGTGGGTGAGGCGCATCGCGCTACGGCGCTGAACCTGGCCAATCTTTTTTTTGGACTCGGCGCGCTGGCTACCCCCTTGATCGCGGCGAATCTTTTTGGGCGGAACTGGGTGCGCCTGTGTTACACGATCGCGTCACTCACAGTCGTGACGCTGGTGATTGAGATCGTCACCAGAATGCCCGGGCCTACGGGAGCCGGACGATTCGTGCTCGCGGAAGCCGCACCGGTGCTGGGACGTCCGCTATTGTTTCTGCTTGGATTCTTTGTTTTTCTTTACATTACCTGCGAAGTCGGAATGTGGAACTGGTTGCCGCGGCACCTGATTGCACAAGGCATCCCTGAGTCGCGAGCACTCAATATTCTTTCTCTCGGCTTTGCACTCGGCATGCTAATCGGTCGCGGGGCCATCCTACCGATTCTCACCCGCGTGCCCGCGATCACGGTGACGCTGGTGGGATCCGTCGCCATGGCGGTTACAACTTTTCTAATGCTGCGGGCCAAGGGCGTCGTTGCTGCATCGGTGTTGGTGTTTCTTGCGGGGGTTTCAATGGCGCCGGTCTTTCCGACCACGCTGGCGATTGTGGGCGACGCCTTTCCGCGCATGACCGGGACCGCGATTGGGTTCGTGATCACCTGCGGCTGGACTGGCCTTGCCGTAAGTTCGCGTATCATCGGCGCCATCGCGGGTGGCGATCCGCGGCGTTTGAAAACAGCACTGCTGGTAATTCCCGCTTCTGCGGTGATTATGGTTGGCCTCGATCTGGCCATCCGAAGCGCGTTGCGCTAGGTGCCGGTTACACCGTGATTGCTCGCATGTAGTCGGCGTCGATCTTCAGCGCTTCCATCTGGGGCATATCGAACTCCTCCTGCTCCACGAAGGCGTGCTTGATGTCGGCCTTTTTCGCTGCTTCAAAGATGGGGCGGTAATCGATGTTGCCGTGTCCCATTTCTGTTGAAGGTGGATGGTCTGAGGGCGTAGACGTAGGAGTCATCTTGAAATCCTTCACATGCAGCATGGAAAAGCGCGTGGGATTGCGAGACAGAATTTCCGCAGGCTTCTGGCCGGCCACCACAGCCCAGCCGCAATCTAGCTCGAAGGTCACCTTCGCCGGATCAGTCTGTCGCAATAGTTCATCGTAGAAGACCACGCCGTTTTCTGAGCGGAACTCCGGTGTGTGGTTGTGGTAGGCGAAGCGCATGCCGGCGGCATTTACTTTCTCGCCGATGTAATTGAACTGATCTGCATTCCAGCGCCAGTCGTCGAGCGTCATCGATTCTCTGGCCGCGCGAGATCCGGGATCTTTCACGTGCGAAGGATCCTTCAGCATGGGCGAGGCGCAAACGATGTAGCTGAGTCCCAAGTCCTTGCCGAACTGAATGGTTTCATCCACCTTGGGCAGCAGTTGGGAAAGAGGATAGTGGGCGCTTACGCAGTGCAGGCCAGCGCGATCCATTGATTGCTTCACTTCCGCCGGAGTGTGACCGAAGAAACCCGCAGCCTCCACTTCGCGATAGCCCAGCGCGGCGAGTTGATGGAGCGTTCCGTCGTAGTCTTTGGGAAGCACATCGCGAACAGAGTACAACTGCAAGCCGAGCGGTAGGCCGAGAGCATTGGCCAGAAGCCGGGGCGCGCCGTTCCATAGGGCTGCACACGCGGCAGAGGCAGTCGCGGTCTTCAGAAAACCTCTTCTCGAAATTCGAACCATATTAAGACCTCAATTCTGAATCATCTTGTATAAAACGGAGCGACGTCGCGGGTTATCCACGAATCGTCTTCACGTGCTCATCCCACGTTGCAATGGTGTTCTTGAAATAGGCGTAGTTGGCGAGGTGACAGCCGATGGCTGCATGGTTGCCGAACACCTCATTTTCCACCGTAGGCTTGCGAGCTCGAACTGCATTGAAAAAATTTGCCTGGTGCGCAGACACATCGCTGTAGCCTTGCGGCGCGGTGAAAGTTTCCGCCTCGACTGGTTGATAGTCGATTGGACCCGGCTGTGGATGTTCGGTGTTCCACTGCGCCAAATATTCCTTGCGAAGCCGCGCCGGCCAGCCTTTCGTGGAATACTCTTCCGGCTTGGGCGTGATGTCCTGCGGAACGAACGTGAGTGTTTGCCCAATGATTTCCATGGTGCCTTTCGTACCGTGGAATTTGATCGGCTCGCCACCCGCATTATTTAGATTGCAGCGCAGCACCACTCGGAATTTCGGGTAGTCGTAAAGAGTCTCAATGAGATCAGGAAAATCGCGCCCGTCCCTCCAGCGAAAGAGCCCGCCGCTTGACTGTGCGCGCTGCGCCGCTTCGTTCGTTCCTGAGATAAAGTGAATTCCGGAGAGTAGGTGGACGAACAGGTCGCCGGCCAGGCCCTCGCCGTAGTCTGAGAAACAGCGCCAGCGGAAGAATCGGGCGGCGTCGAACGGGCGCTTCGGCGCACCGACGAGGAACTCATTCCAGTCGATCGTCTGTTCGCTGGCATCGGGTGGAATGGGATAAACCCAGGCACCGCTGGGCGAATTGCGATCCGATGAGCCTTCGATGAAGAAAACGTCGCCGAGTGCGCCAGATGCGTAGAGGTCGCGCGCTTTCTCGTAGACGATGGAACTCACGCGCTGGCTGCCGACCTGCATGATGCGATTTCCCTTGTGCACTGCCTCGACCATGGCGAAGCCGTCTTCCACGGTGTGCGACATGGGTTTTTCGCAGTAGATGTCCTTGCCGGCAGCGCACGCGTCCACCACAACGCGGCGATGCTGATGATCAGGGACAGCCACTATGACTGCGTCCACATCCTTGCGGTCGAGAATTTCTTTGTAATTGCGCGTGGCCGGGACTTGCTTCTGCACAGCCTCCTGAGCGGCTTCGTGGCGGCTATCGTAAAGGTCGCAGACCGCGACACACTCGATACCGGGCACGGCGAGCGAGGCTTGCAATAACTCGCATCCGCGGGTGCCGGTTCCAATCGACGCGAATCGAACACGATCGCTTGGCGCCACGGCGCGGCCCGCGCCCCACAGCGCAGCGGGTTCCAGGAGGGTGAACTTTACTGCGGCTCCCGCAGCTACGGAGACCGTGCCGATGCGCATGAAATCGCGACGCGTCAAGGAATGCATTCTGGCCCTTTCTCTCTTGTCCCGCAGACTAAGACTATCGAAGGGTCAAGTCAACATAGTGGCCAAAGCTGGAGAGAGCGAGTTGGTCGCTGCCGGGAAGGTAGAAGCCAAACCGGCCGAGACTTAAATTGCTGCCGGGCACAGTCCAGCGGTCGAGGACGACCCAGGCGTCTCCCTGCCGGATCTGGTGGACGATCTCATTCGGAGTCACGCGTATCTGGAAAGTCCGGAAGCTCTTCTTGTCGGTCTTGTGGGGAATTTTAATTTCGTCTCCCTTCTGACCGTTGCGGATGACTGTGCGGTAGAAATTATTATCATCCATCTCGAAGAGGATGTAGTTGTTGATGTCGGTGCAGTTGAGCACCCACCGCAGGCGATGCCCTTTGGCGAGCATGGCCGAAAAAACAAATGTGCCCGAGGTGGGGTTGAGGTTGTACATCACGAAGTCGCCACCCTTGCGAACGAACGAGCCCTTCTCCTGCTTCCAGCCGGCGGGATCGTCCCACTTCGACATGCCGTCGGGGGCAAGAGATAAATCCAGATTCCGGGATTGGCCCGCCGTGATTTCCAAGGTCGAAGTACGCGTGAAATTGTCTGGAGTCTTCGCGGTGAGCGTGTAGGAACCGGCAGCGAGACTCATCGGGCTGCCGCTGCTCACTTTTGTCGGAGGTTCGCCCGCTTTGGCGATGGCGACCTGAGCGTCGGCAGGCGTAAAGGTAATTTTCAACTCGCCGGGAGCGGCTTCCAACGCCAAATCTGTAGCGGTCAGAGAAACCGCCGTGCCAGCGACGAAGTGTCTCTTGATTTGCTTGGGCTTGAACCGGTCTTTGCGGACCTCGATCGTGTGGTCTCCGGGATTCACGGTCGCTATATTAAGCGTGCCGTCGGGCTGAACCGTTCCGACCGAAGATTGGTCGATCAGAACGGTAGAACCGGGCACTCCACCTTGGATGGTCAGCGAAGCCAGATGAGGAATGGGTTGCAGATTGAAAATCAGTTTGCCTTGCTCACCTTTGCGAATTCGAATCTTTTGCTCGGGAAGGTCTTGAAATCCGGACTTGGAGACGCGGACAACGTAGTCCTTGAGTTCGAGATTCGGGATGCGAAGTTGGCCGTTCTGAGTAAGTTGCGGCTGAAGCCTTCCGTTGAGAAAAACTTTCGCTTTGTCTTGACCCGCGATCACAACGAGCGTGCCCAAATCGTCGGAGGTTGTTTTCTCCGTGCTAGTGTCGGAAGGCGGCTCGACCGGTGGCGATACTGGCTCCGGAGAAACCGCAACAGGAGTAGCAGGAGCAGCAGCGGGTTCGGGCGCCGAAGCCACGGACGCGGTGTGATGTTTCCGCACAAACAGAACAATCGCAATTACCAAAATAATTACGGCCGCGGACGCGAGGATCGCCGTGGTGAACCGCTGCGGCGACTTCGTGGGTTGCTTGGGACGGGAAGAGGATGGTGCCTTGGGCGCGCGCACAGGAGGTTCAGCGACCGAGGCAGCCGGAGGTGCCGGTGGCAATGGCGGTGGTGTAACTGGCGGCGGAGCAGGAATCGACGCAACCTCGGAAACGCGAGGAGATGCGGCGTTACTTGCCGCATCCAAGGAAGGCTCCGCCGATTTGGCCGGCGGAGTGTGGTAAGTCTTGGTCGCGCTATCGCCGTCGGGCGATCCGTTGGTGATTATCCGGCTCACTTCCAGCATGCCCAGCCGATGCAGGAGGCCATTTGCGATGGAGAGAACTTCTCTATCCGTTGAATATTTTTCTGCCACGGCGCGCACACGATCGGCTAACACCTGCTTCGAAGCCGCATCCGTGGCCGCCTCGACTTCACTCTCCATGCGGCGCAGTTCTTCCACATCGCGGCGGCGAAGCTGGCGACGCTGCGCCTGCAAATCCCGTTGCACGGTTTCCTGAATCTGAATCAGCCGGGGCTCGCGCGGATAAACCGATAATCCTTCCTCGATTCGCGACAGAGCGGCGGCGGGATCAGCAGCAGCCTGCAACTTGCGCGCTTGCGAGACACATTCTTCGACGAAATTTTCCTTCTTGTGGTCGAGAATGAGAGTCTTGATCGTCTTCGCCATCGGGTGCGCTGGATTCAAGTCGAGGGCCTCCTTGGCGAGCTTCTCGGCTTCGCGCCAATCGGCTTCTACAACGGAATGGGCGAGTTCGACTAGCGCATTGGCCAGAACCGCCCGCGACAAGGAATTGTTTTCATCGAGCTCGTAGGCTTGACGGAGTAATTTGATCCCGTCGGCGGACTTCTGCTGTGCGAACGAGTCTTGGCCTTCGGTCATCAGGCGGTGGGCTTCCGCTTTGCGCTTGACGCCATCCTGGGCGAGCTTCTCGAGTGCCGTCAATTCTGCGTCGTTGGGGAATTCCGCTGCCGCCGATTGAAGCAGATCGAGAGCGCGAGCGTAGTCGCTGGAGTGCAAGCCAGTATCGATCTGTTCGACGAGTCGCGTCTTCGATTCGATGCGAGTCTGCTGCTCGCGCCGCTTCTGCAGGCGATCGACCTCGAAGGTCAATCCGGGATACTGGCTGTAGATCGTACGCAGGATTTCCCAGTCATTCAAAGCATCGCTATACGCTGCTTGTTCTTCGTGGAGGTGGGCGCGGGCGACGATGGAGTTGACCAGGTCGCGCTTGTCCTGCACTAGGCGCAACGCGCGTTCGAAGTGCGATTCTCCAGGATGCTGGTCGAGCGCTTCTCGCAGAATGTTGACGCGCTTATCCAGATCCGGCTCCGTTTCGACCTGACGATCGACGGAGGCGATGAAGGCCGAGAGTTCCTGCCGCTGCTGCTCCTCGATGTCGTAGCGGAGAGCCTGGAAGATCGCGTTGTTTGGGTATTTTGTGAGATACGCCTGGCAGGCAGTCATGGCCTTCGCGAAATTGTGCTCGGTGAGCTGCCTGCGAGCCTCGGCATACGCGGTGTTCATCGCGTCATGCTCGGAGCGGACCTCGTTGTAGAAGCTCTGGTAATTGGCGCCGCTCTCGCGGTTGATGGAATCCGGGGCGCGCCGGTCGAGATCCAATACAACGCCGAGCTTCGAGAGCGCATTGCTCACGTCGCCCTTTTGCCAGGCCTCCATCGCGGCACGATGGAGTTGCTCCTTCTCCTGCCGGAGTTTTCTGTATTCCTGTTCCTGGCGGTCGACCTCGGCCAGCAACTGCAACGCGCGCGCTTCCTGCGGCCGAAGTTGGAGAACGTTTTGCAGCGCCTCGCGCGCATGCCCGTAGGCGTGGTTGTCGATGTGCTGCCGGGCCAGGCGATACCAGTTGTCGATCTGGCGGTCGCTGCGACGGTTTTCAATTCTGCTCTTCAGCGCTAATGCGGTGGCATTGTCTGGTTCGATCTGCAGCGCCTCTTGCAATTTTTGCAGGGCGAGCGGATCTTCTTCTTCCTCGAAGCGCGCACGGGCGGCGTCGAGCAATTGCGAGAGAGTCTTGCGCCGCACAGCGCCATCGAGTTTCCTGCGCAGAGAGCCGATGGCTTCATCCATGTGGCCTTCGGCTTCCAGTTCGCCAAGGATTTCTCCGGCGAATTGGAAATCGCCTTCTTCCAGTGCTTTCGTAGCGCGCTGCAGACGCGGACGAGTACGCTCGGGATCGAAAAACTCGATCGGCTCGTTGCGCAGCGCTTTGTTGAGCGTGTCGCCGAAATCGCGAGCGCTGGCGAATCGATGCCAGGATTGCTTCGCCATCGCCTTGTGCAGCACGCGGCTCACGGGCTGGCTTACGGTGGAATTCAGTTCTGCGGCCAGGGGCGGAATGTGGCGAAGAATGGCGTCGACCACTTCATCAGCGCGAGCGCGCTGGAAAGGATTGCGGCCGGTCATGGCTTCATAGCAGACGACGCTGAGCGAAAAAATATCAGACGCGGGCGATAAGGGCTTCAGTTCAATCTGCTCGGGAGACATGTAGAGCAGCGTGCCCTTCTGCGCGCGCGTGGTATGGGCATCTGCCATGTGAGCCACGCCGAAATCGATAATCTTTACCGAGTCATCTTCCATCACGAAGATGTTGCTCGGTTTTAGATCGCGGTGGACGAGGCCGCGTTCGTGCGCAGCCTGCAGACCGCGGCAGGTCTGCGAAATGATGTCGATCGTGCGTTCGACGGTGAGACGATGGCTGGCTTTGCGGATGAAATATTCCAGCGTGGTGCCGGGAAGAAGCGGCATCACGAAATAAGGTTTCTTCTTGCCGTCTTCTTCGAACTCTCCGATGTCGAAGATCTCAACGATGTTGGGATGACTCATGGAGGCGAGCACATCGCACTCTTTGTAGAAAAGCTGAAGGGAAGCGGGATCGGGAATGTCGAGGATGGTTTTCAACGGCGACTTCGCGACGCACGACCGTGTCGTAGGCGCGGTAAACCAGGCCCATACCGCCCTGGCCGAGGATCTGACGAACCTCATAGCGGCCCGCTAATTTTCTTGGTGAGGAGGGTGTATCCATGGCGCATCCCGGCTCGGGGGCCCTAGCATCTTAATGGATTTAGCCGAAAAATGTAGCGATGGAGACTAGAGACTCTAGCGTCCTAATCCATCTGGCGACGCCCGGTTCTAAACAGTTCGTCGCCATCACGCCCGCAGTAGGTTGCGCGCGATAAATAGGACGTTTGCCGGGCGCTCGCCCAGTCGCCGCATGAAATAGGGATACCACTCGGTGCCGAATGGAATATAGATCCGGACGCGCCAACCGTTGCGCACCAGGTTCTGCTGCAGGTCGCGACGGATGCCGTAAAGCATCTGGAACTCGAAGGAGTCGCGCGGGAGCTTTTCGGCATTCGCGAAGGCCTGGGCCTGCTGGACGATGCTTTCGTCGTGCGTAGCCAGGCCGTGATATATCCCGCTCTTCATCAGGATTTTCATCAGCTTGAGGTAGTTGGCGTCAACGTCGTGCTTGGAAGAGAACGCGATCTCGGAGGGTTCCTTGTACGCACCTTTGCAAAGACGAATGCGGATCCCGTCAGCCAGAAGTTTTTCAATATCGCTCTCGGAACGCTTCAGATATGCCTGGATGACCGTGCCCACGGAGTTGGCGTTGCCGGGCGTGCGGTGGAGTTCGTGAACGAAATCAAGGGTGCGTTGCGTGTAGGGCGATCCCTCCATATCGACGCGCACAAAGCCGGGAGGGTTCATGGCGGCGCACTTAGCGACGAGTCCGCTTACAAGTTCGCGGGCTAATTTCTCATCCACATCTAAGCCCATGTGAGTGAGTTTGAGACTGATGTTCGCGTTCAGTTGGTTGGTAGCGATGGCGTCGAGAATGCTCTGATAGAGCTGTCCGCTATGGCGAGCCTCCTCGGGATTGGTGACATTCTCTCCGAGGTTGTCGATGCTGACGCTCATTCCGGCGCGATTGATGGTTTGCGTAGCGCGTACGGCGTCGGAGATTTCCGTGCCGGCGACGAAACGGCCAGAGACGCGACGGCCTAGAGAAGAACGCTCGGCAAAATTGCGTAGGGATTGGTTTTCAGAAAGACGGACGAAGAACGCTCTTAACATGCCTCACCTGACAAGTGGTAAGCGGCCGACCCAGATTGGTGCAGGAAGATCACAGAAAGTTGTATCACAAGGCGGGTAGGGCTTAGATAGGACGGAGGTCACAAGCGAACGGAAGATCGTTTGACGACTCGAAGCTCAGAGCGTGAATTTCAGTTCGACGGTCTCGTGACTCTCGTGAGGAGCGGGTTCCCATTTCCACTCTCGCAGAGCGTTCTGAGCAGATTGAACAAACAAGGGATGACCTCCCTTTATTTCCACCGACTTCACGGTGCCGTTTGGGGCAACCAGAACGTCCGCTTTTACGACACCCTGAATGTTCATCGAGCGGGCCAGGCTGGGATATTGCGGGGCTACCCGTACTAAAACCTTCCGAGCACTTTCCACGTGGTCCTGAGCAATAAGATTGGGTGAAACCGCTGTGACGGCTGATAAGAGTGCAAGCGCCACAACGGCAAACCTGTGCCGGAGGAAGGGTTTCATGGGACTGAAGGCAGAGTAAGAGGAATCTAAGCGGCAGTGAAGATTACGTCGGTAATCCCATGAAGCCGTGTTCAGGAGCTCGCCGGAACCGGAGAAAACGGCTATAAGGCGTTGTCGTTCTTCAGCTCCCGTGCTCTTCAAGAAATTTCTCAACCTCGATAGCGGCCATACAACCACTTCCGGCGGCCGTAATGGCTTGACGATAACGACGATCCTGCACATCACCGCAGGCGAAGACTCCATGGACGCGAGTCATCACGTAATTGTGCGTTTTGAGATAGCCATCCGCATCGGTCTCGAGCTGGCCTCCGAACATCTTCGCGTTGGGTTCATGGCCAATGCCGAGGAACATCGCGCTCGCAGGGAAGTCCGAAACTACGCCCGTTTTCAGATTCTTCAGCTTGAGGGCGGTGACTTCGTGTTTGCTGGGATCGTTAACATCTTCGACCACCGTGTCGGTGAGGAACTGAATCTTGGGGTTGTGCTGGGCTCGTTCCAGCATGATCTTGGAGGCGCGGAAAATGTCTCGCCGGTGAATGAGAGTGACCTTGGAGGCAAAACGAGTGAGGAACAAAGCCTCCTCCATTGCGGAATCGCCCCCGCCGATCACCGCGATTTCTTTTCCAGAGAAAAAGAAGCCGTCGCAGGTGGCGCAGGAGGATACGCCGTGGCCGATCAACTTCTGTTCGTTGGGCAAGCCCAGCCACCGCGCAGAAGCGCCGCTGGCGATGATCAGTGATTGAGTGTGCACTTGATGTTTGCCGAGGTGGAGCAGGAATGGGCGCTGGCTGAGGTCGGCGCTGGTGAGATGGGCCATGCGGTATTCGGCGCCGAAACGCTCCGCCTGCTTGCGCATGTTCTCGACCAGTTGCGGTCCCATGATTCCTTCGGGAAAGCCGGGGAAGTTTTCCACCAGCGTGGTCATCGAGAGCTGCCCGCCGGGTTCATGGCCCTCCACCACCAGAGGTTTCAGATTGGCGCGCGCACTGTAGAGAGCCGCTGTGTGTCCGGCGCAGCCGGAGCCGATGATTACGACGTTGCGAGTTTCACTCATGATTTTCCAAACGTAGTCGTTAGATTGCGGATTTCAGATTTCGATGCATTGCAGCTTCGCGCCGGCTCAGAACGAAAATTGACCACAACTAACCTACACGAAGAAATCGTTGATCACTTCTTTTCTTCTGTAGGTTTTACCGACCTGGATTTTGTAGCTGACCTCGGTCCGGCGCTGGGAATCTGTGCCAGTTCCGCGGGCACCGTGCGTCTCACCCCGAGCTGCCGCCGATAATCAGCGAGCACCTCGGAGGCGTCGCGGAATAGCGGTTCATACGCGCTTTGATCCGGCGCTGGGCCGTTCTCTGCTCCGGCGCAGCGGGCCAGTGCCACCGACGATTTCCCGAATCTCTCGAGCCGGATGCGGCTGGCAGGGGTGTTGGCCGCGACCATGGTGGCAACGCTGCTGATAGCCGAAGCGCTGTCTTCCATCGAGATCTGGATCAAATCCTTGGGATCGCGGACGTGCAGCACGAGGGTCTCAACCATGTTTTGGCCATCATTGCTGAACGAGTACTGCACGCTTGAGAACCAGGCCTGCGCGGAGAACTCACGTCGTATGCGAACGTAGTGTGCGACCGAAGGCTCGCCAGAAATCTGCGTACTTTGTCCGGGTTGCAGAAAGTTGGGCGCGTCGGTCAGAGTGGAGACGCCATGGGAAATCTCAAAGTCCGGACTGAACGAAGGCTGCTTCGGAATGCGGGCCAGGGCCGCAGAGATTTCCTTCTGCTCCTCGGCGGAAGGCGTGCAGACATTCAGTACGTTGACCTTTACCTGTGGTTGGGTCGAAGGGCTCTCGGAAGACTGCTGCGCAAATACGGGAACGGCGAACAGCGCGCCGACGAAGACAAGGATAATTTTTGGGAGCACTGCGGAATTCTAAATGATGACTGCGGAAAACCTTAAACGACAAAAGGTGTAGAGGGTTTTGCCCAGGAGAAGAAGACGGTTAGAATTCGAGGATGGCGAATCTTACGCTGGTTTATGGCATGCGGCTGCTGCCTTCGGAAGATGTGGCCGAAGTCGGGCAAGCTCCGGTGAAGCTTACGAACGGACGCGAGGCCCACGTCACCATGCACGTGCTCGAAGGCAGCAAAGAAGAAATCGAAAAACAGTTACGCACCAGCCTGGAGGCGTTCTTCGATCTCTATCCCGAGATTTAGGTGTCTTCGGGGACGAGTGGGGGCGGGTCTCAGAAAGAAGGTCTTAGGTGTTAGGTCTTGAGTGTTGGGTCTTGGGATGCCGATTTTTCCTATGACCTAAGACCTGAGACCTATCACCTAAGACCCGACCGCAGTCGGTAAGTTGAAGTCATGCGAGACGCTTACTGGAAATTGCGCGCAAGAATGACGGCTGCTGGTTTGTGGCCACAGGGCTGGATCGCGCGCGGAGCCTGGTATTCACTGGGTTTGGCGTTCGGGCTCTTCATTCTGGAGATGCTGCTCAAGTTAATCGCTCCTGCTGCCAGCAACAGCCTTGACGGTTGGGTCCGATTTCTTCTTTTTGATGCTGCTTTGCTGTTTTCCATTCTGGCCTTTCGGGGTCTGAAGCGAAAGCTTCTGTGGCGGCTGCGCAACCGGCTGATCGTCACCTACGTTTTTATCGGTGTCATTCCAGCCGTTTTGTTGATCGCGATGGCGCTTATCACGATCTACCTTTTCGCCGGACAGTTCGCCAGTTACGTGGTGACTTCGGAGATCAACTCGCAACTGCGCAGCATGCAGGCAGTGAATGCCGCAGTGAGCAATGAACTGGCGGCGCGTATCGAAAAAGGTGAAGCGCCCACGGCGGATTCGCTGGAGGGATTAAGGAAACGAGACCGCGCCTGGGGAAGAAGGCGAGTCTGCGCCTGGCACGGTGCACGGATTTTGTTATTCAGCGGCGGAGCCCAGAATTCGTCGGCAATGAGCTTTCCCGAGTTTTTCAATAAAGACGACAGCGAGTTCGCCAAGGCGATTCGCGAAGGCCAGCCCTTCAAAGAAATTATTCGCGACAATAACGAGCTGTATCTGCGCGTGGCCTCCGTTTTTGTGGTGGGACCGGAAAAGCTTACGGTCGTCACCGGCGAACCTCTGGATAAAGATATGATCGCCGACATCGCGGCGAACCTAGGTGAAATCACGCTTTACGCAGCTGGGATCAAGTTCGACGACACACAAAAGAAAAATCAGAACCCGAGTGCTGGCAAGGGAAGCGGTTTTGAAACGCGCCTTTTTGATGACCCCAACCAGGGTAAGGTCGAAAGCGGCACGAGCGAAGCAAAGATGGGTTCCAGCCCGGAAGGCGATCAACGGGTTTTCCGTCCGACGTTCACCGTGGGTTCGCTCGCTGCGCCCGCGGGCACGATGGACCGCGAGATAACCTTTGGCACGCCGCTTCCGGTGGTGGATTGGAAAACCGGTGAACGGGAGCGAGCCGGCGCCCTGGTAAGAGTTCGCACCAGGCCGTCCGTCCTCTACAGCCATTTGTTCGCCGCGCTGGGAGATATCGCGCGGGGCGTGGAATACATTCTGCTAGGGATTCTCATTTTCTTTGCCGTCATTGAATTGATTGCACTGATCATTGGCACGCGCATGACGCGCACCATGACCAGTGCCGTCGGCGAACTTTACAACGCAACCAGAAATGTTGATCGCGGCGATTTCAGCCATCGTATTCCGGTGAAGTCGTCGGACCAGCTGGCGCAGCTGTCACTGTCGTTCAACTCGATGACTGAATCCATCGAGAAACTGATTCAGGAGCAGAAGGAAAAGCAGCGGCTGGAGGGTGAACTCGCCATTGCGCAGGAGGTGCAGGCGCAGCTGTTTCCGCGGCAGGTTTCGGAGTTGGAGTCGCTCGAAGTGCATGGCTTCTGCCGTCCTGCGCGAACGGTAAGCGGCGACTACTACGATTTTTTGACGGCGAGTTCCCACAAGCTGATTTTGGCGGTTGGCGATATTAGCGGGAAAGGAATTTCGGCTGCGCTGTTGATGGCGACCATCCACTCGGCGGTGCGCGCCTACAGCGTGGAGAGCCTGCCGCAGATGCGCGAGCCAGTGGCCGTGGGCGCAGTAGCCGGCGCGGGCAGGATCATGGCGGCGTGGCCGGAGGGCATCGAAGTGTCCCCAGGAGCATTGCTCGGCCTGCTTAATCATCAGCTCTACGAAAGCACTCCGCCAGAAAAATACGCGACGCTGTTTCTGGGAATTTATGACGGACGGTCGCATCAGCTGACCTACAGCAATGGAGGGCATCTGCCTCCCATTCTGATTGGCCGGGACGGCGCGGTGCGACGGTTGGAAGCAGGCGGGACAGTGGTGGGCTTGTTCGACAACATGACCTATGACGAGGGATCGGTGGAAATGCATCCCGGCGAAATCTTCATCGCCTATAGCGACGGCGTAACCGAGCCGGAGAACGAGTTCGGTGAATTCGGCGAGGAGCGGCTGATCGAGTTGGTGAGCGCGAATCGTCACCTGCCGTTGGTGCAGATCAGCCAGGCAGTGACATCCGCCGTGGATGACTGGATCGGCGATAACGAGCAGCCGGACGACATCACGCTGGTGCTGGCGCGGGCGCGGTAGGCCATTCTTAGTTCTAGCCAGCGATGCTTGGCCTCTTCTTTGGATGCCGCGATTTTGATTTCTTACCGTGTGTCTGAATTGTCCAGCCAAGCTGTTTTGCTGCTGCGCGAACGTACGCCTTCTGATTTTTGAGGTCCGTTGCTGAATCAGCTCGGTATCGCTCGATCGGCCCATCAACTGAATCTGTCTCGACAATCTTGACGCGAATTTCGTCGCCCAGGTGCAGGGGCTTTTGCTTTATCCAGTTGACGTGCTCCCGAGTTGGGCTAATGAGTCCACCGACCTCCAGAAACAAATCCGCCGCCTTATAGTGTCCGCCCGCCACCCAGCTAGTGATCGCTGACAAAACGCCATCATCCCCGATGCCGGCTAAACAGAGTTTCTTGCTGTTCAAATAAACCCTAAATGCACGCATGAAATAGGATTCTACAGCGTTCTAGATTTTCTTCTTCTCATCTCCCTCGCTTGAACAGGATTGCGCTGGCCACGGCCATGGAGCTTTCGGCGATAGCGATGGAGGCAAATACGCCATTCGAGCGCATATGTAGCGGGAGAGCGAGCCAATAGGCCAGCGGTATCTCGAACAGCCAGAAGCCGAAGAAATTCACGATGGTTGGCGTGATCGTATCCCCCGCGCCATTGAAGGCCTGCATCATCACCATGAAATAGGCGTAGCCGAGATTTCCATAACTCACGATGCGCAGGCAAGCCGCACCCAGTGGGACGACTGCCGGATCGTGCGTGAATAGGCGGACGATGGGCTCGGAGAAAAATATGAAGATCACGCCAACCGCGCCGAGAAAAATTACGTTATAGAGGCCGGTCCGCCACACCGCCTTTTCCGCGCGGTCGGGATGGCCGGCGCCCAGGTTCTGACCGACCAATGTCGCCGCCGCATTGCTCAATCCCCACGACGGCAGGATCACGAAAATTACAATGCGAATGGCAATCGTATATCCAGCGAGCGCCGCGGAGCCGAAGAAGCTAACGATACGGACCAGTCCGATCCAACTGGTGTGGGCGATGGCGAACTGCAGAATCCCGGTCAGCGAAACGCGGATCAGGCGCAGCATCACATCGAAACTCAGGCGCACTTGACGCCTAAGGATCCGAATTCGCTCGGTGCCGTGCATCAGGCGATAGAACTGGTAGAGGACTCCGATGCTGCGTCCAGTCAGCGTGGCCAAAGCCGCGCCGGTCACGCCCAGGCGAGGAAACGGTCCCCAGCCAAAGATGAGGCAGGGATCGAGAATCAGATTGATGATGTTCGACACCCAGAGCAGGCGCATGGCGATGGCCGCGTCTCCAGCTCCGCGAAAGATCGCGTTGTTGAGAAACAGGAGTAGCACGGCAAAACTTCCGCCCAGACAAATTCTGGTGTAGCCGCTGCCGGTGGCGACGATCTCCGGGGATGCGCCCATCATGCGCAGCAGGTTCGGCGCAAACAGGAAGCAAGGCACGCCGATCGCCAGGGAAATGAACAGGCCCAGGGCGATGGCTTGTACGCCCGCGACTGCGGCGCCTTCGGGATCTTTTTCACCAATGCGGCGCGCCACCATCGCTGTGGTGGACAAGCTCAGGCCCATGGCTACGGAGAAAACCAAGGTCAGCATCGATTCGGTAAGGCCGACGGTAGCTACCGCGTTCGCGCCCAGCCGGCCAACCCAGAAAACATCGACCACGGCGAACAGTGATTCCAGCACCATCTCCAAAACCATGGGGACGGCCAGCAGCAAGATCGCGCGGTTGAGGCTGCCAGTGGTGTAGTCCTGGTGGGAACCGCGAACGGCTTCCACCAGTGAGGCCCATAATGTGTGCTGCTGCTCGGCAGAGGTGTTTGCGGCATCCATAAATACCTTCGAGCTTTGGGCGCTGTTCGCCAGAAAAAATCTGGCGACCGCGCGAGCAAAATTAACAGAGACAAAACAAGAGGTCCGGCTTGCGGACTCAGAAGGATGGCGAACTACCGCGGGTTAAACATGGTCATTTCCTTGATGCGGATCGTAAAACGGAACGCAGGCCCACATGCAAATGAACGATTAAATTAAGGGATTGTATCGCGAAGCGGCGGCATCTGCCAAACGAGTTTCGTTCGGCTGACCGCAGATTACTTCTTCGCAAACAGCGTTACCCGCGACGTAACCGCCAGGTTTTTCACCATCCCTCCTAAAACCACGGGGCCGAGCGGCGTCTCCACCAGGCCGCGGCCGTCGGCTCGGGGGTCATAGGTATTCTCGTCAATCGTATCCCATCGGTTTGCATGCAGGTCGTAATCAAAAGTGACGTTGGAAACGTCTGCAGGCTGGCCATCATACGAGGTACCTTTGTAATCGTGGGGAGTGGTGGTGCCACCGGAAAAATAAATCTTGTGCTCCTTCTCGGCACCCCCGGCAGAGATGCCGAAGTGGGCGGTTCCGGGATGCGGCGGCAGCTTGGTCCATTCAATCTTGCTGGGATCTTTGCGATCGATCTTGCCCAGCCAGCATTCGTCGGAAGCGATGTAGCGCGGGCCGCCGGATGGCCCAGGTTTCGCGCCATCCACGACAACAATCTCTTCGTCGGCCAGGCCACCGGCCATGCCGAAGGCAGGAGTCCCGGGAAACGGCGTGGCCTGACTCCACGCATCTCGATCAACGTCATAAACCTGCACGTTATTCACCGGGCCATTGGGCGAGCGGCCGCCGATCAAATAAACGAAACGATCGTGAGTGACGCCGGTGACCGCACTATCGACTGGGACGGGGATATCTTTGCCGCGAGACCAGCGGCGGGCGCCGGGCTCGTAAACATTGACGTCTGGCACGGTGAGCTCACCGCCCTGATTGTCCACTACATAACCGCCCATCAGAACGACCACCCCCTTGACTCCTCCGGCGGCGGCATTCAAACGGCCTACCGGCCCTGGAACGGCGCGGCCCTGGCTCCATTTTCCAGCGTGGGAGAAAGTCATCACATACACCTGGTTGGTAACGTCGTCCCAGGTTTTCTTCGGGCCCACTCCCATCATGGAAAACAATTGGAAGCCGCCTTTGAGCGTGGCGACAGCGTTGCTAGAAACGGCGGCGGGCATCGGTGGGAACTTCGGTTCATCTGCGCCCAGAAGGATTACGGTGCAAAACGCCAGCAGGGTGAGGAACGGGATTTTTTTCATTGCACAGATATTAACTCACCTTGCGCCTTAGGTTGTGAGGCTAACGGTCGCCGTTAGAACCAGGTTTTGCGGCGGTACTCGCGGTAGGCATCGCCAAATGCCGCTTCGAGGACGCGGGCTTCGCGGTGGGCGCGCAGCGTTTGCATAATAATGACGGCCGGCACGAGAAGCCATAACATGGGACGGTGGATGAGCAGCACAAAACCGGTGATTAGCACCGTTCCGAAGACGTAAATCGGGTTGCGAATTTTCGAATAGATTCCGTGCGTCACCAGTTGATGAGCTTCCGCCTTGATAGCGAACGACCTGCCCAGTTGATAACGCGCGACCGCAATTCCCACCACACCCGCGAGTAGGAATGCTGTTCCCAGGCTCCGTTGCCAATCCCACGGGCCCGGCATCGTGAAGATGAACCACAGCAGTACGCAAATCACGACGATCTGGACGACGGTAAACAAGTAGAACTGTCGATCTTCCATCGATTGCTTTCCGGTTCGTGACTATTCAATGAACCCTTGCCGCACAGCATGAATAAAATCGGTATAGGCGGGAACCTGTCCGCCCGCGCGCATCAGGCTGGCGATCTGCCCCCGATGGTACGCCGAATGCATCACAACATGGGTCAGCACATCCTTCACGGTACTGGACCACGCTTCGCCCTTGCTGTTTTTGTAAGTGACTTTCTCCGAGAGAGCTGAGGAGGAAAGCTGGGCGAAATATTCGACCCAGAGCTCTGCGAGTTCGCTGGTTTCCGTCTCGCACTGTTCGAGGTTGAACTCCGGCCAGACGGGCAGACTTTGCGGTTGTCGCCGTATGCGCTCCAGCCACAACCGTTCGGCGGAAAGAATGTGCGCCAGCAACTGCAGAGGCCGTACTGGGGATGCTCCGGATCCCGCGTCCTTGATCGCTGCTAAGACCTCACGGTTGGCCCAAGCATCGTAGAGAAATTGACGCCGCAAATGTTCCAGCAATTCCACGATGCAGACTCCCTGATCGAAGAGTTCGAACCGTTGATGCAAGTCCGCGAGTGAGCCCTTGAGTAATTTAGTCGGCGCGCGGCGCGTACTGCAACCCGGTTTTTTAACGATCCGTTCACACTTCTCGGTTAGACTGCTCCCTGACTCACCAAATGAATTATTCTGAGTGATAGACGGATGAGTGTCGTCTATTGGAAGTTCGCTGAATATGGTCCGCAAAGTTTCCCCATCCCGAACGACGTTGGAAGAGACGGACGCGTCCGGCAGTTCGCGTGAAAATCCGGAGGCGGAGAAGAAAGCCGCAAAGAAAGGCACGGGATCGCTCGACGATCTGGCGCGGACAGCGCTGAAAGCATTTCTCATCGCTCGCGATGCCGCCGCCAATGTGCCGGATTTGTTCACGCAATCCTCGCGCATGGCATTTCTTGCCATCAAAGAGTGCGAGCAGGAACTCGACGTAATCGAGCGCTACATCGACGAACGGACGCCCGCGGCCATCACGCGCGTGAATGAAACTCGGGCGCGCCAGTTGTTGACCAGCCTGAAATGCACCACCGACCTCGAACGCATCGGCGATCTGGTCATGAGCATGTCCCTGCGAGTACAAGCGCGGACTGCGAAGACTGCGGCTTCCGATGTGCGCCAGTTGGTCGAGATGTCGACCATCCTGCGCGAGATGCTCGATCTGGTGTATCGCGGATTTGTTGATCTCGATCTGGAATGCGCCCGCAAGGTCCTGCAAATGGATAAGGACATCGACCGCGTCTGTCACGCTTTGTTCCAGAAACATCTCACCGATCATGGCGCGCAGAGCAATCCATCCAGCTTTGAAGTGCTCCTCATGGCGCAGGCACTGGAGCGAGCCGGGGACCATACCACCAATCTTGCCGAGGATCTTTACAGCCTGATCGAAGGCCGCAGCCTGCGGCATGCTCCCAAGAAGCGCGCAGCCACGTAGCGAAGACGCTCTCCTCGTCTTACGTCCCTAGGATCGGACACTACTTCCAGGTGGATGGTGGGATTACGAATCCGACCAGCAACAACCCCTGCATCTGCCCCCAATCGTCGGTTTCGCGGTCGAATACGGTTTCTCTGCGCTGGTCAGAAAATCGCAGATCCAGCAGAAAAAGTTTGTGGATTGCATAGGCTCGTACTCCACTCGGCGAGTCGCGCGTTTCGTCGAAAAGCGCTCCGTATAACACGTACAAGTGAGACTTCCACTCGATCAGCGGGGCGTGTTGTTCCGTCAGATTGTTGACGATAAGCGAGGGATTAATCGAGTCGTGCGGAATATATTCCGCATTGACCATGATCGCGCGGCCATCACTCAAGAGATGTCTACCCTGCAACTTGGTGCTGAGCTCCTTCAAGGACAGCGGCCCTGACAGGCTGGCGTAAAGCGCGACGTCTTCCAAGGCTGAATCCTTTCCGCAGCATACCGCTTTGTCGTGGAGCACTGTCTCCAGCGCCGTTGCCAACACCGCGGATCGGTGCGCCGACGGCGCCGTTAGGGAGGGCAGGTTCGCGACGCGGGCTTCTTGATTGGCAAGAAACACGGAACTGCTGCCTTCTTGTGCGTACGCGAGAGGTGAGAGCAAAATGATCACATAGGGAAGGAAAAAAGAGAGAATGCGGAGCTTCGCCACGGTGCACCTCCGACCCCAGCTTCTCAATCCTAGCGCAGGTCGACGTTTTCCAGAAAAAAGCCAACTCGGCCTCTGGTAATTCAGCAACGGCCGTCCTTTCCCGAAATTCATCATTCGTTAACACGCGGGAAACATTCTCGCAACATTCCCAACATACATTTTAGGAACCCGGCCGTGCACGGTCTGGAGCCGACCGAACCTGAAATCACCGATGATGCAGCTCCCAATGGGATCTTACGAACCGCGAGGCGAGGCGGGAAATGCCGGAGTGTCTCGCTGCCTGGTTTTCGTGGTCGAAGATGAAGAAGACATCGCCCGGCTGATCTCCCATAACTTGCAGGCCGCCGGTTTTGACGTGCAAAGCTTCGTCAGCGGCGCGTCAGTGGTCTCCGAAGCCTTGCGCGAAATGCCTTCGCTCTTTCTTCTAGACGTGATGTTGCCCGGAGCCGACGGTTTTGACCTTTGCCGCAAGATTCGCCAGACGGCAACCCTCTCGGCGACTCCCATTATTTTTCTCACCGCCAAAACTGCTGAGGCCGACCGCGTCAGGGGTCTCGAACTCGGTGGGGACGATTACATTACCAAGCCCTTTAGTCCTCGAGAGTTGGTGGCCCGGGTACGCAGTGTGCTGCGGGGCGTTCGTCAGCCGGCGGTCGCGCCGGAAGTGCTCCGCGTGGGAGATCTCGAAATCGATGCCTCTTCGATGACGGTGCAGGTGCAGGGAAGGACGATTCTTACGACCGTGCGCGAGTTTCGGTTGCTCGAGTATCTGGCCATGCACGTCGGTCGCGTGCTCACGCGCGATCAGTTGCTCGATGCGGTGTGGAAGGAAACTCCCTTTGTGACGCCGCGATCGATCGACGTCTACGTGCGCCGGCTGCGCGAGAAAATCGAAACCGATCCGCGTCACCCGCGGTATCTGAAAACCCTGCGCGGCATCGGCTATCGCTTCGAAAACCCGAAATAGGGATCAGTTCTCAGTTCGTAGTTGTCAGTTTCCATCCAACGTGATTTCTACTCGCTATTCGCCACTTAAATTCTCACCGCTGGGGGAGCAAGGCTCGGTTTTTACTGAGAACCGGGAACTGAGAACTGGTGTCTTGATTTATCCTGTCGTCTTAACGCATCTTGATTCGCTCCATCATGACCCGATCCAAATCACTGTGGAAAGCGGACGATCAAAAGGCCCGCTTGCTCGAACTTACCGCGCAGTCGGACGATTCCGCCAAGGATCACTCCCTGCGCCGCGACGTGCGCTCGCTGGGAGCATTGCTCGGGCGCGTGCTGGTGGAGCAAGTTGGGCAAGAGCTGTTCGATACCGTCGAAGCACTGAGGCGGCTCATGATTCGGCATCGCGAGCGAGTCGCGCACAGTCCGGCGGCCAAGTCTCACGGCGAACTGATGGAGAGCGCCCAAGCGATGATCGCAGAGATGGACGTGAGCCGCGCCTATCAAGTGACGAAGGCCTTTGCAATTTATTTTGAGTTGACCAATCTCGCCGAGACCAACCATCGCAAGCGCCGCCGCCGCGCCCGGCAACTGCACCGGCAACATGCGCTGCCCGGATCATTCCATGGAACGCTGCTGCGGATGAAAGAAGCAGGAATGACGGCTGAGGCTGCGCTCGCGGCTCTTCGGGAAGTCATCGTAACTCCTGTATTCACGGCCCACCCGACAGAAGTGGCGCGTCAGACCGTGCTGCTGAAGCGCCGCCGCATTGCCGAACAACTTGAGCGGCTGGACCGCCTTCCCCTCACTTCGGGCGAGGCTCTCAGATGCGAACAGATCATCCACGCAGAAATTTCTGCGTTATGGCAGACCGACGAGGTTCGACAGACCAAGCCCACGGTGGACGACGAGATTCGCATGGGCCTGCGCTATTTCCGGCTTTCGCTCTTTGAAACTCTGCCTCGCATTTATGCCGAGGTTGCGGAATCGATTCGCGAGGTTTATGGAACCGTTCTCGATGCGACGGAGTTCCCGAGCCTGCTGAGTTTCGGATCCTGGATCGGCGGAGATCGCGACGGCAATCCGCTGGTGAAGCCGGAATGCATGAAGGATGCGCTGGAACTGGCGCGAACCATGATTCTCCGGGAATACATTTGGCAGGTGGAATTCCTGAGCGATTGTCTGAGTTCGTCGTCGAGGCAGACCGCGGCTTCGCCGGAGATTCTCGCGCGTCTGGTGCAATATCGACAATCGATCAACGTGTGCCGCACAGCAAACAACCAACACACCCCAACGAACAGGCTCACAGACACCAAAGGGACTCAGCGCACACCCCGCGGATCTCCAAGCATGCCTGGAGTTTTCATCCTGTGGGGGCCGGGCAACACGGAGGAGCATTACCGGCGATTTCTTTCCTACATGGTTCATCGCTTGCAACGCAGCCGGGAAGGCTCGAAGACCCAGGATTCATATCATGATGTGGCGGAATTTGAATCTGATCTGATTCTGTTGCGAAAGAGCTTGATGTCGAATCGCGGGCAGCGTTTGGCGGAGACCTTTGTAGATCCTCTGCTGCGCCAACTCCGAACCTTTGGTTTTCATTTGCACGTGCTGGATATCCGCCAGCACGCCCGCGTTCACGCCGAGGTTCTGCAGGAGATTGCGGCGCAGAAGATTGATGCGAAAAAGACTGAAGCCAGAAATCCGGAACTGAGAAAGACAAAATTAAGGAAGGCTGAATTACGCGAGACTGCGCCGGCATTGGCGGCAGGCGCCCATTTACCGGACGGCGGCGAACGTGGTTCTCCGCAGACCCGGGAGTTAATCGATACCTTCCACACGATTCAGCAACTCAAGCAAACCTATCCTGCCCAGTCAATCCGGCAATACATCATCAGCGGGGCGGAGTCCGAGGATGATGTGCTCAACGTGGTCCGACTCGCAAAAGCTTGTGGTATCAATCTGGCTGGCTCTGATGATGAGTCCTGGACTGATGCCGGTGCCGCTATTTGAGTCGATCGATTCCTTGCGAGCTGCGGGCGACGTGATGCGCCGGCTGTGGCGAAATCCGGAATATCAGCCGTTGCTCGATTCCTGGGGGCGGTGGCAGGAGGTGATGCTGGGTTATTCCGACTCCAATAAAGATGGAGGAATGCTGACCAGCACTTGGGAATTGTACAAAGCGCATCGCGATCTGCATCATGCTGCGCAAGAATGTGGAGTGAAGTTGCGGCTTTTCCATGGCCGCGGAGGCACGGTAGGACGCGGCGGCGGGCCTACGCATTCGGCAATTCTGGCGCAGCCGCAAGGCTGTTTTTCCGGGCGTATCCGCATCACCGAGCAAGGAGAAGTTCTCAACTGGAAGTATGCTGACGCAGTGCTAGCGGAGTGGAACCTGGAGTTGATGATCGCCGCCAGCCTGGAAGCGCTCACGCGCTCCGGTTCGCAGCCAGCCAAGGATCAGGTGCGCTGGGAAGAGGCCATGGATGAAATGTCGGAGGAGGCGTACCGCGTGTATCGCCGCGATATTGCGGAAAATGCCGACGTGCTGGAATATTTCGAGCAGGCCACGCCGGTACATGAACTGGATGCGGCGCGCATCGGTTCACGGCCCTCACGCCGGACGAAGGGCCGACGGTTGGAGGATCTGCGCGCAATTCCCTGGGTTTTTGGTTGGATGCAAAGCCGCCACGCTGTGCCGGCGTGGTACGGCGTAGGCCAGGGACTGCAGAGCTTCGCAAAGAAAGGAAAAAGCCACGAGAAACTGCTGCGCGAAATGCTGAAACACTTCGCCATCTTCTCGGACTTGGTGCGCAACGTCGAACTCGGTATCGCCAAAGCCGATCTTCACATTGCCCGGCTTTATTCCGGGCTGGTGAAGAATGCGGTGCTACGCACGCGCGTCTTCTCTATGCTGGAGGAAGAGTTTTTCAGATCGCGCAGCATGATTCTCGGCATTTCCGGCCAACGCGAGTTGTTGGCGCGTAACCGGGTGCTGGCGCGGTCCATTCATCTGCGCAATCCTTATGTGGATCCCATGAGCCTGATCCAGGTTGAACTTTTGCGGCGGAAGCAACAGGGAGGGGATTTGGCGAAGCTGGAATATCCTCTGGGCGCGACCATTAACGGCATCGCTGCCGGCCTGCACAACACGGGATAGGTTTGGCGGGCAGTGGCCGCTAACCAAGCGGTTCAAGGTTCGTCTGTAGTATGTTGTTCTGCGGAAGGGCGCGCGCGCTATTCTCCCTGATCCTTCGGGTTGTGGAACCTGCTTTTCTTCGTGCGCATGTCTCGAGCTTGTGCTTGCGTCTCAGTTGACATTGCCATTTCCGGCTCCAAATTCGTCCGCTCCATACAAGAGGCCCTATGTCTATTTCCAGAATCATTGTAGGTTTTGCATTGCTCATTTTGCCGCTGACACTGCTGGCACAAAAAGCGACTCTTAATTCCGCTGCCTCGGCGGCGGCCAACCAGGAAAGCACCCCTAAACTCGATCATTTCGATCCGGATCTGGTCGATAAGTCGCTAAACCCGTGCGACGACTTCTACAAATACGCTTGCAATAAATGGATTGCCGCCAATCCCATTCCCGCCGACCAGGTGTACTGGAGCACGGGCGGCGGTTTGGAAATCTGGAACGACAACGTCCTGCGCGAGACTCTGGAAGCTGCGAGCAAAAACGATTCAAGCCGCAGCGCGGTGCAGCAGAAAATTGGCGACTATTGGGCCGCCTGCATGGACGAGAGCGGTATTGAAGCGGCTGGCCTGAAGCCTCTTCAGCCGGAACTCGACCGCATTGCGGCGATCAAATCCAAGCAGGAAATTACGCTTGAAATCGCACATCTTCATCATCTGTTTCCCGGTGCCTGGGAGCAATCCGACAATCAAACGAACGCACCGTTTTTTGGATTCACCGGCGCACAAGACTTTGACGATGCTTCCAAAGTTGTAGCGCAGATCGATCAGGGTGGTCTTAGCTTGCCCAATCGCGACTACTACATCAATACCGATGAGAAGTCAGTGGAGACTCTGACGAAATATCTTGCCCATGTGCAGAAGATGCTGGTGCTCGCGGGCGAAGCGGAAGCGCAAGCCAGCGCGGATGCAGCGACCATAGTCGAACTGGAAACCGCGATGGCCAAAGCGCAGATGGATAATATCAAGCGCCGCGACCCCAAGAATATCAACAACAAAATGAGCCTGGCTCAGCTGCGCCAACTGGCGCCATCCATCCAGTGGGATGTTTACCTGAAGGCGGTCAATGCTCCTGTCAGTGAGCACTACATTGTCACCTCGCCTGATTTCTTTCGCGCAGAGGATAAGTTGCTGACGGAACATCCGCTGGAGCATTGGAAAACCTACATGCGCTGGCAGTTGATCCACGGCGCTGCGCCCTACCTAACCAAGGCGATGGCTGATGAAGATTTCAATTTTTTCTCCCGCACCTTAGCCGGCCAGGAGGAACAGCTTCCACGCTGGCGGCGCTGCACTCACTGGGCTGACCGCGATTTGGGAGAGGCCCTCGGTCAAGCCTATGTGGATCGGGCTTTTCCGCCGGAGAGCAAGGCGCGCACGATTGAAATGGTCCATGCCATCGAGAGTGCAATGCACAGCGACATTGAAAGTGTGAGTTGGATGACGCCTGCGACCAAGGAACAGGCCATCGTGAAGCTGAAGGGAATCGAAGACAAGATTGGATATCCTTTACACTGGCGCGATTACTCCGGCGTAAAAATCACTCGCGAGAGCGACCTCGGTAATGTGGAGCAAGCATCGTCGTTCGAATTCGAGCGCTGGGTTGCCAAGATCGGCAAGCCAGTCGATCGCAGCGAGTGGACGATGACGCCGCCCACCGTCAATGCCTACTACGATCCGCAATTGAATACGATTAACTTTCCTGCGGGTATTTTGCAACCGCCGTTTCTTCGAAAAAACCATGGATGATTCCGTGAACTACGGTGCCATCGGCGTGGTCATCGGCCACGAACTCACTCATGGCTTCGACGATCAGGGACGCAAGTTCGACGCCCACGGCAACCTGCGCGACTGGTGGACTCCGGAGGATGCCAAGCAGTATGACGAGCGTGGCAAGTGCATTTCCGATGAGTATACGGAGGAAGTTCCCGATGCCGGCGCTGGAGTCAAGCAAAATGGTTTGCTGACGCAGGGCGAGGACACGGCGGACAACGGCGGCATCCATCTTGCGCTGATGGCGCTGGAGGCCGACCTGAAGAAACAAGGGAAATCGCTCGATGAAAAAGGCCCGGACGGCTGGACATATCTCCAGCGCTTCTACCTCGCCAATGCGTACTCGTGGTGCTCGAATGTGCGGCCTGAGGTAGCTCGTTTGATCGTCACCACGAACCCGCATTCGTTGCCGATTTTCCGCATCGACAACGTGGTTTCGAACATGTCCGAGTTTGCTCGCGCTTTTGGTTGCAAGCCGGGGCAGAAGATGGTTCGAGCGAACGCGTGCCGGGTTTGGTGATGAGGAGAGTAAACGAAAGGGCCAGCTGGGCTGGCCCTTTTTTTCTTAACCCTGCCTTCTGTTTCTAGCGATTAATGTCGTCTTTCGACT
>CAWALR010000022.1:0-48096 GCA_963782835.1 uncultured Acidobacteriaceae bacterium | reverse complement strand
CATCCCTGACCGCATTCCATGCGAATTAGGCGCACTCTCCCCATCGTCCTGGTGGTCCTGGTGATCGCCGCGGCGTTGATTCTCGCCGTACAGCTCCGCAAGCGTGCTCCACCGGAAGCCGCTCGTCTGTTGCCTGGGGGCGACGCGTTTGTTTATGTAAATCTCAGCTGGGTGCGGAGAGCGAACTCAGGCAAAGAACTGCCTCCAGTCAGCCACGATCCAGAATACGAACGCTTCATTCAAGCGACCGGCTTCCAGTTCGAGCGCGATCTCGAGGAAGCTGCCTTCGCCATCCACTATCCCGCCAGTTGGCCTGGAGGCGGTACCGGTGGCTCGGCTCCCGAGCCGCGATTCTCGGAAGTGCTGGTAGGAAAATTTCACGGCGAGCAACTCACCACTTATCTGCGGCAGATCGCAAAGTCGGTCGAGAATTATCAGTCCGTCGATATTTTTACCATTCCGCTCGAAGGCCGGTCTTTGCGCGTAGCGGTGGTGGGCGCGGATTCCGTCGCCGCGTCCAATCACGATGACCCCGCCGTCATTCGAGGAATGGTCGACCGCTCGAAGCGTCTGGCTTCTCCCTTCGGCGGACCGGCGCTGCTGCGCCAGTACTACAAGCACGTTCAGTTTGCCAGCCTGGCATGGGTCGTCGCTCGCATTGAACCTTCCGCCTCCGGCGCAGGCAGCTGGAGCACATTGTTCAATTCGCCCGCAACCCTGGTGGTCTCGGGAAGTTATCTCAGCCCGCTTCATCTCAATCTTAGAGCCAACGCGATTCACCTCCATGCCGAGGCTTTCACCCGCGACGCCGAGGAGGCGCGTGCCATGGTCGACAAAGTGAACGTCTTCGTGGCCCTCACGAACGCGGCCGAAACTTCGGTTGGAATGCATGGCACCGATCCCGACGTAAAGGCCTTTTTCGATAGCATCCAGTTAAAGCAGGAGGGTGACCGCGCCGTGCTGAACGCCGCCTTGCCCTTCGGCTTCATGCGGAAGATGCTGGCCGGCTCCGCGCCAGAGCTGGCTGAGCCGGTAACCCCGCAGGCGGAAGCGCCCGCCAAGAAGTCGCATTAGCGGCGGTGCCAGCCATGCAACTAAATGCTGCGCCGATCGTCTGATGAGGTGACGGATTACGCAGTAGAACTCCGGCAGGTACAATAAAGACGCATGTCGAGCCTTCCACTACCGATCGCCGCTTTTTTCGCCGGGCTCATTTCGTTTCTATCGCCCTGCGTCCTCCCGCTGGTGCCGGGCTACGTTTCTCTGATCTCCGGCGCGGGAGTGGATGAGCTGAAGTCCTCGCAAGGCCGCCTGATGCGCCGCGTTATGACGAATTCCGTCGGCTTCATCCTCGGCTTCAGCGTAGTGTTTATCACGCTGGGCGCAATCTCCACTGAGATCGGCCAGATCGCCGCGCAGTACAAACACACGCTCGCCATCGTGGCCGGAGTCGTCATTATTTTGTTCGGCCTGCACTTGACCGGCATTTTGAAAATCAAGGCGCTGTATTCTGATACCCGGTTACACGAGTTGAAGGGCGGCAGCACGCCGATCGGCGCCTTCGTGATCGGCTTTGCCTTCGCCTTCGGCTGGACGCCCTGCATTGGCCCGATTCTCGCCGGCATCCTTACACTGGCCGCCGCGCAGGATACGTTGTCGAAGGGTATGATTCTGCTCGCGATTTACTCTTTAGGTCTGGCAGTGCCCTTCCTGCTGACGGCTTTGGGAGTGGAGCGTTTTCTAAAGTTCTATAGCCGCTTCCGCTCGCACATGCATGCCGTCGAAGTGGCGTCAGGCGGATTGCTGATCGCTCTCGGCGTATTGCTGGTGCTCGGCCGGTTTACTTTGATTTCGAACTGGCTCTCATTCTTGAACCGGTTTGCTTTGTAAGATGAGCTGTTGGTGAATGGAGTGTTCTCTTGAATCGTAGTCCTCTCACGCTCGTGGTCGTAGCTTTCGCCGTCGCGCTGATGCTCTACGTCGGCTTTCACGCGGCCCGCCGCACCGGCCCAGGTTTCGCGCCTCACTTCACGCAATCCAGCCTCGCTCCCGATTTCTCTCTGGAATCGCTCGACGGCAAGACCATGCGCCTCTCCGACCTTCGCGGTAAAGCTGTTCTGCTCAATTTTTGGGCGACCTGGTGCGGTCCCTGCAAAATAGAGATGCCCTGGTTCGTCGAGTTGCAGAATCGGTACGCCTCGCAAGGATTGCAGATCGTTGGCGTCGCCATGGATGATGCCAGCAAGGAAGACATCGGCAAGTTCGCCAAGGAGATGGGAGTGAACTATCCGATCCTGATTGGCAAGGAATCTGTCGGGGACGAGTACGGTGGCGTCCCGGCCTTGCCGGAAAGTTTCCTGATCGGCCGCGACGGAAAAATCGTCGACAAGATCATTGGACTGCGCGGCAAGGCAGAGATTGAAGATTCGGTCAAGAAAGCGCTCGATACGCGGGCATCCACCAACCAGGCGTCGGCTTCAGGAAAGAACTTGGTTTCTCAATGACTCTGGATCAAAGTATGACTCTCGATCAAAGAAAGATCAGTCCAGGACGTGGCAGCTTCCTCACGTTGATTCTTCTCGCAGCCTCGGGACTCGCCTCCGCGCAAATACCGCCTAAAGCTCCCGTCGTTACGATGGACGCGGTGCCGCTGCTCACGGCCCAACGCGCCAAAGAAACGATGGTGAACCTGAATTTTCGCGTTCCCGCGGGCTACCACATCAATTCGAACATGCCCAAATCCGAGTACCTTCTTCCCACCGCCTTGAAGATGGATCTGCCGACCGACATCATCCTGGGAAAAATTGATTATCCCGCGGGCGAGGATACGAGTTTCCCGTTCTCGCCCGACGAAAAACTCAGTGTGTACACCGGAGACTTCACCATCTCGCTCGGAGTCCATCCCCTGCACTCGGTTGTCCCGGGAAAATATGTGATGCACGGTGTGCTGCGCTACCAGGGCTGCGATAACGCGCAGTGTTTTCCGCCAAAAAATGTGCCCGTAAGTTTTGAGGTGAAAGTGGTGAAGGAACCGCCCGAGCACCACGCCAACCCCGCGCAGAGCCCGCACATCCATAACTAGCAACTACTTCTCGATACGCTCCCGATTTGGAACCGGGTTCCAAATGTCTTCCGGCGATCCTGCGCGATCCAGATCCGAGGATCGTAACCTAAACTTGGGCCCGTGGTGTAATTGGCAGCACGTAAGCCTGTCCAGCTTTAAGGTGCGGTTCGAATCCCGTCGGGTCCACAGTTTCCCGTTCCATGGTAGGGAATCTGACGAGGAGTCTCAGGACAGGGAGGCTCCTCAAGTAACCTTGACTTCCGATTTCTGGGTACCGATAATGTTTGTGAAGCTGGACAGGCTTACACCCCGAGTTGAATACCGCGCTCGGGGTTTTGCTTTTTAGTCGCCGACGTTCCGAAGGCGAGAGTGACCGCCGTGACCCCCTAGCGTTTGGTACCCTGCTTCTTCTCCACCTTCGCCCACGTATCTTTCAACGCCACGGTGCGGTTGAACACGAGCTTTCCGGCCTTCGACTCCAAGTCGACGCAGAAATATCCTAGTCGCTCAAACTGATAGCGGTTGCCGACCGCGGCATCGGCCAGCGACGGCTCAAGCTTCGCGCTCGCGATCACTTCCAGCGAGTTCGGATTGAGATTTGCAGTGAAGTCCTGCCCTTCTTCCACCTCGCTCGGATTCTCTTTGGTGAATAAATTTTCGTAGATCCGAACCTCGGCATCGACCGCGTGCGCGGCCGACACCCAGTGAATCGTCGACTTCACCTTTCGTCCGTCCGGAGCATTTCCGCCATGCGTCGCCGGATCGTAGGTGCAATGCACCTCAACCACTTCGCCTTTTTCGTTTTTCACGACGCTCGTGCAAGTGATGAAGTAGCCGTAGCGCAGACGCACCTCGCGCTCCGGCGAAAGCCGGTAGTATCCCTTCGGCGGAGCTTCGCGGAAGTCATCCTGCTCGATATAGAGGACGCGAGAGAATGGCACTTTGCGCGCGCCCGCACTCGCGTCTTCCGGATTGTTCACCGCATCCATCTCTTCGACTTGATTCTCCGGGTAGTTGTCGATCACCACTTTCAGCGGACGCAGCACCGCCATCACCCGCGCCGCCCGCTTGTTCAGGTCTTCGCGGACAAAGTGTTCGAGCATTGCCAGCTCGATGGAGCCCGTCGTTTTCGATACGCCGATCGACGCGACAAAATTACGAATCGCCTCCGGGGTATATCCCCGGCGCCGAATCCCGCCCAGCGTCGGCATCCGCGGATCATCCCACCCGCTCACCCGCCCCTCCTGCACCAACTGCAGCAGCTTGCGTTTGCTCAGCAGCGTGTGGGTCAGGTTCAGCCGGTCGAACTCGATCTGCCGCGACGGAAAAATTCCCAGCTGCTCAATAAACCAGTTATAAAGCGGCCGGTGCGATTCAAACTCAAGCGTGCAAATGGAATGCGTCACCCTCTCGATGGAATCTGACTGCCCATGCGCGTAGTCATACATCGGATAGATGCACCACTTGTTGCCGGTACGATGATGTTCGGCGTGCAGAATGCGGTACATCACCGGATCGCGCAGGTTGAGGTTCGGTGATGCCATATCGATCTTCGCCCGCAACGTGCGCGAGCCATCGGGAAACTCGCCCGCGCGCATGCGCTCGAATAAATTCAGATTCTCTTCCACCGACCGGTTGCGATACGGACTGTCCTTGCCCGGCTCGGTCAACGTTCCACGATACTCGCGAATTTCGTCGGCCGTGAGGTCGTCGACGTAAGCCTTGCCGTCCTTGATCAGCTTGATCGCCCATTCATAGAGCTGGTCAAAGTAGTCAGACGCATAAAAAAGCCCATCCCACTGATAGCCGAGCCAGTTGACGTCGGCCTTGATCGATTCGACGTACTCCGTTTCTTCCTTCTCGGGATTGGTATCGTCAAAGCGAAGATTGGTATGCCCGCCGAATTCGTCGGCCAGTCCGAAGTCGATGCAGATGGCCTTGGCGTGGCCGATGTGCAGGTAGCCGTTGGGCTCGGGAGGAAAACGCGTTTGCACGCGGCCGTTGTGCTTGTTGCTCTTGAGGTCCTCAAGAATGATGTCGCGGACGAAGTTTGACGGCGCAGGCAACGGCGAGGCAGCCACAGCTTTTTCTCCAGCTTCGGTAGGCGGATGCAATGGATTCATTACTCCTTGATCTTATCGCAGCAGGGACCTTATCGCAGCAGGCCTGCCGGAGGGAGAACTTCACCCTACGACCACGCCCGCTTTCTGGATGGCCTGTTCAATTCGGGCCAATGTAGTTTCCCGCCCCAGCACCTCCAGCGTCTCAAACAGTGGCGGCGCATTCTTTCTTCCGCAGACGGCCACGCGGATGGGCTGGAACATCTGTCCGGCCTTCACTCCGAGTTCCTGGGCGGCCGTGCGCAGAGCGTGATCGAGCGGATCATGTTTGAACTCGACATTCGCCAGCACTTCACGAGCTCGCGTCAGAACCTTAAACGCCATCGCCGCATCCCCCTTCTGTGGGATGAGTTCCACCGGATCGTACGGCGCCAACTGCTCGACGAAAAAGAAATCCGCAGCCATCAGCACATCACGCAGCAGCTTGATGCGCTCGCGAATCAGCGGCGTCACCCGCAGCATCTTTTCCGGCGAAACGTTCAACCCATCGCCTTGCACGATAGGCAGCAGCCGTGCGCTCAACTCTTCCACCGGCAGTCCGCGAATGTGCTCGGCATTCAGCCACACGGCCTTCGGGTCGAAGGTTTCTTCTGGCGTTGTCGCAGGTTCCTTGAAGTTCACCACCGCATTCGATCGGTTGATTCCCTCAAGCGAGAACAGGTCGGTCAGTTCCTGCAACGACATATTCTCGCGGTCGTTCTTCGGTGACCAGCCCAGCAAGCAGAGAAAATTGATGAACGCCTCGGACAAGAATCCAGCGTCGCGGTAAGTTGTAACGCTGACCACGGGACCGTGGCGGCGCTTTGAGAGCTTGGTGCCGTCGGGCGCTACCAGCAGCGGCAAGTGAGCGAACTGCGGCGGCGTAAATCCGGCCGCTTCGAAGATCAGCACATGCTTGAAAGTGTTCGACAGATGGTCCTGCCCGCGGATGATATGCGAGATGCGCAGGTCGGCATCGTCCGCGCAGGAAGCCAGATGATAGGTCGGCATGCCATCTGACCGCAGCAGCGCAAAATCTTCAATGTCCGCCGCGGCTTTCATCTGCTCGCCATAAACCGCGTCGGCAAAACGTATCGACTGCCCACCTTCCCGCGGCACGCGAAAACGCAGCGCAAATGGTTCTCCCGCAGCGGCGCGGCGGTCGCTCTCAGTGGATGAAAGCTCGCGCGCTCCGGGATTGAATAGCCATGTCCCTTGCGCTCCCGATTTTTCCGCATCCCCCGTGTGGGCGGGTGTGAAGTCGCGGTAAGCCAAACCTTTTTCGAAGATCCTCCAGGCCGTCTTGCGGTGCAATTCAATCCGTTCCGATTGCTTATATTCCTCGTCCCATCCCAGGTTCAGCCATTTCAGGCCATCGAAAATGGAATCGACCGACGCCTGGGTGTTGCGTTCGACATCAGTATCGTCGAGCCGCAGAATCATCCTCCCACCATGGTGGCGGGCATAGAGCCAGTTGAAGATGAAAGTGCGGGCGCTGCCCACATGCAGAAAACCGGTAGGCGACGGCGCGAAGCGAACCCGCGGCCGCGATGACCCGTTAGCAAGAGATTCAGACATAAGGAGTTAACTTCTGATGGTATGGGGGCTGGAAAAGTATCGTCAAGCGCACCGCAATAACCATTCCGAGGGTTACCCGGCTATTCTGGGCTTTTTTCGGGACAGTGTACTTAAATCCTGTTGTCTTCCCACCCTCAGCTGTGAAAGCATTAGCCATCGCTCTCCATCAACTTCACCTGATTCAGCAGGTATCTAGCCGGTCCTCATGAACAGCCTCTCCACCAGCATCGTGATTATTCCGGGTGTTGTTGCACTGTTGTTGTGTTTACTGTTCAGCTTTCTCTACCAGCAAAGTCGTCAACTGTACTTTCGCGCCTGGCAGATCGCATGGGCGTGTTATTCCATCCACTACGCGCTCGATGCTCTTCGCTATTTTCGCCCTCCGGCGCCGGCTGCCTTCTTTGCCAGTTCGTTGTTTTCGGTCGCGATGGGAATCAGCATATTCGTCTCCACCCGCCTGACGCGCGCCTCATTCCACTTTCGCTGGTACGACTTGGCTTTGATTTTTACAGGAACCGGACTGGCCTGCGTCGACTTGCGCAATCATCTCCTGTACAGCCACCTCCCCATCGAGCAGCGTCCGATTAGCTTCACGGTGCTTTTTCTGAGCGCCGTGCTTTTGTATTGCTCGGCCGTTTTTTATCTGCACTCTCACCGCAAGGGCTCGCCTGCCTTCAAACTCCTCGCGCTCTCTCTTGCTCTGTGGGCAGTCCTCATGGGGGCAATTCAGTCGGGCAGTCCGGTCATGGAGATGTTTGGCACCGTCGGCCACGTCCTCGGCCCAATACCGCAGATGCTGCTCGGCATCGCCATGGTCATGGTGCTGTTTGAGAACGAGCGCAACGCCGTACAGGAAAATACCCTGGCTCTGTCAACCTTGGGCGCGGACCCGCGCCGATTGCTCTCCGCCGATGATTTGCTCCCCAGTATGCAGTCGGCGTTGGAGCGTTTAGCCGGCGCCTTGTCCGCGGGACGTGCCATCATCTACGTCGCCGAACGCTGGCGTGGCTTGCTGCCTTCGGTGCAGCGGGGATTCTCCGACGAATTTCTGGACGTGCTCACCAAGAGCGGCGCCGGCGAATACCTCTGCGACCTGGCCTTCCGGCAAGGAGGACTTTTCACCGTCCGCAACATCGGCCATATGACCGAGCCACTGCCGCTCGGATCTGCCGGCACTTTCGCCGATCTCAAGGGAGTCCTCGAAAAGGCGGACATCCGCAATCTGACCGCAGTCAGTCTGCAAACTCGCGAACACGCGTTCGGCGTAATTCTTTTCCCTCACGCCCAGCGCGAAGCCTTCGGAACCTCGGGGCCGCGTCTGATGGTCGGCTTGGCCCTCCAGCTTGGCCTTACCGTCGAAAACTATCTGATCGCGCACGACGCCCATCGCCGTACGCAAGAATATGAACTGCTCACCGAGATCGGCCAGGCCATCAGCTCACGGCTGGACCAGGACGAAGTCCTGCGCACTATCCATGCCGAACTGGGACAGATCTTCAACAACAGCAATTTCTATATCGCATTCCAGAACGGCGACGAAATCTGCTTCGAGTTGGAGGTCGAGGATGATCTCGTCCTGCCCAAGCGCCGGCGCAAACTTGAGAACGCCTTCACCGAATATGTGATTCGCACCGGCCAGCCCCTCCTCATCCGTTCCGACCTGGAGAAGACGCGCACGCGATTGGGCGTCACCTACCGCCCCGAACTGCCCGCCAAATGCCTCTGCGCCGCCCCCATCCTGCTGGGCAGCAAACCCGCTGGCGTGATGGTCGCCATGAGCACCGTGCGGGAGTACATTTTCGAACAGCGCGACGTCGACGTCCTCATGACCGCGGCCGGACAGGTCTCGGTTGCGGTGGAGAATGCGCGCCTGTTCGCCGAAGAACAACGCCGCTCGCGGCAATTGGCCTTCCTCAACAACATCTCCCGCACGGCCATTTCGAGCGACGATCCGGTCCACATGCTGGACCAGATTGTGGCAGAGATCCAGAAAAACTTTAGCTTCGACCACATTGGAATCGGTTTGCTCGATTACGGTACGAAGGAAATCGAGATCAAGGCCGAAGCCGGGGCCACGGCCCAGGCGAAGGGCAAGCGCATCCCCATCGGCATTGGCATCCTGGGCCGCGTGGCCCGCACCGGAGAACGAGCGCTCGTGCAGAACGGCGTGGAAGGCCAGATTGGCGCGATTTTGCCCGAATCGCGTTCCGTGCTCTGTATCCCCATCACCTACGGCGAAACTCTTCTCGGCGCTCTGAACATTGAAAGCCGGAACGAGAGCGCGTTCTTTCCCCAGGACGTCCTTATCCTCAACACGCTGGCCGACCTGCTGGCCACCGCGCTGCACAATGCCTTCGTCTTCCAGAAACTTCAGCAGCAATCGATCACCGACGGTCTGACGGGAATCAAGACGCGGCGCTTCTTCTGGGAAGCATTATCCGCGGAATGGAAGCGCGCCTCACGCTCCGGCCGGCCCTTCTCCGTGGTCCTCATCGATCTCGACAAATTCAAGGAAGTGAATGACACCATGGGCCACTTCGAGGGCGACCTGGTGCTCGCTCGCGTGGGACGCTTGCTCGAGCAAAAGTCGCGGCAATCCAACGTCGTCGCCCGCTATGGTGGAGACGAGTTCATCATCCTCATGCCGGAAACCGGCCCCGAGCAGGCTGAAGTCCTGGCCGAACGCTTGCGCCAGTGGATTACGCAGGACCCCATGCTCAGCGAACATCACATCACCGGCAGTTTCGGCGTAGCCAGTTTCCCTATGCATGGTTTCTCGATTGAGGACATCATCCGCGTGGCCGATGCCGGCATGTACGTTTCCAAGCGTTCCGGCGGTAACCGCGTATCCGCCGCCGAGGAATTTGCCGGTGGCGAGGAATTCGCTCCGCAGCGGCAACAAATCTCCACCTATATCGAAGGTTTTCTGCAGCGCGAACACAATGGCCCCGAGCATCTCGAAGAGCTAGCTTCGATGCTGATCAAGTTTTGCGGCGGCGAAGAGGATTGCAACATCCCGCTGCTGAAGGAATCAATTGAAGTCCTCAGCCGCGCCGCGGAATCTCGCGAACTGCGAACCGCTGGCCATGGCGATCTTGTTGCGCGCTACACGGAGATCATCGCGCGTGCCCTACATTTGCCTCCTGAGGAAACCGCCGACTTGGTTTACGCCGCCCGCATCCACGATGTCGGCAAGATCTTCGTCCCGGAGCGCATTCTTAACAAGCCAGGTCCGCTCACCGATGACGAGTTCTTCCTGGTTCGCATGCATGCCCGCGTCGGAGCGGAGATTGCCGCCATCCTCCCGCATAGCGGAATGATGCGCCAAGCCATCGAGCACCATCACCAGCGCTTCGACGGAACCGGCTACCCGGACGGCGCAAAGGGCGAACAGATTCCCCTGTGGGCGCGCATCATCGCCCTGGCCGACGCCTACGCCAACATGCTCACCGAGCAGTCCATCGCCGCCGCGCGCACTCCGGAGCAGGCTCTCGACGAACTCGCCAAGATGAGTGGCACCGGCTTCGACGGTATGCTCGTCCGCCTTCTGTCGCGCGAATTGAAGTCGGAGCGCACCTCGTCATCAAAAGAAAGTTTTTAGTTTCCGGTTTCCGGTTCCGCCAAACTGTTATGCAGCTGGTTTTGGGAAGGGCACGACTTTAGTCGTGCCGCCTAGGGATGTTAAGAGTGTGGGCTTTAGCCCCTGAGGAAATATCCCTGTAATTGCCTTCGGCGTTCTCATCTACGTCCCTCCTGACTTGCAACTTGAAACCAGAAACTGGAAACTATTATCCATGCCCGTCTCTCTTTCTCTCTCCGGCAGAGTCGCCTTGATCACCGGTGGTTCCCGCGGCATTGGCGCAGCCACCGTTCGCCTTTTCGCCGAAGCCGGCGCCCAGGTCGTGTTCAGTTATCAGAAGGCTCGCTCCGAAGCGGAAGCCCTGGCCAAGGAATGTGGCGAGGCCAACTGCCATGCCATTGCCAGCAACCTCCATGATCCGGATTCCGCGCGCCTCCTGGTTGCGGAAGCTGCCAAGCATTTCGGCCGCATCGATATTCTCGTGGCTAATCACGGCGTTTGGCCCGCTGAAGACGTAGCCATCGAAAAGATGTCCGACGAGCAATGGCGCTCTACGCTCTCCATCAACCTCGACGCGGTATTCGGCTTGGTCAAACACACGGTCGCCCAGATGAAAACCCAGGCGCGCCACGCCGCCGCCGGACACATCGTTCTCATCAGCTCTACCAGCGGCCAGCGCGGTGAAGCCTTTCATTGCGATTACTCCGCCAGCAAAGGCGCTCTCATCAGCATGGTGAAGACTCTTGGTGCGGAGCTCGCCTCCGCCGGAATTTATGTAAACTCGGTCGCACCGGGATGGGTCGATACCGACATGTCCAGATCCGCGCTGGATGACCCGAAAAGCGGCGAAGAGATTCGCCGCACCATTCCCCTGGGCCGCGTCGGCACCCCAGAAGAGATTGCGGCCCCGGTGCTGTTTCTATGCACCAAATATGCTGGCTTCATCACCGGCGAGATCTTCAACGTGAACGGCGGCGCGGTGCTGGTAGGCTAGCCGCCGTCCTCCAGCGATATTTCCCCGCGTGTGACACCGGCCGTTTTTTCTGCATCCAACTGATTTGCCGAAACCAGTGCGGGGAAGTTCGTGTCGCAGTCCGCAATTTTGCCGCAAGCGGCTACAATTCCTGTTCAGGGTTCACTGCTAACCGTGAAGCTTTTTTTTACAGCTGCGCTGACGTTTGCACTGGCGATGTGTGCCTGGCGCACAGCAGTCGCCCAGTCACCCGCCCCGCAAGCTCCGTCGGATTCTGTCGCAAAGAGCCCCTCAATTCCTCTCGATCAACAGAACGCCCGCCAAGCGCATGACCTGCTGGATCAGGCCATCAAAGCTTTGGGCGGGGATGCCTACCTGAACATTCACGACATGCAGGAGCAGGGCCGCACCTACACCTTTTACCACGGCCGTCCTTCGAGCAACGGCGTTTTCTTCTGGCGATTCCTCGAATTTCCCGGCAAGGAACGGATCGAACTCACTCCCCAGCGCGATGTCGCATACGTTTACAACGGAGACAAGGGGTACGAGGTCACCTACAAAGGTCCGCGCGCTATCGAGAAGAAGGATCTCGACGACTACCTGCGCCACCGCAAGTTTTCCTTGGAAACGATCCTGCATTCCTGGGTGAACGATCCCGACGTGGCATTATTCTTCGATGGCGCCGCCCTCGCCGGCAGCCTCGCCGCCCAGCGAGTCACGTTGATCAACAAACAAGATGAAGCGGTTAGCGTCTACTTCGATATCGACACGCATCTCCCTATCAAGAAGACTTATTCCTGGCGCGATCCGGTCGACAAGGAACGCAACATCGAGGAAGAGACCTACGACGGATACCGCATGGTCGACGGTGTGATGACCCCCTTCGGCTTTACCCGCTACTTCAACGGAGACATGCAAACCGAACGCTTCGTCACCTCAGCCAGTTACAACAAAGGCCTCGATCAAGCCATGTTCGACTGGAATTCCGGCTACAATCCCAACAAGGTCTCCGACAAACACAAACGATAGAATTTCGGTAAGCCCGTCTCCTGATCCACAAATGCTTGACATAACTCTCGTGCCACGCCCATGCCTAACGGTTTCTGGCAGCATTAACTAATGAGCTGATGTTACGCTAGTAATTGATTGGCCAACCCCGTTAATTGTTGGGCGTGAAGGGTTTAGATGACTATTGTTGTGCAAAACCACGGACTGTGGCTTTTTTACCACAGTCAACCTTCTAACCCCGGCTGTAATCTATTCATTCGCCGAAACATACCCCAGCGTATTTGATTCAAGAGCAAACAATCCGCTCGTCCGTCGAGTGCAGTGGCATAGGACTGCACAGTGGCGCTCCCGTCTCCATGCACATTCTTCCGGCGCCTCCCGGCACTGGCATCGTGTTTCGCCGTGTCGATCTCGATGGCTTCGAGATCGAGGCCAACAGCCGCAACGTCGCCCGCGTCAGCTACGCCACCAGCTTAATGAAAAAAGGCGTGCTGATCTCGACCACCGAGCACCTCCTCTCCGCCTTTATCGGCCTCGGCATCGACAACGCCATCGTTGAACTGGATAATCTCGAACTCCCCATCCTCGATGGCAGCGCGCAACCATTTGTCGATCTCATCCAGAAGGCTGGCATCCGTAAACAGCGCCGCCCGCGCCGCTATATGAAAATTCTCCGCGAGGTGGAGATGCGCGAGGGCAACAAATTTATCTCGGTCTACCCCGCCGACAGCTACTCCGTTTCTTATTCCATCAATTTTCCTCACCCCCTCATCGGCAAAGAAACTTTTCAGGTGGAACTCTCGAACGGAAGCTACTTGCGAAACATTGCCGCCGCCCGCACCTTTGGCTCGCGCGAGGACGAAAAAGCCATGCGCAACATGGGATTGATCCGTGGCGCATCCAGCGACAACTGCATCGTGCTCACCCGCGATGGAGTAGAAAACGGCCCGCTCCGCTTCGCCGACGAGTTTGTCCGCCACAAAGTTCTGGATTTGGTAGGGGATCTCGCGCTGCTGGGCAAGCCAATCCTGGGCAGGATCGTGGCCGACCGAGCCGGCCATGCCATGCATACAGCCCTGGTCTCCCGCATCCTCCGCGACAAGACTCTCTGGGAGGAAGTTACGCGCTCGGTGGAACCAACTTCCCACGCGGCGCCTTACGCGGCACAAGCCGTTGCCGCCTCTTCCGGTATGACGCGCTAAAACCTGGCCCGCAAATTCAGGCCTAGTCGGCAGGCTCGCATGGAACCTCGCCCGGAACTTGACTCGAATCGCATGTCAGCTCGGGCTGTTCTTCCAGCAAGCGCTGCAATTCCGCACGGGTTTGCTTGATAAGATCTGCCGCGAACTGGCGCGCCGATTGCTGCCCCTCGGGAGACAGATCCTTTACCCGGAGATTCAACAACGGAATATCCCCTTCAAACCAGCGCAGCGTTTTCTGTATGCGGTTTACCCGGTAGCTAGCAGGCAGCATGAAATGGCCCCTCCCGTATCTCTCCAGATTGCCACGGGAGTGCCCGGCGGGAAGTTACCAACTGAATACCGTCTACTGAATGGCGGGCGAGGCCGGATCTTCCAGTTTGCTCTTGGATCCAGGAATTTCCTGCTCCAGTTGATCGTTGAGCCATTTTTCCAGGAGCTCTTTCGAACTCGCAGGCAGGTTGAGGAAGCGCAGCCCCACGCATCCCTTCAGGTCGGCCCAGGCGATTTCCGTTTCCACGTCCATCGAGAGCCGGCTTCCGGGCAAAGTGAATTGCAACCGCGGCATCGCATTCTTGGGTAGCGCCTGGTGCAAGAGCAGAGCGATACCGCCTTCACTGATGTTAGTGCTCGTCGCCTGCACTTCTCTTTCACCCAGCATGATCTTGACCGGCATTTTCGCTACCTGGCGGAAGTAGCGGCGCCGCTCGCGCAACATGAAATTCAGCGCCGCGTTAAAGCAGCGATTCGCGTTCAAAGCGGTGAGCGGCTTATGGAGAACGAAATTCACGCCCATGCCGAAAGCTTCCTGCGTGGTCGTCTTCTTCCCGTTGACGATGGCAAAAGTGACGGAATTCTTGTTGCTGGGCGTGCCGCGCAGACCCTCCAGAACCTCGACTCCGCCCGGCAGGTCATCGCAGTCCACAATCACGGCATCGAACTTGTCGGAAATCAGAATCTCGCTGGCCTTCTTGGCCTCCTGGCAGATTTCGACCTCTATCGACAATTTTTCCAGCATCGGACGCAGCACCCGGAAGACTTCCGCGTCCCGGCTTAGCAACAGAGACTCCAGCATGCTCTAATTCTAGAATTGAGCCAGAAGTCGGCGAAAGTGACCAAGGTATCGCATCAGCATGAACGCCAGGAAATGAACACCGCGAAAATGAACGCCGGAAGTGGCACATCCACTAAGCCATCGCGGGTCTATCTCTCGTTGGGATCGAACGTTGGCGATCGCGCCACTCAACTGCGCAGCGCCCTGGCGCGGCTGGAAACCACTGGCCGAGTCGTAGCCGTATCTTCTTTCTACGAAACTGAACCCATGGAGTTCACCCAGCAACCCTGGTTTCTGAATTGTGCCGCCGC
Organism: uncultured Acidobacteriaceae bacterium; assembly: GCA_963782835.1. Classification (GTDB taxonomy): domain Bacteria; phylum Acidobacteriota; class Terriglobia; order Terriglobales; family Acidobacteriaceae; genus Sulfotelmatobacter. Next base: position 33,230 of record CAWALR010000022.1, on the reverse strand, counting down.
GCTCGAAACCACCCAGACGCCGCAGCAATTGATGAGTTCAATTCTGCGCATCGAACAGGAGATGGGCCGGCAACGCCTGCAGAAAAAAGGCCCTCGCACCATCGATATCGACATCCTCGTCTTCGACAGTGCCGTGGTGAATTCCTCGGAACTCACCATCCCGCATCCCGCGCTGCACCAGCGCCGCTTCGTGTTGGAGCCGTTGGCGGAGATTGCGCCGGAAGTACTACATCCGACCTTGAAGAAAACAGTTCGCGAATTGCTCGCCGCTCTGCCGGAAGGACAGACGGTACGAAAGCTCGTAAAAGAAGGCGGCTTTACGGAACAATGATCCGGCTGCCCACGCTTTGCGGCCCCACCACCGCCGGCTCTTTCTCCGGAAATTGCGCGGAAAGAAAATCGATGAAGGCGCGCGATTTCGGCCGTCCCGAGGTTCGTCCGTTCGCCAGACGAAGCAGGAATACCAGAGCCTTCAGCACATCTCCGTCTCGCAAGTTGGAGTAGCCCAGCTGCTTCTGCTCGGCCTCCCGGTACTGCTTCACCATCTCTTCCACCTGCGCTGCCACGGCGTGCTGCGCCGTGCTCGTCAACGGCTGCTCGTAGTGCAACCCCGAGTTCACCAGCCGCTCATAACTTGTGCACATCGCCGAGAGCGCAGCGATCAGGTCGCGATCGTTCAGGCTGCGGTCGGCATGCGCCGCCTTGACCAGGGAAAAGCTCAGCCCCATAAGAAGGTGTTCGCGCTCGTAGGTGAACTGATCGGAAATCTCCACTTGCAGAAATAACGACGCCGCATCAAACTCGTCGGCCGAACGCGGCTTCTCATGCTCCCGCGCCTGCTGCAGATACGGACAATCGCTGGGACATTCGAGCGTCACCTCCCGCTGTTCGCCGCAGCACTGCGGGCAAATGCGTCCATGGACGGCGGGACAGAAGCGTTTCTCTTTGCGAACTTCACAAATGGCGCAACTCAAATCGTGTTTTCTCCTCTAGCATTATGGCACCAGAGTCGGAATTGGTGGCGAGAGCTCGCCTTGGCTCCTGCTGTCCTCGACTGCTTCGGAAGCCGTGTTTGGGCCATTCCAGAATGTGCACCTGCAAATGAGCATGTAAAAATGGCCTTTTTCGCGTGTTATATTCGCGGAACCCGCGTAGAATAAGGGTGTTTTCCACAGGGCAGTGGTATAACATCAAGCCCGCTGGAATTAAATTTCGATTCTTTTCGAGGAGGCAACATGGCTTCAGGTTTGACCAAGACTCAACTCGTCCGTCATCTGGCGGAGAAAACTGAACTTCCCAACAAGACAGCAGCATTATTTTTGGAACAGCTCGCTGATGTCGCTGTGAAAGAAACCAAGAAGAACGGCGTGTTCGTTGTGCCCGGCCTCGGCCGTTTGGTGAAAGCACATCGCAAAGCCCGCATCGGGCGGAATCCGCAGACCGGCGAGCCCATCCAGATCAAAGCAAAGACCGTGGTGAAATTCCGCGTCGCCAAGGCTGCCAAGGACGCGATCGCTCCCAAGAAGTAACTTGTGGTTCTTAAAATTTGATGGCGAAGGCCGGCTCATGGCCGGCCTTTCGTTTTGTGCAACAATTAAATTCTCCCGCACCTATGCTGAACTGGATCGTAATCGGAATCGGCGATATCTCCACCCGGCGCGTCATCCCTGCCATTCAGTGCGAGTCTCGCAGCAGCCTGTACGGCCTGGTCACGAGCCATCCCGAAAAAGCCGCGCCTTACAACACTCACGTCTGGCCCACCCTCGACGCGGCTCTCACCGATCCTGACGTCCAGGCCGTTTACGTTGCCACTCCGGTTTTCCTGCACGCGCCCCAGACCACCCAATCGCTTCGCGCAGGAAAACACGTGCTGTGCGAGAAGCCCATGGCGATGAACGAAGCCGAAGCGCGCTCCATGGTTCAGACGGCCCAAGAAACCGGACGCACCTTCGGCGTGGCCTACTATCGCCGCGCCTATCCCAAAGTTCTGCGCGCCAAGCAATTGCTCGAGGCCGGCGCCATCGGCAAACCTGTCCTAGCCGAACTCACTTGCCACGAATGGCGCGAGGACAATCCCGGTCATCGCAGCTGGCTGCTCGATCCCGCTCTAGCCGGAGGCGGCCCGCTCTACGACATCGCTTCGCACCGCATCGATGTGCTGAATTTTTTCTTCGGTCAACCGTTGCGCGCCAGCGGCCATCTCTCGAACGTGGTTCATCACTACCCTGTGGAAGACAATGCGACCGTGATGATCGATTACGCTGGCGGCGTTCGCGGCATCGTGGATGTTCGCTGGCACTCCCAGGTCCGGCGGGACGAATGCCTCATCCGCGGTACCGAAGGCGAAATGGATTTAACTCCACTGAACGGCCCCGAACTTGTTTACCCCGGCGGCCGCGAGAGCATTCCGAACCACGCCAACGTGCATGGCCCCATCATCGAGAACTTTGTCGATGCCGTTCTCGGCAAAGCTCCACTGCTCTCGAGCGGAGCATCTGCCTACTGGACCGACTGGATTACCCAGAAGGCACAACAGTCCTCACCAACCACCGTAGCTACTAATTCCGTTGGCTGCCCGTTTTGAATTTCGTTGGCTGCTTTAAATTTCGTTGGGTGCCCCATTCTAAATTTCGCGTCCTTTGCGAAATTTAGAGTGGGGATTTTCGCCGCTCCTTCGGCTTGGGCTTTGTCTTGCTCTTGCGCTCGAGATTCAGCGCCACTGCCGCGCGGATGAGATCCTTCAAGGCCGCCTCATCGATCTTGTCGCCTTCATGGATGTCAATGGCGCGCCTGACATTCCCCTCAAGGCTGGAGTTGAATAGACCCTTAGGGTCCTTCAACGCAGCTCCCTTGGCAAATGTCATCTTCACGACGTCCTTGTAAGTCTCTCCCGTGCAGACAATGCCCCCGTGCGAAAACACGGGAGTCCCAGGCGATGTCGCCCTCACCCACTTCCGCTCTTCGACGATCTCCGGATCCGCCTCGTGTACGATTCCGCGCACCTTCGCCAGCATCTTCCCGCGCCAATCCCCTAGTTCCTTGATCTTCTGGTCGATGAATGCAGAGGCAGATTCCATCGGGACGCTCCTTTCCATGTCCAGCTCCCGCTCTCGCCCCTAATCTAGCTCCGCACCGCGAAAACCTGCAACCTCCGCCAATGGGTGCCTCGTCCTTGTCCGTCCGTTCTTCTGCAGGGACAGAGCATGCCCTGAGCGCAGCCGAAGGAGCGGGGAACTTGACTTGGCATCCTCAACTCACGGAGATCAAAATCTTCGCCCCGCTTCGTTTGTTTTTAACTGCTCAGTGGAACGTACTCGACTGCCCCCGTGTCGCCATCCAGAATCTCTTCTGCCGGGAACCAGTAGATTTCTTCGTTCCCGTCATCATCGATGTAGGAATAACCGATTTCCACCGTGCCCAAATCCGTGTCTTGCGGTAAAGCGAACGAAGCGTAGGTAAGGTGCGAACCTGTTGCCTGCACCATTTTCTTGTTGGTCTTGTACTTCTTGACGGGAATCGCTCCCTTGGTGTCATGAACCACGTGGAACGAGGCAATCTTTCCCCCCTTGCTCTCGACCGATGCGCTGTAATGTCCTTTCTTGTCGATGTCATGGTGGCCGTCAGTTTTGAGCTTTGCAGCGACCAGTCGGTGGCCGTCGTGATGATTTTGCTTCTTGGCCGCTACTGCGAAGGCAACGCTGGTAATCGCTAACAGACCAAACGTAATAACGATGGCCGTGCGAACACGGTTCATGTTCATTATCAGTCTCCAAATTGACTACGATTTGAAACCCGAGCGCAAGATGGATGCCTCTCAGTCAGGTGGGGTTGTCTGAGAACGGAGGCTGGCCCGAGGAGGGTGCCCCGTCCTTGTCCCTGCGTTCTTTGCAGGGACAGGGCGGGGTTTTCGATTTCCCAGAAGCGATCGTCTGCCCCACACAAACAAAAGACGGACTGAGTGAGCCACCCGCCTTCTGTCCCCAGGTTTCCAAAGCTGGGCCGCCTGCGCAACCGCCAATAGTGGTAGCCAAAAATCCCCACATTCGGTGATGCGCTCTCTACAGTCATCGTGCGAACTTCCTTTTTGTCACATGCAATTTGAAAAGGAGAAGAAAGCATGAAGAATATCGTTCTGGTCCACGGCGGGTTCGTGGATGGCGCCGGTTGGGAGGGCGTCTACCAGATTCTCAAGAAGCAGGGTTATAACGTCAGCATTGTGCAAAACCCTACAATTTCACTGCAAGACGACGTAAAGGCAACCAGGCGGATTCTTGACGCCCAGGATGGTCCGGCAATTCTGGTTGGCCATTCCTATGGCGGCGCGGTGATCACCGAAGCGGGCACTCATCCAAACGTTGCCGGCCTCGTCTACATCACTGCCTTCGCTCCGGACAATGGTGAATCTGTCGGCTCGCTCATCAAGGATCCACCACCCGGCGCGCCGGTACCGCCGATTCTGCCTCCGCAGGATGGATTCTTGTTCTTGGATAGCAAGAAGTTTCCTGCCTCATTTGCCGGGGACGTAGATCCCGCAAAAGCCGCATTCATGGCCGATTCCCAGGTGCCTTGGGGATTAGAGGCCGTCAATGGCTCCATCACCGAGCCAGCGTGGAGGACGAAGCCAAGTTGGTATTTGGTTGTCACTGAGGACAAGATGATCCCGCCCGACGCACAGCGTGCCATGTCAAAAAGGGCCGGCTCCAAGGTCGTCGAAGTCAAAGGCAGCCACGCCATCTACGTTTCGCAGCCTCAGGCAGTTGCCGCGCTGATCGAAGAGGCTGCCAAGACAACTCAGTCCAAGGCAGCTTAACCGCAGAATCAACTCCCGAGGGTGCCCCGCCCTTGTCCCTGCGTTCTTTGCAGGGACAGGGTGGGGTTCTTGATTTTCCCGAAGCGATTCGTGTGCACTCAAGACGGGTGGCCCATTCTAAATTTCGCGTTCTTTGCGAAAATTTAGAGTGGGGATGCCAGAAGACAATCCGGGCAGTGGCCCACTCAAGCCCGCTTTTGGCTTGCGCGAGGATGCTCACACTTCACAGCCTTCGTCCGACGAACAAAAACAAACTAGGTTGTCTCATGGACGCCCGCTCCAGCCACGCGCGTTAGTTACTGTATAGTGACTCAAAAACAGGAGGCACGATGCGTCACCGAATTCTGCGCCCGATGTGCCTTGTAACGTGCGTCGTAGTCCTTATCGCCGCGGCCTATGCGCAGCAAAGCCATTGGGCCGCACCCGACGACAAAACCGCGAAGTTCATGATCGACATGGAGCGCAAATGGGCCGAAGGCGTTTGCACGAATAATGGAGTCGTCGCTGACTTGTTGGCCGACGATTTCCAGGGCACCAGTACTAGCGGCGAGCGCTACACCAAGGCGGATGAGCTGCGCGACGAAAAAACTCCACACTCAGCGCACGGCTGCGGACTCGACGATGCCAAGGTGCGCTTCTTCGGCGAAGACGTGGCCATCATCTACGGCAGCGAGCACGCCATCGGCAAAGACAAAGCGCATCCCGACGCGAAGCAGTGCCAGGTCTGGACCGATACCTGGTTGAAGCGCGATGGTAAGTGGCAGATCGCTGCCGCACAGGACAACAAAATCGATTGCAAATAAGCCCTATCCCAGGAATCCAAACCAGAGGGTGCCCCGCTCTTGTCCCTGCGTTCTTTGCAGGGACAGGGCGGGGTTTTTGATTTCCCGGAAGCGATCATCTGCCACTCAAGCTAAAACCAGCCTTGACTCGGGCACCCGCCGACAGGGCAGCTGCCATTCTGAAGGATAATGCTGTTGGGCACAAAATCGTGAAACGGAAGAGGAAGCAAAAACAGAGGCGTGTGTCTCAGCAGAAGATGTGGGATGCGGCTAGGTTTTATTGTAAGGAGGCCAACAAAGCTCACAAAGCGAAAGCATACTTTTGCGCGCTCGTAGCTCGAAGCTGCGAATTGGAAGCGTTACTCCGCATTTTCGACTTTGTTGAAAACAGAAAACCGAAGGATCGTTGCCGAGACCTGTACCGGCTAATCAATCGTGCATTTGCAAAGCATTGGATTCCGCACGATGCACTCCGGTGGTGGAAACAGACGCAAGGAACACCGCTCAAACCATGCCTCCACGAAATCAGAGAAGCACGGAACGGAGTGCACGCGCATCTTTTCCAGAAAGACCTGTTCACCCGGCGGACGTCCTCCAACGTCACATACCTTGTGCACTCCATGTACGACGCCCTAAAGATCAAGAACGCGCGGAACCTGATGTGGTCTCTATACGAAAGAGGCAAAATCACTCCGGCGGAATACCGGGTTTGGAAAAAAAAGGCGGGCAAGATCGAGTAGCAGGAAGCGGGCCAACAATTATGGGAAGGGCCATGGAATCCCCACTCAAGCCAAACCCGGCTAGAGTCGGCCGCCCGTTCGCCTCACTGACGACAGTCTGCATTTTTTGCTATATTGCCTTCAACTCTCATGGTTCCATACGAGTCGCTAAAGTTCGGCTGGGCAAGTGCAGAGGATGAGGGTGCCGCGGATCCGAACCTGCTTCTGGCCGGCTTCTTTGACATAAATGGGATTTCCGCTGAGGCAAAGACGGGGCACAAGTTCCTCGCACTGGGTTACAAGGGCTCAGGGAAGTCCTCTCTTAGCGAACATCTCCGGCTCGAAGCGGAGAGCGACCCCGAGTTCTTCACGATTCCGACATTCCTCGCTGATTTTCCATACCATGACTTTGCTCGCCTCTTTCCGGGCGACGACCCGCAAGCAAAGTACCCGACCGCATGGGCTTGGCTTCTCTTAGTCCGACTGTTTGAGTCGTTGAGCAACGATGAAGGCGGGTGGCCCACTCAAGCCTGCTTTTGGCTTGAGTGAGGGATGTTTCCGGCGCGACTGCGACCCCAAGAAATCCACAACCCCGCTGTGACATCCTACCTTGTGCACAGCCCCCGTTTCGTTCCATCATCGTCCCGGAAGAGGATTTAGACGCAGTGATTACGGCAAGCACGCTCGCAGACAACAATCAGCCGCAAGTCTCATCCTTTCTAGATTTTGCCTATAAAATCTTTGTTATGTGGATTTTGCGGGGCATTCCGCCCCTCGCACCCCGGTAAGTTGCTGATTCTGGATATTTTGAGAAATCGAGGGGGAGGGGGGCAGGGTAACTAAAAGATAACCTGACCGCCTACATCGGGGCGCCCAGGCCCTCGCGGGCCGGACGTAGCGTCCCGCTAGGCCGACCGCCTCGAAATAATTCGTCGAACCACATGGCCCTTCCACATCCACAATCCCGAAAGGACCATCGCCGGAACGAAGACAAATCGAGTTTTGAAGGCGTAGTCCGGCAGTTTTTCAAACGGACTATAGATATAGCCCAGAATCGGAATGCTGAAGATGATGTGAATCCAGCGAAAAACCGAACGTGTGATGCCTCGGTTCACGATGTTGGCTGTATTGGCTGCTGTGGCCATGATGTCACTCCTTGAATTTGATCTTCGGTCTCTTTCGTTCCTGAACTTTGCGATCCCTATCGATTCACGACTTTTGCGGCGGCCCGTTGGGCGTTTCAATCCCGAATTGCTTGGCGTACTCCGCGTTCAGCCGCTGCCAGGCGAACTTCATCGCCTCGGGGCCCACGATGCGGCCAATCGGAGTTCCGCTGAGCAGGTGATCCAGAACATCGAAACAAATGTGCCATCCGGCAGCGCCCATTGCGATGAAGCGCTGACCGATGTTGGTCCACAGTGTCAGGCGCGTGCCGCCACCATGGGCTTCGAGCTCCCACCGCATATCGTGGTCACCCCAGTTGTACTCAAGCAGCGTGGGAGCCTCGGCTCGCGTCACTCTGGTTTCGGTAACGTTCACCTTGGGCGCTGCCACCGTGGTAAGCTTCACCGTCGCTCCGGCCGTACCCAGGCTCCCATCGGCGTCAAAGGGAGCCCACTCGCGAAGATGCGCCGGGTCGGTAAGGGCCTGCCAGACTTTTTCCGGCGAGTGGCGCAGTTCGCGGACAAGAACGAGCGTCCACTTCTCTTCGCCATTTGGTCCGCGGTCTTTTTGTACCCGCGCGATGTTGGCGGGACCCGGTGCGTACTGCTCGCGGTGGCTCATCTCTTTTCCCATTATGACCAGCGCTTCAGCTGCGTCAGCTGGATCAGATTGCCGCAGGTGTCGTTCAGCATTGCAATGGTCGAGCCGGTCACGTCGGTGGGCGGCATGGTGAACTCGGCGCCGCGCGCCTTGATCCGCTCGTGGTCGCCCTTGATGTCGTCGGTGAAAAAATTGGCCGCGGGCTGGCTCTGTTGAAAGATCGCCTGCTGATACGTTTTGGCCGCGGGGTTGTTAGTCAGTGCTAGCTGCAACTCGGTGCCGTCCGGCTCCTCGGGCGAGGCCACGGTCAGCCAGCGGAATGGGCCCTGACTGAAATCGGCCTTCTTGGCAAAGCCCAGTACCTCGGTATAGAAGCGCAGGGCCTTCTCCTGGTCGTCCACGTATACGCTGGTCAGCTTGATTTTCATTTTGTTTCTCCTTTATCACGTTCGCGGTTTGGGCCGCGTTGTCTTCTCCTTCGTCTTCCTTTTCGTTGGTGTTGATGGAGGATGCTCCATGCGGTCCTGATTCATGCGGTCAAGATGGCGTTCGAGAGCATCCACGTGAGCGGACCAGAAGCGGCGGAACTGAGCCAGCCAGGCATCCACCTCCCGAAACGGTTCCGGCTTCAGCCGATAGAGACGGCGCTGTGCGTCCACCGTGGATTCGACGAAACCGGCCTCGCGCAGCACTCGCAGGTGCTTTGACACGGTCGGCTGCGACATACGAAGCTGACGTTCGATCTCTCCCACCGACTGTTGCGACGCGACCAGGAGGCTCAAGATCGCCCGGCGGTTCGGCTCCGCAATGATTTCGAAAACAGATTCCATTTCCGTTATATACCTAAAATGGCATATACGTGTCAAGGTATATTTAGGCAGCCCAGGCAACGGTTTCAATCGAGGTGCGGCAAGCTGAATGCTGAATTATTCGACTCACTCGCGAAAAGTCCTGCTCGTCCCGGCCCCCTGTGACCTCGATCACCGCCGCTCGCTCCATCCCAGCCTATAAATAATCGAAGGTAGCTTTCACGAGGCCGCCCAGCTTGCTTCCCGCCGGCCAACGTGAGTGCCCATGGAAGCAGAAGCCCATGCCCGCGTGAATCCCTGGGTCGTCACATTTGCCGTGATGCTGGCGACCTTCATGGAAGTTCTCGACACCACAGTCGTGAACGTTTCCATCCCTCACATCGCCGGCAACCTCGCCGCCACCATCGAAGAAGGCACATGGGTGGTCACGTCCTATCTCGTCTCCAACGCGATCATCCTGCCGATGTCCGGGTGGCTGGCGAACTACATCGGCCGAAAGAAGCTGCTGCTCACCTGTGTGGCGGGATTCACGTTGACGTCTCTGTTCTGCGGATTGGCCACCAGCCTTTCCGCCCTGATCTTCTTTCGCGTGCTTCAGGGACTTACCGGCGGAGGATTACAGCCTTTGGCGCAGGCCATTCTGCTCGAAACGTTTCCCGAGAAAAAGCATGGCCAGGCCATGGCCGCATTCGGCATCGGAATTCTGCTGGCGCCCATCCTCGGGCCGACGCTGGGCGGCTGGATTACCGACAACTACAGCTGGCGCTGGATTTTCTATCTCAACCTTCCCGTCGGCGTCCTATCTCTGTTCATGATGAATCGCTTTATTTTCGATCCTCCCTACATCAAGCGTACAAAGGGCGGGGTGGATTTGTGGGGTATCGGTTTCCTTGCTCTGGGCCTGGGCACGCTCCAGGTCGTGCTCGATACCGGTCAGCGGAAGGATTGGTTTTCTTCCCACTACATTCGCTTTTACGCCGCGCTCTGCGTGATCGGGTTGGTGTCGTTGGTGATTCGAGAGCTGAAAACCGCGCACCCGGTCGTGGACCTGCGCGCTCTGGCGAATCGCTCTTTCAGTGCTGGAGTTTTTCTCATGAGCCTGTTGGGCTTCATTCTTTACTCCAGCCTGGTATTGTTGCCGATCTATCTGCAAACCTTGCTGGGATATCCGGCGTACAACGCCGGTCTCGCACTCTCGCCTCGCGGCCTCGGCTCTTTGGCTACCACTCCCCTGGCAGGGTATTTAACCGGCAAAACCGATCCCCGCCGTCTTCTGGCATTTGGCCTGGTGCTGGGCTCGCTTACCATGTTCAGTCTTTCCGGCCTTAACCTGAACGCCGGCTATTGGGACATCTTTTGGCCGCAGGTATTCCAAGGCGTAGCTCTGAGTTTTCTTTTTATCCCACTCATGGCGCTCAGCATGGCCGGCATTGCAAAAGAGAAGATGGGAAATGCCACCAGCATCTTCAACTTGATGCGCAATATCGGCGGCAGCGTTGGCATCGCCATCATGACCACCTTCCTGGCTCGCCGAAACCAGATGCACCAGAACGTTCTGATCGGCAACATTACGGCGGGCAATTTGAAAACCGGGGCCATGCTACGCGGCATGCAGGGATGGTTCCATACGAATGGCGTGGATCGGTACGTAGCGTCCCGCAGGGCTTGGGCAACGCTTTACGGGATGGTCCAACTCCATGCTTCCATGCTGTCATTCGTGGAAGCGTTCTGGGTCATGGGAGTTCTATTTCTGGCTATGCTCCCATTTATCCTGTTTTTGCGAAATCCCAGACCAAAACGCCCACGACAGATTCCACCACCCACGGCAGGAAAAACCACAGAGGTTCATGAAGAATCGCAGGAGGAAGAAGAGGAAGAGCTACTCTTAGTTCATGGATGAGCGGCTCGGAATGCACTTGAGGCCTCGCCGCTTCTCTTCTGCGCTGAAGACTTAGCCTCCCGGCCCATCATTCGAGACGTATTGCTCCAGCGACTCCAGCTCCCGGCTAAGGTCATCGACGCGCCACTCCAGCAGATTGCGAATCGAAAGAATCCCGAGCAGCTTGCCATTGTCGTCGGCCACGGGCAGATGTCTGAAGTGACGCTCCAGCATAGTCGTCAGCGCTTCGCCCGCCCCGGTGCGGCGTGTCGCCATTTCCACCGGAGTGGTCATCAGCTCGCGGACCGACGTGGTCTGCGGATCCGTGCGGCTGAGCGACATCTTGCGGAGGACGTCGCGCTCGGTAAAAATTCCCGCAACTCGAAACTCGGAGTCGACCACTGCTACCGCTCCTACATGATGGTCGAGCATTTTATTGATAGCGTCGGCTACGCTGGCTTCCAGCGGGACTGCGGCCACTTCCCGGTCACAAAGCTCAAGCACGCTCATAAACACCCCCTCCCCGCTCCGCACGGATGACCCAAGCACGAGCTCATCCAAACCAGAATTCGGGATTGATGAATTATGCTCACCGCGCAGCCGATGTCAAGGAAATTGAAGGAAAAGTCGACAAATCTTCATATGTACTGGCCGCTGATGGGAGTTGCCACCCGCTCCTCCCCAACCTCACCGTTTCGTTTCCGGGCTGCTTTCGCTCTTGAAAACCTTGCCGTCTTTCATCACGAACTGCACATTTTCCAGGGCCTTGATGTTCTGCAGCGGATCGCCGCTGACCGCGATGATGTCGGCAAAAGCTCCGGGCGCAACCACCCCGAGTTTCCCATCCATCTCCAGCAGCGTCGCTGCTCGTGAGGTCGCGCTCTGAATGGCTTCCATCGGCGTCATCCCCAGATCCACCATGCGCGGAAACTCCTGGGCGATTGGCTCATTCCATGGAATTCCGCCCATATCCGTGCCAAACGCGATCTTCACTCCAGCCTTCATTGCCTTCTTGAACGACGGTTCGTGCAGGGCCACCCGCAGACGATCGCGCTGCCCGGCCGGGGTGTCCGCCGGAGCCCAATCGTGGTAGTAGGCGCTGATCGTCGGAACATACCAAGTGCCCTGTTTCAGCATCTGGGAAATCGCCGCGTCATCCAGATCAAGCCCGTGCTCGATGGAGTCGCATCCGCCATCCAGCGCACGATGCAAGCCGATGCCGCCATACGCGTGACACGCAACCTTCTTGCCCCAGCCGTGAGTCTCATCCACAATCGCCCGCAACTCCTCGACCGTGAGCGTCGGCTGCGAGACCAACTCGCCATTCTTGCCCACCCAGGAACGATGCGTCATGTAGACCTTGATCCAGTCGGCGCCGTGGTCCAGTTGCTCGCGCGCGGCCTTGCGAGCCTCCACAGGCCCGTCGACAATCTGCGCGCCTTTGGGCATGTCGAGCTCGGGAGCATAACCCTCCAGCGGATAACCTCCTGTGGTAGAGATGGCGCGGGTTGAAACGAACAGCCGCGGTCCCGGAATGTAGCCTTGCTCGATGGCCTGCTTGATGCCCACGTCGCCGTAACCAGCACCTTCGGTTTCCACATCACGCAGCGTCGTGAAGCCTTGCTCCAGCGCCCGCCGCGCCGCAACCGTGGCCCGGGCCGCGCGCAGGGCCAGCGGCGCATTCAGGATGTTCACGTCGTATCCACCCTGAGTCGGATCTTCTCCCTGCAGAAAAATGTGGGTATGGCAATCGATGAGTCCGGGCAGGATCGTGGCTTTCGACAAATCGATGACGGTCACGCCGGAGAGAATTTTCGCACTTGCCGAATCGTTCACGCTCTCGATTCGATTGCCGCGGATGATGATCAGCTGGTCGTGGCGCGGAGTATTCGACTTGCCATCGATTAGAGCCCCGGCGCGAATTACCGTGATGGACTGCGCACTCGTCGGGCCTGATTCCTGGGCGAAAGCACTAACGCAGACAGCAACAAGCAACATCCAGCAGAAGTTCTTCACGTTGTTTCTCCTGAAGATACCCAAGAAAACGACCTTTCCAGCACAGCGCCGAAATCGTGCGGATGACCGGGCGGCAAGGATTCTATACCCTTGTACAAACGGCGGGCGAGTTGGCTGGAATTCTGAAACGCGCGAGGAGGGATACTGTGGCCGTGCGCATTGCAGTGCCATCAGAGGCGAAGGCCATCACTGACCTAATCAACGCGGCTTTCCGGCAAGCTGAAAGTTTCTTTATCGAACGCGATCGTATCGCTGTGCAGCAGGTGCAGTCGTTGTTGCAGACGGGAAAGTTCCTCGTCTCCGACGAAAGCGGAGCGATTACTGGCTGCGTGTACGTGGAGAGGAAAGGTGATCGGTCCTATCTCGGTTTGCTGGCCGTTGATCCGAAGGCACAGAAATCAGGTCTGGGATCAAAGTTGATGACGGCGGCGGAGGATCATTGCCGGAAGGCAGGCAGCCGGTTCATGGATATACAAATCGTCAACCTACGCAAGGAATTGCCGGACTTCTATCGTCGCCGCGGTTATGTTGAGACCGGTACCGCGTCGTTTACCGCCGGAATAGACACGAAGCAGCCATGTCACTTCGTGAAAATGTCGAAGGCTCTGGCACAGCGCTAAGAAGTCGATACCTTACTCAGGTAGTATCGCCTCCGCCTCGATCTCCACCAACATCTCAGGAGAAATCAGAGCGCTCACCTGAACCATCGAGGTTGCGGGACGAATGTCGGCGAAGAATTCTCCATGCGCCTTGCCGACCTTTTCCCACTCCGCAATGTTTACGACATAGATGCGCGTTCGCACTACATCTTTCATGCCGGCGCCTGCCTTCTTCAGAGCGCTCTCGATATTCTTCAGCGTCTGCACCGCCTGAGAGTATACATCTCCCACGCCCACAATCTTGCCGTCGGCACCGGTCGCGGTAGTTCCCGACACATGCACGTAGGGTCCGATCTTGACTGCGCGGGAGTAGCCGACAACCGGCTCCCAAGTTGTGCCGCTGGAGATATTCGTTCGTGCCATTTTCTGTTATTCCTTTCTCCTCAATGTCATTTTATTCGCCGCCAACGAGATGGCATTAGCAGCCGTGAAGCGAGTGTGCCAACAAAAGTCCCGGAAAACCTTCTTACTGACCAAACTCTCTAATCATCAGCAAAAATGATTCGCTCGATAAACAAAAGTCACTTGCATTTGTCGAGTAGCTGCGGTAACTGTTACCCAGTAACGTTGGAATCCCGTGTGCAACAGGGATTCAGGGGGCCTAAACACAAATGATTCCGGAATCTCATCCACTGCGTCAGCTTTTCCAGGAATTGGTTGGTCGCCACTACGCCGAGGAAATCGGCATCCGCGATCCGCAGGTCGTCTCCTACGTGTCGCATCTGCTAACCGAATTCTGCGAGGCCGATCAGTTGTTCAAGATTCATGACGTTGCCGATCGCCCGCTGGCTGACTTGGGTGAGATGTTGCTGGAATCCGATCCCATCTACGGCCCCGCGCCCTCCTTCGATCGCGAGCGCCAGGTGCGCAAGCACATTGGAGACTACGCGTTGTTCTTTGCCGGAATGTTTCCTGAGAGCATCAACCATTTCCGGCTGCGCCGCCATCGTCTGGAGAATTTTGTGGAATGGGTGAAGGCCGGAAAAGAAAGCTATTACATCGTTTCGAAGTTCGAGCACTTTGAATACGCCAAAGTAGCGCCGCTGTTCGCGAATCTTTCCCGCGAGTTTGAAGGCTGCGTCTACGGCCTCAACATGGTGAAGAACGATCTGCAGGAGATGCAGCACCCGATCGCCCGGCTGGACAACGAACTGCTCATGTAGTCCGCGCCGCCGCAACTGACTCTGGATTTATTGATTCAGGTCAGGACTTCCGCCGATGCGGTAGAAACTGAGCGCGGCATTGCCTTGCACCAGTTTGCGAACCCTTCGCAGCGATCCGAATTCGTCTCCTGGATCGAATTTCTTTTCATGCTCGGCAATTACCAGCGACATTGCCCATACCACCGGCGACTCGGCCAGCGCGGTCAAGGTTTGCTGATATGCTTCTTGCATCCGGTACGGGGGATCAAGAAAAACAACGTCCCCGGCGACGTGTTCCCGCTGCAGCCGCCACAGAATTCCCGGTAGATCGTCGCTCAGAATTTTGTACCCTTCCTCGATTCCCAGGCTTTGCAGGTTCCGTCCGATCAATTTCGCAGCCCGCGGCGCGGTCTCTACGAAGTACACCTGCTTGGCTCCCCGGCTCAGAGCCTCGATTCCCACCGCGCCGGTGCCGGCAAACAGATCCAGCCACACCGTGCCCTCGAGTGCCGCCGGATTTCCCGCCGTGAGTACATTGAACAGCGTTTCCCGCAGCCGGTCCGATGTCGGCCGAATATCCGCCCCGCTCAAGGAGCGCAGAGGACGGCCGCGGAATTTGCCGGCGATCACGCGCATGGCGCTGTACCTTCGAGTACCGTGGCCAATATATCCGACCATGTAAAATAACTGTAGTAGCCAAACTCATGAGAAGTTTCTCCATCCACGTTGGTCGGCTGTTCGGGGTTGACGTCCGAATCCACCTGACTTTCCTGCTCCTGCCGCTATTTGTTTTCTGGACTGAATACAACGTGCATGGCTCCGCCAACGGATCGCGGGATCTCGCGCTGGTAGGGATAGTGCTGGCCTGCGTTGCCGCTCATGAAATCGGGCACATGCTGGTAGCCCGGCGCGCCGGGATGATTCCCAAGGCGGTGATTCTTCTCCCGCTCAGCGGCGTCACCGTTTTTGATGAATCGCACGTGGAACCGCCGGTCACCGGCGCGGAGGCCTGGAAGCGCGACGTTCGCATCGCTCTCACTGGCCCGCTGGTAAATTTCGCGTTCGCTCTGCTTGCGGCCGGTATCGTCTATGCCGTTATTCCGGAAGCGAATCTGTGGAAATGGCCGTTCTTCCAGTCGGGAAACCTTCCGCGCAGTTTAGTGTGGGCAAACCTTTATTTAGCCGGTATTAATCTTCTGCCCGCCTATCCGCTGGATGGAGGCCGCGTCCTGCGCGCCTATTTCGCTCGCAGCATCGATCCCGCCGCGGCCACTCGCCGTGCTGTTTCGATCAGCCACGCCCTGGCCATGCTCCTGATGGTTGCAGGCCTGTTCAGCGATACCTGGCTGACCATGGTTGGCGTCATTATCTTTTCTGCCGCTCAGCTGGAAGAACGCGCCGTCATCTTCCAGTCGGTCTTGGACAATGTCCGCCTGGAAGAAGTGATGCTCACCGACTTCGCAACTTTATCTCCGGCCGACACGCTCGAAGACGCCCTGGATAAAGCCGTGCATTCTCTGCAGGATGATTTCCCCGTCGTCCGCGGCAGCGATATGGTGGGAGTAATTTCCAAGCAGCGTATTCTGGAAGCGCTGCGTGTCGAAGGCAACGGCTATGTTCAAGCCGTGATGAACAAGCTCTTCGAGGTCTCGATCCGCCAGGAATCGCTCGCTTCCGCCTTCCGCAAACTCACGGCGCGCAACCTCAGCATCATTCCCGTAGTCGAAGAAGAGCGCCTGGTGGGCATCGTCACCCTGCAGAATTTAATGCACTCGATGGCCTTGCTGGCGGAGAGCCGCAAGCTGCGGCGTGACGAATCAAACTCGTAGAAACAATCCCTAGAACAGCCGCACCGCCTTCGCCTGTCGGACCGCCGGAATTTTCTCCAGCTTTCTCAGCACATCGTCGGGCACGCTGCCATCCACGTGAACCACGGCGATCGCCTCCCGTGCCTCGGTCGATGCTTCTGCGCCACGGCGCCCCAGTGAAAAGTCCGCAATGTTGATTTCGCTCTCGCCCAGGATCGTGCCCACCTTGCCGATCACTCCCGGCACATCGCTGTTCCGTAAGTAGATCAGATTGCGTTCCAGCGGCGCTTCCACGTCAATACCATCGATGTGCAGCAGCCGCGGCGCAGTCCCATGCAGTACCGCTCCTTTCACCATATGTTCTTCGGTGGAGCTCTTCAGAAACACCGAGAGCACGCTCCCTGCGCCGCCGGTTGAGGCTTTCGCCTTGTGCGACTCATGAATGCGAAGCCCGCGAAGATCCGCCAGTGACGCGGCATTCACCAGATTCGCTTTTTCCTCCAGAGCCTGATTGAGAATGCCCTTGATCGCCCCGTTGCGGATCAACTCCGTTTTCCACTCCGCAATGTGCCCACTGTAGCGCAACGAAATCTCTTCCATCGACCCTTCGGAAATCTGCGCCAGAAACGCTCCCATCCGTTCCGCCAGCACAATGTACGGTTGCATCTCCGCATATTCTTCGGCTGAAACCGAAGGAACATTCACCGCATTCTGAATCACTCCATGCTTCAGATACTCGCGCACCTGCTGCGCGATCTGCACGCCCACGGCCTCTTGCGCCTCATAAGTCGAACCGCCAATGTGCGGTGTAAGAATCAGATTCTCCACCGCCTGCAGCGGAGAATTCTTCAAAGGCTCCTCGTTGAACACATCCAGCGCCGCAGCCGCAACGTGACCCTGTTTCAGCGCCTGCGCCAAGTCGCCCTCGTTCACCAATTCTCCACGCGCGCAATTTACCAGCCGCACGCCCTTTTTCATTTTCTTAATGGCGCCTTCGTTGATCATCCCCGCGGTCTGCGGCGTGAGTCCGACATGCAACGTGATGTAATCCGCCGTAGCATAAAGTTCGTCCATGCTCACAAGCCGTATGCCCTGTTCCTTCGCCACGGCAACCGAAACGAACGGATCATGCCCAACGATCTCCATTCCAAAAACGCGCGCCCGCCGGGCCACTTCCATGCCAATACGGCCGAGCCCTGCAATGCCCAGGGTCTTGCCGCGCAACTCCGTGCCTTGCAACGATTTCTTCTCCCACTTGCCGGCATGCATCAACGCATCGGCGCGGCAAAGATGGCGAGCCATGGCCAGCATCATGCCCAGTGTCTGTTCCGCCACGGCCACCGCATTCGCGCCCGGCGTATTCATCACCGCGATGCCCTGCCGCGTGGCCGCATCCAGATCGATGTTGTCCACTCCCACGCCCGCTCGGCCGATCACGCGCAGTTTCTTGGCATGGGACAACAGCGCCGCGTCTGCTTGTACCGCCGAGCGCACGATCAGCGCGTCTGCGGACTCCAACTCCGCTTCCAGTTTGCCCGCAAGTTGATCCGCGGTCAGCACGACCCATCCCGGTTCCTTAAGCTGCTCCACCGCCGAGGCGGAAATCTTTTCCGCTATGACAATTTTCACTGATGCACTTATCCCTTTCTTAAGACCTTACCGGAGATCCATAAAAGCTGGTAATCCCACGACAAAACCTTGACAGACATTTGACACACCGCTGACACCTTCACTTCGCTTCGTTCCTAGACTTCACATTTGGGCAACCGCCCATGGAGGATCGTCATGAAGAGATATTCAGCAGCATTGCTAGCCGTGCTGGCGGGCCTCACGCTGGCGTGCGGCGGCTACAGTTCGAAATCCACCACTCCCGCGGTAGCCGGAACCATGCCAACTATCGAGGCACTCGCTCCCAACGCGATGAACTCCGGTGGAGCGGCGTTCGTATTGACCGTGAACGGCAGCGACTTCTCGTCCAACGCAACCGTCAACTGGAATGGCGCGGCGAAAACTACAACCTACGTGAGTGCCAGCCAACTGACTGCAACCATCGCGGCCGAGGATATCGCCACTCCCGCGACCGTCCCCATCACCGTTACAAACCCGGCCATCGCTGGCATGGGCGCATACGGCAGTGGCGGCACGCTGGCGGAGACTTCTGCTCCGATGAACTTTACTATCAACTAGGACGAGGACCGTTTCACGCGGTCCTCACGCTTCCACAAGTTGCGGATTTCTGGACAGCCCGCGCGCATACACTTCCTGGGCTGCTCGCAGCGCCAAGCCATACTCAACAGTCTTTCCAGTCACGCGCCCCAGAACATGTTCGAGCGCGCCTAGAATGCCGATCGTGTCCAGATAATCGTAGTAGCCGATGTGCGCGATGCGGAACAATTGTCCCTTCATCTCGCCCTGCCCGTTGGCCACCACTGCATCGAATGACTCGCGGAATTCTTTCACGATCTTTCCGGAATCAAGCCCGTCCGGCGAGCAGATCGCCGTCAGCGCGGCCGCAGGCGAAGCCGCGTACAACTTTAGGCCCAGGGCCTGCGCCCCTGCCCGCGTCATCTCCGCGCAGAGTTCGGCATTATCCACCAGCGCTTCGCGTCCCTTGGCCAGGTCACCGTTTCCCATTTCGCGGATAAATTCCAACGCCGCGCCCAAGGCCGCAAACAGCGACGTTGCCGGCGTGTACGCCGATTCGCCCTTAGCCGCCGACTTGCGCTCCTTGCGCAAATCAAAGTAGTAGCGCGGAGAAGTCGTCGCATCCATCCGCTTCCACGCCCGCTCGCTGACCGCGCAGTATGCTAGGCCTGGCGGCATCATCAAGGCCTTCTGCGAACCTCCAATGATCACATCGACACCCCAGCCATCCACGTCGAGATGAGTCGTACCGAGCCCGGTGATGGCATCAACCACCAGCAACGTGTCATCCTGTTCGCGCACAATCTTCGCGATGCCGCGTATATCGTGGCGCGCGCCCGTGGAACTCTCCGTCGCCTGGACAAATACCGCGCGAACATCCGAGGTCAGCTTCGCGCGAATGTCATTCAGCGAAAAAGTCTCCCCGTAAGGAGCGGATAACACTTCCACGTTGCAGCCGAACGCCTTGGCCAGCCCGGTCCAGCGCTCGCCGAATTTTCCGGCGGTGAGCACCAGAACTTTATCGCCCGCCGATGTCAGATTCGATACAGACGCCTCCATCACTCCGGTACCCGAACAAGCCAGCACCAGCACGTCGTTCTTCGTGCCAACAAATTCCTTCATGTCGACGAGCACGCGCTGGAACAAAGCGCGAAAGTCGGCGGTGCGGTGATGCGCCGTAAACGACGCCATGGCCGTTTGCGCCGCCGGCAACAGCGGCGTCGGCCCGGGAGTAAAAAGACGATTCTTGCGCAGCATAGGCGAAGTCCCTTATCAGTAGGATAGTTTATTAGTTTACTGGAAGCGGGCGGCCTGTGCGGTGATTCCTGTCACAAACGAAAACAGATTCACTTGCCGTCTATAATTCTCCCATGAGCCTCATCGAACAGATTCAGCAAGACATCACCGCCGCCATGAAGGCGCGCGAGGAGCAGCGGCTTTCCACCCTGCGCATGGTAAAAGCCGCACTCAAAAATCGCGAGATCGAAAAAATGGCGCCGCTCGACGAGAAAGAATCGCAAGCCGTGCTCGCCACGCTGATCAAGCAACGCAAGGAATCGGTTGAGCAGTTCACCAAAGGCGGTCGCCAGGAGATGGCCGACAAAGAGGCTGCCGAGATTCTCGTGATCGAAAGCTACCTGCCCAAAGCTGCCCGCGAGGATGAAGTCGCCGCCGGAGTGAAAGCCACGATCGCCGAGATGGGCTCTCCCACCATCAAAGACATGGGCAACGTGATGAAGAACGCCATGGCCCGCTTCAACGGCGCCGGCATGCGGGTGGATGGGAAGATGGTCAGCGAGATTGTGAAACGGGAACTGGTGGGGAAGTAGCAGCGAGCCTGTTTACTTGCTCCGCTGCAACTCACGATACGCCTCGCTCTTCGAGATTCCTCGTTCCTTCGCTACTTTTTTCAGTGCGGCCTTTTCGTCGATCTTTTCCTCCGCCATGATCTGCCCAACCCGCTGGCGGACGCTCACTCGCGACTCCGTTGCCGCGTGCACTTCTGTTTCCTCGGCCTTCCCGATCAGTAGCGTGATCTCGCCCTTCACTCCGTCGCGCGACTTCAGCGTCTCCAGAACGTCGCCCGCGCGTCCGCGCAGAAACTCTTCATGCAGCTTGGTCACTTCGCGCGCGATTACCACATGCCGGGCGTCTCCCAAAACCTCGACCACGTCTGAGACCGCCTCCACAATCCTGTGCGGAGCCTCGTAGAAAACCTGCGTACGCGGCGATGTCTTGATCGCCTCCAGCGCTGCCCTCCGCTCCCCGCTCTTCGCCGGAAGAAATCCGCTGAAGCGGAACGAATCGGTCGGCAGTCCGCTGGCCACCAATGCCGCCAGAAATGCCGAAGCTCCTGGAATCGGCACCACGGGCAAATGATGCCGAATTGCCAGCGAAATCAGCCGGAATCCCGGGTCAGAGATCCCCGGCACACCGGCATCCGTCACCAGTGCAACGCTCGTGCCTTCCTGCAAATCTTTCACCAGCTCTGCCGCGCGTGTAATCTCGTTGTGCTCGTGATAGCTGACGGTGCGGGTGGTGATGCTGTAATGGTTCAGCAGTTTCTGCGTTTGCCGCGTATCCTCGCAGGCAATCACGTCCACTTCCTTCAGCACGCGCAGCGCCCGCAGAGTAATGTCTTCCAGATTGCCGATCGGCGTCGCCACCAGATAAAGCGCTGGCCCGGGCCCGAGCGCCGACGACTTCCTTGCCTGAACGATTTCCGGCTCCGCCTCGCTTGGGCCGTCGCCTTTTCTCCCGCCATCCTGCATGGCCGGAGTCTACCACTGCGCCACCGTAACTTCCGTGACCCGTGAACGGTTTATGCTATGCGTGCCACATCGACACGGAGACTATGAAATGACCACCCATGATTTTCGCCGCCTGGCTCTCGCCTTACCCGAAGCGATCGAAAGCGCCCACATGGACCATCCCGATTTCCGCGTCCGTGGAAAAGTTTTCGCCACCCTCGGCCATCCCGCGAAGGGCTGGGGCATGGTCAAGCTCCATCCCGAGCAGCAGCACTATTTTGCTAAAGCCGAGCCAGAAGTTTTCGTGCCCGTGAAGGGCGCCTGGGGACGCCGCGGCGCAACCAGCGTGAATCTAAGAGCCGCCCGTAAAATATCGCTTGTGAGAGCACTCCGCGCCGCCTGGCGCAACACCGCACCCAAGCGTCTTGCGGAACAACTGCCGGAGGATGTTTAAGTCAGCTTGATCCGTCGCACCCTCGCCTGAATTGACGCAATCGAACCTGCGCCCCTAGAATCAAATCGAAGGAAAGCTTTCCTCACAACCGTCTTAAGCCCATGCCACTTTACGAATACGAGTGCGAGAAGTGCGGTCACCGCTTCGAAAAAATACAGAAATTCTCCGACAGGATGGTCAAGAAATGCCCGGAGTGCGGCGGCCGGGTGGAGCAGATGATTTCCGCTCCCGCCGTGCAATTCAAAGGATCCGGCTGGTACGTCACCGACTAC
The DNA here is from genome assembly GCA_963782835.1 of uncultured Acidobacteriaceae bacterium. GTDB lineage: Bacteria > Acidobacteriota > Terriglobia > Terriglobales > Acidobacteriaceae > Sulfotelmatobacter. The sequence goes on along the minus strand of CAWALR010000022.1, from coordinate 11,221 downwards.
GCCAACAAATCCCACGCGCCCGCGTCCGATGGCGGAAGTTCCGACGGCAAAAAGGAAGAGAAGTCCAAGTCCGACGATGCGTCGAAGTCCGATTCTTCCAAGGAGAGTTCCGCCAAGGAAGCGTCCTCCAAGGACAGCTCTTCGAAAGAAGACTCCAGAAAGACAACTTCGAACCGGGTAAGTTCGTCGCGGAAACCCGACAAGAAAAGATAGACAGCCCGGCGAGTTTTTCCTCGCACCGCCGCCGCGTCCTACTTCAACTCCCGTTCGAAGTGATCTTCAATCATGTGGAACAGATGATCCCGGGCGTCGCTGCCCGCGATGCTGTGGGTTTTATTGGGATAGATCATCAGCTCGAATTGTTTGCCCGCAGTGATCAGCGCATTAATCATCTGCACGCTGTTCTGGAAGTGCACGTTATCGTCACCGGTGCCGTGGGCGATTAATAATGCCCCATGCAGATTCGCCGCAGCACTCGTCACATCGGATTCACGGTAGCCCGCCGCGTCATCCTTCAGCTGGCCCATGTAGCGCTCCGTGTAAATGGTGTCGTAATTGATCTGGTCGGTCACCGGAGCCACGGCAACGCCGGCGCGAAAGCGCTCCGAATGCGTCATCGCATAAAGCGTCATCGACCCGCCATTCGACCATCCCCAGATCCCCATGCGTTCTTGATCGAGCTGCGGATACTGCGCGAGAAGCTGGTCCAGCGCGGCGAACTGATCCTTCAATTCGATTGCGCCAAACTCGTGGCGAATCGCCGTCTGGAATTTGCGGTCGCGTCCCGGCGTTCCGCGATTGTCCACCGAGAAAATTGCGAAGCCTTTGCGCGCCATTACCTCATCAAACGGAGTCGTCGGTTCTTTCAAAACCATCTGTCCCGCCGGCCCGCCATAAATGTTAACGATCAGCGGAATCTTGCCGGCGGCGGCCGGCTCAGGAGGAAGCAGCAGCCGTCCATAGAGCGTCGTGCCATCGTCCGCCTTGAACTCCAGAAACTTTGGAGCCCGCAGTCCATACTCCGCCACTTCATCGCGGGCCTGCCACACCGGAGCACAAGCTCCGCCCACCGTGCACAGCGAAACTTGTGGCGCGGTCAGCGGGCCCATAAATGTCTGCGCATAATACTTGCCATCCTCGGAAAAATTCCCGGAATGCATTCCCTCCTCGCGCGTGATTTGCTGCAAGCCACTTCCATCCAGCTTGATCGAAAAAAGATGCCGTTGCCGCGGATCACCCTTGCCGGATGAAAAGAACACCGTCTCTGCTTTCTCGTCCACTCCTTCTACTCCCAGCACTTCAAAATCACCCTGCGTGATTTGGTGCTCCAGCTTCGCCTCGCCAGCAAGTGGGTTCTCTTTGTCAAAACTGTATAGATACAAATGCGTGTGCCCATCGCGCCAACTGGACCACAAAAATCGATCGCCCGACTTCAACACGCGGAAGTCGTCGTTCACATTGATCCATGCCTTCGGGCTGGTCTCGGTGAGCACCTTGGTCGGTTTCCCCGATTTCGCATCTACGAAATACAAATCCATTTTGTCCTGATTACGATTCAAAACCTCCACCCAGACCACGCCATCGCGCACCCAGCCAAAGCGCGGAATATAAGCCTCCGGATCGTCCGTCAACGAAATCCAGCGCACCTTCCCTTTGTCCGCATCCACCACCCCGAGTTTCACCACGGGATTCGGATCCCCGACCTTGGGATATTTTTCGTTGTCTACCGTCGGATGCGTCGGAATCAAGTTCGCGATTGGATAGGTGGGCACATTGGTTTCGTCCATGTGCAGGAAGACGATCTCTTTGCTGTCCGGCGACCAGAAATAATTGCTTCTCACCGCTAACTCTTCCGCATACACCCAATCGATATCGCCATTGAACAGATCGTCCTTCGTATCTTTAGTAAGCTGCTTCTCTTCCTTTCCGGTGACCGGTTGTACATAAAGGTTGTGCTTGCGCACGTAGGAAACATGGGTGCCATCAGGAGAAAATTTGGGATCGATGTTGGGATCGGGTGCCGAAGTAAACTGCACAGCCGTACTGGTCGCGAGATCGTACAACCAGAGCTGCCCTTGCGAATCGAAAATCAGGTGCTTCGAGTCCGGAGCCCACAAGTAGGGCGCCACGTGATACCGAGTCAGCCGCTCCCTTTCGCGCTCATCCTTCACCTTGTTGTAGTCGGGCGCGAGCGAGGCCAATTTGGCCGCGCTGACCAGAATCTTTTTCTCCCCGGTCGCCACGTCCACATACCAAAGCTCGGAGTGCTCACCTTGATCGTCGAACTGCAAAAAAGACAGCTTGGATCCGTCCGGACTCCACTCCAAAGTCTCTGGAGATCGCCCCGTCAGCCCTCCTGGAGCGAAAATCGCCTCAATGGTCAACGGCTTTACTGGTGGCGAAGATTGCGCCCAAAGCAACGTCTCCAGGCACGGTGTCAGAGACAGGGCAGCGCCTATCAGAACAAGAGGGAGAAAATTCTTCACAATTAAGACCCCAGGAACTGGAAGTGAGAGCACTGCAGAACGAAAGAGTTTACACCGAAATGCCCTCCCATGCGCCTGTGGCCACGCCTACCATGCGGAAGCCGCGTTTCCGCGTGCTAGAATCAAGACTGAGTCCTTTCGGGATGCTTCCAGAAATAGAAAACCTGTTGCACCTGCAAGATGCGGATAAGGAAATCCGCCGCTTGCAGGACGAAATCGCAGAACTGCCCAAGCGTGTCGCCACCATCGAACACAAGCTCGCCGATACCAAACTTCAACTGGAAAAAGCGCAGGCCGCCGTCAAAGCCGATGAAGCTGGTCGCCGCAAGTACGAAACCGCCATCACCGACCTCCGCGGCAAGATTTCCAAATACCGCGACCAGTCCCTCGCGGTGAAAACCAACGAGCAATATAAAGCCTTGTTGCAGGAAATCCAGTTTGCGGAAAAAGAAATCGCTGAGAACGAAGACAAGATTCTCGAGTTGATGGTAAATGCCGACACCCGCGATAAAGAAGTCAAAGCCGCGCAGGCCGAGTTGAAAGCCGAGACCGCCGAGATCGAAAAAGAAAAAGAGGAAGCTCGCCAGCGCACCGCCGAGGACCAGAAACAGCTCGCCGAGTGGCGCGGCAAGCGAGACCAGATGCGGGCCGGCGTCAACGAAGATCTGCTACGCCACTACGAGCGCGTCTCCAAATTCCGCGGCAGTGGCATCTCCGAAGTTCGCGATCATAAATGCATGGCCTGCCAAGTCATGCTGCGGCCGCAGACCTACAACGACGTTCGCACCGGCCAGCAGACAGTGGTCTGCGATTCCTGCCAGCGCATTCTGTACTTCAATCCCGCCAATGAAATGCAGGCGCTCGAGCCCGAACATAAACGTTCGCGCCGCCATCATCCCAAAATCGACGCGCCTCAGGCTTGGTACTACCGCCAGGAATACGCCGATGCCGGCGAAGTTTTTCTCTGCCTCAACAACGCCGGTGGCCAAGCCAGCCGCCGGGTCTTTGATATGGGCACCGGACGCCTTCTTGGCGACATCCTCATTCGCGAGGGCGATTACCGCCATGCCTTCCCCGAGGACATCACCGGAGCCATCCGCCTCAACGGCAGCTGGCCCGATGCCGAGATCGAGGAGTGGGGCACGGAGATGCCCATGACCGCACTCGATTCCCTGCACACCGACCTGGAAGCCGCCCGCTACGAAATGAGCACACGCTCCTCTGCCAAGTCTGGAATGCCCGCCGCCACTCCCACCGAACAAGCCGCCAGCTAACACTAGAGTTTAAGATTGCTGGATGCCCAAGATGACCGGCGGTCCAGGCATCCCCACCGTCAAAGTTTCTCCCCGCGGCGCCACTCGCCTGAAAGATGGCCACGTATGGGTTTATCGCTCCGATATCGTCACGGCAAACGGCATCCCTCCCGGCTCCCTCGTCACCGTCACCGATCATCGCGGCCAGATTCTCGGCAGCGCGCTCTACTCCACCTCCTCACAGATTGCCATTCGCCTGATTTCCCGCGATCCTGTCGCTGATTTTTCGTCCCTGCTGCGGCAGCGCGTCGCCGATGCCATCGCCTACCGCGAGCCGCTTGTCCGCAACGCGAAAGCATATCGCGTCATCTTCAGCGAGGCCGATTTCCTTCCTGGCCTTATTGTCGATCGCTACAACGACATTCTCTCTCTGCAGATTCTTACCCAAGCCATGGATGCGGAGAACGTCCGCGGCACTATGCTTTCCGAGTTGACCGAACGCCTTCATCCGGCTTCCATCATCGAACGCGTAGACCCGCGAGTCCGACAGCTCGAAGAACTACCACCACGCCCTTCCGGTCTGCTGAGCGGCGAAAAAACTTCAACCGTCTTCACCATGAACCAAATCCAGTTTCATTTTGACGCCCTCGAGGGCCAAAAAACCGGAGCATTCCTCGACCAGCGCGAGAACTATGCTGCCGCCGCCCAACACGCCCATGGCGACGCTCTCGATGTTTTTTGCTACCAGGGCGGCTTCGCCCTCCATCTCGCCGCGCGCTGTTCTCACGTCACCGGCGTCGATAGCTCCCGTCCCGCGCTCGAAGTCGCCGATCAGAATGCCGCGCTCAACCAGGCCCAGTTCCGCGACAAGGAGATCGAATGGATCGAAGCCAACGCCTTCGACTTGCTCAAGGACTATTCCACCTCCGGCCAGCGCTATGACACCATCGTTCTCGATCCGCCCGCCTTCGCCAAGTCGAAGCGCGACCTCGATGCTGCCCTGCGCGGCTACAAGGAACTCAACCTCCGCGCCCTCAAAATGCTTCGCCCCGGCGGAATCCTCGTCACCTGCTCTTGTTCCTACCACATCAGCCAAACTGATTTCCTTGAGATGCTCGCCGGCGCTGCCCGCGACGCCCACAGGATGCTGCGCCTCCTGGAGGTTCGAGGACAGTCCCAGGACCATCCAATTCTCCTGAATGTCCCGGAAACTGCCTATCTGAAGTGCGTAATCGCTTATGTAACATAAAGAAAATAAAATCTATATTAAACTTGACAGTAACGCACTCATATTTTATGCTTCCTTCATGCTGATTACAGCATCGAATGTAGTGACTGAAGCCCGTCACTGTGAGTAGATGGGCTTCTCACCAAATTCCAAGCCCACGATTTATGAAGGAGGATTTACCATGACCGTATTAACCCGTTGGGAACCTTTCCGTGAGTTTTCCACTCTTCAGGACCGCATGAACCGGTTGTTCCGCGAGTCCTACAGCGAAGGTGGCCGGGATGAGTCCCTCACCACATCCAGCTTTGCCCCAGCCGTCGACGTCTACGAAGACGAGCACAATGTGACTCTCAAGATCGAAGTGCCCGGAATCGACGAGAAGGACATCGACGTTCGCCTGGAAAACAACACTCTCACCGTGCACGGCGAGCGCAAGATCGAGAAGGAAGAGAAGGAAGAAAATTATCGCCGTGTGGAGCGCCAGTACGGCAGCTTCACCCGTACCTTCACTCTGCCCACCACCGTGGATTCCGAAAAAGTCTCGGCAACCTACGACAAGGGCGTATTGAAGATCTCTCTGCCCAAAAAGGCCGAAGCCAAGCCCAAGCAGATTAAGGTCAACATCGGCACCGATAAGGCTGGAGAGAAGACGCTCGAGGCCAAGGGCCCAAGCAAAGCCGCGTAATCGGTTTGAAGAGGCACGAACGGGAAGGGCACGACTTCAGTCGTGCCGCCCTGGCGCCGGTTACGACGCGGCTTTAGCCGCCGAGGGATGCCGAGTCTAAAATGGGAGGCGGCGAAGCTGACCGCCTCCTTCGTTTTTTGAAGCTAAATAATTCTCGTCATCCTGAGCCAAGCGAACGACCTCTGTATTCCTGTTGTCGCAATATTTGCGTAGGTCCTTCACTTCGTTGAGAATTACAGAAGCAAAGTAGAGGATTTTGATCATGGCAATCCGTTGGGACAAATTCACTGTAAAAGCGCAGGAAGCCGTCCAGCGAGCGAACAACCTCGCCTCCGAACACGGCAATCCCGAGTTGCTGCCGATTCATTTGCTCGCGGCCTTACTGGAAGACAAAGAAGGCATCGTTCCGCCGGTGCTTGAAAAAATCGGCATCGGCCCGCAAGCCGTTCTCAGCGATCTCTATCGCGACATCGAAAAGCTTCCCAAGGTTTCCGGAGAAGCTGCCCAGGCCACTCTCTCCAACGCCGCCAACAAGCTGCTCGAGCAAGCCTTCAAAGAAGCCTCCAACTTCAAGGACGAGTACGTTTCCACCGAGCACCTGCTGCTGGCCATCACGCATCTCAAGCAGGACGCGGCGCAGCAGATCCTCGCCCGCCACGGCGCGACTTATGACGCGATTCTTAAAGCTTTGACCGCCGTCCGCGGCTCGCAAAAAGTGACCGACCAGAATCCCGAAGCCAAGTATCAGGCTCTCGAGCGCTACGCTCGCGACCTCACCGAGCAGGCCCGCCGCGGCAAACTCGATCCCGTCATCGGCCGCGACGAAGAAATCCGCCGCGTGGTTCAGGTTCTCTCCCGCCGCACGAAGAATAATCCCGTGCTCATCGGCGAACCCGGCGTGGGCAAGACCGCTATCGTCGAAGGCCTCGCCCAGCGCATCATCTCGGGCGACGTTCCCGAGGTCCTCAAGAACAAGCGCGTGGTCGCGCTCGATCTCGGCGCCATGCTGGCCGGCGCAAAGTACCGCGGCGAATTCGAAGACCGCCTCAAAGCCGTTCTGAAAGAAATCGAGGATTCCTCCGGCCAGGTCATTCTCTTCATCGATGAGCTGCACACTCTCGTCGGTGCTGGAGCCGCCGAAGGCGCCATCGACGCCTCCAACATGCTCAAGCCCGCGCTGGCTCGAGGTGAACTGCGGGCCATTGGAGCCACCACGCTCAACGAGTACCGCAAGTACATCGAAAAAGACGCTGCCCTCGAGCGCCGCTTCCAGATTGTTTTCGTCGGCGAGCCCAACGTCGAAGACACCATCGCCATCCTTCGCGGCCTTAAAGAAAAGTACGAGGTGCATCACGGCGTCCGCATCAAGGATTCCGCCATCGTCGCCGCGGCTACGCTGTCGCATCGTTACATCTCCGACCGCTTCCTGCCCGACAAAGCCATCGACCTCGTCGACGAAGCCGCCGCCTCCATCCGCATCCAGATCGATTCGCTTCCCACTGACATCGATCAGCTCGAGCGCCGCGCCACGCAACTCGAAATCGAGAAACAGGCCCTGAAAAAAGAAGACGATGCCAACTCGCGCGAACGTCTCGCGGTCATCGAAAAAGAACTCGCCGGAATCCGCGAGAAATCCAACGCCCTCAAGGCCAACTGGAAAAAAGAAAAAGATCTGATCGCCCGCTCCCGCGAGCTGAAGGAAAAAATCGAGAAGCTCAAGATCGAAGAGCAAACCGAAGAGCGCAAAGGCAACCTGCAGCGCGTCGCTGAAATTCGCTATGGCCTCCTGCGCCAGGCAGAAGAAGAATTAACTCAGCTGACCGCTCGCATTGACGGAAAAACGTCAGACGGCAAATCCGGCGCGCCGCGCATGCTCAAAGAAGAAGTCGACGAAGAAGACATCGCCCGCATCGTCTCCAAATGGACCGGCATCCCGGTCTCGAAGATGCTCGAAGGCGAAGTGAAAAAGCTGGTCACCATGGAAGAGCGCCTGCGCCAGCGCGTCGTTGGCCAGGATCAAGCTTTGGAGCGCGTTGCCAATGCTATCCGCCGCTCGCGCGCCGGGCTCAGCGATCCCAAGCGCCCCATCGGTTCGTTCATTTTTCTCGGCCCCACCGGCGTTGGCAAAACCGAACTGGCTCGCGCCCTCGCGGAATTCTTGTTTGACGACGAACGCGCCCTGCTCCGCATCGACATGTCTGAATACATGGAGAAGCATTCGGTCTCGCGCCTGATCGGCGCCCCTCCCGGCTACGTCGGTTACGATGAAGGCGGTCAACTCACCGAACAAGTTCGCCGCCGGCCCTACGCCGTCGTGCTGTTTGACGAAATAGAGAAGGCCCATCCTGATGTCTTCAATATCATGCTGCAGATCATGGACGATGGCCGCCTCACCGACGGCAAGGGCCGCGTGGTCGACTTCAAGAACACGATCATCATCATGACTTCAAATCTCGGCTCGAGTTACTTGCAAGCCGAAAACCTGCGCACGCCCGAAGATTTTGAGAAGGCCAGCGAACAGGTGATGAACGCGTTGCACGGCCACTTCCGCCCCGAGTTCCTCAACCGCGTCGACGACATCATCGTCTTCCGCCCGCTCGGAAAGGAGCAGTTGGTCAAGATCGTCGAGCTGCGCCTCGAAGATGTGCGTCGTCTACTCGCTGACCGCAAGATTTCGATCGAACTCACGGATGCCGCAAAAGAATTGCTGTTTACGCAAGGCTACGACGCCAACTTCGGTGCGCGTCCGCTGAAGCGTGCCATTCAAAAGCTAGTACAGGATCCGCTGGCGCTGAAGATTCTCGACGGAGAAATCCTGCACGGCGACCACATCGTGGTCGATGCTGACAAGAAAGCCGGCAAGATGAAGTTCGAGGTCAGCCATCGCGTCGGCGAAAAGGAACTGGCGAAGGCGAAACGATAAACGTCGCCTTCGTCGCTCTACTTTCGCGTGAAGGCCTCGATCAGTTCAGGCGACGCGACCAGGTACCAAGCGATCACTACTCGCAGCATGATTTGCGCTCCGTAAAAGAAAAAACGCCAGGTCAGATCCCTCGCCGCCGCGGAAACCGCAGGCACCGATCCCGCAACTCCGAGCACCATCAGCACTACCGCGCACCAGCGTGCCCAATTGTGCAGCCGATAGAGTCCCCAGCCGACCAGCGCCCATCCTGCGCCGATCGATATGGCCGTTTGGGGTCCGTCGAGTTCTCTCCCGTAAGTGATCCCCGCCGCTCGTGCCATGGAAAGCGTGCCCGGCGCCACGAACTCCACGATGCCGATCGTGACCAGATATGCCGCGACCAGGAAAAACAACGCTGCGATCACCGTGACACTGGCCGGGCGCTCCATACCAATGAGAGTATCGCAGTTTCGCAGAGAGACGGTAGACGCAGCCTCGGTCTTCCGTCTGTGGCACACTAATCGCATGCCCAGCCTTACTCTCGGCGATTTCGAACTCAGCATTTTCTCCGACGGCACCTATCCGCTCGATGGCGGCGCGTTTTTCGGAGTGATTCCCAAGATTATGTGGTCGCGCAAAGCCGTGGCCGACGAAAGAAACTACGTGCAGGCGGGACTCAACTCTCTCCTCATCCGCACTGGCAAGCAAACAGTCCTGGTCGAGACCGGCATGGGCAATAAACTCTCCGAACGCATGATCAAGTTCTACGGCCAGCCCGCGCAGTTGCTTGCAAATCTCACCGCTGCCGGAATCGCGCCCGAGGACATCGACATCGTCATCAACACCCACCTGCATTTCGACCACTGCGGCTGGAACACGGTGCGCGATAAGGACGGCAAGATTGTCCCAACATTTCCGCGCGCGAAATATTACGCCCCCGAAGGCGAGTGGCAATACGCCCGTAAACCCAGCGAGCGCGACTCCATCAGCTACCTCCCCGACAATTACGACCCGCTCGTCGCCAGCGGCCAGATGACCCTGCTCAAAGGCGACGAAGAAATCGTCCCCGGCATCTCCGTGAAAACTTTCCCCGGCCACACCGCGCACATGCAAGCCGTGATTGTGAACGGACGTTTTGGCAAGGGCACGGATGGGAAGGGCACGACTTCAGTCGTGCCGTTGACAGCCGAAAGCTCGAGGGCTTCAGCCCCTGAGGTGGCCTGCTACACTTCCGACCTCATTCCAACCTCCGAACACATCGACATCACCTGGGGCATGGCCTTTGATCTATACCCTCTGCAAACCATCGAGAGCAAAAAGCAGTACTACGCGAAGGCGCTTCCAGAGAAGTGGTTGACGGTCTTCACCCACGACGCAAAAATACCTTGGGCCTTTGTCGAAAAGGATGACGCGGGAAAGATGGTGGCGAAGGCACCTTAGACCGTTTCGCGGTGTGAGTTTGCGCAAATGATGAAAGCTGGGGTCCAAAAGGTGAAAGTCTGGCCCCCAAAAGATGAAACAAAAAAAGTCCTTTAGAAACAAGGCGATCCGTAAACTGGACGGCGGCTCCAACGCCGGCTGCACTTGAAGACGATTTGGAAGGCGATCGCACTCGCGGAGCTTCCACCATTACGCAGCAACTCGTGAAAAACCTGATTTTCGGAACGGGCCGCTCTATCCTCCGCAATCGTGCAGAGGTCACACTGGTACATTGATCGCCTGATCCGGGTAGGTGCCGCACTTCGTTCACCGGTCATAACGTTCAGTAGTCGCAACTGCGTCCAACATCATCCGTAGATATTGTCCCTGCAGGTGGATCTGTGCTACCGTCTTGCCACTTAAGTGTCTAATCTGACGTGCGGGAAATCTTGGTTCTCCGATTCGATTTATCTATCTATCGGAGTCTCAACTCCTTATGCATCCGAAATTCGTACGGGAAGACGACGGCCGCATCCGAGGCACTGGCCTGCGTTGGCGGAACTAGCGGGGGCAGCGCCCTTTCCCAGTCACTTGTAAAGTTGGCATCCCAAATCAATGCCTCAGTACGGGCGCTTTCGGAGGTTGACTGCTGTTTGGGGCTGGAGATTGGAACGCACTGGTCAAATACAAGATCCAGATGACGGCGATCAGTCTGGCGGGCTACTGAAGGCAGCCATTCGCCCTATTTCCCGCTTACAATGCACCATGGGTGTGCCCGGAGGTCACGCACTCACAAGTGGGTAGTTCGTGGACGATTTTGAGGACACTAATCGGACACTAAGTCGGACATCGGGTGCGATGGTGCAATGCCCGAATCCGTAAAGTAATATTTGCTAAGAGGCTAGGATTCACTGATTGGATCCGACGAGCGGACTTGAACCGCTGACCTGCCGATTACGAATTCGCGAAGGCGAACAACTCCACCCTAACCTCATTTCTTTTCAACGACGATCCAACACGCTAGACAATACGAAGTCACCTTATGTAGTCTTTGGGGACACTAATGGGACAGTGCTTGAGGTGTGGTGGCCGATTGGCGTCGCCTTACTTCGGACGTCATCAAACCCGACACCTCTTGACTCTCCACTCGGAAATAGCGTGGAACTCACTTGCGTAGCCGGGACGACGCGACTCGCGGATTACGAAGCCCGCGGAGCCCAACTGCGTAATCACCCGGCCTACATCAGG
>CAWALR010000021.1:0-41750 GCA_963782835.1 uncultured Acidobacteriaceae bacterium | reverse complement strand
TCGTTAAGGAGAGCCGTGGAGACGCTATGAATCGAGATTGGTACAAAACGGCGATTTGGCTGGCGTGGTTGGCTTTGCCGACCACGGCGCTGAACTACTGGCGCGCCTGGAATCAATTGCCTATGAGCATGGCAGTGCACTTCGACGCTACCTGGCGACCGAACGGTTTTACCTCAAAAGTAGGCTCGCTGCTCTTTGCTCTCGGCGTCATTACTTTCATGCTGGTTCTCTGTACTGCCGCGTCGTATATCGTGCAGGCGCTGAATCCAAGGTCTTCATGGCCAGTGCTGATCGCCTTCTACGTAGCCCTAGGTTTCTGCTGGTACGGAAGCAACTCGATCGTGGAGTACAACCTGCACAGCGGAGCGCAGACGCCGCATACAGCAGGCTGGCAACTTCCCCGAGGATAACGGTCGACGAATTCAACGGTTCTTCAACTGCATTTGTAACAGGAGGCGTTATGTTCGAGATGTCACGCATGGTTGAGATTTGGATCTTCGCCGGGCTGGGAGTGATGGTTCTTCTGTTCCTGATGAGCGGAATGGCCAGGTTATATCGCAAAGCGGGGCCGCACGAGGCACTCATCGTGTATGGCCTGGGCGGGACGCGCGTGGTGCAGGGGCACGGCACGCTGGTGCTTCCCATGGTGCAAGTGTGCAAGGACCTGTCGCTGGAGCTGATGTCGTTCGATGTGGCGCCGCAGCAGGACCTGTACACGAAGCAAGGCGTCGCGGTGACGGTGGAAGCTGTCGCGCAGATCAAAGTGAAGTCCGATCGTGAATCTGTGCTGACGGCGGCCGAGCAGTTTCTCACCAAGAGCGATCAGGAACGCGAAGCGCTGATCCGGTTGGTGATGGAAGGCCATCTGCGCGGCATCATCGGGCAACTCACGGTGGAGGAGATCGTGAAGCAGCCGGAGATGGTTTCCGACCGCATGCGCGGCACGTGCGCCGAGGACATGAACAAGATGGGGCTCGAGGTAATTTCGTTCACCATCAAGGAAGTCCGCGACAAGAACGAATACATCACTAACATGGGCAAACCGGATGTGGCGCGCATCAAGCGTGACGCCGACGTTGCTACCGCGGAAGCTGACCGCGATACGGCGATCAAGCGTGCGCTGGCGCAGCGGGAATCGGCCGTGGCCAAGGCGCAAGCGGATCAGGAGCGCGTGCTGGCGGAGACATTGTCGTTGGCCAAGCAGGCGGAATCGCAGCGCGATCTGGAAGTGAAGAAGGCGCAATTCCTGGAAGTCACCAAACGCCAGCAGGCGCAGGCCGACAAGGCGTATGACATCCAGACCAACATCATGCAACAGCAGGTGATCGCCGAGCAGGTGAAGGTGCAGCAGATCGAGAAAGAGCAGCAGGTCAAGGTACAGGAGGCGGAAATCAATCGCCGCGAAAAAGAATTGATCGCGACTGTGTTGAAGGGAGCGGAGATTGAGCGGCAGCGGATCGAAACACTGGCCGCAGCCGAGAAGCAGCGTCTGATCGCGGAAGCCGAAGGACATGCGTCGTCGATACGTGCGCAAGGCGAGGCCGAGGCGGAAATTATTTTCAAGAAAGGCGAATCCGAGGCCAAGGCAATGAACGTGAAAGCCGAGGCGTATCAGGAATACAACCAGGCCGCCGTGATCGACCGGCTATTTACCTGCATGCCGGAGGTGGTGAAGGCGCTGGCCAGTCCGCTGGCGAACGTCGACAAGATCACCATCGTTTCTACCGGCAATGGCGATGCCTCCGGAATGAACAAAGTTACCGGCGACATCGCCAAGATGGCGGCGCAGGTGCCGGCGTTGTTCGAGACGCTTTCGGGCATGCCGCTCTCGGAGTTGCTGGGCAAGGTGCGTCAGCTCGGGGACAAGACACCGAAACCGCCGGTAGTTGACGTAACGAAGTAAGGGTCTCAATGACTCGTGCAGGGCAGGCTCTCGGGAGCCTGCTCTGTCGAGGCGGAAGAAATCGGAGTTGAGATTATGAACCGAAAATCCAAAGGAATGGGGTTAGGAATCGCGTTGGGCGCAGCGCTAGGCGTCGCCCTCGGAGTGATGGCCGGACACATCGCGATCTGGCTTGGGCTTGGGGTAGCGATTGGCATGGCCATTGGCAGCACGTTGCGACGCACGACATGCGCCCACTGCGAAGCAGAAAAACGAAATCAAGAGCTAGGAGCTGGAAGCTAGAAGCTTGAAGAAAAAGGAGTCCACCATGGCATTACTAGAGCGTGTTTCCACATTAGTCCGAGCCAACCTCAATGACCTGATCGATAAGGCCGAGGAGCCGGAGAAAATGATCAAGCAGGTGATTCTCGACATGCAGAACCAGCTGCTGCAGGTGAAGACGCAGGTCGCGATTGCGATCGCGGATCAGCACCTGCTGGAGAAAAAACAGAAAGAGAACGAAGAGAAAGTGGCGGAGTGGATGCGCAAGGCCGAACTGTCCGTCGATAAGAAGCAGGACGATTTGGCGCGCGCCTCGCTGCAGAGGGTGGAAAGTTATCGCGAGATGAGCGAGAGTTTTGCGCAGCAAGTGGCCGACCAGAAGGCGCAGGTAGACAATTTGAAATCCGCGCTGCGGCAACTCGAGCAGAAGTTGACCGAGGCGCAAGCCAAGGCCGATCTGCTGATCGCGCAGCATCGGCGAGCTCGCGCCGTGGGCAAAGCCAGTGACGCGCGCCTGGCGATAGGCGATGGTTCGAAAGCCGCCGCCTTCGACCGCATGAAGCGGAAAGTGGCGCACTCCGAGGCGCTGGGTCAGGCCAAGGCGGAAATTGCCGGAGACAACATGGAAGACCGGCTGGCCGCTCTGGAGAAAGAAGATCGCATTGAGCAACTGCTGGCGGAGTTGAAGGGGAAACGGGGAGCGTGATTGTACGTTGCCGCTGTGGCTATACCGAATCCGCCTTGTGCACGGAACTGGAGGCAGTTCCTGAGATAGAAAATGGATGACCGTTTTCGCAGACGACAACTGGGTCGGCGCGCAGGACGAACTCCAGCGTTTCGGTCTCTGACATCTGGCTATTGTCGAGGACGTGCCATCGCGTGCGAGAGCCGCATCCTGGTTCGCCGCATTCCAGTTCGGTGCACAGGAAATCGACCCGGGTCTCCTCGGCCAGCGGACGGGTGTAAGGCGCCCATTCAACACCTCTCTTGTCGTAGATGTGCCAGTGGTCGCACTCGCGACAAATCAATCTGAGCTGCCAGCTCTCCTGCGGCCAGTCAGGAAGGGTTTCGCCGGCTGCGGGTGGGTTGGGGTAGGGGAGACGGATGCGAGCGGCTGCGGGCATGGGGCAACCCGGATTCTTGCATCGGACGACGGGCTGCAAATACATACGAGTGTTATCTCCGCGGGCCAGCCATTCTGGCGTAACGGACGAGTCTAGCGCAAGCTGGAAAAGGCAGGCGGCGAAGTTTCAGCCCTTACATCCATTGACCGACCAAGGCGCATCTCTGTAGTTTTGCGGTAGAATTCTACGTACAACTCCAAGGCTCAAGGAAAATTCATGAAGCAAGTTGCAATCCTGCTGGCGCTGCTGCTCGCCGTTATGATCAACGGTTGCGGCAATTCGAAAGCCGTGGAGGCGCCATCCGGCAGCGTATGGCAGTCGGTAATGTCAGGTGGGACAGGCACGTCGTCGGGATTTAGCTTTAACACTCAGTTCACGGTTTCCAGCGGTGGCGTACTAAACCCTTCAGCCGGAACTTTTGAATTCCTCAATGTGGATACTTGCTACGGCAATCTTCCCTCGAATGCCATCACTCCTGCCGGAACACTGACCACGACCTACAACTCGGCCGACCAGGTGAGCGGTTCACTTTCCCTTACCATAACCTCCCCAGCGGGCGACGTTATCACCCTCACCAGTACGTCAGTCACGGGAACAGTAAATCCCAATAATAACTACGTCCTCAGCGGGACCTCCATCATTGGGAATTGGGCGCTGGTTCCTGGGAGCGGCAGCACTTGCGTGACTACGAGCGGCTCCTTCACAATGACGCAGACGGGCACCTAAAAAGATTTTTGGGGTTAAAACCAATCGCTGCGGTAGGCGACCCACCATGCGATGAACGCGATCGGAATGGTTGCGGCAAGGCCCCACCAGATCGGAAGCAGGAAGTCTGCAAGCAGGCCGAGCACCATGAAGACCATCCAGAAGATTTTGCGTTCCATGAACAGATTGTAAGTGGCGACGGGTCCGATGAGGAAGTTCAACAGAGCGCGCAGTTTGTAGTATCCTCGCCTTGTCGATATTCTGATCCACGTGTCGCGTCCGCTGCTTTCAACAATCCATGAACGTCAAACTCTTCTCTCCTACTTTCGGGCTGTTTCTGCTGTGGAGTACGGCAGGTTTCGGTCAACCTCCAGCGACGCAGGCAACGGCTCAAGCCGTCCCTCAATATTCGGTACAGGGAAGCACGCCACCCTCACTGCAGGGTGGGCCGGTCTCCTATGCATCGGTGACGCAGCTTAACGGGTTGCTGGAGCAGTTGGACGCGACTTCGAAGACGACTCAGGCTGATCTCGCGAAGCTGCGAATTGAACGCTGGAAGACGGACTCCTCAACGAAGAAGCAGACGCTGGGCGATGTCGACTCCATCCAAAGAAATCTGCAGAGTGCGTTGCCGGAGATGATCGGGCAGTTGCGCAATTCGCCGGAAGACATGCCGGCAACCTTCAAACTCTACCGCAATCTTGACGCCCTCTACGATGTGATGAGCGGAGTGGTGGAATCGGTGGGAGCATTCGGGCCGAAAGATGATTTTCAGGCTTTATCCAACGATCTGAACGGCTTTGAGGGAACGCGGAAGCAGATGGCAGACCGTATGAATAACCTGGCTGCGTCGAAAGAGCAGGAAATCGTGCGCTTGCGCGCAGACCTGAAGACGGCGCAGGCCGCGATTCCCGCGGCTCCCCCGAAGAAGACTGTGGTCGATGACAACGAGCCTCCCAAGAAGCCGGTCGTCAAAAAGAAGCCAGCGCCGAAAAAGCCGGCAACGGCGGCTCCGGGAACTGCGACGCCAGCACAGGCTCCCCCGGCGCAGCCCAAACCTCAGTAGGGGCTACCGGGCTTCGGCGACCCATTCATTCATACGATCTCGTGGCATGTCTTCGCGAATCTGTTAACCTTCCAGCGCATCAAAATTGCACTCGGAATCTAGCATGACTGCTCACGGCCACATCAGCGCCATCATCTTCGGTCTTGTGATTCTCTGGGTAGTATTTCTGGATGCGTTCGAGACCGTCGTACTGCCGCGGCGAGTGACGCGGCATTTCAAGCTGACGGCGTGGTTTTACCGGCGCACGTGGATTCCGTGGAAGAAGGTTGCCGATCACATCAAGACGCCGTCGCGGCAGCAGAGTTTTCTCGGATACTTCGGCCCGCTATCACTGATTCTCCTGCTCGCATTCTGGGCTACGATGCTGATTTTTGGCTTTGCGCTGGTGCAATACGGTTTAGGCGGCCACGAACAGTTGGGGAACGAGCCGATCACGTTTGGCAGGATTGTCTACCAAAGCGGACAGACCTTTTTTACACTCGGCTACGGGGACATTCTGCCGACGACGGAGGCTTCCCGCGCAGTGTCTGTGCTGGAAGCGGGCATGGGGTTCGCATTTCTCGGCTTGGTGATTGGATACATCCCCGTGGTGTACTCGTCATTTTCCCGGCGGGAGATTCAAATTTCAATGCTGGATGCGCGGGCAGGATCGCCGCCTTCTGCAGTCGAGCTATTGGTGCGGCTGGCAGGGAGTTCGGACAATCCGGCGATTGAACAGGCAGTGCTGGACGCAGTGCTGCGCGATTGGGAACGGTGGTCGGCTGAGTTGCTGGAGAGTCACATCTCTTATCCAGTGCTTAGTTTTTTTCGATCGCAGCATAGTAATCAATCCTGGCTGGGAGCACTGACCACGATGCTCGACGTGACTTCCCTGGTGCTCACCGGAATTGAAGGAGTGCATCCGGGACAAGCGAGACTGACGTTCGCGATGGCGCGCCACGCGGCTGTGGATCTGGCGCAGGTGGTGAATGCGCACTACGACCCGCAATCGCCGGACCGTTTGACCGGCGAGACCTACGATTCGCTGCGGGAGGCTCTGTCTGTGGCGGGATTGAAACTGCGGACGAGCGATGAGGCTCGCCAGAAGCTGGATCGATTGCGGTCGATGTACGAGCCCTACGTCCACTCAACGGGACAGAACCTGATGCTTTCGATTCCACCCTGGAAGCATCCGGAAAAAATGCGGGACAACTGGCAGGCGGGTCCATGGGACCGCGCAATTCAAGCCAGGGGTCTTGCTGTGCTTGGACAGAAGCCGGCGCGGCCGCAAGGCATCGACGACCATTTCTAGCTGCCGTGCTGCAGCAACGGGCGTGCTAACATCCCTGCTTCGGCTTCCATTGCAAGAAGAATATGGCATGAAGAATATTGGAGAGAACGTGGTGCGCATTGAGGCGGAGGCGTTGCACGCTCTAGCCGACCGCATCGGCGGGCTGATGGCGGTGGCGTTTCAGCAGTCCGTGGATTTAATGTTTCGCTCCGCGGGCCGCGTGGTCGTGACCGGGATGGGGAAGAGCGGACTCATCGCTCGCAAAATTGCCGCAACACTAAGTTCCACGGGGACGCCGGCGTTGTATCTACATCCGGTTGAAGCATTGCACGGGGATCTGGGCATGGTGGTACGTGGGGACGTGGTGCTGGCGCTCTCGGCTTCCGGTGAGACGGAAGAGATTCTCGCGCTGCTGGCGACGATCAAGCGGCTGCAAGTGCCACTGATTGCGATGACGGGGGACGAGATTTGTAATAAATCCGGACGAGTGTCGACCCTGGCGGCGGCCGCTGATGTGGCGCTTGATTGCTCGGTGGCCGAGGAAGCCTGTTCGCTGGGGCTGGCTCCTACTGCTTCGACAACAACGATGCTGGCTTTGGGCGATGCGCTCGCGGTTGCGCTCAGCGAGAAACGTGGATTCAAAGAAGAAGACTTTGCCAACTTGCATCCCGGCGGAAAATTAGGAAAGCGACTTGCGCGGGTCGAGTCTTTGATGCACTCAGGGGACGCATTGCCTTGCGTCACACCGCAGACGAAAATGCCGGATGTGATCTATGAAATGTCGCGGAAGAAGCTAGGTGTGACGGCGGTAGCGCTAGGTGACAAGCTGGTGGGAGTCATCAGCGACGGAGATTTGCGGCGATTGCTGGAGACCAGGGGCAAAGACGTCCTCGACCTGACGGCCGGCGAGTGCATGACGAAGAACCCGCGGACGATCGGAGCTGGAGAGTTTGCTGCGACGGCGCTGGCTCTGATGGAAGAAAAGAAGATCACCTCACTTATGGTGGTGGATGCGGATGCGCGCCTTGAGGGTATTGTCCACTTGCATGATTTATGGACCACCGAGTTGGTGTGAGCATTCGATGAGGAGATGGTATGTATCACTACGATCCTAAGACGGCGCTGGAAGAGTTGACAGAAGATGCCACGCTCCCGAACCCAGTGCATGTTCGCGACATGATGCTGCGCAAGCATCTTTCGGCGGAAAAGTCGCTGGAACTGAATCGGCTGTTCGTCGAGTATCAGAAGTTTTTCGGTGAGGCTCAGAAGCTGGGGAAAGAGATTCTGCGGCAGTTGGCGGGATAGTACCGAGCTGCGAGTGCCTGGCCGAAAATTCATTTTGCGGACGATGGTCGCACTTATCTGCCAGCCAGAAAGTCGAGCATCTCTTCGCGGGTGAATCCCGCCTCTCTTAACAAGGACAACAGCGTCCCCTTCGGCAGGTCGCGATTATGACTGGGCACCACTGCACGACGCCGGGAAGTGGGATGGTAGAAGATGAAGTGACTACCGGACGTGTGATCGAGTAGGAAGCCGTTTTGCTCCAGGAAGCGAATGACTTGGCGTGGCTTAAGGGCAGGCAGTTTTGTCATCTCTTCCCTTATATCAAGAACAAAAGCTATAAAACCAGCAGTAACAGTAGGCGGCACAGAGAAGTGGAAAACTTGGGCAACTCTCGTGGCTGGAGAGATTTACGAACCGTGCGCCAGTGTGAGAAAACCAGCCGGACGTCAGCGTGAATACTCAAAGTCCAGAGAGGCAACCAGAGTCTCATCGTCAGTGGGAACGGGGTCGTTGTGTTTCCGAAGGCTGGCGATGTAGCCCGAGATCGCGTCCTTCGCCATTTCTCGAGCTTCTTTCAAGTTGCGTCCGTAGGTGATGCAGCCAGGCAGCGCTGGGACGAGTGCCGTGTAGCCGCCCTCCGGTTCCGGCCGTAGCATGATGTTGTAATGATAGCGAGTCTTCGCCATGGGTCTCTTCGTTATTGTAACTTAATGTCAGTTCTGCGTTGCTACGCTATCAAGTTAATTATTTCAACGCTGCTACAATAACAGATTCTCTCAAGAGATTAGCGGCTGCTTGTGCTCGCTACACGGTACAAAATCCTATGCATCGATGGTCAGAACTCTTCATTCCTACATTGCGCGAAGCTCCGGCGGATGCCGAGGTCGCCAGCCACAAGTTTCTGGTGCGCTCTGGCTACATTCGGCAGCTGGCGGCGGGAATCTACTCGTACCTTTTTCTGGGCAACCGGTCATTCAACAAGATCATGACCATCGTGCGGCAGGAGATGGACAAGATCGGGCAGGAGTTTTTTCTGCCGGCACTGCATCCGCGCGAGCTTTGGGAGGTGAGCGGGCGCTGGGCGTTGATGGGCGAGAACCTGTTTCGCTTGAAGGACCGCAAAGGCGCCGACATGGCCTTGGGCATGACGGAAGAAGAGGTAATGACGGATATTGCGCGCAAAGAGCTGCGCAGCTACAAGCAATTGCCGCAGATCTGGTACCAGATTGCTCCGAAGTTTCGCGACGAGCCACGTCCGAGGTCTGGGCTGCTTCGCGTGCGCCAGTTCATGATGAAGGACTCGTACTCCTTCGATATTGACGCCGGCGGCTTGGATATTTCCTACAAGAAACATTACGACACGTACTGCCGCATTTTTGACCGCTGCGGTTTGAAGTACATGGTCGTGGAGGCGGATTCGGGAGCGATGGGTGGGAAGGAATCGCACGAGTTTATGGTGCGAACGCCGGCGGGAGAAGATCAGATTGCGAGCTGTGATGGCTGCAACTACGCGGCGAATATGGAGAAGGCGACTTCGAAACTCGATGCTGTTGCCGATCTCGCGCCCGAGGGGGACGGCAAGCCGCTGGAAGTGCATACTCCGGGACAGAAGACGATTGAAGACGTGGCCCGCTTCCTGGGCGTCTCGCCGAAGAACAAGATCAAGACGCTCGCGTTGATGGCGGAAGAGAAAGATGAGAAGACGGGTAAAGCGAAGACGCGACCGATAGTGGTGCTCATGCGCGGCGATCATCAGTTGAATGAAGCCAAGCTGAACGGAACGGTGGCGACAGCGACCCGTCCTATGGAGGAGAGCGAGATCAAAGCATTATTCAAATCTCCTGCGGGATATTTGGGGCCATTGGGTATTGACTGGGCAAAGGACTTGAAGAAGGACGGAGACCGCCCCGTGCTGCTCGTCGATAAAGCTCTGGAAGGGCGCGCGAATCTGATCGGAGGCGCGAACAAAGAGGACTACCACGTCAAGAACCTTACTCCTGGTGAAACGTTCCAGCCAACGGCCTACGTCGATCTTCGCCGGGTCACGGCCGGCGAGCCCTGCCCCAACTGTGGCGAGCCGCTACGCATCGATACCGCAGTCGAGATCGGGCACATCTTTAAACTCGGCTACCGTTATTCGGAGTCGATGGGCGCGCGTGTGCTCGACAAAAATGGCAAGGAAGTTATGCCGATTATGGGTTGCTACGGCATCGGGATCGAGCGCATTCTTACGGCCGCCGTCGAGCAGAGCAACGATGAAAATGGATTCTGGTTGCCGCCGTCAATCGCGCCGTTCGAGATTGTAATTACTCCCGTTAACGTGAAGGACGAAAATGTTTTGAAGGCTGCTGTCGCCATTGCGACTCGTTTGGAGGCCGCGGGCTTTGACGTGATTCTCGACGACCGGGACGAGCGGCCGGGTGTCAAGTTCAAAGACGCGGACTTGGTCGGCATCCCTTTTAGAATCAATGTCGGGAAGAAGGTTACCGAAGGTACTGTGGAGGTGGTTCTGCGCTCGACTCACGAGGTACGCGATGTTACGATCACGTCGTTAGTCGAACATTTTCAAGGAGTGCTGCGAGCCTAGGCTGAAGTTTGCGCCTGGGAGGCAGCGCAGACTCAGGCCTATGGGAATCATTAAAGCATGTGTGGGTTTTCTCGCAATCGCAGCTGTGGTGGTGGGCATCTTCCAGGTGGCTCCTCCTATGTTGGCGAACTACAGTTTTTCCGATGACCTGAAGACAATCGCCTTGATGGACAGCGCCAACCAGCAGAAGACGGACGAGGACGTTCGCAACGATGTTCTCCGCAAGGCAAAGGAGCACGAGTTGCCAATCGAACCGAAACAGATAACGGTACAGCGCATCACTTCCCCTGGTATTTCTGTAGTCTACGTAGCGGCGGATTACTCGGTCACGATCGGCCTGCCGGGTTATTCCTTCGACATGCACTTCAATCCAACCAGCGGAAACAAAGGGTTCTAAAAAACCTCGCCGCTCTTGCAGTTGGAAAGTTGAACCCTTCCTCACACTTGAAGATCCCGCATTCGGATGCGACGGGCTGCTGGTGGCTCGCGCCTCTTTAACGCTTGTGCCTGGATGGTTTTGGTGATTTGCCTACCTGCGGAGACTCTCGGATCGATGGATGCATAAGACAGCGTCTTGTCTAAGTGACACGAGGCCATTCGTTTGAGACCGGGGAAATTCTTTCGATGTTGTTGGGTTGGGCATGCTGGATTAGCCAGCGGAAGCAACGTGGAGCGATGTGTTGGTGCGCATTGTAATGAGTACGCAGAGCGTTTGAGGATTGTTTTGGCAAAGGTGAACGGGACAGCATGCGTCGATTCTGAAGTCCCTTGAAGATAGCCGCCACGGAACTACTACCTAATGATGATCGCGATTATCGATCCGACGGTTCCCCGGCGCGGGTGCATCGTCGACTGGCTAGTGGTCTGCCGGGGGAGCAGACGCGAGCCCGGAAAAGGCTACGACTATTTCGGACCGCAGGAGCCATCGGGAGCGTTTCCAGCTAGCGAACCCACGCCGATTGCCACCGGCTGCGACACCATGCCGTTGTAGGTGGCTGTAACTTGATAATACCCAGTGTAAAGCCAATTGTATTGTGGTGGCGTGGGCAGCACGGGGGGCGTACCGGAAGGAATATCAATCCAGGTGCACAGAGACGCTACGGCTGTCATCAAGCCGGTCGAGTCGATGGGAACGGTGGTCGGGCCATAGGCGGGCAGTGGCACTGGGGACGTCCCGCAAGGATTACTCGGGTCTCCGCTAGATTGACAGCCCGTCGGGGTAACGGTGTACGTGACAGAGTTGGTGACGGGAATAGTCTTGCCGCTATGGTAGACCTCATTTACCAGTAGCTGAAGAGTTCCATCTTGACCAGACAGGTTAAAAAAGCCTCCGGTGTTTGCTCCAGTAGAGGTGAGCTGGACCGACTGCACGTAATCCGAAGTGCCGCATCCAGTCGAGATGAGTGATAGGGCAACCAGCAGTGCGGCCAGAATATTGGTTCGTTTCACTGGAAAAATCCTCCCGTAACTTTCTGCTAATTTCAATTCGAATGTTGTCAGCTTCTAATATTGGAGTAAAGAGAAATGTGTGGTTACCATGCAATCGATTGGTCACGTCCGATGGTCACACGAGCGTGCTGATGCGTGTCGTGGAGATGAAGTTTTGCCTACGAATTACGTGCGAGCACTGCGGTTCACCAAACCTTGTGCTCGGCCGGATTGGAAATATCGAGCGGATGAAATGTCCAGCGGGAAGCGGAGTTTGAGCGAATGTCCTCGTCGCATTCGTTGAATTAGGCTCGGACGATTCGTTCCCTCTCCGAGAGATCCGAGGAGAGAAATTGGATCGAACGCAGATCTGAAGACCAACCTGGAGCTGTCGCCGGATGAACCTCCAATGCTCACCAGCCCTCGTGAAGGCCCTGGCCTTGATCGATATTCGCCCACTCGAGGGCCAGTGACATTCGTAACGTTGTCACCACGTTACCCTCCACTTACTATCGCGATTGTAAGCAAGGTTTTTTCACGCTCTCGCGGTAGGGCCGATGTGGTTTTTCAATGCCGGCACTCGCATGAACACGGAGGGACTGCTCGAGAGCGGACGAGATTCGCGATTGTTTCCTGAGACTCGCAACCAGGAAGTATGCAGACCGGTGAAGGTCAGGCGGAGGCAGTTCATGACGACAAGAGTTCGCTTACTACTAAGTTTTCTGACAGCGCTGGCTACAATGTTCCTGGTCAATTGCGGAGGTAACTACACATGCCAGGCGTCGTTCGGTGGATCGTGTACGCCCTCGGGATCAGGGATTAGCAGCACTGGCGGCGGAGGCGGTGGGGGCGGCGGCGGGGGCAGCACCGCGTCGGTTTTCGCCTTTGCCGTAGACCAGGGCGGCACTATCGACGGCTACACTCTCAACGCAAGTGCGGGAACGATTGCGCCCAGCAATGGTTATTTGCCGCCTGTGACTCCAACAAACAGCGGCGGGGTAGGTATGGTGATCGCTCAATCACAGTACCTCTATGTTGGCTTCGGAAGCACTGATCAGATCTACGGCTGGTCCATCAGTTCGAGTGGGGTCTTGACAGCGATTACTGGGAGTCCCTTCTCGGCGCCATTCCTGTCCGACTACATTTTGGGAGTGGGCCAGGCAAATATGACGACCAATCCTGCTGGGACCCTGTTGTTCGTTTCGGATGCGAGCCACAGCGAAATCTATGTCTTTACGATTGGAACCGGAGGAGTTTTAACCGCTGTTACAGGATCTCCGTTTTCGGTTCCGTTTCCTCCCATGAACCTGTCCACGGACGGGTTGGGACAATATCTCTACGCGATTGATGGCGACTACACCACGCACACGGGTTCTCAAATTGCAGCTTTCGTGATTGGTACGGGCGGTGTGCTTACACCAGTCCAGGGTAGTCCGTTCACGGGCAGCAAGTACGCGATGTGGCAGTTAGTCGGAGAACCAACCGGCCAATTCATGATCGGCACGAGCGGCAAAACCGCGTATTACAGCGGCGCCGACGACGACCATCTGTACGTATTTACCATTACGCCGTCGGGGGCAAGTCCGGGAGCGATCACTCCCGTGACGGGATCGCCCTTTGCCACAGTTTACTCCCCGTTTAACATTGCAGTTCAGCAGAATACGAATGGGGCCTCTTTATATTCCTTCAGCTTCAACGACACCATTACAGCGTATAACCCGATTGAGGGCTACCAGATCAATTCGACCAGTGGGGCGCTCACGCCCGACGTGGGGTCGCCCTTCAGTGGCGTAGCCACCGGTTCCTGGGGTGCGTTCGATCAGAGCGGCGCTTACCTATTCGTTTACAGTAGCTATTTTGACACCAGCACGGATGTGACGGTGACGCAATTGGCGCCTATCGATGTGGGTGCCGGGGGCGCGTTGACTCAACCGATCCCCACCCTGACTTTGCAGACCCCGGGTTTCTGGGCGGTCACCGACCCTCAATAGGCGATCGACGGCTCTTGCCGTTGCCGCTTGCGACTGTTAACAGCTTGGAGACCCGCATGAACTGCGGGTCTCTTTTTGTTCACCGCTGCGGCGGTACAATACACCTACCAGATAGCGAGAGTGCGTAGTTGTCGAGAATGGCAGGCGCTAGCCGACAAAAGGGAATCAGGCGGTTCAAACCTTTTTGTGCGGCGCACCGTCTGACTAGCAGGGAGTTTTTCCGGCGCGCGTTCGAGTCCAAAAGTGGCCATCAAAATTAAGATCCCGAAAGGCGGAGAGAAAGGCGGTAAAGCACGGCGCGGGTTACCTCGCGACCCTGTGCTTCGAGCCGCACTCATCGTGTTTCTGGTAGCGGCGGTAGGCTTAGGCGGGTCCTTCTCGTACTTCTACATCAAGTATGACCGGATCATTCAACAGCGATTCAGCACGCCGGTGTTCACGAATTCAGCTAAAATTTATGCCATCCCTCGCGTAGTTCGCGACGGCGATAAAGCCAGCGCTAAGGAAATTGCCGCAGCCCTGACGCGCGCTGGATACTCCGAGAAAGAAGGCCAGTCGCCGCTCGGCAGCTTTCGCCTGGTGAGTGGAGGAATCGAGATCACGCCGGGCCCGGAGTCTTACCACAGTCCGGAAGAGGCCCACATCACAATCCAAGACGGACAAGTGGAGCGCATCACCAGCAAAGGCAATGACCTTTCCGCTTACGAACTGGAGCCGCAGTTGGTGACGGCGTTGTTCGACTCCGAGCAGCGTTCGAAACGCCAAGTGGTGAAGTATAACGACATCCCGAAGGTGATGGTGGACGCTGTATTGGCGATCGAAGATCGGCGCTTTTTCGAGCACAGCGGCGTGAACTTCACCCGCATGTTCGAAGCGGTGTGGATCGATCTGATGCGGCAACGCCACGAGCAGGGCGGTTCGACCATTACGATGCAGCTTTCGCGCGGCTTTTTCCTGACGCCGGAAAAAACCGTTCGCCGAAAATTGACGGAAATGCTGATCGCCGAAGAGCTGGAACAGAAGTTCAGCAAGCAGCAGATTTTCGAGTTCTACGGGAACTGGGTGAACCTGGGACAACGCGGCTCGTTTGCCATCAGCGGATTTGCCGAGGCTTCGCGTGCCTATTTCAATAAGGACCTGAAGGACATCACGCTGCCGGAAGCGGCGCTGCTCGCGGGAATCATCCAGGGCCCGAGCCGGCTCTCGCCGTACCGGCATCCGGACCGCGCGCTGGAGAGGCGCAACCTGGTTCTGGATTCGATGGTCGACACTCATGCCATTACTCGCGATCAGGCAGAGAAAGCGAAGGCCGCACCCCTGAAGCTCGCTCCACCAAACGTGGAGGCCAGCGACGCTCCCTACTTCGTGGATATGGTCCGAGACACGCTGATCAACAAGTTCAGCGAACATGATCTGAACGACGAGTCTTACCGTATCTACACAACGCTCGATCCCGACCTGCAGAAAGCAGCTGCGCAATCGGTTGAATCCGGAATCAAATTGGTGGATGAGCAGGTCACCAAGATGCGCACCAAGCGGGTGAAGGTGGGCAAGAAGATTGAGACGACGGTGGCGCCGGGTCCGCAAGCGCAGGTCGCGCTGGTGGTGCTCGATCCGCACACAGGAGCAGTGCTGGCTTTGGTTGGTGGACGGGATTACGGCTTCAGCCAACTGAACCACGCGCTCTCCAAACGGCCTACCGGCTCCATTTTCAAGCCATTTGTTTACGCGGCCGCAATGAACACGGCGCTGGATGGCTCTCAGACAGTTATCACCCCGGCCTCGACCGTGACCGATGCGCCCTCCAGCTTCGCTTATGGGGATCAGATTTACGAGCCACGCAATTATAAAGAGGAGTATCACGGCGATGTAACTCTGCGATATGCGCTAGCCATGTCGCTGAACAATGCAACTGTGAAAGTGGCGGAAGAAGTGGGCTATGACAAGGTTGCCGACCTGGCAAAATCCGCTGGAATCGCTTCGGTGAAGCCGACTCCGGCCATGGCCCTGGGTTCCTACGATGCCACGCCTCTGGACATGGCTGGTGCGTACACGTCGTTTGCGAATAACGGCGAGCGACTCTCGCCATTGCTGGTGAATTCGGTGCGCAACGCCAAGGGGGATGTGATTGCGAACTTCAAGACGGACCAGCGCCAGGTGCTTGATCCGCGCATCGCCTACATCATGACGAATATGATGGAGGGAGTGATCAACAACGGGCTGGGGTATACGGCGGTCCGCTTACGCGGCTTCACTCTGCCGGCTGCAGGTAAGACAGGCAGCTCCCACGATGGCTGGTTCGCGGGATACACATCCAATTTGTTATGTATCGTGTGGGTGGGTTACGACGACTATAGCGACTTGCGGCTGAGCGGCGCAATGACGGCTGCGCCCATCTGGACCGAGTTCATGAAGAAGGCTTCCTTGCTGCCGCAGTACAGCGACATGAAGACCTTCTCGCAGCCCACGGGCGTAGTGGACGTGCAACTCGACAAGGCCACCAACCGGCTGGCTACACCCACCTGTCCAGATGATTACGTGGTGGCGTTTGTGGCGGGCACCGAGCCGCGGGAGACTTGCGATCAGCAGAGTGGCGTGGCGGGATTGTTCTCCCGCTTCTTTGGCAGTGGAGAGAAGCCGCTGCCGCCACCGCCTCCGGCGCAGGGTGCCAATGGGCAGGAAGACCAGGAGGCCAAGAAAAAGAAGGGCTTTTTCGGCAAGATCGCCGGCATTTTCAAGGATGACAAGTCTTCGGCGCCGGCTTCCAAACCCCCGGATAGCGGCCAAACTCCGCCGCACTGACGCGGGTCGGCCTCAAATAAAATTCTTCGCCGCCCTTAGAAAACTGTGGCAAAATGGCCGCGTGGGAAGTGGTCGCTTTTGGGGGTGTGTATGTCCTACCGGAAGACCTGCCTGGTTGCCTTCCTGATTTTCTCAACCGCCGCATTCGCACAAGTTTCACATTCAGAGCAAGTGCAGATTTCTCCGCCGCTCATGCGGGCTGTCGATCCTCCCGCGGCCGATGCAACCGGCACGGCTCTCGAACAGCAAGCGGATCGGTTGCGCGGAGATAAGCTCTATCTCGATGCACTTGACTATTACCGCGCCGCACTGAACAAGCAGCCGGGCGATGCGCGACTGATGAACAAGATCGGTATTACCGAGCTCTTGATGCAGCGCTTCAAAGAGGCGCGAAAATCCTTCGAGCTCGCCATCCGGATGGACCGCCATTACGCCGATGCCTACAACAATCTCGGTGTTATTTACTACGAGAGTAAAAAATACGGCGCCGCAGTCAAGCAGTATGAGAAGGCGATCGCGGTAGATAACAGCTCAGCTTCCTTCTTCAACAATCTCGGGGCAGCTTATTTTTCCAAACGTTCCTTCGAGTCCGCGGTAGTTGCTTACCAGCATGCGCTGGAACTTGATCCAGACGTCTTCGAGCGAACTTCGCGAAACGGTGTGCAAGCGCAACTGCCGAGTCCTGAGGACCGCGCTCGATACGACTACACCGTGGCGAAGTTGTACGCCAAGATGGGCTTCTCCGACCAGTCACTCGAGTACCTGAGGAAAGCCATGGAGGCTGGTTACAAGGATCTGAAAAATGTCTACAAGGATGCGGAGTTTGCGCAGCTGCGGAAAAATCCTCGTTTCACCGAACTGATGGCTTCGAATACGCCGGTCGTTTCAAACTAGCGCGGGGAAAGGTCACTCGGACACACCGAGGGCTGAAACTACGGGAAGTCCATCGCGAGACTACAGTATTCACCCGATTGATTCGCTGACAAATCACAGTTGTCTTTGCAAAAGTTACAAAGTTTTACAAAATTAGACGTAACTTGTCCGAGTTCTGCGGTTTAATACTTTCAAATACTCCTGAAAACAACAGGGTGAGTAAGGAGAAACGGTAGCCCATCGGATGCTGACCCGAGCACGCCCCAAGCAAGCATCCGGTGGGTTTTTTATTTCTCAACGCCTAGCGGTTAGTTTTTAGACCAAGGCGAACAGTTTGCGAAAGTCAGATCCGTCGGACTACAATACCCCAATGTCGTCCCTTCCCGCTTCGCTCGCCTGGGCCCATCCTCTGGTGGCGGAGTGGTTTGTTCACCGGTTTTCGACGCCCACCGAGCCTCAAGAGCAAGGCTGGCCGCACATTCTTGCCGGGCGCACTACGCTGATTTCAGCTCCCACTGGATCTGGCAAAACTCTGGCCGCGTTCTTGGCCTGCATTGACCGGCTGGTACGAAAAGCTCTTGCGGGAGATCTGGCGGATCGGACAGAAGTTCTCTACGTCTCCCCGCTGAAGGCTTTGGGCAACGATATCCAGAAAAACCTGGAAGTGCCGCTGGGGGAAATTCTCGCCATGGCAGGCGAGCGTGGACTGCTCATGCCTGAGATTCGCACCGCGGTCCGCACCGGCGATACTCTGATGGCGGAGCGGCGTGCCATGCTGAAACGGCCGCCGCACATTCTTGTGACCACGCCGGAGTCGCTTTACATCTTGCTCACTGCAGATAAAAGCCGGGCGATTCTGCGTGATGTGGAGACGGTGATCGTTGACGAAATCCACGCCGTTGCGGACGACAAACGCGGTGCGCATTTGACACTTTCGTTGGAACGGCTCGAGGCCCTGACCTACAAACCGCCGGTACGAATCGGTCTGTCAGCTACTCAGAAGCCGATTGAGCAGGTCGCGCATTTCTTGACCGGTGCTCGTCCCGATCCGGTGATTGTCAACATCGGACACAGACGCAAACTCGACATGGCACTGGAAGTTCCGCCCATGCCGCTGGGGCCTGTGGCTTCGAATGAAATGTGGGACGAGGTCTACAACCGGCTCGTGGCTCTGGTGGGGCAGCACCGGTCCACACTGGTGTTTGTAAATACGCGTCGTATGGCGGAGCGCGTCGCGCATCATTTGGGTGAGCGCATCGGCGAAGAAAATGTTGCGGCGCACCACGGCAGCCTCTCGCGTAAGCTGCGCCTCGCGGCAGAGAAGAAGCTGAAAGAGGGTCAGATTAAGGTTCTGGTGGCGACCGCCTCGCTCGAGTTGGGAATCGACGTGGGTACGGTAGATCTGGTCGTGCAGATCAACTCGCCCCGCGCGATTGCGGTAACGTTGCAGCGCGTGGGCCGCTCCGGTCACTGGCGCGGCGCGGTTCCCAAGGGACGTCTGTTTGCCACGACTCGCGATGATCTGCTTGAGTGCGCTGCCTTGGTGCGTGCGATTCGGCAAGGCGATCTGGATCGGTTGATGATTCCGGAGTCGCCGCTGGATGTACTGGCACAGCAGATCGTGGCGGCTTGTTCCGCCGAAGAGTGGAGCGAAGATGAAATGTTCGCTCTGGTGCGCCGCGCGTATCCGTACCGCAATTTAGCGCGCGAGACTTTCGACGCGATTCTGGAAATGCTGGCCGAAGGAATTGCGGCACGTCGCGGCCGTTACGGAGCGTATCTGCATCGTGATCGGGTGAATGGCAAATTGCGGGCGCGGCGTGGGGCTCGGCTGGCGGCGATCACCAGCGGTGGAGCGATCCCCGACAATTCGCTTTACGCCGTCGTAGCCGAACCCGATGGTCTTGTCGTCGGCACCGTGGATGAAGACTTCGCCGTGGAGAGCAACCGCGGCGACATCATGCTGTTGGGAAATACTTCGTGGATGATTCGGCGGATCGAAACCAACGCCGGCCGCGTGCTGGTGCAGGATGCGCATGGCGCGCCGCCCAGTGTGCCGTTCTGGCGTGGCGAAGCCCCCGCCCGTACGCAAGAACTTTCGGAACACGTAGGAACATTGCGACAGAAAATCAGCGAGATGCTGCCGCGCACTTCGCCCGTAGGTTTCTCCGCCACTCAGCCGGAAGTTGCGCAAGCGATTGCTTGGCTGAAAGAGGAGTGCGGTCTCGATGATTCCGGCGCCGAGCAGGCGGTTGAATATGTGTTGCAAGGGCGCGCTGTGCTGGGTGCCGTTCCCACGCAGACAACCGTGATTGCCGAGCGCTTCTTCGACGAAGGCGGCGGCATGCAGTTGGTAATCCATGCGCCTTTTGGGGGACGCATCAACAAGGCATGGGGGCTGGCTCTGCGCAAGCGCTTCTGCGTAGGCTTCAACTTCGAACTGCAGGCCGCCGCTACCGATAACGGATTGAACATCGCCCTGGCCGAACAGCACAGCTTTCCGTTGGCAGACGTTTTTAATTTTCTCCAAGCCGCGACGGTCCAGCCGATTCTCGAACAGGCCGCACTCGATTCTCCAATCTTTGCCACGCGCTGGCGCTGGGATGCGAACCGTGCACTAGCACTGTTGCGCTTTCAAAACGGAAAGAAGGTTCCGCCCCAGATCCAGCGTATGCGCTCCGATGATCTGCTGGCTTCCGTGTTCCCGGATGCGGCCGCATGCTTTGAAAACATCGAAGGAGAGCGCAAAATTCCGGATCATCCCCTGGTGGGTGAAGTGATGAAGGATGTGCTCACCGAGGCGATGGATATTGATGGGCTGAAAGCTCTTTTGACCGGACTGGCCGACGGACGAATTCGTTGTCTCGCCGTCGATACACCGGTCCCGTCGCAATTTTCGCACGAAATTCTGAATGCGAATCCGTATGCTTATCTTGATGACGCGCCGCTGGAAGAGCGGCGGGCGCGAGCTGTGCAGATGCGGCGGATGCTGCCCGAGTCAGTTCTGGAGGAAGTCGGTGGACTTGATCCGGCGGCAATTCAGCAGGTGCGCGAAGAGGCATGGCCGGATGTGCGCGACGCCGATGAGTTGCATGACGCATTGCACACGCTGGTGGCGCTGCCGGAAACTGGTCCTAATTACGAGACCAGTCAGTGGAACTTTTACTTTGAGCGGCTGATCGGGGAAGGTCGTGCGGCGAAAGCGATGTTCAATGGCCGCGCCTACTGGGTCGCAGCCGAGCGGGCTAAGACTTTTACGGCTCTGTTTCCCGGGGCTGGCTTCGAGCCGGAGTTGGCCGAAGTCGAAGCGACCACGCCTACACGCGACGACGCATTGTTGACGCTGGTTACGGGCTGGATGTCACATGTGGGGCCAATTACCGCTACACAACTCGGCGACACCTTGGGCTTACCTGCGCCGGACATATCAGCCGCGCTTCTTCGCATGGAAGCGAGCGGAACAGTGCTGCGGGGAAACTTCAGTGGCGCTGTCGTCGACACACAAGACCACGAGATCGAATGGTGCGAGCGGCGTCTGCTGGCGCGTATCCACAGGCTGACGGTAGCGACTTTACGGAAGCAGATCGAGCCGGTGACTGCGGCTCAATTCATGCAGTGGCTGCTACGGTGGCAGCATCTGGCTCCGGGGACTCAGGTTTCCGGCGAACGGGGGACGCTCGAAGTTCTGCGGCAGTTGCAAGGATTCGAGATTCCAGCAAATGCCTGGGAGCGGCAGGTTCTGGCTCGCCGCATTGTGGATTACGATCCGAAATGGCTAGATCAACTTTGTCTGACCGGGGCCGTAGGGTGGGGAAGATTATCGCCGCATCCGGCTACGCTGGACTATTCCAATGCGACCCGCGCGACCGACTCTGAATCTGGAGTAGCTCCGCGCCAGCGGCGGGTGATTCCTACCAGCGTTGCACCCATTACTTTTTTCATTCGGGAAGACGCCGATTGGATGACGCCGCGGCATCCCGGTGCGGGGCATCATGGAGAAGACCAGTCCGGCAACAACGGCTTGAGCGGCGGTGCGCAGACTGTGCTCGATTTCCTGCGGCAGCGCGGGGCATCGTTCTTCGCGGACATTGTGCGCGGTACGGGAAAACTGAAAGCAGAGATCGAAACCGCGCTTTGGGAATTGGTGGCTGCTGGGCTGGTGACTGCGGATGGCTTCGATAATCTGCGGTCGCTCATCGATCCCAAACGGCGAGCCGGGCAGGGCAGTGGGCGCATGGCGCGTCCGCGGCACAATGCGGGGCGGTGGGCGATCCTGCACACCGATGAAGTGGTCGAGCGCTCGCGTGCCGTCGACGCCGCCTGCTGGATGCTGTTGCGGCGCTACGGCATTGTGATCCGGGATGTGCTGGCGCGCGAAGCGAATCTTCCGCCGTGGCGCGAGTTGCTGATGGCTTTTCGCCGACTCGAGGATCGCGGAGAAATTCGCGGCGGGCGATTCGTGGATGGATTCCTGGGCGAGCAGTTCGCCTTGCCAGTGGCTGTGGATTCTGTGCGCGCGATGCGCAAGCTTGACTACGCGACCGAAGCGATCACATTGTCGGCGGCCGATCCGCTAAATCTGGTGGGAATTCTTGTTCCGGGAGATCGCGTGCCGGCCATATCGGGTAACAGCGTCACGTACCGTGATGGGGCTGCGGTCCCTGCGCCGGTGCTTGCAGCGCCCGGTGGCGAAGCCGTTGCCAGCTAGCAGGCCCCCAGGTAGAAAAAAGATACCTTCGAGATAAAATCTATAGAATCATCACCTTGCGGACATTCGACCGGCCGCTTCCTCTTGAAATATAGGAAACAAAGGGCTCGAAGGCAAAATATAACAATCAAATAACTTAAGGGGACTTGCGGGAGATTCCGGGGAGATTCGGGCTGCCGGCGGGCGAAATATTGCGCCCACAGGGAGTTATCTCATTGCTATTTAATTGTCAAATAACTAATGCGTATAGAAATAGGGTCGCCGGTTTGGGGATCGAAGTCAAGGGAATTCGGGAGTCTGACTTTTTCAGACGGCTGGGCGTTGAGTCAGGAACTGTATTCGGAATTATTGAAGTTGGATCCGAACAAGATTGTTGGTGGGTAGAGCCGGCTCCTTTTTAAGTATTTATTCGGAATTATGGGTTGGATACGAACAGATTTTTGGTGGGTAGATCCGGCTCCCGGTTTTACCGACCGTCAGCGGTTGAGAGTAAGGAGCAAAAAAGAGATCAGGGATCCGATGAGG
Organism: uncultured Acidobacteriaceae bacterium; assembly: GCA_963782835.1. Taxonomy (GTDB): domain Bacteria; phylum Acidobacteriota; class Terriglobia; order Terriglobales; family Acidobacteriaceae; genus Sulfotelmatobacter. Next base: position 19,223 of record CAWALR010000021.1, on the reverse strand, counting down.
GGGCCCCTCAGATCCCTGACCGCGCAGCTCAGCAAGAACCAGATCAAAAAGCGCTTCCCCCATCGCTTTTTGCCAAGCAGTGGCGCACTAGAGCCAATGCACGCCGCATGCCAGTCGCCAGCATTTTTTCAATGCGGCAGGTATCATCGCAACTTACTCTGCGACAGGCGGTTAGCTTCCTGACTGCCCGGTAGAGGATCCCTGCAGATTCATTCAAGCGACGGGTTCGCTATCTTATCGGATAGTGCGATCCTATCTGTTCGGATAATGGAACAATCGGAGCTGGAAGGTAAATTTCCTACGAAAGTGTGATAAGAAGGGCACAGGTGAATCGCCTTGCGTCCAAGACTGGTAGTGCTTTCCGGCCCCTTGAAGGACTCGATCATTCCTCTATCCGAGGGAGAGATTACTATTGGCCGGGAAGCCTCGAACACGGTTGCGGTCACCGATCCTTCGGTTTCGCGCAGACACTGTGTGGTGAGAGAGCAGGACGGAAAATTCCTGGTGCGGGATCTGGGCAGCCGCAACGGCACCCAGGTCAACGGCGATTCGGCGCAAGAGCACTGGCTGAAACATGGAGACGAGATCGCCACCGGCGATTCCTCTTTCTTGTTTCTTCTGGAAGATGAAAATCCTGTCCCGGGTCCGGGTCGCGTCGAATTCGAAGACTCTCACCACACCACGGAAACCACCATCATTCATCCCAGAGACGTCGTCTACCTGCAACCGGACCGGCTGTTGCGGGAGATACCGGCTACCTCCCAAATTGCCCGCAATCTGAGTGCGTTGCTGAAGATCAGCCGGATCGTGCATGCCATCCGCGATCTCGACGACCTGCAAGGACAGTTGCTGGAGCTGATTTTTGAGGTCATCCCGGCCGGTCGAGGAGCGATTTTATTAGCGGACAATGAAAGCCACCAATTCAATTCCCTGTTCGCACGGATGCGGCAGTCTGGACAGGCTCCACTGGTGAAGGTAAGCCGCACGGTTGCCCGCCAGGTGCTGGAGCAGGGAATTGCGATTCTCGGCACCGATGTTCCCAACTGCGGCGATTTGCGGGAGGCCGAGAGCCTGGCGGCCTCGCAGGTGCGCTCGCTCCTGTGTGTGCCGCTCACCGTGTTTCGGCGCGTCATCGGATGCATTTATCTCGATACCAACAGTCTCGCCAACCGGCTTCATGAAGAGCATCTGCAACTGGTGACGGCGATTGCAGGTTTCTCTGCAGTTGCGCTGGACAATGCGCGCCGCTTGCAGTGGCTGGAAAAAGAGAACGAGCGGCTGACCATCGAGGTGACGCAGGAGCGCAGCCTGGTGGGCGAAGGCGCCCGAATCAAAGAGGTTTATCAATTTCTTAAGCGTGTAGCCCCGACCGAGTCGACGGTATTGATTGAGGGCGAGAGCGGAACGGGCAAGGAGTTGGCGGCACGGGCGCTGCATCGCAACAGCCCTCGCGCCAATAAGCCGTTTGTAGCCATCAACTGCGCCGCAATTCCGGAGACGCTTCTGGAAAGCGATCTGTTTGGCCATGAGCGCGGAGCATTCACGGGCGCCGCGGGATTGAAGAAAGGCAGGCTTGAAGTAGCCGACTCGGGCGTGGTGTTTCTTGACGAAATCGCTGAACTTGCACCTGCGCTGCAGGTCAAATTGCTGCGCGTGCTGCAGGAGCGGGAGTTCGAGCGCGTGGGAGGAACACATCCGATCCAGGTCGATATCCGGCTGATTGCCGCCACCAACTGCAATCTCGAACAGGCGGTGCGCGACGGAACATTCCGCAAGGATCTGTATTATCGCCTGGCGGTGTTGAAGGTGACTATGCCCGCTTTACGCGAGCGTCGCGACGATATTCCGATGCTGGCGCGCCACTTTGTGCAGAAGCATGCCAAGCGCTGCAAGGTGAAGCCCCGCCCGATTTCCCGGGAAGCGCTGTCTTGCATGGTGAACTATGATTGGCCCGGCAACGTGCGGGAGTTGGAAAATGCCATTGAACGGGCGCTGGTGCTGGGGTCCTCCGATATGATTCTGCCCGAGGATTTGCCGGAATCGCTGCTGGAGCGCACTCCTGCGCCAGAAATGACGGAGGCGAAATATCACGCCGCGGTGAAAGCCTTAAAGAAGCAGCTTATTCGCGATGCGGTGGAGCAGACCCAAGGCAGTTATGCAGAGGCGGCTCGACTGCTGGGCGTGCATCCCAATTACTTGCACCGCTTGATTCGCAACCTGGAGCTAAAAGATGTTCTTAAGGAAGCGATGCGCGACATTTCTCCGCGAGGGCTGAGCGGGCTTTCAGGTGGGAACGCCTAGATTCTCCAGGAACAAAATAAGGTTACGGCAGGCTTAAGCGCATGAGCAGTCCCGGATCGAGATACGTTCCCTGCCACCGCACGGCGACATGGAGATGCGGGCCTGTGGCGCGTCCTGTTCCGCCGCTGAGCCCGACGATCTGTCCACGTTTCACCTGATCTCCTTCTTTCACTTTGAATTCGGAAAGATGGAGGTAAAGCGTCAGCAACCCTTGGCCGTGGTCCAGCACCACAAAATTGCCTTCGAAGTACAGCGGACGCGCCAAGAGCACGGTGCCGTCATTCATGGCGGCCACAGGTGTGCCGCTGGGGACGCGGAAATCCAAGCCCAGGTGGGGACTCGAGGTTTTGCCATTGAAAATGCGTTGCGAGCCGAAGACATCAGAAATTTCAGCCTCCGCCGGCTGGCTGAAAGAGCCCGACCACTCGCGCTCCGGGGTGACCCGATTCAAGTAATCCTTCTTGACCGCCTGGCCCTCTTCAATTTGTTTCTGCTGTTCCGGACTTGGTTCCGTAAATTTGCTTTCGACGCTGAGGCTGACTTTGATCTTAGGATAATTGGCGCGAGCGACCGTTAACTTCCTGTTGAACGTAATCGTCGTGCTGGGAGATTTTCCGGCCTGCGTCTCACCGGTCAGCTCTAGAACGTAGCTTCCGGGAGTGGTCTCCAGGCTGACGCCCGCCAGCGCGAACCATGTCTTGCTCTTTGCGTCGAAGCTGAAGGAGACTTCGTGTCCGAGCCATTTTCCGTTGAGTGATTCCAGCCGCTGCGGAGGCTTGACCTGAAACAAGACGGGACCGCCGTTGACTAGTCGCGCGGGTTGGGCCCGTACGGTCCAGTTCGCGGCAAAGGCGGGAGGTATTGAACCGAGAAAGATCCAGACCATACACACAAATGCAACGCAGAGTAGGAGGCGATTTGGTCGCGAGCTCATAAATTCATGCTATCAGCCCGGCATTCCTGAGTGACCGCTCCCGATTAAAGTCCGCGCATCCATACGGAATCGTTCAGTCGTCTTAGCCTGCTAGACTGCGGGACGAACCAAAGAACATCCGGGGAGGCACTTTTCGTGCGTCGACAAAAGGAAAACAAAGAGTCCGCTGGATTTGGAACTCGGGCCGTGTGGGCCGGTGAGAGTGGCAGGTATTGGGAGGGCGCCACGCAAATTCCGGTGGCCCTTAGCGTCTCGTTTGGCTACGACGATGTGAATCAGTGGCTCGATGTCGCGAAAGGAAAGAGGAAGGGGCATATCTATAGCCGGAACACGAATCCTACTGTGGCTGCCTTCGAGGACAAAGTAAGAGATCTTGAAATGGCCGAGGCGGCTACCAGTTTTTCCAGCGGAATGGGTGCGATCAGCAACACGCTCTTTGCACTGCTATCTCCCGGTGATCGGGTGGTTTCGATTAAGGACACCTACGGCGGGACGAATAAGTTGTTTATCGAATTTCTCCCTCGATTCGGCATCGAAGTGACACTGTGCGATACCAGCGATTACAAAGCAATCGAAGCAGCAATTGGCGGGGGGTGCAAGGCGGTATACCTGGAGAGTCCGACGAATCCAACTGTCAGAGTTGTCGACCTTCGCCGTCTGGCGATTGCGGCGCATCGTGAAGGCGCATTCGTGATAGTTGACAACACGCTGGCCACGCCGATCAATCAGCAGCCTCTGAGACTCGGCGCTGATCTGGTGATTCACAGTGCCACTAAATTTCTCGGCGGGCACGCGGACGCCCTCGGTGGTGTGGTGTGCGGCGCGGCCGATTTGATCGCGGAGGATTTATCACTTCCGCGAGATCACGGGTGCCTGCCTGGATCCCATGGCTGCTTACTTGCTATTGCGAGGGATGAAGACTCTTCATCTCAGGATTGCGCGGCAGAACGAGAGTGCACTTAAGATCGCTCGATTCCTGGAATCACATCCCAAGGTTACAAGAGTGTTCTATCCCGGCTTGAAGTCTCACGTACATTATGAGATCGGCCGGAAACAGATGCGGGGTTTTGGAGGAGTACTCAGCTTCGCCATCCAAGGCGGCTTCGAATCGGTGAAATCTTTTCTGCCGCGCTTGCGTTATGCGAACCTGGCTGCGAACCTCGGCGCAGTCGAGACGGTCGCCGGCCCGCCCTCTACCACAAGCCATGTCGAGTCCACCAAAGAGGAACGCGCCTCGGCGGGAATCCCGGAAGCGCTGATCCGCTATTCGGTGGGGATTGAAGATGCGGAAGACCTGATTGCCGATCTGCGGCAGGCGCTAGACGAAGTTTGTGTCAAGAAGAGGCAACAAAAAAAGTGATAGAGATTGGTGGACCTGGTCGGGATCGAACCGACGACCGTTCGGGATGACACCAAAAGGGGGACGCTGCGCGCGTCAAAATCCTCACGCCGCACGGATCGCTCGTTCGGAATGACAAGCACGCTGCGCCGCTGTGGACTTCCCGCTTGGCATCTTTGCGTGCTGCTGCGCCGCTATGCCGAACCGAGGGCGACACAGACAAATACCAGCTTGATGTTCATCATGCGATCGAAGGTCAAAAACTCAATAGGCGCAAGAACACCGACTTGCCAAGAGCCCAGTTCGAGTTCGCAAGTACAGAAAAGGCTAGTTGAGCACACCGAACTGGTCGCGCCGAATGGAAACTATAGTTCTGTAGCGCTTTCGCGAAGATTGGTACTTGCCAGGGGCGCCGGCCAAGTGGTTCAAAACTGAAGCTTAAGCGCAAGTTGGATCGAGCGTGGGCCGCCAATCTGGTAAAGCGGGTTGAAACCGCCGTTCGCGCCTCCGGAGCCCAGACTGCTTGCCAAGGTTTGCGTCGAGAAACCGAATAGCGGATCCCCCAGAGTATTCTCGGGATTCCCGAAGTTCGGGTGGTTGAAGATGTTGAAGAACTCGGCTCGGAAGCGAAGTCCCATGCTTTCCGTGATACGGAACTGCCTCTGTAGCGCCACATCGGCCTGCCATGCGCCAAACCCTCGCAGCACGTTGCGTCCGAAATCGCCCTGCTGGCCAGCTGCCGGCGCAGTGAAGGCTGCCATGTTAAAGATTTTGCCGCCGGGATAGTGTGAGCCATAAAGCACCAGCGGCACTCCATTGTTCAGGTTGGGCCGAGGATACAGCGCTTCCCCGGCGGTAAAAACCATTCCGCTCGTCACATCGTCGGGGGGCGCCGACCGGGCAAAAACAAAACCATCCAGCGACCAGCCACCAAGCACCGCACGGATACGGCTGCTCGATCCAGCCGCGGGTACGTTGTAGGTCACGCCCGCCGTGAACGCGTGCCGGATATCAAAGTCTGAATTTCCGCGATCGATGTTTGGATTGGCAATCGAACCCGGCGTGTTGAGGTAATTGGAAAACGCATCGGTGGAGGCAATGTCGATCGAGTGGGAATAGGTGTACGACGCCAGCGCCTGCAAACCGTGCGACAAGCGGCGGTCGAACTTGATTTGCAAGGCGTTGTAGTTTGAAGCCGCCGAGTTGTCGGTGACGTTGATAAAAGAAAAATTCGGATTGCCGGCGCCCGGAACTAAATTCGTCACCCGAAGCAAATCCCGTCCCACCGCTCCGACGTAGGTTAGAGAAAGGCTCTGGCTGCCTCCCAGCGACTGCTCCCAGGCAGCATTCCACTCATACGTCCGCGGCAGCCTCAAGTTCGGCACGGCTACGAGAATGGTCGAGACCGGCGGGCTGGTGCTGAAAGGTGGCGGGACAGCTTCCGTAGCGGTCAGCGGAAAAGCCGGCCCAATAACAATACTCTCGGCACTGTACGGGAAGTAGCTCGACACCCCTCCCAGCGAACCCGTCCCTAGATCGTAAAACGTGCCAAAACCCGAGCGCAGCACCGAGCCCCAATTCGCCCCGCCCCTAAACTGGTAGGCTACGCCGACCCGGGGCGCGACGTTGCCATAGGTCGTGCTGTACAGCGCGGTCCCTCGCGGCGCCAGCGCGATCGTCGCCGGATCGGTAAAGCTTAAGCCAGTCACCGTAAACGGATCGTTGGCCAGGTTCTTGCCCTTCAGCGGCGGATTCGCGTCCCAGCGCAACCCGTAGGTCAATGTCAATCGCGGCGTTACCTTCCAGGTGTCCTGGCCATACGCCGAAAAGTTGTGCGACAGCAGCGCGTCGCCTTGGTAGGCAAACGAAGCGGCAACCTGCGCCGATCCCGAAACCGCGTACCCGGGGCATGGCGGTGTAGAACATGTCACGCCAAGAAACTGCGCATATTGCCGGTACGCGAATGGAGTGACAAAAGGCGAGAGCCAGCGGTAATCCACACCAAACTTGGTTTGGTGGCGGCCGATGCTCACCGCAAGGTTGTCGATCAGATTCACCTGACGTTGCTCGTCGGTCGCCTGGTGGCCGTCGCCGTACTCACCCGGTCCGGGGATGTAGAGCGAGAAGATGCCGTTTGCCGACGAGAAATCCGGCGGGAACAACAGCGAATCGGGAGGCACAACCGCTCCCCCGAAACTATCCAGAGTGTATTTGCTGCCCACCCGGTCATTGCTGTAGTTGGCCCGCACCTCATTGTTGATTCGCGGCGTGATCAACTCGGTGAGCCCGAGAGTGAAAGTCTGTACGGAGGTGGAGACATACTCCCTCATGCTGAGTACCGGCTCGGGAGTGCCAAGCAGCGGAGCCCGCTGGTCCAGATTTGAGGGCGAGTAATCGTAGCGGCCAAACAGGTTCATCTTCGAGTTAACCACCTGATCCACGCGGATACTGTAGGCATCGAGCGACGAAGGGTTCGTATAGGACGCGTTGAAAGTCGCCAGCCCACTTCCAAGTTCCGCCCCATTCTGCAATGGATAAACATTCAGGAACGGAAGCATCGTGGCCGGCGCTTGCGCTCGCGATGCATTGTCGGGAACGTCGGATTCCGTGGTCGAGGGCTGCCGCAAGCGCAATCCTTCATAGGAGAAAAAGAAGAATGTCTTGTCTTTGATGATCGGCCCGCCGAAGACACCGCCAAAATCATTCTGCCGCTCCTCCGCCTTCGGAAGCGGTGGATTGTTGGTATACCCGTTGAACCAATCGTTGGCATCGAGCACATCGTTCCGGAAATATTCGAACAGTGTCCCATGAAAGCGGTTGGTCCCGGAGCGCGTCAGGATCGAGATTTGTCCCCCCGGGGTGCGTCCGAATTCCGGGGCGAAGGAAGAAGTCTGAATCCGAAACTCTTGCATGTCTTCCACCGCTACCAGGCTGTTGGTTCCGCCAGAAACCGTGAGCGCCGGCAGCGCTCCACCCGCGGCCTGCACCAGCGGCGAGTAGCCAGTGACGCCGAAATTCGCGCTCACGCCATCCACAGTAAAGTAGTTGGCGTCGGCGCGCTGGCCATTCACGCTGAATTGTCCTTGATCGTCGAAGGCAGTCGCGGTCACGACCACGCCCGGCGTGAGCATAATTAATGTCTGGAAGCTCCTCCCGTTCAGAGGAAGATCCTCCACAAACTCCCTGTCGATCACAGTGCTCACGGTCGCCGACTCCGTGTCGACCTGAGGGACACCGCTTTCTATCGTGATATTTTCCGACGCAGAACCGACCGTCATTTCGAAGTCAATATCCAGAGCATCCTGCACGTGCAGAATCACATTCGGCCGGATGAGCTTTTTGAAGCCGGGCTTTTCCACTTCAATCCGATATTCGCCGGGAAGGAGATTCGGAAGATGATATTCGCCCGACGCATCGCTGGTCGCCTCGTCGCGAATATTTGTGCCAGCACTGATAGCGGCAACTTTGGCGCCGGCGATTCGCGCTTTGGAAGCATCGGTTATGCGGCCGCTGAGAGACGCGTTCGTAGATTGCGCGCAAAGTAGCCCTGTGAACGCAACTAGACAGACGAGTGAGAGGAATGATCGAAGCACACGTTCTCCGCGATGCTCCAGGAGAAAAGAGTGCGCCACTCCGTGAGGACCGTCCATTGTACTTTGGTATTGTTCTTACCGGTGATAATCGAACGCCACATCTCTCCGCTGAGCGTGCCAGCACTTCCGACCATTTGTCAAGAAACGGGGTGAACCAAGAGCGAACCTTTCGATAGTTCGCGGTGAAGAGACCAACCAAGACTACGGGCGAGAGAATGCGATAAGATGTCGTGCATTGTGGGTATCTGAAGGGGGATGAGTGCGGCACCCTGTCGCGCTGAAGACTACGCCGTCTTCCGTCGTTCTGGCCTGCTTTGTACTGGCCTGCTTCGTACTGGCATGGTGCGTTTGCGCCTGCGCGCTCGACCCGTCGCTGGACGTGAATCAGTACGCCCACACCGCGTGGAAGATCCGCGAGGGCTTCGCCAAAGGCGAGATCCTTTCGATTGCACAGACGCCCGACGGCTACCTCTGGCTGGGGACGGAATCCGGCTTGCTTCGCTTCGACGGGGTTAGGCCCGTTCTGTGGCAGCCGCCGAACGGAGAGCAACTCCCCAGCAATCACATCTTAGCCCTGCTGGTGGCGCGCGATGACACCCTGTGGATTGGTACCTACAAAGGGCTTGCCAGTTGGAAGGATGGCAAACTCACACATTATCGGGAGGTCGCGGGAGCGAATGTTCCTTCGCTTCTTGAGGATCAAGAGGGGACGGTTTGGTTCGGAGCTTACGAGCGATCGAAGGGCAGGCTGTGCGCCATCCGCGCAGGGAAGGTCGCGTGCGAGGGGGATAGAATTTTCGGCGATGGCGTATTGGCCTTGTATCGCGACCACAAGGGTAATCTCTGGGCGTCAAGCGATACCGGGCTGTGGCGATGGGTGCCTGGACCGCCGGAGCGATATGCGTTTCCGCGCGGCGTAGTTGAGGCTAACTCCCTGGTTGAGGACGATGGCGGCGCGCTGTTGCTGGCAACGAGTGACGGACTGAAACAGCTTGTCGCCACAAGAATTGAGGACTATCCACTACGCGGGGTCAGCGGTCACTTCAGGCCTGTCAAGTTCCTCCGAAGCAGCGACGGCAGCCTTTGGATCGGCACGCAGCAAGGATTGTTGCACCTGCACCACGGGAGAGTCGATGGATTCAGAGCCATCGATGGTCTATCCGGCGACTTCATCGAGAACATGTTCGAAGATCGCGAAGGCAATATTTGGGTTGCCACGATGGAAGGTCTCGATCGCTTTCGCGGCTACACCATCCCCACAATTTCGCGAAACCAGGGCCTCTCAAATTCGACAGCGTGGTCAGCGCAAGCAACCCCGGATGGAAGCGTCTGGATCGGAACGCCGGATGGAATCAATCGCTTGGCGAACGGCCATGTGACTGTGTACCGCAGCCGAGGCGCATTGGTCCAAACTCGCCACGGGGACAAGACAGAGCCGAATCTCAGCGGGGCCGCTACAGAAATCGTAGACAGCGGACTCAAGGGTACTCCGCATTCGCTGGGACTGGACGATGCGGGAAGACTGTGGACGTCGACGAATGAAGGTGTGTTCTATTTCGACCGTGGAAGATTCGTCCGGGTTACAGGCATCCCGGGCGGAAACACATATTCCATCGTCGGGGATGGGCACGGCAACGTTTGGATTCTGCACGCTGGAGCGGGCATATTTTATTGGTCTCCCAAGGCTGCCATCCAACAGATCCCGTGGTCCCAACCCGGGCAAAAGACAGCACTAACTATCCTCCCTGACCGGGAACCGGGCAGTTTATGGCTCGGGTTCCAGGAGGGTGGCGTAGCACACCTGAAGGATGGCAAGATCGTTCGTTCCTACGGCGCCGCCGACGGACTCGGCGATGGCGTAGTCGCCCACCTTCGATTCGGCTCGCGCGGCGCAGTATGGGCCGCGACCGAAGCCGGGCTGAGCCGCATCAACATCAAAGACGGTCACATTGAAACGCTCAGCAGCAAGAACGGCCTTCCCTGCGACGACGTCCATTGGTCGATGGAGGACGACGATCATGCCCTATGGGTCTACATGCCCTGCGGCCTCGCCCGAATTGAACGTTCGGAGTGGTATGCGTGGGTCGATGATCCGAGGCACATCATCAAGAGTACGATCTTTGACACTTCCGAGGGAGTGAGGAGCGTTGGGCGCTATGGCGGCTATGGCCCACACGTGACGAAGTCTGCGGATGGAAGAATATGGTTCTTACCTAAGGATGGCGTAAGCGTCATCGATCCGCGCCATTTGCCGGTTAACAAACTCCCGCCGCCGGTGCACATCGAACAAGTCACCGTAGACAATCAGCCCAACGATGCAGTTCCCGGACTGCGTCTGCCCCCACATGCGCGCGATGTGGAAATCAGCTTCACAGCACTCAGCTTCGTTGATCCCGGGAAGATGCATTTTCGCTACAAGCTGGAAGGATTCAATCGCAACTGGCATGACATTGAGCGTCGGCAGGTGCACTATGCAAATCTTCCGCCGGGCAACTATCGTTTCCGCGTAATGGCCTGCAACAATAGCGGCGTTTGGAATGAGGCCGGTACATTCCTGGATTTTTCCATCGCGCCGGCTTATTACCAGGCCACTTGGTTTCGTGCGTTGTGCGGGGCTGCCTTTCTGGTACTGCTGTGGGCCATCTATCAACTCCGAGTTCAGCATTTGCAGCGCCAGTTCAACATTGGCCTGGAAGCGCGCGTGAACGAGCGGACGCGCATCGCGCGGGACTTGCACGACACCATGCTGCAAACCTTCCAGGGCGTGTTGCTGAAGTTTTACGGCTTATCGGTCATGCTAGCGGATCGCCCGGAAGCCCAGGAAAAGCTGGAGGGCCTCTTGGAGCAGGGGAGGCAGGCGGTCAACGAGGGCCGGGAGGCGGTGTTGGGACTGCGCTCTTCGACCGTCATCGCCAACGACCTTGCCCGTGCCTTCACCACGTTTGGAGGGGAGCTCGCCCTGAAACGAGAGAGCTGCAATCCTGTGGTCTTTCAAGTCGAGGTGGAAGGCGAGACGCAAGATTTGCATCCGATTCTCAGGGACGAAGTGTACCGCATCGCCTGCGAGGCTCTGCGCAACGCCTTCCAGCACTCCGGCGCGGCGCGGATCGAAGTTGGCCTCCACTATGGCGACAGGCAGTTCAGGGTGTACATCCGGGACGACGGGAAAGGCATCGACCGGAAGGTTTTGGACGCGGGTGGGCGTGAGGGACACTATGGCTTGGCGGGCATGCGCGAACGCGCCAAACTTGCCGGCGGCAGATTGGTGGTCAGGAGTAGAGTCACTTCCGGCACGGAGGCCGAGATCATGATTCCCGCGGCCCTGGCCTATGCAAAATCTCGTTCTCCGCGCTGGTCCGCATTTTTGAGAAGAGGAGCTTGATGAAAGCGTGAGGCTTGACCCAAACTCGATTCGGATTCTAGCCGTCGATGACAACCCTCAGTTTCAGGAAGCAATCGCCAGACATTGACAAGTCAGCCAGACATGAATACAAACCGCGACACAAATGCCGTCGCTAAGGGTACTCGCTCTGTTTAAGTTGTTGAGAGATTTGGTGGACCTGGTCGGGATCGAACCGACGACCTCTTCCATGCCATGGAAGCGCGCTCCCAGCTGCGCCACAGGCCCACGATTGAAGCAGAAAAGCCGCGCCCCGACGAGACAATTCGGGGTGCGCGTGATTGCTGAATCATTTTCGCCCACATTGCAGGGATAGTCAACGCGCGCAGATTCTTCTATTTGTTTCCACAGGCAACTTCTGCCATAATTGATCGTGCACCCCACCTGCACAATCTTTCAAACACAATCTAAAGCGAGGAAGAGATGCCAGCGAAGTACATCTTTGTAACGGGCGGAGTTGTGTCTTCACTAGGCAAGGGGTTGGCTGCGGCCTCGATCGGCTGCCTGCTGGAGAGCCGTGGGCTGAAAGTCAACCTGATGAAGTTTGATCCTTATCTTAACGTCGATCCGGGGACGATGTCGCCGTTCCAGCACGGCGAAGTTTTCGTAACCGACGACGGAGCGGAAACCGATCTCGACCTCGGCCACTACGAACGCTTCACCCACGCCAAACTTTCTCGCGACAATAACTGGACGACCGGGCGCCTTTACGAACAGATCATCGCCAAGGAGCGCCGCGGCGATTATCTGGGGAAAACCGTGCAGGTGATCCCTCACGTCACCAACGAAATCAAGGCTGCGATGAAGAAGGTGGCGCAGGACGTGGACGTCGCGATTGTGGAAATTGGCGGCACGGTGGGCGACATCGAATCGCTGCCATTTATGGAGGCGATTCGCCAGATGCGCCAGGAACTTGGCCGCGATGACACGCTCTTCGTGCATGTGACGCTGGTGCCATTTATCGCCGCGGCGCAGGAGTTGAAGACCAAGCCCACGCAGCATTCCGTGAAGGAACTGCTCAGCATTGGAATTCAACCTGACATTTTGCTTTGCCGTACGGATCGCTTCCTGGCGAAGGAGCTGAAGTCGAAGATTGCGCTCTTCTGCAATGTGAAGGAAGAAGCTGTAATCACGGCCAAGGACGTGGCTTCGGTATATGAAGTGCCGCTGGTGTTCGCGAATGAAGGTGTGGACACGCTGGTTCTGAAATATTTGCGTATGGAGGCGAAGGACCGCGACCTCTCCAGGTGGGAAGAAATCGTACATCGCGTTTATAACCCGAAGGACACGGTCACGATCGGAATCGTCGGCAAATATGTGGAGTATGAAGATTCCTACAAGTCACTGAAGGAAGCGCTGGTCCACGGCGCGCTGGCGCACAATCTGAAACTTCAGTTGAACTGGATTGAAGCGGAGGGACTGGAAACAGGAGACGAGAACAACACCAATAGTAATGACGCTCAGCTTGAGGGTTACGACGGAATTCTGGTTCCGGGCGGTTTCGGGAAGCGCGGCATCGAAGGGATGCTGATTGCGATTCGTTATGCGCGTGAGAAAAAAGTTCCTTACTTCGGAATTTGCCTGGGAATGCAAACTGCCTGTGTGGAGTTCGCGCGTAACGTAGTTGGCTTGGCGGACGCAAATTCGAGCGAATTCGATCCAGCGACCCCACATCGCGTAATCTACAAACTGCGCGAGTTGCGCGGTGTGGAAGAACTTGGCGGCACCATGCGTCTGGGCGCGTGGACGTGCAAAATCGAACCTGGCACGCTGGCGCACAAGATCTACGGCAAGCTCGAGATCAGCGAGCGGCATCGCCATCGCTACGAATTCAATCGCGAGTACGAAGAGCCGATGGTGGCCGCTGGGCTGCGAATCTCTGGCTCAACGCCCGACGGCACTTATGTCGAGATGGTGGAGTTGCCGGACCACCCGCATTTCATCGGATGCCAATTTCATCCTGAGTTCAAGTCGAAGCCGCTGGAGCCGCATCCGCTGTTCAGTACATTCATCGCGGCTGCGTATGAGCATGGCTCCAAGCGACGGGCGGAGAAGGAAGTTGCCGCGGTCGAGATGTTTCACCGTCCGGAAAAAGTCACGCGCCGGTGAGACTGATTACTACTGAGAACTAAGAACTGAGAACTGAATTCCAAGTCGGCGATGTTCGCATCGGAGCCGGGAATCTCTTCATCATCGCCGGTCCCTGCGTGATCGAGAGCGAAGAGCACGCTATTCGCATGGCTGAGATCATCAAAGGTGTGACCCGAGCGCTGGGGTTTCCCTTCATCTTCAAAGCCAGCTACGACAAGGCCAACCGCACTTCCATCCGCAGCTTTCGCGGGCCTGGCGTAAAAGAAGGCCTGCGCATCCTGAAGAAGATCAAAGACGAATTGCAGGTTCCTGTCCTCACGGATGTTCACGAAGTTGCGGATGTCGCTAAAGTCGCCGAAGTGGTTGATGTCTTGCAAATCCCCGCATTTTTGTGCCGGCAGACCGATCTTGTGGTAGCGGCGGCGCTGAGTGGACGCGCGGTCAACATCAAGAAGGGACAATTTATTTCGCCGTGGGATATGCGGCACGCGGTGGAAAAGTGTCGCGAGGCAGGGAACGCCCAAGTCTTTCTCACCGAGCGAGGAACCAGCTTCGGCTATAACAATCTCGTGGTCGACATGCGCTCGCTTTCCATCATGCGTAAGTTTGCGCCGGTCGTCTTCGACGCTACGCATTCCGTCCAACTTCCTTCAGCGCAGGCCGATGACCATGCGCCCGCGGTCAGCGGCGGACAGCCAGAATTTATCCCGGTTCTCGCGCGAGCGGCGGTAGCTGCCGGAGTCGATGGCGTTTTCCTGGAAGTGCATGACAATCCAAAAGCGGCAAAGTCTGACGGAGCGAATGCACTGGAGTCCACGCGGCTGCGCGAGGTTTTAAAGGAATTACTGGCGGTAAGAAATGCTCTGGATGCAGCTCGCGCCACGCCGTAGATATTCTGTTTTGCCTTCCTCCGTTCCCCCGCCTCTCCGTGGTAAATTTGAAGTTCCGCATGAAGCAAATCGCCAACTGGGCATTGAACGTGACCACGATGCGTGGCGCGAGCTATGCCGATGCGCGCATTGTAAGCCAGAGAAGCCGAGCGCTTACTACCAAGAATGGCAAGGTAGGCAGCGCGTCTGATTCCGAGTCGACGGGCATGAGCGTGCGCGTGCTGGCCGATGGCGCGTGGGGATTCGCAGCCTCCGAAGACCTCTCTCGCTCCAGTGTTCAAGCCACGGCGGCGCGCGCGGTCGAAATCGCTCGCACCTCGGCGCAAGTGAAGCAGGAAGAGGTGCGCCTCGCTCCGGAAAATGCGGTGACTGCCGAGTGGACCACGCCGCATACCATCGACCCGTTCTCGATCTCGGTCGAACAAAACATCGCACTGCTGCTGAACATCGACTCCGAACTGCGCGCTGTTGGCGGGATCACACTGGCCGAGAGCAATCTGAACTTCAATCGGGAAGAACAGTGGTTCGTCTCGTCCGAGGGAAGTGATATCCATCAAACCAAGTATTCCGCGGGTGCAGGCTACACCGCATATGCATTCGCCGGAAATGAGATTCAGAAGCGGTCGTATCCCAACTCGTACGGCGGACAGTGGCAAAACAAAGGCTATGAGCTGATCGAAGAGTTGAAGCTTGTGCAGAATGCGCGCCGCATTGCGGAAGAAGCGGTTGCCTTGCATCACGCGGAGCAGTGCCCGGAAGGCACGTTCGATATCATTCTCGACAGTTCTCAACTCGGATTGCAGATCCACGAATCGATCGGACATCCCATCGAACTCGATCGCGTGCTCGGCATGGAGGCGAACTTCGCCGGTACTTCGTTCCTCACTCTCGACAAACTGCGCACGCTGCGCTATGGCAGTGAGATGGTCAACGTTGTCGCCGACGCCCGCCAGGAGCATGGCCCCGGCCTTGGGACTTTTGGATTTGACGATGAGGGAGTTCCCGCGCAGTGCACACCGATCATCACCAACGGATTATTTACTGGTTATCTCAGCTCACGCGAAACCGCACATACGATTGGCGAGAATCGATCCGGGGGAACCTTGCGCGCTGAAGGCTGGAATCGCTTGCCCATGATTCGCATGACCAACATCAGCCTGCTGCCCGGGACAAAGCCGCTGACGCTCGAGCAACTGATCGCTTCCACCGATCACGGGATTCTGATGCAGACCAACCGCTCCTGGTCGATTGACGACAAGCGATACAACTTTCAGTTTGGTTGCGAGATCGGCTGGGAGATCAAGAACGGCAAGCGCGTGCGCATAGTGAAGAACCCGTCTTACTCAGGCATTACGACTGAGTTCTGGAATTCGCTGGACGCGATCTGTTCGCGCGAGGAGTGGACGCTCTGGGGCACGCCGAATTGCGGCAAGGGGCAGCCACAACAGGTGATGGGCACGGGCCATGGAGCAGCGCCGTCGCGCTTTCGAAGCATTAGGGTTGGGAGCGCTTACAAAGGAAGCTAATTTACCACAGAGACACAGAGAGCACAGAGAAGAGCAAGACTTGCTTAGTAAAGACCAAGCCGGTGACATCTTCGACCGCATTCGAAAGTTTTCGACCGCGGATGAAACCGAGGTTCTTATTTCCGGCGGAAGATTTGCGCTCACACGTTTCGCGAACAATTCGATCCATCAAAATGTCGAAGACGAGAACCACGTTGTCTCCGTACGCACGGTTTTCGGCGGACGCACGGCGCGCGCCTTCACCAACAAGTTTGACGACGATAGTCTTCGCCGGGTAGTTGCATCCTCGGAAAGTCTGGCAAAAGTGCAGCATCCTGACTCTGATCTGTTGCCTATGCCGGATTCCCGGGAAGCCGACGGCAGCACTGAGAAGAGGGTCCAAGCCACACAATCTCCCTCTCGCCACTTCGCAGAGACCGCGTTGATTACGCCGCAACTGCGCGCCGATAGCGTCAAGAAAATTGTTGATGTTGCCGAAAAGCACAAGCTCACGACTGCCGGCATTTTTTCCAGTGCAGAATCGGTGGAGGGTATCTTCAATTCGCGCGGGTTGAACAAATGGCACACGCAAACTCTGGCGGAAGTTTCGATCACGATGCTGGCCGACGATTCCTCCGGCTGGCAAAAGGCCAACTCGCCCGATGTGACCAACCTGGATCCACATTTCCTGGCCGAGGTTGCGGCCAAGAAAGCGATTGACTCCGCACATCCGGCGCAGATTTCAGCGGGGAAATACACCGTAATTCTGGAACCGGCGGCCGTACTCGATATCGTCGGCTTCATGTTCTGGGATTACTCGGGCATGGCGATCCTCGATCAGCGTTCCTTCCTGACGGATCGCATCGGCGGGAAACTGTTCGGCGAAAACATCACCGTTTGGGATGATGTTACTCACCCTCTGCAAACCGGCTGTCCGTTCGATGGTGAAGGGATGCGGCGGCAGACAGTGCCGCTGGTTGAAAAAGGAATCGTTCGGCGCGTTGTGTACGCTCGTGCTACCGCAGAGCGCATGAAACGCTCAGAACAGAAAGACAAGGTAGGGCCCATCGTGCCGACCGGCCATGGCTTTGCGCTGCCCAACGAAATGGGAGAGATGCCGGTCAACATTGTTTTCGCGACGCCGCAAGATCCGCAAACGCTCTCGCAGATGATTGCCTCCACGGAGCGCGGCGTGCTGGTCACGCGCCTGTGGTACATACGCGAAGTCGATCCTTATGAAAAGATTGTCACTGGCATGACCCGCGACGGCACGTTTCTGGTGCAAGATGGACAACTCCGGCAAGGGGTACGGAATTTCCGTTTCAACCAAAGTCTTATCCATATGCTCTCCAACGTGGAAGCCATGAGCGTGCCGGTTCGTGCGAGCGGCGAGGAGTCGTTTGATATGGTCGTGCCTGCGATGAAAATCCGCGATTTTAACTTCACGGAAGTTACAAAGTTTTGAGCGCCAAATCTCTCACCCCACCGCAGTCCACAAAATCAGTATCCAAGGTCATCTCTGATTCGTTGTAATCCTCTCATCCTCAAGCAGTTAACGCCCTATCGTTCCATGACTTCCGTAACTTTGCGAGGCTGATTCGTGGGTGTACGCTGCCCATAAGTTCGCGAAAAAGAGTTCCCGGTAAATCCAGGTGCGTAGAGCGCGCCGCGGAAGGAAGGTTCGTCAGAAACGGTGCAAAGCGAAGCCTCAGAGCCGCAGTTGACGCCGGACTCGCAGCCAGAAACTGCGAGCAAGCACTATGCGGAAATGCAAAGCGCTCCGCGTTTTCCACTGCATCTGCCCGTGGAACTGAAATCGCAAACCGGCGACTGCCTGGTGGAAACCCAAAACATCTCTGCCAATGGAGTGCTGTTCGCCATGGATCGAGACGTGCCGGTGGGTTCTATGGTGGACTTCACGATCCTGCTTCCGGGCGATGTTGTGGGTTCCCGTAGTGATGTCCAGATCGACTGTCATGGACGCGTGGTTCGCAGCTTTGAAGATAACGGCCGCCGCGGCGTAGGCGTGGTGATCGACGAGTACCATTTCGAGCGAGCGTAAGGCACAGAGAAACCAATGGCCAGCACGGTCAGCGTAGGCGAAAATCACGGCGTTCCTCACGACGGTGGCTCGAGCCACTTGATTCGTGTCATCCTGGCTGACACCCAGGCGATCTTCCGTGCCGGTCTACGAAAGATATTCGCCCTCGAAGATGATATTCGCGTGGTCGGCCAGGCCGAAACTCTACCGCAAACGCAATCGGCGGTTACGAAATTTTCCGCGGATGTTCTGATCTTTGAATCGGCCTTAGCGGTTAATCCAGTGGAGGCGGTGACGGAACTCCTGCGCCAGGCGCCAGAATTGAAAATTGTTGTGGTCACGCCGGCATCAGACGAACAACTCACACTCGATCTTTTCCGCCGCGGTGCGCACGGCATTCTGTCACGCGAAGTTGAGCCTGAGGTCCTGGTCGATTGTCTGCGTAAAGTTGCGGCCGGCGAACCTTGGCTTGAGAATCAGGCAGTCCAGTGGGTCATGGAAGCGTTTCGAGGCCATAATCTGCGGCCTTCCGGAGCGCGTCCCAAGGTCCAGCTCACGCCCAAGGAGACGCTGATCGTCTCCTGCGTTACTCAGGGCATGAAGAACAAAGAGATCGCGGTCCGCGTCGGAACGACCGAGCAGGTGGTTAAGAACTACCTGCGCAAGGTATATGACAAACTCGGAGTTGCCGATCGCCTCGAGCTTGCGCTCTATTGCTTGAGTCACCATGTCGTGGATGGTGTCAAGCCGCCGCCGGTTCCTGTCGCTGCCGGCGAGACAGAAAATGCGGCGGCCCCGGCTGTGACCGGTGCAGCGGCGAACGGCGCCGCAGCTGGCGCTTCCGCAAGCGGCACCTCCGTAAGCATCATTCCTTCCACTCCGGAAAAAATTTAGATTTCTTCGCAGCACCGCTCTGCAACTTTCTCAACATTCTCCTGCAAGCTATCGATTTGCGCTAGCACGGCTATCGCCCATAGAATGAAACCAAGCCGCAGGCGAGGCAACTCTTGCCCAGTCGGCAAGTAAACAGCCTTCCGGGAAATACCGATCCCAGCTTTCGCCGGAGAGATGGCCGAGTGGCTGAAGGCGCACGCTTGGAAAGCGTGTTTACTCGAAAGGGTAACGTGGG
>CAWALR010000020.1:0-471478 GCA_963782835.1 uncultured Acidobacteriaceae bacterium | reverse complement strand
GGAAATCTCCGGAAAGATCAACTGGTCATGCAAACCGATTGTGTAGTTGCCGCGGCCATCGAACGACTTCGTCGACACTCCCTTGAAGTCGCGCACTCGCGGCAGAACGATGTTCACCAGCCGGTCAAGAAATTCGTACATGCGATCGCCGCGCAGAGTCACCATGGTTCCGATGGCCTGGCCTTCGCGCACCTTAAAAGCCGCAATCGACTTCTTGGCTTTGGTGACAATCGGCTTCTGGCCGGTGATCTGCCCCAATTCATTCACCGCCGGATCGAGAATCTTCGAGTTCTGCGTGGCCTCGCCCATGCCCATGTTGACGACGATCTTGTTCAGGCGCGGAACCGCCATGGCATTTTTCAGTTCCAGCTCCTTCAACAAGGCCGGCGCCACTTCCTTCTCAAACTTCGAGCGCAGCCGCGGACGCTCCTTGGCGCTGTGATGCGCCTGTGCCGGAGCTTTCTGCTCCTGCGCCGAATCCCTCGATGCCTTCTTCTCTTTTTCTTTCGCCATTTTCGCTTTTCAACTTCCTCTCACGGTTTCGGAGTGGTTACCGGTTCGTAAGAATTCGTGACGCAATTTGCCCCTACTTATCGAGCGTAGTTCCGCACTTTTTGCATACCCGGACTTTTCGATCGCCGCGCACCTCGTGCCCAATCCGTACCGGACCACAGGTCGGGCAAACCAGTTGCACGTTGGAAAGCGCAATCCGGCTTTCTTGCTCTGCGATGCCGCCCTTAATATTGCGCTGCGGATTCGGCCGCACGTGCTTCTTCACCATCATCACGTGCTCGACCAGAAGCTTGTTATCGTTAGGAAACACGCGTAGCACGCGCCCTTCCTTGCCCTTATCCCGCCCCGTGATGACCTTCACATTGTCATTACGGCGGATATCCACTTGTTTTTGTACTGTGCTTACAGTTCTCATTCTCAGTTCCTAAATTCCTTCCCGGCACTCGGTGCCAGGTACTCGCCGCTAGATCACTTCCGGCGCCAGCGAGACAATCTTCAAAAACTTTTTCTCGCGAAGCTCGCGCGCTACCGGACCAAAGACGCGGGTCCCTACCGGCTCGCCTGCATCATTGATTAGCACCGCCGCATTCTGATCGAAGCGGATATAGGTGCCGTCGCGCCTCCGGTGTTCCTTGCGCGTCCGCACGATCACCGCCTTCACCACTTTGCCCTTCTGCACCTGGCCGTCCGGAGCCGCTTCCTTCACGGCGGCGGTGATTATGTCGCCCAGGCCGGCATTCAGCCCGGTCGAACCGCCCAGCGGCAGAATCATCTGCAGCTTGCGGGCGCCGGAATTATCGGCGACCTCCAGCATGCTTCTCATCATCACAGCCATGTCTTCCATCTCCCTCGATGCCCGATGCGCCTACTTGCTCTCGAGCTCAACCGCGATTTCCGGAACCAGCGCCGCCTTCCGCACAATGTCTTTCAGCTTCCAGCGCTTCAGTTTGGAGAGCGGACGCGTCTCTTCAATCCGCACCACGTCGCCCACATGCGCTTCGTTTTTTTCGTCATGCGCATAAAACTTTTTGTTGCGCGCCACCACGCGGCCGTAGAAGGGATGCGCCTTCTTGCGCGTCACCTTGACCACGATCGTCTTCTGCATCCGGTTCGCAACCACTTCTCCCACCACTTCCTTGCGCCGGCCCTGAACGTGCTCGGCCTGCGGTGTCGCCTTTGCGGTTTCCGCCATTATCGTTTCTCCGTCGCAGCAGTGCGCGTGCGCTCGCCCTGAATCGTCTTGACGCGCGCAATGTCCTTGCGCAGCCCGCGAATCTTCTTCAGACTTTCGGTTTGTCCCATGTTCAGCTGAAACTTCAGCTTGAACAACTGGTCGGCGAGATCCCGCCCCTGGTGCTGAAGTTCGTCGTCAGTTAAGTTGCGAATCTTGTCGGATTTCATAATCAGTTTCCAGTTTCTAGTGCGCCGTTTCGCGCTTGACCAAAGTCGTGCGCAGCGGCAGTTTGTGTGAGGCCAGCCGCATCGCCTCGGTCGCGTCCGCGATCGTGACCCCTTCCATCTCAAACAGAATCTTTCCCGGTCGAACTACCGCAACCCAGTGATCGGGCGCGCCTTTGCCTTTGCCCATACGGGTTTCAGCAGGCTTCTTGGTCACGGGCTTGTCCGGGAATACCCGGATCCAGATTTTTCCGCCGCGCTTCACGAAGCGCGTCATAGCCACACGGCTTGCCTCAATCTGCCGGTCCGTAATCCAGCCGGGCTCGAGCACTTTCAGCCCGAAATCGCCGAACGCCAGCGTGCTTCCGCGCCACGCCTTGCCGGTCATGCGTCCGCGCTGCTGCTTGCGGTACTTCACTTTCTTTGGCATCAACATAAATAAGCTCTCAGCTTCTCAGCCTTCAGCCAAATCCGCTCTGCCTTTACTGATGGCTGAGAGCTGATGGCTGTTAGCTCTTATCTAGAACGCTCCTACGCCCTGTTGCTGGTCCTTCTTCTTGGTCGGCAAAATTTCGCCCTTGTATACCCAGCACTTCACGCCGATCACACCATAAGTGGTCCTGGCTTCGGAGAATCCGTACTCGATATCCGCGCGCAGCGTGTGCAGCGGCAAACGTCCCTGCAGGTACCATTCCGAGCGCGCGATTTCATTGCCGTTCAACCGCCCACTCACCCGAACCTTGATGCCCTTGCAACCAAAGCGCAGCGCCGAATCCACCGCCTTGCGCATGGCGCGCCGGAATCCGACACGCTTTTCCAGTTGCAGCGCGATCGCCTCCGACACCAGCTGCGCATCCAGTTCCGGCTTGTGCACTTCCTGGATATCGACAAACATTTCGCGCGATGTGCGCTTCTGCAGATCAGCCTTCAGCTTGTCGATTTCCGCGCCCTTGCGCCCAATGATGATTCCGGGACGCGCTGTCTTGATAATGATCCGCAGCTTGTTGCCCGGACGCTCGATCTCAATCGAGCTCACACCCGCCGACTTGAGCTTTTCCTTCAGCTCATTCTTCAGCTTGACGTCCTCGAGCAACAGCTTGTCGTAGTCCCGCTCCACAAACCAGCGCGACTTCCACGGCTTGGTGTAGCCGAGGCGAAAACCATAAGGATGGACTTTTTGTCCCATTGCTTCTCCTAAACCAACCCTAACCTTCCATCTTCCAAACAAGTCACTTGTCATTCCGGCGGCTCGCAAAGCGAGTCGGAGGAACCTGCTGTTACCTTACTTCGCAGCCAACTTTTTCTTGCTCGTCTTGCCGGCTGCCTTCTTCGCCACCGGAGCCCGCCGCTTCGCTGGAGCCGCAGCGCCGGACCGCGCCTCCCCGGAAACATGCGCTGCGCCATTGCCGCGCTCCGCCAGCACCAAAGTGATATGCGAAATACGCCGCTGGTAACGGAACGCCCTGCCCTGCGGTGCCGGCCGGATACGCTTCATGCGCGGCCCATCGTTCGCAATCGCGCTCTTCACGTACAGATTGTCGAGCTCGATATCCAGATTCTTCTCGGCGCTGAGAAAGTTTGCGTTATCCAGCGCCGACTGCAACAGCTTGCCCACATGTGCTGCCACCCGCTTCTTGGTGAACAGCAGGGTATTGCGCGCCTCTTCCACCTTGCGTCCCTTGATCAGTTCCAGCACCAGGCGCGCCTTCTGCGGCGAGACTCGCAAGTAACGCATTTCCGCTCGGAATTCCATTCGCGTCTCCCCTTATGCCTTCGGCGCCGCCGGCGCTGCCGCCGGAGTAATCGCTCCCGGACCGCCCGGGATTCCCGCCGGCTTCGCCGCCACTTCCGTCGCCGCTCGCATCGAGTGGCCCTTGAAGTTGCGCGTGAAACTGAACTCGCCCAGCTTGTGCCCCACCATATTCTCGGTGACGTACACCGGAATAAACTTCTTTCCGTTGTGCACCGCGATGGTGTGCCCCACCATCTCCGGAACCACGGTGGAACGACGCGACCATGTGCGCAAAACTTTTTTCTCGTTGCGCGAATTCATGCCTTCGACCCGCGACATCAGGAAAGCATCCACAAACGCGCCCTTTTTGGTTGAACGTGCCATAAATTCTTAGCCTCTATTTGCTCCGCCGGTTCACAATAAACTTATCCGTCCGCTTGTTGTTGCGCGTCTTATAACCACGCGTCGGCTGACCCCAAGGCGTCACCGGATGTCGTCCGCCCGAAGTCTTACCCTCACCACCGCCATGCGGATGATCCACCGGATTCATTGAAACGCCGCGGTTGTGCGGACGCTTTCCCAGCCAGCGGGAGCGCCCCGCCTTGCCGATGGTGATGTTCTCGTGATCGAGATTCCCCACCTGCCCGATCGTCGCCATGCAATCCTGTGAGATTTTGCGGGTTTCTCCGGAAGGCAACTTGACCAGCGCGTACTCTTCTTCTTTCGCGACCAGCTGCGCCGCTCCGCCCGCCGAGCGCACCATCTGGCCGCCCTTCCCGGGCTTCAGTTCCAAATTATGGATCTGCGTACCAGGAGGAATATTGCGCAGCGGCAGCGCGTTGCCAACAAGAATGTCCGCGTCCGGCCCGCTCACCACCTTCTGCCCGACCTTCAGCCCTTCCGGTTGAAGAATGTAACGCTTCTCTCCATCGGCATAGGCCAGCAGAGCAATGCGCGGCGAACGATTGGGATCGTATTCAATGCTCACCACGGTGGCCGGAATCCCAGTCTTGTCGCGCTTGAAATCGATGATGCGCAGCTTCCGCTTATGCCCGCCACCGATGAACCGCATGGTCATGTCGCCGGAGTTGCGGCGTCCGCCAGTCCGCGGCTTGGGCTCAATCAGCGGCTTGTGCGGATGCCGTGTCGTGATGTCGTCGTTCACGATCGTCGTGCGGTAGCGCAACGTCTGCGTCGTCGGTCTATATGTCTTGATCGCCATAATCAGCTCTTAGCTCAAATCTCGAAACTTTGTCATTCCGACGGTTCGCGAAGCGACCCGGAGGAACTGCTTTTTGCTGCCTTACAAATTCTGCGCGTACTCCGGCATCTTCTCGCCCGCCCGTAGCCGTACATATGCCTTCTTCCAGTCAGGACGATATCCGGCAAACTTCCCGCGCCGTCGTTCTTTTCCCGGATACATCGCTGTGCGGACGGAAAGCACTTTGACTTTGAAAATCGTCTGCACCGCTTGCTTCACTTCCGTCTTCGTCGCTCCTGGAGCCACCTGGAAAACCAGCGTGTTCTGGTTTTCCTTGATCGCCAAACCTTTTTCGGTGATCACCGGACGGCGAATAATCTGGTATGCGGATTTCATCAGGCCACCTCCGCCGCTTTTTCATGCCGCACGCGTTTCCGCGGAGAGGCGGACGCCTTCTTCGCGCCTTCGTCTTCTTCTTTCGCCGCCTTGCGCTGCCGCTTGGGCAAAGTATCTTTCAATGTGAGCTGCAACTTTTCGATCGCGGGATGAGAAAAAATCACGCGATCGTAGCGCAGCAGATGATAAGGATGAACCTCGTTTCCCGGGATCAACTCCAAGCCCTTGATATTGCGCGAGCTCAACTCCAGGTTGCGATTCGCGGCGTTCGGTGCCTCGACAATCAGCACCGTCGATTCCACCTTCAACGCTTCCAGCGCCGCCCGGAATTCCTTGGTCTTCGGTTCCTTTACCTCGAACGCGTTCACCACCGTCAGCTTGCCGTCCGCAAACTTCGAAGCCAGCGCCGAACGCAACGCGCCCAGAAGCTTCTTGCGTGGAAAGGCATAATCGTAGGAGCGCGGAACCGGACCGTGCACCGTGCCGCCGTGGCGCCACAGTGGCGACCGGATCGAGCCGATACGCGCCCGCCCCGTGCCCTTCTGCTTCCACAGCTTCTTGCCCGAACCGGAAACCTGCCAGCGGGCTTTGGTCGCATGCGTGCCGCGGTGCTGCCCGGCGCGGTAATGCTTCACCGCTTCCCAGAGCAGGTCTTCGTTGACCGCGCCGAAAATTTCATCGGCGAGATCGAACGTCCCGACCTTGGCGCCGCTCAAATTGTAGATATCAATCGATGCCATATTGCTTTCTCTCTGTACCACTCGCTACTAACCACTGACCACTGGGTTTATGCCTTCTTCGCTGCTCTCTTCGCCGCCTTCAACGGATCGACCGTAGCCGAACCGGCAAATCCGCGACGCTCTCTGGGCGGCTTCTTCGCTTTGGTGATCACGATGTACCCGCCCTGCGGCCCCGGCACACTGCCTTCCACCACCAGCAGATTCTCGTCTTTGTCGACACCCAACACCCTCAAATTGCGCTGCGTCACCCGGTCATGGCCCATGTGCCCCGACATGCGCATTCCCTTGAACACGCGCGATGGAAACGCCGAGGAGCCAATCGATCCCGTAATCTGGAACATCGATCCGTGCGATTTGGGACCGCCACCGAAATGATGCCGCTTGACCACACCCTGAAAGCCGCGTCCCTTGCTGACTCCTACGATGTCGACAAATTTCTCGCCTTCGAAAATCTCGACCAGCACCCGGTCGCCAACCTTCACCGCTCCGTCGCCGTCCCCATCGCTCTCGAGCGGCACTTCACGCATGAACTTCACTGGCGGAAGATTATTCTTCGCCAGGTGTCCCCGCGCCGGCTTGGTCAAGCGCGACTCTTTCACGAATTCCACCAGACCGATCTGTGCCGCCTCGTAGCCGTCTTTCACCGCCAGCTTGTGCTGCGTGACCACGCAAGGGCCAGCCTGCAGCACTGTGACTGGGCGAACATCGCCCTTCGAGTCAAACAGCTGCGTCATGCCGACCTTCTTGCCCAGAATGCCTGTAACTTTTATCGCCATCTCTGTCTCCACTCAGCTTGGCTCGTCGTGACGACGGCTATTGGCTGAGAGCTCGGACTGCAGCGCGAGGCTGGCAGCCAGGAGCTAGAAGCTATTTGTGTTCTTTCCCGAATGCCTTGATCTCCACATCCACGCCCGCCGGCAAATCGAGCTTCATCAGCGCATCCACCGTCTGCTGCGTCGGCTCGAGAATATCGAGCAACCGCTTGTGAGTGCGGATTTCGAACTCCTCCCGCGACTTCTTGTCCACGTGTGGCGAACGCAGCACGCAGTATTTATTCTTCATCGTGGGCAGCGGAATCGGTCCCGCGATCTGGGCTCCGGTGCGGCGTGCGGTTTCCACAATCTCGCCCGTCGACTGATCCAGAATGCGATAGTCGTAAGCCTTCAACCGGATGCGAATTCTTTCTTTTCCAATCACGTTTCACTCTCTTTACCCCTCCCGGCGTCTCCGGAAGGAAAGAACTGGCGGCAAGCTG
The DNA here is from genome assembly GCA_963782835.1 of uncultured Acidobacteriaceae bacterium. Taxonomy (GTDB): domain Bacteria; phylum Acidobacteriota; class Terriglobia; order Terriglobales; family Acidobacteriaceae; genus Sulfotelmatobacter. The sequence goes on along the minus strand of CAWALR010000020.1, from coordinate 464,243 downwards.
CAAGCCGCTTTATTTTTCCCTACTGCACAATCTCCGCAATGGTTCCGGCGCCCACCGTGTGTCCGCCTTCGCGAATGGCGAAGCGCAAGCCCTTCTCCATTGCCACCGGCGTGATCAACTCGATCACCAGGCTCACGTTGTCTCCCGGCATCACCATCTCCGTGCCCGCCGGCAGCTCCGCCACTCCCGTCACGTCCGTCGTGCGCAAATAAAACTGCGGACGGTATCCCTTGAAGAACGGTGTATGCCGTCCACCTTCTTCCTTCGTCAGGATGTAGACTTCCGCCTTGAACTTCGTGTGTGGCGTGATCGATCCACCCTTGGCCAGCACCATGCCGCGCTCCACATCTTCCTTCGCAATGCCGCGCAGCAGCAGGCCGGCGTTGTCGCCCGCCATGCCTTCGTCCAACTGCTTCTTGAACATTTCCACGCCGGTCACCACCGTCTTGCGCGTCTCGCGGAAGCCGACAATTTCCACTTCCTCGCCCACCTTCACCTTGCCGCGCTCGATACGGCCCGTCACCACCGTGCCGCGTCCCTGAATCGAAAAGATGTCTTCAATCGGCATCAGGAACGGCTTGTCCAGCTCGCGCGCCGGCTGCGGCACGCTCTTGTCCACCGCCTCCATCAGCGCGTCAATCTGCTTCTCCCACTTCTCTTCACCGTTCAACGCGCCCAGTGCAGACAGCCGAATCACCGGCACATCGTCGCCCGGAAACTTGTAGCTCTTCAGCAGTTCGCGCACTTCCAGTTCCACCAGATCCAGCAGTTCCGGATCGTCCACCGCATCGCACTTGTTCAGCGCAACAACGATGTAGGGCACACCCACCTGCCGCGCCAGCAGCACGTGCTCGCGCGTCTGCGGCATCGGACCATCCGTCGCCGCCACCACCAGGATCGCGCCATCCATCTGAGCCGCGCCCGTGATCATGTTCTTGATGTAGTCGGCGTGCCCCGGGCAATCCACGTGCGCGTAGTGCCGGTTCGCCGTCTCATACTCCACGTGCGCCGTCGCAATCGTGATCCCGCGCGCCTTCTCTTCCGGCGCGTTATCGATCGAGTCAAACGACCGGAACACGATCTTCGGATTGTGCTTCTGCAACACCTTCGTGATCGCCGCCGTCAACGTCGTCTTGCCATGGTCAATATGACCTATCGTCCCTACGTTGCAATGCGGCTTATTTCGATCAAATTTCTCTTTCGCCATTTCTCTATCTCCTCGGCTTCCAATTACGCCGGAACCAAATCATCACCATCGGCCTCGTAATACGCGCCAACGAATTCCTGCTTCTCAATGAGCTCATCGACGATCTGCCGATCGAACTCAGCGAAATCCTCCGAAAACCGCTCGCGCAAGATTTCAAACCCGCGATGCCAAATCCAAAAATCCCGAACTCGGTACCGCCCATCAAGAACGGACTCGCAATTCACTTCTGTAGCGACGTAGCCTTCAGCATGCCTCAGAAACCGCGCCCAAAGCCCATCTCGCCCAAAAACATTCCCAAACTCAGCCCGCTTACCTTCTCGAACCCAGAACCTGCGATCGACGACGAACCGCGGCGCTGGCAGTCATTTCGTCGTCCCCTGCACTTTGGCAATGATTTCCTCCGCCACCGATCGCGGAGCCTCCTCATAGCGCGCAAAGTGCATCGAGTATTCCGCGCGGCCCTGCGTAGACGAACGCATGTGGGTCGCATAACCAAACATCTCCGCCAGCGGAACGATCGCCTTGATCACCTGCGAACCCGCGCGATGTTCCATGCCTTCAATGCGCCCACGGCGCGAACTCAGGTCACCCATGATCACACCGGCATAATCCTCCGGCGTCACCACTTCAACCGCCATCACCGGTTCCAGCAGCACCGGGGAAGCCTTGCGCGCGGCTTCCTTGAACGCCATCGATCCGGCAATCTTGAACGCCATTTCATTCGAATCGACGTCGTGGTAGCTGCCGTCGTACAACGTCGCCTTCACATCGACCATCGGGTAACCAGCAAGAACTCCTCCTTCGAGCGCTTCCTGAATTCCCTGATCGATCGGCTTGATAAATTCCTTCGGCACGGAACCGCCAACGATGTCGTTGACAAATTCGTATCCGGTCCCCGGCGGTTGCGGATCCAGCTTGATCTTCGCGTGTCCGTATTGACCGCGGCCGCCCGTCTGGCGAATGTATTTGCCTTCCGCCTCCGAGTGCTTGCGAATGGTCTCGCGATACGCTACCTGCGGCTTGCCGACGTTCGCTTCGACCTTGTACTCCCGCATCATGCGGTCGACGATGATTTCCAAATGCAATTCGCCCATGCCGCTGATGATGGTCTGTCCGCTGTCGGGATCGGTGTGAACCTTAAAGGTCGGATCTTCCTGGGCCAGGCGGCCGAGTGCCATGCCCATTTTTTCCTGATCAGCCTTCGTCTTCGGCTCAACCGCAACTGAAATTACGGGAACCGCAAACGTAATATTTTCCAGCGCGATGGGATGCTCTTCGCTGCAAATCGTATCGCCCGTGCTCACGCCCTTCAGCCCCACCGCAGCGCAAATATCGCCTGCCAGGATTTCGCTGATTTCTTCGCGCTTGTTGGCGTGCATCTTGAGCAGACGGCCGATGCGCTCAGTTCTGCGCCGGCCCGTGTTCAGCACGGAGTCCCCGGTCTTGAGCTGGCCGGAGTAGACGCGGATAAAAGTCAGCTGGCCGACAAACGGATCGGCCATGATCTTGAAGGCCAACGCCGAAAACGGCTCCTTGTCATCCGCGTGACGGAAAATCTTCTCCCCGTTTTCGGGATCGATTCCATGAGTTTCGGGTACATCAAGCGGCGATGGAAGATAATCGACCACCGCATCGAGCAGCGGCTGCACACCTTTATTCTTGAACGCCGTTCCTACCACGACCGGAAATACTTTCAGCGCAATCGTCGACTTGCGCAGCGACCCACGCAGTTCATCCGCGGTAATCTCTTCGCCTTCCAGAAACTTGTGCAGGATTTCGTCGTCGTTCTCGGCTATGCTCTCGACCAACTGCGCGTGGAAAGCTTCCGCTTTCTTTCTCAGATCGGCGGGAATTTCTTCAGTCAAATACTCGGCGCCCATCGTGTCATCTACCCACACGATCGCCTTCATGTTGATCAGATCGATAACGCCCTTGAACTTATCTTCCTGGCCGATGGGAATCTGAATCGCGACGGGCTTGGCACTGAGGCGCTTGCGGATGGTATCTACGGCATGCTCAAAATCTGCACCCATCTTGTCGATCTTGTTAATGAAGCAAATCCTCGGAACGCCGTACTTATCAGCCTGCCGCCAGACTTTTTCCGACTGCGGCTGCACCCCGTGCACCGCGTCAAAAACAGCGACCGCGCCATCCAGCACGCGCAGTGAGCGCTCCACTTCCGCCGTGAAATCCACGTGGCCGGGGGTATCAATAATGTTGATGCGAATGTCGCGCCAGGTACAGGTCGTCGCCGCGGACGTAATCGTAATGCCGCGCTCCTGCTCCTGCTCCATCCAGTCCATGGTCGCAGTGCCTTCGTGCACCTCTCCGATGCGGTGCGTCTTCCCCGTATAAAACAGGATGCGCTCCGTCGTAGTGGTCTTGCCGGCATCGATGTGGGCCATGATGCCGATGTTCCTGCAGCGTTCTAATGGGACTGTTCTGGGCACGACAATGAACTCTTTCTGGGGCTCCGAAATCAGCTGCTAGCCTTCAGCTAACAGCTTTCAGTTAAAAATCGCCTACCACCGGTAGTGCGCGAAAGCCTTATTGGCTTCGGCCATGCGGTGAACATCTTCCTTTTTCTTAATGGCCGCGCCTTTTCCAGCTGCGGCGTCCAGCAATTCATTGCTCAACTTGTCAACCATGCCTCGTTCGGCGCGGCCGCGAGCGTAAGTCAGCAGCCACCGGATCGCCAGCGACGTACGCCGGTCCGCATTCACTTCCACCGGAACCTGATAGTTCGCGCCGCCCACTCGACGGGTCTTCACTTCCAGCAACGGCTTCGCGTTCTCGACGGCTTTCGTGAACAGCTTCAAAGCTTCGTCGCCGCCTTTTTCCTGAACCTTGGTGAGAGCCTCGTAGAAAATGCCCTCCGCCGTCGAACGCTTGCCTTGCCACATCATCGAGTTGATGAACTTCGTCACCAGATTCGAGCCGTACACGGCATCGGCTGGCACGGTCCGCTTTGCTGTATGTCCTTTACGAGGCATTCCGGTTCGACTCCTCTTAACCCTTCTTCGCGCGCTTGGCGCCGTATTTCGAACGCCCTTGCTGGCGGTTCGCAACTCCCACCGCATCGAGCGTTCCCCGAATCACGTGATAACGCACGCCCGGCAGATCCTTGACGCGGCCACCGCGGATCAACACGATGGAGTGCTCCTGCAGGTTGTGGCCAACTCCGGGAATGTAGGTCGTAACCTCAATCCCATTGGTCAGTCGCACGCGCGCCACTTTTCGCAGCGCCGAGTTCGGCTTCTTCGGCGTCTGCGTATACACACGGGTGCAAACGCCGCGCTTCTGCGGGCATCCCTGCAGCGCCGGACTCGCCGTCTTATACCGTGGCCGCTTACGGCCTTTCGCCACCAATTGATTAAAAGTAGGCACTCTTCGCCGCTCCTTATCACTCAGCAACGTCGCGCACCGCAGTTTGCCCTTGCAGGCGGGCAGCGCACAGCGTCATCCGCTTTCCCGGTCTCTAATCTCACAATCCGGGCTGGCGGGCTCAAGTGGCCAGCCATGCTTCTCGCCGCGCATCAAATCGCGGAGAGAGATTCTGGGTTCCCGTTCTAGATTTGCGCTGTCGACGGTGGCACCCGGCCTAAGCTACGGGGGTACTCCGTATCGCCAGCTCTGTCCTGCATATCCTTTCGCAGACTACCGGCACGAGTGATTCAGTCGTAGCGGACGCCCGAGGGCGAAAGGCAGCGCAGGAACATTTCAGCGAGGAAAGTTTTCGAACTCAGACGCAAGCCGAAAACGCATTTCTCAAAAGCTCAACCACAAGTCCACGCAATACTCCGCGGAACTCACGGCCTACAGCAAGCTTGGATTAACTCGCGGAACCAAACTACTATAGCAACTCCGGCGAAACATCGTCAACTCATGTTTTTGCATCCCACTGAAAACGAGGCAGGATCGCGAGGAAGCATTCGTCGTCGGCTTGCTGAATCCGCTTCCAGCCTCTACACTACACAAGTTTTCCATTCAATTTTATTATCCAGGATAAGCGGCTCCGCTCGGCGGATGTCAGGGCGAGCCACATGAGGGTGCATGGGAAGGTTGCATTGGGTTCGGTACGCGTTTGTCGCCGTCACAATCTTTTTATTCTCGCTCCTGCCGGCATGTGGAGGACACAAGCCACCCGGCTCGAATCCCTTTCCCGCAAAAATTACTCTGAACCCCACCACTAGCGCCTCCATGCAAGCCGGTAGCACCATGGTATTCAGCGCTACTGCTCAAAACGGGACAAACGCTGCTATCTCGCCAACTTTCACCTTCACCTCGAGCAATCCCGGGGTGGTTGACATTTCTCCGGCCGGCGCCGCCTGCGCGGGCAGCTGGAACGCCCCCTACTACAGCGTCTGCACGCCGGCCGGCATTGGCCAAGCCGAGATCACTGCCTCGGCTTTGGGGGCCACCAGTCCCCCTACTGTGGTATTCGTACATCCACCCATCGATGCAATAACGGTCACTGTCGTTCCACCCGTCAATCCCCCACCGCCGGCCTGCCCTACTCAGACGGCTCTTCCGGCCGAGTGCGACATTCCGTTCAATACAAATGTTTGCCAGCCCAATAAACCGTGCGCATGTCTCTCACAAAACCAGGTTCAGACCTTGCAGGCTACAGCCTACAGCAACGGCGTCGATATCACCGCCTCGGTCGGCCCTTTCACCTGGAGCCAAACCAATTTGAACGTGGTTACGATTACGCCGATCGTCACCTCTGCCAACAGTTCCTCGGTCAACGTTCCCACCAACCAGGCCACGGTAGTATCGAACACGCCGGGCGAAACCCAAGTCATTGCGTCGGCTTCAGGAGTCTCCAGCTCGCCCCAGGTTGCCGAAACCTGTCCGGTGCAGTGCATCTCGCTGCAACTGGGCACTAACGGTTCGCAAAATATCGGCACGACCAGTTTCGTCGCAAACAAAGGTACGTCGGAAACCATCACCGCGACGGCTGTGGACGTCCAGGGCTGCGTCGTCCCGAAGCCCCCTCTGACGTGGACATCGACCGCGCCCGCTGCCGCGACGGCAGGCAGCGTCACCGCCGGTTGCACTGCAGGGTCAACTTGCACCATTGCCACCACCCAGCCCGGGGCTGCGGCGATTACGGCGTCGTGTACACCGCCCACTTGCAATGTCGGCTTCCCACTGAATCCGCAGAACGCCGGAGGCCTGCCTGCGCTTTATTTCCCCCAACCGATTTTCCCGGTCACCGCCATTTCCGGATTGGTAAGCGGAGCCACCACGGCGGCCAGTGTTCTGGCAACCAGCCAGGATTGCTATAGCAACTCTGTTTGTTCCGTTGCCCTCTACGACGTTTCGACCGCCACCAATGTCGCGGGCACCCCCAGTGCAATGCCCACGCCTCCCAACTCGCTGATGTTCGATCCGGGAGGAGACAAGGCCTACGTCGGCAGCCAGTATGGCTCGTTCCTCATCACCACCGCCAACATCGGATCTGCCTCGACCAGTCCTTTTACATTCCTGCCTGCGGCGGCCACGCCCCTCGGCCTGGTAACCGGCAAAATCCTTGCCGTCTCCCCGAACGGAAACCTCGCCATCTTCTCCGACACCGTCTCGACTCCCAATCAGGTCTATGTCGTCAATACGGCTTCCTCGTCGGCGTCTACCTTCCTGAACATCAACAGTGCAACCACTGCCGCATTTTCGCCGGATAACTCGAAGGCCTTCATCCTGGGCGATGCGGGCAACACCTTATATGTGTACTCGCCGCTGCAGGCATTGCAAAGCTATCCCCTGACTGCGCCTGCCGATGCCATCGCATTTTCGTCTACCGGGGCCTTTGCCTTCATCGCCGGCGGACTCGCAGGCTCCAACGTCTCCATCCGCAACACTTGCGACAACTCGCCGGCAGGTTTGTCGATCACCGGATTACCCGCGACTCCCATTTTCCTGAAGATGGTCCCCCCGGGCAACGTTCCCATGGGCAACGCGATCTTCCCCACGCCACTGCAGTCCGAAGGTCTCGATATTTTCCTGGGCATCGATAACACCGGCATTGACGTGATTGCCACCACATCGATTACTCCGATTACTCCGATCCCGCAAACTACGAGTCTTTGCCCTCTGCAGCAAATCGCCCTCGCAACGATTGTTTCGCCGACAACTTTTACGCCCATCCACATCGATCTGCAAAAGGGCACATTCCACCCGCTCAGCTTTTTTCTCTCCCCTGACGCCAGCAAGGCCTACATCGTAACCAGCGACCAGGGCGTTCTGGTCTATAGCTTCAGCACCCAGACCACAAGCGCGATCCCTCTCAACGGAAATGCGGTTCCCCTGGCTGCAGACATGACCGTCGACGGGACGTTGCTTTACGTTGCCGGCAGCGATGGATTATTGCACGAACTAAATACGCTGCTGGCCCTCGACCAAATGGACGTTCAGTTCTTGCAACTGACCGACTCTTCCAACAACTTCTGCTACTCGTCCTACTCTTGCTCACTGAACCTGGTGGCGGTCAAGCCGTGAGGACTGGAAATTAAGCGATTGGGAGAACGGGTTATTGTGCGATTGGAAAATCAAATGCACAAAGAGGTCAAGAGGCTAAATTGCAAAATTACCGAATTGCAAAATTACAAAATTTCTACGCGGGCTTCTGCAGTTCCTTCGCCACGCTATCGAGCACGCCGTTGACGAATTGCACCGATTCCAGGCTGGAAAATTTTCGCGCGATCTCGAGCGATTCATTAATCACCACGGCGCGCGGCGTCTCCGGATAGGCCAGAAACTCCGCTACTCCCGCGCGCAGCAGATTGCGATCGACCGCCGCCATGCGCTCCATGCGCCAATGCTCTGCGTGGCGCTCGATCAGCTTGTCGATCTCAGTTCCGCGGTCCGTGGCCACTCGAAACAGATCGTCCGCAAACCCTCGTATGTCGGCGCTGGTCCCGGCATGCTCAGCCCAAAATGTCTGGCGCACGTGATCCACCGTCTGCTTTCCCATATCCGCCTGAAAGAGCATCTGCAACACCAGTTCGCGCGATTTACGACGTGTCCCCATGGAGAGAGTTGCCAGTTTCCGGTTGCTCGTTGTCAGTTTACTGCACAGAAGGAATTATTTGCGTTTGGTCTTCACACTTCGAGATGAACTGTCGTCATTCCGCTCTCTTGGTTTGTCATTCCGAGCGGACCGAGGAACCCGCGTCTTGCTGATAGCTTGCCTCAGTGACGCCATTTCCACGGCCGCCAACGCCGCCTCAAAGCCCTTGTTACCCATCTTCAGTCCCGCACGATCAATGGCCTGCTCCAGAGTTTCGCAGGTAAGCACCCCGAATGCATGCGGCACACCGGTCTCCTGCGCCGACTGCCCAATCCCGCGCGTCACTTCGTTCACAATCACATCATAGTGCGCCGTGTCGCCGCGCAGCAGACAACCAAGACAAAGGATCGCGTCGTACTTTCCGGTCTCCGCCAACTTCCGCGCTGCGAGTGGAATCTCAAACGCCCCCGGCACGCGTACGACCTGGATGTCGCTTCTCTTCGCCCCGGAGCGGACCAGTCCATCGATGGCACTCAGCAGCAGCCTCTCCGTAATGAACGCGTTAAATCGTGAAACAACAACAGCGAAGCGCTTGTCAGACGCGCTCAGCGCCCCCTCGAGGGCATGGACTTCCGGCCCAGGAAGAGGCTCCACAACAAAATCCTTTGTGCTTTTTTTCTCCGTGACTCAGTGTCTCCGTGGTGGGTTCGCTCTTAATCCGTTCTAATCCGTGAAAATCCGTGGCAAAAATTACTTCCCTTTGAACTGCGCCGCCCGCTTCTCTAGAAATGCGGTAGTTCCTTCCTTCTTATCTTCCGTCGCGCAGGCCACGCCGAATAACACCGCCTCCAGATACAACCCCTCGCTCAAAGTCATCTCCATGCCCTTGTTCACGGCTTCCATGGCGTATTGCACGGCCAACGGCGCATTGGCGATAATCTTCGCTGCAATCGCCTCCGCTCGCGGAATCAACCCGGCAGCGACGGTAACCTCGTTCACCAACCCGATGCGGTGCGCTTCCTGCGCTGTGATCATCTCGCCTGCCAGCACCATCTGCATCGCAATGCCCTTGCCTACCAGCCGTGGCAGACGCTGCGTCCCACCATAGCCCGGAATGATCCCAAGCTTTACCTCGGGCTGCCCCAGCTTGGCATTCTCGCTCGCCAGTCGCATCGTGCAAGCCAATGCAATCTCGCAGCCGCCGCCCAGAGCAAATCCATTGATGCATGCAATCACCGGCTTCCCAAGATTTTCGATGAGATTCAGAACATTCTGACCGCGGTGCGTGTATTCCTTTCCGCTAACCGCATCGTGCTTGGCCAGTTCGGCAATGTCCGCGCCGGCGATGAACGCCTTCTCTCCCGACCCAGTGAAGATAACCACGCGGATCGACGCGTCATTCTTGATGTCATGAAACGCCGCCCGCAGCTCTTCCATGGTGGCCATGTTCAGCGCATTCAGCACCTTCGGCCGGTTCACCGTGACATAGGCAATCGCGTTTTTCTTTTCCAGAAGTATGTTTTCAAAATTCATAAAATCAAACCTGTCATGAATGAATGCCGATCAAATCAGCTCTAACCACAGAGGCCCACGGACACCGAGAAAGCGAGAAGGGAAAATCGTTGAGGATTTTCTCCGTGCCTCTGTGACTCCGTGGTGAAAGCCTCCGGATCCGTGTCGATCCGCGAAAATCCGGGGCGATGACTTCACTTCGCCCGCAACGCCGCCGCAATGTCATCCTTGCTCAGATCGCAACTGATGCAGCGCTGCGTCCAGATCCGGTGCCCGAAAACTTTCCCGCACCTCGGACACTTCCACTCCGTCAACCACCACCCGCCCGCCAGGTACACCCCGATCCAGCCCATTAAAATAGCGAAATCAGCGGGTTCTCCCAGCTTGAGCTTCCCAATCATGAAGCCTAAAAAGATAAAACTAAGGAAGAGCACCACCACCAGATTCCGTCGCGCCACGTAGCTCTGCCACGCTCGGCGGTAGGTTGCGACCTCCTGCGGGCTGCCCTCATTCGGCATCTGATCGGTTTTTCTGCGTTTAAACATGGTGCTTCAATCTCAGGATTTCGATACTACAGTTTATTCGCCTTCGGCTGATTCGGGTCCGAATAATCGTAAAACCCTCTCCCCGTCTTCTTCCCGTACCATCCGGCCATCACCAGCCGCTTCAACAGCGGAGGCGATGCAAACCGCCGCTCCTTGAACTCGTCATACATCACATGCGTGATGTAGTAAGTCGTATCGAGTCCCACAAAATCCAGCAACGTAAACGGCCCCATGGGGTAGCCGCAGCCCAGCTTCATGGCGTTATCAATATCTTCGATCGACCCCACACCCTCCTCATACGCCCGTATCGCATCGAGCAAATACGGCACCAGTAGCCGGTTTACGATGAACCCCGTCTTGTCGGAGGTTCGCACCGGAACCTTGCCCAGCTTTTTTCCGAACTCGTAAGCCGTCTCATAAACATCGTCTGCCGTGGCGATCGTTCGCACCACTTCCACCAGTTTCATCAGCGGCACAGGATTAAAAAAGTGCAGCCCGATAAATCGCTCTGGCCGCTTCACGGAAGTCAAAAGCTCAGTCACCGAAATCGAAGAAGTATTCGACGCAAAAATCGCGTCTTTCTTCACCACGCCATCAATCGACGCATACATCTTCTTCTTCTCTTCCACGTTCTCAATGATGGCCTCAATCACAATGTCGCAATCAGCCAAGTCGGCCTTGTTCGTCGTCCCCTTCAGCCGCGCCCGAATCGCATCCTTCTGCTCCGCCGTGATCCCGCCCTTCTCCACCGGACGCTCGGCAAACTTCGCCAGAGATTTCTCAATCCCGGAAAAGCCCTTGTCGAGAAACTTCTTCTCGACTTCGAGCACGGTCACATCGAATTCCGCCGTAGCGCAAACCTGCGCAATGCCGGATCCCATCAGCCCACAACCGAGCACGCCAACTTTTTTGATGTTCATAGATTCGTGCAACCTTCCACCGTGGACATCAATGCCCTCACATTATGTGCTGCACCGAGATGTCGACGCCCCCGCATTTGACGACCTGGAAGTCCAGATCGACCTTGTCTCCCGGTCTTCCACTCTCTCCGTACATCACATTTAGATGGGTCGCCGTGACCCACACCATCTTAGATTTATGGTCGCATATTGGTGCGAGAACGCAAGGATCTCCGTCGGAGCACGCCGTACGCGAACCCACTTCAGGTACACAGTCGTTGTGTCATAGTCGTTCCCGGGTCCGCTCCACTGCTGGCTGCGCGCGGTCGCAAGCCAAAGCCCGTCTGGGGAGCGCACCTCTGAGGTCCAAGTAGTAGCCGGACCACAACTGACAGGCACAAGCAGACTAATAGGAGCGCGATAAAGCTGGGCATTCCGCGCTTAGTCATCCGCAGATCCCTCGCTCTCCCCAGAGCACAAAGACCTAAAGAACTTGCCTTTCTCCGTGCCTCCGTGTCTCTGTGGTGAGAATTAATTCATGCTCTCCACAATCATCGCAATCCCCTGCCCACCTCCAATACAAGCCGTAGCCAGCCCATACTTTTTCTTCCGCCGCCGCAATTCATACAGCAGCGTAATCACCAGCCGAGTCCCAGTCGCGCCCAGCGGATGCCCCAGCGCAATCGCTCCGCCATTCACATTCACCTTCTCGCGATCGAGCCCGAGCTCTTTTTCCACCGCAAGATACTGCGCCGCGAACGCCTCATTCACTTCAATCAGATCGATGTAATCCAAAGACAGCCCTGCCTTTTGGAGCGCCAACTTCGTCGCCGGCACCGGACCACGCCCCATCAACTTCGGCTCCACTCCTGCAACGCCCCAGCTCACAATTCTTCCCAGCGGCTCCATGTTCCGCTTGCGAACCTCTTCGAGCGACATCACGACCACCGCCGCGCCGCCATCCACAATTCCGCTAGCGTTCCCGGCCGTGACCGTTCCGTTCTTTCCGAACGCTGCCTTCAGCTTCGCGAGCCCTTCCATCGTGGTCTGCGGACGCCGGTGATCATCTTCAGTCAGCGATTCTCCCGTAGCCTCACCCTTGGCATTCCGCAGCGGCACGGGGACCAACTCCTCGTGAATGCGTCCTTCTTTATAGGCCGCATCGGCTTTCTGCTGCGAGCGCAGCGCGAACTCATCCTGCGCCTGCCGCGTGATGCCCTGCTGCTCTCCGTATAACTCCGCCGTGTTCGCCATGTACAGGCCGCAATAACTATCGAGCAGCGCCACCATCAGCGAATCTTCCATCTTGCCGCCCGGAGCCAGCGTGAATCCATCGCGCCCGCGAATCGTAAACGGAGCCTGTGACATCGCCTCCATCCCGCCTGCCAGCACAATCTTCGCCTCGTCCGTCTGAATCATCTGCGCTGCCGAAACAATCGCCTGCATCCCGCTTCCGCACAGCCGGTTTACCGTCAAGGCCGGAGTCTCAATCGGCAACCCCGCCCGCAACCCCACATGCCTCGCTCCGTACAGCGCATCGCCCGAAGTCTGTTGCGCGTTGCCAAACACCGCATGATCAAATTCCTTGGCATCGATCCCCGACCGCTCGATCGCTCCCTTTGCCGCAACCGCGCCCAATTCCTGCGCCGTAAAGTCCTTCAACTTGCCGCAATAGCGGCCAAAGGGCGTGCGCGCCCCACTGACGATCGCGATATCTCCCGGTTTCAACATGATTTCCTTACAGAATTTCCTTACAGACCTCAGCCCCAGAGCGGATCAAAAGTGATAATCAAACTGGTTAGTGTAGCAGCGCGCGAGGAGATTTGACCATCGGGTGGGGCGTCACACGCTAATCGCTTGCGGGTAAAATCATGCTTATGATTGCTTTCGAGATTCACCTGAACGACCAGAAACTGTGCCGGGCGGGCGTCGGCGACAGCGGTGTCTTATCGGCAATTGTGACCTGGGCAGCGGCGACGATGTCCACCGGAACAATGAACCGAAGCTTATTTGTCAATGTGGGAGGCCTCGTTAACCCTGAGGGCAAACATGTCTCATGGATAAACCAGAGACCCCTCGCTGTAGGTGACAAGATTCAGGTAAACATTGTCGAAGCGGATTCTCTCGATGAGCCTCAGGCGAGGGATCGAGCTGATGACGAGAGATTACTCCAGGCGAGGGAAAGCCAGGTTCGCAGAATGGCAAAGGAACTTGGGTGGAGAATTGTGCCGCCTCGAAAAAAGTCGGCCGCTAGATCTCGAAAAAAACGCTGAACGCGGACTGTGTTCTACGCCACGGCCCCGGCAGCCAGCGCCGCCCCCAGCGCCACAACCTTCCCTGGCCCCTGGCCCAATGAAGCAGCTAACGCGAATTCGGCACGGTTGATCACCTCGGTCACAATGTCCACCGGATCGTAGCTCTCCCGCACCACGGCCTCGGCCAGACCCGCGGAAAACTCCAGCGCCTGGCCTTTCTTGGAATCATCCTTGCTCGGCAGCCGCACTTCTGCGATTACTTTCCGAAGCTTTTCGACCGCCAGCAGCGCTTCTTTTTCTGCCGTATCCCCCAGGATCAAAGCAATGGTCGTCGTATCGTAACGAAATGCCAAATCGTTCGTGCGGATGTTCGCGGCGAACTGTTGCCCGATCTTCTCCATCACCCTCTCAATCGCAGCCTCGCCATGTTCTTTTATCAGCGCTGCGCTTCGACCAAATTGCAACAGCAGCACCGAAAGTGGTGACGCGTTCTGCGCCGCACGCTTGCTCTCCGCCAGCAGCAAATCCAGATAGGAACTTCGCTTCAGTAATCCCGATTTCTCATCCGTGACCGAAAGATTCTTCACCAGCCGTCGCAGGCCCGCATTATTCAGCGCGATCACCATCTGATCCGCCAAGGTCTTCAGCACCACCGCGTCCGTCTGTGGCCACGCTCGCGGCTTGTTGTGCAACAACGCAAGCACGCCTACCGAATCCTCACCATTGCTCAGCGGAAAGGCCATCACCGCAGAAGTTCCCAACTCCACCAGCGCACTGCGCACCGCTTGCAACTCCGGCGCCTTCTGCGCGTCGGCGATAATCACAGGCTCACTAGTCGAAGAGGACAACGACAAATCCTGCAGGGCGCACATCACGGCCTTGATGGCGGCGCTGCTACCCGCCTTCGCTCCCTTGCCGCAGAACTCCTGCACCGCTGATGGCGCCGAACCGGGGGTGCGCATCGCCGCAACACATCGCGATACCTCCCAGTGTCCGCCGATTTCGTTCACCGCGGTGGTCAACACCGCAGCCGCCGTCGCCTGGTGATAGAGCTTGCGCGTTATTTCCGCGACCCGAGTTACGTTGCGCATCTCCGCCGCTGGATCAGCCACGGGCGGAGCAATTGGCCCCACCGGCGCCGAAGCTGCAACTGGCGCCGCGGATACCAGCGGGGCCGATCCGGCATAGCTCGGCGTTACTCCCGCGGAGAGATACAGCCGCTGCAAATCTTCGTTGCGCTCTTCCTCCCGCGGAAATAATTCCTGAATTCTCTGCAGCCGCTCCACCGCCTTGTTGCGCATGCCGTACTGGACCAGAATCTCTGCCTGCAGCATCAGATCCTGCAGCGTGGAAGCTCCCAGCGTCGCGGTGTGCTCCGCCGCTGGCTCCGCCGCTGCTTTACTTACAGGCGTGAATCGGGAAGCAATCGCATCGAACTTCTTCTCGTCAATCTTTCCCTTCAACAGCTCCAGCCGCTTCGTATGACCAGCCTCATACGGATCCACTTCCGCCGCCCGGTCCAGACACTCGGCCGCCTTGGCAAACTCGCTGGTGCTGCAATACAGATCGAAAAGTTTCAACAGTGTCTGGCAGTAATCGGCCTCGCGGTTTGAAGCATTGAACAATTCGCTCAGGAACTCAAGCATTCCCGGCGACGCACGTCGCGTGGCTGCGATGTCCTGCATCACGGTCACAAATTGCCGCCGTTCGCCACGCTTTGCCTGGAACTGCCCCAGCTTGCGCGCCAGCGATACGGCAGCCTCATCCTGTTCGGCATCCACCAACTGTCCAATCAGCGCCGTCACCTGCGACATTCGGTTCGGATTCTGTTCAAACAGTTGCCACACTAACGGCTCCGCGTCCGCATAACGCCCGGCCGCCAGCAGAGCCTCGGCATAAATATCCCGCAGGATGGGTGACGTCTTGCCCGCGTTCACCTGCGGTTCCAGAATAAAAATGGCAGCCCCAATCTGACCTTGCCCCAGCAGGCTTTTCCCGTAGGCCAGCGTAATTTCTTCGTCGGACGAATCTTCTTGATAGGCGCGCTCATACCACTGCGCTGGATCCCCACCCTCGTCCGCCGTCAGCTGCGCAACTCGCTTGAAGCCTTCCGCCGCAGCCTTGCTGTCCCCAATCTCGGAGGAGAGCTCCGCCACCCGCAGAAAATTTGCCTGAATCGGCTCCAGCGCCACCACCCGCGCCAATACTTGTAATGCATCCTGTTTCTTGTCTGGCAGTTTTGCCAGATCGCTCAGTGCCGACTCATAAGTGCCAACTGCCAATTTCTTGTTCGACCCCTCCAGTAGTTGTCCAAAGCGAAATTTCTGGTCCCAGCTCGGACTGCCGTGGCGCGCCAGTTTCTTGTAAGTCAGGCTGGCCCGCGTAGCATCTCCGGCATTCACTTGGCGCTCAAAGAGTTCGCCGAGCAACCGAACCGCATCTCGCCCACGGCTCTGCGACAAGCACAGGTCCGCTGACAACTCTCGCACCTTATCGTTTTCCGGATCGTCCCGCAGAACCAGCAGGTATTCTTCTAATGCTTCCGCAGCTTTGCCCTTCTGCAGAAGTTTTTCGGCACGCTCCACCCTCCGTGTTATTTCGGCTCGGTCCGGGCGTGTTGTCGTCTCAGACATAGGTTGGATTCGGGCAGACTACTCTCTGCTTCGATTCTAGGAGCCGACATTGGTGCCAGCAATCCGCAAGGGTCGGTTAAGGATTACGAAAGTCACCGGAGGGCTTTCGCCTGTCGGGTGTCCGATCTCAGGGCAGGTTTCAGTTGTTGGGTCTTAGGTCTCAGGTTTTGGGAAACGCAGCGCCTACACCTCTGCGGATAACGCTTACGCCCTAAGACCTAAAGACCAAAGACCTGAGAGCGAACCGAAGACCGAATCGAACAGTTGGGAGAATTCCGGCCGATTTGTTATCGTGCCCCATGCCTTTCGCCGAATCTCATCCAGAGATCGTCCAGGAAGAAGCGCACGAGCAGGGCCTCCACCATCAACTCACCGCTGGACAAATGACCATGGTCGCTCTCGGCGGTTCAATCAGCACTGGACTTCTTCTGGGCTCAGCCGCATCTCTCCAGATCGCCGGACCCAGCGTCATCCTCAGCTACATCATCGCTGCCTTCATCGCCTACACCGTCACCATGGCTTTGGGCGAATTGGCCAGCACACATCCGGCCGCCGGATCCTTCGGCATCTACGGCGAACT
The DNA here is from genome assembly GCA_963782835.1 of uncultured Acidobacteriaceae bacterium. GTDB lineage: Bacteria > Acidobacteriota > Terriglobia > Terriglobales > Acidobacteriaceae > Sulfotelmatobacter. The sequence goes on along the minus strand of CAWALR010000020.1, from coordinate 447,603 downwards.
CTACCTCACCCCATACCTGGGGTTTCTCTGCCGCGCCGGATACTGGGCCTCCATCGCCTTTTCCATCGGAGCCGAACTCGTTGCCTCCGCCACTTACATGACTTACTGGTTTCAGGCCATTCCAGGCGAATTTTGGGTGGTTTTGTTTTCCGTTGCGCTCTTGCTGGTGAACCTGCTCAGCGTCGGCTCCTTTGGACGCTTCGAATTCTGGCTTTCCATGATCAAGTTCGCCACCATCGTCCTCTTCATCCTGGCCGGAGCTGCTCTGCTTTTCAGTGGCCACGTAGCCCCGCAATATACGGCTCATGGAGGGTTCTTTCCCAAAGGTCACGTCGCTCCGCTGCTCGCCGTCTTCATCGCCATCTACACCTTCGGCGGTGTGGAGATGCTCGCCGTCACGACCGGCGAATCCCGTTCCTCAAAAGACATCCCTCACGCCGCGCGCCTCACCTTCTTCCTGCTCGCAGCCCTCTACCTCGGCGCCATCACCGTGCTCGCCGGCGTCATGCCCTGGAATCAGGTTGGCGCCTCCGAGAGTCCGTTCGTCAGCGTGCTGAGCCGAGCCAGAATTCCAGCCGCCGCCTTCCTCATGAATTTCGTCGTCCTCAGCGCCGCTCTCTCCGGAGCCAACGCCAAGCTCTACGTCGCCTCGCGCCTCCTGTTTTCCATGGGCCGCACTGGGTGGGCTCCGGCCAGCCTCGGCAAATTGAATGCCGCCGGATCGCCGCATCTCGCTTTGCTCGTTTCTTCCTACGGAATCGTAACCGCGCTCATCATCGAAAACTGGGCTCCGCAGAAAGCCTTCCTCTACATCATGGGAGCCGCATTCTCCGGCCTCATCCTCTCTTGGGTCGTATCGCTGGCCGCTCATGTCAGCTTCCGCCGGCGGCTCACTTCCCAACAAGTCGCCGCCTTGCCAATGCGCTCGCCGCTGGGCGTCTGGGGATCCTTGCTCGGCTTCGTCCTGGTCTCCACAGCTGTTATTCAGACGCTCCGCTCCTCACGCGTCAACGAAATTGGCGGCCTCGCCTTCTTCGCCGTGCTCACCGTCGCCTATCTTTTTCTGCGGCGCCGGCGCCAAATTACGCAGCCTGAATTACCAACGTAAGTCAGCCCGGAGCTTTTCTGCTGCCCCCTGGGTACTCCTCCGCTAGCCTTGATATGGGGTGCATCCACTAATACCCCCCGGATCGAACCAGTGCTTCTCGCCAAATTGATGATCGCCTCCCTACTACTTCGTTCCACCGATTCAGCGCATCCGATCGCTGCGTGCATCGTCGGAATCGGCATTGGGATTTACCTGTTCTACCAAGGCTTCCGCCTCTTGCAACGTCGCCGCCTCATCCTCGACACGCCGGCTTCCAAAATTCGCAGCGCCTCGGTCGGAATGGTTGAGCTCAGCGGTCTCGCCGTAGGTCCTTACACCGTGGTCGCCCCGGTCACCGCGAAACCTTGCTACTACCACCGCACCTTCGTCTGGGAATACAAGCAGTGCGGCAAGAACAAACAATGGGTGAAAGTGGCCGCGGAGTGCATGCACGTCCCCTTCTTTCTCGACGACAATACCGGCAAAGTCATGGTCGACCCGCGCGGCGCCGATCTCGACCTGCATCGCGACTTTCAGCAGGAATTCTGCGATTCCTTCTTCACCACCAAACAGGAAGTTCCCCCGAATGTGCGCATGATCCTTTCGCGCCACGGCATCAACACCACCAACAAGATCAAAGTCGAAGAGTTCTGCATCAAGCCCAAGAACGCCCTCTTCGTGCTCGGAAACCTCGGCGAAAATCCCGGTCTTGAGCTCACCCCGCAGCCCATTCCGGATGACGAAGCCGCGTCGCCCCATGTCTGGAATGCGTCTCTTTCCTTGAGCCGCACTTCGGTGGGACAAACCGCGATGTCGTTCGTGACGAAAGGCGTCAACAGCCTCTCTCTGAACGGCGGGCTCCAGCATGATCCAGCTTTCGACCCGATTTACGACCAGGCAACAACTGCGGCGTCGGCCCGAGTGGTTCGCCTTTCGCCTGATCCCAGCCCAACCAAGGCAAGCGACATGACCCAGCAGCAAAAAGTCGCCGCCGCGCTAATGAAAGCCGGCATTGCAAATCCCGCCGCTTGGTCCGCGGCCGGAGTAAGTCCGCAAGTCAACCCCAATGACCCCTCGAGTGCGAACGCGCCCAGCCCAACCGATGGCTTCGACCCGCATCCTCCCGTCGTATTGACGAAGGGGAAAAACAATTCCACCTTCCTGATCTCCTGGCGCAGCCAGCGCGAGGTCGCCCGCTCCCTGGGATGGAAGTGCACTCTCATGATATGGGGCGGTCCTGTGCTCACCTTGCTCAGCCTCTACGGACTCTTAACCCTCACGCACCTGATCTAGACCGAGTATCAGAAACCAACTGTTCGTCTAGTACAATGCTCCCGTGAGTAATGCCGTTCGCATTGGAATCCTTGGCGACTTCAATCCGGAATTCCGCTCCCACCACGCCACTCCGGACTCCCTGCAGCACGCCGCCCACAAACTGGACTTGAAAGTCGAATCCGAGTGGATTCCGACTCCGTCGTTAATCACTCCCGGCGCAGAGAAAATCCTGGAGAGCTTTGACGGCCTCTGGGCTTCGCCCGGCAGTCCCTTCAAGAGTTTTGACGGCATGCTCAAAGGGATCGAGTTCGCCCGCCGCCGCGACTGGCCTTTTCTCGGCACCTGCGCGGGCTTTCAGTATGCTCTGATCGAATTTGCCCGCAACGTCCTCGGCATTGCCGACGCGGACAGCGCCGAAAATAATTCTGGATCGAAGAACATCGTGATCTATCCTGTCGCCTGCGCCGTGCCCGATCGCAAAGGCGACGCCCCCAAGCTATCTGGCATGGTGCCGGAGATTCGTCTCCGCCCAGGCTCTTACCTGCAATCCTTTTACGGGAAAGACCAAGAAATCGTCAGCGAAGAATTCTTCTGCAACTTTGAGGTCAACCCCGAGTTTGAATGGGCCACCATGGAGGCCGGATTCCCAATCGTCGCCCGCGGCTCCCAGGGCGAGATTCGAGCCATCGAGTCTCCCACCCACCGCTTCTTCATTGCCACACTCTTCCAACCGCAATTGTCGTCGACGGAAAAGAATCCGCATCCCGTCGTTTTGGCCTTCGTGCAGGCTGCCGCCGACTGGGAACGCAAGAAGCTCGACGACAGCGTCCTCGAATGACTCGACTCACCACTGAGTCACAGAGACACGGAGAAAATCGTCAACCGATTTTGCCGCTTCTTGCTTTCTCTGTGTCTCCGTGCCTCCGCGGTGAAAGCGTCTTCGCAGTTACGAAAGTCCTTGAACCCCGAGTTCTCGCCGTGCAGCACCATGCGCATCTAGGGTCGCGCCCCCTCCCTCGCTAGACTTTCCCGCATGCCCGTTCAGGCGGTCAACTCGTTTCGCATCTCATTCACGACGCTTGTCAGCTATATTCCGCTCATCGCCACGGTCGTAACTTGCCTGTTTAGTGTGATTCTGGCGCGCGCGACTCTGCGCTACGTTGAGGCGACGGACAAGGGCTTAGCCCTTGCCCGCGAAGGCTTCGAGCGCGAATGGTCGCCGGATCTGCACATCAAGCTCGAACGCGTCTCGGCCACGGAAGCCAACGTGATCGTGACCAACTTGGCTAAAAGCTCTGTCCTGCTGCAATTGTTACAGCTGCGCAAGCTCACCCATGCCGTTCCCTTCGAGCGTTGCCGATTGAACGATCCTCTGGTCGGGGGCATGACCTGGACGCAGGCGATGGGCAAGCGCATCCTGGCCTGCACCGGAAAAGAATTCGAAGGTCCCGTCGCGGCATCCCTGACCTTCTACTGCGCTGGACGAATGTTCCGCACCGATTGGTTTCGCTCCCACATACAGGTGCGCGAAGGACGCATCCTCAGCCTCGAACCCAGCAACATGCCCGCCCGCCGTGTGCGCGTGATTGAACGCAAGGGCCCGGAACGCCGGCGTGAGTTCGTCCAAGATGTCACCGCCGCCGCAACTCTCAAGAAGCCTGACGAAAAGCCCGACGAGGAGTTCTTTGTGACTGGGGCGTAGAGAGAGCGCGAGATAAAAGCTCCAGACTTTGGAGAGCTCGCTCGGTAACCATTACCAAAGAGTACCAACCTAATATGACCCTCTAAAGTCCCCAACGCCGCTGCCGATTCTGTTTTTATATGGTGGATCCAATTGGCAGCAGCCAAGTCAACCACACCAACGAGCTCACGAAACCGGCCGCGCCCAAGCCTCAGCCAAAACCGAGTACTCCGTTACCTTCGGATCCCGTCACGCTGAAAAGTTTGGGCGATGTTGATCACGACGGCGACGTTCAGTAAACCAATCAACCCCTCGCACGCTTTGCATTACGCAAGGATGGAGGCACGGGCTCATCGCCCGTCCTCCATTCTTGTTTTCTGGTCGGAGTCTGCTCGTCGAACTTCACCTTACGTCGCTTTCACGAAGCGCAGCGACGCCGAATTCATGCAGTAGCGAAGTCCTGTCGGTTTCGGACCATCGTCGAATACGTGGCCCAGGTGCGCGTCGCACTCAGTGCAGGAAACCGCTGTGCGCTGCATGCCAATGCTATTGTCGGTAATCTCGCGCACATTTTCTTTCGCGAGCGGCTCCCAGAAGCTCGGCCAGCCCGTGCCGGAATCAAACTTCGTCGCCGAACTGAACAGTGCATTGTCGCAACAGATGCAGCGGAAAATCCCCTTTTCATGCAGATTCCAATACTTCCCGCTGTAGGCAAATTCCGTATCCGCGCGCCGCGTAATATCAAACACTCCGGAAGGAAGCTGCTTTCGCCACTCGGCCTCTGTCTTCACCACGTGTGGGACCTTCACCGTCCCCAGCCGCTTGCCTGCGTCGTCGAATTGCACAATCGTAACTTCCGTGGGCTGCGTATTCGCCGCAGCCTCAATCACACGCGGCCGCCGCAGCGAAAATAACGCTGCCCCTCCCAGCGCCGCGCCCGCACCCGCCAGAAACAGGCGCCGTCCTACGTTGACTTCCCCATCCCTGCTGCCCGACTCAAACATAACTGCCTCCTCAGCGAGTTCTCAGTTCCTAGTTCTCAGCAGGAGACCTTCGCTGCGCGACTGGGAACCGAGAACCGAGAACTGCCTATTTTCCCGTGTACAAATCTGGAAACTCTCGCCGCAAATTCGCCACCTTGGGCGCATCGTTATAAACAATGTAGGGATTATCCGGATGCAGCGTCGCGTAATTCTGGTGATAATTTTCTGCCGGATAAAACGCCTTCAGCGGTACCACCTGCGTCGCAATCGCCTTGCGAAAAACTTTCGCCTGGTTCAGCTGCACAATGTAAGCCTCGGCGATATGTTTCTGCTCGTCGTTCCCATAGAAAATCACGGACCGGTATTGCGTCCCTTCGTCCGGCCCCTGCCGATTCACTTCCGTCGGATCGAGCGCCACCGAGAAAAACACCCGCAGCAGTTCTCCATAAGTGACCTGCGAGGGATCGTAAACAATCTGCACGCTCTCCGCATGCCCGGTCCCACCGCTGCTGACCGCCTCGTAATCTGGATTCTTCATTGTCCCACCGGAGTATCCCGAAGTCGCGCTGACCACACCCTTGACATGTTGAAACACCGCCTGGATTCCCCAGAAACATCCGCCAGCTACCACCGCCGTCTCTTGCGCCGGAGCCGTCGCTCTTACTTCATCCGCCACCGGACTCGGCACCGCCGAACCCGTTCCACTCCCGGCCCGGCAGGCCACAGCGCCCGCCAGCACTGTCAACATCATCGCAACCACCCGCATCGAAGCTCTAGACATAAACCCTCCGCAGCCCCACTCGCTGCTGTCTTCCCCATTAGAGTTACGAATCTCAGGGAAGTTTCGGATGTGGGCAGATGCCAGTGTCGAAGTGGGCCTGTGGATTCTTGTAGGTAAAGATAGTTCGAATCCGTCTCGGTGGGTGCCAATAGTCGGGTGAAAAAATCGCTTGGTTGGTGGGTACCCCTCCCCCCTCCCATCCGAAAAATCCTGCTAGGCGCGGGGTTGGCAAAACGGCATCTGCAAAATCTAGAGCATAAACGACTTAGAGGTCAAAATACAGATATTAAAGGACTTAGACCCGTTGTTGCCGAATTTGTCTATACTGCCTTCGCCTTGACCATGATGAGCTGATTTCGATGCGGAAGGCAAGGTTAGATGTCACAGGGTGGGTGTGCATATCGAAGCCCTGAGGGACGGCCCCCCTGGATTCCCACCCTTCGGCTTCGCCTGGCGACAGCGATTTTGCGCGACCTGGAGATCCATCTAGGCTAAACTGTGGCGCCGGTCGGGGGCCCTTTGTACCGGGCGCTTCACTTACCTCTGCCGTTCGAAGTCACAGACAGAAAGAACTTCATGACTACCCCCTTCGTCAAAGCGGAACATGTCGGGACTGCCGTGGTCCAGGAAGAAGGAACGAGCACGACGACCAGGATCAAGACGGCCCAGATCAAAGGGCTGGTGAACAAATATTTCTATTTCTGTATGTCGCTGCTGTTCGCCGCTCTCGTGGGGTGGGGCTTCAGCCGCACAGTCAATGACAATCTTTTTCACGCCGCCATACCCAGGCCCGTCCTTCTCTGGATTCACGGCGCCGCATTCTCCGGCTGGGTCATCTTCTTCATCGCTCAGTCCACGTTGGTCCGCATCCGAAAAGTGAGTTGGCATCGCTTCTTCGGCTGGTTTGGAGTGGGGCTGGCCGCGGTGATGGTTCCGCTGGGTGTTGCCATCGCTATCATCATGGCGCGATTCGACACAGTTCAACTCCATCAGAGCGGCGCCGATGCTTTTCTATCGATCCCATTCTTCGACATGATCGTCTTTGGAGTGAGCATTGCGCTTGCCATTTATTGGAGGAAAACGCCCGAATTCCATCGCCGGCTTTTGTTCATCGGAACCTGCGCGCTCATGGACGCACCCATTGGCCGATTTGATTTTTTGTTCGACCATAACCTCTTCTATATTTGCCTGGACCTGCTGATCGCACTCGGCGTGGTGCGCGATCTTGTCGTGGATGGGCGCGTACACAAGGTGTATCGCTATGCGCTGCCCGCATTGATCGCTGGTCAAAGCCTCGCGATATACATGTGGCGGATCGATCCTGCCTGGTGGCGCACGATCACCCACGGAATCTTGGGATAAGTGCACCGTGATCCGTCCACGATCGGTCTCACGTGCCACTGGATCCACCACCCGAAACACATCTCCGCCAGAGCGGCTCTGCAGCAGTGAACGACTAAACAGCTAGCAGAATCTTGCCCTGTCATGTAGTCTCCTGTGTTCGAGATCGAACGCGATGGACAGTATTGTCATTGTTGGCGGGATCGTGCTGTTTGTGTTGCTTGGTCCGTGGGTATTGGCCTGGCGCGTAAACCTCAGCCGCAAGCGCGAACGCGAGGAAGATCAAGGGCAGTGGCGGGAATTGACCTCCCGCATCTCCGCACTGGAACACACAGTGCAGAACCTTCAAAGCCACCGATCCAGTACCTCGGTACCGGAGGCCGCGGCGAAAGCACCCGAACCTCTTGTCGCGGCTTCGTACAAGCCCTCAACTTCCTCGCCGAATGTTGCTGCACCACTAGTATCGTCACCAGTGGTTGTCGTCGATCCGACCACCTCGCCGCAGGTAGCGGAGAAATGGGCAACACAAAGGGCAACTGAGTCGACGACGAGACCTTCCTCCGAAACAGATCGAGTGATTCCGCCCGCCTATTCGCCAGTAACACCAGATCCGAAGAGTTTCCCTCCAACGGAGCCAACGCTCTCTCTCGGAGACCGCCTTAAATCGTCACTCGACATCGAAGAGATGCTGGGGACGAACTGGCTAAACAAGTTAGGCATCGTCATTCTGGTGCTGGGTATCGCCTTCTTTCTCGCCTACCAACTAAGGACGCTCGGACCCGCCGGCAAAGTTCTGGTGGGCTACGTGACCGCTGCCGTGATGCTTGGGGCGGGGATCTGGTTTGACCGCAAGGAGCGATATCGGATCCTGGCGCGCGCAGGAATCGGTGGCGGCTGGGCACTGCTGTTCTTCACCACCTACGCGATGTATCACGTTCCGGCGGCGCAGGTGCTTTCGTCGCAGCCAGCCGATCTGGCGCTGATGCTCGTGGTGGCGGCGGCGATGGTTGCGCACACTCTGCGCTATCGCTCGCAGGTGGTGACCGGACTCGCGTTCCTGCTTGCGTTTCTGACAGTCACGATCAGTCACTCCAACGTGTACAGCCTGTCGGCAGGCGCGGTGTTGGCAGCAGGGCTCGTTGTCATCGTGGGGCGAATGCAGTGGTTCGAACTGGAAGTATTCGGGATTCTGGCCAGCTATCTGAATCATTATTTGTGGCTGCGGCCGATCATCGAGCCCATGCAGGGGAAACGTCATCCCTTTCCCGAGTTTGCGGCGAGTGCGGGAATCCTCGCGCTGTACTGGCTGATCTTCCGCATCTCGTATGTATTCCGGCAGCCGAGCGACGAACATCAGGAGCGCATCTCCACCGCGGCAGCCTTGTTGAATACAGCTTTACTGCTGGCACTGTTCAAATATCAGTCGACCCACCCGGAGTGGGCATTCTGGGCATTGCTGGCAATTGGAGCGATTGAGACTCTGTTAGGACAATTGCCGATCACTCGCCGGCGACGCAGTGCGGTCATCGTGTTGTCGACCTTAGGCGTGGTTCTGTTGATTGCGGCCTTTCCGTTCCGTTATTCCGGTATGCGCCTCTCGGTGCTGTGGCTGCTGGAGGCGGAGGCGTTGCTTCTGATCGGAGTATGGACGAAGGAGGTTGTTTTCCGCCGGCTCGGAATGTTGGCCGCTCTGCTGGTCTCAGGCCAGATGATCGCGATGGACGCAGCGCGCATCTTTGGCAGGCGCATGGATAGCGCGGATTTGCGGCCTGACTTTGGCCTGGCGATTGTTTTTGTTGTAGCGGCCGCAGTGTTTTATGCGAACGCACATTGGGTGCTGCGGAGATGGTCCGATCTTTTTGTTAGAGAGTTTGACCGCCGCGTGATGCAGCGCCTGTCGTACGCCGCCGCGGTAATGCTCTTGATAGCAGCATGGATGGCATTCCCCGAGAGCTGGACGGCAGTTGCGTGGTGTGCTTTGGGGCTGGGACTCGCGCTGGCTGGACGACGTTTGGGCTCATCGGAGCCCTGGCGAGAGCTGGGTTATCAAGCGAACTTTCTGGCGCTAGTATCCGTGCTTCGAGTTCTGGCAATCAATCTTGGGGCAACGGATAAATATCACGGGCTAACTTTGCGGCTGCTGACGATCACGCTGGTCGCGGCTTTGCTTTATGTCACATCGAAATGGAGCGGCGATTCTGATCGAGCTCGCGGAATTTCAATTGGCGGGCGTCTTTTTTCTTCTGAACAATTTGCGGGCGCCGCCTATACGTGGTCGGCATCTGTTCTGGTCGCGTTGCTAGCGTGGTACGAATTGCGGCCGGTCAGCGTGGCGGATGCCTGGTTCGTTGGCGGTTTGGTCTTGTTTGAACTCGGGCTGGCGCGAAACAACCTTAGCCTGCGATTGCAAGGTTACGCCGCACTTGCGGCCAGCTTTCTCCGAATCTTCTTCGTGAATTTGAATGCCGCGGGGAATTCCGGGGAGATCAGTCCGCGGTTCTATACGGTGGTTCCGCTGGCGCTGGGATTCTTTTATGCCTATTGGAGGCTCGACGAAAGCAGCCAGGATCTGCTTAAGACAGAGCGCAGATTCAAGGTAGCGGAGATCTTCTGCTGGCTGGGCACGCTCACGTTCGCCGCGCTCATGCGTTTCGAACTGGAAGCAGACTGGGTAGCCGGCGCCTGGGCGGCGCTCGCCTTTGGGTTGCTGGCCATCGCCTGGAGGAGCGGGCGCAGGGTGTTTCTGCATCAGGGATTGCTGGTCGCGCTAGGAGTGCTCTTCCGGACTGTGCTGCACAATTTCTACGAACGCAGTTACTTCCCGCCGCCAGGTTGGGAAAACCGCTGGGGAACGGTGGGAATAGCGATTGCGCTTCTGTTGGCTGCATTGCCGTTCGCATTTCAACTGCGCAAGAAGGACGAAGAAAGCGTGGAGACCGGTCTCGTTCGTCTGTTGCAGGGTGTAGTTCGGCGTCCGGAGCAGCTCTTCTTTTTCATTGCGATCGGTCTGCTGACCGTGCTGCTCGCCACCGAGATGCGGCACGGGATGGTCACGCTCTCGTGGGGTGTGGAGGGAGTAGCAGTTTTTGTGCTGGCACTCTGGCTGGGCGAGCGCAGCTTCCGGCTCACGGGATTGGGATTATTGCTGTTGTGTGTGGGGAAGATTCTTCTGGTAGACGTGTGGCGCCTGGACCCGCAAGACCGATACCTGACTTTCATCGTTTTGGGCGCAGCTCTGCTACTGGTGTCGTTCCTGTACACGAGGAATCGTGAGGCTCTGCGGCAATACTTATGAAGCACTGGATCATCTTTGCGGGGATTGTGCTTTTGGGAGTCGCGTCCGTCGTGGTGAGCGAGCGGCAGAAAGTGGACGTGCCGGCCAGTCCGGCCGCTCTCCTGTATTTGGTTGCCGACACCGAGCAAGAGCTGGTGAGAATGCCGGTCAGTTTCGCGCGCATGCCGGATGCAGAAGAGATTCGCATCGGAGATGAGCTGGCACGGTCTTACTCCAGACAGGAGGAACGAGACAACACGGCAGAGACTGCTATCATCGAGCGCTACATAACGCGCGTAGGTTCGCAGTTGGCGGCCCATGCGCATCGCATCCTTCCCTACAAGTTCCATTACATTCCGAGTTCGAATTTCGTCAACGCTTTCGCATTGCCGGGCGGCCACGTTTACATCGGCGGCGGGCTGGTGTCGCTCATGGACAGCGAAGATGAACTAGCCGCAGTGATCGGGCACGAGATTGAACATATCGACCACTATCATTGCTCGGACCGGGTGCAGCAGGAGCAAGCGCTGCGCAAGATTCCGCTGGGAGGATTGGTGGCCTTGCCCATCGAGATTTTCGAAGCGGGATACAGCAAGGATCAGGAACTTGAAGCGGACCGCGAGGGGACGCGCCTGGCAGTGCAGGCGGGATACTCGGCCAGCGGAGCCATCCGCATGTTCGAGACGTTCGAGCGGTTACATGAGGAGTATCAAGCCCAGGCAAAAACGCCACAAGAGGAACTGTCGCAGCTAGCTCAGCAGGCACTGGAGGGATATTTCCGTTCCCATCCCCTACCGTCGGAGCGCATCGCCCAGGTTCAGAAACTGATTGCCAGTGAAGGCTGGACGCCGCGTCCGGAGCGCGATCTGCGTATAGCCTATCTTTTCTGGACGGAGAGGGCGCGGCGGGCGCTGGAAGCAGGAAAGTATGCACAGGCGGAGCAACTGGCCAGTCAGTCCCTGCGACTGCGCCCCGACCAGCCAAAAGCCTTCTATGTATTAGCAGGGGCGCAGTTCGCACAAGCGAATTTTTCCGGAGCGGCGGCAGCCTACCGCAAGATTCTTGAGACCGACTCCTTGCTTTCGGAGGTTATCGCTTCTTACGCTCAGGCCCTTGCGGCAGCGGACCGCGGGACCGCGGCGGCGGAGTTCCGGCGATGGGCAGACGAGATTAAAGGTCAGAAACTAAGAGAAGTAGATGTTGCCACAGCTGGGCTGGCGCTACTGGCCGGAGATCCCGAGGCCGCGCATCAGTTGGAGATCGAATTCAGGCAAGGTCGTGAAGTGCAGGCACAGGAGTGGGTTGGGGAGTTAGGCTGGTGGCACTACTTGAACGGGGATTACGAGAAGTCAGTCGAGCTACTGTCCGAGGCAGTGCAGCAGCGTCCGGGGGATATGAATTTGAGCCGGGGGCTGGCATGGTCACTCATAGAAATTCGAAGGTATAGCGATGCGCTGCAAACACTGGGGAGCGTGTCCTACGAACAGCAAATCCGCCCAGGGATGGCGATGATACGAGCTGTGGCACATTGGCAGGCACAAGAGCATGACGAGGCGATGCGTGACTTCGAGATCGCCATTAACGGTCAGCCGCAGTGGGAGAACCCCAGTTGGGTCAAGCCGCTTTACTCGCCTCTGGTTGCGCAAAGCGTCGAGGAGATGAAGGTCGAGCGCGAGCAGCGCAGACAGAAAACGAAGGTTGCCGCCAGCCGGTGAGCTACATGCAAAATTACGCGTGGGGTTGCGTCTAACTCCAGATGCGGCTGCCGATTCGACAGGAAACCTTCTCAGTTGCCCATCTTCTTGATGGCTCCGAGGGGCGTCTGCAGCGTTCCGTCGTTGTTGATATCGAAGTCGTAGGAAAAGGGCGTGAACGATCCGGCCTTGTAGAAAACGACCTTGCCGTCACCCGTGAAGCAATCGAACGGCATCTCGCCGCCCAATCCTTCGGTAATCGTTGCCTTGCCGGAACGGAAAACGACCTTCATGCCGCCCATACCCGAGACGTGCTCCCACCGGCCTTCATATTTGCCGGCGCAGCTCGCGAGTCCAGGCTTGGGAGCTTGTCCGGCCGCCCTTTGAGCGGGAGGCGGAGGCGCCGGCGTGGTCGACATGCGGATATTCTCCGGGGTGGTGTTCACAATGTCAGAGCCGAAGCCCGTATCTACTCCCGGTACCTTTATGTCGTACATGTTGAGATTCTGCCCGCGGATCTCACCCTCCATCCACTTACCGTTCACCAGCACTTGCACGCGATCGTGAAGATCGTATTGCCCCGCTGCGTGGTCCTCCGCTGTAAGTTTTCCGAGCCGACGCACTTCGAACGGCCAGAGTTTTGAAACGTCGATCCCATTCGGCAGATGCACCACGTAAGAACGGCCATGCACCTGGATAATCCTGGCTTCCTGCCAGCCGTCGATCAAAACGCGCACGGTGTCTCCGACCTTGAATCCGCCGGGCCCGCTGGTCTGCGAATTCATCGCCGCTGTAGACCCGGAACCGTTGCTGCCAGCACTCGCACGCGCCTTGAACGGAGAGGGCGCTGGCGGAATCTCGCCGCGGTGAGGGTCGGCCTGCGCTTCGGCGGGCGTTTGCGCGTGACATTTCGCCGGGAGCAAGGCGGCCAGTTGTACGCGGAGCGCTTCGCCTCTCTGGTAGGCCTGCCCTTTCTTGTAGTTCTGATAGTCGCAGGCACCCGTGGTGTTGTCGCATGAAAACACTTTAAAGCTCTGTCCGTCCGTGCATACGTAAACGGTATTCATTTGCAGCACCGGTGTCTGCGCGAACACGCCGACCATCGGCACAACCAAAAGCAGACACCGCAATGAGAATATGCGCATCGGAACCACCTCCGCTCGGCACATGTCAACGGCGCGCGGGACGTACGTCACCCCGCGGTCCGGGAAAACAGGTCGGGCGGAAGGATACCACTAAACGGGAACAAAACCCGGGGGAATGCCCGCTCACCGCCAAGTGTCGATCGTGAAATCGTGGACAAATGTTTTCCGGGTGACGTGAGAAACCAAGGCTACAGGTTACTTCGACGTATTCTGTCCGTTGATTTGAAACAGACCTATACGATTGCTCTGAGAGTCCACGATATAGAGAGAACGGTCTCCGTCAACCCACATCGACGTTGGACGGCTAAAGTTCCCGTCTCCGACCGTGCTCGTATCAAATGTGTATAGCGTCTGTCCATCGTCACGGAAGACCTGGACCTTATTAAGGACTGGATCACTGACGTAAACATTGTGCTGGTGGTCCACAGCCAATCCGGTGCGACTATCTGCATAGGCCAGATTCATGGCGCGCAGGAAATGCCCTCCTGTATCCAGAATCTGAATCCGCGAGTTGCCCACATCAAGGACGAACAGTTCACCGCCGGAAACCACGACCTGGGTAGGCAATCTGAACTCACCGGGATGGTCGCCACCACCCCGGATCCCCAACTTGCGAATGAGTTTTCCTCGCTCGTCCATAACAATAATCATGTGCCTTGGCCTGTCGCACACATAAATGTGTGCCGTAGCTCGATCGATCGCGATCCCGGTTGGGCTATCGAAGTACGATTCTCCTCCTCTCAGTTTTCCGAGGTAACGGCGAAACTTTCCTGCCGAGTCGTAGACGGCTACATTTCCGTTGTTCTGGTCGCCCACGTATAGATTGTCTTGACCGTCCACGGCGAGCGAGACGGGATGCTGCAGAAGATTACCGCGTCCGTCCAGATGGCTGTATTTCGAGTGAATAAAGTCGAAGATGTGCACGGCTTTAGCACCGGGATCGGCTACGAAGACACGGTGATTCGAGTCTGTCGTCACTGCGGAGGGCGATTGCAACGCACTCACGCGAGTGACGGGGTCCGCCGGTCCTGCGATGATGTCCAGCGACCGGTCCAGGATAGGGTGTGACGGTCGAACATCATCTGCCGACGAAAAGACCCGCACAAAGGTGAGGCTCGCTGAAGCTTGCTGGATATTTTTTTGTGCTGTTTGCGAGGGAGATGCAAGTGCTGCACCCCGGGTTGCGGCGAGACGGGGAACGATGAACAGCGGGACCAGTCCCGAGACAAGAACTGCGAGACAGAGTCTGGTCAGGATTTGATGCGAAAACATACCTTGCCCTTGACGAAAAGCCGCCATCAATTCCAAATCACGCCAATTTTGGCACGTTTCGTTGGCCAACCGAAATGCTGCAGCGCGAACGGGATTGACCATGCCTTAAAGTGAAGTACCTCCCAAGTGGCGAGCACCCCAAGAAGTTTATGCTCGTTGAGAACTGCCGGCCCGTTCAATAAGTGTAATGGCAATGCTACGTTACCGGCGCGGGCCTGCTACGATTGCCGCATGTTCAATTTTGGAAAACCGAAGACAGCTGGCGACTGGATAGTTCACATCGCGGGCGCCATCGTTGCGATATTCCTTGTCTGGTGGATGCTCCGAATATACGTACTGTGAACGCCGGCACAATCCTCCCGCGCGGTCGATGAGTGAAATCGGGATATTTCGACCGTTGTCGCCCAGCCGCTACACCGGGGACTACAATTTTCCTGCAAAGGAGAGCGTCCATGTCTCTACTTACATCTTGCTTGTTCATGCTAGCCGTTGCGCTTGCTGGTTCCCGGACGGTCGGTACCCTGAACGTGCAGATCCAGGAATACCAAGTGCCCACTCCGAACTCTCGGCCTCACGATCCGGCACTCGCGCCTGATGGCTCGCTTTGGTACACCGGGCAGGGAGCAAACAAACTGGGGCGCCTCAATCCGAAGACTGGCGAATTCAAGGAATTTGCTTTGAAGACTGCCGATTCTGGTCCACACGGTTTGGTCGCCGACAAGAACGGAAATATCTGGTTCACCGCGATCTCCGGCGGTTACGTCGGCAAGCTGGATCCGAAGACCGGCGAGATCACCGAGTATCGCGCGGCAGATGGCGTGAAGATCGATCCGCACACGCCCGTATTCGACCACAATGGCATTTTGTGGTTTACCAATGAAGAAACTAACTATATCGGACGTCTCGATCCGAAGACCGGCAAGATGACCTTGACCAAATTGCCAACTGCGCACGCCGTGCCCTACGGCATCGTGATCTTGCAGAACAACACGCCGTTCTTCTGCGAGTTCGGCACCAACAAACTAGCCAGCATTGACCCGAGTACGATGAAAATCCGCGAATACATCTTGCCCGCGGCGGGTGCTCGCCCGCGACGGATTGCACTGGGGCCCGATGGCACAATTTATTACACGGACTTCGCGCGCGGGTATCTTGGACACTTTGATGCGTCGAGCGGAAAATTGCTGAAAGAATGGATGTCGCCCGGAGGCTCGGAGTCAGAACCGTATGGCATCGCGGTCACAAGTGACGGTGAGGTCTGGTATAGCGAGTCGGGTGTGAAGCCCAATACTCTGGTCCGATTCGACCCGCGATCGGAAAACTTCAGTAGGAAACAGATCCCATCCGGAGGCGGCGTTGTTCGCAATATGGTGGCCACTCCCGATGGCCGGCTATATTTGGCTTGCAGTGGAGTGAACAAGGTCGCTGTCGTCGATCTGAGCAGATAGGAGAATGATCTCAGATTGAGCAGTTCGTTTGATACCTCAGCCGGACTCTTTCCCGCCCAGCCAATGCGACGTCACTTACACGTGATGCTGGGATTATCTTTCGCTAAGTCAAGGCAAGCTTTCAGAGCAGCAGTCGGGCTTGGAACCTGTGCACTGGGTGTGGCAGCTTTGTCTAGCATTGTCTGGAATGCCACAATCTCTTCTTGCTGGCTCCATAGCAGTTCGTGAGTTTGTGTCTTGCAGTAGTCGTCTGGATATTCCCAGAAAGGCAGCACAGTCACCCGTGTCACACCGTTGGCTTCCACCAACGAATACGACCATACTTTTTTCGTTGTCATACCGGGACAGGCGCTGGAGGCCATGAAAAGCGCGCCTATGAGTGGCATCTCCCCTGGCTTCGAGAAGCGGAACTGGAGCTGTGTGTCGGAGTCGAGCGCGTAGCCGTCTCTTAGATTGTATTGAACGATCAGCGGTTTGATTGTCTGCGCCGATGCCTTGGTAGTGAATACGTACGGTCCCGGCTGAGCCTTTGGCTTCTTGTCCCGTGCAGCCGCAAAGGTCGTCATTACCAACAACAGAATCAGGACTCGCTTCATACTTTTACCCCACTCTGAACTCTACTGAGATAACCCCTTGAACCGCTAATTACCGGAGTCATCTCGTTGCCTTCGGTTGAGCGAGCCACAGCAAATCCGGGTTTGACTCTCCGCCACCACGGTTCTGTCCGCGTCACAAGTTCGCTGCCCGAGCCGCTTCCTCGAGCGCTTTCATGGCCGCGACGTGCGGCCGTGGACCATGGCTCACCCTCGCGACGCCGTGCTTGGAAAGTGCACGCAGCGGTGGGGTAGCGTCGCCGACCATAATATTGAGAGGAAGTGGCGACGCTTCAGCCAGGCGCGCAATCAGAGTGATATCGGACAAACCTGGCGTGAACAAGCCGTCAGCGCCAGCTCGAAAAAGACATCTGTCCGAGCATTGATGAAGAAACGCAAATTGGCTGCGTCAGCAGTGTGCCGCGCATGCCGGATACGCTTCGTCGCGCTTTACTGGGCCAATGCGTGAAAGTGCGAGGCTCCCGCCCCGCACTTAATCAGAAGCGCCTGAGCAGCGGCGTGGTCTCCGGGTTTAGCGAAGAAATACCCTTGCACCAATTCGCACTTTAGATGTTTGAGCAGTTTGACCTGCTCGGCTGTCTCAGCGCCTTCGGCTACGACCTTCAGGCCGAGGTTGTGAGCTAGCATCACAATGATGCGCACAATCTCGCTGGTTTCGCTGTCAGTGTCGATCTTGGAGATGAAGGTACGATCAATCTTCAAGGTGTCCACCGGGAATCCTTGCAATCGGCTCAGGGACGAGTATCCAGTTCCGAAATCGTCAATACTTATGTGAACTCCCAATGCCTTCAGTTCGGAGAGAACCAGGCTCGACCTTTGTGGGTCTGCCATGGCGATGTTTTCCGTGATCTCTACGTTGATACAGCTCGGGTCGATTCCAACTTCGACCAAAATAGTCTTGATCTGGGCCGCCAAGTCCGACTGGGCAAACTCTTTGGGAGTAACGTTCACGCTTATGGTCAGCGGCGGATCGCAGGGAAATTGAGAGTGCCACGCACGAAGCTGGAGACAAGCTTCGCGTAACAAAAGGCGGTTCATGGGCAGGATAATTCCAGTCTCTTCCGCGATCTGGATGAAGTGTGCAGGCAACAGGAGACCTTCCGGCCGTTGCCATCGGCTGAGCGCTTCGAATCCCGCAATCTTTCCCGTTTGTAACGAAACGATGGGCTGATAGTGAACTCGGAATTCGCCCAATTCCAGCGCTCGGCGCAGATCAGTCTCGAGGCGCAATCTCTCGACGGCAAAAGTGTGCATCGCGTTATCAAAAACCTGGCAACGCGCTTTCCCGTCCCTCTTGGCTCGATACATCGCAATCTCGGCATCGCGTACCAAGTCTTCTGGGTACATGTAGGAGGTTGCACAAAATGCGATCCCGATACTGGCGGTCGTCACCACTTCCTGTTCTTCCACCACAAAAGGAATGGCCAATCGCTCTTGAATGCGCTCTGCCACCCGAATGGCGTCGCCGCAATCTCTGACGCCCTCCAATAGTATGGTGAATTCATCGCCGCCGAGTCTTGCCAAACTTGCTTCGCTTGCGACCAGGCTTGTCCCTTGCGTCAGGACCGAGCACGAAATAGTATCGATGCCCCGAATGGAAGCGGTCAAACGGCGAGCAATTTGTATTAGAAGGGCGTCTCCCGCGGCATGCCCCAAGCTATCATTGAAGACTTTAAATTCATCGAGATCAATGAACAATACGGCGAACTTATAATTTATGTGCCTCTGGGATAGCGTGAGTGCGTGTCGCACGCGATCCAGGAAGAGGGTACGATTAGGTAAGTTAGTCAGAGTGTCATGCAAAGCGTTGTGCGCGAGCGTGTCCTCTGCTCGCTTGCGCTCCGTGATATCGCGGTTGACGATGACCAGTCTGTCGGCTCGATCCTTTTCGTTGGGGATTGCGGTGGCCACGGACTCCAGAATCCGCCACGTACCATCCTTGTGGCGCATGCGATATTCCAGCCGCTCTCCTCGTCCCGTGAGTCGTGCTTTCTCCGCTGCTTCCAGCACCCGCTCCTTATCCTCGGGATGTATTTGCTCTGCCGATGAAGTTAACTTCAATTCCTCCGACGAATACCCCAGAACTTTCTGATACGCAGGACTGTTATAGAGCCGCTTCCCAGTGCAATCGATGACCGCGATCATGTCGGCGGCATTTTCAGTGATGACTTCAAAAAGCTGATTGCGCTCGATCAGTTCGGCACGTATGCGCTGGAGTTGGAGATGCTGGTAAACCGTGTAGATGTCGAATAGGAGCACCAGGCATGCCAACCCGCGCACCCACTCCTTAAGGTCAAGCCACTCGGCGTTCTGTAAGAGGTGATTGCCTGGGACGGTGAGCGCCACGATACCCGCCGTCAAGACCAACGTGACAGTAACGGCAAATCCCCAGAGCCACCACTCGCGTGCTT
This sequence comes from uncultured Acidobacteriaceae bacterium, assembly GCA_963782835.1. Taxonomy (GTDB): domain Bacteria; phylum Acidobacteriota; class Terriglobia; order Terriglobales; family Acidobacteriaceae; genus Sulfotelmatobacter. The sequence continues at coordinate 428,597 of CAWALR010000020.1, read as the reverse complement.
CCACCTGCCGCATCGGTCTCGTGCGGGGTTGCTTGTGCTGTTCGTTGTTCGAAGTCGGATCGACGCGCCGCCACATCAGAGTACTAGTGTGAGAACAATACTTTAAAAGTGAAAGTTACGAAAGGCAAACAACAGCGAACTCCGGTCCTGTTGTGACTAGCTATGTTGCGCGGGAAAGTGTAACTCCCTATTTATTGCGAAAGTACCTCATCTTAGGCAACCCCTTTATAGAAGCGGCCAGAACAGTAAAAAAAACAACGCGGCCTTACCTAGGTAACAAGATTGTGATCTGCGTCACATTGAGGTGGAACATGGATGTTCATAATGCACCTAACGCCGTTCTTCTGTTGTCAGTATGTTAAAGCAGTGCCACACCCTTCGAGTCCTTCACTACCCGCACCTCGAGTTGTTGGCCGCGGCAGGTCCTGAGATCCTCCTGATTCCAAAGCCTTACGGAAAAACATTCGCTCGGAGTTCGCGGTGAACAACAAACACTTACCTCTGAGATTGGGCATGGCATTTGCCGTGCTGATTGCCATGTTAATAGGGATAGGGCAGTCGGGACTCGGCCGAATGAAAGACATCGACGAAAACTTCAGGGAGATTGCCGGCGAGCGATCCGAAAAGCGAGAACTGGCACGAGAAGCGTTGACGTTCTCCAACCGCAACAGCCGTATCACGATGGAAATATTCCTCGCATCGGATAAGGCCCACGTCGCTGAACTGCTGGCTACGCGGGCTAAGAATACCAAGAGGATTTCGGAATTAGTAGCGGAAATCGGAAGTCGATGTGACTCAGCGGAGGAGAAACAGCTGTTTGCTGCGGTAAAAGATACGAGAAGTTCCTATGTCGATAGCTACCTCCGAGCTTTACATTTACTTTCCAGTAAGGGGACACATAACGAAGCCGAAGCGGTCATGGTCAAAGAGACTCTACCGGCACTGATGAAATATCACACCGCTTGGGACGAGTTCGTGAACTATCAGAAAAACCAACTGAACATCGCTGCCAGGCAAGCTGAGATTGATTACGCCAAGGCCCGTCACCTTATCTCCTCATTGATTGTGTTAGCAGCGGTCGTTGCTCTTGCGATCGCGTTATTTACGATTCGCGAGACGGCTCGCGAGATTGCGGCTCGAATTGCCGCAAAGGAGGAAGTTAGTAACGCCAATGCGGGTCTCGAAGAACGAGTGATGCAACGTACCGGTGAGCTGGGTGAGGCCATCAAGCGTTTGCGGTTGCAGGCTGCGGCCTTGGAAGCCGCTGCCAATTCCATTGTGATCACAGATAGCAACGGTACGATCATGTGGGTGAACCAGGCCTTCACTACGATGACCGGGTACAGCAAAGAAGAAGCGATGGGCAAGACCCCTCGCCTATTGAAGTCCGAGGAGCAGCCCGAAGCTTACTATGCCGAGCTCTGGTCAACCATCTCGTCAGGCAAGGTCTGGAAGGGCGAGATTGTCAACCGGCGGAAGGATGGAACAACCTACACCGAAGAGATGACGATCACACCCGTGAGCCAAGGCGAAGGCAGAGCCGATACGCAGTTTATCGCCATCAAGCAGGACATAAGTGAACGCAAACAAGCTGAGCAAGCCCTTCGCCGCGCGGAAGAAAAGTACCGGGCTATCTTCGAAGACGCGGTCATCGGAATTTTTCAGGCCAGCGCTGATGGTCATCTTCTAAACGTCAACCGCGCGTTCGCGGGGATCCACGGCTACGATTCGCCGGAACAGATGCTCGCGGAACTCTCCAACTTGAACGCACCGGCCCAGCTATTTGTCGAGCCCAAGCGGATCGACGAATTGAGACATGTACTGGCCGGCAAGGAACTGGTACGTGATTTCGAACTGCAAGTTTACCGTAGGGATCGCTCCGAAAGAGTGGTATTGGTCAATGTGCGAGCAGTGCATGATGCCAGCGGAAATATGATGTTCTACGAAGGCACAGTGGAGGACATCACGGCTCGCAAAGTCGCCGAGGACCGGGTCCAATTCCTGGCCTATTACGATGCTCTTACCGGGTTGCCGAATCGGACGCTCCTCCAGGATCGTCTAGCGACGGCTCTGGCTGGCGCTCGCCGCCGAAAAGACAAAGTTGCGCTCCTCTTCCTCGATCTGGACAGGTTCAAACTCATCAACGACTCGCTCGGACACTCTTTCGGCGACCTTCTCTTGCAAGAGGTTGCCCAGCGGCTCAAGAAATGGGCGCGGGAACAAGACACCGTGGCTCGCCTGGGCGGGGACGAATTCCTCATCGTGCTAAACGGTGTGAAAAACATAGCTGACGCCGCGGTCGCCGCTGATCGGATGACGAAATCGATGACCAGCGGATTCGTCGTTCAAGGTCGCCCACTCAATATCACTTGCAGCCTCGGCATAAGCGTTTTCCCCGAGCACGGGACGAACAGCGAAACCTTGATCAAGAATGCTGATGCAGCGATGTATTTCGCTAAAGAGAACGGACGCAATAACTTTCGATTCTTCACCAAAGACCTGAGTGCTCAGGCTGTGGAACGATTGACTTTGGAAAATAGCTTGCGACCCGCGCTTGAGAAAAACGAGTTCTTTCTGATGTATCAGCCACAGGTGGATATCGGCACGGGAAGAATCATCGGGTTGGAAGCCCTACTGCGCTGGCAGCATCCGAATCTGGGTCTTGTGCCGCCAGATACGTTCATTCAAATAGCCGAGAACATCGGCCTGATCGTGCCTATCGGAGAATGGGTGCTTAGGACAGCCTGTTCTCAAGCACGAAAATGGCAAGAGGAAGGTCTTCCCGCGGTGATGGTAGCGGTGAATATATCAGCGATCCAGTTCCGCCAAAAAGGCTTTTGCAAACTCATCAGAAAAGTGCTCGATGAGACTGGCCTCCCCGCAAAATACCTCGAACTGGAGCTGACAGAAAGCCTGCTCCTGGACAATGCGGACCTGATGTTATCGGTTGTTGAGGAATTGAAAGCTATGGGGGTAACGCTCGCGATTGACGACTTTGGAACCGGCTATTCCAGCCTTAGTTATTTGAAACACTTTCCGGTTAGCAAACTCAAAATCGACCGTTCGTTTGTTCGAGATGTTGCCGTAAATCCTGATGACGCAGCGATTACCACCGCAATCATTAGCATGGCTAAAAGCCTCAATCTCAAGGTAATCGCGGAGGGCGTTGAAGACGAAGCGCAAATGTCATTCCTGCGGGCACAGCGGTGTGACGAAATCCAGGGCTACTACTTCAGCAAGCCTTTGGCGGTTGACAAAGTTGCCGAAAAACTGCGAGGCAACACCTCCGAACAGCAGGCCCGTGCACAAGCAAGCGGGGGACAATCGTGACCGGCGACCTTTTATAAAGGAGTGTATTTCATCATGGCAATCGGACTCGCACTTTTGGTCTCGGCTGATCCCGTCACAATCGACCAGTTCAGTAACGCCCTGCGACAATTGTCAATTTCGCAGGATGTATGTCAGCAAGTACCGGCCGCGGTTGGTCTGTTGAATCGTCGCAAGTTCGACGCCGTTATCGTTGATCTTCAGCTGGGAGAACAGTCGGGAGTGATTCTAAATGAGGCGCGTCTCTCCCCCTCGAATAAGACGGCCGTAACGTTTGTCATCAGCGGCGGTGATGCGGAAGCCATAGCCTTCCAGAAAAGATCGGAGTTTATCTTCGAGAGGCCGCTTTCAGCCAAGTCGATTCGTAACACACTCAAGCCTGCTTACGGGCTGATCCTGAGAGAACGACGGCGCTATTTCCGCTATTCAATCTCCATTCCAGTCACCATCCTTAGAGAAAGCTTGCAAGAAGTTCGCTGCAACAGCGTAAATATCAGCGAAGGGGGCATGGCTCTGAGTACGTTCGTTCCGCTCATCCCAGGAGAAAGCGTCAAGGTTCAATTCACGCTGCCTGATCACCAGGTGCCGTGCTCGGCGAAATCAACAATCTGTTGGGCGAAAACCGGCCATCTAGGGGTACGCTTTATATCTATTTCGGACGAGCACAAGTCCGAATTACAGGTTTGGCTTTCGCAGAAACTGGAAGAGATGCTTCCGGAGTTCGTTGCCGAGCAATTCCAAAAAGCGGAAACTGCTTCAGCTGGCGACTCTGACTGACAGGCTCGATAAAAACTTCGACAACAACCTCAGCGGTCGTCCAAGGCTAGCCTCCCGGCAAACTGGGGAGAGCACCGGGCACCCGCTGAACCTTACATCTGGCAACAATGTTGAGACTGTTCACAATTGGATAGCGCCTCAAATGAACTAAAGCTACGCTTCACGCATTGGAAGACGAAAGGCAGCCATACCTCGGTACGAGTCGTGCGCTCTCCTGAGTTGAGTTAGCTAAGCGAGCCCCACAATGCTACGGATTTTGATTGTAGACGACAGTCCGCCTATTCGACGCGGGCTGCGCACTTTGCTGGAACTGAATTCAGAGTGGCAGGTGTGTGGCGAAGCCGCGGATGGTGCCGATGCTGTAGAAAAGGCGCGATGGCTTTCTCCCGATCTCATCTTGATGGACTTCTTGATGCCGGAGATGGACGGCGTAAAAGCAGCCCGAGAAATCGCTGAATTTGGTGCCGACATTCCGATCCTGCTCTTCACTCTGGATCTTTCACCTCAGATCGTGGAATTGGCACGCAACGCCGGTTTGCGTGGCGCGATTTCGAAGACAGAAATGAGCAAGATACCTTATGCGATCAAGGCGCTTCAGCGCGGTGAAACCTTCTTTCTGCCCGCACAGAGCAGGCATGGTGCTCTAGTCTTATAAGAATGCTCCGAGGCTGTCATTGTGGCTCAGTCAGCCGATAATTGAGCCAACAAGGCGAGCGTCAGATATCTGCTTCAATCGTGCAGGACGACATTGAGAAGTGAACTGTGGACTTCAAGTTCACCGTTGTAGCGAACGAATCCCAACTTTCTAAACTTGTTCATGAAAAAATTGACTCTCCCGCGAGTCGTACCTACCATCTCTGCCAGCGTTTCCTGATTAATTTTGGGAATCGCAACTTCAGGTTTTCCTTCCTTGCCGAAGTGAGCCAGCAAGAGCAGGATTCGAGCTAACCTTTTTTCGCTGGAATTGAAAAGATGGTCAACTAAATCCTCCTGGTATCGGATGTTCCGCATCAGCAAATAGGCAACGAACATATCGGAGAACGCATGTTCGCGGTGAATCACCTCCAACATAAATTTCTTTTCGATACGCATCACCGAGCAATCCGTCAATGCAGTTGCGGAACACATGCGCAGGGCCTGTCCCGTGAGGCAACCTTCTCCAAAGAAATCGCCCTCTTTCAGGATGCCGATCGTGGCTTCTTTCCCGTTCTTTGACAAAACGGTTAGTTTGATCCTTCCTTTCCGTATATAACAAACTGAATCGGACGAGTCGCCTTGAACAAATATCTGTCGGTTCCTGGAAAACGCGGTGATTGTTCTACCGCCGTCGATGGTTGAAAGGAATTTTTGGGGATTGAATTTACTCTTTTTCCTGGCCGCCGCGGGTGTCATACAGCTCTCCCAATATTTCGTATCAGGAAACCCATCGTGCTGAAATAAATTTTACTCGCGCCCACACGCCAACCTCAATATCAAACCAGCATTTAATAGTGTCTGTTTTTAAGACATATCCAGAGGAGAGCACGGCTCGGTCGTTCACACATGCAACGAAACCTGGGCCAACGGTCCTCGTCACTTCTTGAGAGTCTGCGCCTGGTTTTTCACCGTGATGTCTAAGTGCAGGAGGTGTGCTGGCTTACCTCGGCGCAGTAGCCTACGATTTGTTCCGATAACACAGTTCTGTCTTGAACAGGCTTTTCGCGCGCGAACCCAGTTGGAGGAATCAGACGTTCGCGCTCATTGATAATGGACATGAGGGTCCCTTCCGAGAGGCCTTAAGCAGAAGTCTGGAAGCTTGGGGCTAGCCGTTCGTGGCGTTTCCTCTTGACATTCGCTTTATATTCGCCAACAATGTCTGGCATGGCGATCACACGCAGGCAGCGCGAAGTGTATGACTTCATCTCCCGCTTTGTGGCCGAGCACGGTTACTCTCCGTCGTTTGAGGAGATCGGTACGGGCCTCGAGCTTACGTCGCTGGCAACCGTGCATAAGCACATCACGAATCTCGAAAAAAAGGGATTGCTCACCCGCGACTACAACCGCAGCCGGTCGATCGATCTGCTGCCGCCCAAGGGACGGCTGAAGCAAGCCATGAGCGTGAACACCGGCCTGGTGCTGCCGCTGCTGGGCCGCATCGCCGCCGGCCAGCCGATTGAGGCGATGCAGACCAATGAGACGATTTCGCTGGCGGATTTCGTCCGCTCGAAAGAAGTGTTTGTGCTAGAAGTGCGCGGCGATTCCATGCAGGATGAGGCCATCCTCGATGGCGACTACGTGCTGGTGGAGAAACTGAAGACGGCGCACAACGGAGACATCGTGGTGGCCCTGGTCGAGCAAAGTGATGCAACGCTGAAACGCTTTTATCGTGAAGGCGACAACATCCGGTTGCAGCCTTCGAATGTGACGATGAAGCCGATCATCGTGCCGGCAGCGTCGGTAGAGGTGCAGGGGCGGGTAATTGGGGTGCTGAGGAAATACTAAAGCTTCCAGCTGCTAGCTACTCGCTTCTGATTCGATCCCAACGCCGTCCGGTGAAGAAACAAAAAACCACGCCGCCTCTGAGTCACCAGAGACCGCCATTGAATACTCCTCCGCCCATCCAACTCACCTCCGTCCAGGCCCGTCGCATCTGGCTGCATGCCCAGCGCCTGGACACCGCCGAACCTTTCGGCTCCGGCCCGAAGGCCACGCCGGCAGCGGTGGCGCACCTGGGCTATTTGCAGATTGATACCATCTACGTCATCGAGCGCAGTCATCACCACATCCTCTATACGCGCATCCCGACGTATCGGCGCGAGCATCTCCATCAGGCCCAGAGCATCGACAAGACCGTTTTTGAGTATTGGACGCACGCCCTATCGTATGTGCCGACGGAGACCCTGCGGTTTTACGTGCGCGATATGCGCGAGGCACACCAGGAGTGGCAGCGTCGCAACGGCTGGTTCGGCAAGGTTTCAAATGCTGACCTGCGCCGAGTGCTGTCGCGCATCCGCAGACAGGGCGCACTCACCATCCGCGACATCGAGGACGAGCCGGGAGAAAAAGACTACGCCTGGGCCAGCCGCAAGCCTTCCAAGCGCGTTTTGGAGCTGGCCTTCTACAAAGGCTTGGTGACGATTAGTCAGCGGGCCGGAATGCTGAAGACGTATGAGCTGATGACTCGCCATTTCGGTTGGGAACGTCTGCCCCGCGCGGCCACCGAAAGGGAAACTTTGAACTACCTGCTGGATCGTGCCCTGCAATCGCAGGGAATCGTGAGTCTGGAATCGATCTGTCATCTGGATGCTCCCCGCAAACCAGCGATGAAGCGTCTGCTGGAGTCGCTAGTCCGTCGAAGAGAGCTGATCCCAGCGCAACTGGAAGGAGCGGGCCAATCGCTGCACTGGGTCCGTCCGGAAACTCTCGATGCCATTCCCGAGCCGGCGCAGGAACACGTTCATATCCTATCCCCCTTCGACCCGCTGATCATCCAGCGCAAGCGGCTGCGGCTCTTCTTCGACTACGAGTATCGCTTCGAAGCTTACCTTCCCAAGCACAAGCGGGTATTTGGATATTTCTGTTGCCCAGTCCTGATCGGGGATCGGATCGTTGCCGCCCTAGACCTCAAAACCGACCGGTCGCGGCAAAAACTTCTGGTGCAGCGCTGGAACTCGATTGGCCGCGCTTCCCGCTCCCATCAGCAGCAGGTGGAAGCCGCGTTGCACAAGTTCGAGCAATTTCAGTTGGGTCGAAGTTAAACCGAACCTTTGCTGAACTAATCAGGACAACAGCTTGCGTGTTTTCGAAGGAAATATCTGAAAAAACAAAACGCACGCGCCTCACAGGGAGTCCGCGTGCGTTTGAACCTTAAGCTAGAAGCCAGCAGCCAGAAGCCGCCTTACCCAACGTGCCGGTCAATCGCTTGCGCGATGGCGTCTTTCGGCCGATAGCCGACCAGCTGCTCTACCACTTGGCCACCCTTGAAGACCAGCAGCGTAGGGATGCCGGTGACTTTATAGCGCATGGGGGTCGAGCTGTTGGCATCGACATCCATCTTGCCGACTTTGAGTTTGCCCTGGTAGTCCTTGGCCAGCTCGTCCACGATGGGAGCGAGGGCGCGGCAGGGGCCGCACCATGTTGCCCAGAAATCCACCAGCACCGGCGTGTCTGATTTCAAAACATCCTGGTCGAAGTTCGCATCAGTGACTTCGACAATTCCATTGCCTGCCATTTTCGTTTCTCCTCGTTGTACCGTCGCGCTGTCGGCGGACGCTCCTATGTTTCGGAAACAACGAGCGGTCTGGCCGGTCCGGCGATCTGTATCGAATAAGTGCAAGCCCTCTCGGGCGCGCATCCATTATCGCACTTCCGTTTGATGCCGGGGAGTCGCGAAAGTCGCAAAAGCGACCTGCGGTCAAGATCGTGCTCCTGAAGTGCCGCACCTTAGAATATGAACTTTACCGCGGCCTGCATCAGACGAGGTGCTGCTGCGCTGACCACCTCCCCGAAGGTCGGGCTATTGATATTGCCGTTCACGGATGCCGGTCCGTAGAACTGCGCGTGGTTGAAGGCGTTGAATCCCTCGAAACGGAACTGAAGAGACTTGGATTCGGTAAGAGAAACGCTCTTCAGCAGGGCGATGTCGTAGTTATCGATCCCCGGGCCGTAAAAGAAACGGCGCTTGGCGTTGCCGGGCTGCCCGAGGGGCTGAAGACTGAAAAGGCTGGTATTGAAAAAGGGCTGGCCGTTGCGAGGATTGTGGTTCAGTTCGAGTGCGCCCGGAGTGTACTGCGGCTCATCGACGCCGTAGTTGTTCACGCCATTCGGTTCGGTTCCCAGCAAGGAATTGTCGCCGAAGTTGTAAAGCGTGACCGGAAAACCAGTGCTGAAACGCGTGATCCCGGAAATCGCCCAGCCTTGTATCCAGCGGTTGGACGCACCAAAAAGGTGATCGAGAGGCAATTGATAGTTATAACTCACCACAAAATTCTGCTTCACATCAAAGGCAGACAACGCCTTGCTGAGCGCCGGATCGATGGGATTGATTTCTTCGCCAAGATTGGAAGCCTGATCGAGCGATTTTCCGTATGTGTAACCGCCAAGAATCTGCAGATGGCCGCTGCTATGACGCAGGGTAACTTCGAGCGCGTTGTAATTGGAATTTCCGACTGTAGCCTGGTTGGTGTCGCTGCCAAAATTCGCGCCCAGCGGCCCGCGGGTTCCATTGATCGTGTGTCCCGAGGCGGTGATGTAAGTGTTGCCTTCGAGAAACGGTCCACAAGGAGTTTGGCCAGGGGTCAGGTTCGCCGGATTCATGAGGCGCAAACACAGCGCGGGATTGCCGGGATTCGCTTCGACGAGCCCGAGCAGTCGATGTCCTTGGGTGCCCACGTAACTTGTGCTGAGCACAGTATTCGAGGTCAGTTGGCGCTCCACGGAAAACATATATTCCTCGGTATAGGGAATCCGGTTTGTCGTGGGATATGCGGGGAGTCCGCTGATCGGCTCGTACTGTGACCAATCGACGCTGGGGTCAGGATGGCCCGCCGAGGAATCGAGCGGCGCCAGTTGCACCGGGAAATACTGACTGCCCTTGCCAGTGGACGCGGAGACGAATGGCGTGGCAAACAATGGCGGCGTGGGACTGGTATAGGTTGTGCCGTAGGGCGCGTTTGCGCTGAGAACTCCAACCGTGAGCGCTTCGATGGCCGTGTAAAACATGCCGAAACCGGCGCGCAGGCTGGTTTGTCCGGGACCTCCCAGGATCTTGCCGAAGAGAGAATCCGAACTGGTACTGGGAGAGTAAACCAGGCCAACGCGGGGCGCGAAATCCTTGTTGCCCGGCGGAGCGAGTGTCCGGGGAACACCAGGATCGGTTGGAAAAAGAATCCCCGCTGGAGCGCCGAGAAAAACCACAGATTGTTTTCCCGGCTCGAGCGTCGCAACCTGATTGTATTTCTCGTACCAGGGTTCGATCCGGTCCCAACGCAAACCGTAATTGAGCGTGAAGTTGGGACGCAGCCGCCAACTATCCTGCGCGTAAAGCCCGAGATATTTGTTGCGTCCATAAAAAGGCTGGAGCTGACTCTGGTTGTACTGCGTGGGAGCCCCGAGCAGGAAATCAACGAAATCAGATCCGGTCTGGCTGCCGTAAAACAGGAAGCTGCCGTTGAATTGAGCAATGGCGTGAGTATTGACCTGGTCAAAATGAAATTCGATACCGGTCTTGATGGTGTGCGTACGCACGACTTTGGAAAAGTTGTCCAGCCATTGGAACGTGTTGTTGCTCTGCCGCAGTTGGTTCGTGTTGGTTCCGATCGAGTAGTTGTTGAAGGCAACGTTCTCCACTCCCTCGGTTTCTGGCGAAAGAGGCACGATGCCTAGAGTATTCGCTCCGACCTGAAAACCCTGAGACGCCAGGCTGACGCCGAGTCCGCCTTGGGGACGGCCGAGATCGTTGGAATCACGTAGATAGCTGAAACGGAATTCGTTGACGGCCGTGGCGCTCAGAGTCTTGGTGTCGCCCAGGTTGAACAACTGAGCGCGGCCAAGATTCAGCGCGTTGAAGCCGGGCACGTTAGCTCCGCCCTGCGCTGTGGGATAAGGATTGTTCTGCGTGAAATTGTCGAGAAAGTAATAGGTCGAGATCAGACCCCATCTCGTGTTGGCATCGAGGCGGGCAGCGCCCTTGTTGTCATTCAGCGTCTCGTTGTAGGCAGAGGTGGAAAAGACATCCCCGGGCTGGTTCGGCGCCGGAATGTATTGCAACAAATGCTGCGCCGGAGTCGCCCACTTGCGCGTGGGGATTTGCAGCGTGGGAAGAACACACGCTGTGGTGCTGGTGGCGGAATAATCTGTATTCGTGCAACCGGAGAAGTAGTACAGCTCACCCACCGACACAGGATAACCAAGATTGTTAGACAGCACGCTTGCCCATGCAGGACCGCTCACCGTCGTATCCAGGGAACGTGACAGGTCCGACAGATTGCCTGTCCGGTCCTGTGCTGAGGGCACGGGAATCAGTCCGGTATCGACACCCTGCGTCTGCCGCGTGCCTTGATAATCCGAGTAAAAGAAAATCTTATTTCGTCTGACTGGGCCGCCCAATGTTCCGCCGAATTGATTCTGGTCAAAAGATCCGCGGGTGGGAGAAAAGTAATTGCGGGCGTCCAAGCTGGTATTGCGGAGAAATTCAAAAACATCGCCGTGAAATTCGTTGCTGCCGGATTTGGTAATCACGTTGATCTGGCCGCCGCTGTACTCGCCATACTCGGCGTCGAAATTGTTGGTGAGAATCCTGAACTCGGAGATCGAGTCCAGATTGGGGATAATGGCGGTGCCCATATTCACATCTTCTTCCACATCGCTGCCATTCACCATGAAGCTGTTGGCGAACTCCCGCTGTCCGTTGATAGAAATGTTGCCGGAATTCAAGTCGCCCGAGGGCGAGAAGGCGCTGGCACCCACATCCTGAACGGTGCTTGAGGTGATGGACGTGGCGGGGGCGACGCCCGATTGAAGCGCGAGCAGATCGGTATAGCTGCGGCCATTCAGGGGAACGCCGGTCATGGTCGAGCCTGCAATCACCTCTCCCATCTGGGAACTGGAAGTTTCCACGTGCGCCGCGTTGTCGCTAACCGTAATGGCATCTTTTCTCTGGCCAACTTGCAAGACAACGTCCACGAGAAGAGCGCTGTTGGCGTCCAGCGCGATTCCGGTGCGCCGGTATGGTTGGAAGCCCGCGTGATTCACTTCAAGTACGTACTCGCCAATAGCAAGCACAGGGAACGTGTAGGTGCCCCGGCCATCGCTGCTGGCAGATTGCTGGACGCCGGTACTATTGTTGACCAAACTGATCGTTGCCTGTGCTACGGCTGCACCCGATGGGTCCTTGACCGTGCCCGAGATGCTGCCCCCCACGCCGGCCGAAGCTCTCCCCAGCAAACAAAACGGTAGGCACAGGAGCAACAGTGATAATTGGGGAAAGCTTCGCATGGTTCGGGGATAACGCTTCGCTTAGTTGCAAATCAGTCGCAACTAGACTTATGATTGTGCTGCTTAGCGATTGCTGGTTGTCACCAGTTGCAAACTGGTCGCAACTAGATAAGCTTGACGGATGTTCTCCAAAGCCGTCAAGAGCTGAGCAGCAGATTCCGTCGCAGCGTGGTTGCGACCAGTTGCGACGGCCGGGAGAAGCCTTATGCCATTACCTCAAACCGAAATGCCGGGCCGCTTGCAGGCCCATTTCGCGGAGCGTGGAATTCGCATGACCCAGCAGCGGCGTGCGATCCTGCGCGTGATGGAGACAGCAACCAAGCACCTGGATGCTGCCCAGCTTCTACGCAAGGCCCAGAAGTTGGATGCCAGCGTGGATCGCAGCACGGTGTACCGCACCCTGCAACTGCTCAAGCGGCACGGGCTGATCGACGAGCTGGACCTTATGCACATCCACGGCGAGGGTCACTATTATGAGCGCAAGCTCAACCGGGACCACATCCACATGGCTTGTTTGCGCTGTGGCAAGATCATGGAATTCGTAAGCGATATTTTTGAGACCCTCAAGGGGCAAGTGGAGAAGGACTGCCGGTTCCGGATCGTAGTATCGCGATTGGAAATCGGCGGATATTGCGCCGCGTGCCGCGGCGGAGGGAATCGCCTGGTGAAAGATGGAAATCCGATTTCTTAGCGCGAGCGACGCGGAGGCTTACTGGAAGATGCGGCTGGAAGCCCTCGAAGGCGAACCCCAGGCGTTTGGAGCATCCGCCGAGGAGCACCGGGCGTTTACTCTCAGCGATACGGAGGCGCGGTTGGCCTCCGATCTGGCAAACAACTTTGTGGTAGGCGCCTTTGATGGCGGGCGACTGGTGGGCACGGCGGGGTTTTTTCGTAACAAAGGGCTCAAGGAACGCCACAAAGGATTCGTATGGGGGGTTTACGTGACGCCCGAGGCGCGGGGCAAGGGAGCCGGACGGGACATGATGCTGATACTCCTGGAGCGCGCCGCAAAGACCGCCGGAATTGAGCAGATCATGGTTTCGGTGGTCACCGCGCAAGATGCTGCGGTGCGCCTGTATCGATCACTGGGATTTGAGTCCTACGGCTGCGAGCGCCGGGCATTGAAGATCGGCGACCGGTATTTGGACGAAGAGCATATGGTCCTCTATCTTGATCACGCGCAACGCCACAACATCGGCGGCTGAAACAGGTAGGACTACCGACAAGGAAAAAAAGCGCCTCGGACTTTTCAGCCCAAGACGCCTCGGCAGCCCTCCCCCAGAACTGCCAAACCACTGCTCGATACTAGGTTTGCCCCTCTTTAAAGTAAACGTCACTTTGGTAATGGAGTTTTTGCGGACTATGCAGCGAGTAAATCCAGAAATTTGAAGTTTAGCCACCTTGCTTTAGGCAAAGATGAGAACAGAGCCATGCCAGTAGGGAGCTATGGCTGCTTATGCCAAGTTTGACCGCCGTCGAACGTGGTCCAGAGTTCGCCAGTCGAGGTTGATACCTTTCCTTGCTGCTGGTCAGAGAACTGGATGCTGGTAATGTCGCCCGTTAACGTCGCGCCAGCTTCCGAGGGAGCTACGCGAGCCCAGTGAGTGCCTCCGTCCGAGGTGTGGTAGATGACTCCGGCGAGAGTTCCGGCCCAAACTTCGAGTCCACTTGCCGCCACGACACGGAATACAGGATTGAAATTGGGCGCAGCCTCTTTTTTCTTGTCAGGCCCGGCTCCGCCTGCATTCGAATTCTGATCACTAGCCGAAGCGGAGGCAGCACTCATATTCGGATTTACAGTCTCCCAGGTATTTCCTCCATCGAAAGAGCGCTGCAAGGCGCCCGCCGGGCCGATAATCCAGCGTGGCGACACGCGCAGCAGAAGAGACGGCGAAGTCTGCAGAGGTAGGCCGGGAGGCGCTGGTGCCGAAGAGGAACCGGACGCAGCTTGCGCCGGAACGGGATCTTTGGCTTTGATCACGTCTGCACTGCCAATGTTGCTGTCTTGCACCGGAAGATCAGGCCGATTTTGCGCGAGCTCGTTCTGTGCGAGTTGGTTCGCGCTGATCGCGGCCGATTCGGTTTGGCCTGGACTCGGAAGCGCATGCGGCCCCATGCCCCCGCCGCTCCCGCCAGAGTGCGCTGCACGCCCACGCAGTTGCGTTCCGCCGTTAGCTTTGGGAGCAGGCTCGTGCGCCGTCAATATCTGAGAGCGCGGAGCCGACAGCTTCTCCTCTGGAACTGCTACCTGGCTGGACGGAGGTTCATTCGAGGTCGTCGGCGCGGCGTCCTTTGGCATGAAGTTCGAGGCAATCCTCCTATCCTGATTGCGATGCGAGTACTGCAAAACTCCGACCGAGGCAATAACAAGGACCCCGGCGGCCAGGGCCGCCCAACGAAGCGTAGGCCAAGTCAACCAGCCTGAACGAGCGGCGCCTGCGGAAGGCACTGCAACGCTCACTGTTTCCGCGGCCGTTCTCCGGCAACGCCAGCACAATTACTTGCCGGCAATCGTTACAAGCCGCAAGGTGCTGCATCACAAGGACGCGCTCGCGATCCGCGAGAGATTGCTCCGCGAAGGCGGCCAGAAGATCGGCATCGGGATGCGACCCGGCACCCGCCCGAGTTTCCTGTAGCCGCTTCAAAACGGATTTTGGTACGTTCTGCATTGCCTCTTCTATCGGGCCTCTAGTTTCCAATCTCCCGCGGACCACCCGGGGTCCGCGCTTCGACTCTCGCTTCTCTCTTTTCAGAGAACGCTGCCGGAGACGAATCTTGCGTCAAACTACGGCGAATATCCAGCCGAAGGTCGCGTACGTCCACTTCCAGCGCTTCTTCGGCCTGGCGGCGGGCCATGCCCTGCTGGATCATGTGAGCCAGGATTTTCTTGCGCAAACCCTTGGCCAGCTTGTCCACTTTCCGGCTGATGGTGGATTCGTGCACCCCCAGCAGGCGCGCAATTTCTGCCAGGGTACTGCCATCCAGAAAATACGCTGCCAGCACCATGCGTTCCTCGCTCGAAAGCGAAGCCAGGGCCGCATCGGTAGCCAGTTCCAGCCGCATGTCTGGAGAGGAGGCCGGCTCCGGCTCGGGAGCTGCGAACTGGGACCCCTCTTCCCCTTCTTCGTTGAGGCTAACCAGGCGGCGTGTGCGGCGGTAGCGATTCACGAACTCTTGCGCCAGCACGGTGCGCAGCCAGCCTTCAAGCGACCCGCGGCCGGTGAAAGATGCCAGTTTCGAGACGCGCTCGCCGTCCCGCGTACCCATGCCGTAGAGTTCGGCATAGAGCGTGTCGGCGAGATCACGTGCAGCTGAGTCCTCGCGGGCTATGCGGAGGGCCGACTGATACAGTTTCTCCCGGTAACGAATCAGGAAAATTTCCCAGGCGGAATTGTGGCCGGCGGCGCAGGCCCTCGCAAGCGCAAGCTCGTCAACTCGCAGGCTCAGCAGAAGGGTTCGCGCCTCGGCTGCACCGGCCTCCGCGGGCAGATACTTCATGGCCACGTCGGCGAGAATCTCCCCGAAGGATTCCCGCGTGAGACCGATTTTTTCGCATCCGCTCTTGGCGTGCAGATCCGGCAACAATTCGGAGACTGCGGACTGCACGAGAGCGGAGATCGGTTTGCTGGCGCGCATGCAGAAGGAGAGAGTACGAGAAAACCCTAATTGATGCTACTAGTTCCTTAGACGCTTGCGAGCATAATTTTCGCTGCAAGGATGAACCATTTTTTCGTTCCTGTTACTGGATTTGTGTCGCCGGGCCTGGCCGTGGAAGCTAGTTGTTTGCGTTGTTGTTCTGATACCAATTTCGCCAAGCGCCCGCGTCATTGGGCAAGCGTTGCCGCGTAATGTCGCCTAGCGCCTGGAAGGCCCAGGCGTGAGTTTGCGCATCGAGCGCGGGATCGTCCGAGTACTGGATGAGCTGCGGAACAGCGATGAGCCGCTGATCGTGACTGAGCATGCCGGATTCCGCCAGGCTGCATGCTGCCCGCTCACGCACCCGCGGAGACGGATCATCGTGCATGGCTTCCAGTAGCGGGGCGATCGTGGGGGTGGTTCCCACCACGGCCAGGGCCTCGACTGCCCAACGTCGCGCATCCTCGGATGCGGCGTCTGAAGAAACCTTGCCCGCGGAAGACTTGTCCGATTCGCGGACAGAATCCTTGAGATGAGCGTTCAACACCTGAATGATCCGATCTGTCTCGATGCCGCGGTTTGCCAGCAGGCCCAGACCCCAGAAAGCCCAAATCTTTTGCCCGTGATCGGAGGAGTTTGCCTGCACTACCAGCGCATCGACGGTCGCTCCGTTCTTGGGCAACCCGTAGGCCGCCAGTTGCACCTCGATGGCGGAATCCCGCACGTCCCTGTCATTGGAATTCAGACCGACCGTGGTTAGTTCCCCGAGGCGCGCATTCCACACGAGCTTCCCGCGCCAGCCTTCGACGCGTGATTCGATCTCGCCGGTAGCTCCGTCGGAGCGAGCCATGGCCCGCTCCAGCAGTATTTCGGCTTGTTCTTGCGGCTTACGACGATCCAGATCGCGATAATCGGATGGCCGCGCCGGGGAGACGCTGAGATTTTTCCGCAGCGAAAGTGAGTTGGATAATTTTCCCCACACCGCCCCGGTTCCTCCGGCGGAAGACACCGCGAGCGCAAGTCCGATGCCAGCCACCATTGCAGCCATATGCAGCCCTCGCAGGCTGGAGGCTGGCTTCTGATAAACATCGGAACGTTGCGAACCTGCCAACGACGGAATATCTGAACCTGGACCGAGCGTGCCGTAATCCGGAGTCGGCCGCAGGCGCGGGTCTGAGGCGAGTAGAACCCCATCCCCGCTTTGCTCCTGCAAATTCCCTGGCAAGGCACCCATAGCCTGAGTTTAGGCAGAGGGCCGGAATACGGTAAAGTTACTTCGGGGTCCCGCCCACCAGTTCGATCGAAGAGCGCGGCCACTTGCGCGCGGAAGTCCGCATCAAAGGGACGCCGTGCCCAGAAAGTTACGGGGGAAGAATGCCTGCTAAAGAAAATCACTTGCGCAGTTGGATGTCAGCGTCCCTGCTTCTGATGGTCACCGCTGCGGCTCTCGCCGCGGCTGGCCCGGGATACAAAGTGGTGAAGACGTACAAAATAGGCGGCGCAGGTGGCTGGGATTATCTGATCGCTGACTCCTCAGCGCGGCGTCTTTATATTTCGCGTGCCACTCATGTCATCGTTCTGGATCTGGATTCGGGAAAGAGTGTTGGCGACATCGCCGACACTCCCGGAGTGCACGGCATCGCTCTCGCTCCGGAACTGGGACGCGGATTCACCAGCAACGGGCGCGAAGGCACCGTCAGTATTTTTGATTTGAAGACCCTGGCCACCAGCAGCAAAGTGAAGGTCGGGGACAATCCAGACGCGATCCTTTATGATCCGGTGACCAAGCGGGTCTTTACTTTCAACGGCCGCAGCCAGGACGCAACCGCCGTAGATGCCGAGAAAGGTACAGTGTTGGGCACCATCAAACTTGACGGCAAGCCAGAATTCTCGGTCAGTGACGGCAAGGGAGAGATCTTCGTCAACATTGAGGACAAGAGTGAGTTGGTGGCGATCGATCCCGGCAAACTTGAGGTCAAATCGAAGTGGCCGCTTGCGCCTTGCGAATCGCCGTCAGGTTTGTCGATGGACCGCAAGAATCGCCGCCTGTTTGTCGGCTGCGATAACAAGATGATGGCCGTCGTGGACGCGGATACGGGTAAGGTTCTGGCCACTCCTGCGATCGGCGATGGCGTCGACGCAACCGCCTTCGATGACGAAACTGGCTTAGCGTTCGCTTCATGCGGAGAAGGCGTATTGACGGTCGTGCGGGAGCAGTCGCCGGAGAAATTCAGCGTGGCGGAAAATGTTCCCACGCAGCAAGGCGCGCGAACGATGGCGCTCGATTCCAAGACCCACAACGTTTATGTGGTGACCGCGAAATTCGGCCCGCCTCCACCGGCAACGCCCGACAATCCACATGCCCACAACATTTTGCCCGACACCTTCGTAGTGCTTGTCCTGGCGAAATGACGAGAAGCTTTTATTCCGCGCGAGCCGCTCTTTGGTTGGGGCTGACGATTGTCCTGGCGCAACTCTGTGCAGTGCAGACTTGCGCCGCGTACTCCGTGCTGACTCACGAAGAGATCGTTGATCTGGCATGGAAGGACAACCTGCTGCCCATGCTGAAGAAGCGCTTTCCCGCCGCCACAGACGATGATTTGAAAAAGGCGCATGCTTTTGCCTACGGTGGCTCCGTCATGCAGGACATGGGCTACTATCCGTTCGGCAACAAATATTTCAGCGACCTTACGCACTACGTTCGCAGCGGCGATTTTGTCGGGAACCTTCTCAAAGAAGCTTCCGACCTGGATGAATATGCCTTCGCCCTGGGCGCTCTGGCGCATTATTCCGCGGACAACTGCGGACATCCCACGGTGAATGAAGCGGTCGGCATCGAATTTCCCAAGCTCGAAAAGAAGTACGGAAAAGTGGTGACCTATGAGGACAATCCCAAAGCCCACATCCGCATAGAATTTGGCTTCGATGTCACGCAGGTCGCGAAGAATCGCTACACCTCCGATAGTTATCACGACTTCATCGGCTTTGAAATTTCGAAGCCAGTGCTGGAGCGCGCTTTCCAGGATACGTACGGAATTCCGCTCAGCGATGTAATTTCAAATGAAGACCTGGCGATCGGAACCTTCCGGCGCGCCATCGGAACCGTGATTCCGGAGATGACTCGCGTGGCTCTGGTGACCCGGCGCAAGGAGATTGTCTCGGAGACGCCAAACTTCCGAGCACGCCAATTCCGCTACTATTTATCGCGCGCGAGTTATCAGAAGGAATGGGGACGCACCTACAAGCGTCCAGGCTTCGGAACGCGCTTGCTGGCCTTCCTTTTTCGATTCGTCCCCAAGATCGGGCCGTTCAAAGCACTCGACATCAAGGTCCCAACCCAGAAAACCGAAGACCTCTACATCGCCAGCGTGGATAAAACGATCGAGAACTACACCAAGCTTCTTCACGAAAGTTCAGCCGGAGATTTGCAGCTTCCGAACACCGACTTTGATACCGGGCACGATACGCGAGCAGGCGAGTACCGGCTGACGGATGACACTTACGCCCGCCTGCTGGATCAATTAGCTGGGCACAACTTTGACCAGATCAGTCCGGGGCTGCGGGCGAACATCCTGGCTTTCTACAGCGATCCCAACGCGCCCATTGCGACCAAGAAAAACCCAGCAACCTGGCAGAAAACGCAGGACGAACTGGAAAGACTTCAAGCGCTGCCGAGTCCTCCGCCAACTGCGACTGGCGCAGACAACTTGCAAGGTTGCCCTACCGCATGCTCGCTGGAATCAGGCCTTTTTTGAACATATTGAACCACATCCGCGTATCGCCTTCGTTGTAAATGCCCAACTCGCGAATCACCTCGCGCGCGAACTCCACGCTCCCCAGTCCGCTAGCCGTGATGATCTTGTGATCGGTCACTGCTAGTTCGTCCACGTAGAGATCTTCATCCCGGTACGCCGGAACCATCTTCTTTAAATAGCTCTTCGAGTTACTGGTATGGCGTACACCTGCGGTCAGCCCTGCGCGGGCAATTTCCAGAGTCGCTGCACACAAGGCGCCGATCAGAATTTTCTGCGCGTGGAGGTGCTGAAGAAGTTCGTCCACTTTCTGGTCCGGCCCATCCTCCCAGCGGTCTCCTCCGGGCAAGATGAAAATCGCAGTTTCACGCGGATCGATCTCATCCAGGGCGACGTCGGGCAGCACCTTCAGTCCCGCCATCGTCACCACCGCTTCACGCGAATGTCCCGCGGTCATCACTTCGTATTTGCCCGATTTCCGAATCTCGCACAAAGCCAGCGCCGGCTCCCAATCCGCCAGTCCATCAAATACGAACAAATACGCTTTCATTTTCACGCTTGGCATTTCGTTGCCTCTGCCGTCAACGGCTGGAACGACCGTTCGGTTGTCAAACTCGCATCCTCCATGTATCATCTCAAAACTTTAACGACCCGCGAAACTGGCTCAAAATCGCCATGTCGGCCACACGCGTGTCTCCGAGGATTTGCAGATGACGGTTGGGGATGAGAAATTTTACCGGGCACGGGTCACCAGGCGCGAGGAATTCGCGTCGGACCTGTGGATGATTCGCATCCAGCCCGGCGGGGAATTCAACTTCGCTCCGGGACAATATGCCACGCTCGGGGTTGAGCACGATGGCAAACGGACGGAGCGCCCCTATTCCATTGTTTCCGCGCCATTTGAGAAAGAAATTGAGTTTTTCTTTGAACTGGTGCCCGAGGGAGCGCTCACGCCACGCCTCTACAAACTGCAGCCCGGCGATGAATTGCTAATGCGAAAAATACCCAAGGGTAAGTTCACCCTCGATACCGAGAGCGGCCGCAAGCATCATCTGCTGGTGTCAACGGTGACCGGAGTCGCTCCGTTCGTGAGTTTCGTACGCACTCTTTCGAAGGACTGGAAAGAAGGCCGCTTCGACGGCAGCCACCAGCTGTATCTGCTCAATGGCGCCAGCCGTCCCTGGGAGTTCGGCTACAAAGAAGAACTAAATCGTTTCGATGCGGAGCTGCCGTGGTTTAAATATGTCCCCACCGTTAGCCGGCCGTGGGATCACGCCGACTGGCCAGGCGAGATCGGGCGCGCCGACGACGTGCTGCGCAAATACGCTGACCACTGGGAACTCGACGCCACCAATACCACCGCATATTTGTGCGGCCATCCCGACATGATCGCGAACAGCAAGGCAATCCTGAAGCGACGAGGCTTCGTCGACCGGACCGCGATCAAGGAAGAGATTTATTGGATTCCGTCGAAGTAGTACCGTCTTACGTTTCAGCGGGCGCGAAGACCACCAAGACTACGAGTTCTTCCGCGATATCGTAAAAGCGATGCCCAACTTCTGCCGCGACAAAAATCACGCTGCCTGCTGATACTTCGCGGTCTTCCGGGCCGGCTTTGAAGCGGGCGCGTCCGCGGATGACGTAGTAAATCTCATCTTCGCGGTGCGGCTTCTGTCGGTCCGTTCCTCCCGCAGCCAAGACGTATAGGCCGGCGCTCATCGCCGGCACCCGCAGAAATTCGCGGTACAGCTTGCCACTGTCCACGCGCTGTTCGGCTACTTCCGCCAGGCTGGCGAATACTGTTTTCACGCGAAGATGCCTCCAAATATCAGGTCGGTAAACTGCGGTATCAGATTCTGTGCCTGAAGATCCCCTTCCGGTTTGTACCACTGATAAATCCAGTTGATCATGCCGAGCAGAGCGAAGGCTGCCGCGCGCGGGCTGACTTTGGCTTTCGCGTGATGCGAGTGCCGCGATTTATTCTGCACCTCCGCCATCAGGTTTTCGAGAAAGTGGACGTAATCCTTTTTGCGGGCGTTGATTCGTTTGCGCAACGACGGCGGCAGAGGATGATTTTCATGCAGCATCACGGTGATCTCGCGATCGCGCGGGCTCAGCACCACTTCGATGTGCAGCCGGATCAGCGCCCGCAGCCGCTCTTCCGGATCGGCCACGCCCCGCACCGGGTTGAGGACTCGCTCCTCTGTGATCTGCATGGCGTGGTCCATGATCTCGAACAGAATTTCGTCTTTGCTCTGAAAGTGATGGTAGAGCCCGCCCTTGCTCAACTTGAGGGCAGCCGCAACATCGTTCATGGAAGTAGCGTCATACCCCCGCTGCTGGAACAGCCGTGCGGCGGTTCGCAGGATCTCCTGCCGGGAGTCGACCACAGTCTCGCGGGCCATCGGGTGACATGGTAAACAGTTCCCGGAGGGAATGCCAACGCGTTCCGTACTGCCACGCGCGGGTGCCCGTCCTGTCTCTGCGTTCTTTGCAGAGATAGAGCCTGCCCTGAGCGGAGCCGAAGGGGCGGGGATTTTGAACCCCACAAAGGGAGTGCCGGGAATCCAACTTCCCGCTTGACACCGATTTCGGTCAAAGGTAGCATCTTCAGATACCGACCGACCGGTCGGTTCGGATGCGATTCATCTGGCCAGGCAAGACCAGCTTTCCTTCCTTGGTTCGAACGAGACAAGTGCGGTGAGAGGAGCACACTGGTGGCTACTATTTTCTACGAACACGACGCCAATCCCAACGCCCTGAAGGGCAAAACCATCGCCATCCTGGGCTACGGCAGCCAGGGACATGCGCAGGCCCAGAACTTGCGGGATAGCGACTGCAAGGTAATCGTAGGGCTGGAACCGAATCGTCCCAGCGCCCAGCAGGCCCGCGCCGATGGCATGGTTGTGGTAGCGCCGGATGAGGCCGCCAAGCGCGCGGACTGGATTCATGTGCTCACCCCGGACGAAACCCAGGCTGCGGTGTACGAGCAATACATCAAGCCGTATCTGCATCCCGGAAAAATTCTCGGTTTCTCCCACGGCTTCAGCATTCATTTCCAGACGATCGTCCCCCCGAGCGATGTAGATGTGGTAATGATCGCGCCGAAAAGTCCCGGCCATCTGCTGCGCCGCGTATACGCCGAGGGGCGCGGCGTTCCTTCGCTGATCGCGATCCAGCAGGATGCGAGCAAACACGCTCATGAATATGCGCTGGCCTACGCGCATGGCATCGGTTCGACCCGCGCCGGCGTGCTCCAGACCACCTTTAAGGAAGAAACCGAGAGCGATCTTTTTGGCGAACAGGCTGTGCTCTGCGGCGGTCTGACTTCGCTCATCAAGAAAGGATTCGAAACCCTGGTGGAGGCCGGCTACGCGCCCGAGATCGCTTATTTCGAATGCCTGCACGAGATGAAGTTGATCGTCGACCTGATCTATGAAGGTGGCCTGAGCCGCATGCGGCATTCGATTTCGAATACTGCCGAGTATGGCGACTTGACACGCGGCGAGAGAGTGGTGGGCGATACGACACGGGCCGCGATGAAGAAAACTTTGGCCGACATTCAAAACGGAACCTTCGCTCGCGAATGGATCAAGGAAAACAAAGACGGTGGCTACAACTTCACCGAGTTGCGCCAGCAGGAGCAGCAGCATCCCATCGAGATTGTCGGCACGCAGTTGCGCGGCATGATGAGTTGGCTGCCCGGCAGGCAAGCGAAAAAGCCGGTGGAGATGCCGAAGCCTGAACCACAACAGGTAGTGAATGCTTAAGGGAGCTGAAATCGTTTTGCAGTGCTTGCGCGCCGAAGGGGTCGATCTCGCCTTTGGATACCCCGGCGGCGCCATCATGCCGTTGTATGACGCGTTGGATGGAAGCGGCATTCGGCACGTTCTCACGCGCCACGAGCAGGGCGCGGTGTTTGCAGCCGAAGGCTATGCCCGCGTGACGGGAAAAGTTGGTGTGGCGATTGCCACTAGTGGTCCCGGAGCGACCAACCTGGTCACCGGTATAGCCGACGCAAAAATGGATTCGGTTCCGCTGGTATGCATCACGGGCCAGGTGCGCAGCGCGATGATCGGCAGCGATGCATTTCAGGAGACCGACGTTTTCGGTGTGACTCTCTCGCTCACGAAGTGGAGCCGTCTGGTGCGTACCATCGACGAGATCCCGGAAGTGATCGCGGAAGGATTCCACTGGGCGCGCAGCGGCCGGCCGGGGCCGGTGGTCATCGATATTCCTACTGATCTGCTGAAGGCCAAGAAAGAATTCTCCGCTCCGGTCAAATTCGCTCCGCACGCGCGGTCTTCTGACGCGAATGCGGAAGGAGCTTTCTGCGACACGATTGTTGCCCTGCTGCAACGAGCAACCCGGCCCGTGGCGCTAGTAGGCGCGGGGGCAAAACTTTCCGGCGCGATTCCAGAACTTCGCCGTCTGCTCGATGATTTGAATATTCCTACGTTCGCCACCGTGCACGGACTCGGAGCCGTTCCCCCACAATCGCCGTATTACCTGGGCATGGTCGGCATGCACGGAACTCGCGCAGCGAATATGGCTCTGCACGAGACCGATCTGCTGCTGGTTTTCGGCGCGCGTCTCGACGATCGCGTCACCGGCGATCCCACTCGCTTTGCGCCCCATGCCCGAATCATTCACTTTGAAATTGATCCGGCGCAGCTGGATCGCGTGCGAGCCTGTGAGTTGCCGGTAATCGGAAATCTAGCCGATACGATTCCCGCGTTCCACGCCGAGCTGCGCCACGCCGCCCTGCCCGATTGGAGCGCTTGGCGCGCTGTAGCTTGCGGTGGTGAGCGTGCCGAGCTTGATCCACGAGGGCTGGCCCAACCCACCATGCGTTTTCTCGATGAACTGTTCAGCCGCCTGCCCGAAGACAACGTCGTGATTGCCGACGTCGGCCAGCACCAGATGTGGGCGGCACAGCGGTACCGTTCTTCGTCACCGCGCGGCTTCGTCACTTCGGGCGGCCTGGGAGCGATGGGTTTCGCTCTACCCGCTGCCGTTGGCGCACAACTCGCGAAACCGGAAACCTGCGTGCTCTGCGTCTCAGGTGATGGCGGCTTTCAGATGAACATTCAAGAACTCGCTACCGTACGCCGCCTTGGCCTGCCTATAAAAATGGTGATCGTCGATAACAAGTATCTGGGCATGGTGCGGCAGTGGCAGCAGCTTTTTTATGAACGCAACTATGCCGAGACCGATCTGAGCGACAATCCGGATTTTGTCGAGATTGCCAAGGCTTACAGAATTCATGCTTGGCGGCTGAACGAGGCTGCCATGGCGGAGTATCCGGTATCGGCGGAGACGGGAGATCTCATCGAAAACTTCCTGCGTTCGCCGGAGCCGGAGCTGCTGGTGTTTGATTGCCATCCCGAGGCCAATGTCTATCCCATGGTTCCAGCGGGCGCGGCGCTTTCGGAGATGGTGTTTGAGGACGAATAGGAATTCAGTAATCGGCTGATTTGGTAATTTGAAAACAATTTTTGTTCAAGGAAAACAACCATGCAGATTTTTCACATCCGCTATCGCAATGCTCAAGGCGCATTGATGCGAATTTTGAATGCAATTTCTCGCCGGGGGCTCGATCTTACATCGGTGCACGCGGAGGCGGCCGGACAAGATCATGCGGTGACCGTCCTGCTCGATGTGACGCATAAGCAGATCGGGCAGCTTTGCCGGGAATGGTACAGCATCGTGGACGTAGTCGACGTACGTCGCAGCGTAGCTTCGCTCGAGCATGGACATCCGGCATGGACGCCGCTTCCGCCAAGCTCCGCCAGCATTTCCGAGCAGTCGGCGCGCGCGGCCTTGGCATAGAGTTTGAGTTTGGTCGTGTCAGAAGCGTGATGCCTCCTGGGTAAGCATCATGCGAGTTGGGGAACCTGCACTGCGGTGCGACTTTTTACGTCACTGACGGCGGGTTCCCCGTTTTTCCTGGTCTTCCCGAAAGCGGACCGCCCGAATCTTTATCCACGAATCTTTCTCTCTGTTGTAATCTTTCGCCATGGACCTCAAGCATCGTAGCCACGGAATCACTGACGGGCGCGACCGCGCTCCGGCGCGCGCCATGTTCAAAGCCATCGGATTTACTGATTCCGACCTGCGCAAGCCGCTGATCGGTGTGGCCAATACCTGGATCGAAACCATGCCTTGCAACTTTCATCTGCGGCGGCTCTCCGCCAAGGTGAAAGAAGGCATTCGCGCTGCCGGCGGCACGCCCATGGAATTCAACACCATCGCCATTTCCGATGGCGAGACCATGGGCACCGAAGGCATGCGCGCATCGCTGGTGAGCCGCGAACTCATCGCCGATTCCATTGAACTGGTCTGCCGCGGGCAACTGTTCGACGCAGTCGTGTGCGTGGTGGGTTGCGACAAAACGATTCCCGCCGCGGCCATGGCTCTGGCTCGCATGGATCTTCCTGGACTGGTTCTCTACGGCGGCACCATCGCAGCCGGAAGCTATCGCGGCAAAGACGTTACGATTCAGGATGTGTTTGAAGCCGTGGGTGCGAATGCCGCCGGAAAAATCACTGACAAGGAATTGCACGATCTCGAAGATGTGGCCTGTCCCGGAGCTGGCGCTTGCGGCGGCCAGTACACCGCGAACACCATGTCCACCGTGATGGAGATGATCGGTCTTTCTCCCATGGGCTTCAACAGCGTGCCCGCGATGGATGCGAAGAAAGATCAGGTGGCTTTCGATTGCGGCAAGGTTGTGCTCAATCTGCTGCAAAAAGGAATTCGCCCGCGCGATATTCTGTCCCATGACGCTTTTGAAAATGCAATTGCTTCGGTCGCCGCAAGCGGAGGCTCGACCAATGCCGTCCTGCACCTGCTGGCCATCGCGCGCGAAGCCGGCGTCGATTTGCAGATTGACGATTTCCAGACGGTCAGTGAGCGCACGCCTTTGCTTGCGGATCTGAAGCCCTCCGGCCGTTTTGTTGCCGCTGACATGCACCGCGCGGGCGGCATCCGTTTGCTGGCGCACCGCCTGCTACGCGGAAACTATCTCCACCCAACCGCAAAAACGGTGACCGGACTTTCGCTCGGAGCCGAGAGCGAAAGCGCCGTCGAGACTCCCGATCAGGAAGTGATCGCTCCGCTCGATAAGCCGCTGAAAAAAACCGGCGGCCTCGTCATCCTTAAAGGAAATCTCGCGCCCGAAGGCTGCGTGGCCAAGATCAGCGGCCACGAACGGCTGGAGCATCGCGGACCGGCACGCGTCTTCGA
Organism: uncultured Acidobacteriaceae bacterium; assembly: GCA_963782835.1. GTDB lineage: Bacteria > Acidobacteriota > Terriglobia > Terriglobales > Acidobacteriaceae > Sulfotelmatobacter. The sequence continues at coordinate 401,883 of CAWALR010000020.1, read as the reverse complement.
GTCTGAAGAAGATGCCATGACCGCGGTGACCAGCAAGAACATTCACTCCGGCGATGTCGTCGTCATTCGCAACGAAGGTCCCAAGGGCGGGCCGGGCATGCGCGAAATGCTGAGCGTCACGGGCGCTCTCGTGGGCGAGGGATTAGGATCCTCGGTTGCACTCTTGACCGACGGACGCTTCAGCGGCGCTACCCACGGACTGATGGCCGGCCACGTCTCTCCGGAAGCCGCGCTGGGTGGCCCGATTGGCGCGGTGCGTGACGGCGATATGATCCGCTTCGATGTGAAAACCCGGACTCTGGAAGTGGAAATCAGCGCCGAGGTTCTTCGCCAACGAATGCAGGGATGGAAGCCGCCGGCACCCCGCTATTCCACCGGAGTCTTCGCCAAGTATGCTGCGCTGGTTTTGTCCGCCTCGCAAGGCGCAATCACGCGACCGCCAAAATGAACGCGGAATATGAATCGCTCACAAGTCTGAAAGAAAAAAGGATCGGCCTGGCCGCTCCTTCATTTCTGTGATCGGATCGAGACTACTGCGTGCAGCCGGGGTCAAACCCGGTAAGCGCGTTAGCGGCCGCTGCGATGGCGCAGTTGTAGACGGCGCCCGTCGAGTCAAAGTAGTCGTACTGCTGTGCGCTCGATTGTCCCGTATTTCCCAGCAAGTTGAAAGACGAATCGAATTCCAGCGTATCTACGTGCTGTCCGGCATTCTTGAGAAAACTCGAGTAAGTGACCGCGCCTGACTGCGTAGTGCTTGTGGTGTCCTGGTAGGTTTGATTCGCGTTTGTGGTTTGGTTGATGTTTCCGTTGGAAAGGAAGACCTCCGAGATATCAACCGTCAGGGGGAAAGTAAAATCCTGAGAGGTGATGACCGCGGACACTCCCTTCTGGGTCACGGTTGTGTTCGAGTTCAGGGTCGTGTTTTGCGTGATGTTCTGCACGTACTTGCTTCCGGTGATATTGAAAGACTGATGGTTTACGAAGTTGGCGGTCTGCGCAACTTTCGTCGTCACCTTTCCCTTCGATGTGTTGACGTAACCGGAAATCACAAAATTTCGTTTTGAACTCACGTTCACTGTTCCCCGAATGTAGGTCGGCTGCACGTTAACGTTCTCCGTGACCACCGGAGATGGCCCGGTCAGCGTATCTTCCGTCACAGCCCCAGTCGTCTGCGCGCTGCCCGAATCCAGATAGAGCAATAACGACGCGCTGGCCGAGAAATAACTATCGGCGTTGTAGACGCTGAGCGAAACTGTGTGCTGCTGGCCGTTGCTTAACAGTCCTGCGAACGGTGTGAGGTTCACACGATAAGGCGTGAAATTAAGCGTCTGTACGCCGGGAATCGGAAACCACAGGAAAGGATCGATGCCACCGGTAAAGATCCAGGGAAATACCGGCGCCACGCCGGCCGCTTGCCCGTCGATCGTGACCTCGGTCTCCCGGAAGCCAGTGTTGGTGCAGCTTTCCAGTTCCGTCGCCACATCGTTCGGCACGCACGTGTACCAGAACTCATCCCCCGACTGGCCTTGCGCGTAAACATCCAGATAAGCGCTCTCCACATTTGTGGGAAAAGTGAACGTACCGGATAGTGTGCTCGAGCCCGTGGTCAACGCAACCGTTCCGCCCGAGGGCCCAGCTGACAGCGCCAGCACCTGGTCCGCTGCTACCGGCGCCGTTTGTCCTTCCGCCAGCGGATAGAACTCCAGCGAAGCGGATGCATAAATGGTCGAGGTCAGTCCGCAGCACAACGTATTGCCGATGTCGGCTTGGCCCGATTGCGCCGTATAGAAGATCGAACTGTAGTCGGTAAGGTCACTTTCAATGTGCCACGAAGGACCTTCGCTCGGCGACGGCTCGGAGGTCGTTCCAAAATAAATGTTGACCGGACCGAGCCAGAAATTCGCGGTGCGGTCATATTGAATGCCGGCGTTCAGATTGATGTCCGACTCCAGTACGACTTTGGCCCAGGGACCCGGACAGCCGGACGGTGGAGCATAGCTGAAATTTTCTACGTTGAAATCGAAGAAGCTCGCATCGCTAAAAAGCTGCACCACGCAAGGCGTGGTCGAAGGGCGGGTCACCAGCGGATCCGCGGTCACCGTGTTCGCCGAACCGATTACATACGGACCAGAAGCGAATACGCACGGAACAAGAATTACTGCAACCAACAGCGGAAGAATAGTTCGCAAAAAGCGGGTCGTGGGGGGCATGGGAAATCCTCCTGGGAGATGTGGCAAAAGCCGCGCCCATCGCCCATCCTGGAGCGGGAGACTGGCAGACGGAGAAACGCTAGCGCGAAAAGTATTGCTCGTCGGGCAGGAAAGTGTCAACTAAAGACAAAAGTCTCTAGTAAGCAAGGATTACCTGGAGCCCGCCTTCTCCCGGCTTTCGCCGGCCCGATCGGGAGGTTGAAGGGCCCATCCGTGCCAGTTCGTCGAGCTGTGAAATCAAGCTATACTACGGATGCCTCGCTTCCCCCGAGCAGGAACAATTCAGCACTATATTTTAGGCATTGCAAACTATGGCCGCTCATAGCGAGCCCATTGCGCCGAAGAAACGTCTTGACTCATGGAAGGAAATTGCCGCCTTCTTTGACCGCGACGAGCGCACCGTCAAACGTTGGGAAAAAGAGCGGGGATTGCCCGTGTACCGTGTGCCGGGAAGCGCTCGCGGCGGTGTCTTCGCGTACTCGGACGAACTGGTGGAGTGGCTTCAGGCCCCGAATCACGCTCCAGAAGTCGACCCATTTGCCGCGGAGAATGCTGCCGCGCCGGAAGGTCGACGCCGGCCACCCACCGCGGAATCGCCGACCACCATGCTTTCCTCCAGCGGCGCCGTTCCCTCGGCCGATCCTGCTTCTGATCTCCGCTCGCCAGGCGTTTCAAAGGTCGCCGCAGCCAAGTCGCTTCTCTGGCTTTTGCCCCTCGCCCTGATCCTTGCCACTTCTTTCTTCTTCTCCTTCGGTCATCGCGAGCCCCGGTTCAAGAACGCACTCGCCGCACCCCACGTGGCCGACGCCGAATCTCAGGATCTCTATCTCAAGGGCCGCTATTATTTTGAAAAGCGCACGCCCGACGACCTGACCAAGGCAGTGGATCTCTTTACCCAGGCAATCGTCCACGATCCCGCCTATCCGGCGCCGTATGTGGGGCTGGCCGATACCTACAATTTGCTGCGCGAGTATAGCGCCATGCGGCCAGAGGAGGCGTATCCCCGCGCTCGTGCTGCCGCCAGCAAAGCCGTCGAGCTTGATCCCAATTCCGCCGAGGCCCACAACTCTCTGGCATTCGCAACTTTTTGGGGATTCTTTGACGCGGCCACCGCCGACCGCGAGTTCAGGCGCGCCATCGAACTGGACCCAACCTTATCCCGCGCACATCATTGGTATGCCACGTTCCTCATGGAGATTGGACGCAATTCGGACGCCCTGGCTGAAATCGAACGCGCCCGCCAGCTCAATCCCTCTTCCACTCCCATCCTCGCCGACAAGGGGATCATTCTCGCAGTGGCCGGTAAGAAAGAAGAGGCAAGGGCCCTGCTCACGCAACTCGCGGTTTCGCAGCCCGACTTTATCCATCCTCACCAATATCTGGCTGAGATCTATTTTCAGGAAGGAAATTACTCCGGCTACTTCCAGGAGATGCGGAAGCTCGCGCATCTGCGGAATGACGCGAACGCGGAGAAGATCGTCGACACAGAAGAGAAAGCCTATAACAGCGGCGGCCTGACAGCACTTCTTGAAGCGCGACTCAGAATGGCTCAGGAATCTTTCGATCGTGGTCTCGGCTCCGCCTTCGATGTAGCCGAGGGGCACGCTGCTTTGGGCCACGCAGATGAGGCCATGAAATATCTCGAGATCGCCTACCAACGGCACGATCTCTCGCTGGTCACCCTACCGGTTAAAAAAGCATTTCAACCGCTCCACCAGAATCAGCAATTTCGCGACCTGGTCGCCAAAATTGGACTTCCTCCAATCCCTTGATGTCTTTGGCGTAGAACCTTCGACTGTGTAAACTAACTTCGCGATGAGAACCCTCCCCCGAGCGACGCCTGCGCGCCCGTTACTTCCTGCGACGCTGGGCGCGTTGGTCGCTTTTCTGTTTTGCGCGTGCACGCCAGTAGGTCTTGCCTCGGCATACAACGCCCATCCCAAGCTGGTCGTGGTCATCGTCATCGATCAATTTCGCGGCGACTACCTGGAGCGCTATCACGACAAATTCGGCGAGGGCGGCTTCCGCCTGCTCATCGACCACGGCGCCAATTTCACCGACTGCAACTACGACTATGCCAACACCCGTACCGCTCCCGGCCACGCCACGCTATTCACCGGCGCTTATACCAATGGCCACGGCATCGCTGCGAATGAGTGGTGGGATCCAAAAAAGAAGCACATCGTAACTTCAGTGGAGGATGACGATACCAAGCTCGTCGGCGTTAACGCTGACGGAGTGAGCAAGGCAGGCGCCTCCCCGCACAATCTGCTCGCCGATACGCTGGGCGACGAACTCAAGCTCGCCACCCAAGGCAAGGCGCGAGTATTTTCCATTTCTCTAAAAGACCGCGCCGCCGTTCTACCCGGCGGTTTCGCGGCGGATGCCGCTTATTGGATCGAACCGAAAAGCGGGACGTGGATTACCTCCACCTACTATCGTCCCGACCTGCCGAAGTGGGCGCAGGATTTCAACTCCAGCAATCGCGCCGCAAAATATTGGGACCGCGATTGGAAAAATGCTAACGGTGAGGTCCTGCGCTCGACCACGCACCGTAAGGGGAAAGATGGCTCCGACGCGGGTTTCTACGAAGTGATCGGTTCCACTCCCTTTGCAAACGAGTACGAATTGGAATTCGCCAAGGAGTTAGTCATCTACGAAAATCTCACCGATGGCCAGGCAACAGACCTGCTCGCCATCAGCCTCTCTGCCAACGACATCCTTGGCCACCAGGTCGGACCAGATTCGCCCGAGATGGCCGCCATGGCCCTGGCGCTCGACCGCGAACTCGCCGATTTCTTCAATTTCCTCGGCCATCAGATTGGCCTCGCGAACGTGTGGATCGCACTCTCCGCCGACCACGGGGTTTCCGCTCTGCCCGACGCAGCAAAGAAATTGCGCATTCCTGCCGCGAATTTGGACGCACACAAACTCGAAGCGCAAATCAACGAGGCGCTGACCACGAAGTTTTCTCCACGACATGCGGCTTCCTACATCAAGCTCGACTATCCTGTCGCCTGGCTCGATCAGGATGCCTTCAGTGCGGCTCACATAAAAGAGCCCGAAGCGGAAACCGCAGTCGGAGAAGCCTTGAAACAGGCCGGATTGCGCGGCTACTTTACCAAGTCCCAGCTGGCGGAAGGCAAAGTTCCCGATACCGCGCTCGGCAGGAAATTCATGCACAGCTATTCTCCCGAAGGCAGTTGGTACGTGATGGGAGTTCCGGAACCCTACACGGTTGGCCCGGCAAAAGGCACCGACCACGCGTCTCCCTACACTTACGACACGCATGTGCCGCTGGCTTTTTATGGATTGCCCTTTCGCCCGGGAACGTATCGCACGCAAGCCGAACCGACTGACCTGGCGGCCACGTTGGCATCCCTGCTTGGCATCAATGCTCCCACCCACTCTGTGGGACGCGTGTTGACCGAGGCGCTCACTCCTCAGCATCACGCAGAAGAGGCCGGCGGGATGGCGGAAAGGCCGCCACAGTGACGTCTTCTTCTTCGAGAAAACGGCGGCAAACCTGCTCTCGATCTCAGCGTGAGCTTCGCTGGCATCGAGCTCAAGAATCCAATCATCGCGGCCAGCGGAACTTTTGGATACGGCGTCGAGTTTGAAGACGTTGTTCACCTGGACAAACTGGGAGGCTTCGTCGTCAAAGGACTTTCGCGCGAGCCGATGATTGGCAACCCGCCGCCTCGCCTGTGGGAAACTGCAGCCGGCATGCTCAATGCCATCGGCCTGCAGAATATCGGCGCCCCGGCTTTTCTCGAAGAAAAGATGCCCCGGCTCCGCCAGATCAAGAACATCGTGGTTCTTGCCAATGTCTTTGGCTACACCCGCGAGGATTACGAAAGAACCATCGAAATTCTCAACGACGGCGAAGGCATCGCCGCCTACGAGCTGAACGTCTCATGCCCCAACACCGCCCACGGCGGACTGCAGTTTGGTAGCGATCCACGATCTCTCGACGAAGTGGTGACCACCGCGAAGCGCGTCGCCCAACGCCCGTTGATCGTCAAGCTTTCCCCCAACGTCACCAGCATCGCGCAGATGGCGCACATCGCGCAGGAAGCCGGCGCAGATGCTATTTCGCTGGTCAATACTTTCGTAGCCATGGCCATCGATCCCGAGACGCGCAAGCCGCGCATCGCCAACGTCACCGCTGGACTCTCCGGTCCCGCCATCAAACCGATTGCCCTGCGCATGGTCTACGACGTGGCCCACGCGGTAAGTATTCCAGTGATCGGGATGGGAGGCATTTCAACCGCCGCCGATGTTGCCGAATTCATGCTGGCAGGAGCAACCGCCGTGCAGATCGGCACCGCCAGCTATTGGGATCCCTGCGCTACCGAGAAGATCGTGGACGACCTGCAGCGCTGGTGCGCCGATCATGAAATCAAGCGCATCGCCGATCTCATCGGCGGCCTGATCGTCGAATAGTTGATGATTGAATGAACTGACCGCGGACGAGGTCAGTTACCGTCCCCGCGTATACCAGATCGATCCGGGAGACTTGTAGTTGCGTCCTTCACCCCACACTACCTGCGTAGTGCCCAGGTTATCGATGGCAATCGAGAAGTAATCGCCAAACGGAAAGCGGAAGCCCTCGGGCAGAATGTAATCGTAGCCGTGCGCCGGGCCGGAGAGTTGCGCTTCCGCCGACCACGTCGCTCCACCGTTACTCGAACTGCGTTGGAACACATTCCACACAGGTTGGTTGGGCAACGCATGGTTTCGCGTGTCCATCCACGCGATCCGCACGTCCCCACCAGCTCCCGCTGTAATCGCGGGAAAACAATGTTCCGCCAGAGCGCCCGCCGAGGAAACATCCACTTTGCCGGACCAGCTTGCTCCGCCGCTCGTGGAGGACGAAAAGTAGATTCGCTCAGGACCGCCATTCGAAGTACCTGCGTTCCACAACGCATACAGAGTTCCCGCTGCATCGGAGGCCAGCGCGACTTGCGCTCCCAGGTAGCCCGTCTCGCAACTGGCAGCCGCGCAATCCGGCGGCGCGCTGGAAGCATCCAATAGCACCGTATTCCAGCTGCGTCCTCCGTCTGTCGATTGGCTCACGTACAGGCTGACCGGGTGGTTGCTGGCTTCCCTCCCGTATGACGTCCACGAGAAATACACGGCTCCGGTCGGATCGATCGTCGCGCCACCCGCCAGCGATGACCCACCACCACCATCAGTCACCACCGTCGAAGCGAACGTCTGGGCGTAGTCATGCGACACCGCTACCTGAAGATTCTCCTCGTGATTGAATCCCACATACACATCGGCGCCGTGCACCGTCAGCACCGGCTTGTCGGCATCCTCGGGCGAATGCTCTGCCCTGGTCAAGTACCAGGAGCGTCCGAAATCCTGCGACCTTGCCACCATCACATCGCGTTTATTGTTCTGCAGCCAAGAGGCATACACCGTCTGCCGGTCCACCGGATCGACCACAATTTGCGGATCAAATTGACCGCTCGAAAAAGGCACTATCGGATGCGGCGCTTCCCACGATGCTCCATTGTCGTTGCTGATCAGCAGCGCCATCGTCGGAACGGCGCAGACCCGGCAGTCCCTTACCGCACCATATTGAGGAAACAAAATGTATATATGTCCGTGACCATCGGCGGCCAGAGCAGGTTCCCACTGATCACCGGTGGTGTAGCCCACGCGGCGCTGGGGAGTGAAATTGGGAGCGGCCAGAGCGGCCTGTGCAGTGGCCATCGCCAAAAGTAGCCAGATGACAAACTGTTGCATACTCCTGGCTCGGCTGGACCTTAGAACCACACACTTCTCCTGTAAAGCTGCCGCGACAACCTTGCCGAACTCTATCCCGAACCTTCCCATAGCGTCAATTACCCAAAAAGGCCAGAAGAGCTCCCGCCGCGTGACTTTTCCTGCCACCCATCATCTAATATCTATCTAACAATTAGCTTGTTACGATCGTGTAAAAATTCGGGAAATTAATTCCCAGCGCAGGAGCGATCCTAAGATGCAGAAAGCTACATTCGCAGCGGGATGTTTCTGGGGAGTCGAAGCCACTTTCCGGCAATTGCCTGGGGTGCTCGGCACCCGGGTCGGCTATACGGGTGGAAACACCGACAGTCCCACCTATAAAGAAGTTTGCACCGACCGTACCGGCCACGCCGAGGCAGTAGAGGTCGAATTCGATCCGGCCAAGATCCACTACGAAGATCTGCTGAAAGTCTTCTGGGAGAACCACGACCCTACCCAGCTCAACCGCCAGGGACCCGACTGGGGCACCCAATACCGCTCCGCCATTTTCTTCCACTCGCCCGAGCAGCAGGCCGCCGCGCAAGCCTCGAAACAATCGTTGGAGAAGGCACACCGCTACTCCAAGCCAATCGTCACGCAGATTGTTCCCGCGGTAACGTTCTTCCCTGCCGAGGACTATCACCAGCAGTATCTGGAAAAGCGCGGCATGGCCAGTTGCCACATCAAGACTTAGTTTGCTCGGCGAAACATCACGATTGCAGCAAACGCCAGGGTTGTCGCTTGTGTGTCGCTGCCTACGCTGCTGTCAACAACATCGGCGCGCCCTTCGTAATCACCAGCGTATGTTCGTAGTGGGCTGACGGCCTGTGATCCGCCGTGATCATGGTCCATTGATCCGGCGCGACAAATGCCTGTCCCGATCCCGCCGCAATGATCGGCTCGACCGTAATCACCAGGCCTTCGGTCAAAACTTGATTCGCCTCGGGATCGGCGAAGTTTGGCACTCGTGGCGCTTCATGAATCGTGCGTCCAATGCCGTGCCCGCCCAGATCGCGTATCACGGAAAATCCGCTGCGCCGCACCTCGCGCTCCACGGCCCGGCCAATGTCGGAAACGCGAAAGCCGGCTCGCGCCACCAGCATGGCCTTGGCAAACGCTCGCTCCGCGCACTCCATCAGGCGTCGCCGCTCGTCCGTCACTTCGCCCACGGGAACCGTTACCGCGGCGTCCGCCATGAATCCATCTTTCTCGATGGTCACATCTAGCTTGACCAAATCGCCGTTTTGCAACGCGCGCTTGCCAGGGATGCCATGCACCGCTTCCTCGTTGACACTGATACAGTTCACGCCCGGAAATTTGTAGACCAGCGCCGGAGCCGATCGCGCTCCGCGCTGCATCATCACGTCACCGCCGACTTCGTCGAGCTCGCCTGTAGTGATTCCCACACGCACCGCGTTGGTCATGGCTTTCAGCATCAGGCACACGATGGCGCCAGCGGCGCGCATCCCCGCCAACTCTTCCGGCCCATTGATGGACATGGATTTACCTCACGGACATGATACCGAAAAGTGGAAAGTTCGCAGTGATCGGTGGCCAGTAAATACCTCGTGACAGCGGCTTTTCTGGCCACTGAACACTCGCCACCGATAATTCAGGCAGATACCGGTTCGTGGGGTCCGAAGAAAAAAAGCAGGACAAAGCCTCCAATGTAAAACGGCAGGCTCTGCTGAAAACTGCAGCCCATGAAACGCAGAATCAAGCCGAACAATCCCAGCGCCTCACACAATGCGTAGGTCGCAATATAGCCGCTCCGCCAATGGTTTAGTGTAAGCGAATCGTCAGGGTGGGAAGCCAGGCTTTGCGCGGAACGCAACACCAGCGTGCGCCTTACTACAAAGATCACTCCAACAATGGCCACGCCCGCAGTGGTGAATACATAGCTCAGCGAAGGATCCACGCCTCGAACGCGCGCTCCCATAAGTTCGCCCGCGGCAGCATAAAGAAGAATGCTGCCCAGCATGGTCCACTGCACCGCACGCAGTGTTCTTATGGTCCCCCTCATTACATATATTCTCGCGCAGTTCTCCGCGGTCAAGCGAAAAATCTTTCGTACAGAATCCGCGTCGGCAATATAGTTTCCTCGAACTAGTGATGCTACCCTTTAGCGCGCTTGGTCAGATTTTCTGAGAACGAACACACCCGCGGGTTACTCCTGAAGGCGCGACCCATCAGGAGAACATGGGGCATCGTTCGTCGTCGCGAGAACGGGAGTTATTTCGGCGGGAACGACAATCAGCAGACCTTTACGTTCCGGTAATCTTCACGCGAAGTTCTTCCGGCAGCCGTTCGCGGATCTCGGGTGGCAAGCGGTCATGCACCCGGCGTGCCCCCTCCTTGGCCGCATCCAGCACCGTAACCGGCGCTGGTGTAGCCACCGCTACTACCAGCCAAATCAACGCGGATAAGACGAACCCCGCCAGCGCCGCAATCTCCAGCCAGAACGCGTGCCGCGGTCCAAAATGCCGGATCACTCCAAACGCCAGCAGAAACACTCCACCCGAAATCGAGGCCAGCGCGATCAGGCCTACATCGATGATGCGGTTCAAGCGCTGGCGGCTGCGGCACCGCTCGCATCCCGCAAAGTGGCTCTCGTAGTCGCCACGCATCTCCGGAGCCAGGCCGGAAATATCGTACCGCCAGCCCGCCAGAATCTTGCCTACGATTGGATCAGTGCACTGCTGACTCATAAGTAACTGCAGTTAGAGCTGGTTACAGCTGAATCGGCGTCAAAACCTCGGACTGCATCGCCACCAGCACGCGGTTGTGAAACAGCCCACCGCGTAGCGCCAACGCCTTTTCCGCCTCTCTTCGCGCTATTTCCGGATGATTGTTCTCCTCAGAGAGATGCGCCAGCACGACAAAAGCTGCTTTATTATCATAGTCTCCCGCGAAAAAATCCGCGAGTTTCTCGTTTGAGAGGTGCCCCGTCGGACTTCCCACCCGCTGCTTCACCGACCACGGATAGGGCCCCGAGCGCAACAACTCAACTCCATGATTCGATTCCATGACCAAAATGTCCGAACCGCGCAACTGATCGCGCGCATTCGGCAGCAAGCGCCCGAGATCGGTGGCAAATCCCACCTTGATTCCTTCGGTGCGAAAAGTAAACCCGACCGGATCCTCCGCGTCATGCGGGATGGTGAATGGGGTTACGGCGATGTCGCCCACCTGGAACGAATATCCCGACCGGAACTCCTCCAATTTTTCCAGCTTCGGCCGTTCGCCGTTCTCGTTGCGCAGAGCCCGGGCCCATGCCCGGTGCGTCTTCTCAGTCATAAAGACCGGAATGCGCAACTTCCGGGCCAGCGTCGCCAGTCCGTAAACGTGATCAGAATGTTCGTGAGTAATCAGGATGGCCGAGAGCGACTGCGGATCTTCCCCGAGCGATTTCATGCGCTTGAAAGTCTCGCGGCAGGAAATCCCGGCATCGACCAGAATCTTGGTTCGGGCGCTGGCCACAAACGCACAATTTCCCCGGCTCCCGCTGGCCAGCATCGAGACAGTCACACCCATGCTCGCAGCATACGCGACCCTCCTGTGGAACAGGGAGTAACTTCCTGGTTATCCGGGACCTTTGAGCAGTGATCGGTGGTCAGTGGCCAGCGAGAAAAACCGTGAAGCGAACGCTGGCCACTGAGTACTGAACACTGCTCTTATTTTCCCTGCCGCAGATTATCGATCACCCGGCGCATCACCGCGCCTCCGTAGGCGCCCGCCGTTCCCGGCAGCGCCGCCAGGAACGATCCATACACCTGTCCCCGCGTCGGCTTCACCGCCAGGATGGTGTATGCCGCAAATTCCGTCGCCGGGATGAACACCACGACGGCCACCACCCACCGCCACGCCCAGCGCGGCCGCAGCATTCCCAGCAGCATGCACGCCGCCAGCACCAAGAGCGCCGTGAACAGCAAGTCATTCACCATCACGTCTACCCAGCCGGTCCCCATCCCAGCGAGAGCGGCAAGGACGTAGCAAGCCACATCGCTCTTCCTTCGAGGCGAAATTGTGTCGCTTGTCATGCTTGCCGCGCCGGTCTCACTCGGCACTAGGTACTCGCTACTAGCAATTCCTAATACTTGTAAAATCCTCTCCCGCTCTTTCTCCCCAGCCACCCCGCATCCACCATCTTGATCAGCAGCGGACACGGCCGGTACTTTGGATCGCCCAGCCCGTCCAGCATCACCCGCATTATGTCGAGGCAAACGTCGAGCCCAATAAAATCGGCCAGCGTCAGCGGCCCCATGGGATGCGCCATCCCCAGTTTGAACACTTCATCGACCGCTTCCGGCGTGGCCACGCCCTCCATCACCGCATACATAGCCTCGTTCAACAGCGGCATCAGCACGCGGTTGGAGACAAATCCCGGCGCATCATTCACCTCGACCGGTGTCTTGCCGAGCTTCACCGCCAGATTCTGAGTTTCAGAAAACGTGTCCTGCGACGTCGCCAGCCCTCGAATCACCTCCACCAGCTTCATCACCGGCACGGGATTAAAGAAGTGCATCCCGATGACTTTGTCGGGACGCTTAGTCAGCCCGGCCAGCCTGGTGATCGAGATCGACGAAGTATTCGAAGCCAGAATCACTTCCGGTCGCGCCAGTCGGTCAAGATCGCGAAAAATCTCTGTCTTGATTTCGAACTTCTCGGTCGCAGCCTCCACGATAAAATCGCAGCCGGCCAGCTTGGATCGATCCGTTACGGGCTCAATGTTTTTCAGCGCCGACACCTTGTCCGCGTCCGTGATCTTGTTCTTCGCCACCTCGCGATCAAGATTCTTGGTGATGGTCGCAATCCCGCGCTCCAGGAAACGCTGCTCCACGTCGCACAAAATCACGTTGAAACCGCTGCGCGCAAACACATGGGCGATGCCATTGCCCATCGTCCCCGCACCGACCACTCCCACTTTCTGAATCTGCATAAGGATTACCTCGATGAAAACGTTCGAGTCTATCACCCGAGCGGGTGCCCCATCCTTAACGTCGCGTCTTCTGCGACGTTAGGGTGGGGGGTTTTGACTTTATTCTGCTGATCCCGAGGACTCCGACCGCGCTCCTTAGGCTGCGGCTCGCGAGAGAGTACGGACTTCTGCCCAAGGTGTAAAATAACCAATACACCCTGCTACCCAAGTTTCAAAGTTCGAAAGGATTCCCCATGGCAACCCTGGAAGCCCCCGTCCGGCCGCGTTCGCAATCTTCTCATCAAGGCCCGTTCATCAACGAGCCCTTCTACGATTTCCGCCACGAAGACAACGCCCGCAAGATGCGCGCCGCCATCGAACGCGTCCGCGGCCAGCTGGACCGCGAGTATGACCTCATCATCGGCGGCCAGCGCATCAAGACCACCGACAAGATCAAGTCGCTGAATCCTTCGAAGCCATCACAAATCGTCGGAATCCATCAGAAGGCCGGCAAAGAGCACGTTGAACCCGCCATGCAAGCCGCGTTGAAGGCCTTCACCACGTGGAGCCGCACAACGGTGGAAGAGCGCGCCAGCCTCCTCTTCCGCGCCGCCGACCGCATGCGCGAACGCAAAATGGATTACATGGCCTGGCTGGTTTTCGAAGTCAGCAAGAACTGGGCCGAGGCCGACGCCGACATCTCCGAAGCTATCGACTTCTGCGAATTTTATGCCCGCGAAGCTCTGCGCTTTGCCAAAGCTGAACCGCCGGTGCAGATGCCCGGCGAGCACGATACGCTCACCTACATTCCCCTCGGCGTGGGCGCGGTGATTCCGCCGTGGAATTTCCCTTGCGCGATCATGGCTGGAATGACCGTAGCCTCCATCGTCAGCGGCAACACTGTAATCCTGAAGCCCTCCAGCGATTCTCCCACCATCGCCGCTAAATTCATCGAACTACTGGAAGAAGTTGGCATGCCGGAAGGCGTCGTCAATTTCTGTCCCGGCGCCGGCGCCAGCTTTGGCGATGCCATCGTCGCGCATCCGAAAACTCGCTACGTCGCCTTCACCGGATCGCGCGAGGTCGGCTTACACATCAACAAGGCTGCCGCCACGCAAGCTCCCGGGCAGCTCTGGATCAAGCGCACCATCCTCGAAATGGGCGGCAAGGACGCTATCATCGTCGACGCCGATGCCGATATCGATTCCGCCGTCGAAGGCGTTGCCCAGGCTGCTTTCGGTTTCCAGGGGCAGAAGTGCTCCGCCTGTTCGCGCGCCATCATCGACGAGCGCATCTATAACAAATTCCTCGAACAGCTCAAAGCTCGCGTCGAAAAAATCACCGTCGGCGATCCTGCGGAGAATGCCAACATGGGCGCCGTCATCAATGAAGGCTCGATGAAGACGATTCTCGAATACATCGAGCAAGGCAAGAAGGACGGACGCCTCCTGACCGGAGGCACCCGCGCCACCGAAGCGGGAGAAGGCTATTACATCCGCCCCACCGTGATCGCCGACATTCCCGCCAAATCAAAACTCGAGCAGGAAGAAATCTTTGGCCCCGTTCTCGCCGTGATTAAGGCGCGCGGCTTCGATCACGCCCTCGAAATCGCCAACGACACCGAGTTCGGCCTGACTGGCGCCATCTACACGAAATCCCGCGACAAGATCGATCGCGCCACTCGCGACTTCCACGTGGGCAATCTCTACATCAACCGCAAATGTACGGGCGCCATGGTGGGCGCTCATCCCTTCGGAGGATTCAATATGTCGGGCACGGATTCCAAGTCCGGTGGCCCGGACTATTTGTATTTGTTTACCCAGGCGAAGTCGGTGGCCGAGAAGATCGGGTAATCCTTTTCTTCTCCAACCGCAACTAATGTCCATAGGGAATCTTGTTGCTTATCCCCCAGCCGGATTATTCATGGCAACATGTACTGGGCCGAATCATTGGGAAGCGTTCCGTACGACGTCCGACTGCATAAGCAACGGAGGTCCCATGCTGTATATCTTGCGCCTCTCCAATGGGGATTGCATCGTTGCCATGGCCGCTGACGAGCACAGCGCTGTCGAGACCGCTAAGAGACTTAGTCAGGATGCAGCGGCAGAAGTCGTAGCTGTGCGGCCTCTGGATGGTTTCGCAGTTCAGTTCTCTCCCACCGAAGATGGAAGCCTGGAAGTGGCGCACTGGGACGATGCGACTTTGGACAACATTCTCGCCAGCGAATATCCGTGCCTGAACGAAGCCTACCGCCGCGCCAACGCCGAGCCTTTTCGCAAACCGTCTGACCCAGAAGAGCCAATCCTCTCGCATTTGAAGTCCGAGCACGAGCGGAACATCGAAATTATTCGCGCAGGTCTTCGACTCGAGCTCGAAAGGTTTAGCCGGCAACAAGTTTCAAAGACGGATAGCGGCCGATCGAGCGGACAGAACGCCCACGCGAAATCAGCTCGATAAAACTAACGAAAACAATCAGCCTGCAGCTCTTTCCGGCGCGGGAACGGGCCGCGGATTCCGCTCAGTAAACTGCCACTGATGCCAGTACGGATAGATCGCGGTCACATCGCTGGCGGCATCTAATTTCCCGACCTGCTCGCCCGACAAATTCCACCCCACCGCGCCCAGGTTCTGTTTCAACTGCTCCTCGTTCCTCGCGCCGATGATGACGGTCGACACTGACGGCCGCTGCAGCAGCCAATTCAGCGCCACTTGCGGCACGCTCTTTCCCGTCTCCTCGGCGACTTCGTCCAGCGCGTCCACCACTTTGTATAAATACTCGTCCGCCATCTGCGGTCCTTGTTCCGCAGTCTTGTGCAAGCGGCTCTCCGGGGGCAACGGCTTTCCACGCCGGATTTTACCCGTCAACCGTCCCCATCCCAACGGACTCCACACCAGCGCGCCCACGCCCTGATCCAGCGCCAGCGGCATCAGCTCCCACTCGTACTCTCTGCCGATCAGCGAGTAATACACTTGATGCCCCACGTACCGCGTCCAGCCGTATCTTTCTGCAACGCTCAAAGACTTCATCAAGTGCCAGCCGGAAAAATTCGAGCACGCAATGTATCGGACTTTCCCGCTCACCACCAACTGATTCAGCGTGCTCAGAACCTCTTCCACAGGGGTGAGCGCGTCAAATCCATGCAGATGGTAGATATCAATGTAATCGGTACCGAGCCGCCGCAAACTGGCCTCACAAGCCCGAATCACGTGATAGCGCGACGATCCTACATCGTTTGGCCCGGTTTGATTTCCCATGCGAAACGTAGTCTTCGTCGAAATCAAAACGTTATTTCGCCGCCCGGCGATCGCCTTGCCCAGAATAGTTTCGGAGAGCCCGTCCGAATAAACATCGGCGGTATCGAAGAGATTCACTCCCGCGTCCAGGCAGATATCGACGATGCGCGTGGCCTCGGCGACATCACTCGTTGCGCCCCACGCGCGGAAAAAATCGTTCGATCCACCAAACGTTCCCGTGCCAAAACTCAGCACCGGCACCTTTAAACCAGAGCGTCCCAACGTTCGGAATTCCATGGCCACTAGATGCTACGCATAAAGAGAACGATGCGTCAAAACAAGGACCTCGCCGTATTGCCGGCGGTCGAAACTGAGATTAACTTGGCCATAATATTTCACAGCTTAAAATCTGTTTGTATGGGCCTTGAGGGAGGGGCGAATGAATATTTCTGAAATCTATGATTACCTCGTACGCGCCCGCCGCGACTTGTGGGCCACGCTGGAGGCCGTCCCAGACGAGGTCTTATCCCGCCCTTTGCTGGACGGCGCGAAGCTTCACTGCATCAAGGACCTCGTGTATCACATACCCCGCGTCGAGGATTTCTGGATTCGCGAGGAGATCCTGCGAGAACCACCGCTGCGCGATACCATTCCCGCCTTTAAGGATGCCCAGGGCGGCCCTGTTTTTTATGGTTTCTCGCTCGAAACGCTGCTGGACTACTGGCGGGTTGTAGAGCGGATCACCCTCACGTACCTCGCCACGCTGACAGACGACGAATTGAAACGGATCGTAACCGTGCACGACCGCCCCGGGAAGCGTTTCACGGTGGATGGCTTGTTGTGGAACCTCGTGATTCACGAGGCGCGACACGTGGCACAGATTAGCGTTCTCCTGCGCACGCAAGGCATCGAACCGCCTTTTCTTGACCTGTACAATTACCTGCCAATACCCCCGGCCTGACCATGTCACGCGTCAGCTCCACGCCACTTCTCGAAACGTGGTTTCGAAAAGAGATTGCCACAAAACAAAAAGGCCGCCCCGCAGGGCGGCCTCATTTCACGCAAACCTTCTTACGGCATCGCTCCCGCTGGCGTTTGCGGCGCCGGACCCGTGGTGGTTGCAGCCGCTGCTTCGTTCAAAATCCTGTGATGGATGGTGAACAGCGCTAACTCCAGCCGGTCCGACACTCCGATCTTGTCATACACATTCCGCAGATAATTTTTGATCACCTGTTCCGTCGTTCCCAGCTGCGTGGCAATCTCTTTATTCTTGTAGCCCTGCACGATCAACGCCACAATGCGCAACTCTTTCGCCGTCAGCCGATCGCGCACCCGCAATCCAACCATATCGTTTTCCGTGAGCTCGCTCGGCACCGCAACATCCTGCACCCAGGTCTCGCCGCGCGCCACCTTGCGGACGCAGTCCACCAGGGCCGCGCTGGTCACGTTGCGGTAGACCACGCCATGCGCCCCGTTCGCCATATGCCGCTGCGCGCTTTCGCCCGTATCGGCGAGCACCACCACGCGAGTCTTCGCCTTGTTCGCTCCCAGCATGATGGCGGCAAAATCGTTATGAAACCCCGCCGCCACCACCAGCACCGCGGCGCGGAATTTATCCAGAGCCATGAACATCTGCTCCGGCGTCTGAGCTTGCGCTACTATGCGCATCTCGTCTTCCACCGCCAGCACTTTGGCAATGCCGGCTCGAAAGATTGCCTGGTTATCGGCCAGAATCAGTTTGAGCATGTTATTTGGCGCTCCAAAAATTCACTCCAAGAATTCCGGTTCAAGAAATTAGGAGTTCCTCACGAACTCGTAGGAGTCGATCACGCAGGCAACACCTTTGCCCTCTTCGCTGGCTCCCGTGGGATCGGTGCGCACCACGCGCCCCTTGCACTGAATCACTACATTTTCCTGCCCACCGGTTACGTCCGGCGGCAGTGTGATCTCGAACTCCACCGGCGAACCAATCTCCAGCGACGCGTCGGCGCGAATATAAACTCCCGCCGCGCTCAGATTTCCTGTCGTCCCTTTCGCGTCGCCGCTGGTCTCATCGCTATGCAGTTTGATCGGCAAATGCAGCGGAAACCTTTTCCCGGTCCGTGCTTCTTCGGACACAGTCCCTCCTCTTTCGTGGCTTGATCCTTCTCTCTGTGCGAACGAGGCCAATACCATCAAAATACGCTCCTGGCAGGCGGATCGACCACTTTACTGCTCAGGGGCGTTATATCACGGATGCTCACCCGATAAAAGCCTGATTACGAGTTAGTTAAGGGTAGAACCTAGATTCCCCCTTGCACGTGTGGAGCGGACACTCCTGTCCGCTGCCTTTGACCTTCGTAGCTTGTGGACCTCAGCCGATTTGCTATCATGTGCCCCCGGGTATAACAATGCCATCCCCATCAAAGAAATCCCGCAGCAAACCCTTACGCGGCAAGATCGCACTTGTCGCCGGAGCCACGCGAGGCGCGGGTCGCGGCATCGCCATTGCCCTGGGCGAGGCCGGAGCCACTGTCTACTGCACCGGCCGCAGCTCCCGAAAAGACCCGCGAAAAAAAGGCTCCTCGAAACCCGGCCAACGCGAAACCATCGAAGAAACCGCCGACCTGGTCACCGCCGCTGGAGGGCACGGCATCGCCGTCAAGGTGGATCACGAAGTTCCCGCCGAGGTTAAGAAACTCGTCGCCCGTATCAAACGCCGCCACAAAGGTCTCGACATCCTCGTCAACGATGTCTGGGGCGGCGACGCCCTCACCGAGTGGAGCAAGCCTTTCTGGGCCGTCAATCTTCAGAACGGTCTCCGCATGCTCAAGCAGGCCATTCACTCTCACATCATCACCGCGCATTACGCCACGCCGCTGATGCTCGGGAGAAAACACGCAATGATTTTCGAAATCACCGACGGCGACGCCTTCTACTACCGCGGCAACCTCTTCTATGATCTCGTCAAGATTTCCGTCATCCGCCTGGCCTTCGCCATGTCCCGCGAACTCCACAAGAGGAACATCGCCTCCGTTGCCCTCACTCCCGGATTCCTGCGCTCCGAGAGAGTCCTCGAGCACTTCAAAGTCACCGAAGCCAACTGGAAAGACGCCGGAAAGAAGAGCAAGAACAAAGACAAGAATAGTTACGACCAGAACGACGCTCCCAGCGATTTCATGGTCTCCGAATCACCGCGCTACGTCGGCCGTGCCGTCGTCGCCCTCGCCACCGATCCCAAAGTAATGAAGAAGACCGGACGCGTCTTCAGCTCCTGGAACCTCGCCCGCGAATATGGATTCACCGACCTCGACGGCACCCAGCCCCACTGGGGTGATTACGCGACGAAAAAATACGGCAAATACAAAATCTGCGACGACAAGTTCTATTCCTACTGGGTCCCCGGCCTGATAGAGCTCGTCTTCCCCGACTGGTTTGGAGAGTAAGCCCACGTAGCTGCTCCTAGTCGAAAGTCAGCTCCATTCTGAGGCTCTCCAAAGGAGCGGTATCGACAGGGTGCCCCGTCCTTGTCTCTCCGTATTTTGGAGAGACAGGGCGGGGGTTTTGATCCCCAGCGCCAGATCTCTGAAGCCGGTGAGTTGGAGTCTCCCGCCTATGCCTCGCCGCCCCTAATCTCTGCAACCCAATCACCCGTGGTACCGTCAGATAAGTGTTCTTTTTTCTTTTTCAGGGGAGCCAATTCATGCTCGATCCATCTTTCTCCCGCGTGCGCGCCACTCGTTCGGCGCACACTTTTCTCTGCCAGGTTGTCTCCATTTTCTTGCTGTTGACCACGAGCCTGATCGCGCAGCAGCCGCCAGCTCAGAAGCCCGCCAATGCGACTCCGGCGCTCGGCGCCGAGAAACAGACACAGCCGAAGCCGGACGAATCCGCCCCCGCCGCGGCAGCTCTTATGCAGCTCAACAACGCTCTCGAAGGTCTCGCCGCGAAAGTTTCCCCGGCCGTAGTTCAAATCCTGGTCACCGGCTACGGCCCCTTGCACCAGGAGAACCGCTCTGAGACCGCTCTCATCGTTCGCCAAAATGCAGTTGGCTCCGGCGTGATCGTTGACTCCACCGGCTACATCATGACCAACGCGCACGTGGTCGAAGGCGCGCAACGCATTCGAGTGGCCCTGCCTCTGCCCGGCGACTCCGGACGCGCCATACCCGTGGGCAAGCGGCACATTCTCGAAGCGCGCTTGATCGGAGTGCATAAGGACACCGATCTCGCTCTGCTTAAGATCGACGAGAAAGACCTTCCTACCCTGCCTCTGCTCGTGCAACCTCGTCCTCGCGTCGGCCAGCTCGTCTTCGCCATCGGCAGCCCCGAAGGTCTGCAGAATTCCGTAACCATGGGAGTGGTCAGCGCCGTCGCCCGCCAGCCCGATCCTGACAAAGCCCTGACTTACATTCAGACCGACGCGCCCATCAACCCTGGCAACAGCGGCGGCCCGCTCGTCGATATGAATGGATCGGTTCTCGGCATCAACACTTTTATCCTCTCCAGCGGCGGCGGCAGTGAGGGCCTAGGCTTCGCCATCCCCGCCCGCATTGTCGATTTTGTCTACCACAGCCTTCGCAAATACGGCCACGTGCATCGCGTGGAGATTGGCGCTGTCGCCCAGGAAATCACGCCCACGATCGCCGATGGCCTCCATCTTTCGCAACGCTGGGGCGTCATCATCGCCGATGTAAAGCCCGACGGCCCCGCCGCTGCCGCGGGCCTTCAGGTTCAGGATATCGTTCTCACCGCCGACGATCGCCGCATCGAAACTCTTCCTGCGCTTTCTTCCTCGCTATATCTGCACCGGCTTGATCAGGTATTAAAGCTGGAAATCCTGCGGGGCGACGAAAAGAAAACTCTTTACGTCCCCGCTATCGAAGCGCGCGACCCCATGGATCAACTTTTCGACGCCGCCGATCCGGAAAAAAGTCTGGTCCCGCGGCTGGGCATTCTCGCCGTCGATATCACCAGCGATCTGCGCAATCAGATCGGAACGCTGCGCATTCCCGGCGGGGTGGTCGTTCTCGGCCGTGCAGCCGACCTCACCACGCCCGACACTGGCCTGCAGACCGGCGACGTGATTCACGCCGTGAACACAACTCCCATCACATCGATGGACGCTCTGCGCGCCGCCATTCAAAGGCTGAAGACAGGCGATCCCGTCGTCCTGCAAGTCGAACGCAGCGACGGCCTGTCGTATCTGGGTTTCGAGATGGAGTAAAATACCCGCGGATCGATTGTCATCCTGAGAGAGCGCGTTCTTTGCGCGAACGAAGGATTTAGGCGAGCCGCGGTGCATCCCGTTCTTTCACGATGCAATAATCGCGCGTTTGGCTCGCCTCCCTAATGCGCCCGTAGCTCAACTGGATAGAGCATCTGCCTTCGGAGCAGAGGGTTGGGAGTTCGAGTCTCTCCGGGCGCACCAATTTTCTAGAACGCGCTGCCGCCACCGCCTCCGAACCCGCCGCCAGAGAATCCGCCGCCTCCACCGAATCCGCCGCCACCAAAACCTGATCCGCCGGAGCTGGCTCGCGGCGCGGAGACGAATACCTGATGCATATCCGTCGCCATGCCGTGCATAGAAGAAGAAAACAAGATTGGGTTGAAGACCATGCCGTAGCCGTATCCAGCGGGAGCGGCGTACCAGGTTGGCGGATCTTTTATGATTCCAGCAAACGCCTGCGCCCAGTGATGTTCCACGCCCAGCGCCATCGCATAGGGCAGGAATTTTTCGAAGGTGTTCGGCGGCATCGTCTTCAGTCGATCGGCGTCCACGCGATTCATGAATTCCTGGAATCCCAGCACGGCGATGTGAGTGCGCGCGCCTTTGAGAGTTTTTGCCGTCATAACGCGTGCGAACAGCCACCAGATCACGGCGCTGATCAGCCCACATCCCACCACCATAGGAATCGAGCTCAAAAAATCGGCCCATCCCAGGAATTGCAGAACGGCGAACGGAATCAGAATGCAGAATGCCGCGCCGATGCTGTAGCCGTTGGCCGATTCCGGATCCAGAGTGTAAATGCCTTTCTGCTTCAGCGCCGACATGATGTCGGTGCGGATCGCGGGAACGGCGGTGTAGAAGCGGTTCTTCAGGCTGGACAGACGAATGTCCGGCGCGTCACCGACGAAAATATTTTCCATCATGACGCGCTCGTGAGGCGCGAGGCCGCGCCAGTCTTGCCGTTTCTGCAGCAGATGGAAGATGTAATCCTTGTTATGAAACAGAAGCCCCTTCTCATCCGTCTCTTCAATTTTGAGGAAGCCGCGCACGGCTAAATCGACAATAGTCGATGTAATGTCCCGGGGATGGATGTGATCATCGAGCAAGGTCCCGGCTTCGGCGGGAGTGACGCCGGGCGGCGGCTCATACATCGGCGCGACCGACATGCCGGGGTCGGGATCGCGCCCAGCGTACCACCACAGAGTGAACATGACGACAAGCGTCACCAGCGGCAAGAAGACAACCGGATTGCTGCCGATGAACCAGAATAGTTTCGTGAAACTACTCGGCGGATTCAGGATGCCTTTCGGAATATAAACATCGATGGTCATGCCGCCGCGCATGGGCAGAGGATTGTTGGTTTCAAATTCCGCAGTCGAGCCTTCCACTTTGGCGGTTGCATCGCGCTCGGTCGAACCATAGACGCCGGTGAAAGCCTGCGCCCGCAACGATCCATTCGCGGCATCGGGAAAATGCACGCTGGCGCTGGCGTGATCGATGGGGACGGGCCAATCGTTGCCGGTCACGTTCCAGTAGAACTCGTCGTACTGATCGAAAAAGCGCGTGCCATTGCGCACGCGGTAGGCGATCTCGACCGTGCGCGTGGCATCGACGGCGTTGGGAATATAAATCTTCAGATCACGGTATGCGCCCGAGGTCGAGGAATCGTATTTGAGCTTGGCGCCGCTTTCATCGGTGACGCTGGTGACGTTCACGAAGAGTTGGTAGTTCGTGCCGTCCGGTCCTGGATATTCGATAGGGATCTTTCGGTGAATTCCATGCCACTCGCCGACGAACGTCAGGGTGATGGTTTCGCTGACCAGGGCGCTGCCATCCTGGTTGACGGTGATGGTGTCCTCGAAGTTCGAGATGCGCCAGGATTTTGCGAACAGCGGCGAGGCTAGGGCGAGGATGGCGGCGAGGAAAAGCAGGTTCCTCCACTTCGCTCCGCTCCTGTCGGAATGACAAGGTTTTTGGATGACTAAGGTTTGTACTCCAGTCGGCATTCGTGCCTTATTCATCGTCCTGATCATGGGATCAGAACTTCACGGCAACCGGCTCGCGGTCGGCTTCGGTGGTCTCGAAGAACTGGCGCGCCTGGAAGCCGAACATGCCGGCAAGGATGTTGGTCGGGAAAACCTGGATCTTCGTGTTCAGATCGCGCACCACCGCGTTGTAATAGCGGCGCGAGTTCTGGATCGAGTCTTCGGTCTGGCTCAACGATCCCTGCAGTTGGGTGAATTGTTCCGAAGCCTTCAGCTCCGGATAATTTTCGGCCACGGCGAACAGGCTCTTCAGCGCGCCGGAGAGTTGATTCTCCGCGACCGCCTTGCCTTCGGGCGTAGTCGCCTGCATGGCTAGCGAGCGGTATTTGGCAATATTTTCGAAGGTGCCTTTTTCGTGCGCGGCGTAGCCTTTGACGGTTTCGACCAGGTTGGGAATGAGATCATGGCGGCGCTTGAGTTGCACATCAATATCAGACCAGGCAGAGTCGCAACGCACGCGCAGTTGCACCAGGCTGTTGTACATCCCGATGAGAACAACAGCGATGACAACCAGGATTACGAGAAAGATGATGCCGACCATGAGCGTCTCCTAGGGGAGTGGTGAAGGCTTAATTCGAAATCTGATTCCGGAAATCAATGGGACGGTAGCACAGGGAGGGCGCAGGTGCAAACGGACTTTGTCAGGGTAGGTTTTCCGAGGACCGCGAGGCATTCTTAGTGTAATCGCGATTTAACACCAAGTACGAGTCTTCCCCACCTTTCTAGTAGCTGACCAACCGGAAGGAAATATCCCGGTATCATTCGGGGAGTAGGACGGTTCAAATCTCGCTGCGACCCTTAGCGGATGCCGATTGCAGTCGACGGTTGGTTTGTCAACGATCGCCCCGCCGAACCAGATTGAATCAGCCTCTTCACTGACGCCGCCCGCTGCCGCGCCAGTTCGTCTCCCGTGATCTCGAATTCTTTTTCGTATTCTGCCAGCGCCTGCGGAAGCAGGCCTTGTCGTTGGTAGAGCATTCCCCATATCCAATGGAGTTGGGGAAACCGGTCGTCGCTGTGTTCGGCCTGTTCCAGGAGTTGTTGCGCGCCGGTCAGGTTTCCCATGCTGATCTCGACGTTAGCCAACCATAGCAGCGTCGACTCCCGCCAGTCCGAGGTCAGCTGCGGAGACTGCAACTCACCCTTCAGCACGGTTTCAGCTTCGCCGTATTTTCCTGCCGCAAACAGTCCACGGGCAAGAGCGGCCTTAGCCTTCTGGTCGTCCGGAGCAATCTGGCTTGCTTTCTGGAATTGTTCAAGTGCAAGGTCTTGGCGCCCTTGATCCAGGTAGACATTGCCGAGCAGATCCATCACAAACGCGTCTGACGGGCTGACTTCAATCACGCGAGAATAAAAGGCGATGTCGTCCTGGTAATACTTCTGCTGGGAAATCGTCATGACAGAAAATGTCATAAAGACGAGACTCACAACAACGATTGCCGTTACTTTGGCTGGCCTCTCGCGAGACCACACTTTCTGGACAATCAGTGCAACCAACAGCGAAGCCCCCGCCGACGGCAGGTACAAATAGCGGTCATTCGTCGTGCACCCCTGCTCGTAGATCCGGATCACGGCCAGCGCCGGCAGCACAGGGATCACGATCAGAGCGGCGGCAAGGCCGAAAAACGACCGGTAACGAATCGCAAGCCACGCGATAACGGCAGCACCAATTACGACCGCAGACAACTGCAGCCAGAAGAGTGTAGTGGGCGATGCCGCTAACGGGTTGACGTAGGTGCCGCCCAGGTTCCACGGGAAAAACAATTTCTTCAGATAAAAAAGCAGGATCGAGGGAGCACTGAAGACGACACTCGCCCAGCTATGCTCCGCTGTTGCGGCGCGCACGTGGCGCATCACGGCCCACCTCACCGCTAAATAGCCTGCTGTCACCACGCCATAAGGGAAGGCAGCTCTCCAGAGCCTCTGACTCCCGGCGACACGGTCTTTCAGTTGTATCCAGGCAATCGCCGGCAGAATCGCCAGCATCGCCATTCCCGTTTCCTTGGCAAAGAGACCGGCGCCGAACCACACCGCGCTGAGCCACACCCGGGGGTAGAGGAGATTGTCACGACCGGCTTCTGCACGGCCGTTTTTCTTGTCTTTGTCTGTGTCCAGCAATAGCGGGTCGAGCAATGTCAGCATCGCTGCCAGCGCGGAGATCGCAAAGAGAAGCTCGCAACTTGCAGAAACCCAGCTGACGGCGTCGACGTGAATCGGGTTAACGGCAAAAATCGCGGCCGCTGCAGCCGCGCCGGCATCGTTCCCCGTCAGCCGCTGGCAAATCTGGAACACCAACCAGGTCGCCGCAACATGCAGCAAGATGCTCGAAAGATGCCAAAACCAGGGAGCAAGTCCGCCGCAGGTGTGCAGCAACAACATCCAAACGGAAAATATTGGACGATAAAACCGACCGGGCTGGTCGCTCAATTGACTCCAAAGATTGGAGCCCAGAAGTTGCGGCAAATACTCCCACGACTGCACCTGTCGGTTGTTCACAATTTGCGGAAAATCGTCACCTTTAAACCCGCAAAACAGCGAACGCGAATAAATGAGAAAGGCCACGCCGCAAGCGGCCAGAGGCAACCGCTCCGCGCGCAGCCACTGGAGCGTTGTTCGACGTGGAGGGTCTTGCCTGTCGGTTTTAGCTTTCTTTCCCTTTGGCATTTGACTTCAATTGCGGGGGCGCGACTCGACATTCGACTAGCCAGAATAGGGCGTTTGCCTTCAAATTCCAATGGGACTACCAGGCTACATTCTTGAGCGCAGGAAACTCGCGAGCATGTGCGCCGGCGCCACACAGTCCCGTCCCTTACGATGTCCGCGTGCTGTTCCTCATCTCCGCCTGGCTGGCTCACGACGAGAAGAGCGGTGCCAGTGGTGGGCCAGATAAGTTGATAAGAGAGGTTGTAATTAGGTGAATGACAGCTGTTGCGGCCCCGATTTCTGGGACGCTGGGCGGGTCTGCCGTGGTCGCTGTCGAACGCTATCCGCCCGACGAATTCATCCCCGGATTAGCTTTCAGTCATACAAAATGGCGAGGATTTGTTGTCAAGAGGCAAAAAGACGGGAATTTGCTTTAGTTCGTTGAGGGGAAAGGGAATATAAAGTCAGCGAACATGTCCCAGTAGACATATGCTATTGGTTATACTGTAAGTATAGAGTAAAACTTTGGAAAGCTGTCAGGAAAGAGCGGGTGCGCGGCCTTTAGGCCGCGATTTTTATTTGAGAAAGAGGTGAATGTGAAAAACCGGAAAAACTTGGGATGTCTCATCAAAGATCCCAAACAGCGCGGCGTATGGGCTGAACTCTACTTCATGGCACTCGCGGCTGGGCAGGGACTCAAGGTGTCAAGCCCCTATGGGGGATTCTCCAGCTACGACGTAGGCGTGGAGGACGCTGGCCCGATCCTGCGAGTGCAGGTGAAGTGCACCATCTACAGCCACGCCCGTGGCGGCTACCGCATAAGCCTCATGGGGCCGAAACATGGAGCCAAACGGCATGGCTACGAACCGGGAACCGTGGATTTTTTCGCGCTGTACATTATTCCTCTCGATGACTGGTACATCATTCCCTACGCAGTGATCGGGCAGATAAATAAGGCTCTGTATTTTAACTTGGACAAGAAGCGCCGGAAGCATGGCAAGTATCGCGAAGCCTGGCATTTGCTGCTGGAAGCGTGCAAGGGCGCAGCCGCCGGCCCAATCGACATTCACGCGTGCTGCGACGAGGCGGCCGAAGAAAGCTGTTCACCACGGAGGCACAGAGACACGGAGAAAAACAAAAGGGAAAACGGAAACGACCAGATTTGCTCTGTGTCTCTGTGGTGAGGATTTCTTACTGCTGGGGAGCGAAATAGCCTTTGCGGGCACGGACTTGCAAGTCTTTCTTGAGAGCGGAAATTTCGATGGAGCGGTAACGGCCGTCGGCATCGAAGTCGGCGGGCTTGTAGGAGACAACGTACTGGCTGCGGAGTTCGTCTTCGATGGCGGCGAAAGAGTGCGTGATGTCCTTCATCTTGAAGGGAAAGAAGGCGCGGCCACCGGTGGCTTCGGAGAGTTGCTCGAGGACTTTGTCGCCGCGAAGGACGAGGCCGCTGTCGTCCGTGGAAATCGCATAGATAATGACTTCGGCGCGCTGCGCCATTTCGATGGCTTGCGCGCGTGAGTATTCGCTCTGATTATCTTCGCCATCGCTCACGATAACGATGGCCTTGCGCGTGGGATGATCGGGACGGTCCTTCAGAAATTTATCTTTGCAGGCGCGATAAATGGCATCGTAAATCGCCGTGCCTCCGCCATCCTGCAGGCGGTGGACGCCATCGGAAAGCAACTGCACGTTGTCGGTGAAGTCCTGCGTCATGTCACTTTGTTTGTTGAAGCCCACGACGAAGGCTTTGTCGAAGCCGGCCCGAATGGAGTGTTGCAGGAAGCTGATGGCCGCATTCTGCTCGAATTCAAAACGGCTGTGAACGGATCCACTGACATCAACCAACAAGCCGAGGTGAAGCGGCAAATCAGTTTCACGGCGAAAATTCAGGATCGATTGCGGCGGCTTGTGATCGTCGAGGATGGAAAAATCTTTCTGGCTCAGATCGCGGACGAACTTGCCATGCTTATCGGTAGCGATGAACAACACGTTCACTTCGTCGACGCGGGTGCGGATAGTGAGCATCGCGCCGGCCTGCGGATCGTCGGAATCGGAAGTCGACGGGCTGCTATAAGCGGCCGAGCCGCTGGCATACGAAGAAGCCGCGTAAGGATCGGACTGAGCAAAAGCCGGGCAAACCAGCGCCAATGCAGCCAGCAGCACCAGAATCCGGCCAGCAGACGGCGTGTACTTCATGCCCAAAAAGTCCAAAATTTTCACTCCACCCACAGCCAAAATGTACTTCTCATTCGTTAGATGCACGCATAATGCCGAATGACTGGCGCCATCTGCCCAGGTTATCCATCGACTGTAGAAGGGGGGCCGATAAAGTGCCAAGTTACAAAAGGAGCACCCATTTGGTCATAGGGGCAATTGCGTCTGGGAGGTCGGTTTATGCCCGTCGAGGGGTTAAGATAGTTGGTCGTATCCAGTGAACTGGAGCGAGGAGAATTCCGAGGGGGAACCCGTAGCGATGAAGCTGATACGAAAGAACATACGCAAGATGGTGGTACTGTTCGCTGCTTTGTGCACGTTCGTAACTCTTGGATTCGGCTCCGACGCGAGGGAAGAGGAGCGAGTGGAGGATGCGGGGCAGGTGCTGAAAGAAATTTTGAATATTCCGGACAATATTCCGCAGGACTTGCTGGACAAGGCGGAATGCGTGGTGATTTTGCCCTCGGTGAAGAAGGGCGCGTTCGGAGTGGGAGGCAGCTACGGCCGCGGGGTGATGGTGTGCCGCAGCGGCCCGCACTATGGAGGGCCCTGGGGAGCTCCTGCGCTGTATGCGCTCGAAGGGGTGAGCATCGGATTCCAGCTGGGCGGGCAGGCAACCGATTTTGTGTTGCTGGTGATGAATCCCAAGGGAGCGCGCTCCCTGCTGTCGAGCAAGGTAAAGCTGGGAGCGGATGCCTCGGCGGCTGCGGGTCCGAAAGGGCGCACGGCGGAAGGTGCGACCGATATCGTGATGGACGCGGAGATTCTTTCTTACTCGCGAAACAAGGGATTGTTTGCGGGAATATCGTTGGAGGGATCTACTCTGCGCTCGGATGGCAGCGCCAACGAAAAATTGTACGGGAGAAAGTTGAGCGCGAAAGAAATTATCGTCGAACGAAAGGTAGCGGTTCCGGCTTGCGCGCGGGAACTGGTGTCGCTGCTGAACGAAAAATCTCCGAAGGACAAGTCGGATCCCAAGTCGCTGGAGTAAATGGCAGCGGCCTGAAGGCTCGGCTGTCCGACTCGCGAAGCGACTGCAAGGGCGGGTCGCAATGGTGAAGGACTTCGGTCACGAGGCGCAGCAAGCTGTCAACGGCAACACGCAAGCGGCGTTCTCCAACTATCGGATACGCTTCATCAATCCCGATGTTGCGGTCGCTGACGCGGTCCTTACCGTGCACAATGTCAACGGTCCAGATGGGACGGTCATCCCCGTGATCCCGATCAACTTTTTCTACCTGGCCGTCCGCCACGGTGGTCAATGGCTGATCGAGGATGGGCGCGAGCATTTCGCGCCCGCTCCGCCTGATACGTGAAGCAAGCGATGATAGGGGCTTCAACGGAAGTGGTTGGCCTGATTTCACTTGGGAAAATGGGGACATCTCTGCCTTACCTGGTCGGTCCTGCTTCCCGACTGAGATGCATCAGACGAAGATGTCCTGAATCCCTACCGCTCCCAAGGCATAGAAGTCACAAGTACGTAAACCGAAGCGGTTCGACACTTCTATTAGGATGCACGCGATTGCATTCCGCCTTCATTCGAGGAAACTTTTCATGCATGAATTCCACTATGCGAAGGAACACGTAATGGCTCGAGCCTTTCATAAGGCTTTCCGACTGATAAAGAACTATTTGCTGTTGGGAGTGCTGGTAGCGATCACGCTCAAAGCACAACAAAGTTCGCCATCTGCGCAGGCCTGGTCTGGCGTCGTACGCACGTCTGCCGGCGAACCTGTGGCCGGAGCGAAGGTAACGGTCTTCACATCCGGCGCCAAAAAGAACCCAACAGCAGTTACAGGAACCGACGGAAGGTTCGCGATTGCGGACATTCGACCCGGGCCACATAACGTGAGCGTGCAACTACCCGGGCGAGGCCCGACAGCGTCAACTGGAGTGGATATTGCCGGCATAGCAGCTGTGCTGACGGTATCCGATCAAAACGTGCTGTCGATTGCCGCCAATCCGCAAACTTCTGCGGGAGTCTCGAATGGGAACCCGAGCACAACTTCGAACGCGGCGGGCGGAACAAGTGGCGAGAAACTCTCCAGCCAAAAAGTAAATGAATTGCCGTTGAATGGACGTGACTTCAGCACGCTTCTGCTGTTGGCCGCGGGTACTATGACCGACGTGAACGGGCAGACGAATTTCACCCAGCAATTTGCCATCAACGGACAGCGCGGCGTCGAGGCTGTCTTCGCGATGGACGGCGCTGATATTAGTGATCCTGAGATGGGCGGGAGTACGTTCACGAATTTCAACGTAGATGCGATTCAGGAGTTGCAGTCAAGCTCGGGCTGGATGCCGGCGGACATCGGGCGCGGCGCGGCAGGTTTCACCAACATCGTGACACGATCCGGGAAAAGCGGTTTTCACGGCTCATTCTTTGAGTTCTTAAGGAACTCTGCCCTCGATGCGCGAAATTATTTCGATCACCCGTCGATTGCGGACCCGGGCCGGATCCCTCCGTTCCGGCGAAACGAGTTCGGGTTTACCAATGGCGGCCCGGTCGTGTTGCCACATGTGTTTGACGGACGCGACCGCACGTTCTATTTCGTCCAATACCAGGGATTCAGGCAGGTGCTGGGAACGACCCAGGTTTTGGCTGTGCCAACGGGCGCCGAGCGAGCGGGTCAGGACATGGTAACGTACTCGGATGGCAGCACGGACACGCTGCACGTGCCGGTGAATCCAGCAATTGAGACAGTACTGGCCCGTTATCCACTCCCCAACAACCCAACCGGCGCGTATGGTGCGCGAACCTATGCTGCACCTTCAAATGTAAACACGGATGCGGATCAGTTTTCCGTCCGCATCGATCAGAAAGTTGGCGCAAAAGGACAATTGTTTGGTCGATTCAATTACGACAATCTGACGGGACCGACTACAAATCCAGATCAAACACTGCTTGACCCGAGCTTCGGCGTGCAGTATGTAGACCGGCAGCGCAACGGGGTCGTCACCTACACGCGCGCTGTGTCGCCTCGGTTTCTCTGGTCGTCATCGCTGAGCTTCACGCGGACGACACCGTCGTTTGTGACGCCGAACCACACCGATCCGGCGTTGAAGTTCATTGATGGCCTCTATGAGGCGTTCAATGGGGCGGCGGGCTCGGTGATGTCTGCGTTCGGGAATTTGTTTCAGGGGCAATTGAATTTTACCTGGACGACTGCGCGGCACGCGGTGAAGTGGGGTGCGGAAGCACGCCTTAACCGGGACACGACATACTTCGGAATCAGTCCCAATGGCGAATATGATTTTGGCGGCGGAACAGTTTATTCGCCAGTATTCATCCCTTCCGCTAGCGGACGGCACAATGTGCAAGTCGGCGATCCTCTCCCAGACACGCTAAGCAGTCTGCTGATCGGCTATCCGTACGGTTACACGATCGCGGTGGCGCCGCCTTATTCGTCGGATGGCGCGCATATTGGGCCAGCGGCGATCAACCGGAATGACGTGAACGTTTACCTCCAAGACACATGGAAAATCAATCCGCAATGGACGCTCGAATATGGGCTGCGATATGAGCTCTACACGCCGATTTCAGAGCGTGCGGATCGGACATCGAGCTTCCTGAATGCGTTCCCACCTGCGGGCGTTGGGCAAGAATATTTGATCAATCCTCAGCCTACTTATCAGACCGATTGGAACGGCTGGGGGCCGCGTTTGCAGGTTGACTGGAACGCACCCCACGCGGTGCGTGTGCACATGGGCGGGGCGATCGCGGTGATTCCGCCTAATATCTGGCAGGACAATCTTCTTACGGGGTCAACGCCTTACGTTGTTTATCCCCGTGTCAATGCGGCCCAAAACGGGGAGATTTCCTACGGATTCCAAATCACACCGAACGAAGTGCCGCAGGTTTATAACACCGCTGGCGTGAACGTGCTGGCCAGCGGCGATCCGAAAAAAGTCCCGGCGAATACAGTGATGGACGTAAATCGATACCAGCAGGATTTGGCAGCGCTGGCGCCGAGTCATCAGCTCTCGCTGCTGAGTCTGGCTGGGATCGACCGGCGCTTCGGCAATGGCTACCTGCAAACTTGGACGCTGGGGCTGGAACGGGCTTTGGGCGGCCTCACGGCGGATGTTGGGTATGTTGGAACATCGGCATTTCGACTTCCCAGAATGTCCTATCCAAACGCATATCCTGGAGCGGATCCGGAATTTGCGCGGTTTACAAACTTCGACGCTAGCGGAGCGGCGACGGGAGGCTTCGGATTCGAGTCCGTGATGACGGCAACGTCGCACTCATCGTACAACGCGCTCCAGACCTCATTATCGGGAAATGTTGGGCACGGCGGTCCGTCATTGCAAGCAAGCTACACCTGGAGCAAATCGCTGGATGATGTCAGCGGCATCCTGGGGGGAACAGGGTCCACCGGCGCTGTGACGCTGTTTAGTCCGCAGGACCCCTTCGATACACAAGCGGAAAGAGGGCCGTCAAGCTTTGACGTGACGCACGCCTTCACGTTGAGCGCAGCCCAGGCCTTGCATTTCGAGCGTTTTGGACCCCAGTCGGATCGAACCCAATTATTGACGAAAGGCTGGGAGTTTCTGAGCATCTCGACGATCAACAGTGGTTCGCCGTTTACGGTTTATTCGGGGATCCAGCAGACCGGCGCGGGAACGATTGGCGCGGACCGGCCAGACCAGATCGGGATACCGGATCTCTCGAGCGCTGGCAGCTCAACCCGCTCGCGAGACGATTATTTTGGGCGGGGCGCAAACAACGCAAGTTTTTTTTCCATTCCCATCGGCATCGCGGGAGGGACCGGACCAAACTCCGGGCGCTTTGGAACGCTCGGCCGTAATACATTTCGCGGTCCGGCATATTATGATTTCGATTTTGCGCTTATCAAGACAACTCCGATTGGCCACCGGGAAAGCGGTTTGGAGCGAGTGGACCTGCAATTCCGCGCAGAGTTATTTAATTTGTTTAACATCGTCAACATGGGGCTACCTGCGAACCTTATCGAGGGTACAGGGTTTGGCATGATCAGCAAGACGGCGGGAACTTCGCGGCAAGTTCAGTTTTCGCTAAAGCTCATCTATTGAGGAGCGTCCTGGACCGACATGGGGCTGGGGGAGGACAGAAACATGCGTTTCCAGAAGATTTTGTACCACAGAACGCTATCAATGAGACCCACGCCGACGAACGCAGACGCCCTCCTAGGAGCCGGTAACGTAACAGGCACGTTCATTTGATAAATGCCAGTTACACCAGCAACTGAACTCTTCGACTTGATTCCGGCTTTGTGACCACTCTTTTGCCGGCGCGGATGGTTCGCTTATGTATCGCTCGTGTCCGTCCAAAAACTTCCAGATTATGCGGCTTTCTTACAAAAACGTCGAATTCGAGTCCGCTGCGTCTGCCAGTTCCGCCATCCCGGCTTGAGGCATTTCACTTGAATAGAAGACTATTTAATCGACGGTTTGTGGCTCTGCAACTGCTGGGGTGAGCCTACATCGTCGTAGCCTTGCCATGCCGGAAGCACTGCGCGACGTGGTCATCCACCATTCCTGTCGCCTGCATGAACGCGTAGCAGATCGTCGATCCCACAAAATTGAAGCCGCGCTTCTTCAGATCCTTGCTCATCGCGTCCGACTCCGTCGTGCGTGCAGGCACCGGATTTCTGGCATTCCGCAGATTCACTTTCGGATGCCCGTCCACGAATTGCCATACATAGCGGTCGAAGCTGTCAAACTCTTCCTGCACCCGCAGCAGCGCACGGGCATTCTGCACGGCGGAGGCGATCTTCAGCCGGTTGCGCACGATGCCCGGATTCTTCAGCAACTCAGCCATCTTCCGGCGATCGTAGCCCGCCACCCGCTGCGGATCGAAACCGTCAAAGGCGGCGCGATAGTTTTCCCGCTTGTTGAGAATTGTCTCCCAGCTCAGCCCGGCCTGCGCGCCCTCCAGAATAAGAAACTCGAAAAGCTTGACGTCAACATGCACCGGCACGCCCCATTCCTCATCGTGGTAGCGGATCATTAATTCGCTCTGCGCCCACGCGCAACGCACCAGCTGTTGGTTGGATTTCGGCTTCCTCGTCATAGGGCTTGGATGAACCGGCGGCTGGAAAAGCCGCAGGCGGCTCGGTGCAGAAAGTCACCCTGCGGCGTCACGAAGGTTCCATTTTCGGCGAACAGCGATGCTCGGAGTTCGGCATTCTTTCTTTTTCCTTATTTTTATTTCTTCCTCTTACTTGTGGTTTCTGTAACCAGAAACCACAATATTCTACTGCTGATAAGTACGCAGTCGCCCACATCGGGAGCTCAGTCCCCTGCGTGCTCCGCCACCACGTAAGCTGCGTACCAGTCCCGCCAGTTCGCGTTGCGCTGCCCGTTGCTCCATGCCTTAACTCTGTGCCGTCAGCCGCGAAGAATCGGAGCTCCAAACGGGGCACCCGTGGCTCCGCCATCCACCATCAGCTCAACCGCATTGACGTATGAGGAATCATCCGAGGCCAGGAAGAGCACAGCCTTGGCAAGTTCTTCGGGCTCGCCCCAACGGCCCAGCGGAATGACAGACGAGAAGAACTTCGCCTGCTTGGCGGACTCGTCTGCAGATATAGAGGCGCGGGGCCCGCGCTTCCAGATGGGAGTCTTCGTCGCGCCGGGTGCGACGACGTTCACGCGAATGTTGCGCGGTGCAAAATCGGCGGCGATGGAACGCGCCATCGAGACGAGGCCGCCCTTCGTGGCTGCATATGCGGCGACGCCAGGTTGGCCGAGATAGTTATGTACCGACCCATTAAAGATGATGCTGCCGTTGTCGTTCAGCAGTGGGGCCGCTGAATTCACGGTAAAGAAAGCGCCATTCAGGTTGGTGTGGATCACGTTCTCAAACGTGGCCTCGTCAGTCGAGCCGGTAGGAGTCCGGCCGGAGATGCCGGCATTGGCGAAGACAATGTCGAGTTTCCCAAAATCTTTGGCCAGGGCTGCAAAGAGCCGCTTGCGGTCTTCCGCAATGGTGAGGTCAGCTCTGTAGCCACGAGCGTTGGGTCCTAGTTCTGTAACCGCCTCATCCAGCGTCTTCTGATCGCGACCAGTAATGGCGACATGAGCACCCTCAGCAATGAAAAGTCGGGCTGTGGCCAAGCCGATGCCGCTGTTGCCTCCGGTAATAAGAGCCTTCTTGCCTGTGAGCTTCATAATGCCTCCTTTTTGTATGAGCGACATCAAATATGATGTCCGTCATACATGTGATATGATGATCATCATAGATGGAGGATGCAAAAAAAATATGCGCTATCCTGTCGAAGAGACGGCCGCCAAACATGAACGAATTGTGAAGGAGGCTTCCCGCCTATTCCGTGAACGGGGATTTGAGGACGTAAGCGTGGGCGAAGTGATGAAGGCGGCCGGCCTGACGCATGGTGCCTTCTATGCCCATTTCGGCTCGAAGGAAGAACTGCAGGCGGCTGCCGTTGCCTACGGCCAAGATGTTTCGCTAGGTCGCCTGCAGCGCAGCAAGAAGAAGACGACCAATGGATCGTTTACCGACCGGTACCTGAGCCGGTGGCACCGAGATAATCCAGGCGACGGCTGCACCATGGCCGCACTGGCCCAGGAGGTGGCTCGCTCGACCCCTGAACTCAAGGCCGCGTTCGAGCGGGGACTTGAGGCAATTCTTCCCGCGATAGGTGGGGAACGGAAAGAAGCTATCTTTCAGGCAGCGGCGATGATCGGTGGCGTCGTACTGGCTCGCGCCGTGCAGGACCCGCGACTTTCTGACGAAATCCTGGAGAGCGTCCGAAAAAAGCTCGGCTGATCATGCCCTCGCGAATCCGCTTGGGCTCGCTGCAACTGCGCGACCAGCTGGGCAAAGCGTCGAAGTCGACCTTCACGGCGACAAAATGCTGATTAATGTAGTCCGCGGTGGCAGCGTTGGTGTAGGTATCGCGATCCATGAGGTCGCACTACGGACACCACACCGCTACCACATCCAGAAGGATCGGACGGTTCAACTCCTTCGCTTCCCTGAACGCCGCAGGGCCCCACGGGGACTAATTGACGGGCTGAGAAATCGCCCGCTTGAGATACGCCGAACTGTCAATGGGAGGTGGTTTGGGTTCTCTTGCGCCGCTGCGACAGGGGTCCATGCCAGGCTGAAAGCAATCACCACCGCGAAAATCGTTCGCATGAAACATCACATCAGACCAGCCTGAATAAGTTAGAACCCGAGATATTTCGGGTTCATGAAAGGCAAGGCGTGGAATTGCGGAGCCCCGTCGGATTGGTCTATCATCCAACTACGCCGAACGTGAGATTGGTCCTGCGATACCTTAAACTTGCGTTTTCCGACGCAGAGACTTTCACTGCGCCATTGGAGCGTCCTGATGCCTTTTCTGCCTGTTTTGCCGGAAGAACAAGCCAGTCCCGAGGTCAAAGAGATCTACGAATATGTCACTCGCCGTTGGGGTTTTCTGCCTAATTATTTCCAGGCTCTAGCTCACGATCCCCAGTTGCTTCAAGACCAAGTGAATCTCTACACGAACGCCATGTTCGAGGAGCGTGGTCTGCCCAAGATTGTCAAGGAACAGATTGCTACCGTCGTCAGTGCAATCAACATGTCCAGCTATTGCCTCCCTGCTCACCTGGAGATTCTGGGCCGTATGGGCATGGAAAAACCTCTCGCGCGCCGGCTGTCCATCGACTACAAGTCGGCGCCGCTCGATCCGAAGGTCATGGAGCTATTGAAGTTTTGCGAGAAGCTCAGCACTCAACCCGGTGACATGCGGCGTGATGATATTGGAAAGCTGCGAGAGTTGGGATGGAATGACGCAGCGATTTTTGACGCTGTCTTGGTTACGTCGCTCTACGCTTGTGCCAACCGGTTCTCAGCGGGCCTTGGCCTCACTCCAGACTTTGATTAGCTCATCTTCATCGGTGACCTTTCTCCAAATTCGGCGAGGCATGAAAGTTCGCGCGGGTCGCTCCTGTACAAGCTAAAGGGACGAGTTTCGCGATCACTGTGGGTCGCCGGAAAAAGGAACCGGAAAGTCCAGGAGCACACTGCTAACCGCAGGAGCGTCTGCAACGACGCTCTTCTTCTGAAGTTACCGAACCTGGTTCAGCTTGGCTCTCCATTGCGGAAGTTATCTCGAAACATTTGGTTCAATCGTTCGCGCACGTCGTTGGGCAGAGGTGCGGGTTCCGTGTAGCAGAAAACTTCTACGGTTTTGCGCGTGGTATCCACCACGAGGCGACAGTCCTCACAATGCTCCAGGTGACGCTCCAGCTCTCGCACCAGTTCGGGGTCAAGTTCGCCGTCGAGGTATTCAGAGATTTTATCGACGACTTGTCGGCATCGCATTGCGGGCATCCTTTCCGAAATACTTAGTCAATTCGTCGCGCAACTTTAGTCGCGACCGTAACAGGCGTGTCTTCACTACGGGGATAGACAGGCCAAGCATCGTTGCAGTCTCCTCGATCGAAAACTTCTCAACGTCACGCAACGTGAAGATTGTCCGCGACTTTAAGTCCAGCTTCTGGATGACTTCCGCCAGAATCTGCTGGAGTTCGCCATTCAGGCAGGCCTTTTCCGGATCGTCGCCCCAGCTCTCGATTTCCAGCGGGATATAGCTGCCATCCTCGCCTTCTCGCGGCTCGTCGAGCGAGGACTCTCTCCACAAAGCGCGCTTCCTGAGCTTACCCAATGCCACGTTTACCGCGATGCGCACCAACCAAGTGTAGAAGCGCGAGTTCCCCTGGAATTCAGCCAGGGCGGTATAGGCTTTTAGCGACGCTTCCTGGAGGACATCCTCGGCATCGTGGTGATTGCCGGTAATGCTGAGACCAAGGCGATAAATGTGCCGGCTGTATTGATTCAACAGCGTGACAAAGGCGTCAGGATCTCCCACCTGTGCCGCGGCCACCAGGGAGTGCTCGTTGTCTAAATGGGTCGGCATTTTTCCAGACTCGGCTTCTCGGCGGAGGATCCTCTCCGACCGCGATTCATCATAGTACACAGATGGACCAATTCGAAAAAAGTGACGAAGCAGCGTGGAATTTTTGCGGTCAGACGCCCGCCAGAAACCGCCCGGAGCTGGGGGCGGCACAAGGCGGGTTCAAGCCACGTCGCTATTGATCTGAAGTGGGTGGTGTAGTGCTCTGGACAATACCAGGTGAGGTTCCGATTTCACGTCGGCAGTCCTCTGCGGCTCCGAACAACCGCTTGTTTAGCTCCACGCCTCTTCGTGGGACTGTCCGTTACCATCAAAATTGTTCAAGTCTGGCGACGCCGAATACCGCATGGAATCGCTCGCAGTAAATAACGGCCGCGTTGTATTTCTGCAAATCGACAGATGCAGGGAGATCGTAATTCTGATCTCCTTGGTTGCCTTTCAGGGGCCCGAGCTCAACGCTATCAAGTTGACCTTTCACAATCTCTTGTGTGAGCTTCACATCATCACTCATCGCTAGGACAACGTGCACATCCGGCCCATTCGAGGTCGTGAAATCCGTCAGCCGCAGATACTCTTTGCCATCGAAGGTCTTATAGATGGTTCCGCGACCGCTCGTTTGGTGAGCCTTGCCTTCCAGTCGGCCGGTGTAAAGCGGCTGAGGATCGGCGCTCGAAGCGAACGGCGCCGGCTCATTGACCTTCTGATTGATCCAGAGTTTCTCAGGGCGGAAGGCCCACCAAGCTGCAACGAGAACCGGAAGAACAACTGCAGCCAATATCCATTTCCTATGCGACAACCAGGAACCTACTCGTGCATTCATGACTTTTCCTTCGAATGATGGATCGGGCAGGTTCACCTGCCCGATTCCATTGTGAAAACGTGAGTCTTAGAACTTCTCAAGAGGTGCGGCGCCGAAGTTGGCGTTGAACCGCTCGCAATAGATCGATACTGTTTTGAACTTGCTCAGGTCAGTGTCGGCGGGTATTTCGTAGTTCTGATCGCCCTCATTTCCTTTCAGATTCCCCAGTTCCACTCGCTCGGTGCTGCTGTTGAGAAAATTGGCGTCGTCGTCCGCGTCTTTGGCTGCAATGAGAATCACGTGTACATCGGGCCCGTTGGACGTCTTGAAGTTTGTCAGGCGGAGCACGAGCTTTCCGTCCGCTTCCTGGTAGATGGTCGCCCGGCCAGACGTTTTGTGCACTTTGCCGTGAAAGGCGCCAGTTTCCAGAGTTTTGGTTTTGTCTTCATGCTTCATGCTGTCCTGGGCGTACACCGAGGACTGCAACCCGAATGCGAATGTCAGTGCAACGAGTGCGAAAGCCGTTTTGATGGTACGAACCATAATGGTTTCTCCTTAGTGGTTTTTCAGAATTCGGAAGAGCACCCGCGGGCACTCAACTCTCACGGGCAATCAGAAACAGTTCTTGTGCGAAAGTTACATACATGCAGAAGAAAAAAATGTCGCAACCGGCAGATGCCCACAGCGAGCCTCGACGCGGGGTGGTCACAGTCGAAATCTTAGGGACAAGTAAGAATTTGCTCGCCGGCGCGAGCTAAGTTTGGTTCTCTATCGACAAGACAGATTTTTCCGTATCTTTTTTGGGATCCGCGCAGTCTCATCTCGTGAAGTTGGTTTCCGTATTCAAAGACAGTCCGGATGCGACAAGTGACGCACTGACTGTCGACGCAAAGCACATGGAATGGAACCTGCTTCCATTTAATTTAATGCGGCTGTCCGGTTGCAAGCCCGGACACGACAATGTTGAGACTTTCGGGTGGGTTGGAAGCAATACCGACATCGAAGAGCGAGTAGCAAATCAGTCCCAAAGATGGAGGAACAGTATTTATGAGTAAAGCAACTTCCACGTCTAAGCGCAGCCCCTTGGAAACAGGATCGTCGCAGGAATTTACCCGTGCGCCCCGTCCTACCCCTCCTCTAACATCCGTCCGCAAAGTCGAAGCCGATGGTGTTCGGCTCTTTTATCGGGCGGCCGGTAACACAACAGCTCCAGTCGTTCTTTTGCTGCACGGATTCCCAGCTTCATCTTTCATGTTCCGCGAACTCATTCCGCGCCTGGCTGACGACTACCGCGTGATTGCGCCGGACCTTCCGGGTTTCGGATTCACGGAGGTTCCTTCTGAACGGCAATATTCGTACACCTTCGATCGATTGGCGCTCACGATCGACGCCTTCACGCAGGCACTCAAAATCGACCGCTACGCAATCTATGTGTTCGACTATGGCGCGCCAACTGGCTTTCGTTTGGCAATGGCTCACCCTGAGCGGATTACAGCGATTGTTTCGCAGAACGGGAACGCCTACGAAGAAGGCCTTGGCGATGCCTGGGGCCCGATCCGGAAGTATTGGGCCGAGCCAACCGCAGAAAACAGGGACATACTTCGCCAAACAGTTCTGACGGCGGGCGGAACGCGCTGGCAGTATACCCACGGCGTGGCGAATCCGGAGGCTGTTCCGCCTGAGGCATACACGCTGGATACGGCTCTGCTCGAACGGCCAGGGAATAAAGAAATTCAGCTCGATTTGTTTCTGGATTATGCCTCGAACGTGAAGCTCTATCCGAAATTCCAGGAATATTTCCGGAAGTCGAAGCCGCCTTTGCTGGCGATCTGGGGCAAGAACGATTCTTTCTTCATTCCCGCAGGAGCAGAGGCCTTTCGAAAGGATCTGCCGAACGCAAAGGTTCAATTCCTCGATACCGGTCACTTTGCGATTGAGACCCACGTCGTAGAAATTGCCGCCGCGATGAAGAACTTTTTGGTCGCGAGTGGCGTCGGCCGCCGCCTGAAAGCAGAACGAACGGCCTAACGACGAATACCTTTTGCTCATTTCCTCACAGAACGTAATTGGGACGAGGAGAAGATATGGAACGTCGAAGATTTCTTGGCGCGCTCGCTCTCGATGGCTCTCTCACTGAATTTGCCCGCGCGCAGAACACTGCACAGGCTGCCGCAACCTCGCAGGCTTCCAAGACAGGCGGGTTTCCTCCGAACTCAGCCATAATTTTGGTGCACGGGGCGTGGGCCGATGGCTCGTGTTGGCGCAATGTCATTCTGCCTTTGGAACGCCGCGGTCTTCACGTCATCTGCGCGCCGATCCCGCTCACGTCCTTAACCAACGACGCCACCGCTTTGAGTCAGGCACTGGAGCGAACCAGCGGCCCGGTGGTCCTCGTGGGACATGCGTACTCTGGCGCCGTGATCGCCGCCATGCGTGAAGACCGAGTCAAGTCTCTGGTTTACATCGCGGCGCTTGCGCCGGATGAGGGCGAGACCGTGGCCCAGGTTTTCTATCGTGACCCAAAGCCTCCGGAATCGCCCAAGTTGGCTCCCGATTCTCACGGCTTTATCTGGATACCGGACGGTGGGTTCCACCAAACGGTTGCTCACAAGGCTTCTGTCGAACAAACAAGTATTGCAAATGCCGTGCAACGGCCAATCGCGGTTCAGTGCATTCAAGAGCCGGCACCAACACCAGCATGGAAAACAAAACCGTCGTGGTTCCTGATCGCCGAAGAGGATCGCATGATCAATCCGAAAACGCAGCATTTCATGGCCGATCGCATGCGCGCGAAGGTCCATTCACACCCCGTGGACCACAGCCCGATGTACTCCGAGCCAAAACTTGTGACCAACATAATTCTGGAAGCGGCGCATGAAACCCTCTCGTCCTAGGTTCTTGCCGAAACGAACACTTATTTCTTAG
Organism: uncultured Acidobacteriaceae bacterium; assembly: GCA_963782835.1. Taxonomy (GTDB): domain Bacteria; phylum Acidobacteriota; class Terriglobia; order Terriglobales; family Acidobacteriaceae; genus Sulfotelmatobacter. The sequence continues at coordinate 359,997 of CAWALR010000020.1, read as the reverse complement.
GACTAGGGTGAGGAGGTAGCAATGGAGCGTCGTAGTTTTCTTGGTGGCCTCTCAGCCGCATCTTTCGGTGCCCTGCTGGAGAATGCTTTCAGCCAACCGGCACGACCACCGAACTCAAATGAAACTGGAGGAAGTATGGCGGGCCAGGATTCTTTCCAGACCTCCCACGTCGAGGTTGCGGGAAACACGATTTTCGTACGCCGCTATGGAAACGGTCCTGCCATTTTGATGGTGCACGGCTTCCCGCGCACAAGTCTGATGTGGCGATTTCTCGCACCCAAGCTTGCCGAGAATCATACTGTGATTTGCGCGGATTTGCGCGCCTACGGCGGCAGCGGCATACCCGCCTCTACGGATGACCACTTTCCTTATTCCAAGCGCGCCATGGCGAGGGAACTGGTGGAGGTGATGGATCAGCTTGGCTTTCCAACCTTTACGCTGATCGGGCACGACCGCGGAGGACGCGTCAGCTACCGCATGGCCTTGGATCATTCGAAGAACGTGGAGCGACTCGCTGTGTTCGATGTGATTCCAATTCTTGAAGCATGGAGCCGGTCCGATGCACGCTTCGCGCAGACTTATTGGCCTTGGATCTTGCTGTCGCAGAAGGAGCCGCTCCCGGAGAGTTATCTGCTCGGTGCGCCCGAGGCCGTCTTCCATAACCCCTTCGGCCAAGGCTCGTTCGACGCAGAGATTCTCGAAGAATACGTTTCAACTTATCGCGAGCCGGCTCGTGTTCATGGAATCTGCGAGGAGTATCGAGCGGCAGCGGCGATTGATATCGAACACGATCGCGTAGATAAGGAAGCGTCGAAGAAGATCGAATGCCCGATGCTGCATCTATGGGCGGAGGGTGGTCCGCTCGACACTTTCTATGCGAAAGATGGAGGCCCGCTTGGCATTTGGCGGCAATGGGCACCACGCGCGCACGGACAGGCGATGAAGGGTGGACACTTCTTCCCGGAAGAGAACCCTGACGACACCGCAGTTCTCGTCAAGGAGTTCCTTTCTGCTTGAGGCCCGCATCGCGAAACTAGGATTCAGCCTCGAGAAAAAAGTTAAAGAAATAAAGGAGATGCGGAAATGAAAAAGTGGAAACTTGTGATTGCTATCGCCGCGGTCGGTGCTTTTCTCGCTTGGTATGCATTCCGTCCCGAACGGCTTGTGGTCAATCGGCGTGTGGACGAAGCCATGCCAGCCGCGCCAGGTAGCCCGTCGCCGCAGCCTCTTGTCTCCGGACAGTTCTATGGCATCTTGCACCCAACGGCAGGGACCGCAACCATCTACCGGATGGGAGATGGCAGTCGTGTTCTTCGCTTTACGGGGTTTAGTACATCAAACGGCCCTGATGTGCACGTCTACATGGTTGCTGCCGACGATGCAAAAGACAGCGCAAGCGTACTGCGCACGGGTTTCATCGACTTGGGGACCATCAAGGGGAATATGGGCGACCAAAACTATACCCTCAGTCCCGACTTGGACTTGTCGAAATATCGCGCGGTTTCGGTGTGGTGCAAACGTTTCAGCGTCAATTTTGGCGCTGCTCGATTGATGCCCGATCGAGCGATGTCGGAGAAGTAGCACATCGAAAGATCCTTGGCCGCCTCCCGTGATATGCGGGCACAAAGATGTCCCGCACAAATTTTTCAAACGAAGTCGGTGTGGAGGCTTCTGCCCCTTTGCCCATAAAGGGCTGCAATCATATCGGCGCATCGCGCCCGCCTTATCTTAATGAGGAAGTCTGCCCCCGAAGTCTGTGGGACCGGTACTCGATCGCGTGAATCCGTAAAGTTGGCACGGATTGTTGCCTGGAGAACCCTCGGTGGATCATGGCACGGACGTGACCGTCGGCGCACTCACGGGCCATTTACCGATGCCTCCCGATAAATCTAGGCTGTCCTCGAACAGTTTCATGAACAAGAGAGGGCAGTTCAGGGCTGTTCAAGCTAGCTTCAACTTGCGTCCCACGACTGAAACAGAGTCTGGGACGCTTTTTCATTCATGCAACGTCCCAACTCAGTTGAGTCACGGGCGCTTGTCGAGCAGCCTCCCCAAGTGCCGCTCAACGCGAAGCGTATCATCGCGTAGATGGCATCACCGGGCGATGGCGATTCGCGAGTCAGCCGTCAAGTCGACGCCACAGTCGTTTTCGGGTCCCGTAGGATAGAGGGTTTCCCTTGAAATCACGCAGATCAGGCAGATACTTTAGCCGGATTTCCGTACTTGTAATCGGGGAAGCGCGTGGTACTATACACTGTCGTTAACGTACACGGTACGGAATATAATGTTCCTTTGCTGATGGCAGCCGGCAGGCAAGCGGTGGGAAATTACCTTCTGGGAATTGACGTGGGAACCGGAGGCACGCGCGCTCTCATCCTCGATGAGAGAGGGCGCGTCATTTCATCGGCCACTGGGGATCACCGACCTTTCGTATCTCCCCAAATCGGCTGGGCCGAGCAAGATCCACACGATTGGTGGCGCGCCTGCGGCGTGGCCGTGCGCGATGCGCTCGCAAAAGCCAAACTGCGGAGCGACCAGATTTCTTGCGTCGGGCTTTCGGGCCAAATGCATGGGGCGGTGCTGCTCGACCAGCAAGAGCGCGTTGTACGGCCTGCACTGATCTGGTGTGATGTAAGGACGGAGAAGCAGTGCCGGGAGTTGACCGCTCAAATCGGCGCCGAGAATCTGATTCAACTTACGTGCAATCCCGCACTCACCAATTTCACTCTCACCAAGTGCTTGTGGGTCCGGGAAAATGAGCCGGAAAACTGGCAGCGCGTTCGATCGCTCATGCTTCCCAAGGATTATGTTCGATTTCAGTTAACCGGCGAACGCGCCACCGATGTGGCGGACGCCTCGGGCACCCTGCTGCTCGATGTTGCCCACCGCCGGTGGTCGAAGGAAATGTTGAAGCTGGTGCAAATGGACGAGTCTCTTCTGCCGGGGCTGTACGAGTCACCAGAAATCTGCGGACAAGTTTCAGACGCCGGCGCGGCCGCTACGGGCCTCCAAAAAGGCACACCGGTGGTGGCTGGCGCGGGAGATCAGGCCGCTGGAGCGATTGGCATGGGAGTCGTTTCTCCTGCAACGGTGAGTGCAACCATCGGAACCTCGGGCGTGGTCCTGGCGGCAACAGATCGTCCCGCGCTCGATTCCAGAGGCCGTGTACACACCTTCTGCCATGCGGTGCCCGGACGCTGGATTGCCATGGGCGTGACCCAGGCTGCGGGCCTTTCGTTGCGTTGGTTCCGCGATCAGTTTGGCTCGGGCGAGCCGCGTCAATCGTATGAGAGCCTCACCGAAGAAGCGGCCAGCGCTCCTCCCGGATGCGATGGTCTGCTGTGGGCTCCCTATCTGATGGGCGAGCGCACTCCCTACCTCGATCCTGCGGCCCGTGGAATGCTGGTTGGCTTGACCGCTTCGCACACGCGAGCCCACGTGATTCGGGCGATCCTCGAAGGCGTTGCTTTCAGCCTGCGCGACACCTTCACCATTTTTCAAGAGATGGAAGTGCCTGTAACTACGATTCGTCTCGGCGGCGGTGGCGCCAGATCGGCGCTTTGGCGACAGATACAGGCTGATATTTATGGACACCCGGTCGAGACTGTCGAAGCAGAAGAAGGCTCTGCGTACGGTGCGGCAATCCTGGCGGGAGTAGGAGTGAAAACGTGGTCTTCCGTTGACGAAGCCTGCGAATCGGTAGTGCGGGTTGCCGGGAATATCACTCCGGACTCCGAACATTCTCTGGTTTTGGAAAGGGCATACGCCATGTACCGGCGCATGTATCCTGCGATGAAATCCATAATGAATTAACGTGATAGTGCTTGCGAGATGGAGACTACTTTCATGAGCGATCATCATTCTGATACGAACGATTACCAGCCTCGTGCGGAACACAAGTTTTCCTTTGGATTGTGGACGGTCGGCAACCGCGGACGCGATGCCTTTGGGGATTTTGTGCGACCCCATATTTCTCCGACCGAGATTGTTTCTCTGCTGGCCGAGGTGGGGGCCTGGGGCGTCAACTTGCACGACAACGATCTCGTTCCTATTGATGCAAAGCCCGCCGAACGTGACTGCCTCGTCCGTTGCTTCAGGAAGGCCTGCGACGCCAACGGAATTGTGGTTCCGATGGCAACAGTTTCACTGTTCTTCCATCCCATCTTTCGCGATGGAGCTTTCACCGCCAACGATCCTGAAGTACGCGCCTACGCTCTGCAGAAGACAATGCGAGCAATGGATATTGGAGCGGAATTGGGTGCGAAAGTTTTCGTATTATGGGGCGGCCGCGAAGGCGTCGAGACTGATGCCTGTCGTCGGGCCGATGACGCGATCAAGCGATTGCGCGAAGCGGTCAATTACCTTTGCGAATACAATCTCGACCAGGGATACGGCATGAAGTTCGCTTTAGAAGCCAAGCCCAACGAGCCCCGGGCCGATATCTACATGGCCACCACCGGCCAGTACCTGGGCTTCATTCCTACCCTCGATCATCCGGAAATGGTTGGCGTGAATCCTGAGATGGCCCATGAACATATGGCGGGACTCAACTTCATGCATGCGGTAGCACAGGCTTGGGAAGCGGGAAAGCTATTTCATATCGATCTGAACGACCAAATGCCCGGTCGGTTTGACCAGGATCTACGTTTCGGATCGTCCAACTTGAAGTCGGCGTTTTGGTTGGTCAAATTTCTTGAAGATGTTGGCTACAGCGGCTCCCGTCACTTCGATGCGCACGCTTACCGCACCGAGGACTATGAGGGGGTGAAGGACTTCGCTCGCGGTTGCATGCGCACGTATTTGATCCTGAAAGAAAAGGCCAAGCATTGGAATGCCGACAAAGATATACAGGCGATCCTGGCCGAGATTTCGAAGAACGGCAACGGTGCTGCGTCCCTGGGTCATTACTCGAAACGGATCACTTCCGAGCTGCTGGCTAGGGTGTTTGACAAAGACGCGATACTAAAGAAGCGTCTACCCTACGAGCGCCTGGATCAACTCACGGTTGACCTGCTGCTGGGTGTGAGATAACCGAATGACGCCACTGCTGGCCGCGGCTGTTCCCACTCAGTTAGTGCGCCTCGCCCCTATCGATATCGTCATTGTGGTTTTCTATTTTGCCCTTGTGCTCTCCATTGGCTGGTACTTAAAGGGCCGCGCCAATACGGGTGAAGATTTTTTTATGGCCGGCCGCGAGATGACGGCATGGGTGGCGGGTCTCAGTTTTCTTTCAGCTAATCTTGGGGCGCTTGAATTGATGGGGTGGGCTGGCTCCGCCTACCAGTACGGGATTCTCGCCACACACTGGTATTGGATCGGTGCCATTCCTGCGATGCTGTTTCTGGCATTGGTCATGATGCCGTTCTACTACATTTCGAAAACCCACTCGGTACCGGGATATTTGAAGCTGCGTTTCGGCGAATCCAGCCGCGCCCTCTCTGCAGTTTCCTTCGCCTTTATGACCGTGCTCATGAGCGGCGTCAATATGTTCGCCATGGCCAAGGTCATGCAGATCGTGCTGGGTTGGGATATCAATTTCAGCATCTGGGTTTCCTCGCTGACCGTCGCGATTTATGTAACGCTAGGCGGCTTGCGCTCGGCTATTTTTAACGAAGTGCTGCAGTTCTTTCTCATTTGGGCAGGCGCGCTGCTGATTCCGATCCTCGGCTTGTACGAAGCCGGCGGTTGGACGAATCTCAAGCTGCAAATTGCGCACCGAGCTTCCGAGCAGTACGTCCATCTCTGGTCTGGTTTGGGTTCCTTCACGACGAACCCAATGGGAATCCACTGGACGGGCATTGTCTTCGGGCTCGGCGCAGTGATCTCGATGGGCTACTGGACGACGGACTTCCTGGTCGTCCAGCGTATTCTCGCCGCGAAAGATATTCGGAGCGCGGAGATGGCGCCCATCATCGGCGCGGGCTTCAAGATGCTGGTTCCGATCATCGTGATCCTTCCCGGGCTTCTGGGCCTCGCCGTACTGCCGGAGAAGCTGGTTCCGGAATCCGTGGCTACCGTTACTGGAGCCCATAGCTATAACGACGTGCTTCCGCTCATGCTGGCCCGCTATTGTGGTCCTGGATTGCTTGGCTTGGGAGTTACAGCCTTGATTGCCGGCTTCATGTCGGGCATGGCGGGAAATGTCAGCGCCTTCACCACTGTCTGGACGTATGACATTTACCGTCCGTTTATCAACAGCAAGGCCAGCGACCACCATTACGTGAACATGGGGCGATGGACCACGGTAGTCGGCGTCCTGATTAGCGTCGGCACCGCGTATCTCGTAATGCAGTTTGCCAGCATTATGGATTATGTGCAGGCTCTTTTCAGCTTCTTCATCGCTCCTCTCTTCGGCACGGTCGTCCTTGGGATGCTCTGGAAACGGGCGACCGGCTCTGGCGGATTCTGGGGATTACTGTGCGGAACGCTTTGTTCCATTAGTATGTGGACCTGGGTAAAAGTGGATCCTACGGCGCTGCGCTACGTTGCACTCTCGCCGCACGCCAAAGGACTCGCCCAGGATATGTATCAAGCGCTGTGGTCGTTCATCACTTGTGTTTTGGTAACCGTGGTTGTGAGTCTGGCGACGAAACCCGTGTCAGACAGTCAATTGACTGGACTGGTATATGGGTTGACGGAAGTCCCGACCGTTGGCGACGTTCCGTTGTACCAGAAGCCTCTTTTCTGGGCTGGTGTGGTTACAGTCGTTTTTGTAATCCTCAATATAATTTTCTGGTAGCGGATTTTCTGGTTGGCGGAGGCCGGCACGATGATTTCGATCTGGTTTTTCATTGGTATTTCCCTGGCAGTGAACGGCGCGTTGATCCTGGCAGCGGGAGTTTACCAACTGGTGAATCCTCCTGCCAATCCCGGCGTGGTCCTATTCCACTTGCATGCGAACGTGTGGTGGGGAGCGCTATTGCTGGCGATCGGCTTATTGTATTGCATCAAATTTGCACCTCAGCGGAAGTCCTAATATCATTTCGGACTAAGAGGTTCCTTAGCAGCAAGCTCTGAGCCGAGCCGCGATTGAAGTGGATTACCTCCCATAATCCCGTCGGTCTTACGGGGCCACCGGCGGTGGACTTGCCGGAATCTTCAACGCTAGGGCTTCATCGGATTTCTCATGAAGTTCACGAACCTTGGCAAACTCCTTCTGCGATTCCGTTGCTTTTCCCATGGCCTGATAGGCTCGCCCCAAGCGGTAATGAGCATCCGGCTGTGCAGGGTCCAATTCAACCGCGCGCCGAAGCGCCGCCACGGCCTCCGGGTATTGTTTCTGCTGAACGAGAACAGCACCCATATCGATATAGGCAAGGCGTACATCGTTTTTTTCACTGACTGCCTTCCGCAGCAGGATCAGGGCTTCGTCCAGATTCGTTTTCTTCATCTCGATGTCACCTAAATACGCCAGCGCTTGGGGATGGTTGGGATCGAGGGCTAACACTTTCTCGAACTCGCCCTTGGCTTCATCATATTGGTGCGACTTCCAGTAGAGATAGCCAAGACCGAAATGCACGTTGGGTTCCTCGGGTGAAACCCTGGCCGCCTCCTGGAACTCGGTGATGGCTTCTGGCGTTCTTTGCAGGCCATCCAGGGCCTCTCCCGTCAGTATGTGCGCGGCAGCCGAGTTCGGTTGCTGTTGCAATATCTGACGGAATTCTTCCAAAGCGCACGAGTACTTTTTCGCCCGCAGGCAGCTTTGGGCCAGCACTTCGTGCAGCTCGGCGTTTGCAGGATCGGATTTCGACGCGGGTTCAAGGTATTTCACGGCTTCCGCAAATCGCGCGGCACCGTAATAGCTAAGCCCCAGCAGCATAGAAGCCTGCTGATTGCGCGGATCGGTTGCCAGAACTGCGTGGAAGGTTGGAATCGCCGCATCGAAGCGCCCTTGCTTGAACTCTGCCAAGCCAAGATTGAGTTCGATACCAGGCAACTTCGGGTCAAGGGAAAGCGCCGTTTTGTAGGCCGAAGCCGCTTCCGAGTACTTCTGTTCCTTGGAAAGAACCACTCCCAGGCTCGCATAAGCAGCCGCGTCCTTGGGGTTGTTCCGGATCACAGCACGCCAGGCTTCGGCAGCCTCACGCCACTTTCCTTCCTGTTGAAGAGCAATTGCCTCAGAGGGAGTAGCGGTTTGCGCACTGGAGTGGATCGACAACAAACAAATCAGGAGAGCGGCGAACAAAGTAAGCCCCGAAATAACGAGCCATCCCAATTTCGAACTCTTCATAAGGGCCACGAACTTCAGGCAAGGTAAGCTGGTAAGCGGTACGGGACCTCGCTCCTTATTCCAATCTGACGTCCGGCACGCCTTAATCATAAGCCTCCGGAAATCTCGAGCGGCGGCGCACGAAAATCGATCAGGGCAAAAAAGCCCCGCTCACCAGATGCTGCTGTGAGCGGGGCTAACTGTGTTTACTGCAATCCACTAAAAGATCAGTTTAGCGCCAAGCTGGAACACACGCGGGTCAAACGCACTCGTCAACTGCCCGAAATTGCTGGTGCATCCGGGCGTCCCGGGGACGCAACCTGCATAATTGTTACTGAAACCACCGTTCTGTCCCGACCCTCCGAACTGAGTGTGGTTCCACGTATTGAAGCTTTCAGCCCGGAACTGGAAAGAAGAGCCGCGAGCTTCGCTGATCACGAAGTTCTTGAACAGCGCCAGATTCCAGTTGTCGCGCCCTGGACCTCGCACGCCGTCAAACGGGAAATTCCCCCAGGTTCCAGGCTCGGGAGTAGAAAATGCCGCGGCGTTGATCCACTGCAGACCGGTGACAGTCCCGTTGGAGCCGATTACCTTCGTATGGGTATAGGGAAGGCTCCCCGTCAGATCTGGCCGGTTGTTCAGGTCTCCGCCCGGGAACACGCTTGCAACGTTCGTACCGTTGATTCCCAGGTTGTAAGGTTGGCCTGACTCGGCGGTGACGATGCCGGAAAGTTCCCATCCGCCGACCGCCGTCCTCAAGAAGTGATTGGAGGCATTTTTGAGGAACGGGAGGTTGTACACGAAATTGACGAAGAACACATCGGTGCGATCAAGGACCGACGGTCCAACGTCATATTTCCATCCGGCATACGGATTCGTTATCCACGACAAGTCCCATCCGTTATTGCCGCTATTTTGGCCAGTGCTGGGATCGATGGCGCGAGACAAGGTATAGGCCGCCTGCAGGGTCAGGTCGTGTCTGATTTGGCCGTGCACCTCAGCTTGCAATGAGTTGTAATGGGAGTTCGCCCCGTTGTATGCCATCTTGAGTTGGGTGTAGCCCTGGTAGGGAACGAGCCCGTTGAACGGCGTGGTGCTTGTCCCGGCTTGGAGTGCCGGCAGGTCCGCGTATGGAGGCAGGTTGGTTTCCTGCCAGTAGCTCTCATGGCGGTCGAGGCTGCCGACGTATGACACGGAAAGCACGGTCTTGCTTCCGACGGCCTGCTGCACCCCGGCGCTGTATTGTGAGGTTCGTGGCGCAGGGTAGTACTTGTTGATCCCGGTCACCGAACCAGGAACGATCGGAATCGTACTCGAGCTGACGGTTGCGCCTGTGGGAATGTTCTGGGCAGGATTGGAGAAAAGAACGTTGTTGGTGTCATAGGAATCGCCAAACGGCGGGTTGGTAGCGCCGTTATACATGTCGTTGCCTTGGATGCGTTCGTACATCAGTCCATAACCGCCGCGAATCACCGTTTTTCCGCTGCCGGTCAGGTCAAAGGCAAAGCCAATGCGCGGTCCGAAGTTCCACCACGCGTTGTCGGCGAGACCCCTGGGATTGCCGTTCTTGCCGCCAATTCCGATTCCGTTCAGATAGAACGAATACGGGGATAGCTGCGGGATGCTGCTTGGGCCCGGCCCTACGCCTGGGCTGGTAGGGGAAATTTGCCCAAAGTTCGAGCCGGCAACCCAAGTAGGCGCGTTCGCAGGGTTGTAAAGATTGGGATAAAAGTTTGATTGGTTTTCGTTGGCTTCGTAGGTATGCGGAATTCCATCCCACCGCAGCCCCAGATTCAGGGTCAAGCGCCTCGTAGCGCGCCAGTTGTCCTGAATATAGGCGTCGGGGGAGATGGCGTTCCAGTACCCTGTCCCTTTGTAGGCGTTCTCGTTATAGCTTTGCGCATACCCGATCAGATAGTCTGCAAAATCGTTGCCCGTGTAGAAACCGTTAAATCCGAAGCCGCCCTGAGTTTCCGCGAAGTAGTCCTGCGACTTCTTGTAAAGGGCCCAACTACCTCCAATCTTGAACTGATGTGTTCCCCTCGTCCAAGAGAGGTCATCCCTAACCTGATAATCGTTCGCTGTGTTATTCCACGGCAGCCAGTTGGCTTGGTAGAACGTACCGGTACTACCCGCCAGATGGATGTCGGGGATGCGATCATCGACGTTGATGGCGTTGGTGAAGACTTGCGGAACGTTAAATCCCTGTGGCTGCTTGTAAAGACCCTGGGGAAGAATGTGGATGCGGTTGCCGTCATAGCTGAAGCCAATTTCATTCAACAGGTCGGGACGGATCGAATGGGTCGCGTGCACGACAAGGCTGTATGAGGGGTTCCCGTAAGTGTTAAAGACTGTCGGCACATTGTCGCTGCTCCATTGGGTCGTGCCGTAGGTTTGCAGAGTCTGGTCGGCAATGAAGTGCCCGAATATGGAGAACTTCTCCGTGAATTGATGATCAATGCGGAAAAGTTCTTCCTTGCCAGTCGTCGGCTGCCTATTACCGCCGATAAATGAGTCCCCTGAAGTGGGAGCGGGGAAGATTCCCGCCTTCAGCAGCAATTGCGCATTCGAGTCAAGCAACCCTGATGGGATCGCGTTGCCGGGAAACGGCTGAAAGACAGGCAAGGTTGCCCCTGCCGCCTCTTGGCTCGCCGACGGGATAGCACAGGCACCGTTCGAGCTTGGTGTGCTGAACTTAGTAATACCAGCGGTGTTGAAAGCGGTGATTAGCGCTGGTGATAGCTGACTCGCGCAGGGTACATGCAAGCCGGAGTTCGGAACAGGATTTCCGGTCGCGGGATCGTTGGAGTTCGCCGGTAGATTAGCCGCGAAGCTCCCTCCATACGTAGTTGGGTAGGGAACGGTCTGGTTGAATATCCCGCCTTGAATGTAGCGGCGCCATTCCATGTTGTAAAAGAAGAATGTCTTGGGATGGCCCCCCTCGTGGATGGCTACCGGCCCTCCGACGTTAAAGCCGAAATCGTGAAGGCGCAATTCAGCCACCTTCTCTGGTGCCGGATTGAAGAAGTTACGGGCATCGAGCCAGTCGTAGCGGCCAAAGTAGAAGGCCGTCGCATGGAACTTGTTGGTGCCCGACTTTATCGCCAAGCTGATGGTGCCCGCTGACGACAAGCCGTATTCGGCGCTGTAGTTCGAGGTCATCGTGCGGAACTCTTCGATGGCGTCTTCCGAAGGAAGCACGATGGCGCCGCCGCCACCCCCGCGATCCGCGGCCTCGCCGCCATCCACGAGCCAGAGATTGTGGCTCACGCGCTGCCCATTGAAACTCACGTTGAAATCGCCACCAGACGAGGTCGGGACTTGGAAATCCGCTTGGATGCTGGTAGCGCCAGGCGTGAGGGCCTCAAGTGCGAACACGTTGCGGCCGTTAGTGGCGAGTTGTGAGATCTGCTGGCCAGTGACCACGCCGCTCACCTCACCGGTATCGGTCTGCACGCGCACCGCATTCGCTTCCACGGTAACGGTCTCGGTGGTTGAACCGAGTTCCATCTGAAAGTCCACGCGGGCACGATCGGCAACGTTCAGCACCACATCCTTGTGCTCGGCCAACTTAAACCCGGAGGCTTGCGCGCCGACGTTATAGTGACCGATAGGTAGGTCAGCGGCGACATACTGCCCCGTGTCGTTGGTCGTGGCGTTCCGAACTTCTCCGGTTTCCACGCGTGTGACTCTAATCTTCACGTTGGGCAGCACAGAGCCAGAGGGATCGGTAACGGTTCCGAGGATAGTCGCCTCCTGGCTGAAGGCGTAGAATGACAAGCCAAGCAAGAAGACACAAAGGACAGAGAGACTCCGTCCGCGGCCTTTCATGGCAACAACAACGCCCCTGAATCGAGACGAGCGAGCAGTCATAGTCCACATCCCTCTGGCGTTAAGCCTCAAGCGTTAACGTTAACGATCACGGAGCAGCTTTTATCTTCTTTCGACGGCCTTTGTCAAGAAAAATCTTAAATCCCTGATATCGAAACCTTGAATCTACTCAGACAAGGCAGGCGGCGCCGCCAAGAGAGGTCCGGAATTTTGACAGGCTTCCGTAAGACTACGTCTTGATTTTGAGGGTCAACCGGCTACTTCAGTTTTGTCTCGGAGATGAGACTTGCTCGCGGCCTTGGCGCGGGTCAGGGGTTTGATCGCGGAGTCGTCGAACTTCACTCCGGCCAGCCGAATCTCTCGGAAAAGATGCAGGTTGGATGACATCACAACCCCGGGGCTAAGATGGACGGTTGGCGGGAAAGGCACCCTGCCAGTGAGATTGTCCGCCATCAGCCGAACTGCCATCTGACCCTGCCGGTGTGGCTGTTGGTAAATAGACGCCGTGATGGTCCCCTTCTCAAAGTAGGGAGACATCTCTGCGAAAAGATCTGTGGTGATCAGCTTGGTTCTTCCGGCAAGGCCACGCGCGCCGAGAGCCCGGCACACGGGAAGGCAATTGACCGTATTCACGTAGAGTCCGGCGAGATTGGGAACCTGGCCCAGGAGATCAAAGGTCTTCTGAAAACTTTCGTCTTCGTCTTCGTGTCCTTCTATAACGCTGACGATTTCCCCTCCCGGGCAGTTCCGCGGAAACGCATCGGAAAAGCCCGCAGTCTTCTGCCGGTGATCTTCGGCGCTCAACATGCCTGCAATTACGGCCACTTTGGAGCCTGGCGGCACGAACTTTCCCATCAGTTCCCCTGCTAGGCGTCCGTTCAATAAAGGCTCGACACATACGATGCTCGACCGGCGGCTCCCAGGCGAGTCAGTAGATACGCAAACCACTGGTATTCCTTTTCCTTCGGCTTCATCAATCAAGGGCGCGAGAGCTTGGGGATTTCCCGCAGTGAGAACAATTCCGTTTACGCCTTCCCGCATGAGCTCCTTGAACGCTTCGGTGTCTGCCTCTCCCAAGGTCTGAACCGGCCGGTATACAAGCTGGATGCCGTGCTGTGCCACACTGCGGGCTTCATCCAGCACTCCGCCCCATAGTTGATCGTAGAAAAAATGGATTTCCCGCGGGATGCATACTCCAATGCGAGCGCTCGCTTTGGAAACCGACAAAGAGCGTGCCGCCAGGTTCGGCGTATAGGCGATCTGCTCGGCGATTTTCAGAATTCGCTGGCGGGTGGATTCGTTAATTCCAGCGCGCCCGTGCAAAGCACGGTCTACCGTCCCGATCGAAACATTTGCTAGTTCCGCAATCAGGTGGATTCCGCGCCTGTCCTTCTTGTGTTTGGCCGCGCTCATCCTTCTTGTTCCCATTCTAGCCTGCTTCGCGGATTATCTGCCCCTTGACTGAGCCGGTTGATGGCACACGGCTGGCCGCGAACCAAATGCGGCTCCACCGCCGCGATCAGGTTCTAGGCTCCGTGTACGTTTACGGTGGTATACTTCGTCCCGGCTTCGAAGCAAACCCTGGCTTCCGAAACATTTGCTGCCAATTATCTCGCAAGGAGATCCTCTTGATGCTTGAACGGCGTGCTCGCTTGCTCACGTTGGTCATTGCCTTCATCTTTGTAGCAGCATTCAGTTCTGTCGCGCAAACCACACCGCCTGCAAGCGCCCCCTACCTCGATCCCTCGCTCCCGGTCGATCAACGAGTGGACGACATGGTGTCGCGAATGACGCTCGAGGAAAAGGCTTCTCAACTCGTGAACCAGGCACGAGCCATCCCTCGGCTGCAGGTGCCGGGGTACGACTGGTGGAGTGAAGCTCTCCATGGAGTTGCCAACGCCGGAACGGCTACCGTTTTCCCCGAACCCATTGGGCTTGCGGCAACTTTTGATTCTCCTTTGATCCATGACATGGCGGTCGTAATCAGCACAGAAGCGCGCGCCAAGCACAACCAGGCCGTGCGCGCCGGGCGCCGCGACATCATGGAAGGACTCGACTTCTGGTCGCCGAACATCAACATTTTCCGGGATCCACGCTGGGGACGCGGTCAGGAAACCTACGGAGAGGATCCATTTCTTACGGGGCGAATGGGAGTTGCCTTCGTGACCGGAATGCAAGGAGAGGACCCAAAGTATTATCGGGTGATTGCCACACCCAAGCATTTCGCCGTGCACAGCGGGCCGGAGCCGTCGCGGCACTCGATCGATGTGAGAGTGTCGAGGCATGACGAGGAAGATACCTATCTGCCCGCCTTTCGCGCCGCCATTGTTGAAGGCAAGGCCGCCTCGATCATGTGCGCCTACAACCGGGTGAATGGCGAACCGGCTTGCGCCAACAAGTTTCTGTTGCAAGATCAACTGCGCGGCGCTTGGAAGTTCAACGGCTACGTCGTATCCGATTGCGATGCCATCGTCGATATTTTCAGCGGCCATCACTTTACTAAGAGCATGGCCGAGGCCGGAGCCGTATCGCTGAAAACGGGCATGGACAATGAATGCGCCGATTTCTTTACTCGGGCCTCTGACAACTCCGATTACATAAAATTTGTGGACGCGGTGAAAGAGGGCCTTCTCAGTGAAAAGGATATCGATATCGCGCTGAAAAGCCTGTTCACGGCCCGCTTCCGTCTCGGAATGTTCGATCCTCCCGAGATGGTGCCGTATGCGAACATTCCGGATTCCGAGATCGATAGCGAGCCTCACCGCGCACTCGCGCTACGGGCGGCTCAGGAGTCGATTGTTCTTCTGAAGAATGACGGCATTCTTCCTCTTGGTCCGGATGTCAGAAGCATTGCAGTCGTCGGTCCCCTGGCGGAATCCATCCACGTGCTGCATGGCAACTATAGTGGTACGGCATCCCACGCGACTTCCGCGCTCGATGGCATCCGCCGGCAATTCACTTCCGCCCAGGTCACTTATACCCCGGGAATGAACTTTCTTAGGGAAGAGGAACCTATTCCGTCTACCGCTCTCTCGACAGCGGACGGACAGCCCGGACTGACCGGACAATATTTTTCCAACCCGAACTTCGAGGGCACTCCGCAAGTGGTCCGAGTGGACAAAGCCATCGACCTGCAGCGCTTTCACCCCGAACGCTCTTCCCTTGCTGCTCCTCCGGGGATGGTAGATTTTTCAGTGCGCTGGACGGGATTTCTGACTCCCCACGAATCGGGCGATTATCAAATCGGCGATATAGGATCGATGAACCGTCTTTGGCTCGACGGCAAGCTCATCGTGGATGACTTTCTACTACACGATCCCAAGCCGACGAATGCGACGCTGCGCCTTGAAAAAGGACGCCGCTACGCGATCAAGCTGGAATACGGGCAAGGCGGAACCGGCCTCAAACTGGTATGGCTTCACCTCTTGGCTGATCCCATTCCAACTGCAATCGTTCTGGCGAAGAATGCTGACGTGGTTGTAGCCGTGGTGGGCATCACCTCTCAACTCGAGGGCGAAGAGATGAAAGTGGACGTGCCCGGTTTCGTGGGCGGCGACCGTACCAGCCTCGATTTGCCCAAGGAAGAAGAGGATCTTCTGGAGGCAATGAAAACCACCGGCAAGCCGCTCGTCGTCGTCCTCATGAACGGCAGCGCGCTCTCCGTGAATTGGGCGAGCGAACATGCGAACGCAATTCTCGATGCGTGGTATTCCGGTGAAGAAGGCGGTACCGCAGTCGCGCAAACTTTGGCGGGTGCAAATAATCCTGCAGGGCGTTTGGCGGTGACGTTCTACAAGGGCGTCGATCAGTTACCGGCCTTTGAAGATTACGTGATGAAGAACCGCACTTACCGCTATTTTGAAGGGCAGCCGCTTTATCCCTTCGGCTATGGGCTCAGTTACTCCAAGTTTGAATACAGTAATTTGAAACTTTCCAGCACCACGTTGAAAGCCGGTGATTCTCTGAGCGTGGACGCGGACGTGCGAAACACGAGCCCGCGAGAGGGCGACGAAGTCGTAGAGCTTTATCTGAGATTTCCTTCGTCTCCAGCAGCTCCGCTGCGCGCCCTACGCGGGTTCACGCGAATCCATGTAGGCGCGGGCGATACTCAGCATGTCCACTTTGTACTGGACGAACGCGACTTGAGCGAGGTAAATGATAAGGGAGATCGAATTGTTGCCAGCGGAGCCTACCGCATCACTGTTGGAGGTGGACAGCCGGGAACGGCTGCTCCGCAGGTGGAAGCGGGATTTAAGATCAAAGGGAAACGAATGCTGCCGGACTAGAGATCCATAACATTGAAGTTTCTCGAATTCGCGGCCGGTGCGGCTGCTTGCACCATTCAAATTTGACGATATGGAGTGGAGACACTGGGGAGTAGCGTGCGCAATTTCCGCCGGATTCTTATCAACGCCGTTGTGTGCCCAAAATCCTAGTCTTCCAAAAGGTCCAAAGACCGGAACACAACGAACCCTGCCCGCCAATCATTCAACCGGCGTCAGTCCCATTCAGTTCGCGTACCAGCCGATTGCTTTCGAACTCGACAGCTGCGAGACTCCGGAACGCCACGCACCAGAAACCATGGCCGGAGGCGTGGCCGTCTTCGATTACAACAACGATGGCAAGCTCGACATATTTTTCACCAATGGAGCCGACATCAACACTCTTCGCAAGTCGTCTCCCAAATACTCCAATCGTCTTTTCGAGAACGATGGCCAAGGGCACTTCACCGACGTCACTGCGAAAGCGGGCCTGGCCGGCAGTGGCTATGACATCGGAGTCGCGGTTGCCGACTATGACAACGATGGGTACGAAGATATCTTCGTCGCCGGTGTGTACAAGAACACGCTCTACCACAACAACGGAGACGGTACGTTCACGGATGTAACCGCCAAAGCCGGACTGAATAAGCCTGACCCTGAATATGGGCCGCTGTGGTCGGTGGGCGCGGTGTGGGTCGATGTGAATAATGATGGCCTGCTGGATCTTCTGGTCATCAATTACATGAAGTGGGATATCAAGCGCGAACCCTCGTGCCCGATCGACGGCCACCCCGACTATTGCAATCCAAAGATGTACAAGCCAACTCCCAACCAGCTTTTCATCAACAACGGAGACGGCACTTTCAGGGATGCGTCCGCGGAATGGGGTCTGCGGGCTCACCCTGGGAAAGGTATGGGAGGCGCGACCGCAGATTTTGATGTGGACGGAAAAATGGATGTCTTCATTGCGAACGATAAAGAATTCAATTGGCTCTTTCGAAATAAAGGTGCCGCATTTGAGGAGGTAGGGTTCGACGCCAATGTAGCTTTGCGGGAAGACGGCGTATTTATCTCCGGCATGGGCGTCGATTTCCGCGACCTTGATAACGATGGCTATCCCGACATTGTGATTGTCGCCCTCGACAACGAAACATTTCCGATCTATCGGAACACCGGCGAAGGAACCTTCGTTGAAGTAACGGAACAAAGTGGCATGACCGTGCTGAGCCTGCCGATGGGCGGCTATTCCCCAACGATTGCCGACTTTGATAATGACGGCTGGAAGGACATCTTTGTTTCACGCGGTCATGTTCAGTCGCTTCTTTCCGAGCCGCGCATCAGAGTTGAGCAGCCGAACACGGTCTTCCGTAATTTGGGCGGCATCAAGTTCGCCGCGTTGACCTCAGAAGCCGGACTGACTTCACGTCCTCCTGCCCGGCACCGTGGATCCGCCATCGGCGATCTGAACGGCGATGGGCGTATCGATGTGGTTGTAAGTGCGCTGAAGGCTCCAGCGGAAATTTGGATGAATGAGAGCCCGGGTAGCAATCATTGGCTCGAGATCAAGCTGCAGGGGACGAAGAGCAACCGCGATGGAATCGGAGCGCGCATCAGAGTGGTGACCAGGAGCGGCACCCAGTATGACCACAAGTCCACGGCCGCCGGTTATGCTTCGTCGAGCGCGGGCCCGGTTCACTTTGGATTGGGGGCAGACACATCAGTCGATCTGGTCGAAATCCGATGGCCATCTGGTACGGTCCAGCAGTTGCGGGATGTGGCATCCGACCAGATCCTGAACGTCAAAGAACCGGCCGGCAAGTTGTAACTGCTCCAGGAGGCTGGAGAGGAGAATTGCTGAACAGAAAATCTACACAGGAACTATCGCTGCTGCGTCCCGGCGCGGGTGATCCTCGCACCCACTGGACTGGCATACCCACGCACAACTCCTCGGCTCATGTCATGCTGCGTGTGCCGGCGCCGGACATGAAGAGCAAAGGCTTCGATCAAGCTCTTCGCGAATCCCTCGCTCCCAAACTCCTGTCCACAGACCGAGCAGCGCGGATTCCCGGGCTCGAAAATATTGATTCGCAGCGTAGGCTCGCTTTTCAGCATGCCCCATTGTGCCACAATATTCTCTTTACGTGTACGTTAACGTTTTGGTTATCGACTACGTTCGCTGTATAGAATGATTCAAGTGATCCGTCCACCGAAAGAATTTCAAAGAAAACTTGAAAACAACAAGTCATATTGTATTTGTGCTGGCATGTTCCCTCTGCGCTGCGGCGACTGGTCACGCGGAAACCGGCCGTGATGCATGGCTCCGTTACGCTCGACTGCAGTCTCCCTTCGCCAAGCGCTATCGCGCCCTGCCCGCTACTACTTTTTCGCTCAGCGACACACTCGTACTAAACACGGCTCAAGCCGAACTCGTAAGCGGCCTGAAGGGCATGTTGGGGAGGACTCTTCGCGTTGCCCTGGGCGTCCCCACCGAAAGCGCCATCGTAATCGGAACCGTCGAACAACTTCGGAAGATTGCCCCGGCTTTGCAGATAATCGAAGGCTTGCGTGGGGACGCATTCTGGCTGACTGCCCACGAAGTGAGCGGTTTCCGCTGCATCATCATCACGGGGGCTACAGACCGCGGCGTGCTGTATGGAGTCTTCGGTTTCCTCAGCCGGATCGCGAGGCAGGAAGATGTCTTCCGGCTGAACGAATTGCAGAAACCCTCAGCTCCGGTCCGTTGGGTCAATCAGTGGGACAACCTCGATGGCACGATTGAACGCGGGTACGCTGGACGCTCCATCTTTTTCGAAAACGGTAGCGTCCGCTCCACTCTCACTCGAGTTTCCGAATACGCGCGCCTGCTGGCCTCGGTCGGCATCAACGGTTGCACAGTCAACAACGTCAACGCCGATCCGCACATCCTCGATCCGGATTTCATTCCGCAGCTTGCCCGTATAGCGGAGGCCTTTCGCCCGTGGGGAATTCAACTTGGAGTCGCCATCGACATGAGTTTGCCCAAGGCAACTGGTGGCCTAGATACTTTCGATCCCCTGGATGTTCGCGTCGCAAATTGGTGGCACAAGAAGTTCGGCGAAGTCTATCGCGCCATCCCGGATTTCGGCGGCGTGGTCGTGAAAGCCGATTCTGAAGGACGACTTGGTCCTTCGTTCTACGGGCGCACCGCCGCGGATGCAGCCAATGTCATTGCTCGAGCCCTCAAACCGCACGGCGGAATCGTTTTCTACCGTGCCTTTGTCTATGACCACCATCTCGACTGGACCAACCTAAGAAATGACCGGGCGAAAGCCGCATACGACATTTTTCATCCGCTGGACGGCAGATTTGATGAGAACGTAATCGTTCAGATTAAGTATGGCCCCATCGACTTTCAGGTACGCGAGCCGGTGTCTCCCTTGTTTGGCGGCCTTTCTCACACGAATACCGGAATCGAGTTGCAGATTACACAGGAGTACACCGGCCAGCAGCGGCACACCTGTTTCCTCGTCCCGATGTGGAAGGAGATTCTTGATTTCGACCTGCGCGTCTACGGCCGCTCGACCTCCGTAGAACAAATTGTTGCCGGCAACAGTTTCCATCGCCCCACGGGCGGATATATCGGCGTCGTCAACGTGGGTCTCGATCAGAACTGGTTGGGAAATCACTTGGCGATGGCCAACCTGTTCGGATTCGGAAGGCTCGCTTGGAATCCGGATCTCACCGCAAAAGCCATCGTCGAAGAATGGACCAGACTCACTTTCGGCAACGACACCGCCGTGGTCGAAACAATTTCGAGCATCCAATTGGCATCGTGGAAGGCATATGAGAGCTACACGGGCGTGCTCGGTTTGCAAACGCTCACCTTCATTCTGGGCAGTCACTACGGACCGGGGCCCGAATCCCAGGAACGCAACGGCTGGGGCCAATGGATTCGCGCCGAACGACAGGCGGTCGGCGTAGATCGAACTGTCGCCACAGGCACGGGCTTTGTGGGGCAATATTCCCCGGAGGTGAGGAAGATCTATGAATCGCTCTCCAACACGCCTGACGACTTAGTCTTGTTCTTTCACCACGTACCATACACATACAAGCTGCACTCCGGAAAAACGGTGATTCAGACGATTTACGATTCACATTACACTGGCGCCGAGAAAACAACAGAGTTCGTCTCGCAATGGACGTCCCTGCACCGCCGCGTGGATGACGAACGCTTTCACGATGTGCTTGCTCAACTCACTTACCAGTCCGGGCACGCAATCGTTTGGCGGGATGCGATCAATGACTGGTTCCATCAGATCTCGGGCATACCGGATGCGAGCGGCCGGATTGGAAACCATCCCCACCGGATCGAAGCCGAGTCCATGGAACTTGAAGGTTACATCCGATTCGACGTGACGCCTTGGGAAGACGCCTCAGGAGGAAAAGCTGTTCTGTGTGTTCAGACCCAACCGTGCACCGCAAAGTATCGCTTTGCCGGCAGGAAAGGCTGGTACAACCTTGACGTTGAATACTTCGACCAGAATAACGGCGTGTCAAAGTACGAGGTCTTTGTGGGAAGTCAGTTGGTCGACGAGTGGCTTGCCGACTTATCGCTACCCGCAACAGCGCCCAACGGTGACTCGTCCACTCGACGCCATATTACCGGCTTGGCGTTGCGTCCAGGTGACATATTGCGCATCGAGGGCTTTCCTGACGCCGCCGAAGCAGCGCCACTCGATTACGTGGAAATCCATCCCGAGTAAACATGTTGCACGGACCGAATCCTGGCCGATCCAAGCGATAGAATCGCCTAATCGCATTCATCTCCGTTGCCATTCCGTAACAACAATCTTCCTGCCTGAATATTGCACGACCTTGTCCGGGGTATCGCAAGGCGCGATGCCAACGCCGTGATTCTCGCCTACGAGAACGACGCGGAACGTACGGCTGGTTAGCATTCCCGGGAACTCGCCTTGTCGATCGCCGATGGTAAGGGTGCGTTTCGCATCATCCCAGCGAAATGTGATCGTGGCGTGGACGCCCTTCTCATAGTTGTAGTTGTCGTTCTCGTCTTCGTACAGCGTGAACTCGCCATCCGCGCCGCGGTAAATGCGCAACTCAATCGGATCCGCGGGTTTCTCCGTTGACCACTCGACAGCAGGGCCGAAGGGAACGATAGAACCGGCGCGAATGTAGAGCGGTAACTCATCCAGCGGCGCTTCCGCTGTGATCTCGCGCTTTCCATGGACGGACACGCCATTCCAGAAGTCGTACCACTTCGCATCCGGGAGATAGACGCGGCGACTCGTAGCTGCCGGCTCGGTTACCGGGCTCACCAGAAACGCGGGACCGTACATGAATTCATCCCCAGTATTCTCAGCGCGTACATCGGATCGAAAATCCATTACCAACGGGCGCATGGGCGTATAGCTGTCGCTGGTTGTCTTCCAGGCGAGCGAGTAAGTGTAAGGCAGCAGGCGATAACGCAATCGATCAAAGCTGACGAGAATTTTCTGCGCGTCGGGTCCGTACGACCAGAGTTCGTTCTGATCAGTCTTACGAGTACCGTGAACGCGCAGGATGGGGCTGAACGTGCCGAACTGAAACCAGCGTACGAAGAGTTCGCGATAGGTCGGGTCGTCGGGATCGCCGGAGACGAAGCCGCCAATGTCAGTAGTCCAGTACGGAATTCCGGAGAGAGCAAAGTTCAGACCGGCGGGAATCTGGCGGCGGAAGCTGAGCCAATCGGAATTGATGTCGCCCGACCATGCGGTTACCGCGTTGCGCTGGGATCCGGCGAAGGCGGAGCGCGAAAGAATGTAGACGCGCTTCTGGTCGGACGACGCACGCTGCCCGTCATACACGGCCGCGGTGTCCAACAAAGGATAGACGTTCACGTACCGGTCGCCGCTGCCGATTGCCAACCTGTGGCCGAGCTGAATGTTTTCTTCCTGGCCCTCGGTCTCTGGCTCCGTCGTGTCCATCCACCAGGCGTCGACACCGATCTTGAAAAGACCTTGGTCCACCTGATCCCAATAGAATTTGCGTGCTTCTGCGTTGGTGGCGTCATACACCGCCATAGCATCGGTGTGATATGGCGGCTTGGCGAATTTGAACTTGTCGATAAACCATCCTTTCTTGTCCATGAAATCGTAATTGGCCGATCCCGGCTCGAAGAATGGCCAGATGGAAACCATAAGGTGGAAGTTCTCACGATGCAGTTCATCGACCATGCGTTTAGGATCGGGATAGTTTTTGTTGAAAACGAATTCGCCTTTGCGGTTCCACCAGAACCAATCCTGCACAATGTTGTCGGCAGGGATGTGGAGTTCGCGATATCTGCGTGCGACGCCGAGAATTTCCTCCTGCGATTTGTAGCGGTTCTTGCACTGCCAGAAACCATAGGCCCACTTGCCGAACAAAGGCGCCTGCCCGGTGAGTTCACGATAGGCTGCGATGACCTTGTCGAGATCAGGACCGTAGAAAAAGTAGTAGTCGATGACATCGGCCACTTCCGAGCTGATGTAGAGATAGTTGGCAAAACGGTTGTTGAAGCGGCTCCGGGAATCGTTGTTCCAAAAAATTCCATAGCCGTTGCTCGACACCAGGAAAGGCACAGAGATGTTGCTGTTGTCCTGTGAGATGTCGACCGATTCGCCGCGATAGTTCCAGACTCCGGCCTGGTGCTGGCCGAGTCCATAGAACGCTTCGCGGGAGCCGTAGATGTTCACGAAGGACTCGGCATGATAAGTATCCTCACCGTTTACCTTCACCGGGGTGAGTTTCCTCGTGGCTTCCTGTAGCAGTTGCTTGCCGGCTAGATCGCGATAAGTAATGGCGCCATCCTTGCGAGTGACGACGATCTTCAGCCGCGAGGTAGACAGTGTGACTTCGTCAGCGTTCTCCTGCATGGCGAACTTTGTAGCTGGCCAATTCGTCTTGATCACGACCGGATCAGGACGGTTCGCGGGAAACGCCGCGCTCGGAGAGTAGAGCACATGCACAATCGAGTCTGAGCAAACCTGCAGGCGCAGAGTCCCAGAACTCATGGTGAAGACGACGCCATCGGCCCGTGGCTGGAGGGCAACTACCGGGTTCATCGGAGCCCATTGCGCGATCGCAGCCGACACGAATCCAAACGCGAACAGAATTACCAAGGTGAAGCGAAGCAAATGTGCGTTGTCGCGATACATAGATTATGAGGACCTCGCGATCTTCAGTTCATGCAATCCTTAATTCATCTTATCGACCCGGAGACAGCGAATCCGGTAATGATAACTGGAGATCGATTCCACCGGTCTGCGCAAGGGCAGCAAGGGGCCGAGGGCGGATATTCCGAGCCGATGGGTAAAATACCGAAAGGTGATTGCGAATGGACAGGAAAGAATTTCGTGACATGGGCCATCAGGTCGTCGATCTCATGGCAGACTATTTCGATCATATCGAGGAAAAACGCGTATTCCCTGACGTGGAACCAGGCGTGGTGAACCGGCTCTTCACCGAGCCACTGCCGCAGGACCAGAGTTCAGCCGACAGCGTGCTGGGTGAATTGAAGAACAAGATGCTGCCTTATTGCACGAACGTCGGTCATCCCGGCTATATGGGACTGATCACGCCTTCACCAAATCCCGTAGGTGTGATCGGAGACTTCATCTGTTCCGCCATCAATCAGAACGTCGGCGCATATTCAATTGGGCCATCGGCAGTGGCGATGGAACGAAGAGTAGTGCGCTGGCTCACCGACCTCGGCGGCTACGGCGAAAGCGCCGGCGGCAATCTGACGAGCGGCGGAATGATGGCGAACTTTATCGCACTGAAGCTCGCCCGGGATGCGGTGACGCGCGATCACGCACAGTATGACGGCATACGCGAACGTTGGGCGGTGTACGTATCGGAGGAGCGGCACGTTTCCATTGACAAAGCCGTGGACTGTGTCGGTCTGGGACGAAACGCTCTGCGCCTGCTGCCCACAGATTCAGCATTTCAGGTTCGGCTCGATGCACTCGAGGAAGCGATCGCGAAGGACAAGAAAGATGGCGTCCGGCCGATGTGTGTGGTGGGCCTGTTTGGAACCACTAATACGGGCGCGGTTGATGATATCCCCGAATTGCGGCGGATCGCCGATCGCGAAAGTATGTGGCTACATGCGGATGCCGCCTACGGTGGCGGGATGCTACTCTCTCACGACTGGCCGATGCGCGACCGCGGGCTTGAGCTCGCCGACTCGATCACCATCGATCCTCACAAGTGGTTCTATGCTCCGCTCGATGCCGGCGCCGTGCTGGTGAAAGATCAGCACCGGCTCACCGCATCCTTCGGCATGAAGCCATCGTATCTGACCGACGAGTTCGACCAGGAGAACGAACGCTATCAATATTATGTTCACGGATTCGAGCAGTCGCGGCGGTTTCGCAGTTTGAAAATCTGGATGAGTTTCAAACGATATGGCGCCCGTCAGATCGGGGAGTGGATTGACAACAACGTGCGCCAAGCGAAACACCTTTACGCTCTGAGCGCGAAAGACCCTGACTTTGAGCCAGCCAGCGTCCCACCCATGTCGGCGATCTGCATCCGCTATAAAGGCGCAGAGCCCAGTGAGGCCGATTCGAAGAGGCTGCATGCGGAAGTAGCGCAGCGAGTGGAGCAGAGCGGTCGCTTCTGGATTTCAACAACCGAACTCAAGGGAAAAGCTTGGTTTCGAATCAATCCGGTGAATTTCCGTACGCGCCAGGAGCACATGGAGGAGCTGTTTGCGCTGCTTCAGCAGGAGTGTCGTGCAATCTTGCGCGAAAAGCGATGACGTGCTGGATCGAGGCCAGTTTTGCTTTTATCACAGTGTGCGGTTGCCGCCTGTCTACAGACCCACCGCCAGCGCTCGTGTGTCGTGTTCAACCTGACGGTACGTGTCCGTCTTCATGAAAATACGTTTCAGATGAGTGCGCGCGGTGTGATGACTGATGACGAGTTCCGCCGCGGCTTCTTCGATTGATTTTCCCTGCAAGAGATTTGCTGCCAGCGCGGCCTCGGCGCGCGTCAAGCCGTAAAGTTTACAAAGGACGGTCTCGTCCACGCGCGGGGCCGCCTCCTGACCGCGGGTTGTGAGCAGAGCGACGCGATTTTGTGTGTCAGGTCCAGACCCGGGAACTTCGCCTTTGATTGGATCGCTATAGGCGGGCTTGGCGGCAGCTCCGGAGCACGACTTCCTCGACGCCGATCCTGCTTCGATAACCTTGCAAAGGGAGATGAAAGTCTGAGCTTGCGCCGATGATGTTATTGCTACGCCTAGCCCCACGTGGTTTCCTCCTCTGAAGCTTGTGACTGAAAACCAATTTGGGTGAAGACGGCCATTTGGGATATTTCAGCCGTCGGTTGGGAGACAGTTCGACCTTTTACTCTAGGCTTACGTCCTTCAGGCGATGACGCAGGTAGCCCTACCAAGTAGGATTGCGGCCAGCGTACTGTTCATTGGGGACACTGTCATCCCTCAAACAGGGTACGTACCTACAATAGAGGGATCCGAACGAGAACACTCGGGGTTGGAGTACCCTTGCCTCGCCGCGCCGCCTTCCTCGCAGTCACCCGTTTGGACTAAGTCTTTTTCGGCAATCCGATATTCTCGTCCCGTCTTGTCGCAATCGCCGGAAACCGGTATAGAATGGCTGCCATTCTCCGCGGCCGAATAAGGCTGCCCGTGGGAGTTCTACCGTTAGCAACCTCAAGGTGAAATCTATGATCAAGAAAATGTGTGTCTTGTTGGCAGTTGTAGCCGTCAGCCTCGCCGTGAGCTCACGCTATGCTGCCCGCGTGCTTGGGGCATCGAACAGCCATATCCTCATTACGGAACCGATCGATGAGGGCCAGCTGGTGACACTCGCTGGCAACACTCGCCCGGAGGCCAAAGCTGCGAATGATCACGGACGTTTACCCGATAGCTTCCCGGTGGAGCACATGCTGCTGCAGTTGAAGCGCGCACCTGAACTCGAGCGCGAGTTCGAGCAGCACATCGACTCGCTTACCGACAAGTCGTCGCCCAACTTCCGCCAGTGGATAACGGCAGCGGAACAGGGGGAGAAATACGGAGTGGCCCAGCAGGACATCGATACCATCAAGAACTGGCTGGAGTCGCACGGTTTCACGGTCGGCTATGTATATCCCAACCACATGGTGATGGACTTCTCCGGCAACGCTGGCGAAATCAGCCAGGCTTTTCATACCGAGATCCACGAACTCCAGGTGAAGGGCAAGCAGCACTTCGCTAACATGAGCGATCCGAAAATTCCGGCGGCCCTCGCGCAGGCGGTCGTCGGTGTCGTTTCGATGAACAACTTCAAGCCCCACGCGATGAACGAACGCCGCACGAACTACACCTTCGCCGGGTGCGGCGCCGACTGTTATGCTCTTGTGCCTGCCGACTTCCAGACCATCTATAACGTGAGCCCGGTATATACCGCGGGTTTTACCGGTAAAGGCGAGACCGTGGTGGTTGTTGAAGATACCAACTCCTACGGCACCGACTGGGCGACCTACCAGAAGACGTTCGGCCTCACATCGTATGGAGGCACTCTGACCACAGTCCATCCTAACTCGGCAGGAAACTGCACCAATCCCGGCACCAACGGCGACGACATTGAAGCCGACCTGGATGTGGAAATGGTAACGGCGATTGCGCCGGGCGCGAATGTGGAACTGGCCTCTTGTACCGATGGCGCCTCGTTCGCCACTTTCGGCGCCCTGGTCGCTATTGAAAACCTGGTGAGCGCCGGCAGCCCACCCCCGATCATCAGCATGAGCTACGGCCTCTGTGAGGTCATCAGCGGCGCCAGCACCAACGCCGCCTTTAAATCGGCGTTTCAGTCCGCGGCTGCGGCGGGCGTCTCGGTGTTTGTTTCATCCGGCGATGACGGCGCCTCCGTTTGTGCGCGCGATTTTACGAACGGTAATCTTTACGCGTACCCCGGGATTGGCATCACCGGATGGGGCGAGAGCGTATACAACGTATCAGTGGGCGGCACGGATTTCGAGGATCTTTACAACTCCCTGGAAGGCGGTCTTCCTCAGAGCACCTATTGGAACTCCACAAACAGCTCGACCTATGGCTCGGCTAAATCTTACATCCCGGAAATTCCATGGAACGACTCTTGCGCAAGCTATCTAGCGTACACCGTAGAAGGCTTCAGCGCCCCCTATGGCAGCACCGGCTTTTGCAACAGCAGTGCCGGTGCTAATTTCTTGAGTACCGGTGCCGGCAGCGGCGGCCCCAGCGGCTGCGCCACGGGCGCGGGCAATGCCACCTACGCCTACGTCGAGGACACGACGTGCAAGGGCTACGCCAAACCTTCCTGGCAATCGGGCATCTTCGGCAATCCGGCTGACGGAGTGCGCGATGTCCCGGACGTATCGCTGTTTGCCAGCAACGGCGTCTGGGGGCACTACATCATCATCTGCGCATCGGACAGCAGCAGCGGAGGCGTGCCATGCACAGGCGCTCCCAGTACCTGGTTTGGAGTAGGCGGAACCTCGGCCTCTTCGCCCGCCATGGCCGCGATTCAAGCCCTGGTGGACCAGAAGTGGGGCATTCGGGCGGGAAATCCTAATCCCACTTACTACTCCATCGCCAAGACCGAATTCGGCAAGTCCGGCAACAGCGCCTGCTACTCGATCAACGAGACCAAGGGTAATAGTTGCGTGTTCAACGACATCACCCAGGGTGACAACGACATCAACTGCCGGTACAACGGCACCGCATTTGAGGCCGATTGCTTCCGGCCATCTGGAACCAACGGCGCCTTAGGCACTCAAGCCATTAGCAGCTTGACCTTGAAGTCCGCTGGATCCGGCTATACCAGCACTCCGACCTGCAAAATCAGCGGGCCCTCGAACAAGTCGAAGTATCTTTCACCCACCGGCACCACCATTTACGCCGGCGGTACTCAGGCAACCTGCACGGCAACCATCAACACAAGCACTGGCGTGGTTACCGCTGTGACTCTGACGAACAAAGGTCAAGGTTATACCGGAGTACCGAGCTGCACCCTGTCGGGCGGAGGAGGGAAAGGCGGGAAATGCACGGCCATCATCAAACCCACAACCGGCGCACCAGCGTATCAGCCGTCGTTCGGCGCGACCCCAGGCTGGGATATGGCCACCGGCCTCGGCAGCGTGAATGCGTATAACCTGGTCACCAACACGGCCTGGTAATAAAAAAAAGCGCGGACCTGATACTTTCAGGTCCGCGCTTTTTTTCGAAAGGCACGAATCCTCGAGGCTTGTCGCACGGACCACGCTATCGAGACCTTGATGCCGTTGATTCGGCGAACGATTTCGTGAACAGTTCTTCGATTTCCTTCGGGTCCTCGCGCGGATCACGTCACCGGTCGAGACTTCCACGAGCGGCGATGATTCCGCTGATCTTCCAGCGCAATCGCGAGATCCCCAACTCCGCGACGGATTTCTTTCACATCCAAGGCTGCAAATCCCAACTGGAGCGCTTTTGGCGTCATTCTGCCTTGGCTATACCGGTCCACCGGAATCACGTCCACATTGCGCTTCGCTGCCGCAGCAGCCGCAGATTCGGCATTCATCCCGCCACAGAGCCACCCGACAGTTTGCAAGCCTGCTTCGACTCCTGAGATTTCCAGTAAGCCAGCGAGCCTGAGGCGCGCCTCCTCCAAAAGCAGCCCGAGGCGCTCCGCATACACCTCGCGCATCCGCCGAAGGTGCCGTCCAAAGTGACCCTCAGCGATGAACTCGGTGAGCACCAGTTGTTCGAGCAGAGGCGCATGGCGGCAAGTGAGTGAGAGGGTCGCTTCGAAATGAGGCACCATGTCGAGAGGAATTACCGCATATCCCAGGCGCAGCGAAGGAAACAGTACTTTGCTGAAACTGCCCGCATAGAGAACCAATCCGTGCTCATCCAGTCCCTGCAGAGCGGGAATCGGCCGCCCCGAGTAGCGGTACTCACTGTCGTAATCGTCCTCAAAAATCATCGCACCCGCGCGTCGCGCCCACTCCAGCAACTGGAGTCGCCGGGCCAGGCTCATGGTGGTGCCCAAGGGAAACTGATGCCCGGGTGTGAGGTAAATCAGGCGAACTCCGCGTGAGGGAAGCTGGCTGATTGTGATTCCCTCGCCATCCACGCCGGCGGCACAGACTCTTGCGCCGAGTGCCTTGAAGACGAAGACGGCGCCGGGGTATCCAGGATCTTCGACACATACCCGATCTCCCGGATTCAACATGAGCCGGGAGGTCACGTCGAGCGCTTCCTGCACGCCGGAGACGATCGCTACTTGCTCCGGAACACACCTCACGCCCCGTGACGTGCTGAGATATTCTGCTAGCGCTTGCCGAAGGGGCATGTAGCCCAGAGCACCGCAGCCCATCAGATGTTGTATCGAGATTCGGCGCAAGCACCGGACTGTAATTTTTGTCCACAGTGTCGTCGGAAATAAATCTAACGCCGGCAGGTTAGCGCGGAAGGCACGTGTCGGCCGATTCTCATACCCCTCGAATAATTTAGCTCTTTTACCGTAGTCCGAGACCGGTGACCACCGCTGCTCCTGCGCAGCAGGCTTGGTGAGATGCCCCGCCGACACATGCAGCAATCGGTCCGGCAAGATCTTGGTCACGTAAGTGCCCGATCCCACGCGACCTTCAAGGTAGCCCTCCGAAATGAGGAGATCAAAAGCATTCACGATCGTGCCCCGCGCTAAACCGTACTGGCGGGCGAGATCACGAGTAGCCGGCAATCGCGTACCAGCCCTCAGGCGACCGCCGAGGATCGCGGAGCGCACTCCCTCATACAACCATTGGTAGGCGGGCGCCTCGGGGCGGCGATGGGGAAGCGCCAGTTCGTATGGACTGATCTTCTTCGTCATAGTGGTACAGCAAGAATACGCTAAATGGACCTTGTCGTAAGGTCCATTTGACCGTAGCGTCATGAAGACGAGGGAAAGCTCATGCAAGACAAAGCCAAGTGCCGGTGGCAATCGGCGGCATCGCATGCCGGAAGAGCGGACTGGTTGCTACTGGTCCTACCGGGGTTGATCTGGGGTGCGTCGTTTCTGTTTATCGCGGAAGGGATGCGTGCCATCGGTCCGAACGGGGTTACTTTCCTCCGCATTCTTATCGGTTTCGGGACGCTCTCATTGTTCCCTGCGGCGCGAAAGCCAATCTTGCGCTCAGACTGGGTGGGAACCGTAGGACTTGGGGTCATGTGGTTGGCGTTTCCGCTGAGCATGTTCCCACTCGCCGAACGGCATGTATCCTCCGCGCTCACGGGAATGCTGAACGGCGCCAATCCTTTATTTACCGCGATCGTCGCCGCAGTCATCGCGCGCCAGACGCCATCGCGCCGTGTGTTCGCGGGACTCGCGATTGGCATGGCTGGAGCGATGTTGATGGCGCTCTCGGCCAGCAGCGGTGATCACACCAGCGCGGCCGGCATCGGGATGATCGTGGCCGCGCTCGTCTCTTATGGGTTGGCGCTTAATATTGCGGCCCCACTCCAGCGGCGCAACGGAGCACTGCCGGTGATCTGGCGCGCTCAGGCGGTTGCACTGATTCTGGCCGCGCCGTTGGGATTGCATGATCTGGTGGGTGCGCGCTGGATGCTTGGACCCGTCGTCGCCCTGCTTGCTTTGGGAGCGCTGGGCACGGGGGCGGCGCACGTGGTCATGTCCGTCGCAGCCGGCAGGTTCGGTGCCACGACCGCCTCCGCCACCACCTACCTGATTCCAGGCGTCGCGCTTGCTTTGGGGGTGGTCGTCCGCCATGAGAAGGTGACGCTGCTTTCTGTCGCCGGCAGTGCAGTGTGTATCGCCGGCGCGTGGATGCTGCGGCGTGCCCAGAGCCCAGGTGAAGTACACGGCGTGAACTTTCTTCAAAGCAGGCGGCCATTATTGCGAGACTCTAAATTCTTGAGCTTGTGTCCTGGAACATCCAGAGGAGAGGAATGATGAGTGCAAATACAAAGTGGATCATCTTCGTCGTGGCGACCCTTTGCGGCGGGCTAGCGACAGTTCATCTCGCAGCGACTCAGGACTCACTGCTTGTTTCGCAGAAGAAAGATCGAGCGCGAATTGTGATCTCCCAACCGCTGCCCAAACTGGATGGTGACCATCTGAGGGGAGTCTTGGTGGAAGTTCGCTACGGCCCGGGCGAGGCGTCCTCGTCACATTCCCATCCTTGCGCCGTAATGGCCTACATCGTGGAAGGAGCTGTCCGAACCCAAATAGAGGGCGAGCAGGAAAAGATTTACACGGCGGGTGAGACCTTCTATGAAGCGCCTAACGGTGTTCATCTAGTTTCCGCCAATGCAAGCTCCACGAAACCAGCAGAACTCGTCGCGTATTTGCTTTGCGATCACGACGCGCCGCTCAGCGTAGATGTGCCGGAGAGCAGCCCTTCGAAAGGACCATCAAAATGAACCAGCAAGCACATGTTTCCTCGGACACCACGCTCGACAGCTTTGCCGATAAGCTGCACGGTATGAATTGGGAACGGGCGGGAGTCCTCTACGCACGCGTTGCACTGGGCGGCGCTTTTCTTTCCGCTGTGGCTGGGCGCTTTGGGTTGTGGAACGGGACGCTCGATCTGAAACACTTTGCGAATTTCATGGAATATGCGGCAGAAGTAAATTCATTTATGCCAAAGGCCACGATTCCGTATCTCGCGTGGACGGCCACCGTTTGCGAAACATCGCTCGGAGTGCTTCTGATCGTGGGTTTGTGGCCGAGATGGGTATCGCTCGCGAGCGCGATTCTGCTGGCCATGTTTGCGACCGCGATGGCGATCTCCTTCGGGCTTAAGTCGCCGATGGACTATTCCGTCTACTCGGCTTCGGGCGCGGCAGTTCTGCTGACGCTCGACGCCTGCAGGCGGAGCAGCGAGAAAAAATCTCTATAACGAAGGGCGGGGATTCATCATGAAACGGAAGTGGAACGGAGTAATCATTATCGCGGCCTTTTGTATCACCAGTCTGAGCGGAGCGAAGCTGGCCTCTCAGAAACCAGACGACGAGCAATTACTGCACACGCGTGAGGCGGTATGGCGAGCATGGTTTGCCGGTGACATAAGGGTTCTTGAGGACTTAGTGCCGCCGGAGACCATTGTTATGAGTGGCGGCGAGGAGAAGTGGAAAAATCAGTTGGATGTGCTTCAGACGGCTACAAGATTTCACGCCAAAGGTGGTAGGCTGGTCCGCCTCGAATTCCCGCGCACCGAAGTGCAGCACTTTGGCGATGTAGCCATCGTTTGGAGCAGCTATGTCGCGGAAACGGAAATTGATGGCAAACGAGCATCAGACTCGGGGCGGGTGACGGAGATCTTTGTTCGGCAACATGGGCGGTGGACGAATCCGGGTTGGCACACCGACGCTGGCAAATGATCCCCACATGGTGTTGGCACGCTGCCATTTTTCCTAATCGTTGCCGCGTGGATCTTATGCGTGCTGGCGGGAGTTGTGTTGCTCTGCTGGCCGAGACTTCGCCGGATGGGCTTCTATGCAATCAGTATTTCAGCGGCCGCAACCATCGTTTCATTTCTGCTCTCGACAGCCGTGCTTTTATTGGGCACAAGACCTCCTCTCCACTTGATGGGACGGTGGGCCGGAATCGCACTCATCGGGGCATACCGCTCTATCAATCGGCGTGGGCGGATTGACGGGAGGGATAGTTGGCCTTTTAATAACGCGAAAACTATTGCCCCCAATCGCCGTCGATAACAGATTTTGGCTGAGCTCGTTCCTGGTGGACCGACCACCAGAATAGAGCGGGCGTAATACTTAGCCACGTCCGCTCGCCCTCTGGAATTGCCGCTGTCGCAAGCGTTGGGAACTCGGCGGCTATTCCGGCTGAGTTACTTGGGCTCCATCCACTTTGGGCAACGAATTTGAGCTGTGGGCTTGCGCGTACCACGCCGCGCCGAACAAGACCGCCAGCAGCAGGATTCCAAGCCCGCTCCGGATCGCATGCTTAGCATGTGGCTCAGGCGCCTGGATTGCAGCGGGAATGGAGGCCGGAGCAGGAGCCGGAGCAAGGGCTGCGGCTGCGCCTCCGCCGACGGAAACTACTCCGAGTACTTGGCCGCAGCTAAAGCAGAAGCGCGAGTCATAGGGCAGATCAATACCGCACTTTGTACAGGTCATGTCCTATTCTGGGAACGATGGGCGCTGGAAACAAGGTTACTCAGGTCACACAGGAAAGCGCGGTCACCGCGAGCAGCTGGCAACTGGCTTGCTCTGCGGCGCGGACCGATTCCTCGGCACAGTGACTTTGCGGTTTTCAGTCGAGGGCTAGGGTCGGCGCAGACTTGTCCTGCGCTCGCACGAAACAAAATGCAATCCTAGGACCAGGCTCCGGGTTCTAGTGAATGGCGCCAGGTATTGCAGGCGCGTCGACCGTTTTGATCACAATCGGAAACGCAAACCGCTTCGGACGGCGATCAAGGACGGAGCCACACTACTTTTGCAGCTACGCCTCGACCGCCGTCCGAGTTAAAGATTACTGGCCAACAGCCGTGGGATGGTGCTCGTCGTGCAGGTCGTTGGTGGTGGAGGCTTGCGCCAGTGCAGCTGAAAGTGCCTTCCCATCAGCCGCTCGAGCTTCCTTCTCGATCCTGCCCCTGAGCAATGGCCTCAGAATGAGGATGGAGCAAAGTGCCGCGATCGCACACAGCACCGCCGAGATGTAGAACGGAACGGCAAAAGACCCGCCGAAGTAAGCAGCCAGCGTAGCCGCTCCGAATCCGGCGAACACGGAAGCCGCGCCCTTGGCGGTATACACCATGCCATAGTTGGCAGAAGCGTTCTTGGGGCCGAAAATATCTCCCGTCGTGGCTGAGAACAAGGAATAGATCTCACCCCAGAACAGGAAGATGAAGGAGAACAGCACCAGGAAGGCTATCGGCGCTCCGGCTATCTTGGTCACCAGGAATACCAGGACGGCTTCGACACCGAAGGTTAGGAACATCGTTCGTTCTCGTCCCAACCGATCGGAGACCGAGCCCCAAATGATTCTCGACAGAGCGTTACAGAGCGACGTGAGGGTTGCTGCCAAGGGGACAATCGCGAAACCCCAAATCTTCGCGTCACTCACGTGGAGAGACTTGGCAATCTGGGAAAGATTCGCGGTGGCGATCAGGCCGCCGGCGGTCGCAAAGAAAAACATCGTGTAGAGCAAGTAGAACTCGGGCCTTCCCAGAGTTTGAATCCAGGTAAAGTTCACTTTCGACTGGGCGACCGCTTTGCGTACTTGCTTCGCTTTCTGGTCCCAGCCAACTGGAACCCAGCCGGTGGGCGGATGGCGCAGGATCATGGCTGCGGCGATCGCGACGATGCCTTGGCCTATGCCCCAAACGGCCATCGCATGCGCCCATCCCATGTTGTGGATCGAATGGGCAATGGGCATGATGGTAAGAGCGGCTCCTCCGCCGAAGCCTGCGGCCGTCAAGCCAGCAGCCAATCCCCGCCGGTCGGGGAACCATTTCAAGGCGTTGGCAACGCAGGAAATGTAAATGATGCCTGCGCCGGTGCCGGAAATCACCCCGTAATAGATGTAGAGGTCGAGCGGGGACTTGGCGATGGTCCCGCCGAGCACCCATCCGAGCGCGATGCAAATCGCACCGAATGTCATCAGCTTCCGGATGCCGAACTTGTCGACGAAGTAACCTGACACGGGCATCGGCCAGGTCTCAAAAAGAATGAAAGCGGAGAACACCGCTGCGATTTTCGCGTAAGGTACTCCGGGAAATGTCAGCTTCATGCCTGGGGTAAAGAGTGTGAAAGCATACTGATAGTTGGAGATGACGATCATCGCGACGATGCCGCACGCCAACTGGATCCATCGGTTGCCAGCGATGCTGCCGTAACTTTCTTTCGCGGTATCTCGCTGACTGGGAACTAAAACTTGGGTAGCCATGAGTGCTTTCTCCTAGTGAAGCAATGCGGATTCTTTACCGCACCGCGGTGAAGCCACTCGCTTCCGAATGCATAGCAAATCCGACCGACCCGCGGGGGATAAAACAGATATTGGGTGTTTGGAATCGTTGCAGCGGGCCGACTGAATGGCGACGAATGAGGGCACGAGGTTGGTGTATGGGCTTGAAGCTGGCGAATTGAGGACTAGCGAGCAGGCGCAAGCCGGGTTCGCGATGGCGACCATCGCAAACGTGCGAGCGTGCATCCGAACCCAACGATTAGGGATCGTGGATTCTGTACAAACGAAGGAGGTCACATACGTGGCCACGGGCCCTCCTACCTAGCTCTCACAATTGCTCGTTACTTGCTCGTCTCAATACGCCTGGCACTCTTTGCCGAAAACATCCGGGTCAATGAAAAAAACGCGCCCCCTTTTTTGAGAAGGGGGCGACGAATTATTCGGCTGTTTCTATGTCCTTCTGGAGCGGGATGATTCCCGGCACCAGCCACTTGTTCCACATGTCATCGATTTTGCTTTGGAAGTAATCGATATCCTCATCGATGAAATGCGCGAACCTTCCCTGCTTGAGCAAGTAATCGCGCACCGGTAGACGTTTGAACCTGCCGCTGGCGATCTGTTCGGTCTTGCCATAGAGCTTCAACTTGCCGTTTTCTACCTCGTATAGAGGCCAAATGCCGGTGTTGACAGCCAGTTCGCCCAGTTCGAAGGAAAGAACCGGATCGAAATCCCAGCCCTTGGGGCAAGGATTGAGGCAGTGAATGAAGGTGGGGCCGCCGATCGACAGCGCCTTGCGGACGTTGTTCATCGCCTGCAGCGGGTATGAGGTGGAAATGGTTCCTACATACTTCACTGTGGGATGGCCGACCATCATTAACGGAGCCATGTTCTTCTTCCAGCGATGATTCATGATCCGCTTTACTTTTCCTGGCGTGCTGAACGAGGTGTTGACGCCATAGGGCGATGTCCCGGAAATCTGGATATCGGTATTGGCGTAGGACTCGTTGTCGTACATCAGGATCAGCAGGTTGTAATCGGGGTGGCACATGGTGGCTGAGATTGCTCCGAGACCCATGTCCGCGCCGCCGCCATCGCCGCAGAACGCGATGACGTTGATGGGCTCGTCCTTCATGACACCCTTGCGCATCTGGACGCGGAATGCTGCGGCCGCTCCTAACGCGCTGGAGCCAGAACTGCCCAGCTGTGTATGCATCCAGGGGACGCCCCAGGGAGTGGCATAGTAAGAAGTGTTAGCCACGTACATGCACCCAGTACTTCCCAGAACGATGGTCCTGGGACCTGCGGCCTTCGCCATCAATTTCATGATTTGCGCAGACTCGCAGCCCTGACAGGTGCGGTGGCCGGACGTGTAGTACTCCTCGTGTGGAACCTTCTTTACTCCTTTGAAGGCTTCCAGCTCTTGCGTCGGTTTTTCATCTACAAATGTGCTCATGATTGTTTGTCCTTTCCGGCTCTGGAAAACGCGTTAGCCGCGTTATCCCCGCAGCCCGATCCATTGCGTCAGGGGTTGCGCCTTACCTTTTGCAGCTTGGAATACTTTGTCGGTCATCGCTTCCACGTCTGGTACGGTCACTTCGCGGCCACCCAATCCGCCGATGAAGCCCAGTACTGGCGGTCTGGTAGCGCTGTTGCTGTACATGGCGGACCGAACTTCGGTCGCCACTACGCCACTCAGGTCCGGCGAACCGAACGAGATGTCGCGATCGAGTACGCCAATGGCCTTGAAGCGCTCCAGGCACTTGCCAATTTCCTTACCGGCAAACGGACGGAACCAGCGTAGACGAACGAAGCCAACTTTCTTGCCTTCTTCGCGCATCTTGCGGATGGCCACTTTGACCGGCGTGGAGAGTGTGCCCATGCCTAGCAGGACGACTTCCGCATCTTCGGTCATATACTCTTCGAAGAACGGGTTGCCGTACTTGCGTCCAAACGTTTTTTCGAAATCGGCATAGACTTCGCGAATCACATCGCATGCGATTTCAGTGACTGCGTAGTTCTGCCGCCGAATCTCCGTGACCCAATCTTCGTTACACTGTGGGGCCACCGAAATCACATTGTCGGGGTGGAGCAGGAGATCCCCGCGGTCGTAAGGAGGCAGGAACTTCTTGACCTGCTGCGCCGATGGGATCTGTACCAAGGCTTGCGAGTGGGTGAGGAACGCACCGTCGCAGCTGATGGCCAGAGGTACGAACATGCGGCGGTCTTCCGCCACACGATACGCGATCAAAGCTGTGTCCAGTGCTTCCTGCGCGCTGTCAACCCAGGTCAACATCCAGCCCAGGTCACGGACGGCCAGAGCGTCGTTGTGCTCCACGCCGAACGCGCCCGGATCGTCCAACGCCCGGTTGCCCACCATGGCAATCATGGGGACGCGGAGCGCGGGGGTTACCGTCAAACATTCCATCGCGTACATCCAGCCCACACCGCTCGAACCGCAGAACACACGCGCTCCGCAAACCGACGCATGCTTCACGATTTCGAATTGAGAATGCTCGCCCTCCGCCACGATATATTCGCAATCCATTTCGCCATCTGCGACCAGCTGGCTGATGTATTGCATGACCGTGTCGTAAGGCCGGATCGGATAAGCCGTGACCACGTCCACGTTGGCCAGTTTGCAGGCAATCGCAATGGCCTCAGCGCCCGTGATCAGAGCTTCCTGCTCAGTACCTTTTTTCTTTTCTTCAACCGGTAGTGTTAATGTCGCCATTTCAATCTCCTTGTCTTTCGGGCTAATTCTTCGAGCTGCCCGCTGGGCTGCTAGCCTTTCTTAGCGATTTCCAGGGCCTCGGGGACCTGTTCTGCGTACTGGCCGCGATAACGGAATCCATGAGACCGCTTCTCGATCGGTTCAGCCTTTTCAATGGTGGTTTCCAGCCATTTCAAATAGGCTTTTTTGTCTGTCTCGTAGGCTTCCCACTGACTCTTGTTGTCGTGGAACTCCGACTCATTCACCATGGAGACGCATCCCTTTACCGGGCAAACCTCTTCGCAAACGCCGCAACCGCAGCATGCTTCGAGATTGGCGTCATAGGTGCCTTCGGCGGTGACGTCGAAGGAGGCATCTGGACAATTCAGCCAGCATAGCGTGCACTTGGTGCAGGTCGAGAAGTTAATGACCGGCCGCATAGTGCGCGTGGAGTACTTTTTGAACAGTTCGTTGCGGGCCGGACGGAAGCCTCCGACTTTGCCCGTAACTGGATCCGGATAAGGGCCGCCCTGGGGCTGACCTTTAATGGAAGCGCCGGATCGCATATCTTCCCAACCGGGCAGTTCAAACTTGAACGGCACTTCGGGATTACCTTCTCCAGCTTTTACCGGAACTGAGGTAAAGTGCTCGAAAGCGGTGCGAGCCGACGTGACTTTCACAGCGCTCTTCAACTTTTCGTTGATGAATTGCTCCACCGACTTCAGGCTGAATACTTCCGGTAGCGCCTTGGCGATGGCGCCCAGGACGCGGACGTCAGTGTGGTCATCTTTAAAGACCCACATGCCGGAGAAGCTGGCAAGACCCTTGATGATTCCCAGCTTGTAAGGCTCTTCCCGGCGGTGAATGCTCTTGAGCAGGGTGGGCGCATCCTCGAGAGAAATAACAATGAGGGTGTGTCCCGGCTTCAGAGCGTGATGCACCGGTTGCAATCCGTACCAAGCCCAGGACTCTCCGCCCTTGCAGAGCGTGTCGTCGAGAACCACGGTCAGATCGACTTGTTTCGGTTCGTATTGCGCCATTCCGGCTTCGAGCGTCAGTTCGTCATTGGCGACGATTGCGAAACTCTTGGCTGGAATGCCATTGCGTTCAGGAGCATCCCCGTAACGGCCAAAGGAAATGCCCAGTTTGCCTTCGTTGTGCGCGGCTAAAACGATGTCGCGCGTAATGTTCTTCGCGAGAGTCTTTTGGAAGACTCCTCGGTAGATGACTTCGACCGCGAATAACTGACCCATTTGGCAACCTCCATTCTCTTAGAGCTTTTTCAGTACGACAGTTTCAATTTCCTGCAGGTGCCGACGCATCGCAGACTCAGCGCCTGCGGCATCGCCCAACTTCAAAGCGGACAGAATCCGGTGGTGACCGGCAAGCGATTTTTCCTGCCGCCCTTCCACCTGCAACGAGCTTTCCCTTGTTTCGCGCAACAAATCCATCAACACATCCACTACTTTCAAAATCACGTCGTTGTCGGATGCCAACGCAATGGCGTAGTGAAATTCTGAATCCTCTTCGATCCCAAGTTGACCTTGAAGCACCTTGGCTTTCTGGCGTGCGAGAATCTCTTCCATTTCAGCGATGGCATCGCGAGAGACATGCAGAGCGGCGCGGGCGGCCAGGGGTGGCTCGATCATCTTGCGCACGTCGATGAGTTCGGCAACCATCTTCCGCTTCTCAAGGAGCGCGTTCGCCAGAGGATTGGAGGGTTTTGCGGCAGGACTGCAAACCACAGTGCCGATGCCCTGGCGTGGCTCCAGAAGTCCCATCAGTTCCAAGGTCCGGATGGCGTTCCGCACGGAATCGCGGCTCACGCCCATTGTCCGGACCAGTTCGCGTTCTGGGGGAAGCAGGTCGCCGGGCTTTAACTCCTCGGTAATACGCCGCTCTAACTGGCGGGCAACTTCCTGATAGACCTTACTTCGGGGAATGGCTTCGAAACCGGCCTTCGGGAGTGATGCAGTGCCTAGCATCTGAATGGTCTGATGACTGACCACTTCATTTCAGGCCTAAACCCAAAATGGCGCAATGATCCAAATCACGGTTCGATGTGACATTTTGGCAAAGGAATGTGACGACATAGGAAAAGAAGGGCCAACCTGATTTCGCGCATTGGAGGAATCAAATGAAGGGATGGATCAAACTGCCCTGACTGCCGCATCCCTATGCTGGAATAATCTTCACAAAAGAGAGAGAATATTAGCGTCATGTCTTGCGGGGATGACATTGTCCCCACGACAACTCAAAGCGCCGTACGGGCATACGAGCCGGTGGGATTGAGTTAAGGTCTGTGCGACGCCTGCGAGTCTGGCATCCAATCGTGGGCAATGCTCGTCTGATCTAAGTCTTCAACGCCAATATCGGAGCCCATCCGCGGTTTTTTACGGAGAGACATTACTATGGCCACGGTCACAATCGAAGTTGATGCAGCGTCGAGTAACTTCCGGCACGCCAAGCTGGAGCGTTGGGTCGAAGAAGTTGCACGGATGTGCAACCCCGATCGCATTCACTGGTGTGACGGTTCGTCGGAAGAACAGGAGTCGATGCTGCGGATGCTAGTGCTGAGCGGGACAGCCATCCCTCTGGACGCAACGAAGCGACCAAACAGCTTCCTGGTGCGGTCCGATCCTGCCGACGTGGCCCGCGTTGAAGATCGAACCTTTATCTGCTCACGAACCAAGGAAGAGGCTGGCCCGACGAACAACTGGGAAGATCCCGCGAAGATGAAGCAGAAGCTGGGAGAGTTATTCGCCGGGTCGATGGTGGGACGCACCATGTTCGTGGTCCCTTATAGTTTGGGTCCGATCGGCTCCGACATTGCACGAATCGGAGTGGAGATCACAGATTCCACTTACGTCGTGGCGAACATGCACATTATGACGAGGGTGGGAACCCACGTGCTGAATGTCCTTGGCGAGGATGGCGAATTTGTGCGCGGACTGCATTCGGTCGGGTTGCCGCTCGGCCCCAATCAGCCGGACGCGACTTGGCGCTGTAATAAGGAGCATAAGTACATCTGCCATTTTCCCGAGACACGAGAGATATGGTCTTACGGTTCCGGCTACGGTGGCAATGCGTTGTTGGCGAAGAAGTGCCACGCCCTGCGCATTGCATCGGTACAGGCGCGCGACGAAGGCTGGATGGCGGAGCACATGCTGATTCTGAAGTTGATCAGTCCGTCAGGCCGAGTGAAATACATGACGGGCGCGTTTCCTTCCGCCTGCGGCAAAACCAATTTGTCGATGCTGATCCCGACGATTCCAGGTTGGAAGGTGGAAACTATCGGTGATGACATCGCATGGATGAAATTCGGCGCGGATGGCCGGCTTTACGCCATCAACCCGGAATACGGCTTCTTCGGCGTCGCTCCCGGCACGAGCATGAAATCGAATGCCAACGCCATGCTGACTATCACCAGGAACTCCATCTTCACGAATTGTGCGATGACGCTCGACGGAGATGTGTGGTGGGAAGGAATGACCGAGGAGAAGCCGGCCAAGTTGGTGGATTGGTTGCGCCGACGCTGGAGTCCCGCAACGCCCCGGCCGGCGGCGCATCCGAATTCGCGGTTTACGGCACCCGCATCGCAGTGCCCGGTGATCGCCCCCGAATGGGAGGATCCGAAAGGCGTACCGATCGATGCCATTCTATTCGGTGGAAGGCGCGCGGGAATTGTTCCGCTGGTTACTGAAGCCTTCAACTGGCAGCACGGAACTTTTCTGGGTGCAACCGCCAGCAGCGAGACTACCGCGGCCATCACCGGAAAAGTCGGACAGCTACGCCGCGATCCCATGGCCATGCTTCCTTTTTGCGGCTACCACATGGGCGACTATTTTGGGCATTGGCTCAAGATGGGCGAGCACTCGGCCGCATCAAGACTGCCGAAAATCTTCTACGTCAACTGGTTTCGCCAGAACCAGAAAGGCAAGTTCCTATGGCCGGGCTATGGAGAAAACAGCCGAGTGCTGAAGTGGATCTTTGAGCGCTGCGACGGGAAAGTGCACGCCAAGGAGACGGCGATCGGACGTATTCCCGAAGTGGCCGATCTCGACACAGCCGGCCTCGATCTCGATAGCGCTCATGTGGAAGAACTGCTCAGCGTGGACGTCGAGGGCTGGATGGCTGAAGTTCCATTGATCCGGGAGCATTTCGCCCACTTCGGAAGCCATCTCCCCGAGGGATTGAACCTTGAGGTAAAGTCCCTGGAAGAACGTCTGCGAGCGGCGAAGCGATAGTTCTTGGGAGTGTGCTTTCGAGTCTCGGCTTATGAGGAATTCGCCGCAGTCGCGCATTGAGAAGCTGGCGTTCCGAATTCCAAAGAAGAGAAAGGGCTCTCTTTCCTGAGGGGAAAAAAGAGCCCTTATCTATCAACCTCCATCAACCACCGTCACCGCTCAATTCGCTACGCCACGCCTCGCGCTTTCTCCGGCATAGGGACGCCAGAACCTGA
Organism: uncultured Acidobacteriaceae bacterium; assembly: GCA_963782835.1. Classification (GTDB taxonomy): domain Bacteria; phylum Acidobacteriota; class Terriglobia; order Terriglobales; family Acidobacteriaceae; genus Sulfotelmatobacter. Next base: position 317,612 of record CAWALR010000020.1, on the reverse strand, counting down.
GCTCATTTGATTCGAAGCGCGGACGGCGCGCGCTGCGAGAGGCTTCAGCCACAGCAAAGCCATAAACGCAGCGATCAGATCACACACGATCATGGCCCAGAAAACCTTGGTCCATGAACCGGTCTTGGCGAACAGCCAGGCAGCTCCAGGGCCGGCAAAGGCTGCCGCGACGCCCTTCGCGGTGTACACGATGCCGTAGTTAGTTGTGGCCCACTTTTTCCCGTAGAGGTCGCCAGTGATGGATGGGAACAACGAGAAAATGTTGCCCCAGGCAAAGAAACACAGGCCGGACAACGCCACGAACCATACCGGATGACCAATCAACAGGAGTAGCGCATACACAGCGACTGCCTCAAGCACGAATGAGATAAAGATGGCGTTCTCGCGCCCAATATGGTCGGAGACCCATCCCCAAAAGGGACGCGTCAAACCGTTCAAGATGCGATCGACCGTAATCGCCATGACCAGGGCAGTCATACCCCAGAGCACCACGACTTTATCGACATGGTACGAGGCAGCCATCGGGTTAAGCTGCGCGGTAACCACCAAACCGCCGAAGGCCAACATGGTCATCATCACATAGATGATGTAGAACGACGGCTGGCATAGCATCTGCAGCGGTGTCATGTCGACGGCCGAGGTGTTTACTTTGGCCTTAATCTTCGCTTCTTTCTCTTTCCAGTTCGGCGGCGTCCATCCGACCGGTGGCCTGGCCAGAAAGAGGGACGAGGCTAACACCACGACTCCCTGGATCATCCCCCACACAATAAAGGTGTGCTGGTAGCCAGAGACCTTCAGCATGTCGGCAATAGGAGCGATCGTAGTCGCAGTTCCGATGCCGAAAGCTGCCGCAGTCAGGCCGACGCACAGACCGCGGTAGTCTGGAAACCATTTCAGGGCGTTCCCGATGGCCCCGCCATAGACAATTCCAGCGCCGACGCCGCCTACTCCGTACCAGAAGTAGAGGCTACCGATCGTCTCTGCGCGGCCGGACCCAATCCAGCCCAGTCCGACCATGATGGATCCGATACCCAGCATGAATCGGGGACCGATCATATCCACCAGAAAGCCTTCGAAGGGCACGAGCCAGGTTTCCAGGGCGACGAAAATAAAGAAGGTAACCTGCACCGCCTGCAAAGAGACGTGAAGGTGAGCTTGTATGGGTTTGGTAAAGAGAGTCCAGGCGTATTGCAGGTTGGCGATGGCCATCATCGCGACGATACCGGCAATCAACTGGATCCAACGATTGGGAATACGTGAGGGGTGAATCAGAGCGGCCGGAGATCCAGCCATAGGTGTTACCTCCATGACAGCGCGTTATACGTTAACAGCGCATTGCAAGAACGCCAGTTGCCTCGCGACTTGCTTCCCGCGGAGTGCAGGGTGTGTCAACTGACGCCGGCCAACATGTTCGGCGTCGGCTTCCACTTCCGTCAGGAATTCAATCACATAGGGAACCAAGCACTTTCCTACAACTTATCGACTTCGACTTGGAAACCGTCAATGTTGATCATTGATAAAGTCCGCCGATCTCACCAAGAAATCACGTCAGTTCGCCTCCGGATTTGCCAGCGGCGATCGGCTTCACCCTGCCAGGGCAGGCTTCGGCATTTCTTCAGCTTCTTAGTGCAGCCACCCCACGTGGCCGGCAAACGGCGAATCTTTTTTTGGCTCGGCGGCGAAACCCGTGATATATACTGGTCCAGTCATCGAACCACTTGCGGCTGGAAAAGTTAGCATGCTTCCCACGGACTGTCAAGAGTTCTCAAATCCGAGCGACGACACGGCTCGCAAGGCGCACTCCCCAGATTTGGACACCCAGCCGGAAACGCAGCCGATGAACGAAAGTCTGCGGGCACAGATTGAAACCTACGTCTCTCACCTCAATGGCCTGATCGGCCGTGGCCGTCAGCTCGGGGAGCTGCTTGCGGCTGATCCTTCCAGTGTGTCTGCCATCGGAGCTACAAGAGTTTGGCAAGAAGACTGCGGGATTACCATCAATCAATTGTCGGGAGGCAGCAAGGCCCACTGGCTAGCCCGGTCATTTAGCCAGGCTTTTCTGCTGCGATCAGGGGATGGTCATGCCGTGGAAGGGGTAGCGCCAGCTGAGATCGTCCAGGGGTTGCTAGGCGTCCTTGAGCAGGGGGTCGCCTCGCTCTCTCAAGCTGATAAGGGGCCCGTCATCTCCGCGTCATCGGAAGCTCCACCTCCTCACCGCTTCGAATTTGTTCACAACTCCGAACTACGTCCCATCGTCGAGCATGCTTATCTCGATAGTCGCAGCGCTCTCGAGCAGGGCGAATACGAAACCGCATTGCTCACCTCGTGCGGAATTCTGGAAGCGATCGTGACCGATGCTCTGGAACACAAGGGGCTAAGTGCGCTGATTGCCTCGGGCGCGCCGGCCGAGAAAATCTCCGACTGGTCGTTCGAGACGCGGCTCGCAGTTGCGGAGAGAGCAGGACTGATTCGCGGAGGGTGCGCCCGCCTGCCAGCAGTCGCGCGAGCGTATCGAGATGACGCCGAGGGCGGTGGTGGACTGAAAACTAAGGTCACGGAGCGCGATGCGCGACAAACCGGCCAAGTGCTACATGTGGTGATGAGAGATCTGGATCCGGGCCGCTAGCTGCGATTTCCCGTCTGCGGTCATGCCAATGCGGATCCGACGCGAGCAGACATACGGCTTCGCGAGCGAGTTTATCAGGAGAAATAATATGGGAGTTCGAGAGGCTTGGATCGAAAAACGTTTAGCGGCAACGGCTGCTGCGAATGGTTCGCGGAACGTGTCGCAGATGCATTATGCGCGCCAAGGTGTAGTCACAGAGGAGATGGCCTTCGTCGCTGGGCGCGAGAAGATTGAGCCGGAGTTGGTGCGCAGTGAGATTGCTCGCGGACGCGCTATTATCCCCGCCAACATTCACCACAAATCGCTTGAACCCATGGGCATCGGCATCGCGTTCAAGTGCAAGATCAACTCGAATATCGGAAATTCCTCGACCACTTCGAACATCGACGAGGAACTGAAGAAGCTGCACCACTCGGTGCATTACGGCGCCGATACGGTGATGGATCTGTCCACCGGCGGCGATATTCCCGCAATTCGGAAAGCGATTATCCAGGCGTCTCCCGTGCCCATTGGCACGGTGCCGATCTATGAGGCGCTCTCGCGTGTAAAGCGTAACGAGGACTTGAGCATTGGCCTGATGCTCGAAGTGATTGAAGAACAAGCCGAACAAGGCGTCGATTACATGACGATCCACGCCGGCGTATTGCGCGAGTTCCTGCCGTTGGCTCGCAATCGCATTACCGGCATCGTCAGTCGCGGCGGCGCGCTGTTGGCGCACTGGATGAACACGCATAAGAAAGAAAACTTTCTTTACGAACATTTCGAGGATCTCTGCAAGATTTTCAAGAAGCACGACGTGAGCTTCTCTCTGGGCGACGGATTAAGACCCGGCTGCCTGGCCGACGCCAGTGATGCCGCCCAATTCGCCGAGTTGAAGGTCTTGGGTGAATTGACGAAGAAAGCGTGGGAACACGATGTCCAGGTAATGATCGAAGGACCCGGCCACATTCCGATGGACGAGATTAAGCTTCAGGTGGAGAAGGAAATGGAGCTCTGCCATGAAGCGCCGTTCTACACGCTGGGCCCGCTAGTAATCGACATCGCGCCCGGCTACGACCACATCACCAGCGCGATTGGCGCGGCGATGATTGGCTGGCACGGCGCATCGATGCTTTGCTACGTGACGCCGAAGGAACATCTCGGCCTGCCCAATGCAGACGATGTGAGGCAGGGCGTGATCGCTTATAAGATTGCGGCGCATGCAGCCGACGTAGCGCGGCATCGTCCTGGTGCGCGCGACCGTGACGACGCGCTCTCCTACGCGCGTTTCCTGTTCGACTGGAACAAGCAATTCGATCTATCGCTCGATCCGGAAGCCGCGCGCTCGATGCACGACGAAACACTGAAAGACGATTTTTACAAGGATGCGAAATTCTGCTCCATGTGCGGGCCGAAGTTCTGCTCGATGAACATGACGCAGCACGCAGAGGCGCTCGACGGGAAAGACCAGTCGCAGCGCGAGCAGAAATTCGTCGAACTGCTGGCGAAGGTAGGCAACTAATACCGGCCGCGACCGCACGTTTAGTGATCTAGTCTTCGAGGTCCTGCCGAAACACGGGTTGTGTGGGGTCGAGGCTACCGTCGATCACAGCTACCATCAGGTTTCCGAAGGCGTTGGTGGCCTCCGGCAGTGAGGCATAGCCGCGTTCCCTCTGGAGTGCGCCGCCGTCCCCGTAAATCAAGGTGAAGTAACGTCCCGAGGAATACTGCAACTCCAGCAGCTTGTCGGGCATGTCGGGATCACCTTGCTGACCCAGCACATCCATCAGAGCTACCGTCCACTGCCTGCCCTTGGGGTCGGTGACGACCTCGCGTTCGAGGAATTGCCAGTCGTCCATGCTCCACAAAGGCATATTTATTCAAGTAGCTGCGCGAGAGCTCTTCCAACCTGAGCGCCGGTAAAGGGTTTCGGAACCAGCAGAACCTTACGCGCCTTCCGGGAACGGAGGCTCACATCTGCCTGTTCCGGCGTGTCGCTGATGATGACGATCGGAAGCTCGGCGTGGTTCGGATGGTGGCGCAAGCTATCGAAAAGCGCCTCGCTCATATCAAAGGCCGTGCAATCGAGCACCACCGCATCGGCACGGTGCTCAATGACCAGATCGTTCACCGTAGGGGTATAGCCCGCCCCGACTACCTCGTAGCCGAGGTCTCGCAGCGAGAACGTCAGCAGCTCGGCGATCTCCGGCGTGTCGTCGATCAGCAAAATGCGCGACAATCTACTTCTTACCTGGGCCGGTGCCAGGTAACCGCGGTTTTTTGCCTTCGCAGGGTTCGAGGTCCATGACCCAGATTCGTCCACCGGCGGTGTAGTAGGCGCGGCGATCATTTTCAAACATCGCGCCCCAAGCCTCCAGCGTACGCATGGCAAAGGTCACGCCCTCAAAATTATTGCGGGCGTGGTCCAGCACCTGGTTGGTGTGCCAGTTGTCGGTGAGGATCGCATCGCCGCCGTGTACCCGCAAGACTGTATAGTAGCGGTCGAACGCCGCTTCCGGCCGCACGTCGCGAGTCGATCCGCGTTTCTTACCTTCGGTAACGATATAGCTTTCCTGCGCTTCTACCTCGGCAGGAGGAGTGGTTGCTTTCGTGTTCATACGGTTTCCGCCACAGTCGCGGCTTCTTCTGCAGCCGCCATGTTAACCAGGTTTCTCGCGTCTGACGCCTGGACCAGAGCCTCAGGCAGTTCAACCCCCATCATTCGCCATTGCTCATTGGCAAACTTCTGCATGTTCGCAATGTGCTCGGCGTGGAGATGGCCAAATCGGCCTTGCAGCTTCAGATACTCCGATACCGGCCGCATGCTCGCTGGACGGAAGCTGTAATCGAAGGCACGCTTCTCGGGGTTCCACTCCCACATCGGATACAGCCCGCATTCCACGACCAGCCGGCCCAAATCGATCGAGCGCGGCGTTTCGTAGACGAAGCCCTTTTGGCAAGGAGTGTAGATCATCAGGTATGCGGCGCCTTTATGGTTGAGGCCTTTGCGAACCTTATTCATCAAGTCGATGGGATAGCCTACGCTCGCAGTCGCCACGTAGCAGTGAGGATGGCCGGCCGCCATCATGCGTGCGAGATCCTTGGGATAGAGTTTTTTTCCTTCCGGAACTTCCGGGCCGGGAGGAGAGAAGGTTGTCATGCCGCCGTAGGGCGTGCGCGACGATGCCTGGATTCCCGTGTTGGCGTACTGCTCGTTGTCGTAGCAGATAATCAGACAGTCATGATTCCGGTAGAGTGCGCCGGAAATGGACGCGAGACCGATGTCGGAGGCGCTGCCGTCACCCGCCTCACAGATAATGTTCGGGAACTGGCCCTTCCACTTGCCCTTGCGGATCATGGCTTCATACGCGGCGGCTACGCCTGCGGTGAAGCTGCCGGCGCTGCCGATCTGGGTATGCGCCCAAGGCACGTTGTAGGGCGTGCACAAATAAGAACTGTTCGCGACATACATGCAGCCGGTTGGTCCGACCAGGATGGTATTGTCGCCCGCCGCCTTGCTCGTCATTCGATATTGAATGGAGGGTCCGCAGCCCGCACACGTGCGGTGGCCGGGAACGAACGGTTCGGAAGTCGGCAATTCAGGGTTATAAAAGCGCGCGCCCTGATTCGGGTTATCGAGAATCGGCAATATCTGCCGCTGGACTTCTATGGTCGCCATATTAATTCCTCCCAGTAGCCCGGCGCGGGAGTTCCTGCACCGTTACTGTTGTAGTACGGACCTGCCGGTCCGAGATAACAAACCTCTACTCTTCAAATCCGACCCAATGCGTGCGTTTTTCAATCTTCCCACGTTTCTGCACTTCCAACATCTTCTCCGTCATCCAGTAGAATTCTTTCAGCACGATCGCCTCGCCACCCATGCCCGCCATGAATGAGAGGACCAGCGGGCGCTTATCGCTCTCGTAGAGAGCGGCCGCAGCTTCGGCATACAGGACGCCGCCGCTGCTTACGCTGCCAAGGCCCATGTTGGTCTCGATCACGCCGACTACCTTGAACTTGCTCAGGGCTTCTTTTACGCGATCTGTTGGATAGGGCCGAATGGTTCGCAGCCGTACCATACCGACTTTCAATCCCCGATCCCGCATGTGCTGAATCGCGAACCGCGCCGTCACCGCATGAGCCCCCTGCAGGAAAAATACGACCTCGGCGTCATCGGTCATGAACTCTTCGACCCAGGGATCGTATCGCCGGCCAAAAATCTTCGCGAACTCGTCGTGGACTTGTTCAATCACGGCCATCGATTCTTCCATGGCGCGCGCGCGCTCCAATTGCAGTGGCGGACCCTGCTCCGGCATGATCTGCGGGCCGTGCGAAACCGGATGCCGCGGATCGAGCGGGTACGGATGCTTGTACGGCGGCAGGAATTCTTTCACCTGTCCCGAGTCGGGCAACTCAACATCGCCGGTGATGTGCGAGACGAAGAAACCGTCTTGACAGACCATCTGCGGCAGAAGAACCCGCGGGTCCTCGCCGATTCGATAAGCGATCAGGTGATTATCGAATGCCTCCTGCGCGTCGCACGACCAGCCCATAATCCAGCCCATGTCGCGGGTCGAGAGCGCGTCCGTGTGCTCAGAACCGAAGTCGCCGGGAGGATCGAGAGTACGGTCGGCGATCATCATTTGCACCGGCATTCGGCTACCGGAAATCGGCGAATACAGTTCGTAGGCGAACTGCACTCCGACTCCTGAACTGCCGGTGAAAACGCGTGCCCCAGCGGACGCCGCGCCGTGCGCGATGCTCAGCTGCGAGTGCTCGCTATCGGCCACGATGTATTCGGCATCGAGTTCTCCATTGGCCACCATTTGCGCGAGGGCCATCATGGTCGCCGTGTAGGGCCGGATCGGGTAGGCCGCAATCACGTCGACATCTGCATATTTGGCGGCCTGGGCCGACGCGACGCAGCCGTTGATTCGAACCATTCTCTTCTTTGCTGCTGTAACCGTTTGCATATTTCGCTCCGCAGCGTCCGCCCTTATGGCGAACGCGGCAATCTGTGGACTACGCAGTTCCAACGCTGGCCCTGCGCCGTCTTCTAAATGTTCTTCGCCGCTCGGTCGCCCAGCTTCCTCAATTCATCCGCCTGTCGTCCGTGCAATCCCGGCGAGATGGCAAATGCCGTATCCATGCGCACGACGCCGGTATCGAAGTCGAGTTCGGGAACACCTTCGAGGCATCCCGTAGGACACTCCTCGATGCACACGCGGCAACCTTTGCAGTAGTCGACCAGAATTTTGTACATGCCGTTCGAACGTTCAGGACGCGCAATGCACGGTTCAGGGCAGACCAGATAACAGTTGTCGCAGGCGTTACAGGTGCCGCAACTGAAACAGCGGCCTGCTTCCTCGACTGCCTGCTCTTCCGTGAACGCCTGAATCACCTCATCCTGGGTCTTTTTTCGGCTCACCGACGGGAGCATGTCCTGCTGGACGCGAGGAAAGTGCGGGAAATACGTCATGTTCATGCGATTCAAGTCGAAGATGACGTCGACCGGAATCGTACGCGGTTGCAAGGATTCGCCACGCATCACCTTATCCAGATTGAACGCAACGCGCTTGCCGTCACCAACCGCATTCACCACCATCAGCGGCTGACCTGAACCAAGTTGCACAATGTCGCCGGCAGCGAAGAAGTTGGTGTCGCCGAGGCGTCCGAACTTGTCGATCTTGATGGTGCCGCGCTCGGTCTTGAATTCATCCGGCAGCCATTTGATCGACGCACGCTGTCCCACTGCGATGATCACGTTGTCGACGTGAAAACGCTCAGGCTGGGTCTCTCGATCGACAGTGATTGGCGAGGCATTGATCGCTCCAGAAAAGCGCGCCGGATGCAATTGAAGGGCTTCGACCTTGCCGTTGCCGAGCACGGCGGTCACCGCGCGCCCGTGCTTCAACTCCACGCCTTCTTCCAGCATGTCGTGCAGGTCTTCAGCGACGCATGGCAACTCCTTATGATTTGCCTCCACGGTGATCATGGTGACTTCCACGGCGCCCTGACGCAGAGCCTCGCGAGCGCAATCGATGGCCGTGTTTCCGCCACCGATGACGGCAACCCGAGCGCCCAGCTTGACCTTAGAAGTGCCCATGCCGATATCGCGAAGGAAAGGAAGCCCGTAGAGCACTCCCTCCTTATTCTCACCTTCGGCACGCACGCTATTCGGCTCGGTAAGGCCGACGGCCAGAACAACGGCATCGTAATTCTTCTTCAACTCATCCCACGTGACATCCTTGCCGACTTCGACATTCGTTTTGATGGTGATGCCGAGTTCGACGAGGCGCTCGATTTCGCGATCGAGTACCTCCTGCGGCAGGACCCAGTCAGGAATGCCGCCGCGATTGAGTCCGCCGGCTTTTGGTGATTTTTCAAGGATGGTGACGTTGTAGCCGAGGCGCGCCAGTTGGTACGCGGCGCTATGACCGGCCGGGCCTGATCCGACTACGGCAACTTTCTTCCCGTTCGGCTTGCCGGGCTTCACCACGTCATGCTTCAGCGCTTGGCCGAGATCGCCAAGAAAGCGCTCGACGGCGCGAATCGAGATAGCCTCATCGTACTTCCCGCGATTGCAAGCTTGTTCGCAGGGGTGGTAACAGACGCGGCCGGTTACCGAGGGAAACGGCATGTCTTCCTTGATCAGCGCGTAGGCGTCCAGATATTTGCCGCGCTTCACCAGGTCGAGATAGCCCTGGATTTTTTCGTTCGTTCCGCAAGCATTGTTGCAGGGCGGCAACTTGTCGCGGTAAACGGGCCGGATAGCGCGCCAGTTGCCGGTGGGGAACAAGTCCTGTCCTTTTTCTTGCGAGGGCGCAGGCGTTATGCCGGCGAACGGAATCTTCAGACGATCGGGAATATGTGTGCCTTTAGTCGACATGAAATCCTTCCTATGCAGCCACTGGGTTCAGCTTCATGATGTGCAACTGGTCGAGTGCCAAATCGAATGCGGTTTTGTTCGCGATCATCGGCTGGATCGTCTGCATTTTGACGATGCCGGTCGTCTTGACCACGGCGGCGATGAGCGGAGCGGCGATATCAGGCGCGACCAGCTTGCTGCGCTCGGCAGCGCCTTCGGTTGAAAGACGGTCGAGGCCGAGTTCGCCTAGCCGGTAGTAGAGCCACTTGTGGTCCGCGAGGTGAGCGGCATCAACACAGACGAGTTGAGCCAGACGCTCAGGGCGGGGCACGAAACGAATCATGTAGTCGGGCGTGTAGTGCGTATTGATCACCAGCGTGCCGCCGGGCGGCATGCCGCGCATGTAGTCCCAGCCCTTGACCATCGTTCCTTCCACCAGCACAACGATGTTGGGATTCTCGTTTTCGTAAGTGAGTTCGTTCTCGAGCACGTCATCGCTCACACGGCAGTACTTGCGCGTCGGGCAATTGGTGCGATCGGGATTGTCGACGTAGTTTTCCATCGCCTGCGCGTACTTGCCTTCGATGCGGGCGGATGCGGAGATGGAATTTACGATGTCGCGGCCCTCTTTATCCATAATGATGCCGCGCGTCCAAACTGTAAGTTCCGTGTAACTCATGATCAGACCCTCGTCCTACCTAGTAGATGCAACTCAATCGGAAGCTTCAGCGCAATCTCCAGCGCCATCGCTCACTGCACTCGTCTTTTTCCATTCGTTGATGACTGCCACCTGCTTGGGGCTTCCGCGATCCGAATCAAGGACCGCGAGGAAATCGCTTCGCAAAACCACGAATGGCGGTTTGCGAGTACCATCCTGAAATTCTGCAATTGCAAGCAGCGTCGCCTTCTTGCACAAACTTTCAATATCAGCGCCGGTGGAACCTTCCATGCAGCTGGCAAATTCATCGAAATCGACATCCGCTGCGAGCGGCACACGCCGGCAACAGAGCCGCATGATTGCCGCACGGTCCGCCGCGTCGGGCTTGGCGAACGGGAGAATGTAGTCGAAGCGCCCGCTTCGCATAAGCGCCGGATCGATGCGCTCCGGGCGATTGGTAGCTCCGAGCAAGATCACGCCTTTGACGTCCCGCAAGTTATCGATCTCACGCAGGAGTTGGCTGAGAATCCGCTGATAGACGTCGCTGCCGAATTGGTCAGCGCCGAACTTGGGCGCGACAGCATCAATGGTGTCAAAGAAGAGAATGCAGGGTGCGGACCGTCTCGCCTTCTTGAAAACTTCGCGCAGCGCCCGCTCAGATTCGCCTAGCCACTTCGAGTACAGCTGCGGGCCATCGATGGCGATGAGCGGAATCTGTTTTTCCCCGGAGAGAGCGCGTGCCATGGCCGTCTTCCCAGTGCCCGAGGGCCCGACCAGCAGAATGCCCCGCGGCGGCGTCAGCTCCACCTGCTCATAAATTTCGTCACGCACGTGGGTGTGCTCGAAAACCGCATCGAGCAGGCGCTTCACCTCATGCAGACCTCCGAGCGACGCGAATGTGGATGTGCTCTTCTCGATGAAGAATTCGCGCGTCGCGCTGGGTTCGACTTCCTTCAAACCGGCGAGAAAATCCTCGCGCGTAACCTGTAGTGCATCGAGGTCCGCCGATGCGGCACCATCGGTTTCAAGCGGGCAGGCGGTGAGGAAGCGGCGCAAGGCAATCATGCCGACTTCCTGACCCAGGGCTTCAAGATCGGCGCCGACGAAGCCGTGCGAATGCTCGGCAATTTCCAAAAGGTCGACATCGGTCGCGAGCGGCATGGCGCGGGTGTGAATCCTGAGAATTTGCAGCCGCGCCTGCGTATTCGGAACACCGATTTCAATTTCACGATCGAAGCGGCCCGGGCGCCGTAGCGCCGGGTCGAGCACCTCGGGGATGTTGGTCGCACCGATCACGATGACCTGGCCGCGCGCAACGAAGCCATCCATCAAGCTGAGAAGCTGCGCCACCACCCGCTTTTCCACCTCGCCCGCCACTTCGGTACGCTTGGGAGCCACGGCATCGATCTCATCAATGAAGAGAATCGCCGGTGCGTGGCGCGCTGCTTCTTCGAAAACCTCGCGGAGTTTGGCCTCGCTCTCGCCGTAAAACTTCCGCATAATCTCAGGGCCGTTGAGGTGAATGAAATGCACGCGGCTTTCGGCCGCTACCGCGCGAGCCAACAATGTCTTGCCAGTGCCGGGCGGGCCGTATAACAGCACGCCTTTCGGGGCGAGGATTCCCAACCGCTCGAAGATGCGCGAGTGCTTGAGCGGCAACTCGACGATTTCGCGAACCCGCGCCACTTCGCGCTCCAAGCCGCCGATATCCTCGTACGAAACGGAAGGAGCACGAGCCGCGGTCTGCTCGCCATCCACGACACGGATGTCAGTGCGCTTCCCGATGACGACCGGTCCCGAGGGTATCGTGCGCACGACCTGGAAGTTGACGGCCTTGGCAAACGTAGGCACCCGCACCACGCCGCCGGCAATGACTGGTACGCCTTCGAGATCCTCGAGCATGCGATCGGGTGCAATGGTGGCTGGTGCGGCACCCACCCATAACGGCGACAAGCGGACGGCCACGGCCTGCGCGTGCTCGATGGTCGCTACCGTTACCTGCTCCTGCAATCCTGCGCCGCAATTACTTCGGCAGGTGCCGTCGATCTGAATCATGCCCTCGAATCCATCATCCGAAAGCTCGGCTCTTGCCACACCGCTCGTGGCACCAGAAATCTTCAGCACATCGCCGGCCTTGGCACCGAGGCGCAGCAGATCCGCTGGAGCCAGTCGCGCAATCGCGTGGCCGATATCCTCGACGCGAGCCTCGGCTACGCGCAATAGAATTGTTGGCGCCGTCTTCTCCATCCCCATGGGGTCCGAATTGCGAGACACGGTGGCAACACCGGTCGTGTGATTTCCCAGTTCCGTCAAACGAATGATCCCCAGCTACCAGATCGGTAGACGCGAAGGCCTACCCTTTACTCTTGGCGGAAGGAACCGCCTGCAACGCAACGCGATCGCTATCCCACATGATGGCGAATCGCTGGACTGCGGAGAAATTCCCGCAGGTTAAAACTCGTCGAGCACGATCTCTTCTACGTCTTCAATGTGCCGCCGCATTGCGGCCTTCGCCGCTTCCGCATCCTGATGCTTGATCGCAGCCAGAATTTTGCGGTGGCCGATCAGAGATTTCTTAGGACGTCCTTCGACCTGCAAAGATCGTTCGCGCGTTTCGCGCAGCAGGTCCATAAGAATGTCGAGCACCTTCAGCACTACGCTGTTGCCGGAAGCCAAAGCAACGGCGTAATGGAATTCTGCGTCTTCGGCGATGGTCGTTTCTCCACTCGACAGCTTTCCTTCCTGCCGTTGCAGGATCTCTTCCATCTCTGAGATTTCTTCCGGAGAAGCGTGCGTGGCGGCGCGGGCGGCCAGAGGCGGTTCCAGCATCTTCCGAAAATCCAGAAGTTCGCTCACGAGCGCCTGCCTTTGCTTCAGAACAGTGGCAAAAGGATTCACCAATGTGTCGGCGGATATTTCGCGAACAATTGTGCCCGCGCCTTGCCGGGGCTCGACCAGGCCCATCAATTCCAGCCCGCGAATTGCATCTCGAATGGAACTACGGCTTACCTGGAGCATCTCCGCAAGTTCGCGTTCCGAAGGCAGCTTGTCTCCAGGTTTCAATTTCTTGAGGATGAGACGTTCGATCTGCCTGGCGACCTCTTCGTAGACCTTATTCTTTCGAATCGTCTCGAAGTCGGATTTGACGGGAGTAGCCAACGTGGGCTCCAAGTGGTCCGATAAGTGGACCAGCGAACCAGAGGAGTATACCCCCATTGTCAAGCCCCGGGCAATATTTTTGTTGGACTAAGGAAAAGGCCTGATGGGACTGGCTTATTGCGTTTGCTGCTGAGCAGCACGCTCTGCGAGTAGCTTCGTGCAGTTGTACACGGTTCGGGTACAGGTCATGGGCAGCCCTACTCTCTCTCCTAATTCTACGACCGCACCCACCAGCGCTTCCAATTCCATCGGCCGGCCAGCTTCGAGATCCTGCAACATCGAGGTTTTATGCTGCCCAACTTTTTCCGCGCCGGCAATTCGCTGATCGACCGAGACCGGCAATTCCATCCCCAACTTGCGCGAAACTTCCTCTACCTCCTGCATGATGTTCCGGATCACTGAACACACTCCCGGGTCATGTACCATTTGCACGAGCGTCGCGCGGGTCAGCGCACTTACCGGATTCAGCGACGCGTTGCCGAGAACCTTCACCCAGATTTCTTGCCGGATGCGAGTGGTGGCCGGGCTGCGCAATCCGGAGGCGACGAGCGCTTCAGCAATGCGACGGAGGCGATCGGATCGGGCGCCGTCGGGTTCGCCGAGGCTAATGCGGTTGCCTTCGATATGTTGAATCACTCCTGGCGCCGTAATCTCGGTCGAAAAGTAGACGATGGATCCAACCACGCGACACGCTTCGATCGCAGAGGAGATCACACCACCGGGATCGATGCGCTCAAGACGCAAGCCTTCCCATTCGCCACCGAAGCCCTGGAAGTACCACCAGGGAATTCCGTTCTGAGTGCTGACGACCGTAGTTTCAGGCCCCAGCACCGGCTTCAAGTGGGGAGCAAGCTGTGGCAGGCCGTGGGCCTTCACGCCAAGGAAAACGACGTCTACAGGACCGACTTCTTTTAGAGATCCGGCGACTGCGGGCCGCACGACAAAATCTCCGTCGTCACTTTTTACCTGCACGCCGTACTCCTGCATGGCACGAAGATGCGGCCCGCGCGCGAAGAGAGTTACATCGAAGCCAGCTTGCGCCATGCGCGCACCGATGTAAGCTCCAATGGCGCCAGCCCCCGCGATCAGAAACTTCATTCGTTCCCGCCCGTGAGCACAGCCGCAACCGCGCGCCGACGAATCTTACCGGTCGCGGTGGTCGGAATACTCTCGACCAGATAAATCTTCCTCGGGCATTTATATTCGGCCAGATGCGCGCGACAGTGCTTGATGAGTTCGGATTCGGTGGCACCATGGCGTTCGTGCAAAACTACGGCAGCAGCGACTTCTTCGCCGAGTGTAGGGTGCATGCAGCCAAACGTGACCGCGGCCGCGACCGCCGGATGTCTCAGCAAAATTTCATCCACTTCGTGAGGGGCAATGTTTTCGCCGCCGCGGATGATGATGTCTTTGATGCGGCCGGTTAAATGCAAATAGCAATCGGAATCGAGAAATCCCTGATCGCCGGTACGAAACCATCCGTTCACAAAAGCACGAGCGTTCGCTTCCGGATTGTTTTCGTATCCGCGAAATACATTTGCTCCCTGGATCGCGATCTCGCCACGGTGATTGGTGCCGAGATGATTGCCGTCGGCGTCCATGATGCTGATGCGCAAGCCAATGCCAACTCCAACCGAGCCGGCCTTGCGATGCCGCGGAGGCAGAGGATTCGAAGTCATTTGATGGGCCGCTTCAGTCATTCCATAGGCTTCAACGAAGGGAACGCCAAAGAGTCCCTCAATCTTGTGAATCAGTTCGGCCGACAAGGGTGCGCTGCAGGAGCGGATGAAGCGCAGCGTGTCAGCTTCTGCCGGTTTGTGATGAGCCCGGGCTAGAAGGAGTTGGTGCATTGTGGGAACTCCCGAGTACCAGGTCACCCGATTTTCGCGCACCGTCCGCCAGAAAGAAAGAGCGTTGAATTTTGTGGGAACGACTACGGTGCCCCCGGAAAGCAACGTGGCCATGGTGGAACCAATCAACCCATGAATGTGGAACAGCGGCATGATACACAGCGCAACATCCTCCTCGGTAAGCGCATAGGTGTTTGCGATATTTGCGGAGGATACCGCGAGGTTGAAATGCCTCAGGGGCACACGTTTGGGACGACCCGTGCTTCCGCTGGTGTGCAGAACCAAAGCAATGTCATCCGGCGTTGGCTCCGTTGCAGTGGCTCCACTGGGAGCGCCCACCATGCTGACATCACCATGTTCGTTCATTTCCACGGAAAATACGGGGATGTTGCGATCCTTTGCTGCGGTGCGAACGAATTCCGCGCCAACCGGAGGGCAAAGCAAGACGCGTGCATTCGTGTCTCCGAGGAAGAAATGAAACTCTTCATAGGGGTACGCCGGATTCAACGGGGCGGCGGTTCCGGCGATCGATGCAGCCAGAAAGCTGACAATCGCCGGCAGTCCGTTAGGCAAGGCGATGGCTACCGCGTCACCACGGCGGATACCGGCTGACGCCAACGCGTTCGCCATGGTCAGAACCTGCTGCCGTAGCGAATCGTAGGTGACATGAATCCCAAGCTCGGGAACGACAATCGCCGTGTGACTATCGGCGAAATGTAGAACATCAAGAAGCGTGTCAACCGACTTGAGTGTCATCGTTCTCGCCTTTACGGACCGTCGTTGGATGATGAGACAGCTTATCTGTTACCGCCAAACGAAAAGATTTAGGTGCACTCCGCACGAACTGGTACACGTAAGTCCCGCGAATCAAATCGAGTGGCCTTGTGCGGCCAGGGCTTTCCGGAACTCCTTCAGGAAAAACTGGACGTTCTCTTCGGTGGACAACGGTCCCATCACGCCAATGCGGAAGACTTTGCCAGCCAGTGGTCCGAAGCCGCCGGCGATTTCGATGCCGGGGCCGTCGAGAAGTCCCTTGCGCACTTTGGCCTCGTCAACGCCCGCAGGCACGCATACGGTGTTCAAAGTTGCGATTCGGTTTGCTTCGGGGACGTGCATGCGCAGACCCATCGCTTCAATGCCTTTGACAAAGATCCGATTGCAATGGCGATGCCGTTCCCACCGATTCTCGATTCCCTCTTCAGCGATCACCATGAGCGCTTCGCGCAACGCGTAAAACATGGAGATCGGCGCGGTGTGATGATAACGATGCGATACCGTGGAGTAATCATGAATCAGTTTGAGGTCGAGATACCAACTGCGCGACGGAGTCGTGCGGGCGCGCAGGAAATCCATGGCCTTCCGCGACATGGCCATCGGAGATAAGCCCGGCGGACAACTCAATCCTTTTTGGGTGCAGCTGTAGGCAACGTCGATTCCTGTGCGGTCGAACTCCACCGGAACTCCGCCAAGCGAGGTGACGCAATCCGCAATTACCAGAGCACCAGCATCGTGAGCCGCGGAACATATCGCGCGGCCCGATTGCAACGCCCCGGTCGAGGTCTCGGCCTGAACATAGGCCACAACGTTGGGCTTTTCGCGGCGAATGAATTCTTCCGCCTCGTCGTCCCCGAAGATCTCGCCCCACCCCTTCTCGAAGCGTACGACGTTCGCTCCCTGACGCTTCGCCATCTCGGTGAGACGGTCGGAAAAATATCCATTGGCGAACACCGCGAGCTTCGCTCCGGGATCCACGAAGTTGGCAACAGCAGCTTCCATGCCCGCACTGCCGGTACCGGAAATCACCAGCGTGGCGCCATCATTCGTTCCATAAACAGTCTTGAGTAACTGCTGGACATCTTCCATGACCTGGATGAAGAAAGGGTCAAGGTGTCCAACAATTGGTTTCGATAGAGCTTCATAAACCCGCGGGTGAACCATACTGGGGCCAGGGCCATAGAGGTAGCGGCGAGGCGGCTGCAGCGATGACAAGGAATTCAGTGCGGGAACTTGCTGATCAGTGGTGCTCATAGGCCTCGTTTCTTCTTCCAAGGATAGTGCCATTTTACGGGAGGACAATCTCCGAACCCAGCCGCAGTTTGAGGTCAGGACAGCGATGCAGTCTGACAGTGAGCATCAGGGGTGCAATTGTAGTCAAGCTAATTCTACTTATACGTTCGATCAGTTTCCCTTATAGTGCTCTTACAGGTGTGTGCCGGGCAGCATGCGGACGCTCGGATGTGGCCGGATGACGCTCGGGTTGCCAATAAGCTTCTGGAGAGCGCAAGCGGCACGTGAATACCGCGCTAGCGAACCGTAATAAAGAAGTATGCGCTCATCGAGATGCCGACGCCGATCACCGCGATGCGCACTTTGCGGGGGTCGGCCCTCTGCGCGTAGTGCGCGCCGAACCAGCCACCGGCAAGAGAACCTGCGATCATGACGGCACATTGCCGCCATAAGACTGCGCCCGCCAAAATAAAGGTAATTACAGCAGCCGCGTTGATAGCGACGGCCAACAGAGTTCGAATCGCGCCCATCGCGTGAATATCCCGCATCCCGAGCATCGCGAGCATGGCCAGGGTCATGAATCCGATTCCTGCGCCAAAGTATCCGCCGTAGATTGACACCAGCAACTCGGCAATCGAACTGATCAGGATCGCTTGCCAGGATAGGCTCCGGAGGTCGTCGACGGCAGCGGTCCTGCCAGCGACTGCACGGATCGAATTACCGAAGGCGAACAACAGAGTGCCAGCCAGCAAAAGCCAGGGGACGAGGTGCAGAAAAGTATGCTGCGGCGTGCAAAGCAACAGCACCGCGCCAGCCCAGCCTCCGCCAATGCTGGTTATCAACAAGGGAATCAAGATGCGCAACGGCGCTTTCAGGCGCTTAAGGTAAGCTACAGTGCTGGCCGCCAACCCGGGCCAGAGTGCAACCGTGTTCGTCGCGTTGGCTAAGACTGCGGGAATTCTCAGGAACAAAAGAGCGGGGAAGGATACGAAACTGCCACCGCCGGCTAACGCGTTCAACGCGCCCGCGATCCCGGCCGCAACGAGCAGAAAGATTGCCTGACCGAATTGTAACCCCATAAGAATTTTAAACCGGATGAGGAGAGAACGCGCTCGCACGCCGACTCAAGGCAAAAACAATTTATCAGGGATTTGCCAGACGAGTTTCCGTCGATCCCGCAGGCTGACAAAACTTTACTTGAACTCCGGCGATTGTGACTTTCTATCCCGATCAATGTGATCGATGTCACCGCTGTAAACTACGGTTAACACTGCGCCGGTCCAACAAAAATACTAGAGCCCGAAATTTCTTGACAGTAATCGCGGGGATGTAGTACTACTTCGCCCCGGTGGCAATGGTCCGCTTTTCAGACCGGCTAAGAAATCCAGTTCGCAATCTTGCGATATTTAAAAGCCTTTCGGCCGACCAAACAAAGCGGGGCGTAGCCTGTTCGCCTGCCCGCTAGACGGCAGTGCCCTTAGCCCATCCACCTCGGAGAGGAAACACATGCGCTCGCTAACAGCGTTTTTCGTGCTTCTGGTCAGTTTCATGGCGCCAGTTTCGCTTGCCCACGCTCAAAGTGCGGGATCCGCAAACAAGGGTGATGGATCCACCTCTGGGGCCGCGACCAAGGAAGAGGTTAACGAGTTGCGCAGCGAAGTGGCCGCGCAGCGCCAGACGATCGAAGAGCTCAAGGCTTTGGTCGAGAAACTGGCGGAGGGAAAAACTGCGGCAGCCGTCAGCGCCCCGGCCCAGGTTCGGCCGGTAGCGGATTCTTCTCCCTCCGCGAGCAACAACGCACAACCTGTGGATGCTCCGAGCGCCAGCGCGCCGCGGCTCATGAACGCGGTTCTCCTGGCTGCCGAGCCTGAACCGGCAGCGGTCGTCGATCAAGCCCCGGCCGCAGCTCCCAAGAAAGACGCTCCACTCACGGCAGGATGGAATGGAGAGCACTTCTTCATCAGGAGTGCAGATGGACAATTCAGTATTAGCCCTTACGGATACGTAGATAATGACTACCGCGCTTATAAAGGCGATGGCGCGCCCGCCGACACGTTCGTTTTGCGGCGCGCTCGCTTCGGCTTCCAGGGCAACTACGGCTCGCACTTCGATTTTGCACTGCTCACGGATGCAGCGGGCACTTCGGGATCGGTCGTGCGAGATGTTTATCTCAACGTAAGAATCCGACGTGAGTTCCAATTCCAAGCGGGCCAGTTCAAGACGCCATTCGCCCAGGAAGCCGGAACCGGTGCCACCAACCTGGATTTCGTTGAGCGCGGCTTCCAATCCATGTTGTATCCGTCGGCGGCGTCGGCATTCCGCAGTCCGGGCATCGCCATCCATGGAGACATTGACGGTGGCGTCATACAGTACTGGGTTGGTGCGTTTAACGGCAAGGGCTATGCGATCACAAACACCACAAACCAACCGGAAGTTGTGGGACGGCTCCGCTTATACCCCTTCCGCAAAGCGAACAGCAGTTGGTTCAAGGATTTCGCCTTTGGCGGAGCGATTGACCGGGCGCGCTCCCGCGGCCTTTCCGGGGATCAGAGCTTCAGTGGCAACTTGCCTGATCAGGCCTATAACTTCTTTCCGCAATTCGCTATCAACGGACCAGTGCAACGCTACAACGGTGAATTTACTTACATTAAGTCGGCATTCGCGCTCCGCGGCGAGTTTGATCAACTCAATATGTCCCGAGACAATGTCGGCTCCGAGCAGGCCGGCGGGCTGGGCTTTATAAGTCTCCCGTCGATCATCGCCAAGGCTTGGAATGTCAGCGCTACCTATTTGCTCACGGGTGAAAAGCAGCCAGAGAATGGTACCCCACGGGTGAAGCATCCACTCTTTGGGCCTGACACCCCGGGCGGCAAAGGACGCGGGCTGGGAGCATGGGGAGTCGGTGTGCGATACATGGGCATCCAGGCCAACGAACCAGGCGCGAATTTCCTGAACTACTACACGCCGGGTTTCGTTCCTACGTTTAATTACCACACCGACGAGATCACCGCCGGGCTCACCTGGTATCCCAATTATTGGGTGAAGTACCAAGTCAATCTGGGGGTCGATCAACTAAAAGACCCCAGCACAATAGGCGCAGTGCCGCAGAATTATTACGTGATTCTGCAGCAGTTGCAGTTCCGGTTCTAGTCTTCTCGGACGTCGATTGGGGATGTAAGCGGTTCACTAAGTTCGATAAAAACGCCGGGACCGGGCGCAACCGGTCCTAAAGGGAAATCGCAGGAGGGAATTTGATGAGACCGAGGATTCTGCTGAGCATTCTTATCACGGCATTATTTGTGATCTTGAGCGGCTGTAGCACAACGCCGGGTTGTCCGACTTGCGGTACCACGGTCAACGGCTCCTACGCCATCATCAACGTCATTCCCGTGCCCGAGCACAACTCCACGGGCGAACCAGGCGGTCCGTTCAATTCCTTTGACATTAGCACAATCGCGCCGAATCCAACCGGTACTGGAGGCCCTTACTTGGATTACATCTCCGACCGGATCGGCATTGCCGTGCAGGTGATCGATACCTCCCGCGATCTCGCTGTTTTCTCGATTCAGGGGCAGAATGGCGTCTCCGACGCCGGTAATGGCGCCAGTCCATGCCCCACTGAGCTTCAGCCCAACTACACCGGGGCTCCCCCTACTCCCACGGTGGAGATCATTCCGCCGACCGTTGACGTGTTTGGCAATTTCGTTAGGTATGCCTGCAGGACCGATATGACTTGGGCGAACGGTCCAAGGTTCCACCTGAACACGGGCTTTGGTCCCAGCGGCAACCTCGGAGGATTCCCTGGCGCCCAGTGCTGTGCATCGCGCGCCAACGGCGTTAATCCAATGTCCGGGCCGGATGGCAATACCACTACCGCCGATGGCAAGGTCCTTTTTGTCGGCAGTGGCAGCTCCAACGTCATAGTTTTCGACATCAGCTCGATGAACCTGGGCACGAATCCGGTCACCCCACCCACTGTTCTTGCCACGATCCCGACGGGCGTGTCGGCCGATTACGATGGGCCGCAGGGCATCTCGGGCTGCATCGCTTCGTGGAACGGCGAAGCCGGCTCGGCGGCTGATTGCGGTGACGATCGGGGCGACGAAATGGCATACGATGACGCACATCATGTCCTTGCGATCATCAACGGCGATCCGGGACTGCCGTTCATTACTTTTATCGACATGCAGTACATCGTGGGCGCAACCCCCCCGAGGACGTCGGCGGCGGACCCGACTGGGCAGGGGGATTTGCATTGCTTGCCGATCGACCAGAATCTCGCTTATGGGCCGTATCCCGTCGGGTACAGCGCGGCCACCGGCACCTTCCCTTACCCTGGCGTAGGACCGGGGGTTTTTGGTTATCCTCTACAAGGAACGGGAACAGGGATCGTGGGAACCGGAACCGGACCAGACGGCAACCCTCTCCCATCGCCCGCGTTGGATCCGGGCGTCGGCGGTTCGTTTAATCCCCCGCGATGCATTATCGGGCAGATCTACTACGACGGCGCCGGAGGCGGGGCATCAGGAGGACTCGGTCTCACTTCTAACACGCCTGTGGACACGGTCGGAGCCACCTTCCCGTGCCCCGATCCCTCCAATCCGCACGTTTTCAGTGGTGTATCGGGATCGGCTGCGGCTGATGGCCCGGCGGGACTTGTTGGCGTCGGCACGACTCCTATGGGCGTTTCCTACACTATTCCATGCCATCACGGGCCGATCATTAGTTACGCCACAGGAGCTTTTTGTAGCCAAACTCCGCCATTTTCGGACCCCACTTGTTCTGGGGCGATAGCGCCGGCCGGATTGGGCGCGATGACCTATGATCCGAACAGCGGAAACTGGTTGCTGACCAACGAAAATTCCGTCGCTACTACGCAAATTGGCAGCCTTGATGAAATTCAAATTACTGCCGATGGGCCAGTCGTGGTCAACAGTTTTCCCATGTACGACTGCATGCCGACTAGTATTGTGCAGGGACCGGGAGACAATTTCCTTGTCGGCTGCGCCGATCATGATGGCCAAACATTTCCGGCGAATGAATACATCATCACCAACACGAAGAGCGGAAACATAGCCTGCGTGCCACCGAATACCGGGATAGCGAACGCGCCCGCGAATGCCAACTGCCTGGAAATTACACAGGTCGGTGGCGTGGACGAGGTTTGGTATAACCCGGGCGACAACAAGTACTATCTGGCAGCACGCGATTTTCTTCCCAGTGCGGTGATGGGGGTGATCGATGCCAAAACCAACCAGTGGCTCTACAACATGCCGACCGGTTCGAACGCACACAGCATCTCGGTAGACCCGAGCACGAATCATGCTTTTGTACCGCTTCAGGCTGGCACGGTCTGTTCGACTCTGGCGTCCGCCGGTTGCGTTGGCGTCGCGGCCGAGCAATAAGGGGTTCTGCCGATGATATAGTTAACCAAAGACGCGAAACTCGAAAGAGTTTCGCGTCGTGTATTGCGATGTGATTTATGAAGAATTCTAAGTGCGCTTTTTCCAGTTCCGTGTTTGCGTCCTCGCTTCTGCTGCTACTTGGCTTGCAAGGCAGCGCGAGCGAGCAGCCCGCGGTAAAACCCACGGACGTTCCTGCCACTGTCATCGCCCACTTGCCGCTGCCTCAGGCAACCGGCAGTCAGATGTTGTTGCAGAAGGAAAAGGGCAAGCAGTATCTGTACGTGCAACAAGCCGGGAAGCAAGGCTTCATGATCGTGGACGTGAGCAAGCCGGAGGTGCCGAGCCTTTTGAAACGGACCGCGGAATCCAATCAGGCCACTGCGGGAAACCTGGAGATTGTTAGCCCCGACGTGGCCATCGCCGAGGCTCCAGAAAAGACACCGACCACGCTGACCAGCAACAGCCACCCTACGGAGACCGTGCGCGTGCTCGACTTGAGCGACCCCCGCAACCCCAAGACTTTGGAAACCTTCAACAAAGTCACCAGTCTTCTGCCCGACGGCGGTCACGGCCTGATCTACCTAACCAATGACGATGGCCTGTGGATTCTCCGCTACAATCGCCCCTCAAGATTCGAACCGGCCAAGAAAAAGCCGCCCTGCGACTCTGAAGCGGAGATTCAAGCCATGCCTCCGGATTGCCAGTAAAATCCGGCCGGCGCGCCGTTCTCGTCCACAACCTACTGCGCTGAAACTTGATGGGCCGAGCACTCCTTGTCGATGGTCTTGATCGAGGTGACGGTTAAGGTCACTGGAGACGCCGATCTTCTCCCGATGTCGGAACTAGTGGCCATCGTCGGCGATTCACTCCCAGTTACTTCCACGTGCTGACCTAGGTAGTGGCTCAGCTTTATCTTGTGGGTACCGTGAAGTTCATAGGTGACCGCCGGGTCCTGCTTGATTAGAATGAAATCGCCGCTGGCCCTGCTAACACAGCCCTGCAATGTTACTTGCCCTTTGGAATCTTTCGAGTCTTGCGCATTTGGATTGGGGGGAGCGCTATCCTGTGCCAGAAGAAGACCGCCAGAAAGCAACAGCACGCCCAGTATCGTTTTCATAGAAGTTCTCCTCTCGCACATGGGATGGCGTTGCGATTGCGGCGGTTGCAACAAATCTTGGAGCCCAAGCTATTTGACATGGGTCTCCTGGTAGTGGACCTCTTTCCATTGGCCGGCGCGCTTCATCCACAATTCACTGATATAGACGCGCGAGTACCGTACAGCCGACTTTGGCGGAAACTGAATAGTGCTCTCATAGATAACGAGGGCGGCATCCGGTCCGAGCGAAATCACTTTGAAGCCCCAGAGCGTGTAATTAGCGACATTCGTATCTGCTAGTTCGGCCAGAGCCTGCAGCTTCGTCCGCTCGCCTCTGCCATCGACTTCAACGCCCTGATAGTCATCGGCCAACAAATCGCCGTAGGCTTTCTTATCTTTATTCTTCAGAGCTTCCCATTCCACCTTGATCTTCGATTGGAACATGTCGTTCAAGGCGGAGTCGGTGGAAGAGGTGGTCGAAGGCTGGCCGTCGGCAGTTTTGGCGGGCGTTGCGGGGGTCTGCGCCAGCGCCGTGAAACTCAACCCCAGAACGCACAAAAATAGCACACAATCCCTCATTATTCTCCCTCAATCAAAACAATAATCTTAACGCAGATGCTGACGAGGTCTTGCGCAGTGGAACCTATCGCAGGTCGCTGACTTTCTTTCTCACTGCCGCAAGCAATGGAGCAGGCAATGTGGTGTAGCCTTCCTGAGCGGCATATTGCTGACCATCGGCATACATCCAATTCAAGAAATCCACTAATGCGGCTGTGCGCGCGGAGTCTGACGCTCGCGTTCGAAGATAAATCCAAGTGAAACTGGTGATGGGGAAGGAATCAGCTCCGGGCGGGTCGGCCAGCGAGGCGGAGAAGTTATTCCATCGCGGCGCTTCCGCCGATTGGCACGCCGCATCGACGCTTTGGTTCGATGCCTTAACGAACCTGCCGGAGGCATTTAGGACTACTGCTTGCGAGACACCTCCTTTCACCGCATATTGATACTCGACGAAGCCAATCGAGCCACGGTTGCCTTTTACCTTCTCCGCCATATCGGAGCTGCGCTCCGCCGGCTCTCCAACCGGCCATTTCGGGGAAGCAGTCACTCCAACTTGCGCTCGAAATTTAGAACTCACCTTGGAAAGGAAATCGGTGAAGACATAATTGGAACCTTTTCCCCCGGGGCGGTTGATCACTTGGATTGGAAGACTTGGCAAAGTGACCTCTGAATTGAGCTTTGCGATCTGTGGCGCATTCCACGTCTTTACATCGCCGAGGAATATCGCCGCCAGCACTTCCCCCGAGAGCCGAAGCTCCTGGTGAACGTCTGGAAGGTTATAAATGGGAACAATGGCAATGAGAGCCACGGGCAGCTCGATCAGACCGCCCTCTTTTCGCTCTTTGTCTGTGAGCTGAGCTTCTCCCGCGCTAAAATCGCCCGCACCATGAGAAATCTGTTTGATCCCCTCGCTGGTTCCCACAGCCAGATAGCGCATTTGAATGTTACGGTTCTGCTTGCCGTATTCCTGTGTCCATCGGTTGTAAATTGGGGCCGGGACACTGGATCCGGAGCCCACCAGCACGATCGCGTTTTGGGCCAGAACTGGAGCCCCATGCAAACTGAGAAAAAGAAGGAGCAACGGATAGATATGGATATGTAAGGACCAACACGGAATGGTCTGTTTTCCTGTAATCTTTAGTGCCGAAAATCTTGCCGGTAGCCTAATAGTTCCTCCTAATCGTGGCTGGTTTCAAAAGAACGCCCTGACCGGCCACAGGAGCGCTGACAACTGGCGACTGTAGGTACGACCAAGTTACCATCATTCTGGAGTGATCCCAACTGTTGTTTGCTGAAAGCTGTTGGCCGATTAGAGACAGCAAACGACTCAAATAGCGTTTGTCGGTACGGAATTATGTCGAACTATGACGCTGAAACGATAGCGCGGGAACTCCTATCCGCGTATGAGATGGGCACCACAATCGCCGTCCGTCCCTCGGAGCGTCCGGGCTTCGATCTCGATGCGGCGTATGCGGTTGAAAGAAGGCTCAAGCAGTTTCGCGAAGAGCAAGGACACAAATCGGTCGGCTGCAAGGTTGGGTATGCCAACAAAGCGATGTGGCGTGTGCTCAAACTTGAAACTTTGGTTTGGGCCCACATGTACGAAGACACGGTGCATTTCAGTGATGGCAATTCCGCGACTCTGGCGATCGCGCATCCTCGTTCGCTGAAGATCGAACCCGAGATTGTGTTTGGTTTGAAACAGCCGGTCACGGGGAGTGCCCCTGATGCGGCCGCCGCACTTGCATCTACGGATTGGCTGGCGATCGGGTTCGAAATCATTGATTGTCCTTTTCCCGAATGGAAGTTTCAGCCCAGTGATTTCGTAGCATCCTTTGGACTCCATGCCGCGCTCGTGGTCGGCGAGCGGGTACAGGTACGACCGGATCTCGTCCCCGAGTTGGTAAACGAGTTGCCAAGGTTCAAGGTACGACTTTCGAGGAATGGAGAGTTTGTGGAAGAAGGGTCGGGCAGGAATTGTCTAAAGAGTCCAGCTTTATGCCTGGCGGAGCTCGCTGCGGCGGTCGAGCGCCGATTCCCCTCCGAGCCGCTAAGCGCCGGGGAGATTGTCAGCTCGGGCACGCTTACTGCTGGACACCTGACCGGCGGAGAAGACGTATGGACCGTTGAGGTGGAAGGGCTCCCAGTGCCGCCGCTGACACTGCGCTTATCTTGATTTAAAAGCAGGCACCATTCTGTAGCTGCAGAGGAATACTATCGCCTGCAGGCGGCTTCGCAAACCGGGACTGTTTGGTAGTCGGCAGACAAGTCTTTGGCGCTCCAATTAAAAACCGGGTCTAACCCTTCCAACTTCAGTTTGCCTGAATAGATTGGTGCGTCGAAGGACCGAGCCGTGAACTGGCATCCACCGTGATGAAGTGAATAGCCACCGGGCGTAGTTGCACAGTTGAGCGTGAAGAGACAGCCACCTCCTCTCGCCAGTTCAACGCATACATCCCAGTCTTCCCGCGTGCTGGCAAATGCGGCCGTTGTCGGCGAAAAAATGTTATGAAGAGCCACGGTCACCAGAAACTCCTGGCGAGTGAGCAGGTAAGGGGTGTCTTGAAGAATAGCTCCGGGAGCCAGTTTGAGGCGAGGAGTGCCGAGAATGGTGGCGCCGGTTCCGTAATTCCGCTTCAGGTATTCCTCGTGCAGCATCAGTATGGACCAGTCTCGCCTCCAGTCCGACAGGCCGGAGAGAACTCCAATGCCGACATGCTCGATACCCGCCACGAGCATGCGCTCATAAGCATCCAGGCGGTATTCGAAGTTTGCCTTCCTGGTCTTGCCGGGATGAAGCATGGCGTACCGATCCCGATCGTAGGTCTCCTGCCAGAGCACCGACCAGCACAGTCCGGCATGGACCAACCGGCGGTAATCATTCTCTTCCAACGACTCAGCGCTTATTCCAACCAGGCCACCACCATGACGCTCCAGGACGTTCCGTAACCTTTCAACGTGACGGCACATCGCATCCACTCGCATCCGTGGATCGGTTGCGTAAACCAGCTCAAGGACTCTCTGCCCCTTCTGCTCGATGAGATAGACCGCCTCCTGCTCGAGTTCATCGTCGGTCAATCGCCTGCGTTCGACCTCGATCCCCTTGTTACCTCCACGGAAATTGCAATAGAGGCATTGCTCCTCGCAGATGCTGGTCATATAGATGGGGACGATCACGAAGACCCGTCTCTCGTAAAGGCTCGCTTTCACCTCGGCGGAACGAGCGAGGATGGCACGGTCCAACTCGCCTCCCAGCCCAAACCCTTCGCTCCAAAAGAAAGGAGCATAGTCGGACGCCACCGAGGGCCGGAGCGAGTCAAGAGGCGCCCGTCGTCGACGGGAAAGGTCAGATACTTCTTCGCAGGCAATATCGTAATGACTTGAGAACATGGGATTCCTACTCAGATTTCGTAGCTAAATGCTACGCGGATTGACGGCATGGCACTGTGACCTTGCACACAAGCGGCTGTGATCACGGCTGGGACACGCCCAGCGCCGGTAATTACCGACGTAATTACAGACGTTACGCTGAGCTGTGTTAGAGATTACTAATTGAGGTAGTTGTCGGACCTGGCGTCTGGAAATCTGACACCTTGTGTGGAAGCTGTACACACATTGGCGCTCGGTTCGGGCATAGCTTCGAGGGGGACCATGTCAAAGAAAGTCCTGGTGGTTGACGACTCAAAGACGGCCTTGATGATGGAGCGCGAAATCCTGGAAAAGCGTACCAGCTACCAGTGTGTGACTGCGGCCGACGGACAGGAAGCAGTCGAGAAGGCAGCGCAGGAACACCCCGATCTGGTTCTAATGGATGTGGTGATGCCCCGGATGAACGGGTTTGAGGCATGCAAGAAGATGCGTCAACAGGCAAGCACACGCGAGATCCCCATCGTTCTGGTCACCACTCGCAGCGAAGAATCCTACATGGAGGCCGGGTTCCAAAGCGGATGTAATGACTACATCACGAAGCCCGTAAATGGCGCAGAGTTGGTAGCCCTTTTACAGAGCTACCTGGGCGAATAGAAACCGTGGGACCGGTCGACTCTTGCACTTGGCGAAATCGGTGCAATTCGATGCAACAAGGATTTCATGAACGGAAACAGGAAGAGCGTACAAGGGACCAAGTCGTCGGGAGCCGAACCGACCAACGATGCGCGTTTGCGAGCAGCGCGCAAGAGACTTGCCGAGAGCAAAGATCAAGACGACGCGATCGAGGGCTTGCGCGAGATCGTCGCCAACTTCCTCGGCTCCGAAGAGATGGGCTTGTTCAGAATTGACCGCAGGACTTCGACCTTCCAGGCTTTTTGGTCCTTCGGAATCGATCTGGAGGAATATGACCTGCTGCGCGCCTTGGGGGATGCCGGCCTTCAACGCGTGATGCGTGGTGAGTGCCATGTTGAGTTCGGGACTCGCGAGCGCTCCGGCCCAACGTCCAAAGCGCAAGCTTTCGTTCCAATCAGTGTTGCCGACCAAACGATCGCGATCCTCGCGATCTTACGACTGCTGCCGCAGAAGGCTGCTTTCGACAGGTCTGACATGGAGTTGTTCAAGCTTCTTTCCGACGAAGCCGCTACGCCCCTGTTTGGCCCTGCCGGCCATGCAAAGGCAGGGACCGAGGGACCAGGAATGAGCGCATGAAAGAGACTACTGCCAAATTCAATCCAGCAGTGCTGCCCGCGGAGGTCATGAAGAATTTCGAGAGTGCGGATTCGAGCGAAGCTCGGCACTTCCTCTACCCCGGCCAGGTTTTCGTAACGCGCGATCCGATCACCATTTCAACCATCCTCGGGTCATGCGCAGCTGTGTGCCTGTGGGACAGGCACAAAAGAGCGGGGGGCATGAATCACTATCTGTTACCGGAGGGACAGGGCGAAGGGCCGAACCGGCTGCGCTATGGCAATGTCGCCAACCCCGAACTCCTGAAGCAGGTGCTCGCGCTGGGATGTGAAATCCGCAACTTACAAGCAAAGATCTTCGGCGGGTCGAGTGCGTTCGCCGTCGATCTATCGCAGTCGGTGGGATCGAGGAATGTGGAGCTTGCCGAAAGTTTTCTGCGCTCCGCGGGCATTCCAGTAGTGGAAAGGGAAGTCTCGGGAAAACATGGTCGCCGACTGAACTTTCAGGTAGTCGATGGCGTCACGACCATCAGGAGTTTCGACCAACTGAAGTAGGAAGGTCGCAGCCGAGTGGGGCGACCACGAGAGGGGGAACGATGGATTTAGCGGACTTTGATCGTGAAGCAGTTTTCGCGTCGTTCCTCGTCGAGTCGGAGGAGGGCCTGGATGCCATGGAGCAGGCGCTCATCCAGATGGAATCGAACCCATCCGATCTGGAACTTCTACACACTATTTTCCGTGTGGCCCACAGCCTCAAGGGAAACGCGACCTCCCTGGAATTGAGCGAGCTCGCCGGGTTTGCTCACGTTGTAGAAGATCTGTTGGATGTTTTTCGGGAACAGCAGGCTCTGCCCAGCGCAGACGTGATTTCACTGCTGCTGAAGGCCGTCGATGAACTTCGCGCCATGCTCTCGACGGCTGCGGCTGGGCAGCGGGAGCTCACCCCGGGACAACATGAGCTCAGAAAAGAAATAGCGCGGGAGGTAGAAAAGAGGTCGAAGCGAGTAGTCACCGCCAGCGGAGCCCCTGGGGAGTCCGGTTCCGCGGGAAGGGGCGACACGCTCCCGAACTCTGGTCATCGCACACTGCGAGCCGACGTCGACAAACTCGATCACATGCTGAACCTGACCGGGGAGATTGTCATTGCCCAAGGCCGCCTGCGCCAGATGATCGAGGAGCTTGGCACCGAGCAGGGACGCGCCATCCTGGAGATGCATCGCGACGCCGAGCGCTTGTATATGGATCTGCAGAGTGAAGTCATGGGGATTCGCATGGTGCCAGTTGGCCCGGTGTTTCGCCAGTTTGTCCGTTCTGTCAGGGACCTTGCCCGGAGCCATGGAAAATTGGCTCGTCTCGAAGTAGTAGGAGGCGATGTTGAGGTTGATACCACCGTGCTCGAACAATTGAAAGACCCTCTGCTGCACCTGGTTCGGAATGCGGTCGATCACGGTCTGGAGAAGCCAGCGGTGCGCGAGAGCCAAGGCAAGAATCCTTGCGGAGTGATCCGGCTGACGGCTGCTCATAGCGGAGGAAACGTGGTTGTCAAGCTGGAAGACGACGGAGCCGGCTTCGACCGCTCACGGATCGTCGACAAAGCGAAGCGCCTCGGGCTGCTGTCTGGAAAAGAGGAACTGCGCGATCAGGATCTTTACGATCTGGTGTTCCAGGCGGGATTCTCGACCGCCGAGTCGGTCACAGATCTGTCGGGCCGCGGCGTCGGCCTGGATGTCGTCCGGCGCAACATCGACATTCTGCGCGGGACGGTCGAGGTATCGAGCACAGCCAGCAAAGGCAGCACCATTGTGATCCGCTTGCCGTTGACCCTGGCCATTATTGAAGGCTTCTCGGTAAGGGTAGGTACTGAAACTTTTGTCGTCCCTCTGGAACATGTCATCGAGTGCACGGAACTACCGGCAGAACAACGCTCCTCGGAGGCCAGCGGCATCCTCAGTCTGCGGGGCACAGCCCTTCCCTACGTTCGGTTGAGGCGGGCGTTCAGCTTGTCCGGTCAGGCTCCTAAGAGAGAGAACATCGTGGTCGTGAAAATCAATGAGTTCCACGCCGGAATCGCCGTTGATGAATTGTTGGGTGGCATGCAGGCCGTGGTGAAACCGCTGGGCAGAGCGTTTCGCGGAGTTCCCGGAATCGCCGGTTCAACTGTTCTCGGGAATGGACGAGTCGGGTTAATCATTGACGTTCCAAGTCTCCTGCGCGGAGTGATGCAGTCGACTTTGCAAGCACAAGCTTAAAAAAAGAAAAAAGAGGGCACATCGGAGAGGGGAAGCACAATGAAAAATTGGCAAGATCAGAAAATAGGCACGCGACTCGGAGTTGTCTTCGGGGCAATTCTGTTGTGCGTCATCGCGGTGGGCGGATTTGGACTGAACTGGCTCGGCAGGATGAATTCCAACATGTCCGCCATCATGCAGAAGCGCTACAACACGGTTGAGGCGACGCACAAGACCATTGAGAACTCAATCACCAACGCTCGCATCACGCTGCAATTGTTCGAGACGACTGACCCCGAGCAGGAGAAGAAGCTCAACCAAGAGAATGAAGCGATCAGCCAGGAAATCACCAGCCAGGTCGCTTTAATTGAAAAGAGTCTTAGCTCTTCCCAGGAGCGGGAACTGTTTGAGCTCGTCACCCAGAACCGGCAGGCTTATATCTCGGCCCGGCA
Source organism: uncultured Acidobacteriaceae bacterium (assembly GCA_963782835.1). Lineage (GTDB taxonomy): Bacteria > Acidobacteriota > Terriglobia > Terriglobales > Acidobacteriaceae > Sulfotelmatobacter. Next base: position 286,110 of record CAWALR010000020.1, on the reverse strand, counting down.
AAAGGCAAAGAAGTTGCTGGCCGACAAGAAGCGTGACCAGGCGCTGACGGCGTTGAGCGATGAGGTTATCCCGGCACTCGACATCTATCGCGCATCGTGGCAGAAGTTCATCGACCTTCAGACCGCTGCCATGGAGCAAAGCATGAAGGAGAGCCAGGAGGCTTATGCCTTGGGACGCAGGATGGCGCTGTTGCTGCTGGTAATCACTTTGATCGGCTCTCCTCTTGTCGCCATCAGTGTGACGAAGAGCATCACTCTTCCGATTCAGCAAGCCGTAGAGCACGCGGAACGCATCGCATCCGGCGATTTGACCAGAGACATTGTTGTCACAAACCGCTCCGAGACCGGACAGCTGTTGCAGTCGATGCAAGAGATGAGCAGCCGACTGTCGGGCATCATCCGGGACGTCCGCGAGGGATCCGCCGCAGTTGCTTCGGCGGCCCAGCAAGTCTCCTCTTCGTCACAGAGTCTTTCTCAGGGAACTAGCGAACAAGCTGCTTCCGTCGAGGAGATGAGTTCCAGCCTGGAACAAATGAACGCGTCGATTACCCAGAACGCCGACAACAGCCGGCAAGTGGAGCAGGCGGCAGCCAAAGGAGCTATGGCTGCGGAAGAGAGCGGCAACGCAGTCAAGGAAACGGTCGAGGCGATGAAGCAAATTGCCGCTAAGACTTCCGTGATCGAAGAAATCGCATACCAGACGAATCTTCTCGCACTGAACGCGGCGATCGAGGCGGCTCGCGCAGGGGATCAAGGCCGAGGCTTTGCCGTGGTCGCAGTCGAGGTTCGAAAACTAGCCGAGCGCAGCCAGTTAGCCGCACAGGAAATTGGTGGGCTGGCGGGAAAGAGCGTCAGCGTAGCCGAGCGATCTGGACAATTACTATCGGATCTGGTGCCATCGATCAAAAAGACTGCCGAATTGGTGCAGGACGTCGCCGCCGCTTCCACCGAACAGTCCGGTGGGGTGACGCAAATCAACCAGGCTATGTCGCAAGTCGACACGGTCACACAGCGCAACGCATCGTCCGCAGAAGAGCTTTCCAGCACCGCGGAAGAATTGGCTGCGCAGTCGGAACAACTGCAGCAGTTGATGACTTTCTTCCGCGTCACCGGCGAACAGTCCGCACGTCGGGGTGGAGACGGCCAACAGAAGGTGGTCATGCCTGTAAACCCGTTATTCAAGAGCGGCTTCGCGAAGCCTGGCCACGTGCGTCAGACCAACGGCAAGACCGAGGAAGAAGCGAACTTCGCTCCGTTCTAGGTGACACTGTCCGGCAACACTGGGAACACGTTGCCTTGAACGCGGAAGCGGCCGGGTGCACGTGACGATTCAGGAACGGCAGAATTATGAGGAGTGAAATTATGGCAGCGTCGAACCAAGGGAAAAGCCAACTCCCCCTGAGCACGGAGCAGTACCTTACCTTTCTTACAGCAGGCGAGGAGTATGCAATCGCAATTGTGAAGGTTAGGGAGATCATTGAGTTTGAGGCCGTCACCACTGTACCCAACACTCCAGTATGGATCCGGGGGGTGACGAACTTGCGAGGCAGCGTCGTTGCAGTCGTCGATCTGGCGATGAAATTCGGATTGCCTGCCAGCGGTATTTCCAAGTTCTCCTGCATCATCATCACGGAAGTCATGTTTCAGGGCGAGAGCCTGATTATGGGGGTTTTGGCTGACTCCGTGAGCCAGGTGATTGATCTTTCCGAGGACGAAATCGAACAGCCTCCGCCCTTCGGCACTCGCGTAAAGACCGAATACCTTCTCGGCATGGGAGCGTTGGGCAAGAAGTTCTGCCTGATTCTCGACATCGATAAGGTGCTTTCCGCCGACGAACTACTTGCGGTCGCAGATTCCGTTAGCGCCGACGGGCTTTCGGGCACCACGGGCGACGCTGATCCGGCAAAAGACGAGCGCGCTCATGAGAATGACGCACACTTCGAGGCTGGAGCTTAGCTGTGCCCGCAAGACCCGCCGTCGGCAGGGATTCAGGCAAATCCCGCCAAGCTGAAGTCTATCTCGAGCAACCACCCTATCTCTCCGTTAGTCCTGCGTTGTTCCAGAAGTTTCAAAAACTGATCTACGCCGAAACCGGCATCTGGCTGGGGAGCGCAAAGACAGCGCTCTTGTGTGGACGACTCTTTCGACGGCTTCGCGCCCTGGAAATCAGTTCGCTGGAAAGTTATTACCAGTGCGTATCTCAGCCGGAGCAGCACGAGGAACGCGCCCGCATGATCGATGCCATCACCACCAATGAGACTCGCTTCTTCCGCGAGCCCAGGCAGTTCGAGTTCCTGGTGCAACATGTGTTTCCCCGCTGGCGGGCGGCGAGCGAACGTGGGTCGCGCCCTAAGAGAGTGCGGGTATGGAGCGCCGGCTGCTCTTCCGGAGAAGAACCCTACACCGTAGCCATGCTAGCTGCCAGGAATCTTCCTGCGGAGGAAGGTTGGGACGTGCGCCTCCTGGCCACCGACATCTCAAACCGCGTGCTGGAAAAGGCATGCCGGGGAATCTATCCCATCGCGAAAGCGGCCGAACTCCCCAAGGATTTGCTGCACAGTTTCATGCTGCGTGGGATGGATGAGCGGCAAGGCGAGATAAAAGTAAAAATCGAGATCCAGCGCATGGTCGAATTCCGAAAGCTGAATCTGGACCAGCAATTGGATCTCGCTGAAGGTCCATTCGACGCCATCTTTTGCCGTAACGTTCTGATCTATTTTGACGCCGCTTCGAAGCAACGGGTGGTCACGAACCTTGTCCGAAATCTCATACCCAACGGTCTATTATTCGTCGGCCACGCTGAGAACCTGACCAGCATGGCATCCCAGCTACAAAGTATTGAGCCGACGATCTACATAAAGGCCGGAGAGCGAGAGGGCCTGTGAAAACGGGACCGCATGTGAACGGAAACGGAAATGGAGGCGGCCTGCAAGTGCTCGTGGTGGATGACTCCGCGATGGTCCGTCAAGTGATGCAGGCCATCCTTGGCACCGACCAGCGGATTACCGTCAAGGCTGCGGCAGACCCTCTGATTGCATGGGGAAAGATGCAAAAGGAGCCGCCTGATGTCGTCATCACAGACCTGGAAATGCCGCGCATGGACGGCCTGACTTTCATCCGAAAGATCATGGCAGAAATGCCGACGCCAGTGGTTGTTTGCTCTGGTTTGGCGGCTCGCGGTACCGAACTGGCGCTTCGCGCGCTGGAAGAAGGAGCAGTCGAGGTAATCACCAAGCCAAAAGTCGGCGTGCGTGACTTCCTGCACGAATCAGCCGTCACCCTCCTCGATGCCGTATGGAGTGCCGCTCAAGCGCAGATCCATCCCAGGTCCATCGTGGCAGTCCCTCGCTTGATGGCGGATGCAGTGTTGCCTCGTGAGAAGTGCCGTGGCGCAGACGCACCGAGCGGCCTGATCGCAGTGGGTGCCTCGACCGGCGGAACGGAGGCCCTGCGTACTTTTCTCAAAGCCTTGCCCACGGACTGCCCGCCAATCGTCATCGTGCAGCACATGCCTGAAGTGTTCACACGGGCCTTTGCGGACCGTTTGAACAAAGAGTGTGAAATCGCGATCAAGGAGGCTTCGGACGGCGACCGGTTGCAGAATGGACACGCACTGATTGCTCCGGGCAACCGGCACATGCTCGTTAATCGCAACGGTGCGGGCCTTGTCGTTCAGATCCTCGATGGACCGCTGGTTTCGCGCCACCGGCCAAGCGTCGATGTACTTTTTCGCTCGGTCGCTATTTCCGTTGGTCCGAAAGCGGTTGGCGTGATCATGACCGGCATGGGTGACGATGGGGCCCAGGGCCTGTCTGAGATGAAGGAAGCGGGAGCGTCCACGATCGCGCAGGACGAAGCCAGTTGCGTTGTCTTCGGAATGCCCAAGGAGGCGATTTCTCGCGGGGCCGTGGACGTTGTTGTGGCCCTAGAGCGGATCGCCAGCGCGGCTCTGAGCATGCAGGTTGGTCAGGAAGGATAGACGAGCGCAAATTTAAGAGAGCAAGAGCATGTTCTCTTCAGCTCTCGCGATAGTTACTGACGCCATCCAAGATGTTCTTCGCGGCCTTCGAAGATCTTATGAAGCAGCTGTTCGATGCGCTGCTTCAAAGTCACGGGTTGGGACTCGTGTGATTCCAAAGTCTCGGTTTTCGTTTCCGCCTTCTTCACCGGAGCGGGAGCAGCACCAGCAGCCATGAGTAATCTCCTCTTCCTGAGATCTTAATTTTCGAAACTCTGTAGATTGTGCACGCGATAAACTTCGCGCTAATCGTCCACCGAGGGGGTTCGGAAGAAATTCAATTGAGCTTTGATTCTAAGGCGCCTCTCACAGCGGGAGGAGATCACCAACGGCATAGCACCTCAGATGGAAATAGTTCGGCGCCCGCCAGATTACTGTATTCCTGAAGTGAGCTTCAGTCTCGTGCCTTCGCTGCGCCAAAGATAGTGGTTACCAACTCGAAAACTTCGCCTACTGCTTCATCCAGTTCAAACGAAAACAGAGCCAGGTCAACGCCTGCTAGATTCTGGTATTCCTTCAGGAGGATGCTCCAGGCCGGGTCACCCACCAAATCTACTTTGCGGCGCTCATAGTAGCCATAGCCCATACCGCGCATACGGCAAAGCAAATCACTCAGATGGACCAGCGCTATCAGAGGTTGCGCCGACTCGCCCTGTTCCGGCGCATGGTGGTGGGCGATTACCTGAATCATATCGTCAGCGAGGTGCCATCTTTCGGCCAGCGCGCGACCGCTCTCACAGTGAGTAAATCCCATGGTAGAGAGCTCTGCGTCATCCAGAGGGATTTGCTTCTGAGAAGCGTGCCCCGCCGCAGTGGCAAACTCCCTAGGAAAAGCGATACAGTTCACCATGAAGCCGAGATCGTGCAGCAGTCCCGCCATGTAGGCTCGGTCGCCGTCCTCGGCTTCCAGCTTTTCGTTGAACTTCCGGCACACCATGGCGCAGCCCAACGAATGTCTCCAGAATACGGTTGGGTCCAACGGCCAATTCTTGGTGGGAAATGCGTTGCCCAGACAACAAGTAAGGAGAATGGTCTCCACCTTACGCAACCCCAAGGCGATCACCGCCCCCTTGATGGATTCGGGCGACTTCGCCAGTCCAAATAAAGGTGAACTGGCAGCCCGCAGGCACTGTGCGGCGATGGTATTGTCATAAGAGACCAACTTCACGACTTCATCCAGTTTCACTCGTTCCGGAGGCAAGTTCAGCAAATCGAGCAGGGGCAGAAAAATTGTCGGGATGGAGGGCATGGTCTCGATACTCTTCACGCGCTCCCGGATGGTTGCAGTAACGGATGTGCTCATAACTTGCCGCTTTTCAGGGACGGTTTCCAATAAGCGATCGTTCCGGGAAAATGCACGAGGTGAAACTTATCATTCAGCTTCAAGAGCGACTCCGAAGTCCCGAGGAAGAAATAGCCCCCGAAGTTGAGGTTGCTGTAGTAGTGGTCGATCACCTTCGACTTGGAAGGACCGTCGAAATAAATCAGCACATTGCAGCAGAAAATCAGATCCATGCCTTTCATGAACAACATCCGCGAGTCATCCTGCAGGTTCAGGCGGCTGAAAGTAATAAGTTTTTTTACCTCCGGCCGCACCTCCAGTTTCTTTTCGCCCGCCGGCGTGAAATATTTGCGCCTGAAATATTCAGAAGTCGAGCGCAGGGCATAGTCGCCATAAACTCCTGCTTTTGCCGTCTCCACAGATCGGTCGTTTAGATCAGTGGCGAGGATTTCGATTGTCCAGCCTTTTAACAGATGCTCGCTTTCTTCCAACATATTCATCGCCAGCGTATAAGGCTCTTCGCCTGTGGAGCAGCCAGCACTCCAGACTCGCAACCGTTTGATTACCTGTTTGTTTTTGTCTTCCACCAATTCGGGCAGGATAACTTTTCGCAGCGCGTCGAGTTGCGGCTGGCTTCGGAACAGACAGGTTTCCCCAATGGTCACCTCGTTGAGCAATTGCCTGAGTTCCGCCTCCCGGCTAGAATGCGCCGTCAAGAGATCCCAATACTCGCGAGGAGTTCGGACTCCTAACTTTTTCATTCTCCGCCCACAAGCGTCCGCCATCAGATAGAGTTTTTCCTCCAGCTGAAAAATGCCGCAGACCTTGTACACCAGATCGCGGATTTGGCGGAAGACGGGATCGACAGAGGCCGCGCTTGGGGAAGGGAATGGTGTGGCCGAAACCACTTGGTTGGTTGTCATTTCGCTAGATGCTCCTGGGGGACGCGATCGACTTGCGCGGAAGCACCTTTCGGGGCTCGGCTCTGTGAGACTCGCCGTGCGATTTCCTGGGCTAACTGATTCAAGGGATAGACCGCGTCAGCCTGCCCAGCGGCGTGCACCAGCCCTGGCATACCCCACACTACTGAAGAGGCTTCGTCTTGAATAATGATTTCGCCGCCGCGCTCGCGAATGCACCGTGCCCCGATCACACCATCTGAGCCCATTCCTGTCATCACCACCCCCAGAACGTTTGCCCCGTAGACGTCCGCCACCGACCGAAACAAAACATCGACCGACGGCCTGCAGGAATTCTCAGGTCGATCTTGATTCAGGCCCAGCCGTGAGCTCACGCCCGCCCGCTTTACGGTCATATGAAAGTTTCCAGGTGCAATCCATGCGTGGCCCGGGGTCAGCACAACATCCGAGCTTCCTTCTTTCACCGAAATCTCCGAGCGTGCGCCCAGCCGTTCGGCCAGCAGGTGGGTAAAAATCGGCGGCATGTGTTGCACTACGACGATTGGCAGCGGAAAGTCTTTGGGAATGCGAGGCAGAACTTCTGCCAGCGCGTTCGGACCTCCGGTTGATGTGCCAATGGCAACAATCTCAATGCGCCGGTTGACGGGCCTACGCACCTGCACTGGAGGACAGGGCGGAGGCAGTGACTTGAGTTTTGTAACCGCGCCCGCGCACAAGGCCTTGATCTTAGGAATCAGCTCAGCCCGTATCGCCGCGATGGCCCCTGCTGGACTGCCAGTATTGCTTGGCTTGGTAGCGTAGTCGGAAGCCCCAAGGGACAGGGCATCAAGGGTGGCTAACGCTCCTCGCTCGGTGAGCGTGCTGAACATGATGACCGGCAGTTTGGGATAGAGCTTGCGCACTTCCGCCAGCGTCTCCAAACCGTTCAGCACCGGCATCTCGATGTCGAGCGTAACCAGATCGGGATGCAATTGCGCAATTTTCGCCAGCCCGATTCTTCCATCGCTGGCTGACCCGACTACTTCCAGTTCGGGATCAGCCGACAAAGTCTCGGACAGCAACTTGCGAATCACCACCGAATCGTCGACTACGAGAATGCGGATTGAGGCCATTTCTGCGCTATGCCTTTCCTTTACCCGACCCCCTTGGTTCCCTCGCCAGCATCTACGAGCCCGCGTGCGCTGCCATGGCGCGAACTGCAACCCCTCCGCCAGTTTCAGCGTTCACTTTGAATTGCTCGACCAGGCGCCGGAGTTCGGCCGAAGTCTCCACCAGTTGCTGCGCCGCCTTCTGCGTGTCCGTAGCACCGTGCGAAGTGCTTTCCGCAGCTTGCGCGACGCCCGCGATATTGCTCGTGATCTCGCCACTGCCGTGCGCCGCTTCGCTCACATTCCGCGCCATCTCGTTGGTGGTTGCGTTCTGCTCTTCCACAGCCGTAGCAATCGTGTTCGAGATTCCGTTCACCTGATTAATCACTTCGCTGATCGAAGCGATGGCCCCGACCGCGGCCTTGGTGTCAGTCTGAATGGCTTCAATCTTCCGGCTGATGTCTTCCGTAGCCTTGGCCGTCTCTTTGGCCAGTTCTTTCACTTCGTTCGCCACCACGGCAAAGCCTTTGCCGGCTTCTCCGGCACGAGCGGCTTCGATGGTGGCATTCAAGGCGAGCAGGTTGGTCTGCTGTGCGATCGAGGTGATGACTTTAATGACCTGTCCGATCTCGGCGGAGGATTCGCCAAGCTTGGACACGGTGGAATTCGCGGTTTCAGCCACCTTGACCGCCGAGGTGGCAACCTTGGCAGCTTCGGTGGCATTCTTGGCGATTTCCTTGATGCTGGCGCCCATCTCTTCCGCGCCGGTAGCCACGGTCTGCAGATTCTGGCTAACTTGCTGCGCGGAAGTGGAGACCACATTCGCCTGGGCTGAAGTTTCTTCGGAATTGGCGGTGATCTGCTGGCTGGTGCTGGAAAGCTCTTCGCTCGCAGCGGCCACATGAATCGACGTCTCTGCAATGGCCTGGACCGTCTTTCGCAAATTGTTTTTCATCGTGTTCAAAGCCGTGGCGGCTTCGCCGATTTCGTCCTGACTATCGACGGCTAAATCGGCCAGCGACAAGTCGTTCCCGGCAATTCCGGTGGCCAACTGAACTGCGGCCGACAAGGGTTTGACCACCAGCTTTCGCACCAGTACAAACATCACGCCCGCGGCGGCTAACAAAGTGAGGAAGCTGATTAGGAATATGGCAATCGAATTGGCTCTCGAGGTTTCAACGAGGTTCTGCGTCGAGGCCTTTACGGTAAAAGCTCCGCGAAGGTCGCCTGCTTTCATCCCTTCCTTGGTATAGCCAAAAGGATCTTTCTGCCCGGTGGGATCCCCGTGACACAGCAAACAATCCGCGGTCAGGCGAACCGGCTGCGCATAGCGCATCACTTCCTCGCCATTCTCTGTCTCTCGCTCGGAGAATTCGGTCAAAGCCGGATCTTTCTGAAAACTCTCGAGCGCACGCCGTTCGAACTCGTCCGGCTGATTCTTAGGGTCGCGGGGACTGAGAGAGGGCGTGTGGAACGTCATTTTTTGCGCCTCTGCGTACTGCCCGGCGACGCTCCAGGCCACTACGACCGGTACCTGCTCCAAATGCTTGAAATTCTTGTCGGGCACCAGCAAATCAATGTTGCTCGAGAACCATGCGCGAGTGGCAGAGGCCATGCCGGTAATCTGGCGTACTTTATCGCGGAAGGCTTCTTCCGCCTGCTGGTTCACGCGACGTTGTGTGATCCAAAAGCTGATTGTGGAAGTGACCACCAAGGTGATCACGATGGTCGCTACAATCTTGGCGGTGAGTCGCGTTTTGCTCAACATGAGGTTCTCTCCTAAAAAGTATGCTTCGATTCTGCATGGCGGCTTTCAGGCCACATGTTTACTGCCCAGCTCGCGCCGACAACGCGTGAACATTACCGCCGGCTGCATTGTTTCCGTTACCGGCGTTGACCTTGAACTGTTCGATCAGGCGCCGGAGTTCGGCCGAGGTCTGCACCAGCTGTTGCGCCGCTTTCTGCGTGTCGCTGGCACCGTGCGACGTGCTCTCCGCCGCCTGCGCCACACCCGCAATATTGTTCGTAATCTCGCCGCTGCCATGCGCCGCTTCGCTCACATTGCGCGCCATCTCGTTGGTCGTGGCATTCTGTTCTTCCACAGCCGTGGCAATCGTGTTCGAGATTCCGTTCACCTGATTAATCACTTCGCTGATCGAAGCGATCGCATCCACCGCCGCCTTCGTGTCCGTCTGAATGGCTTCGATCTTGCGGCTGATGTCTTCCGTAGCCTTGGCCGTCTCTTTGGCCAGTTCCTTCACTTCGTTCGCCACCACGGCAAACCCTTTGCCCGCTTCTCCCGCACGGGCCGCTTCAATGGTCGCGTTCAAAGCCAGCAGGTTGGTCTGCTGCGCGATGGAAGTGATGACCTTGATGACTTGTCCAATCTCGGTGGAAGAATCCCCCAGCTTCGATACCGTCGCCGTCGTGTTTTCCGCTACCTTCACGGCGGACGTGGCGATCTTCGCCGCTTCGCTGGCGTTCTTGGCAATTTCCTTGATGCTGGCGCCCATCTCTTCCGCCCCGGTGGCCACCGTCTGCAGGTTCTGGCTGACTTGTTGGGCCGAGGTGGAAACCACGTTGGCCTGGGCGGAAGTTTCTTCCGAATTGGCCGTGATCTGCTGGCTCGTGCTGGAAAGCTCTTCGCTGGCGCTGGCCACCTGCACCGAGTTCTCCGTGATGTCCTGGATCATGCGTTTCAGACTGCCACTCATGCGGTTGATGGCAGTAGTCAGATCGCCCAGTTCGTCCCGGCTCTGGACTTTCAGGTCCTCCCGCGTCAGATCGCCGGCTGCGATGGCTTCCGCTTGGGTCAAAACAGACTGGGTCGCCCTCGAGATGCTTCGGCTCAGAAAGATGGCCACGAAGATGCCTATGCCCAACGCCAGAAAGGTGGTCACAGATATCGTCAGAGCCATCGCCCGGCTCGCTGCCTTCATCTCCTCTGCTTCCCGGAATAGCAGCTTCTCGTTGGACTCCGCGATTTCATCCAGGGACTTCTTGATCGCCCCGTTCACTTTCGTAGCCTTCTCGGTGATTTCGTTCCCCGCCTTGATGACAGCATCGCGCTCGCCGCTGGCTGCATCTTTCATCGCAGCTTCCTGAAATTCCCGGAGGGCGGGAAGCCCCTTCTCGGCCTCGCTGAGTCGGTCGCGGTTGACCTGCAAGCTCCAGTGAGGAGCCGACTCGTTCAGTTTTGCGGTGTCCCTCCCAATCGCATCCCAAGCCTCCTCGAAAAGCTTCTTCGCTGCTTCCCTCTGCTCCGGCTCACCTCCAGCCAGAACTGCCTGCCGCGACTTGCTCGAAGTGTCAGTCAGATGCCTTTGTAAGTCCTTGAGAGCGACGACGAGGGGTACACGCACCGTGGTGGTGCGCTCCTGCATGGCCTGGATGACGCTCGACTTCACATATGTGAGCATCGCGCTCAGAACCATCAATGCGAGGATCACGCCAAAACCCAGGCCCATTTTTTTTCCAAGAGTCAGCTTCATTTTTTTCTTCCTTGCGGACTTTGCAAGTCCAAACCCGTCCGCCTATTGCCCTGCGACCGCACTCTCCACCGTCATCTGGCAGGCCTTCTCCGTGTCCAGCACGAGCATCAGCCGGTCATTGAGTTTGTGAACTCCCGTAATCATGGTGCGAACCGTGCCCCGCAGCGTTTCCGGCGGCCGTTCGAAGGTGGTTTCCTCGACTTCCACGACATCGCCGATCTCATCCACCAGCAAACTGACCGCGCCATCCTCGGAGCGGACCACGACGTTCATTACGGGCAGGTCCGCAGCCCGTGGCTCCATTTCGAGCCGCCGCCGCAGATCCACTGCAGTCACGATCTGCCCGCGCAGGTTGATCAGGCCGCTTACCACCTGGGGAGCCAGCGGAACCTGCGTGACCTCGAGCGAGCGAATGACCTCCTGGACAGTTTTCAATTCCACGCCGAACAGCAGCTTGTCCAGATAGAACGTGCAAAACTGTGAAGTGTGGCTCATGGTTTAGTTCGCAACCCCCGCTGCTTTTGTCGCCTGGTCAGACGGCATGGTATTCACGCCCGCAATCTGCAGAATCGCCGGAATGTCGAGCAACTCCGTGACCCGCTCCCCGATCACGACAGAATAGAGAACCGCGGCTCGCGTTGCCTTGGACCTAACGTCCGCGCAGGCTTCGACGATGTCGAGAATCCGCTCCACAACCAGGCCGAAGGTGCGGCCTTCATGATTCAGCACCAGCACTTGAATCGGACCGGAGTCCGGCGCCGGCGGCGACTGCAGAGCTCGCAGGCGATGCCGCCGTTCTTCGAGGACCACGGCCAGCCGAACCAAGGGTAAGATTTGACCTCGATACTGCGTCACCCATTGCGTGCCCGACATCTCCACTTGTGAAACCGGAAACTCCTCCAGCCGGGCTAAAATGCTCAGCGGGATGGCCATGCGGGAGTCGCCCAGTCCGGCGAAGAGAAGGAAGGTCTGTTTCTCCCCTGTAGTTCCGGTAGACTCTGCTTTCTTTTCAGCCGCGGGCCTCTCTCGCGACTCGCCGACGACGCTGGCGCGCTGTGCCAGGCCAAGCACATCGAGGATGAGTGCGACCTTGCCGTCGCCCATAATGCTGGAGCCGGCAAAGGTCTTTACGGTCTTTAACTGTTTGCGCAGCGGCTTGACCACGATTTCTTCGCTGTCGTTGATTTCGTCGACCACCAGCCCGAACTGGCGGTCATCGGCCTGCAGCACGACGATGTTGACGGCAGTTGCGCTGTTGCCGGCGCTATCCAGCTTTTCCTTCAGCTTCAACTCACGGTTCAGATACACCAGCGGCAAAAGCCGGCCACGCAGCCGATACACCGGGACACCGTGAACCATTTCGATGGCCGTAGCCGCATGCTCCGCCTCCAGTCGCACCAGTTCGAGCAGGTTTACCTGCGGAATCGCGTAGCGTTCTCCCGCGCAGGTCACGACCAGCGCGGGAATGATGGCCAGGGTCAACGGAATCTTGACCCGCACGGTGGTGCCGCGACCGAGAGTGGATTGCAGATCCACCAGGCCACCGATCTTCTCCACATTCGTCTTGACGACGTCCATGCCAACGCCGCGACCGGAGACATTGGTCACCTTCTCCGCCGTGGAAAATCCGGGTAGAAAAATGAGGTTGAAAATCTCCCGCTCCGTCATGCGCACGGCTTGTTCGGCGGTAATGACGCCGCGCTCGATAGCCTTCTTGCGGATACGGTCGCTGCTTAATCCGGCGCCGTCATCACTGATTTCGATATTGACCTGGCCGCCTTCATGAAAGGCGCGCAGAATCAGCCTCCCCACGCGAGCTTTGCCCGCCTTCACGCGCGCCTCCGGAAGTTCAATGCCGTGGTCTACCGAGTTGCGTACCAGATGGGTCAGCGGGTCCTTGATGGCTTCGATGATGGTCTTGTCGAGTTCGGTCTCTTTCCCCTCCATCTCAATGCCAACTTCTTTCCCACATCCCAGGGCAACATCGCGCACGGTGCGCGGAAATTGCGCCCATATATTTCCGATGGGCTGCATGCGGGTCTTCATCACCTCTTCCTGCAACTCGGTGGCAATTAAGTTCATGCGCTGGGAGACCGCCTGCAGTCCGGTGTCTTCCACCATATTCGAGATCTGCAGCAGCTGGTTTCGGGCTAGAACCAACTCGCCGACCAGCGTCATCAGCTTGTCCAGAAGGTTTACGCCAACGCGGATGGTCTCGGGCGCAGCGTCGCGCACCTTCGTCTCCAGCGTCTGCTGCGCTGCCGTCACGTCTTCCCGTTTGGCCAGTCCCAGGGAAACAAGAATTTCGCCGAGACGGCGGCGGTCGCCCTTTTCCTGCTCTTGCAACGCCAAGGCCAGGCTCTCAGCCTGCACCGCCCCACGCTCGACCAGCAGCCCGCCAATCTTCCCGCGCACCGGCTTTCGTTCGTTGCTCTTTTTCTGGGGCGCAATCGGCGATTCTACCGGGGCTTTTGGGGAGGCTTTGACTGGTTCGGGAGGATTCTCCTGCTTCGGCGGGGAGGACGCGGCCTTCTGTTGCTCCGGCTCCTTGGTTGCGACTTCGGCGGCCGAAGATGGCTGTGCAGAGGCTTTCCCCGCATCTCCTGCAGTCGGGCTTAGCAGTCGGGTTAACGTCTCCCGCAGCTCTGGGTAGTCATTCTCGCCATCCTGGCCGCTCGATTCAATTTCCTTAAGCATCTGGCGGACCGCATCCACCATGCCCAGTAGCGCCGTCGTGCGTTCCGGGCTGAGCATCAAGTGTCCGTCGCGCAAGCGAGTCAAAAGGTTTTCCCCAACGTGGGCGACCTTCTCCAGTTTGTTGAAGCCGAGAAAACCGCACGTACCCTTGATGGTGTGTATGGTTCGGAACACCCCCGCAAGGGCTGCTTTGTCTTCTGGATTCTTCTCCAGACCGACTAGGTCCCGGTCGAGGCGGTCAAGATTCTCGTAACTCTCGACTAAGAATTCCTTAACAATTTCGTTCTCGCTCATCGTTACCCTTTGTCAGAATGGAGAGTTGGAGTAACAGAAGACTCCTCAATTCCTGCTCGCTGCCCCCGTTGCACCTTTCGCTTGGTTGGCAAGGATGTGCGCACTGGCTAGTCCCCTGCAGTTCGTGCTAAGTTCCGACAAGCATCCATCGGCGGTACACACGGTATTCATTAGTCAACCGCTGGCTCCCCGACCAAAGCGAGTCAAGACACTTCCAGAGGGATGACTTGTCCAGTTCGGGAAACTCCGTTTAAGGGTGGGCATAATTGCTGGAGTGGATGTGGTGTGCCTAAGCAGAGTGCCTGATTTCGGCTCTCCCGCGGCCCGTGTCATTGACAGTTCTCGCCGTCTCAGATTCAATGACGTAAGCGGCTGAAAATGGGAATTTCGCCTTCCTTAGCCGCAAATTAATTCTCAGGAGTACACCTTATGTCCGCACCAAGCCGCCGGCCGGAGATTCGTCGACGCCGCGCTCGTCAACACAAGATCGCCACACTTCGCAAGCGACTCGCTTCGGCTCAAACCGACGCCGACCGTAGCCGGGTCACTGCTAAGCTGCACAAGCTCGCCATTGCTTCACCTGGCCAACCGCTAGTGAAATAGATCTCACCTGAATTAGGTATTGCACCTGCGTCGGATGGGGCCTCGCCGAATTAGGCTACGCCCGCCGTGGTTTTGCTGCTGGGGGTGGCAGAGGACCCGGGCGATTCCACATTGCCTGTGCCACTGAGGACTTCCTGGTACACGTCCCTGATGCGCCGCACGGATTTCTCCCAGGAAAACTTAGCTGCCTGGCGGTAGCTTCGCTCCTTCATCTTTTCGCGCAGCGGCTGGTCGAGGAGGACCCGGTGCAGCGCGCGCATGATCTCGAAAACATTTTCCGGATGAACCAGCACCGCCGCATTGCCCACCACTTCGGGCAGCGAAGAGACGTTCGAAGTTACCACCGGCGTCCCGTGTGCCATCGCCTCGAGCGGCGGTAGCCCGAAGCCTTCATAGAGCGACGGGAAAACAAAAATCTTGGCCGCATCGTAGAAAGTGCGCAGCACTTCGATCGGCACAAATCCGAGAAAACGTACATCATTCTGCACGCCGCTACGGATCACCGTCCGCCGCAAATCAGGATTGCCCGAGACGTCATCTCCGATGATGATCAGCTTCAGATCAGGAAACAAGTGATCTTTCTCCAGCTCCGTTTTCAGGGCGGAGAAAGCTTCAATCATGCGCCCCACATTTTTGTGCGGACTGATCCTGCCAGCATAAAGTAGAAAAGGATAGGTCACCTGATAGCGCTCGACCATCAACTGGCGGTCTGCCGGGTGCGCATGCCCGTGCAGTAATCTTTCATCGATCGCGTTGTAAACCACCTCGATACGTCCCGGTGGAATGTCGAATAGCTTTTCCATCTCCAATTTGGTGAAGTTTGAGACTGCGAAGATCCGGGCTGCCCCGTGCAAAACCCGTTTCGTCATCTGAAAATAGAGGGATCGCCACATGCCAGTTTGCTGCCGCGCGCGGGAAAGATGATCCAGAATGTCGTGTACGGTCATCACGTACGGGCAGGGCAGGGCACGCGGGATCGAAAAAAGATTCGGGATATGCACCAGATCGCACTCCAGTCGTTTCACCACCGTGCGGAATTCGCGGAAGCCCCCGACGGAGCGCTCCGGTTCGGCCAGAGGTACCGCGTGGAAATTAGGTTCAAGGGGGCCGATTTCCTTAATTCTGGCGGTCGATCCAATCAGGAGGTAGGTGGTCTCGTGGTCCAGCCTTTCCAGGGTACGCACGACATTGCGGATATACGTACCGACGCCGAACTCCGTCATCCGTCGGATATCGATGGCGATCTTCACGGAAGGCATTTAACCACGTAAGGCGTGGAAGGTCACAGTAGAATTCTCGAAATTCTGGCCTAGGCGCGCACTTCCGCCTGCGCTTTAGCCCTACGGTCGGCGTACAGGGGAAACGCCTCGCATAGGCCAAGCACTTCGTTTCGGATTCTCGCCAGCGCGGACGAATCGCTCCGATGAAGCAGCGCGTCGGCTATCCAACGTGCGACCTGCCCCATCTCTGCTTCTCGCATGCCTCGCGTAGTCAGAGCGGGCGTCCCGATGCGAATACCGCTCGGCTTCAATGGTGGATTGACATCGAACGGAATGGCGTTCTTGTTGACAGTAATTCCGGCCTCGCCCAATGCCTTCTCAGCCTCGCTCCCAAGCATACCTTTCGAGAAGACATCGACCAACATCAGGTGCGTGTCGGTTCCACCGGAAATGATGCGAAAGCCCTCAGCGGCTAAAGTCTCGGCCAGCACTTTCGCATTCGCCACGACCTGTTTCGCATAATCGCGGAACTCGGGCTGCATCGCTTCCTGAAAGCAAATCGCCTTGGCTGCGATGATGTGCATGAGCGGCCCACCCTGCATGCCCGGAAAAACTACTTTATCAATCGCCGCCGCGAACTCCGCTTTGGAAAGAATGAGGCCCGAGCGCGGTCCACGCAGAGTTTTGTGTGTGGTCGAGGTCACAATGTGAGCATGCGGCACCGGCGATGGGTGCGCTCCGCCCGCCACCAGTCCTGCAAAATGTGCCATGTCGACCAGAAACAGCGCACCCACCTTATCTGCGATCTGGCGCATGCGGGCGAAGTCAATAATGCGCGGATAGGCGCTGCCACCGCCGATAATCAGCTTCGGCCTGTGTTCTTCCGCCAGCTTTTCCAGCGCGTCATAGTCGATCGTCTCCGTTTCTTTCGTCACTCCATAGGGGACGATTTTGTAAGTCTTGCCGGAGAAATTGAGGTGATGCCCGTGCGTGAGATGGCCACCGTGAGCCAGGTTTAATCCAAGAATCGTATCGCCCGGCTGCAGCACGGCCGCGTAGGCTTCCATATTCGCCTGTGAGCCGGCATGGGGCTGCACGTTGGCGTGCTCCGCGCCAAACAGTTGTTTAGCGCGATCGCGCGCCAGGTTCTCGACCACATCCGCGAATTCGCAGCCGCCGTAGTAACGCTTGCCGGGATATCCCTCGGCATACTTGTTGGTGAACACTGAGCCGGCGGCTTCCAGCACAGCCTCGCTAACAAAATTTTCGGAGGCGATCAGTTCGAGGCCCTCATGCTGGCGGCGGGTTTCGTTGTCGATGGCTGCAGCGATCCGCGGATCGGCTTCGTAGAGCGGGCGATACATCTTCGAAGGAACTGCAGAATTCTTCATATCTTCGTTCCTGATTCCTACGGCGTTCCGTAAACGTTAGGCTGATGTAGTTCCATATATCGCTCCGGAGTTTCCACCGGAGTAAATCCAAACCGTGAATAGAGCCCGTGCGCGTCGCGCGTTAAGAGAATCCAGCGCCGTAAATTTGCCAGAGCCGGATGCCGCACAATGCACTCCATCAGCCACTTGCTCAGTCCGAGTCCGCGATGCGATTCCAGCACAAATACATCGCCCAGATAAGCCACGGTGGCAAAGTCGCTGATTACCCGGCCAAAACCAACTTGCGCGTCACCCTGGTAAACGCCGAAGCATAGCGAGTGCTCAATCGAACGCGCCACAACTTCCCGCGGGATTCCCTTGGCCCAATAACAATTTGTCAGAAAACCGTAAACCACATCTAAACTGAGGCGATCACGCGCGGTGCTGATCAGAAACTCTCCGCGACGGTACTCCCGTACCGTTTCGTAATCAGCACGAACACCCGCCATGCTCACATTCTACCCCGTAAATTCCGGCTCGGCGGGATCGATCAGCCTTCAAATGCCGTCCGCAGAAACGAAGCCAGCTGCCAGCCGTCCATGTAATTGTAGGGCGTTTCACCCATGGTGTAGTGACCGCAGGGCAGCACCACCACTTTGTGATCCAGTCCGTAGCGCTCGAATTCCACTACTACATCGCGCGAAAGTTCGGGCAGGAAAGTCAGATCGTACTTCGCATAAATAATGAGCGACTTCCGCGGCCAGCGCGCGAACTGATTGAAATACGCCATGGGACTCACGGCGAGCCATGACTTCCGCAATGTCTCGAGAGTGATTTGCGACTCCAGGCCCTGGCGGATGTGCCGCGTCGATTGTCCGTGCCAGACTACGTCAGCGACATAAGTCGACGCATGGTTGAATGCTGCGACACGAAGGCGCGGATCATGCGCCGCCGCGATAAACGCATAACACGAACCCAGGCTCGTGCCGACGATCCCCAGCTTGCTGTAGCCCTGCTGCTCCAGCCAATCGAGACAGCAGCGGACGTCTACCACGCCTTGCCGCACCGCATCGAGCGTGCGCCCAAGGTTGGCGGAAACGGCGTAGTCTGCGCGGCTGATCTCGGCGGGCATGCGGATATCGTGATAGGGCATGCTCAGCCGTAACACAGCAATGCCCAGCATGTTCAGAACGCGACAGAGACTGACGTAAGCAATCGCGTCCGCGTTCCAGTGTGGCAGAAGGACGATCGCACGCCGCCCGCGCGCGGGAAACCAGCGGGCATTTACCAGATTATTCTCTGGATACGGCGTTTTCACCGGAGCCGTGAATCGCAGGAACTCCGCAAATGTCCCTTTTACCTTCGCTTCGAGCTTCTGGTCCGGAACTTCGCGAGTCGAGAAAACTTGGACTTCCCGTTTCTCCAGCCTGAAATCTGTCGGCTTGGTGTAGGAATAAAACTCATCGCTGGAGGCCACGATGCGGCGGTTGAAGTCGATCAGGAATTTCGCCGGATCGTCGACGGCCTGCCCCGGACGCCAGCCATTCTGGCAAGGCCAGTTCTGCGCATATTCCACGCCCCATTCCAGTGGACGCACCACGCGGTTGTTATCCACCGAAGTAAGCCGGTGCTCCCAGTCATACATCCATTGTGCGTAGCGCGAAGGCATGGTTAACTTTCTAGTGTAGCAAGCGGCTAGGCCGGGCTTGGACCGGTTTCATTCAATGGTCGCAATCAGCGGTTGATACTGGGCATTTGCTCCCTGAGCGGAAGCGACAATGAGAGCGGGTGAACTTGATCGCTGCGGTGCTACCTAGTTGCTGTATCTCCGCGGCACGCGCTTCGAAATATTGCAGAGAATCTCGTACGGGGAACTGTTCGCCAACCTGGCATGTTCAAGAGCATCCACGCTCAAGCCATCACTGGTTCCGAGCAGGATCACCTCATCGCCAACGGCGACGTCTGGAATACCGGTCACATCCACCAGCGTGAGGTCCATCGAGATGCTGCCGACGATAGGCGCGTAGTGGTCGCGAACGATCACGCGCCCGCGATTGGAAAGTTGCCGGTTATAGCCGTCGGCATATCCCACAGGAAGCACGGCGACGTGTGCGGGAGCCTTGGTCACGTAAGTTCCGCCGTAGCCCAAGGCCTGATTGGCGGCGAAGTTTCGCATAGAGAGGATGCGCGTTTTCCAGGTCAGCACCGGCTTCACCGGAAGGCGCAGTGTCCCACCACTCACTTCTCTTCCGGCGCGCTGAAACGGCAAAAAATAACCGTACAGCGCAACCCCCGGACGCACCATGTTGTTCCAGGTCTCGCGTCGCGAGATCAAGGCGCTGGTGTTGGCCATATGCACCAACTCAGGCACGAATCCCGCCGTACGCACCACGCGCAACGCCTCCTCAAAGCGTCGTTCCTGTTCGCCCACCGAGGGCGCATCCATAATTTCCGAGGAAGCTAAATGCGTGGAGAGTCCTTCAAGAAGAAGATGCGGCGCCGCCTTCAGAGCTTTCAGAACGGCAGGAAGCTCCTCGAGCGATACACCCAGGCGGCCCATGCCTGTGTCCACTTTCAGATGCACCGCCTGCCGCATGGTTCCGTTCGAGACGGTTCCGCGCGCCGCAGCCATCTCCAGAGAGTCGATGTGCCAAGGCTCCCAAACCGTAGGCGTGAGCCCCAGACGAACGATCTCGCTTTCTTCGCCGCGCCAGAAACCGGTCATCAGCAAAATCCGCGACTCGATTCCTGCGTCGCGCAGCGGGATGGCCTCATCGAGTGAGGTCACGCCCAGCCACTTCGCCCCTTCGGCCTCCAGCGCCCGCGAGCATTCCACTGCACCGTGTCCGTAAGCGTCCGCCTTCACCACCGCGCACACGATCACGCCGGCACCTGTATGTTTTGCAACCGTACGGAAGTTTTGCCGCAGACTGGTCAGCGAGACTTCCGCCCATGTGGGGCGTGTCGCGACGCGGCTCATGATTTCTACAGTGCTCGCCACTGGGCTCGATTATAGCGGGAGCAGCGCATGCGCTCAGGTTACGCTTGGGCTACTCCCGGTTGATTTTCGTTCGCGTCGAGACTCCGCCTCAGTTTCCGCCCAGCGCGAAGTTCACCGTAATCTGAGTCTCCACTTCAACTGGTTCGCCGTTCAAGATGTAAGGCCGGTAGCGCCATTGGCGGACAGCGTCGATTGCTGCTGGCGCCAACATCGGATGGCCCGCCAGGAGTCTGAGATTCTCGATTGTGCCCTGCTTGCTAATCATCGCCTCCAGCACCACGACTCCCTGAATGCGCGCGCTTCGCGCCAGCGCGGGATATGCGGGCTGAACTTTGTGAATCAGATCTCCCTCGCTGATGTGGGAGCGGCGCAGCGGATGCGTGACCGTAACGAGCGGAGCCGTCGGCAAAACGGGGCGCGTGCCACTCTCAAACAAGCCCGGAGGCCCATGCGGATCTCCGCTTCCAATTGCTCCAGGAACATTGAGACCAAATCCAGTCTGCACGCCCGGCGGTCCATCATCGCCGTCAGGGTGCATATTTATCGGGAGGGCTGACGGTCGCCGGAAGATAAACTCCGCCGGATTGTCTGGAGCGGGGTTGGAACTGGAGTGTGCTCGCACCACGGGACCTTCTGGAAACGGTTGCCCCAAGCTGATTGGCGTCGAAAGTTGGTGAAAGGAGGGTATTCCCGCTGGACGCAGCAACGGCAAGAGTAGAAGGACGCCGACGATCAGCGCCTGTAATCCGAATGAGGTTAGGGTTGTGCATCCGCGGCGCGCGCGCTCCGTCCATGAGGGATCGAGCGTATCGGCAAATAGGGTTCTGTCAAACGCTGTTCCGTTAAACATGGTGTCCTCCAAGGATATTGCTGCTAAGGACACCGATCGCTTCTTGCAGGTTCGCACTTGAGAAAAAAATGAGAAATAAAAAAGGCCGCGCTGGGCGCGGCCTTTGGGAACCTACGCGACACTCGCGGTGTCGTGAAAGGCTACTTGGAGGGTGGAGTGGTTGGCTTGGGAGCCGCCGGCTTGGGAGCGGCCGGCCTGGGGACCGTTGTTCCAGTTGTGGCGGGCGCGGGGATACCCGATTGCGCATTGTAGATGTCCACTACCGCCTTGGTAATGTCTCCTTGTTCGCCGTACCAAAGAAGGGGGCTCTGTGGCCAGGGATTCGAAGTGTCCATCACCAGGGCGAATCCGCCTTGCTGCGCGTGCTTCACGATTACCGGCGCCATCTTCTGCAGAATGCGCTGAAAGATTTCTTTCTGCTGATTCTGGAAATCTTCCTGCGCGTCCTGAACGGCACGATCGAACAGCTTCTTCTTGCTGTCGATCTGTTTTTGCAGAGTGGCCTTAGCATCTTCGTTCAGCTTATCGTTCTGGGTCTGATACTGCTTCTGCAATGCTTCCAGCTCATCGTTCTGAGCTTTCAATTCGTTTTGCTTCGGCTCCAACTTCTTGCGCAGAGCTTCGAAGTCGCGTTGCCCCTCGTTGCTACCCATCACGGCTTGTTCAATGTTGATGGTTCCGAGCTTGCTGCCGGTACCAGTGGCGATAGGGGTGGTGGGCGCTGGGTCTGCGGACGATGCGGCCGCGCCCGCGGGAGCAGCTGGGCTACTGGCTTGGGCCCAGGCGGAAGTCATGGAGAGAACCGCAATGGCCAGGACAGAACGTAGGTACTTGCTTGTCATTGGATCGCTAAACTCCTTGGAACATTGTTCCGGTAAATATGGTTTTGGCAAATACGGTTTCCGGATGAAATCAGATCACCCTGTTCAGGCGATGCTATGCCGTACTCGCAAAGCTCTTCGTCTTGCTTTTCTTCAAATGGCCGCCGTCAAGACCGTCATCGGACAAGGCGCACTGGATTGCCGGCGTCACACGCCGGAGTTGCGGACGTGTCGTCCACCCCTGTTCATCTATCTGCAATGGTGTGGATCGAAGCAATTATAGATACCATCGTCCGGCGGCGTCAAACTGCATACGAGGCTCCACGCCCCTAGAACGTCGTGGCCACCGTGAAGCGGAACGTCTTACGCGGCTCGCGTAACAGGAAGCTTGGCGCGTAGGTGTTTACCGCCAAGTGATAGGTATATTGCCCGGCGGAGGTCAGGTAACAGCCAGTTGGCCCGCAGGTGTGCGGGAACATGGCTGGTGTAATCGGAATCGGCGGAGTCGCGGGACTATCGAGCCGCAGCGGATTGTAGGCCCAGTAAATGCGGAAGGGCGCATTGATGATGGGCAGGAACATCTGCAGCTCGAGACCAGTGGACATTCTCGGTCTCCAGTTGGTCGTTCCCAGAACCTGCAACTGATCCGACGGCTGTGGTTTCAAAACGCTGCCCGGAGTGCAACCAGTGCCGGTTGCGGTCGCTGTGCCGATATCTAGAGTAGGACAGCCAAACTGCTGCGTGACCACCTGCTCATACTGCTGCGAAGCAATCTGCAACTGCGACGGCCGCAGAATGGGATCGATGCCCGCGTCCATGAATGGGGCCAGAGCCACCGGTCCATAGATGGTGATGCGGTACTCAAAGTTGGTGACGATGCTCAGGTCGCCGCCCGGAAACGTGATCTGGTCCACCGGAATCGGTATCGTCAAGTTCCCCAACAAGGGATTCTGTGGATTTTTGAGGACGGGCGTTCCGTCAGGGTTCGTAAGGGTGATCGAACCGACGCTGGGCAGGAACGCGACCGGAGAGACAGAACGGATATCGAATCCGCGCAGGTCATTCTCGCCGCCCATGTAAGAGCGCTGGAACGGCGGAGCCACCAGCCCTGCGTAGCCGGTGATGAATGATCCTTGAACATTGAAGCCCAAAGCGTTGCGGCGGTTCTGTACCGGAATGAATTTCTTGTACTGCACAATCGGCCGAATCGAGCGAACGGTGCCACCGATGCCCGCCAGTTCCGCGCCCAAAGTAAATTGCTGGCCGTGGTGAGGTGAGATCGGACTATCGATCGTATTGAAGGAGAAGTTAGGGAATATCTTGCTGGTGATGATCCCTTGCAGGGCGTTGGGCCCGGAAATTCCGCGGAAGGCGAGGAACTCGAACAGATTTCTTGACGCGGAACTCAGCGCCAACAGTGAGGAGCGGTCAAACGAATAGGTGATTCCCACCCGCTTGAACGAGCGGCGCAGCGGATAACTTAACGACGTAGTGAATCCGGCGCTGGACTGCGTGTAATTCTGCAGATTCTGCAGCACGGTGTTGGGCAGGTTCAGATTTTGGCCGCTGAAAATAGAGAGCTGCCGCGCCTGGTTGTAGCTGACCCTGTTCAGATACACGTTAAAGCCAAACTGCAAGGGCCGGTCAAACATGTAGGGCTCGGTGAAACCGAAGCGGACGCTACGCGCCAGGTTTCCCAGGCTGGCCTGCACCTGAAGCGTTTCACCCAGACCGAGGAAATTGTTGGTCGAGTAGTTAACGCCGATGAAGGCGCCTTCCAGTCCGCTCACGCCGCCGTTCAGTCCGACGCTGTTCTTGCCTTTTTCATGGACCTTGAGACTTAGGTCGACTAGGCCGTCTTTCTCGTCGAGTTTGCGGTCGGTAGTGTTGGGATCGTCGGGCTTTAACTGGTCAAAGTATCCCAGTTGATTCAAGCGCAACAGGCTCAGCTCCCAGAGCCGCGAATTGTAGATGTTGCCTTCTTCGAGCGCGATCTCGCGACGGATCACCTTGTCACGCGTGGTGGTGTTGCCCTGGAATTCGATCCGGCGGACATAGAACTGCTTACCTTCGTCGACGTCGATGTCGAGAAAAATCTGTTTTTTGTCGTCATCGAACCTAGTCTCAGGCACGGACGTAAAGTTAATGTAACCCTGCTCACCATAAGCCTTGCGCAGGTTCTCCAAACCTTTGGCCACTTTATCTTTGCTGAAGATATCTCCATCCTTGATGGGAAACAGATTGCGAAGCGCTTTCACGTTCGAGACCGCTTTATTGTTCTTGAACGTAATTGAACCCAGCGTATATCGGTCACCCTCTTCGATGGGCATGGTGATGTCGACGGCCTTGCCCGGCCCGCCCTGCAACAGCGGAATATGAGCGCCTTTGTGTCCGGTGTCGTGAATCTGGGTTTTAGGCTCGTTCACGATGACTTTGAAATACCCTCGATTCTGGTATTCGTTGCGGACGCGTTCGGTATCTTCATCCAGCTTGGTCGCGTCGTAAGTTCGCGCAAAAATATTTTCCAGGAAGATCGAGTGGGGGATACCGATCGGGCGCAAGTTCTTCATGGCGTATCGAAGAACTCGCGTCTTCACGTTCTTGTTGCCCTCAAACTTGATCTTGCCCACCTTCACCTTGGGGCCTTCTTTGATCACAAACGTAATTCCAACCGCGGCGGGAGGAATCTGCCGGATCTCGGTTCGGATGGTGGAAAACTGGCGGCCATGTTCCGCCAGCAGACCTTTGATCGCCACCTCCGCTTTCTTTAATTTTGTCGGATCGTACTGGCTTTCCACGGACAAGCCGACTTTGGCTTCCTTGAACCGGTCCAACACATCGCTGGTGGAGACTGAACTGAGACCCACGTAATTGATTTCGCGGATGGTTGGCTTTTCCTTGACCTGGATGATCAGGCGCCAGCCCTTAGGCGTCTGCTCACGGGTGAAGCGGATATCTTCGAAATATCCGGTGTTCCACAGCGCGTTGAAATCACGTTCCAGCGCGGCAGGGTCGTAAATGTCACCGGGATGAGTAAAAATGCGGGCTTTGACGGTTTCGGAGGGAATTCTGCGGTTGCCGGTGACGTCGATCTCCGAGATAACGTCCGTTTGGGCCCAGCCGGCGGAGGCGAAAAAGAGCGCCAGCACAATACCGAGCGTCCACCCGAAGCCCTTCATTCGGCGACAAAGCCGTGCGAATGAGGAGGATGGGGTGTGAGCGGCTCCGGAAGGGCCGCAGCCGTTCTCGGGCACAACGATGTCCGCATGAAAGCAAAGATGAATCGCTACGACCTCAGCCTCTGGGATGTGGGAAAACGATCATTATACGGTAGAGATAGAGAAAGCGTCCAAGTCGCCACTCTTGCTGGTGGCTTCATGGAATGGACTTGGTTGACTCCACATCAACCAAGACGGAATAAAACGTGGCGGAGTTGCCCAAGTCGGAAAGTTTTTCTGAGGTCAGCACGTTTATGTTCCGAGACCCCGCACTCAGCTTCGCCCAATTCAGTCTGGCCGCGACGACTCCCGGCCGAACCGCCCCATCCACCCGCGCCTTCAGGAAGATTTCTCCCCGACGGTTGAATACTCGCACCATCTGTCCGTCAGCAATGCCACGAGCGCCGGCATCGTCGGAATGCATCTCCAAAAGGTCGATTTCCTCCATCTGCTGCACCGAAGGCTGATTCGTGAACGTAGAGTTCAGGAAATTGTCCGCCTTGCGTGCCAGCAGTTCCAGAGGGAACGTAGCCCGCTCGCTTCCGTGGCGCGATTCCGACGGAGGCTTGAACTCGGCGACGGGATCGAGTCCCAGCGCTTTCATCGCTTCGCTATAAAGCTCGGCCTTGCCTGATGGTGTTCGGAAGCCGCCTTGAGCGAAAGGGAGAAAAGGGGTTGAGCTATCAGGAGCTTCTGCTCGCGAAGCCGGAAGCCCAGAGCCGGAACCGGCGAAATTCAGCCGTACTTGGCCTTCGCGCTCCAGCCGTTCCCGCGTGATGCCCCGCAGCCACGGATTGCTTGAAGCCAGAGCGCCATCGATCATCTCGTCGATGGTCTCGCTGAAGCACTCATCGGTGAATCCCATCCGCGCGGCGAGTGCCCGGAACAATTCGACATTCGCGCGACACTCCCCCAGAGGCTCAATCGCCCGGTCTGATACTTGCAGGTAGTAGTGTCCATAAGCCGCCAGCAAATCTTTGTGCTCGAAAAATGTGGTCGCCGGCAAAACGATGTCGGCGTAGTCAGTAGTATCGGTAAAGAACTGCTCGTGGACCACCGTAAACAACTCGGGGCGCTTGAGGCCGCGCACGACCTCGTTGTGGTTCGGACAAACCGCCGCCGGATTCGAATTGTAGACAAACAGAGCCTTCAACGGAGGATCATTCAACGTATTGAGTGCCTTGCCCAACTCCACCATATTCACAATGCGAGGAGATTTAAGGCCCTGGGGCCGGAGGTCGGGCCGCCTCAAAGCTTGCTTGTTTAGATCAAACGCACCGCTGGTCGAGAGGTGAATCCCCCCACCCACTTCTTTTAGTGAGCCGGTGATGCAAGGCAGCATCGAGATTGCACGCGTGGCCGTGCCACCACCATCAGATCGCTGCACGCCATAGTTAAGCCGAATGACAGCGGGCCTGGTCGTGGCATATTCAAGCGCGAGTTTGCGAATGTCTTCGGCGGAAATTCCGGTCCACTGCGCCACGCGCTCCGGTGGGTAGGCTTCTACCTTCTTGCACAGCTCGTCGAAGCCCAGTGTGTATTTCTCTATATAGTCGGCATCGTGCAGGCCTTCGCCAATGATCACGTGCATCATGGCCAGCGCGAGCGCACCATCTGTTCCGGGATTGATGGGAAGATACCAGTCGGCGCACGCTGCAGTTCGCGTGCGGTAGGGATCGATGACAACGAGCTTCGCGCCCTTGCGCCGTGCTTCCACAATGTAGGGCCAGAGATGAACATTGTTGCCGTGAATGTTCGAAGCCCAGGCGATGATGTAGCGGGACTGGATGAACTGATCAGGCTCGGTGCCGAGTTTGACACCCATGACCGACTCCAGTCCGGCCTCGCCAGCGGAGGAGCAGATTGTGCGCTCCAGTTCGGAAGCACCGACCCGAGTGAAGAAGCGGCGATCCATGGACGCGCCATTCAAGGCGCCGAGAGTTCCACCGTAGGAATAAGGCAGAATCGCCTCACTCCCGAACTCGGCAATGATCTTGCGGAAGCGAGCAGTGATCTCGTCGAGTGCTTCGTCCCAACTAATGCGGCACCAAACCTGATCGACTTGTGTGGGGACAGGCGCCCCTTCGACAGGCTCAGGGCAGGCTTCCGGCTGTCCATGCTGAGCGCAGCCGCGTTGCGCTTTCGACGTTCCCTTCGCTGCAATCCGCCGCATGGGATACAGCACCCTGTCGGGCGAATACACCCGGTCCAGATACTTCGCCACTTTCGCGCACAAAAATCCACGCGTCACAGGATGGTTGGGATCGCCTTGAATCCTGGTCGCGCGGCCGTCCTGCACGGTGATCAAGACTCCGCACGCATCGGGGCAATCGTGCGGACACGCGGCATGGACGACGTGCTTCGCCATCGAGTAATTATAAGCGGCTTTTTGCAGAACACCGCCGCGCGGAAAAGGAAAACGGGCGTCTTGTCGGCCGCCCGTTGTTCGGTTGATTTACTGCACTGGAATCTACCTTGTCGGTGGCGGATCAACCACCACCCCCGCCGCCATGATCGGACCGTTGGTCAGCTCGTCATAGAACAACAATCCGCCAGCAACCAGCGATTCGCCAGATTGCAGCCCACTCAAGCCGGTCGTATTGATGAAGAGTGTGCCGTTGCCGGTCCGCACCGTCAGCGGCCCTCCACCGAGCGAATAGCCAATCAGAGCGTTATTCTGCAACTGGAAATTTCCGATGTTGCCGCTGACGATGCTTGCAGTGCCCGTCATCGTGCCGTAGACGCCCTGCAGCCGCAGAGAAACCATCTCCGGGGTAAATGCGCTGTTCGAGTAACTGCCCCCAATGAAAATGCGCTGGCCCACGAGAACGTGCGATGGGTTGAACAAAGCGTCCGTGATCAGGTTATTGAAGAAGCACATGTCGTACTGAGAGGATGCTACCGCGCTGACATCGATGGTCTGGATCGTATCGACATCGCTGAGCAGATCCGCACCGGTCTCACCCACCCACATCGTGATCTGCTGAACTGGACCTGAGGTTGGATTTATGGCCAGCACGCGCCCAGAAACGAAAGTCTGTGAGGTGCTGATCACTTCCACGTTGGTCGCCATCAGGCTGCCATCTGCCTGGAACGATCCCTGCACTCCAACAATCGCCGGAGCAACCAGATTGTTGATGTTCCATCCGCTGTTGAACTGCGTGCTGGTGTTGACGTCGATCGTTAACTGATGACCATAGGGGCCTTGAATCACGAACGAATTACCAGCCGCATTTGCCGAAACCAGCCCGCCCACGAGGTCCGTAACCTGACCATTCGGATCACTGGCCTTCACTGCGTTGGCATAAATGGTCGGGTTCACCACACCTGTGATCTGGCCGTTGCCATCCACAAGAACGGATTGCCGGATGTCAAATTCCATGCGCAATCCCGCGAGACCGTTGGCGCCGACAACCATTGGCGAAGGAAAGTTCACTGTAACGGTCGTCTGCGTAGTCGTACCGGTCGTTGGGCTGAACGTGCCATTCAGCGTGGTCAACGACGGCGGATTCGCGGTCATATCGACGTAGGAAATGACCGGAGCGGACAGCGAGAAAGTAGCGCTGTTGTAAGTGTCGGCAGGGACGGCGTTAAACGCCAGCGGCGAACGAAGCCCCAGTAGCCGCGCAAAATCAACAGTCGTGGCAGCAGACAGTACCTGCGGAGAACTATTGTTGCCGTTCAGAGTAATCGAGTTGATCGTTACGTCGAAGCCGACCACCGAGGCCAGCGGAGCATCTTCGCCGGTCACAAATACCGCACCCGAGGATTGCGAAGATGGAGTTGTGGCCGAAGATGAATTCGATGACGAACCGCAACTCGCCGCCAAAAGGCAGAGCACAAGCAAAAATGTAATCCCCAAGCATCGTTTCATGACAAAGCTCCAATTCAGAGATTTTTGTGAAGTTCTTTTTGGGGGAGCCGCATTTGCTTCACGATGATGGAAACACGCGGCCGGCTAGGATGTCGCGTAACCTGCGGTCAGGTTACCGGATGCACCGCTGGAATAGGATGTGGCTATGTGGTGGGATTTGAGCGACTTAGGCGCGGCGCCGAGGTTAGCGAAGCTCGTACATGTACTTTAGTTTTTTCGCCGCCATTCAACAACGCGGAACTCTACTTAATCTCCAGCACTTCCTTCTCTTTCGCTTTGCTCATCTCTTCCATCTTCTTGATTTCGTCATCGGTGAGCTTTTGAATCTCGTCCAGCGACCGCTTCTCATCGTCCTCGGTGATTTTCTTGTCCTTCATCGCTTTCTTGATGGCATCGTTGCCGTCGCGGCGAATATTGCGAACCGCGGTGCGATGCTCTTCCAGCGCTTTGTTCAGATGTTTCACCATCTCCTGCCGGCGTTCCTGGGTAAGAGCGGGCACCGGCACGCGAATCAGTTTGCCATCGTTCATCGGGTTGAGCCCGAGTTCGGCGGAGCGGATCGCCTTCTCGATGGCGCCCAGCGACGAAGGATCAAATGGCTGCACAGTGATCATCTGCGGCTCTGGAGCGTGGACCTGGGCGATCTGGTTCAGTGGCATTTGCGAGCCGTAGTAATCGACGCTTACGCTGTCCAGCATGTGGACGGAAGCGCGACCGGTCCGCGTAGCCGCCATCGCCTTGCGAAAATCCTCAACGGCCTTCTCCATCCGCGTCTTGAGTTGGACGTATGTCTCTTTAAGGCCGGGAATCGTGGCCATCGATGCTTGAGCCATAGGGTTGAGCTCCGTAATAAATATCAAGTATCAAAACGCTGAATTATAAACCCATATAGAAAGCGAGCCACGGACTTTCGCGGATCAGAAATAAAATTAGAAATAAAAAGAATCCGTGTGAATCCGTGAGATCCGAGGCAAGTTTTATGCGCCTACTCTCGAACCAATCTTCTCTCCGCTGACCACCCGGCGAATGTTGCCGTGATGATTCAAGTTGAAGACGATAATGGGCAGGTTATTGTCCTTGCACAGGCTGATCGCCGTGGAATCCATCACTTTCAGCCCGAGCTTGAGGACATCCATATACGTGATGTCCGTGAACTTCTTCGCGTCCTTCACCTTCATGGGATCTGCATCGTAGATGCCATCGACCTTGGTGGCCTTGAGAATCGCGTCGGCCTTGATCTCCATCGCGCGCAGAGACGCAGCGGTGTCAGTCGAGAAATACGGGTTGCCAGTTCCACCGGCAAAGATCACGACGCGGCCTTTTTCCAGATGCCGTATGGCGCGCCGCCGGATGAATGGCTCGGCCACCTGATTCATCTCAATCGCAGTCTGCACCCGAGTGTAGACGCTTTGTTTTTCCAGGGCATCTTGCAGGGCGAGGGCATTGATTACCGTTGCCAGCATGCCCATGTGATCGGCGGAGACGCGGTCCATGTCTCTGGCCTGGTCGGCGACGCCGCGGAAAAAATTGCCTCCGCCAACCACGATGGCAAGCTGCACTCCCAGCTTGTGCACGTCGGCGATTTCTGCCGCGACTTCGTGGATCCGTTTCGTGTCCACACCAAAACCCTGATTGGCAGCCAGGGCTTCTCCGGAAAGCTTCAGCAGAACGCGTTTGAAGGCAGGGGTGGAAGGAGTCATGTAGTTTTGTAGCGCCGGCGTCCCGCCGGCTCGTGCGTAAATCACGACAAAAAGGCGCCCAGCAGGGCGCCTTTGAATTACTCCGCTTTCGGTTCGGTAGGCTTCGCGATGGCGATCGTCTCGCCCGCCTCGCCTACTTTGAAGCGTGCGAAGCGGCGCACGCTGATGTTCTCGCCCAGCTTGCCGATCTTCGCCGCGATGAGCTGCGCAATCGATACGGTCTGGTCTTTGATGAAAGGCTGCTCCAGCAAGCAGACTTCCTCGTAGAACTTCTCCATCTTGCCGGCCACCATCTTCTCCGCAATATTCTGTGGCTTGCCGGAGGCAACCGCCTGCGCCAGAAAGATATCCTTCTCGCGAGCAAAGTCGGCTGCCGTGACGTCTTCCTTGCGCACGTATTTCGGGTCGCTGGCCGCGATGTGCATAGCTATATCGTGCGCCAGCTCCTTGAAGTCGTCAGTGCGCGCCACGAAATCGCTCTCGCAGTTCACTTCGACGAGCACACCAATCTTGCCGCCGGCGTGAATGTAGCTGGTCACCGAGCCTTCGCTGGTCACGCGCGTTGCCTTCTTGGCTGCCACCGAAACGCCCTTCTTCCGCAAAATCACGACCGCCTGCTCCATATCGCCCTTGGCTTCGGTCAGGGCTTGTTTGCAATCCATCATGGGAGCTCCGGTTTTCTCGCGGAGATCCTTCACTTGTGCCGCTGAAATGTTTGCCATAGTAGTGCTCATAAATTAAATTCCAGTTTCTGGTTTCTAGTTTCCGGTTTCTCGTCTCGAGTATTAGAATGTGTCCCTATTCCAGGCTACTCGAAACTGGGAACCTGAAACTAGAAACTCGCTCTTACAAACTTTGACCCGCGCCGGACGACCCGCGCGGGTCTGATTTCAAAAGCCCGGTTTGTTCTTTCTGTGCAGATCTAAGACTTGCCGCCAGCCTCTACACCGTCTGGCTCTCGACCTTATGAATCTCGGCGTCTTCGTTCGCCACCGGCTTCTTATGCGTTCCCGGACCCAGCACTTCTTCCATGCTGATATCCTCGCCGATGTCCGCCAAGTCAGAAGCAGCGGCGTGCTCCTGGGCGTGAAGCTCGAGCGCGGCTGCCGCATCTTCAGCATGCTGCGCTTCCAGAGCCTGCGCCTGTTCCGTGGCCGCCGTCATGTCGGCGATCTGTTTGTCGCTCATCAACTGAGCGCCCTCGGCGATCGACTCGGAAATCTTCGATGTAAATAGCCGGATCGCGCGCAGCGCATCGTCATTGCCCGGAATCACGTAGTCCACTTCGCTGGGATCGCAATTGGTATCGACCACCGCGACCACCGGAATGCCGAGCTTGCGGGCCTCACGCACCGCGATCTGTTCTTTGTTCGAATCGATCACAAACACTGCATCCGGCAACCGGCTCATGTTCTTGATGCCCGCGAGGTTCGCCTGCAGATGCTTGCGCTCGCGTTCCAGCTTTATGACTTCTTTTTTCGGCAGCAACTCGTAGCGGCCATCCGTGGCCATCTCATCGAGTTCTTTCAGCCGCTTTACCGACTTCTGCACCGTAACCCAGTTGGTGAGCAGCCCACCCAACCAGCGCTGGTTAATGTAGAAGCCGCCGCACTTGGTAGCTTCTTCGGCAATCGCGTCCTGCGCCTGGCGCTTGGTTCCCACGAACAGCACAATCTTGCCGTCGGCCGCCAGCTCCTGCACAAACTTCGACGCCTCTTTGAACATCTTCAGCGTCTTCTGCAGATCGATGATGTAAATCCCATTGCGCTCTCCGAAGATGTATTCCTTCATCTTGGGATTCCAGCGCTTCGTCTGATGCCCGAAGTGAACACCCGCTTCGAGCAACTCCTTCATGGTGATGGTAGCCAATGAACCTCCTTATTTAGTCTGCATCCTTTGCGTAAGAACCGCTCCGGATTGCCATTCCCTGCCCCGCGCCGCGAGGCACAGGAAGAATTGAACACCTAAAACAAGCTATTAGCTTCTAGCTCTTAAGCTTCTAGCCACATCAAACCCTTGTCATTCCGAGCGGAGCGAGGAATCTCGTTCTCCTCGGAACCGATGTTCCAAATCACCGCTTGCTGAACTGGAAGCGCTTGCGCGCGCCCTTCTGACCGTACTTTTTCCGTTCCTTGCCGCGCGAGTCGCGGGACACCATGCCCTCCGACTTCAGTTTGCCGCGCAACTCGGCGTTGAACTCCATCAAGGCGCGGGCAATGCCGAGCTTTACCGCGTCAGCCTGACCGCGCACGCCGCCGCCCAAAACGCTGGCGACGATGTTGAACGAAGCCGCAGTCTCGGTGGATGCCAAAGGCGCCTTCGCCGCCGAGCGCTGCGCCGGAGTCACAAAATATTCTTCAAACTCCCGGCCGTTTACCTTGAACTCTCCGCTGCCTGGACGCAAATAAACCCGCGCAATCGCCCGCTTACGCCGCCCTGTTCCGTAGTACTGAACCAATTCCGCCATTTCGCTTCCAGCTCCTAATCTCGTTTGTCATCCTGGGCGCAGCCGTTCTTCAGGCGGAGCGAAGGATCTCCCGCTCAACTACTCCAGACGCTACGCCCTGACTTCCAACTTCAAGTCCTGCGGCTTCTGCGCCTCGTGCGGATGCTTGTCGCCTTTGTAGACGTTCAGCTTCGACAGCATGTGTGCCGCCAGCTTATTTTTCGGCAACATGCGGCGCACGGCGTCTTCGATAATCGCTTCCGGCTTGCGCGCCAAACGCTTGCGGTAATCTTCGGTGCGCAGACCGCCCGGATAACCGGTGTAGTGGTGATACTGCTTCTGCTCCGACTTCACGCCGGTCGTTCGAATTTTCTCGGCATTGACCACGATCACGTGATCGCCGGTATCGAGAAAAGGCGTGTACTGCGGATTCTCTTTGCCCATCAGAATGCGCGCCACTTGCGAAGCCAGACGCCCAAGCGTCTGCCCATCCGCATCCACGACGTACCACTTGCGCACAATTTCCCCCGCTTTGGGGAAATAGGTTGACATCGGAACTCTCCCAGAATAAAAAGATTGCGAAAGAAGACCGCTCGTTGATTCCCCGGCGAGGACGCCAGACCATCAGGCGGGCAACCGCGAGACTTCCCAAAGCTTTAAAGATACCGTAGCTTACGAGGGATTGTCAACGGCGAGTTAATGACCAAGAGCACCAGTCTTGATCCGACGATCTCTATCCCGCGGATCAGGGCCTATTCATACGCCAGGGCATCGATCGGATCTTTCTGCGCGGCCTTATAGGCTGGATAAAGTGCTCCCAGTACCGCCCCGGTCAGGGCAATCACGGTGGCCCGCACCACCCACTCCGCACTCCAGAAAAGGCGCAATGTCGGGTACTCCAACAGTATGAGGCGTCGAGCCAAAAGACTCACAATCGTGCCTACGACAATGCCCACAATCGCCAGCAGCGCGGTCTCGCGAAGCACGACATTCACAATATAAAGCTTTGACGCTCCCAGGGACTTCAGAATGCCGATCTCGCGCGTCCGCTCCATCACCGCCGTATACATCGACTGAAAAATCACCAGGAATCCGATGATCATTGAGATCGCGATCACGATGCGGATCGAGGTCGCGAAGCCCGGCAAATTCTCCGGCGTCATCATCGACAAGTATTCCTGCATGGAGCGCACCGAATAATTCTCCATACCTGGCACTTGCTTGATTTCGTCCACGACAGCGTCCACATTTCGAGGATCGTCGAGTTTCACATAGAAGACCGAAGCATGACCTGGGGCGCCGATCAACTCCTGCAATGTGGACAATGGTAGAAACTTGCGCGCCCCTTTTCCATGCTCCACGATCCCGCAGATACGGAAATCGTGAACCAAAATCTCAATCGAGTCTCCGACCTTTGCGTGTTTTGAGCCGGCAAAATAATCGTCGACGATAACGTCGTACGGCCCTTGAAACGGACCTCCTGAAAGGAAGTGGAATGACGGAGAAATGCTGTTGTAGCTGTCGATATCGATGCCGTAGATAATTTCCAAAGTTGGCTTGGTGGTTAACTCCCATATCACCGGGGCGGCCACCAACACATGCGGCAACTGCCGCAGCTTCTCGCCAACCTTCACGGGCATGGGCGCTCCTGTCACTCCAATTAGCCCCGACGATCCCGGGGGCTGTACCATGACATCGGCCCCCACGCCCATCTGGCTGGCCTTCGATCCATTCAACTGCCCGTAAAAAAACGCCACAATCAGCAAAATCAGAATCACTTCCAGGGCAACCGCACTAATGCTGATTAGCGACCGGATCGGCCTCTGCACGAGATTGGCGACAACCATCTTGCTAATCATGTTTATTCATCAGGGATTTGACGCCGCATTGCCAGCTACTACCGATTATGTATTGCATCCGGCGGTGGAACGACAGCGCTCGATTGCGGCTGCGGCCGGTCCAGGTGCACCACTTCGGCCCCAGGTGGCTGGTGCAGCGCAAATTGATCATCCCGCAGAGGCTTGTTGATTTCTACCTTCAACATGTTGAGAGTGATGTCGTACTCTTCCTGCGGCCGGAAAATCTCGATGCGCGAAGGAAAATCGGTGCCATCGTAATCCTTGTAGTTGGCGTAGCGTGCGTCGGTCACCAGCCTGGCTTGCTCGTCGTAGATATATTGGCGGTGAGGTTGCAGGTCGGTTCGACTGAAGACAATTTTGCGCGACAGCACCCCACCGTTGTCATCCTTCCTTCGAATGACAATCAATTCGTAATCCTCCTGCAGAACCCGATGTCCCTTGGCATCATGCAGAATGTCGTAGCTGTTCTCCAGCACCGCAATCTCGTGCTCAGGATCAATGGGACGAATCAGCAATGCATCATAGATTTCTTGCGGACGGATGCTTTCCATGGGCTGATCCGAGTTATGCGTCTGCACGTCGTTGCGGCCAACAACAAAACGATTCTTGGGCGGGATCCACAGAGCGAACTGCTGCCCGTCACTCACCATGTCGAAGGCCGTGGTACGCACGATTGGCAGCAGACCGATCATGTGCAGCATCGCCGGCTTCCGCGCCAGTACATAGCCGCGAATCTCTTTGTAGTCGGTTACGTGACCCTTCTTGGCGCCACCAACCGACGTATCAATATCGACCGTCGCTTGTAACGACTGGACTTTCCGCGCCTGCTCATTGATGCTGTCGATTAATGCTGATTGAGACGCCTCCTTGAGAGGCGCCTTGGAATAGGTCTCCTCAACCGGACGCGTATGGAACAGACAGCCCACAGTAGGCAGCACCGCGAGAACCAAGGCTAGAGTCCAAAAGGGCGAGCTACGTCTCATGAAGGAATTGATGATCTCCTGAACATTTGAGTATAGCGCGCCTGAAAGGGTGCAAGAACTGTGAGCCGAATCGGATCTCGGAAGACCGAGAACCCGGTTGCTAACGAGTTACCGGGCTCGGATCGAAGATTTTCACGGCGCCCGATCATCTACACTACTGCCATTGTGCGTAAGATCGTTTGGCTCATCCTCATTGGGGCGCTCGGGACCGCCGGTTGGTTCGCGTGGGCTGTCCTCACGCCACTCTCGCCGTCCGGACAGGTCTTTGTGATGCTGCGTCCGGGATACTCCACCCGGCGCATTGCCGCCGAATTGAAGACGAACGGAATTATCCGCAGTGAAGATGCATTCATCCTTTGGCACTACTTTCGCCGTCGCCGCTCACTCAAGGCTGGAGAGTATCTGTTCGAAAAACCAGCAAACATTATCGACATTCAGAAGCGCCTCCGACGTGGCGACGTTTATTTCCACACGGTTGTCGTTCCGGAAGGGTTCACGATGTTCGACATTGCCCGCGCCATCGAAGCGGCAGGGCTTGGTCCCGCGGAAGATTTCTTGAAAGTTGCGCAGTCAGACACGGCTCTCATCGCCGATCTTGCTCCCGGAGCGCAATCCCTCGAAGGCTATCTTTTCCCCGACACCTACCAGTTCAGTCGCATGATGACCATGCAAGAGATGGCCGCGGCCATGGTAAAACAGTTTCGGCAGGTCGCACACCAGATTGGATTGACGACCCCCACGGACACCGGAGTTGAGGCCACTCGCGATATTCCCCTCCCGTTTCAAACCATGGTCACCATGGCATCGATCGTCGAGAAAGAAACGGCAGTGCCTGAAGAACGTCCACTCGTCGCCGGGGTTTACTATAACCGCATGGCAAAGAAGATCGCGCTGGATGCCGACCCTAGCATCATTTATGCCGAGCTACTAGCCGGAACTTATACGGGTGCGCTGCATCACGACGACATGCGGTTCAACTCTCCGTACAACACCTACACCCACGTTGGCCTTCCGCCCGGTCCGATCGCCAACCCTGGGAAGAGCGCACTGGAAGCGGCGATGCACCCGGCGCAGTCCGATTACTATTACTTCGTCGCCGACGCTGCCGGCCACCATCGCTTCGCCCGAACCATCGAAGAGCACAACAAGAATGTGGCGGCCTACCGGCGGGCGATGCGGGGACAGTAGAATTCGAGGCGATTACCGTCCGCGGTTTTCCATCCATCCTTGCAGAATCAACACCGCAGCCATTCGATCTACCGCCTTGGCGCGCTTTTCAATCGATAGATCCGTCTCGCGCAGCAGCCGGTTGGCTTCGGCTGAGGTTAAACGCTCATCCCACAGGTGCACCGGAAGGCGAAATCGCTTGCGTAATTCCTCAGCGAACACCTGCATCTTGTCGGACTGTGTGCCTTCCGCGCCGCTCATGCGCAGCGGCAGCCCCACCACGATCTCTCGAACCGAATATTTGCGAATCACGGCCTCCAGCGCCGCCAAGTCCGTTCGCTTGTTGCGCCGCTGCAAAGTTTCCAGCCCTTGCGCGGTGATGCCGAGGGGGTCTGAGACGGCAATCCCGATTCGTCTCGAACCTACGTCCAGCCCCAGAATCCTCCCCGCTGCTCTTTTTTTCGAAGTCGCGTGCTCTGGAGTTCCTTCCCCCAAGGGTGGCTGTTTACGACCAATTTCTATCGCGACTGAGGTTCCTTTTAGTGGTCGCTCTTCAATGCTCACCGCGTGATTATATTCCGCCGCTTCTCTGTAAGCGATCGCGGGCAGTTAATGCCCGTAGGCGCAACCCATTTAACGCGAGCAACTTAAGCTCATTTGCAGAATCTCGTCACGCGATCAGTGAGCCGCGCGCCGCTTCTAGCCTTGCTTTTCGTCCCATTTCGGGATACTATGTTTATAGTAAAGACAACGTTCTCTCCACGACCCCTCTCCTGCCCGGGTGCCTTTTTATGAACGGTGATTTGAATTTCCACATCGGCGACAAGGTCGTCTATCCCAATCATGGCGTGGGTGTTATCGAGCAAATCAGCAGCCGTTCCGTCGGCGCCACGGTTGAGAAGTTCTATCTCCTCAACATCAAGGCCAGCAGCCTCAAAGTAATGGTGCCCTGCAACAACGTAGGCAGCGTCGGCATCCGGCGGGTCGTGCGCAACGGCGAGGTGCAGAAGATTCTCGATTTTCTCTCGATTGCCGATGACCTCAGCACCGCCGACTGGAAAGACCGTTTCAAAGAAAATTCCGATCGAATGCGCACCGGTTCGCTTTTTGAGGTCGCTGGAGTCCTCAAAAGCCTCATCGCTTTGCACCAGGCCAAGCCTCTCTCTTTCCGCGAAAAAAAGATGCTGGAACGCGCTCGCTACCTTCTGGTGAGCGAACTCGCTATGTCACGTAATTGCGAAGAGACCAAGATCGAGGAACTCCTCGCCTTGGCTCTGGCCAAGTGCAATCTCCGCTTCCCCGAAGCCTCCGAATTCCAGGCCTGAACCTAGCTGGAGTCAACAATTTGCTCGTCTGGCTGCCGCCTAACCCATCAGCATTAGATTGAACGGTCACACGCATCCTACGCTTTGACTTAGCGGACTGCGGGCTCATAAGATAGCGCCTGCGCCGCCTCTTCCCTCGGCGGCCGAAAATGATCGGCCAGACAATTTCTCATTACCGGATCCTGGAGAAGCTGGGCGGCGGCGGCATGGGCGTTGTCTATAAGGCCGAGGATCTCAAACTACGCCGTTTCGTCGCCCTCAAGTTCCTGCCGGATGACGTCGCGAAAGATTCCCAGGCGCTCAGCCGGTTTCAGCGCGAAGCCCAGGCTGCTTCAGCCCTGAACCATCCCAATATCTGCACGATCTACGAGATCGACGAACAGAGCGGTCTCGCCTTTATTGCGATGGAGTTTCTTGAGGGGCAAACTCTCAAGCATCGCATCGAAGGCCGCCCCGTCGACACCGAAACTCTGATTGGATTGAGTATCGAGATCGCCGACGCTCTCGATGCGGCGCACGGCAGAGGCATCATCCACCGCGATATCAAGCCCGCGAATATTTTCGTCACCAAGCGCGGACAGGCCAAGTTGCTCGATTTCGGTTTGGCAAAAGTGGCGCCAGCCGCCAACGAGCACACTGCGACGGAAGCAACTCCGCAAACGCTGGTTACTAGCCCGGGATCGACCATTGGCACGGTAGCTTACATGTCGCCTGAACAGGTGCGGGCCCACGAACTCGACGCCCGTACGGATCTTTTCGCCTTCGGTGCAGTCCTCTATGAGATGGCGACGGGAAAGATGGCCTTCTCCGGGAGCAGTAGTGGCGTCATCTTCGAGGCGATTCTGAATCGCATGCCGCCGCCGGCTTCCACCCTGAATCCGGCGATCCCGGGGAAACTCGACGAACTCATCACCAAGTCGCTGGAGAAAGAGCGGGACTTGCGCTATCAAACCGCGGCGGAATTGCGCGGCGATTTAAAGCGCATCAAGCGCGATTTGGATACGTCCCGCGCCCGCTCGAGTTCAACCAGCATTCCGATCGTTTCCGAGTCTGGAGTATCCGCCGCTGCTCCGCCCGCAGAGCCCGCTCCGCCCAAGCGCAACTGGTTCCCGCTTCTGGTTGTATCAGCAATCGCGCTTCTCGTGGGTCTCGCGGCTGGCGCGTTGCTGCTGCAGCGTCCGGTTCAGCCTTCTTTTGCTAACTATCATCCACTCACATTTCGGCGTGGCATTGTGCTTTCCGCCCGCTTCGCGCCGGACGGAAAGACCGTGGTCTACAGCGCAGCCTGGGAAGGCAAGCCTCTCGATCTCTTTAACACGCGTCCCGAAAGTCCGCAGTCGCAGGAGATGGAGCCGAAGGGAGCCGAGGTCTTAGCGATATCTTCCTCGGGCGAAATGTTGCTGTCGCTGGACAGCCGCCCCCGGGATGCCTTCCTCTACTCCGGTACATTGGCACGCGTTCCGCTCGTCGGCGGTGCGCCTCGCGAAATTCTGGACAACGTCGAATGGGCCGACTGGGGTCCAGATGCGAACTCACTGGCCGTCGTCCACGAAGTGAACGGACGCAAGCGTCTGGAATTTCCGCTGGGCAAAACCATCTACGAGGCTGATGGCTGGATTGGCAACTTGCGCGTTTCACCCAAAGGCGATCTGGTGGCGTTCATTGACCATCCCCAGCCTCGCGACGACGGCGGGTCCATTTTTGTGGTCGACACGGCGGGGAAAAAGAAGGACCTTTCGGATGGATGGGACAGCATTCAAGGCGTGGCGTGGTCTCCGAAGGCAGACGAGGTCTGGTTCAGCGCCACGCGCACCGGCGGCGACCGCTCTCTCTATGCCGTTGATCTTTCGGGAAAGGTCCGGCTGCTGGCGCGTGTTCCCGGAGAACTAACGCTCCTCGACGTTAGCCGCGACGGCACTGTCTTGCTAACCCGCGGTAACGATCGCGCCGGCATGATCGGCCTGGCGCCGGGCGAAGCCAAGGAGCGCGATCTGTCCTGGCTTGACTGGTCTGTGCCCAGCAGTCTTTCCCCTGATGGACGCATGATTTTGTTTCAGGAGGCGGGCGAAGGCGGTGGTCCGAAATACGCCATCTACATCCGCAAGACAGACGGCTCGCCAGCCATTCGGCTCGGGGAGGGCAGTGGCATGGCACTATCTCCCGACGGCAAATGGGCGCTGGCGCGGCAGAATACCAACCCCGCGCCTCTCATTATCTTGCCGACCGGAGTCGGAGAGATGCGGCCCGTCAAGGACGACGGGCTCAACCATACCGGCGCCGCCTGGTTGCCCGATGGTGATCACATTGTATTTTCCGGGATCGAGGCCGGGCACGGGATGCGGCTCTACGTGGAATCTCTAAGTAATGGCAAGCCCAAGCCCATCACTCAAGAAGGCGTCGGCGCTTCGGTCATCCTCTCGCCCAAAGGCGACCTCATCGCTGATGTCGGACCGGACCGCAAAATCTATCTCTACTCGACTGCGGGCGGCGAACCGCGCGCGGTGCCCGGGACCGAGGCGTCGGAAGTACCGACTGGCTGGTCCGCGGATGGCCGTGAATTATTCGTCATCGTGCGCGGACAGATTCCCGCGCAGGTATTCCGCGTAGACATCGCCACCGGCAAGCGAACTTTGTGGAAGGGTTTGGAACCGGCGGACTCCGCCGGCATCGATACCCTGGGCCGAGTTCTTTTGTCGGCTGACAATAAATCTTACGTCTACAGCTACGTGCGCACCCTCTCCGACCTTTATCTGGTCGAAGGCCTGAAATAAAACCAGGCCTTCGCCAGCGAATCAAGGAACAGAAGGCTAACGCGCGAGGACGACTTATTTACCCCACCTGCCGAATGCACTCTTCCAGCACATCGAGCGCGACATCGGCTTCTTCTTTTGTGACCACCAGCGGCGGGCACAGCCGAATCGTGCTGGGTCCACAGCCCAAGAAGAGAACGCCGTGCTCGAACGCCTTCTCGACAATCCGGTCGCGCTCCGCTGCGCCGTATTCCTTTGTCGTCTTATCTTTCACGATGTCGACGCCGATCATCAAACCGCGCCCGCGCACATCGCCCACCAGCTTCAATTTCGAGGGCCACTCCGCCATGCGCGTCATCATGTGCGCGCCCACTTCCGCCGAGTTCTTCAGGAGATTTTCTTTTTCGATCACGTCGAGCGTGGCCAGCGCCGCAGCCACGCACACCGGATTTCCGCCAAAAGTTGACGCGTGCGAACCGGGCACCCAATCCATGATTTCAGAGCGCGTCATGGTAATGCCCAGCGGCATGCCCGATGCGATGCCCTTCGCAATACAAACCATGTCCGGCTCGACTCCGGTATGTTCCACCGCCCACCACTTGCCCGTACGCCCAATGCCACTCTGCACCTCGTCGACGACCAGCAGAATTCCGTGTCGATCGCAAATGCGGCGCAGCTCCTGCATGAAGATCGTAGGCGCGACCACGTAGCCGCCCTCGCCCTGCACCGGCTCGACAAAGATTGCTGCAACTTCCTCCGGAGCAAGTGTGGTCTTGAACAGCTTCTCTTCGATGAAGCGGGCGCACCCTAGCGCAAAAGCCTCCGCGTCCTTATCGTGCGCGCCACCCACGCATCCGCGATACACATCGGGATAGCGTACGTGCGTCACTCCCGGAACCAGTGGCGCAAAGCGGCGCCGTTGCTGCGGTTTCGAGGCAGTCAGCGACAAAGCTCCCATGGTGCGCCCGTGAAAAGCGCCGAAGAAAGCGATGATGTTCTGGCGCTTGGTGTGGTAGCGCGCCAGCTTCAAGGCGCACTCAATGGCCTCCGCACCAGAGTTGCCGTAATAAATTTTGTGCGGCCCGGGCATGGGCGCGAGCTTCGAAAGGCGCTCAGCCAGCGTGACCATGTTCTCGTAGTAAAAATCCGTCCCCGACATGTGGATGAGTTCGCCCGCCTGCTTCTGCATAGCGGCCACAACGTGGGGATGGCAATGGCCTGTCGAGGTTACGGCGATGCCGGCGGAAAAATCGTAGAATTCGTTGCCATCCACATCGGTGACGACAATCCCGCGGCCACTCTTGGCCACCAGCGGATAGGATCTCGTGTAGGACGGCGAAATATATTTCTGATCGTTATCCAGCACTCGCTTGGCATTCGGCCCGGGCAGTGCCGTCTTGATTCTTGGTCCGGTAGCGGCGGGACCGGCGGTCTCGGTCATGGTCTTGGTGGTCATGGCATCCTCCGTAAGCAACTCTCGGTTGTGAGCTGCGAGTGATGAGTAGTGGGACCTCGGAACGCGGCCCTGGTTCAGACGCACGCACGCCGAGGCGAATCAGGCAGAGGATTTGCTAGTCGCTACCGAAGAGATTGGGGCGCAGACGGGAGGGCAGATTCGCACGATAACGCCGCGGACACACCAGGCAGTGCAGCCAGCATTCGGGCAGATGCGAATTGGGCTCGTGCGATTTGGAAACGTTGCGCAGCATCGGTAACCATGTCTTCACGAACATTATACGTGGCGAGGGCGTGCGGCGTAACCCCCAATTTTGCTGACTTTATGCGGACTATTGCGCGCGGGGGTTTGGCCGCCAACCGATATCAGCCGTCTCCTTTTGACAATCTTTAGAGTCGCAGTCGCATTCTCACTCGTCTGATATCTTTTAGCTTCCCTGTTTCTCACCCACATGTCTAAGACTCACAACCCGAGCCGGTTCGCGGTGATTCTTGCCTTCGGGCTGGTGTATCTGTTCTGGGGCTCGACCTACCTGGCCATAGACATCGCGGTGCAGAGCATCCCTCCGGCTCTCATGTGTGCGGTGCGGTTTTCGATTGCCGGAGTAGTAATGCTGGCCGTGTGCGCGGCAACCGGGCGCAGAATCTGCTATTCGGCGCGGCAGATTGCGCTCGCCGCCGTGGTGGGACTTTTGCTCTTGATGGGCGGCAACCTGACGCTCTCCTGGGCCGAACAGACTGTCCCATCGGGACTAGCGGCGTTGATCATCGCGATCACGCCACTATGGTTTCTTGTTCTGGACTCGCTGCTCCTCGGCCACCATCGCATTTCCTGGCGTGGCAAGGCCGGACTGGCGTTAGGAATTGTGGGATTACTCGTTTTGTTTTGGCCAGAGTTGCATTCGAC
The DNA here is from genome assembly GCA_963782835.1 of uncultured Acidobacteriaceae bacterium. Lineage (GTDB taxonomy): Bacteria > Acidobacteriota > Terriglobia > Terriglobales > Acidobacteriaceae > Sulfotelmatobacter. The sequence continues at coordinate 242,771 of CAWALR010000020.1, read as the reverse complement.
CTCAGCGCTCGGCCGGCGCGAGTTAGGCGCTTCGGTTGGACTCTTGGGCGGATCGTTCTTGTGGGCGCTGGGGTCGGTGCTGTCGAAGCGCTGGCAGTCTGGCATGGACATTTTCAGCGCTACCGGATGGCAGGTAACCGCAGCGGGCGTGGGGAATCTCTTGTTGGCGCTGGCGCTGGGAGATTTTTCGCGAGTTTCGTGGACCACCCGCGGCGTCAGCGCGGTGCTTTACCTCGTCGTCTGCGGATCGTGGGTTGGCTACACGGCTTACATTTGGCTGCTGGAGCACGTTCCCACTTCAAAGGTATCGACTTATGCTTACGTGAATCCAGTAGTCGCAGTGTTTCTCGGTTGGCTGATTCTGCACGAGCGGGTAGATCGATTCATTCTGATGGGCAGCGTCATTGTTGTGCTCTCGGTGATTCTGGTGACGAGCGCGAAGGTAAAAGAGAAAGAGAAAACCGTGGCAGAGGAGTTGCCGGCGGTGGAAGCCGCGGGGTAGCAGCCCGGTCCTTAACCAAAAGTTTCCTACTGTCGTCGAGCTGTGTTGGTTCGCCCTAAACCGAGAGCTGGCGTTCCCGGTTGGCGAGTATGGCGCCATTTTCGGCGAACCAGTGAGCAGGAATTTTTCAGTGCTAATGCCTGATTTCGAGAGTCACCTGCGCGGCAGCCCGCCCTTTGCCCAATAATGGAAGTGAGGCGTCGGGCGAGGCACCGTCAGACTCGCCTCAGCGCGCCGCGTTTCGGGTGCTATGGAGGTTGATATGCGCCTTGCCATCACTTGGATCGTCGTGTTGACGCTAAGTTCTGCAGCCGCTTTCGGCTGCAAGTGCGCTGCTCCACCGCCGGGACTGGAGCGTGGACATGAACTGGCTGGGTGGTATGCCAAGGGAGTTGACGCGATTTTTGAGGGAAGGGTGGTAGGGGCGGAGCTGAAATCCACTTGGCTGAAGGCATCGGTGGGCGATTCGGTGCCCGCCAACCTCGAGGAAGTCCTTCCCACTATGCTGGTTACGCTTGAGGTGATGCGTTCGTATCGCGGTGTACAAGGGCCGCTTGTGGATGTTGAGACTGGCCTCGGCGGTGGTGACTGTGGATTTGCCTTTGAAATTGATAGGCAATATTTGGTCTATGCGGATCGAACGGAATCAGGCCAACTAGAGACCGGGGGTTGCGACGCGACTGCAGCAATTGAGCAGAGCGCCGCCAATCTTGCTTATCTCCGAGGTGAATCGGTCATAGCTGAAAAACCAGCCAGGCAGTCGAAAACTGGAGTCTCACGACTTTGCGTCCGCATAGTTCAAAAGTCCTCAGAGCACTCCGACGATGAGCGAGTCTTCCTTTCCAAAGTAGCAAACAGATCTCCCATCCCAACCGATGAAGCAGAAGCCCAGGGGCACGGCTTGTTCTGTGCTGACGATCTCGACCCAGGCGAATATCGTGTGCTCTTCGCCAAAATAGCGAATGATTCACCTACCTCGTTTACCTACTACCCCGGCGTTACGAAGCCTTCCGAGGCAGCTCCAATCGATGTCCGGCCAGGCCAGAGCATTTCTGATCTCTCCTTCACGATACCTTCTCAGCCGACGTTATCGGTCAGCGGGACCGTTTCTGTCGCACGCGGGGCTAAATTTCCTCGCAAGGCTAGTGTGATCCTGATCAGCGCAGAGCAGCCGTTTTCGTTGTTGATCTATCTGCACGACATGGGATCAAACGGCTCCTTCGCTTTCCCTAACGTCTTGCCCGGCAAATACTGGGGATTTGTAGATGTCGAATCCGACGCAGGGAAGAAATGGTTGACACGGAAGGTCAAGGTGACGGTTGACAAAAAAGTGACCGACCTGCACTTGGCACTGATCCCCGAATGACCTTTACTGCGATTCACGGCTTTCTAGACGTTATCAGCAACGTTGTCGGATAAAAAATCGAGATTTCACTCGTCGCGTTAGCAGCGGAGCTACGAGAGCTGTGGCCTTTAGCCAGAATTAAGCCAGCGCGGTCGCCAACTATTTCGCGCCTTCTTCTTCGTCCTCCTCTTCGGCGGTCGACAGATCCGCGTAGTGGCCGCGAATCACGTAGGTCCGCTTCGTCGCCGGATTTGCTTCGAAGGTTACACGGGCGGGAGATCGCTGCCAGTCCGGCACTCTGCACGGTGGATCCGGAATCTGCCATTGCTGAGTTTCGACCGCGAATTTCGTCTCTTCTACCAGCCACTTCACGATCGGCTTTCGGCGGTTGATTTGCACGACCATGGCATCGATCTGCTTGCTGTCATCGGAGACACCACAGTACGCTGCGTAATCGCGGTACCAACTCACATCGGAGTAAGTAATGTCGAACTCCGGCAAATTGATGGGAGAAACGTGGCCGGTCATACGGTCAACCATCAGCCATCCTCCGCGTTGCCATTGCCAGTGTGGCGGGGAGCCGGCTTCCTGGGGAAGGCTGTCATTCACGCGAAAAGCCCGCCGGACGACGAATAGCCGGTCGGTAACCTCGTGCGCCTGGCCCAAGGTGAATTCCTTGACGCGGGCGTCGATAAGGAGAGGGCGAACTTTCAGCGTGAGCGGTTTGTCCTCTGTCGTGGCCAGACCCGAGGACCACGAAACTGTGTTCCATTTACCAAAAGTAATGACGTGAGGTTTGGAAACAGCGTGCGCCACACTTGCTCCGCAGATAATCATCAGAGCCAGCGCGATCTGCACGCAACATTGCCGTCGGGAAGCGTGGACCATGCCTCAGGTTATGCAGGAGGCAGTTAGCGTGACAAGGTCAAACGTCACAAATTCGAGAGGCTGGTTCCAAAATGGAATGCAGATTGAAGTAGAATCAGCAAGTTAATTACTGTATAGGTTGCCTTTCACCATGCCAGCGTTAAGATTGCAGTAGAATTAAGGTCTTAGTCAGTAATCATGACTCCCCCTCGTGATTCCCGCTTTTCTTTGAGTGATCTCCGGACAACTTCCCGGGCACGCGACGCTTCTGATCAAAGCATGAGCGAAGTTGGCGCTCGTCGGCACTCTGCGCGAATTCTGGTGGTAGACGACAATGCCAGCATCGCCGCACTGATGAGTCAGTTGCTGACCATGCGCGGCTATGAAGTGGTAACCGCAGGCGATGCTCAGCAAGCGGAAGCGGAAGTGGAGCGGCAGGCGCCAGATTTGATCTTGTCCGACGTCAGAATGCCGGGAAAGTCTGGCTATGATCTATGCCGCGATCTCAAGGAAAATCCTGCGACCCGCCTGATTCCTTTTGTGCTGATTACTGGATTGACAGACAGCGCGGACAAGTTACGTGGAATCGAGGCTGGGGCGGACGACTTTTTGAACAAGCCAGTCCTGGCTGAAGAGTTGACGGCTCGCGTGAAGTCTCTACTTCGAATGAAGGAATTCACCGATGAACTCGAGACCGTGGACTCTGTGCTTTGCACTCTCGGGCTCATTGTAGAAAGCCGCGACCCTTATACCGAGGGCCATTGCGAGCGCCTGGCACTGAATGCCGCCGATCTTGGCCGGCATCTGGCGCTGGATCAGGATTCCATTGTGGCGCTGCGGCGCGGCGGATATCTCCACGATTTGGGCAAGATCGCGGTGCCGGACGAAATCCTGAAAAAAGGCAGCGACCTGAGTCCGGACGAGTGGAAGATCATGAAGCGGCATCCGGTGACCGGGGAGAATATCTGTAAGCCGCTGAAGTCGCTGCGCCTCGTGCTTCCCATCATCCGTCACCATCATGAGCATATGGATGGATCCGGCTATCCCGACGGACTGAGCGGGGCTGAGATCCCCCTACTGCCCCGGATTCTGCAGGTCGTGGACGTCTACGACGCTCTGCGAACGGAGCGACCTTACAAGCCCGCGATTGGCCACGAGCAGTCGGCCCTAACCATGCGCGAGAAGGCCCGCATGGGCTTGCTGGACGGCGATCTGGTCGATGAGTTTCTCGACTTGCTGCGTGAGAAGCGAAACGTCGCTTGAGTGACAACTCTCCGCTTTATCCTGAACTCGCAATTTTGCCTCATCGAGCTCAATCCGACGTACAATAACGCAGCGATTTTTAACGGCAACAGGTTGCGGCAAAGCAACATCTTAAGCACTTCGGTATGGCCAGAAAGCCAGCTGCGTGGCGCCATCCCGACTACGATATGACCTACAGCATCGTCATTCCGGCCTACAACGAGAGCAAGCGCCTGGGAGCAACCCTGGAGAAGGTCCTGGCATACGTACGCCAGCAGGCGTGGGATGCGGAAGTAATCGTGGTCAACGATGGGTCGCGCGACAGCACGGCGGAGATTGTGCGCGGATTTTCCAGGAACAATCACGCAGTGCGTCTGGTGGAAAATCCCGGCAATCGCGGCAAAGGCTACAGCGTACGTAACGGCATGCTGAACGCCCGCGGCGACATCGTGGTGTTCAGTGACGCCGATTTATCTTCGCCGATCGAGGAGATGCCGAAGCTGCTGCAGGCTTTGGCAGCAGGAGCGGACATCGCTATCGGATCGCGCTGGTTGCGCGCCGAGTTGCAAACGCAACGGCAGTCGTTGCATCGGCAGCTTTTTGGCAGAATCTTCAACCTCTTGCTGCGAATTATTTTAGGGTTGCAATTCAAGGATACGCAGTGCGGCTTCAAAGCATTCACGCGGCGGGCCGCACAAACCATTCTGCCGCTGCAGCGCATCGAGCGTTGGGGCTTTGATCCGGAGATCCTTTTCCTCGCGCGCAAATTCGGTTTCAAAGTGGAGGAAGTTCCCGTGCGCTGGGGACACAGTGGAGGAACCCGCATCAATCCCTTGCTGGACGGGGCACGTATGTTTGAGGAAATGCTCCGCGTCCGCTGGTACGACCTCACGGGAAAATATGATGGCGGGACTGTAGCTGCCGCACAACCAGCCAAGACACTGCCGGAAGGACCTGCGCCAAGAGTTTGAGTTTTTGGTTAGGCTGATTTCAGTTGCGCCGCGCAGACCTTCACCGCACTAACTACTCTGTTTCCCATTTCCGACGTCTTGATTGACTTTTGTCCGGCGCGCGCAAGATCTGCCGTGCGGGAACCCTCATTCAGCACAGCACTGACGGCATTCTCAACACAGCCAGCTTCGCGCTCCAATTGAAACGAATGCCGCAACAGCAATGCAACGGTAAGAATCGCTCCCATGGGATTGGCGATTCCTTTGCCGGCGATATCGGGCGCGGAACCATGAACAGGTTCGTATAAGCCGACCGGGCCGCCGATGCTTGCCGAAGCCAGCAGGCCTAGCGAACCCACCACACCGCCGGCTTGATCGGATAAAATGTCGCCAAACATGTTTTCCGTGAGCACTACATCAAAATCTTTCGGACGCTGTACCAGCGACATCGCGGCCGAGTCCACATACATGTGAGAGAGCTGCACGTCCGGATAATCTTTCGCGCAGCGGATCACGACCTCGCGCCACAAGCGAGAGCACTCGAGAACGTTAGCTTTATCGACCGACAAAACTTTACGGCGGCGCTTCATAGCCAGCTCAAAGGCGACCCGGGCGATGCGCTCGATGGCCGGTTCGTCGTAGGTCATGGTATTCGTGGCCACGCGGGAGCCTGGCGAGCCCGCGATGGAACGCGGTTCTCCGAAATAAAGTCCTCCCAGCAACTCGCGAACAATCATGATGTCGGTGCCGCGAACCAGTTCCGCGCGCAGCGGTGAGGAATCTTCAAGCGCCGGGAAAAAAATAGCAGGACGCAGGTTCGCGTAGGCGCCGAGTTCGCGGCGCAGCCGCAACAGTCCAGTTTCCGGACGAAGATGATTCGGATAATGATCGAATGCAGGATTTCCCACCGCGCCCATCAGGACCCCGGACGACGAAAGACAAGCGTGTAGCGTGTCCGCCGGAAGCGGATCTTCCACGACAGCCAGCGCCGCGCCGCCGATGTTCTTATACTGCAGGTGAAGCTGATGTCCGAATGCGTCCGCAACCGCGTGCAGGACAAGAACAGCTTGCTCGGTGACTTCGGGACCGATCCCGTCGCCAGGGAGAATGGTGAGGTTCAGAAGCATGCGGGTAGTTTATCCGAAGCTCTCTTGCAGCGCGGAAACGCTTACACGCCCCAGAGGTAGTCTTCCTGATCGTGCGGTTGTTCCGCGGGAACGGGCAACGGCACTCCGAATGCGTTGGTTTGCGGGGCGAGTGGAAACGGCCGTGGCGCTTCTTGCGCCGCAACTTTGGCGGCAGCCGCTACCGCGCTGGGAAGCGGCTCGAACAGCGGCGTCGCCGAGGCCGCCGGCTTATGGGTATCGCGAATCAGTTCGAGCAAGTGATGATCTTCAACGTGTTTGATCTTGTCGGCTAGCCGGACGAAGCGACGGTAGATGTCATCGAGGGCGCGGCGGTCAAACTGGTAGCCCAGTTGTTCGCAGCGAATGCTGAGCGCATGCCGACCGGAATGTTTGCCCAGCACCAGCTTTGAGTCGGGCACGCCGACCGACTGCGGTGTCATGATCTCATACGTCAGCGGATTCTTGAGAACACCATCCTGGTGGATGCCGGCTTCGTGCGCAAAGGCATTGCGTCCTGTTACCGCCTTATTAGGCTGCACGGGCACACCGATAATTTCGCTGAGCATCTGGCTGGCAGGAAATAATTGCTCGCCCACAATACCGGTCTGGTAAGGATAACGATCCCGGCGCACACGCATGGCCATGACAATTTCTTCGAGCGCAGCGTTGCCGGCACGTTCGCCAATGCCGTTAATGGTGCACTCCACCTGGCGAGCGCCAGCAGCCACGGCGGCCATGGTGTTGGCAACCGCCATGCCGAGATCATTGTGGCAGTGGGTGGAAATCGTAATCTTCTCGATTCCCTTTACCCGGCGGCGAATAGTGGCGATCAATTCTCCGTATTCAGCGGGCACGGTGAAACCAACAGTGTCCGGAATATTGAGCGTGGTGGCGCCTGCCTCCACCACAGCTTCCAGCACCTGGCAGAGAAAATCAGGGTCGGTGCGCGTGGCATCCTCTGGAGAAAACTCCACATCATTGCACAACGACTTGGCAAAGCTCACAGCGTCGCGAGCTTGCGCCAGACACTGCTCGCGCGTAATGCGCAGCTTGTACTGCAGGTGAATATCCGAGGTGGCCAGAAACACATGAATACGCGGGCGCGCGGCTTCTTTCAAGGCTTCCCAGGCGCGCTCGATGTCCTGGCGGCAAGCTCGCGCCAATCCCGCAATAATCGGCCGCCGAATGACACCGGCAATGGCCTTCACTGCCTCGAAATCGCCGTCGGAGGCGATAGGAAACCCCGCTTCAATCACGTCGGCACCGAGGCGGTCGATCTGGTGCGCCAGGCGCAGCTTCTCCTGATGGTTCATGCTGCAGCCTGGCGACTGTTCTCCGTCGCGCAGGGTGGTGTCGAAAACAGTAACTCGGAGTTGCTCCATGGCCATCAATCTTCCTCTAGTAGAAGAGCGCATTGTATAGCTTCTATGGTACGAGCCCACGCGGCTGAAGCAATGCTTATAATTGTGCACTAATCATTAGACAATCTTCTATGATAAGGTTTGCTTATGGCCTCTACACTTTTCATTACAGGGTGATGAATGGACCTTTCGCAACTGGAAGTCTTCTTGAGCGTCGCCCGCGAACGACGGTTCTCCCGCGCCGCGGAAAAGCTCTACCGTACCCAGTCGGCCGTGAGCCAGACCATCCGCAAGTTAGAGGATGAATTGGGGGAAAGTCTGTTTGACCGTTCGTCGCGGGAAGGAGTTCTAACCGATGCCGGACAGGTGCTCTACGAATACGCCGAGAAGTTGCTCAACCTGCGGCGCGACGCGCATGAATCATTGGCGGAGCTGCGCGAACTGCAGAAGGGCAAGCTGGTAATCGCGGCCAATGAATTTACCTCACTTTACTTGCTCCCGGTCCTGGCGGAATTTCGGCGGCTGCATCCGATGATCAAGATTACGGTGCAGCGGGCACTGGGTAGCCGCATTCCCGATGACGTCCTGCAGCATAGCGCCGAACTGGGTGTGCTGTCGTACAAGCCGGAGGAGCCGCGGCTGCACTCCGTGGTGACCTATCTCGACGAGCTGGCGCTGGTGGTTCCCCCCAAGCATCCGCTGGCTGCGTTCCGGGAGGTGAGCATTCGGCAATTGGGAGCGGAATCCTTTGTGGCGCACATTGTTTCGTCTCCTTATCGCGAGAAAGTCTTGCAGGCTTTCCAGAAATACAAAACGCCGCTGCACATGGATCTTGAACTGCCCACACTGCAGGCCATCAAGCAGTTCGTTGCCCTGGGGAGCGGCGTGGCCCTTATGCCCGAGATGAGCGTAGAAACGGAAGTGGCGCGGGGTGAACTGATCAGCATCCCGGTGCGCGAGTTGCGCGTGCAACGCAAACTGCGCTTGATCTATCGGAAGGAAGCGGGACTCTCCCACGCAGCCCGGGCATTCTTGAAAGTCGCTGAGGCAGTAGCGACCGAGCGCGCTGGCCGCTACCGTTTCCAACGAGAAACCTAAAAGCTTGAGAGCTGGGTACAAGTGCCACGTCGCTCCTGGCTTAGAGCGACGCGGCGATCGTTAACGGTGTTTGTTTAAGTCAGCAATCGGCGCAAACTTCTCCTGGCTGGAACGCCGCCAACGCTTCCCCCAAACTGGGGTGAATGTCGAGCACTGAATCCATGTTGGTAAGGTCCAGCAGGTCGCGTACCAGGGGGCTTGGGCTGGCGCACTTCAAGTCGGCGCTCTTTGACTGGGCCCAAGTATGCAGCAAAACCAATTCGCCAATCCCCGCACTATCGATTGAGCTGACTCCGCTGAGATCCAGCACCACCTTGCCGCTGTTCTCAAGAATTTCTCCCACCACGCGCGAGAGTGCGGAGGCTTCGTCGCGATAGACGATTCGGCCCTGGCAGTGAACGATCATTACGTCGCCGCGATACCGAGTTTCCATACTGAGCTTCAACTTTGACTCCTTGGGTTGAATTCTGGAGCCCGCCAGATCATGCGACTGCGGGTGTGTTTGCCAAGTGCTACCCATAGATTGCATCCTAGTAGATAGACGCAGGCAGAAGCGTTTCGGAATCATAAAAAGAAGGTAAATTTGCGCTTGGGGCGTTTCAAATTCGCGCGGGCACAATTTTGGGACGCAGGCATCTTGGGCCTCGGTTACACTGCATCTAACGAATTTCACGCATTCAGGTAGAATTTGCTGCTGGCATAAATTTGCCAGGGGAGGAATTATTTTCGTGTCAAAAACCGCAGCCGTGGTGCTGGCGTTCCTGAGTTTGATGCTGTTCGCAACCGCATCGAGGGCGCAATTGCTTCCCAGTGGGAATGTGTATGTCGGAGTTGCCTACGGCGATTCTGTCGATGTCATCCCCACCAACCGCTATACCTTCCGCGGATGGAATGGCTCCTTTGAAGATTTTCCCTTCACTCGTTACCCACATCTTGGGGTGGTATTGGACGGCAGCGGTTTTTACCGGGTCGGAATCCAGCAATACAATCTTTTTTTAGGTCCCCGGCTTTCTTTTAACTACGGGAAGTGGCGACCTTTCGTCCACATCATGGGCGGAGCGCAACGCATGACCTCGGATGGTTTTACGCATTACCCTATCGCGGAGGATGCCGGCGGCGGCGTCGATCGCAAATTCCAGTTTCTCTTCATGAAGCACTTTTCCTGGCGTCTCCAGTTCGACTACATGCGCACTCACCTCTTAAGCGCTACCCAGAACGATATTCGCGGATCGACCGGATTAGTCTGGCGCTTCTAGGAAAAAACATTTCAGCAATGCTCCACGGCCTCGCCGCGGGTGAACCGCGGACGTGGCAATGATTCTGTTTGTAATTTTTGTCATCCCACCGTTTCCTCAGGATACAAATCTTTACTCGACTCACTCGCAGATCCACTCAGCGCATGGTTGACCCACCTTCGTCTCGTTGCATCTAACATGCGTGAAATTCCATCAACCTAAAGAAATCAGAAAGGCAGGGATAAGAATCAATGCGTAAGATCGGCTTCATCTCTTTTGTTCTGTTTCTATTCGCAGGTCTGGCAAGCGCTCAGGTTCCCACCAGTGGAAACGTCTTCTTCGGCTACTCGTACGAGAATACGAGTTCATCTGCGCTGGGTTTCGCCAATTCCAGCCGGGCCAACCTGAACGGATGGGAGGCTTCGGTTGAGGGTAAAGTATTTCCCTGGGTTGGTTTTGTTGCCGACGTTGCCGGCCACTACGGCTCGCAGAGCTATGTGTTTAACCTGGGTGGAGAGAATTCATCTGTGAACGTCGATGCCCACGAGATAACCGCGATGTTTGGACCGCGGGTTTCGGTGAGCGTCGGAAAGTTGCGCCCCTTCGCCCAGGCTTTGTTTGGCGTCGGCCACATCACCACCAGCCAAACTGCCGCTGTGGCGGACGACTTCGGGCAGCTTAGCGATACATCGTTCGCCTGGGCGTTGGGCGGCGGCCTCGACTACAAGGTCATTCGCCCCATCGCGTGGCGCTTCCAGGGCGACTACGTGCAAACCCGTTACTTTGGAGCGACCCAGAACGATGTACGGTTGTCGACGGGCCTTGTGTTGCGATTCTAAAGAGCGGGAAAATACTCTCTTTCCTGTCGACACGAAAACCAGGATCCAGCTGTTTGGCTGGATCCTGGTTTTGTGGCCACCAAGAAAAAACGGGTGGAAGTTGAACTGACGACTTTACCTTAGGCCCAGTATTTATGATCGCGGAGGAAGTAGTTTTCGTTCCAGTAGTTCATTGCAATTCTCAGGAATAACCATCCCACGCGCAGATGTCCCATCTTTTGGAATCGGCGGTTCGTCGTGTACACGCCTCCGCGCACAATGCCGAATCGCTTCCGCTCTACCTGCTGGCTGAGTAGATAGTCTTCAGCAAAGGCCACTTGCTCGTGAAATCCGCGAAGTTTCCGGAACTGTTTCACCTCAAACAGCATGAACATTCCGGTGGCGAAGGGATGGTGCAGGCGCGACAAATACTGAAACAAATCGTTGACTGCATAAAACATTTTGTCGATCCAGTTGCCGTCCTGGCACAGGATGTTCGTGGTCACGCAGTGAAGCTGCTTACCCTGCGCCAGTTCCACAGCACGGCGGACCACCGACGGATGCGCGAGTTCGATGTCGGCGTCTAGAAAAAGCACGTAGGTACTATCGGCTTGCGCCGCTCCCAGATTGCGGCCGACCGAGGGCATTCCGCCGCGAATCACGCTCACATTCAGCCGATCGCGGAAGCTTAGAACGATCTCGCGAGTTCCGTCGGTCGAGTTAGCATCAGCTACCAACACTCTCGTACTCGACATCTTCGAGTAGTCCTGATTCGTCAGCGAAGTCAGCAAGCGCGGAATCAGCTTCGCCTCGTTCTTGGCTGGAATCACGATCGTCAGCTCGCTCGTTGGAGTCATGCTCGTTAAAGTCATGGATACGAACCCCCTGTTCGTCGACGGTCAGATAAGTCAAGCGGGAGTCGACCCAGCCGCCTGAATTGTAGTAATGAATTCCATCCTGCTCGACATGAACCGCTTCGTGCGTATGACCGCAGAAAATGCGGCCGGCATCATGCTGCCGCGCGTACTGCAACGCTCCCATGGAGACCTTCGACGACATACGCAGCCAGCGCGTGTTCAGCCGGTCGATCAGCCGCACGATCGGCTTGCTCTTGAAATCAAATTTCTGCAACTTGAGATAGATCGAAGTGCCCAGCCGGCTTAGCCGGACATTATTCACCTGAAATCCATCGAACTGGTGCCCGTGAATCGCAATGTGACGCTGCCCCGCGAAATTCCAGGTGTAGCGCTGGTAAACCCGCACGCCCACCAGATGCGACATGATGTTCGTCAGACCGTGATCGTGATTGCCTTCCACCCATACGACTTCTACATTGCGCTTGGGATTCGACAGCTTGCGGATGTAACTGAGAAATTTCCAATGGTCTTTGGTAAGGCGGGCGAAATTAAGGTCGGCGAAAATGTCGCCGAGAAGAATCAAGCGGCGGAATACATTCTCCTTGAGCACGCGAGTGGCTTCCCGCGCATGGCTCGTCTCCGCGCCAAGGTGCAGGTCGGAAAGGATCAGCGTGTTGTACACGGGCAGATCCACATTTCGATCCTAGCGACCGAATGTTAAGGGGTGATGAAAGGTGCATCAAAATCAGTGCAATAGTAACCAACGGAGTAAACGCAGGCTGGAGAACAACTTAGGTGGTTCCTGCAACGGCAATATTGCAGAATTGTGAATGCGTGGATTCCCTGACGATCCAGAAACTCCGTGGCAGCCGAAATACTACTTCTGGGTGGGTGGCACGTATTCCTTCGGCACCGACGAACCTTCTCCGAAAAAGAATTGCTCGAGTTGTTTGACGATCACTTCCTGATCTTCGCGCCGGGCAGGATTCAGGCGATATTCATTGAGCAGCATCTTGCAGTGTTCCGTCCACATCCGCCACGCTTCCTGAGAAACATTGTCGTATACTTTGCGGCCAAGATCGTTGTCGAAAGGAGCCTCGTCCAGTCCGGGTAGCTCTCTCTTCAGTTTCACGCAAAACACGGTGTGCGCCATACACTTCCTTCGTTCAGGATTTTGTCACCTCAAAGATTATTACACGGGAGGATAGCCGAGGAACGATGCACGGCGGAAGACAATACACGCAGAATCTAAAAATTGAGATAGCGAAGCAGGAGGATCGACCTACGGCTTGGCTATGGCCGTGGCATACTGCACCAGAATCTTCGCCAGTTCCTCAGAGGTCACCGTGGATCCTCTAGCCGCATTCGCGCCAACTTCCGTCACCTTACCCTTGATACCGACGTAAACTGCATCGTAGGGCTCGTCACCGACGTTCTCAACCTTATGCTTGAACGGCGGAAACCAACGTGCCTCGCCGGCTTTCGCGAAAGTCTCTGTGACCTTCCCGTTCTGGTCGGTAAATCGAAGGTGTCCTCCCTTGACGATGACCACCACACCACCGGGGTGATCGTGCATCTCCGATTTTTCATGCGGACCGTAGTGGACGCTAACCACCTGCACCCGTTCATTTTCGAACAAGAGCCGGTAGTGTTTCGGTTCCACTTTGGTCGGGTCTTGAGCCAGTCCGGAATTCACTGCAAGACACACAATGGCCGCCGTGCACAGAAGTCTGCACAACATGGTTGAGGCTCCTCAGTTAAGAGTTTAGAGGGCTTTCCCCTGATCTCAGGCCACGCTACTCTCGCCACATTTAGCCTGTCAACAATTCGAAGCCCGCGCGCCCCAAAGTGGTTAATCGAGCATAGAGCCGATTTTCTCTGCCGCCAAAAAAATAGCGGAGACGCTTTCCGCGGCTCCGCTCTCACCACTCGAATCTATCGCGATCACACTCTATTTCTGACCTGGATCCTTCGCCGGCTCCGGCGCCTTGTCCTTATTCTTATCCTGGATAGAGATCAACTCCACATCGAAAATGAGCGTAGTGTCAGGGCCAATGTCGGCGCCCGCGCCGCGATCGCCGTAAGCAAGATCAGACGGAATGAATAATTGCCATTTCGATCCTACCGGCATGAGTTGCAGTGCCTCGGTCCAGCCTTTAATCACGCCACTGACAGGAAACGTCGCGGGTCCACCGTGCTTGGAGGAGCTGTCAAATTCGGTGCCGTTGATTAGCGTGCCGCGATAGTTGCACACCACAGTGTCGCTGGCCGTGGGTTTCGGCCCAGTGCCTTCCGTCAGGATCTTGTATTCCAGCCCGCTCGGCAACGTAACAACGCCTTCTTTTCCTTTGTTTGCGGCCAGATAATCTGCGCCTTCTTTCTTGTTCGCCGCGCCAATCTCCTGCATCTTCTCCTGCTGCTTCTTACGCATATCGTTCTGCACTTCCGCGATCGCGGCCTGCGCTTCATCGTCGGTCAGCAACGTCTTGCCGCCCGCCAAGCCATCTTTCAATCCGCGCTCCAGAATCGCTGGATCGACGGGAACAGACTGCTTCTTGAGGTTCTCTCCCATCTTCATTCCAAGGGAGTAGCTGAATTTATCTTTCGGCGTTTTCAGAGCCAGGGGAGTCGCGCTCTTCGCCGTCGTAGACGGCCGCTTGGTTGCGGGAGTCTGAGCCTTGGTGGATGGAGTGGTCGATTGAGTCGTCGCCGCCGGAGTCTGCTGCGCCAGGGCGTGCCCCAGCAGCAGCGTCCCCGCCGCCAATATGTTTACCGCTGTGATAAACGATTTGTGCATTCGGTATTGTCCCATCGTGAGTAAGTTCTCGGCAAACGCCGGTCGTCCCTGAGTCTTGCAGAAGCAATGAGGCTGTAGAAACAGTCTTGGTGGGCCCGCAAGGATTTGAACCTTGGACCAATGGATTATGAGTCCACTGCTCTAACCGCTGAGCTACGGGCCCAATTGTTCTAAGCTAACACAATCCCTGCTGGTGCCACCAAAGCCCGCAGACCAAAGCCCGCAGTAGGATGAAAGATAGAATGAGCTCTGATTCCCCCCGTCTCCCCCACCACAGCCAAATACAAGCATCAATATTCAGGAGATAATCTGCAAGAAATCGTGTTACCTTCCCGCGGACGGCGAGCATCCAACGCACTTGCGTTCATTGCGCCATTTGGAGTTTCGTTGTAAATTCGATCACAGGACTCTGGGGTACCATGCGGTCAAGCTTGAAACGAGTTGCGTGGCTTTCGCTGCTGTTGACATTATGGTCAGCATTCGCGTTTGCCGTGCATCACCACTCGAGTCAGGATGAGTCCACCACCTGCCAAGTTTGCGTTGCAGCACAATCCGCAGCGCCAGCAACCGCTTCACCCACACCCAAGCCCGTCTTCCGGCGCGTGCTCCCGTTCCGTCCTCAGCCCAGTTCCGCAAAACAGCGCCTGGTAGCTTTCGCGTTATCCGTCCGGCCACCTCCTGCCGTCTAAAGATCAGATTTTCATCCGAAGTACCGGCCCGGTTCGTTTTCCAGGAACCGTTCCCATGATCTTTTAGACCGAATCTTACGGAGGAATCATGCAGTCTTCTTATATGAAGTCGCTTCTCGCGGCTTCTGTGGTGATCTTCTTTTTGACCTTCAGCCTTCGCGCTTATGCCCAGTCAGGCAGCAATTCCGGCTCCCTCAACGGCACCGTCCTCGATCCAACCGGCGCTGTCGTGCCTAATGCGACCGTCGAAATTCACAACCCAGTGAGTCACTTCGATCGCTCAACCACCACGGACAAAGCCGGAACTTTCAGCCTCCCGAACATACCCTTCAACCCTTATCACATGACGGTGGATGCGCCCGGGTTCACACAGAATGCGCAGGATGTTGAGGTCCGCTCCATTGTGCCTGTCAGCCTCAAAGTGAGTCTGCAAGTTTCGGGATCCACCACTTCTGTGACGGTCGAAGCTCAGGCAGCCGATTTGCTCGAGAATGACCCCACCTTCCACTCCGACATTGACAAGAACCTGTTCGACAAGCTTCCCTTAGAAAGCACGACCTCGTCACTGAGCTCGCTGGTTACTCTCTCGACCCCGGGAATCGCTGCCGACTCCAACGGTCTCTTCCACGGGATCGGCGACCATGCCTCGAATTCGTTCAGCATCGACGGCCAACCTATTACTGATCAGCAAAGCAAAGTCTTTTCCAACCAGCTTCCCGTCGATGCGATCGAATCCATGGAAGTGATCTCGGGTGCGCCACCGGCGGAATACGGAGGCAAGACCAGCGTGGTGATTGTTGCGACCACGCGCTCTGGTCAGGGAGTAACAACGCCTCACGGCAGCGTGACCACTTCCTATGGCACGTTTGGAACATCCAACGTGGAAGCCGAGCTGGCGTACGGGGGTAAGAACTGGGGAAACTTCATCTCGGCAAACGCTCTGAACACCGGCCGATTCCTCGACCCACCGGAGTTCACAGTCTTCCACGACAAGGGCAACGAAGAAAACCTGTTCGACCGCGTGGACTATCAACTCACCAACATCGACTCCATTCACCTGAACTTTGGCTACAGCCGGAGCTGGTTTCAGACGCCGAACAACCTCGATGCCGAAAACGCGACGCCCTGGAGTGGATTGTTTGGAATTGAGCCGCAGATGGCAGCAGCTTTCGGCGCACCCGGCATAGGCCCGGACGGAAATCCGGTGGGACCAACGGACCAGGTTTCCAAGATTGGAACATTCAACATCGCGCCTTCGTGGACGCATGTGCTCAACACGCACGCCGTTTACACGTTGGGAGCATTCGTGCGCCGCGACGACTACAACTACTACGGCAGCAAAGATCCGTTCGCGGACCTCGGGCCGCCGAGTCTTCAGAGACAGACCGTTGGTCAGGACCGCACGCTCACCAACGCGGGACTGCGGACCGATCTCTCCTATGTCAAAGGCATTCACCAAATCAAGGCTGGAGCCGTCTACCAACAAACATTTCTCAACGAGAACGAGCCCATCGGGATCGTCGATCCTACCTACAACGCACCCTGCATCACGAACGTTTATGGGACGTCTGCGGTGAACATATACCCGTGGGTCGCAGTTCCCGGACTCACTCCCGCGGACTGCCCAGGCATGACCGGACCGCTCCAGGCAAACACTGCCGCCAACCCGAACGCGCCCGGCAACGCTCTTTACCCTTATTACAATACGACCCTGGCTCCGTACGACTTGACCCGTGGCGGAGTCTCCTACGTTTTCAGTGGCCACACCGACATCAAGGAACTCGCCCTGTACGTGCGCGACAACATCACTAAAGGTAACTGGTCTTTGAACCTCGGCCTGCGCGGCGATCTCTACAACGGGATCACCAGCGGGAACCAAGTCGAGCCTCGGGTTGGGGTGGCTTACAACGTTAAGAAGACCAACACGATTCTGCGGGTTTCCTACGCCCGCACGCTGGAATCTCCGTTCAACGAGAACCTCATCCTCTCCAGCATCGGATGCGGCAACGCTGTCCTAAACCCTCTGCTTCTCTGTTCTTCGTCGGCGACAAATCCTTTGAGCGTCGGCTTTCGCAACGAATTCCACGCTGGCCTGGAGCAGGCTTTCGGGAAGTACCTGGTCTTCTCTGGCGAGTGGATTTCGAAGTACACGCACAATGGCTTCGATTTCAGCGTGCTCGGGAACACGCCGATCACTTACCCCATTGAATGGCACAACTCGAAGATTCCTGGATACGCGGGGCGCGTGAGTGTGCCTGAAGTCCACGGATTTTCGGCACTCATGGTCTTCTCCAGTGTGGCGGCACGTTTCTTCCCGCCGCAGATCGCCGGAGCGGGTGCGACAGTGGGGGCGCCGGGCACTCCATTTCGCATTGACCACGATGAGAGGTTCAACCAGACGACCCACTTCCAGTACCAACCCTGGAAACGCGGTCCCTGGATGGGCTTCAACTGGAGGTATGACACTGGACTGGTGGCAGGGGCAACTCCGTGCTACGGGATCAGTGCCAGCAACGATTGCCCGCAGTCAGTCCTCATCGGCGGCGTGCCGAGCGTGAGCATGATGGCTGCCAACGTGGGTCAGGTGCCGCTTTCAGCTGATCAAGAGGCTGAAGCCGGGTTCACTTGTAGTGGTGTCCGCGCAACCCCGACGAGCCCTCTGCCCTACAACTGCCCCGCATCGGCGTTCGGCTCTGCGCTCATAAACGTACCTCCACCAGGTACTGAGAACGACGACCACAAGCCGCCGCGCATTGCACACCGGAGCCTCTTCGACATGTCCGTAGGCCATGACAACCTGTTCCACGGCGACAAATACAAATGGAGCCTGCAGCTGACAGCCATTAACCTCGCCAATAAGTACGCGCTCTACAACTTCCTCTCCACCTTCAGCGGCACGCATTATGTAACGCCGCGTGCGCTGACGGCGGAACTCGGGTTCCACTTCTGACGGGTAAGGGAGGCGGCGATTGTTTTCGCCGCCTCCTGAATCGCTTCATTCGAGGATGGAAGTCGTGCAGGCGAACATCTCTGTGGGCTGGGGACCGTTCAGCAACAGCCGCATGGGTTTCCACGGACTGTTTTGCGGCCTTCGATCACGATAAGGGGAGTAACCGCTAAAGCTGTAACCGGATCAGCCCAAGCAAGATGCCAGATCGCGTTCACCGCCATCCCCGCCAGAGTAACCAGCGAGAGATACGCGCATAATGCCGATTCCGCGGCATCCGCCTTGAGGGCCCTGCTGCCTGTGACTTCCGACAGTTTTCGCTTCTCCCATGCAAGCCATGGCATGATTGCAATTGCGGCCATCAGAATCCCGATGCCCAGGTAACTCGGTTTGGGTTCACTGTATCCCAGCATGGCCATCGCAGACGCCGCGACGACAAAGGCGGCCAGCATAAACAACAGCGCTCCAGTAAGGTAGGACGCATTCTTCTCGGCCCGCTCCTGCAAGTCGCGAGAGCGGAATCGCCACAGGACGACAGCCGCAGAAAGGAGTTCTATGGCACTATCGCCGCCGAAGGCTACAAGCGCAGGGCTGTGAGCTCTCCACGCTGCCGACAGCGACACCCCCGCCTCGACGCTCATCCAAACGATAGTAATGGCTTGGATCTGTCGGACCCGCCGGATCGCGCTTTGCGCCGGAACATGGAGAACAGAAGCCATCACCCGAATTATATCGACGTGGCCGCCTTGCAGAAAACTTGCCAACGCCTGCAAGTGTTGTGAGGAGCAGTGCGGCTTCTACAGACGCTTAGGAAGCGGTCTCACGCGTCTGCTGCACGAACGCCTGAAGATTTGTTTCGAGAACATTCTTGTTCGCTTCAGGCATGTCGACGAACCGGAAAGGCTGCAACCATCCTTGCGTGGCCCACATGGGAAATAGCATCTCCACCTTTTCGCGGATCGTGGTCTCGCCCAGATGGAAAATCAACTCTACCTTCAGCTTTTCATCGAGTGGCGCCTCAACGTTCAGCAGTCCACCGGTAGTCGAGATTTGATGCAGCTTACCTCGCACCTGGCGCCGGTTAGGCAGCCGAATCAGCGCCAGGATAGAGCCTCGAAGCTTTACGCGAAACGGGCGCGGCGTTACGCTTGACGCGTTGGACGGCGAACTCTCTAGTGCTGGTTTTGGCGTGGACGACATCGTGCATGAATTATGCCACCTCGTCGATCACGTCACGAGGTTACGAAAGAAGGAGAAACCGGATACCCATTGGCGTAATAAAAGCGCTAAAGTTTTCGATTTCGCTAGCTTCGCATCTGCGGCGTGCCGGTTGGCGGGGAATTATCTTCTTCTGGGATTCGTCTCGCTGTGGCCGGAGAACAGATTGTAAGGCCAAACGTTCTTATCCTTGCTCCTGGGCACAGCGTTCTTCGTCACACTCGGCGAAGCAGCCGGCGGAGTAGTAGTGCAGTTCCAATCCTCGGGCGGATCGGCGATTCCCCACACATTTCCGTGGTTATAGAGTGCCACTCCGATGAGAAACTGCTTCCCATCCTTCCCCAAAGGCAGGCAACTCGCCACGCGGCCCGATGCGCTTCCACCCCCGGGCAGATCACTCAACAACACAGGAGTTTCAAGAGGCAACGCCTGCGGAGCGTTCAATCCGCAGCCCTGCGCACTTACCACAAGAGCAACACACTTTGCGGAAAACGGGTGCACGCGATCGAGACTGGTCACCGTCAGGAGAATCTGCACGCGCAGTCGCGTGCTTTGCCTGGTCGCTTTAGGCGTGAGTATTTCCATTACACCATTCACTATGCGCTAACACACTAGTTTGACAGAATGGCACGATGCGACTTCGAAGAATGAGCGAATGAAGGTGACAAAAGTAACTCCTAGTTTCACATAATTCGGCCACTACGGGCGCGCCGCGTCATGTCCTTTGAATCGAGGATGCCGCGTCACCTGCTAAGATGGCTTGAAATCCGTGACCCCGCCCGCACCAACTGCCCCCGTCGTTCCCGAATGGAATCTCCTACTGGCCGCAAGTTCTCCGGATGTGC
Source organism: uncultured Acidobacteriaceae bacterium (assembly GCA_963782835.1). GTDB lineage: Bacteria > Acidobacteriota > Terriglobia > Terriglobales > Acidobacteriaceae > Sulfotelmatobacter. The sequence goes on along the minus strand of CAWALR010000020.1, from coordinate 222,873 downwards.
GCCGCGATCTCGACGGTATTCGACCTCTTCTCGATTCGCGGCTGGATTGGGACACCGTCCTTCTCCTCGCCGATCATCACGGCACATCTTCGCTTCTCTACCACAACCTCGAACCTCTGGCCAACGTCGTTCCGTCTGCTGTGTTCGCATCTCTGCGCCAGAGATACGAGAGGAATATCCATAAATCCCTTTTTCTGGCGCGCGAATTGATCCGTATTCTGGAGTGCCTCGATTCGCTTCGCATCGACGTCGTTCCCTATAAGGGCGTCGTCCTGTCGGAGACTTACTACGGTGACATGACGATTCGTCAGTCTGGTGACATGGATTTATTCGTGCGTGAGCAAGACGTGGCCCGGATCAAGAGCGCAGTGCGTCAGCTCGGATATACGCCGCGGTTGCCGATTCCCGAGAATGCCGAAGCCGCGTACATTGCTTCGGGATATGAATGCACATTCGACAGTCCCGCGGGGAAGAATCTCTTGGAGTTGCAATGGGCGCTGCAGCCGCGCTTCTACGCCGTCGACTTTGATATGGACGGGTTGTTCGAGCGCTCTGAAAACGCAACCGTAGCAGGCCGAAGCATGAGGACGCCTTCACCAGAAGACTTGCTGCTGGTGCTTTCCGTACACGCCGCGAAACACGTGTGGGGAAGGCTGATCTGGCTTTGCGACATCGTGCAGATTGTGAAACGGGAAGATTTGAATTGGGACTGGGTGCGGGCTCAAGCTCATCAACTTGGCATTGAGCGCATTCTCTACGTTACTCTGCTGTTGGCGAATCGCTTTCTGTCGACACCAATTCCAACACCGATCAAAAACGCAGCCATGGCGGACAAAGCAGCTCATGGGTTCACCGAACAGATTGCCGTCTCCGTGACAGAAGGGGTTTGCTACGAGGAACGGAAGGTCGAATACTTCCGCCTGATGATGAGCCTTCGCGAACGCCGAGCCGATCGTCTGCGATTTCTCACGCGGCTCACCTTCACTCCCGGCCCGGGAGAGTGGGAGACGGTTCAGCTTCCTAAGCCGCTGTTCCCTCTCTACCATCTAGTACGTCTGGCACGACTGGGCGTGAGATGGATGAAGTAGCGGCGGAAATCAGCGGCGCGCGTTTGCTCGCGCTTGCCGGATGCCGGCTGCAAGACCTCGCTCGATCACTTTGCTGTAGCCGGCTGCATCCATGGCCGCCAGCGTCGCGGCCGAAGTCCCGCCCGGAGTCGCCGCTTCGTGCAGGAGTTCAGAAAGTTTCTGTCCGCTCTCTTTCCAATAAAAGATTGCATCCGCTAACGCGTGCGCTCCGGCTGTCAGAGCCATCTTCGTGTCCAATCCGTTATCCTGCGCGGCTTTTGCCAGGATTTCCAGAGCGTGATAGCCGTGGGCCGGTGAGTAAGCCGCATTGAAGGCGTCCATTCGACTCTCCGCGATCTCCAGCACCAGCCCAACCTGCTCGAAGAATTTGCGCACTCGATTGCGGTCCGGGCGGGTGAGGTTGCGAGCAAACGTCGCCGCCGTCAGACCGCGTCCGATGCGGCAGATCGGACTCGGCAAAGCTGCTTGCCCAAAGAATTCGCGAGCCCGGCCGGCGCAATTTCTTGAGCGGAATCCCGGCTGCCACGCTGACCGCCAGTAGCTTCGAAACTCCGGTGCAGCGGGTGATTGCATCGACAGTCTCCGCAACCGCCAGCGGCCGCACGGCCAGGATAAGCATGTCCGCCATGGCAACTGCGGACTGAAGGCCAGGCTCGACCGCAACCGAAAAATCGCGCTTCAGTGCTCGTAGCTTTTCAGGGTTGCGATCGTGAACCACGATTGCCCCTTGGTGCCCAGCACGGCGCAGTCCCGCAACCAGCGCGCTGGTGATGCGGCCCCCGCCTACAAAAACTGTGGTGCTCACCGGCTGGCCAGACCTCCCGCGATTTCACCGCCGTCCAACGTGTAGACATGGCCGGTGGCGTAGGCCGCATCGTCGGACGCGAGATAGGTGAATAGCGCTGCGATTTCTTCCGGCTGGGCGTGGCGGCGGAGCGGAATTTTCCGGTTCACTTCTTCGAGCATGGCGTCGGTGTACTCGGCCCGCTGCATGGGCGTAAGCACATATCCCGGAGCCACGGCGCAGACACGAACTTTAGGCGCGAGTTCGAGCGCCATAGAGCGCGTCAACTCGATCACCGCGGCCTTGGTCGCGTTGTAGTCGGCATAATACGGATAGCCCATGATGCCGTTGGTGGAGGCAGTTTGCAGAATCACTCCGCTGCCCTGCTCCTCCGAAAAACGTTCCACCATGTAGCGCGCTGTAGTTTGCGCGACGTAGAACACGCCAGTGAGGTTTACCGAGATCACTCGCTCCCATTCTTCAGGAGTGATGTCGAGGAATTTGTGGCGGATGCTGATGCCGGCGTTGTTGATGAGTACATCGACTCCATCCATCACGCGCACCGCATCCGCCAGTGCGGCTTCGACCTGCATGAGGTCGGTCACGTCGGCGATGATGGCCTCGGAGATTCCCGGCTGCTGGTGACGAATGGCTGCGCACGCTTTGGCGTCGCGGTCGAGGATGCAAACGCGCGCACCTTCTTCCAGAAAACGTGCCGCTGCGGCTGCGCCAATTCCGCTGGCGCCTCCGGTGATGAGGACTCGTTTGTCTTTCAGTCCGCGCATTCGTGGAATTGCTGAATTCTATCAGGGGCCGGCGGCATCTTAATTCTGTGGCCGAGATTAATTTAGATCACCAACCTCAACAAGCTTCAGGGGAACAAGACATAAGACCGGCGCACGTGTGGTTAATGGCGTTCAGCGTGGGCGCCATTGTGGCCAACATTTATTACATCCAGCCGCTACTGGCGACGATTGCGGCGACGTTTCGTATCTCCGTGCCACAGGTGGGAACAGTCGCCATGCTGACGCAGTTTGGCGCGGCGCTGGGGATGCTGCTTTTTGTTCCGCTGGGCGACACCAAGGAGCGGCGGCGGCTGATCGTGTGCTTGCTGGTGGCCGAGTCTGTGTGCCTGGCGGCGATGGCGAGTGCGCAGAATTTTGCCTGGCTCGCGCTGGCGAGCCTGGGCATCGGAATTACAACCGCGACGGTTCACGTCATCGTTCCTTTCGCCACGCATCTCGCGTCTCCGGCACGCCGGGGCGCGACGGTGGGAGCCATTCTCGGCGGCTTGCTGTTTGGCATCCTGCTGGCGCGGACCTTCAGCGGCCTGTTGGGCGCGTGGGCGGGATGGCGCGCGATTTATTGGCTGGCTTCTGGGCTGATGCTGGTGCTGGCAGTCGCAATCCGCACAGGCCTGCCCGCGAGCCGGCCCGAACTGCAGCTTACGTGGCTGAAATTGATTCGCTCGACCTTCGCCCTGATCCGCGAACAGCCGGTACTGCGGGAGGCGACTTCGCTGGGCGCGATCTTCTTCTGTTCGTTCAGCGCCTTCTGGACGACTCTGGTGTTCTTTCTGCAAACGCCGCCCTATCACTATGGAAGCGGCGCGGCCGGACTCTTCGGGCTGGTCGGCGCCGCTGGAGCGGTTTGCGCGCCTTTTATCGGGCGCATGGCTGACCGCTACGGGGCGAGAAGGAACGTGCTGGTGTCACTGATTGTGACGCTGGTTTCCTTCGTGGTCCTATATCTGTTCGGCAGGCACATGCCCGGGCTGATTGCGGGCGTGGTGCTGCTTGATATTGGCGTGCAAGCGGGGCACGTATCGAATCAGACGCGAATTTACGGTCTGCTCCCGGAAGCGCGAAGCCGGCTGAACATGGTTTACATGGTGTGTTACTTCAGCGCTGGAGCACTGGGTTCGTACGTGGGTTCGGTGCTGTGGCAGCGGTTTGGCTGGGCAGGAGTCTGCGGGCTCGGATGTCTGCTTCTGTTAACCGGATGCGTCATCTATGGTTCTACGGGGCAGAAGAATCGCGCGATCCAAGCGGGAGCAATACCCGAATGGGGAACAGGTCCGGAAATGTGAACCCTAGATCGGTTTGCCGCGGAAGAAATAGACCAGTTCGATGATCAGAATAACGACCACCATTAATTCTAGGATGAAAGCGCGACTTTGGTTGAATTCGTCCACCATGAAGCGGTAGAGCTCTTCGGCAGTTTGCAGTTTTTGCTGCACGAGGTCCTTGTAGTCAGGCACGCCGACCTTCGACGCGGCCAGTTTGTAGAGGCGGGCGGAAAACATATCGCTGAGGAACTTGATCGCGTTGTCGGCGCGCTCGGTCAATTCGCTTACATCGAGCAGAACAGTGTGCAGTTTCGACGCGGCGCGCGCAGTACGCCAGCGCGACCAGAGCCCGCGGCCTCCGCGCTCGAGAAAGTCGTAAACGTCTTCGAGTTGCTTAGTGAGCAGGTCGTCGTAGTGGCGGAACTCGAGCAGCTGCGAGTTGGCGTATTGCAGCAGCTGGATGGCGGTCTCGGCGCCGGAGGGAGTGTCGTAAATGAAGGCCGCGTTCCATCCGATGACGGCGAGGTCATTGGGATAGTAGGAGATTCGTGACTGAAGAATCTCTTGGCGCTCTCCATCGGAAAGCGGCTGAGTCTCACCGCGGACGACTTGGGAAATGTAGTCGCCTTGCACGGTGAGAAGGTCCAGGGCGGAGGGCGAGCCGGCGATCTCGCGCAGGTGGAAGATGAAATAGTCTTCCTTCAGCCACTCGGTGGTATAAGGCTTGACCAGCGCGGGAGCGGCGCGTTCCAGTTTCTGCTTAACGATGCGAGTGGCGAGGCTCTCGAAGTTGGTATCCCAAACCCACCGGCTGGAAAGTTGTACGAGTTTGTCCCAGTCGCCAGAAAAGGGCAGCTCGAAGACCACGCTAACCACGCCATAGTCGAAATACTTAATTTCGCCTTGGAGGCGCTCGCCGCTTTCGAGAACTAACGGCTCAAGCGCTTCCTCTACTGGAGGACGCTGGAAGCGCACGTATCCGGGAGCCATGTGCTTAAAGCTGGTGTCAACGGTACGCGCGCCCAGAATTCGCCGCAGCTCGTCGAGCCGAATCTCCTCGCAAACGTCGAACTGGATCAGGACCAGGACCGAGCCACACAGGGGCGCGTCGCTGGGTTTGACGGCGACCAGTGTTGGCAAAGCCTCGGCGGGAACCTTACCGATCGCTGGCGCGGTGATGGTGGTTTCATGATCCATGACTGGTACCGGCGATTGCCACGACTCATCGGGAGTCGCACTAGAACTCGGAACCGGCGAGAGCTCTATTGTCCCAGAATAAGAGCAATCTGGCGAGAGGTCGGAGTTAGCCACGAGCTCCTAAATGCGGTAACTATTGTGGAATCAGCGGCTTCTGGACACATTCCAGAATAGCGCTCCGCCCGCGGCTAAGGCAGCCAGTCCCAATCCAGCACGCTTCATGGAGTGAGATACCTCCTTCTCGCGGCGACGAGCCCGAGCAGACTCGGGATAGGGATGGGACTTGGCAGCATCCGGGCCGCTAAGCGCCAATTGCAGAACTTCCGCCAGGTGAAGAGCGTGACGGGGTGTGCCCTGGGCGATCTGCTCGCGGCAACTGAACCCATCGGCGATGATCAGCCAGTCGGGCGGAGCTTGGCGCACGGCTGGAAGCAGTTCGAGTTCGCCAATGGCGACAGACATATCGTATTTGTCGGCCTCGAAGCCAAAGGAACCGGCCATGCCGCAGCAACCCGGTGCCGGGCTGTGGAAGTCGACGCCCAACCGGCGCAGGACGGCCTCTTCGGCGGTCATCTTCATTAGGGATTTGTGATGGCAATGGCCGTGGAGGATGGCTTTGCGATCAAGCCGGGGCAACGCGGCGTGCGGGGCGTGAGTTTCGAGGAATTCACTGAGAAGAAAAGTCTGACGCGACTGGGCTTGGGCCCTCTCGTCGTGGGGAAATAGGTTCACGAGCTCGTCTCGAAAGACACCCACGCAACTCGGTTCGAGGCCGACGATCGGAACACCGGCTTCGATCTCGGGTGAGAGTTCGTCGAGGATTTGAAGCAGAAGTGCCTGCGCACGGTCGAGCATGCCATGGTCGTAGAGCGGGCGTCCGCAGCACAAGTTGGCCCTTGGCACAATGACGCGGAAGCCGGCGCTCTCTAGGACATCCACGGCCGCCTTCGCGGTAGCTGGCCGAAAATAGTTGTTGAACGTATCGGGCCAAAGGAGCACGGGCGGGGCCTCTGCATTGCGCCGCGAAGGGCGGTGGTAAAACCAGTTCTTGAAAGTCTGCGGAGCAAAGGCCGGAATTGAGCGCTGCGGAGGGATTCCGGCAACCAGCTTCGCAATATCGCGCAGCAACGGAAGTTGCGTGGTCAGGTTGACCATCCCGGGCACATGCGATGCCACTCGCGCCCACAAGTCGATATTGCCAAAGGCGTATGCACTGCGCGGGCGCACGCGGCCTTCATAGTAATGAGAAAGAAACTCGGACTTGTAGGTGGCTACGTCGACCCCGACCGGGCAATCGCTTTTGCATCCTTTGCAGGCGAGGCAGAGATCGAGCGACTCTTTGACCTCTTCGCTGCGCCAGCCGTCGGGAATCACTTCGCCCTGAGTCATCTCCCACAGCAGATGAGCCCGGCCGCGTGTCGAGTGTTCTTCGTCATGCGTAGCGCGGTAACTGGGGCACATCAGCCCGCCTTCTTCGCGACGACATTTGCCGACGCCAACACACCGCAGCGTCGCCTCAGCCAGGCTGCCGTGGTCGGCGAGAAATTGAAAGTGCGTTTTCGGCTCCCAGGGAGCGTAATCCGCGCCGAGGCGAAGATTTTCGTCCAGCTTGTTGGGATCGATCAGCTTGCCCGGATTCATCTTCCAAGCTGGATCCCATATTGACTTGAAGTCGCGGAAGGCCTGGACCAGCTCAGGACCGAACATTTTCGGAAGCAACTCGCCACGGGATTGACCGTCTCCATGCTCGCCGGAGATGGAGCCGCCATAGCTCACGACCAGATCGGCTGCCTCTTCCATAAACTTGCGGAACTTGGCAATGCCCTCTTTCGACTGGAGATCAAAATTAATCCGCGTGTGGACGCAGCCGTGGCCGAAGTGACCGTAGAGCGAGCCTTTGTAGCCATAGGCGGCCATCATTTTGCGAAGATCGCGGAGGTATCCGCCAAGCTTTTCAGGCGCGACGGCGGAGTCTTCCCAGCCTTCCCAGTTCAGCGGTTCGCCGGGCACATGAGATGTAACGCCGAGGCTGGACTCACGCACCTCCCAAACGCGTTTAGCTTGCTGCTTGTCGGTATACAGCCGCATGCTGGGAGGATTCGCGCCGCGGCCGAGTGACTGCATCAAGGTGTGCGCCTGAGACTCGGCCTCCAGTGCGGTTTGTGCTCCGAATTCGACCATCAGCCAACCCCCGCCTTCGGGGAGAAGCGCGAGCCCTTCGGAGTTGATGCCCTTAATCCGCGTGTAGCCGACGAGAAGATCGTCGAAGCCTTCGAGCCCGATTGGCTTGTGCTCCATGATTTCCGGCACTTGGTCGGCGCACTGATAAATATCAGGATAAGCAATCACCAGCAATACGCGTTCCGGAGGACTTTCGACCAGGCGGCAGGTCGCTTCAAGAACAGTGACACACGTGCCTTCGGAGCCAACCAGGGCACGAGCCACGTGGAACCCACTCTCCGACAGAAGATAATTCAAGTTGTAACCGGATACGCGGCGCGGGATGTTGGGAAAGCGCTGCCGCACCAGATCGCCATACGTGGCGGCGATGTCTTGCAATTTAGCGTAGATCTGGCCGCGCCGTCCGCCTTGCTGAATAATTTGTTCGATTTCGACATTGGGCGTCGCGCCAACTTTTATGCGCACGCCATCGTAGGTGAGGATTTCCAGCTCTTCGATGTTGTCGTCGGTCTTTCCGGCCATGACCGAATGCACGCCGCAGGAATTGTTGCCGATCATGCCGCCGAGAGTGCAGCGATCGTGCGTCGCAGGATCAGGCGCGAAAGTAAGATGATGCTTTTCGGCGGCAGCTCGAAGGTGGTCGAGCACGACTCCGGGCTGAACGCGCGCAATGCGGCGGGCAGGATCGATTTCGAGAATCCTCGCCATGTACTTTGAGAAGTCGAGGATGACTGCGACATTGCAACACTGCCCCGCAAGAGATGTTCCACCACCACGGCAAAGTAACGGTGCGCCGAACTCACGGCACAGTTCGACAGTGGCAAGCACATCGTCGGCATCCCGAGGAAGGACGACTCCGATAGGAACCTGGCGGTAGTTGGAGCCATCGGTCGCGTAGAGCGCGCGGCTGCCCCTGTCAAAGCGGACTTCGCCCCCGATCCGTCGACCCAGAGCTTCCGCCAAACCTGAAGCATCCACCTGCGCAGATTTTGATCTTGCCGCCGCGGCGAGTTCTACCAGTTTGTCTGCCATGAGGCGTTACTCACTTCAATTCGAGGAGGAGTTCGCCGCGCCTGACTTACGGGTGACGGTGGTGATCTGGATCTTCGTCTTGTCTCCCTCGGCTTCAATGTTGATGGTAACCATATTTCGGTGATCGTCAGAGATGATGGTGCAACGGCCGGCGTCGGAAGTGGTGACCATCGCATTCGGGAACTTCAGTTTGTAAAAGCTCGCAACCTTGTCAACGGAGTCGGTGCTCTGGGAGTTCAAAGAAACGGTATGAACACCACCGAAAGTCGCCGAGGTCGCGCCATCTTTCAAGTACTTCTACGCCAGGATATAGATCCACGCCGAGATTTCTCGCGGCTTCCTCTGGATCTTTAGTAGTTTCGACGCTTCCGAATGGCGTTTCCACTTTTACATTGCTGCCATCCTGACGAACATGGGCATCGATGCGCGACATGCCAGGCGACGAATCCAAGAGAGGCAATGCCAACAATTCCCAGAAGAACGACCACGCCGACCAAAATCAGAATGATCTTAAGAGCGCCCCCGCCCTGGGGAGTATTGCCCGCGGGAGTTGAAGCGGGCGTGGCGGAAGGGACCGACGTCGGAAATCCAGCGGCGGGTGTAGGCGGAAGAGTCGAAGCTAGAATGGGCGCGCCGCATTTGCTGCAGAAGCGGGTTCCGGGAACGATGGTCGTTCCGCATGAATTGCAGAATGCCATAAATCACCTCACATCTATCGATGAATTAAGCAGTCGGCGCGAGTATACCGCAGATTCAATGGCAAGAAGAACGCGACTGGCCTAGCTCCACAACCGGGTCGCGTAGTCGGACATCGTGAGTCCCAATAAAAGCAGCAGGAAGAATAGTGCCGCGATCACAACCAGTTTGGTGAGTTTTTCGCTGGCATGCCAGACGTGCATAAAGAAGAGCGCGACCAAAGTTGCCTTGATGGTCGCTATGCCCAAAGCTACGGCTGCGTTGTAAGGCGCGAGATCCAGCGTGGCGGCGTAAACCGTAAGACCTGTTCCGATCAAAAGCGCGATCCAGACTGCGAAGTAGCCTCTTAACGGCGATTTGGTGGATGAGTGTGCTGACATGCCGGCCTCACGGGTGACGATCAATCAAGTAAAGCAACGGGAAAAGATAGATCCAGACGATATCGACAAAGTGCCAGTAAAGGCCACCGATTTCCACAGGAGTATGCCACTCGGGGGTGAAACGTCCCTTCCAGGCCATGATCAGGAGCCACATAAAGATGCCTAAGCCGATGATCATGTGCAGCGCGTGCAAACCAGTCATGACGAAGTAGAGTGAGAAAAACATTTGCGCGTGGCGCGGATTGGCGAACTCACCCGGATGTCCCGGCACAGGTACATGATCGAAGCTGAACGAAGCACCCGGAACGTGATGCTCTTCGAACTTGTCTTTGTATTCGATGCCTTTGATGCCAAGGAAGGTTAGACCGAAGAGCATGGTGAGGATGAGCATGCCGACGAGCAGAGCTTTACGAGCGGTTTGCGCAGCCCAGACCGCTAAAACTACCGTTAAACTGCTGCAGATGAGCACAGCGGTGTTGGTGGCGCCGAGGCTCATGTCGATGGATTTGCTAGCGGCCGCGAAATCGCCGAAGTACCAGCGGCGATAAATCAGATAGGCACAGAACAGGCCACCGAAAAACATGACTTCCGTCGCGAGGAAGACCCACATTCCCAGGCTGGCAGCATCGCGTTGCTGCTGGGGCTCCGCGAAGTGGTGCAGCAAAGCTGGATTGTGCGCGGCGTGAGCTTCGCCGTGATGGTCGTGAACCGCGGTAAAGGAGCCGGCGTTCGAGTTATCTTGCAACCGGGACCTCCTCCTTGTGCGGGGCATCCAACTCCTCGTAGTTGTAGGCTTCCCAAGTCACAACGGGCTCCTCATCAAAGTTGAAGGTCGGCGGCGGAGAAGTTGTCTTCCATTCCAGTCCAGCCGCATTCCATGGATTGTCAGAAGCTGGCTTGCCATAGCGCATCGACCACAGAAAATAGACCATGGGCAATAGATAACCTACGCCAAGGATGGTTGCCCCCGCCGTGGACAACACGTTCAATATCTGAAATTCCGGCATGTGGCTGTAGTCGTAATAGCGCCGCGGCATCCCCATGTAGCCAAGGAGAAACTGAGGAAAGAACGTGAGATTGAAGCCAATGAAAACGATCAGCGCCGCCAGACGCGCCCATCCCTCGGGGTAAAGGCGCCCTGAAATTTTAGGCCACCAGAAATGCATTCCGCCGAGATAGCCCATCACCGCGCCTCCCACCATGATGTAGTGGAAGTGGGCTACGACAAAATAAGTGTCAGTGACGTGTACGTTGATCCCGAGAGCCGCGAGGAACAGTCCGGTGAGGCCTCCAATGGTGAACAGACCAAGGAACCCGAACGCATACAGCATCGGCGCATCGTAATGGATGGAGCCCTTGTAGAGCGTGGCCGTCCAGTTGAACACTTTGATCGCTGAAGGCAGGGCCACGGCATAGCTAAGGAACGAGAACACGAGCGCCGAGTAGACAGAGATCCCGGCTACGAACATATGGTGGGCCCACACGAGAAAGCCGAAGACGGCGATGGCAATCGAGGAGAAAGCCACAAAATGATAGCCAAAGATGCGCTTGCGCGAGAAGCACGCAATGATCTCGGTGACCACGCCCATCGACGGCAGAATCATGATGTAGACGGCAGGATGGGAATAAAACCAGAATAAATGCTGGAAGAGAACCGGATCGCCACCGAGTTTGGGATCGAAGATGCCCAGATGCAGAGCGCGCTCGGCAGCCACCAGCACGATAGTGACGGCAACTACAGGCGTGCCCAGAAGTTGAATGATGCTGGTCGCGTAGTGGGCCCAAATGAATAGCGGCAGGCGTGACCAGGTCATGCCCGGGGCGCGCATGCGATGAATGGTAACCACAAAGTTCAGGCCAGTCAGGATAGAGGAGAATCCTGCGATAAAGATGGCGATGCCGGCCTCAACAATTTTCGTGTTGGTAAAGGATGTGCTAAACGGCGCATAGAACGTCCAGCCCGTATCGACTCCACCGGTGAGCATGCAATGCAGCATGATCACGCCGCCGATGATGTAGAGGTACCAACTCAGGAGATTGATGCGGGGGAAAGCAAGATCCTTGGCCCCGATCATCAGGGGCACGAGAAAGTTGCCCAGCACGGCGGGAATGGATGGGATCAGGAAGAAAAAGACCATGACCATGCCATGCATGGTGAAAAGCTTGTTGTAAGTGTCGGCCTGCACCAGGTCGCCCGCGGGAGTGAGCAACTCCAGCCGGATGAGCAGCGCGAAAAACCCCCCAATAAAAAAGAAGAACGTGATGGAGAGGAGATAGAGCAGCGCGATGCGTTTGTGATCTGTGGTGAGCAACCACGACCACACTCCATACTCCTTGTTCAAATAATTCTCGCGTTCCGCCTGTGGAATCGTGGGTTGAGGTATCGCGTTAGCCATACTCATTGCACCTGACTTCCATTCGTTCGCGCTCGTGCCTGTTCACCGGTCTCGTCTCGCGACGGAACCAGGCTGGCATTCGTCTTCGCACCGTCAGCCGGCTTTGCGGGGGAGATCGATTTAATATAAGCGACCAGCGCGTTGACCTGTTCTTCGCTTACTAATCCCTGAAATGTCGGCATGATCGGCTGAAAGCCTTTCACGCGCTTTGAGCCCGGATCGAGGATGCACTCGCGGAGATAGTTTTCGTCGGCGTTCACGGTGCGGCCGTCTTCGAGTTGAACCGGCTTGCCGTATACACCTTGCAGATTCGGGCCGCGTCCCTGAGTATCGCTGCGGTGGCAGGTGGCTGCAGCCGAGTTCGGCGAAAATTTTCTCTCCCGTCGCGGAGAGTGGGCCGGTGGAACCGCCGTTCATCCACGCTTCATACTCCGCTGGTTCCTGGACGATGATCGAGCCGACCATGCCGGAGTGTTGCGTGCCGCAATATTCTGCGCAGAACAGGTGATACACCCCGGGCTTCGTAGCGCGAAACCATTCCACCGTGTAGCGGCCGGGTAGCACGTCCTGCTTGATTCGGAAAGCGGGAATGTAGAAGCTGTGGATCACATCCTGCGAAGTCATGATGAGTTTGACGTCGCGTCCCACCGGGACATGCAGTTCGTTGATCTCGCGCTGACCTTCGGCGTGCTCCACCTTCCACATCCATTGTTTCGCCACGACGTAAACTTCGGTCGCGTCGGCGGGTGGCGTGCGCTCTTTGAAGTAAACGACGGCGCCCCAGGCAAAGATCACCATGAAGATGAGGAGCGGAATCGCGCTCCAGGTGATTTCCAGCGCGGTAGAGCCCTCGATCTGTTCAGCGCGAACGCCCGGACGATGACGGAACCGGGCCGCAAAAAATATGACCAGGACAAACACCAGCAGGGCCATCATCCCGGTCACGATAAGCAGAAAAATGTAGAGCGCATCGACGCGACTTGCCATCGTGGAAGCCTGCTGCGGCCATAATGGAAAATTATTGAGCATACCGTGTCTTCGTTGCCGTCTTCTTGGTTACGGAGCGATCCAGCCGCCACAAAACGAAAATTAATCCGCCAATCAGGAGAATGGTCGCGGCCGCCGCCAGGCGCAGAATGTTGGCGACCATCGCGCCGTACTTTCCAGTCTCCGGATCATAGTGGTAGCAGTAGAGCAGGACCGCGTCGACGGCGTTGCCGATCTTGCCTTGCGAAGCCTCCACCAGACCCATGCGCAAATCCTTGGGCGGAAAATCCACGCCGTAGAAATACCGCGAGATGCGGCCTTGCGGCGTGAGCACCATGATGGCGGTGGCATGTGCGTATTGATTGCTCTTTTCGTCGTACTGATACTGAAAACCGACAGTCTTGGTCAGGGCGTTGATCGAATCCGGCGGGCCAGTGAGAAAGTGCCAGCCGGCTGCCGCGTTGGCACGCCCGTAACGTTTGACGTAGTCAGCCTTTTTGGCCGCGGCCATATCCGGAGTCTCGCGGGGATCAAAACTCACAGTGACTACGTCGAACTCATTGCCTACATCAAACTTCACCAGGCGCATCGCACTGGCAAGCCCGGCCAGCGCTTCGCCGCACAGCATCGTGCAGTTGTAATAAACCAGATTCAGGATCAGGGGTTTGCGCCCAAAATAGTCTCCCAACCTCACGGTCTTGCCGGTATCGTCGCGGAACACAAGATCAGGAGGAACCTGCGCGTCCAGATGTTGCTCGATGCCCACATTCTGCAGGCGCGGCGGCCGCGTGTTTGCTGGAGGAGACATCACTCCGCTATTGATCTGTGCGGCGGCGGATGCCGCCAACAGCGTCAGCACCGAAATGCACGCCCCGAAAATCGAATTAAATTTCTTGCAGCTCACTTCTTTTCACCCTTAGTGCCGGCTCCCGTCTTGGCGGGCGCCATTGTGGCTATGCCTGGGTTAGCGGTGCTATCTTCAGCGTTCCCTCCCTGTGGACGCACGGGCAATCCTCGTTGCACCAATAAATCCATCGCCCGTTCGATCGGAATGCGAACCGTTCCCGCCTTTTCATCCACCCAGCCATAGCTGTAAAGCGTTTTTTCTTCCGCCATGCGAATTCCATTGAGTTGACCGCGCTCATCTTCTTCCAGCTTCGGACTGGGAAACGCGCTCTGCGGATATCCGGGAGCGACGTGGCGCGTGTCCTCGGGAACGTTGGTGACCAGCGGATTCACGGCAGGCTGCGAGGCTTTTTCGCGGTGGTCGAGATAAGAATAGACTCCTCTCAACCCGAAAAGGCACATCACGGTCACGACCGCGAGAGTCACCAGAAAATAGAGAATGGCGCCTGCTTGCATGTCCTGGTGCTCAAAGCTGCCGTGCTCCTCGCCGTTCCCGTGTTTTTGCGTCTCGTCGCTCATAATCCCTTACTGATGCTCATGTGCCGGCTGCAGAACCTCATGCGCATCCTGATCATAGGCTGGAAGCAGCGGCAGCGAAGCCAGGTTGCGGAAGAAATACCAAAGCCAGATTCCGCCGATCGCGATGGGAACAACCACATCGGCGAGCGTTACAGCAAAAGTCTCCGAAAAATTTGCCTCGATGATCCAGAAAAGGTCGACGTAGCACATCAGCAATAACAAGACGGCGACCCATACTAGTTGGCGGATGTTGCGCTTGAATTCGCGCGAAAGCAGTACCGCGAAAGGGACGGAAAAATGGAACAGGACCAGGCTCATTGCAACAAATCCCCATCCCCCGTTGATGCGCCTCAGGTAGAAAGTGATCTCGTTGGGAAGATTGCCCGCCCAGATGATGAGCCATTGCGAGAACGAGAAGTAAGCCCACACCATGATGAAGGTGAGCATCCACTTGCCGTGGTCGTGAACAAAGCTCGGCTTCAGCATCTCCGACATCGGCTTGTACTCGAAAAGAATCCGCTCGACGACTACCGCAAAGCACATGGCGGAGAGCACTTCGCCGATGAGGAGAATCAGGCCGAAGATCGTCGAGATCCAACTCGGGTCCAACGACATGACCCAGTCGATCGCTGCGAAAGAGATGGTGAACCCATACAGGATAAGTCCCGGGCCGGCGACCGCCTTGAAGCGCTGACTGTTGTTCGGAGCGCCGAAGTGATCAGTTTGCTTCGACCACATCGAAAGCAGAAACGAGAGGACGTTCCAGATTACGAAATAGATAATCGCGCGGATGAGAAAGCCTGAAAAATTCAGGTAGCTCGCTTTGATGAAACTATGTTTCTCAAGGTGCTCACGAATGTGGGGATCCTGGATCGACGCAAGCGGCATCGCCCAGGGATAAATCCGCTGTTGCCAAACCGCAACGATCATCGGAATAAAGAGAATCGCCAGCAGCGGCAACGTGCGCATAGCCGCGCCGAGTATCCGGCGAATCACCGTGCCCCAGCCGCCACCCGTGAGGTGGCGAATCATGAGAATCGCCATGGAACCGAGGGCGACGCCCAGCCAGCACATAAAGCCCAGCAGGTACGCACGGTAGAACTCATCGGGATGGATGACTGACAGGGCACCCGCCCCCACGGCGAAGAGGACGCCAACGACCAGCGAGCGCTGCGAGATTTTTCTTACCACTTCGGGCGCCGTTAGATCGAGTTGTGGATGAGTCGCCGCGCTCATTTTTGTTCCTCTGATCTTGAACTTGCCTCAGGAGCTGTGACGGGAAGAGTCGCGCCCGATCCTGGCTCTCCGACAAAGGCCGGCGGCTCCGAGGGTACGTTCTGTCTGGCCGGTACGTCCGCCTTGGTTGCGTTTTGGCTCAGTTGCAGCGCACGGATGTAAGCCACGATGTTCCAGCGGTCGCGCGGAGGAATCTGAGAAGAGTAGTCCGACATAATGCCGAAGCCGTTGCTGATGACGTCGTAGAAATATCCCAGTGGTGCCTTCTGCAGGCGCGCGGTGTGGTACGACGGAGGCCTGCGCGAGAAGCCGCGCGAGGGAATAAATCCGTTGCCATCCCCAAGAGGCGAATGACACGGAGCGCAATAAATATTGAAGCGTTCGCGGCCGCGCTCCAGAACTTCTTTGGTCACCGGAAACGGCATGTAGTCGCCAGGATTGCTGCCGACCTTTCCGGTATAGAAATAGGTGTCGGCGCGCAAGTCGCCGCGCGCGACCGTTCCTTCCACCAGCGGACGAGCCCCACGCTGGTCGGGAAAGAAATCACTCTTGGCCAGCGGATTGATTCGCGGCTGAACATGCATGTCGAGACGGCAGGCGGAGAGCAAGGCAATGGCACCGACCAGACCGACAACGGAAATTTGGCGGAGGCGCGGCATTCTAGCTAGGCACCTCCGAGATGGAGCGAGGAGCTAACCCCTCCAGAAAACTCCGCGTGCTGGCCGGATTGTATTTGGGATCGGAAGAAAACACGATCAGGAAAAAACGGTCTTTCGACGCCAGCGCGAATCTGGGCACGTTGAACACGGGATGATACGGCATGGGCAGACCGTTCAGAGCGAGCATGCCGAACACGGCGGAGATTACGGCAAAAAGAATCGTCATCTCAAAAGTGATGACGATGAATGCCGGCCAGGAGTGCGGGGGTTTTCCGCCGACATTGATCGGATAGTCGATCGCGGAAATCCAATACTGCATCAGGTAGCCCGTAAGGCCGCCGATGATCCCGCCAATTAAGACGACCAGCGGAACCGCATTGTGCGTAAAGCCGATTTCTTCCGCTAGACCTTCGATCGGAAACGGGCTATAGGCATCGATTTTCTGATAGCCAGCTTCGTGTGTATGTTTGGCGGCGTCGATCAACGCCTGAGCGGAATCGAACTCCGCCATCATGCCGTAAACCGGATCGCGCTTCATTCCTTTACCTCCGCTTCCGGCAGGAGGGTGCGCATCTCAAAGATGGAAATCGCCGGCAGCAGCCTGAGGAACAGGAACATCGCCGCCAGGAACATGCCGATGGTGCCGATGTACGTCATCCAGTCCCAGCGTGTGGGGTAATACATGCCCCAGGAAGAATTCAGGAAGTCGCGGCTCAGGCTAACCACGACGATGATGAAGCGCTCCAGCCACATGCCAATCAGGATCACGCCGGATAGCAGGAACAAAGCCAGCGGACTGGTCCGTAATTTTCTGATCCACAGCAATTGCGGAATGAAAATGTTGCAGGCGAGCAGCGACCAGTATGGGATGGCGTAGGGACCGTGGAGCCGATTCCAGATCGTGAATGCGTCATAGCGATCACCGCTGTACCAGCCCATGAAGGCCTCGATGCCATACCCGTAGGCGACGATCAATCCGGTCGCCAGCATGACCTTCGCGGAATTCTGTAAGTGGCGTTCCGTGATGAAATCTTCGAGGCCATAGATCTTGCGAATGGGAATAGCCAGCATCAACACCATCGCGAAGCCGGAATAGATAGCGCCAGCAACAAAGTACGGCGGGAAGATCGTCGTATGCCATCCCGGAACAATGCCGATCGCAAAATCAAAGCTCACAACAGTGTGAACCGAGAGCACGAGGGGCGTAGCTAATCCCGCCAGGAGAAGATAGGCAGTTTCGTAGCGATGCCAGTGTCGCGCGGATCCGCGCCAGCCCATCGAGAGCGCGCCGTAAATCAGCCGGGCCGCGGGATGTGTTGCGCGATCGCGCAGCGTAGCCATGTCCGGAATCAAGCCGATGAACCAGAACAGCGCTGAAGTAGTGGCGTAAGTGGAGACCGCGAACACATCCCACATGAGCGGGCTGCGGAATTGCGGCCACACCCGCATCGTATTCGGATAAGGAAACAACCAGTAAGCCAGCCACGGACGCCCCACGTGAATGGCGGGATAAATTCCCGCGCAAGCCACGGCGAAAAGCGTCATGGCCTCAGCGAAGCGGTTGATCGAATTACGCCACGACTGGCGCAGCAAAAGAAGAATGGCGGAGATAAGCGTGCCGGCGTGGCCGATTCCGATCCACCACACAAAGTTAACGATGGCGAAGCCCCAGCCGATCGGAATGGTAGACCCCCAAATCCCGATGCCTTTCAGGAACAGGTATCCGATGGCGTACAGCATCATCATCGTCAGCATGAAGGCGACGCCGAATCCGGCGAACCAGCCATTCGATGCCGGACGGGTCAGCACAATCGCGCTGATCTTTTCCGTAACCGTGCCGAAGGTATGGCCCGGCTCGATTACAGGAGCTCGACTGTCTTCCACCGTCATTTTGTATTGCTCGTTCATTGATTATTCGCCCATGCTTGGGCGTTCTCCGCGTTTCTTGTCTTCTATGCCTTGAGATCCGGATTCGGGTTGCTGACTTCCGCCAGATAAGTCGTTCGAGGCCGCGTGTTGAGTTCGCCCAGAAGACTGTAATTGCGGGACTGCGCCTTCAATTTTGAGACCTTGCTGTCGGGATCATTGATGTTGCCGAATATGATCGCGCCCGCGGGACAGGACTGCTGGCACGCAGTCTGCAGCTCGCCGTCTTTGATCTTGATTTCCTTGCCTTCGCGCACCGAAGCAGTTTCGGTGTCGATTCTGTGTTCGCTGATGCGCTGCACGCAGTAGGTACACTTTTCCATCACTCCCCGGCTGCGCACGCTGACGTCGGGATTCCGCATCATCTTGTACTGCGGCGTCTCCCAATCCTGGAAGAGAAAGAAGTTAAATCGCCGCACTTTGTAAGGACAGTTATTCGAGCAGTACCGCGTCCCCACGCAGCGGTTATAGACCATGTCATTCAGGCCTTCGCTCGAGTGGTTGGTTGCGCCGACGGGGCAAACCACTTCGCACGGGGCGTTCTCGCACTGCTGGCAGGGCACAGGCTGGAAGAAAGCTTTCGGATTATCGCGGTCGTGGGCTTCCTGATCCTGATATTGGTAGTAAGTATCGATGCGAATCCAGTGCATGTGCCGGCCGATCGCGCACTGCTCCTTGCCGACAACAGCAATATTATTTTCCGACTGGCAGGCGATCATGCAGTTGTTGCAGCCTACGCACGAGTTGAGATCGATCGCCATGCCCCAGGCATAGGCCTCTTCTTTGTATGGATAGGGTTGGTAAAGCGTGAGGCCCGGCGCTGGATCTTCGTCCATTTTCTTCGCAAAGTCAGGATCCTTCCGATATTCCTCCAGCGCGGTTTCCCGAACCAGCGGACGATGGCCGCCATCCGGCGTATCCATCCACTGATAACCCTGCGTCGAAGCGAGGTACATACGTGTCGCCGGTCTTTCGAATCTGCAAGCCCGATGCAAACCACGGTGCGGCTGTGGTGCGTAGCGGATAAGCATCGAAGCCCACCGCCGTTCCGACGCGGCCAGCGCGCTTGCGGCCATAACCGAGAAAGACGGTGGCTGAATTGTCAGGATGCCCGACCTGAACCCAAACCGGTCCCTTGACCTTCTTTCCGTTCAGTTCGAGTTCGATGACATCGCAAGTCTTAACCTGCAGCCGCTCCGCCATCTTGGGACCGATGAGCACGGCGTTGTCCCAAGTAAGCTTGGTCATCGGCTTGGGCAGTTCCTGCAGCCAGCCGTTGTTGGAGAATTGTCCGTCGTAGATGGTGGGATCGCGGCGGATGTTGAGCTCGATAGCTCCCGCTATCAACCCAGTGATGGAGTACCCGGGCGATAAATTCTTGGGAGATGCAACAGGGAGGGTCGTACCCTCGATCCAACCATCGTGCAGCGATTTGCGCCAGAACCCTTCAAAATCTCCGCCTGTATGCTGTTTCTGCCAGTACGCGCGTGTCAGGTCATACCCGGTTGCGTCAGATTGGCCGTTCAATAATGCCGCAAACTCCAGAGCACTCTTGCCGTTGTAGAGGGGGGCTATCAAAGGCTGGATGATGCTGACTGTGCCATCATAGGCACGTGCATCGCCCCATGACTTCGAGTTCGTGCGTCTGATTGATGTGCCAGTGGCAAAGTTCCGCCGTTTCGTTGTCGTAGAGACCAAGGTGGACTCGCAGGGGAACTTTGTTACTCTTGAGTACCTCAGCAAAGTGAAGGTCAGCGGGAGCATCGTAGACCGGATTGCCGCCAAGGATAATCAGCAGATCGACTTTGCCGGCCTGCATGTCGGCGGTAAGTTCCTTGATGGATTCGGCTTGGTCGACCGGATTCGCATCGATGAAGTCGGTATAGAAAACAGTCTTGCCGACGTTGCCTAACGCGCCATTGATTTCGTGCGCGAGAGCATGAACGTTGGGACCCTGATAATCTCCAGGCACGATAACGCTCGAACCCTTATGAGCTTCGAGGTCTGCGAGCAATGACTTAAGGAATCCCTCGTCTTCACTTGGAAAGCCATGCTGCAGCCTAATGGCGTCCGCAAGAATTTCGACCGTTTGCGCGGTTACCGCCAGCCGATGATCCGCCTTCGCCCCCGTCGTCGTTGGCGTGCTCTCGATCACGTACAGCCGGTTCATCTTGCCATCGGGATTGCGGCGCTTGGCGAAGTCGCGGATGTAGCGGACATTTCCCGGAAAACCCGCATACAGAAAGTCGGCGTCGAGCGAGACGATTACGTCGGCCTTCTCGAAATCGTAGCGCGTCTCGACCGGCTGGCCGAAGGCCAGCTTCGCGCCTTCCAGCACGTTGTCGCGATTGACCGGCTCGTAGCAATGCCACCTGGCCTGGGGATAAATCTTCAGGAAGCCGCGCAGTTGATCGGCGAGCGTGGGCGAAGAAATGGTCGGCGTAAGAATGCGAATGCCCGCGCCCTGCAGCGCCTTCTGCGCGCTGAGCGGCCCGCGAATCGCAGTCACGAACGATTGCCAGGAGCGCTGGTCGCCCATCGACACCACGCTCTGCGAGCGGTCCGGATCGTACATGCCAAGAATCGACGCCTGCGCAAAAATGTCGGTCCCGCCTAATGACGCGGGATGCTGTTCGTTGCCTTCAATCTTGGTCGGACGGTCCGATGATGGCTCTCCACCAGCAGCGGGCTGGCGTATCCGCCGAGCGTCATTGCGGTGGCGTAGAACATCGGCCGCCCGGGAACCACTTCTTCTGGCTGCCGGACATAAGGAACGATGGGTTCGAGGGGCAGACGCACGCAGCCCGTCATGCCGGCTAGCGCCATGGATGCGCCCATCACCTGAAGAAAACCGCGGCGCGAAACAGAATCGACCCACTCCGATGCGCCCTTGGGAAATTCGCGGTGCAGTGCCTCCTGAAAATCGGCGCTACCAGCCAGCTCTTCCAGGCTGCGCCAATATTCCGGGCCGGCCTTCTGATCCGCCGCCGCTTCGATTTGCGCGCGGAGAGAATCCAGATCCAGTTTGCCCTTCTTGCTAGGGCAAACGTCTTCGCGCTTCGTTATCTCGACCAGCCCACTCGATTTTTTTTCTTCCATACTCATTTGCAAATTTTCCGTCTAGCGCGACTGACGCCAACTCGACCTTTGCCAGCGCATTGACTTTGGGTGGCGCAGCGCTTAAGCGCTGCGATGGACACCCTAGACAACCCAGCGGCTTTAGCCGCCGAGGCACCACAGAGGCTAAAGCCTCTCTTCAAACTCGCCCTCATTCGCAGGCCTCAAGGCCTGCGCCACCCCAAAGCCATCACTTCCTCATCGGTGACACGTGTTGCAACTGGTGATGTCTCTTACGTTGCGGACGTTATATTTTTTTACCAACGCCGTGCCCAGGTCGGCCTGATCGGTATAGCTCTGGCCATCCACCACAACTGGATGCCCACTCGTGGGCGGCTGGTAACGCATATTGAAAACCTGATCACGCGGGCGGAGATTATTCTCCGGCGCGCGGTGGCAGCCTAAACACCACTCCATCTGCAACGATTCCTGCTGGTACATAAGCGGCATCTGGTCGACCGGCCCATGGCAGGTATTGCATCCCACGCCCTTATTCACGTGAATGCTGTGATTAAAAAAAACGAAGTCGGGAAGCTGGTTCACTCGCGTCCACTGCAAAGACTGGCCGGAGCGATAGCTGGCGCGGACAGGCTCCAGAAGTTGGGCATTCGTCCAGATCTGCGAGTGGCAGTTCATGCAAGTCTTGGTGGGAGGAATGCCGGCGAAGCTCGAAGTTTCTACCGTGGTGTGGCAATAGCGGCAGTCAATGCCAAGCCCGGCAACGTGGTGCTGGTGGCTGAACGGCACCGGCTGCGGCTTGCGCACTCCAGCGTAGGTGACGTACGGCGAACCCTGAACCTCGTATGCCACTAAACCGAGCGCGGCAATGACGAAGACCGCGCCAAAAATCGTGGCCCGGGAAAGGGTGTTCGCACTGCGATGAAAAATCTGCGACATGCTTACGTACGAGTTCTAAAAAATACGACCGAGACCCAGCAGACTTCAGTTCTGGAAGCTTATTGGTTACAACGCGAAGGAAAATACCCACATATTTTTTCGCGTCAGTTAGGAGAACTGGGAATTATAAATATTTCGCGCGAACTTGTCGCGTAGTTCACCAAGAAATTCGTAACAATATCTCAAATTGAACCTAGGTGAAAAAATGTTGTGTTTGTAAACATCCGCCGCCTCCTCTGAATCCTAGCGGAGATTCATCACCAACAGCTTCGGCTCGGTCATTTCCTCGATCGCGTAGCGCAGGCCCTCGCGGCCCAGGCCAGAATCTTTTATTCCGCCGTATGGCATCTGGTCGATGCGGAAGGAAGGAATATCGCCCGCGATCAGCGCGCCCACTTCGAGTTCGTCGTAGGCCTGGAAGAGCAGTTTCACATCGCGCGTGAACAATCCTGCCTGTAGACCATAGTTCGAGTTGTTGATTCGCCGCAGTGCCTCGTCAAAATTCTGGTAAGGTTCCACAGTGACGACAGGGCCGAAAATTTCCTGGCAGTTCACTTTCATGTCTGGCTTGGTGCCGGTGAGCACTGTCGGATTGACGATCGATCCATCGCGCCCACCGCCGCACAACAAGCGTGCACCCGAGCGAACTGCCTCCTCAATCCAATTAGTTACGCGGACGGCATCACTCTCGCGGATCACCGGACCCACGTCGGTCGATTCTTCCATGGGATCGCCGGTCTTTAACTTCTTGACGCCGTCGACCAGCAGATCGGTGAACTGGCCATATACCGACTGCTCCACCAGAATGCGCTGCACGGAAATACAGGTTTGCCCAGCATAGCCGAAACCTCCGGTAACGCAGCGATCCGCCGCGTAGACGAGATCGGCGTCGCTGTGCACGATAGCGCCGGCATTTCCGCCTAGTTCCAGTGCGACCTTCTTCTTGCCCGCGCGGCGCTTGATGTCCCAGCCCACGGGCACGCTGCCGGTGAAGCTGATCAGCTTGATGCGCTCGTCGGTGACCAGCAGACCGGCGTCTTCATTGGAAAGTGGCAGTACGTTGAGGCCGCCATCCGGCCAACCCGCTTGCTGAATGCACTCCGCCAGCAGCAGTGAGCAGAGCGGAGTTTGCGGCGCCGGTTTCAACACCATGGAACAACCGGATGCAATCGCAGGCGCGACTTTATGCGCGACGAGGTGCAGTGGAAAATTAAACGGAGTGATGCCCGCGATCGGGCCGAGAGGATAGCGCTTCACGATGCCCCAGCGTCCAGCGGTAAACTCCTGCCAATCGAGGGGAAGGTATTCGCCGTAGATGCGCGTGGCCTCTTCCGCAGCAACGTTGAAGATAAAGACGGCGCGGTCCACTTCAATCCGCGCCAGCTTGATGGGCTTGCCCGCCTCCTGCACGATGGTGCGGGCAAATTCTTCACGGCGTTCGGCGATGGCCGTGGCCACGCGGCGCAGTACGCGTTGCCGCTCGAAGGCAGGCAGACGGCGCGTAGTACCGAAAGCCTTGACTGACGCGGCTATCGCCGCCTCGGCATGATCCCGCCGCGCTTGCGTCACTCGTCCGACCACGCTGCCATCGAATGGCGACCGGACCTCGACTATATCGCCGTCTTCCACCCAGCGGCCATCGACAAAGAAACCGTGGATCGCGACTGGGGCGACGGTCATTTCTGCCATGTTGGCCTCCGAGGTCTGAACCGACAATTTTCGATTATAGGCCTTCGCTCTGGGGTTGCCTTCTAAAGAGATGATCAAGAAAGAGGAAAGGAAAAAATAATTTTGTGGTGCGCTCTGGCAGCTCCAAGGGTCGTCAACTCCATGCGGCGAGTCCACTACAATAAGCCCGACCTATGCCCAAGCCTGAAACCATTGTTGAGCTTGCCCCGCGTTTGCGGCGGAAGGAAGTATCGCCGCTGGAGCTGACGCGCGCTTGCCTGGATCGGATCGAGAAAATAAATCCTGCCCTGAACGCCTTCATCACGGTGATGGCCGAGTCTGCGCTGGCGGAGGCTCAGACTGCCGAGATCGAAATCTCGCGCGGCGAATGGCGCGGACCGCTGCATGGGATTCCGATTGCCTTGAAAGATCTGATCGATACGGCGGGAACGCGCACGACTGCTGCCAGCGGGCTTTATCAGAATCGAGTGCCAAGCGAAGATGCGGAAGTGGTGCGGCGCTTGCGCCAAGCCGGAGCCGTGATTCTGGGTAAGAACAACTTGCACGAGTTCGCGTATGGAGGGAGCTCGCTGATTAGTTTTTTCGGCGACGTGCACAATCCACGGAGCGCGGCGCATATCGCGGGAGGATCGTCGGGAGGATCTGCAGCTGCCGTGGCTGCCGGGCTTTGCTATGCGGCGATTGGAACCGATACGGCTGGCTCCATTCGAGAACCGGCGGCGCTGTGCGGATGTGTTGGCATCAAGCCGACTTATGGACGGGTGTCTGCGCGCGGAGTGATTCCACTTTCGTGGTCGCTGGATCATGTGGGGCCATTTACTGTGACCGTTGGTGATGCGGCGGTTGTGCTGCAGGCGATTGCGGGATACGATGCGCGCGATATCAACAGCGCAGATGTTGCTGCGGCTGATTATCTTTCTGCTACTTCTACGCCGGGCGAACGAACGAAGACTCTTCGCGTTGGAATTCCGCGAGCTTATTTTTACGACGATCTTGATGATGAAGTGTGCGCGGCGGTGGACGAGGCTCTTGGCGTGATCAAGATGCTGGTGGCGGAAACGCGCGAAATGCAGCTCGAGATACCAACCGATCGCGTGGTGCAGAATGCCGAATCGTATGCGGTTCACGCGGAAAACATTGCGCGGACGCCGGAACTCTATCAAGCGGAAACTCTGCGGCGCATCCGGTTCGGCGAAAACATTTCGGCTACGGAATATATTCGGTCCCGTCATGAACTGGAGCGCGAACGCCGTCGAGCTCACGATTTCTTCGCCGACGTGGATTTGCTGGTCACTCCCACCACGCCCATTCCGGCGCCTGCGATTGCCCATCTGCGGAAAGATCCCGAGGCGCTGCGTCCGGCGGAACTTGTTTTGCTGCGCAACACGAGGCCGTTTAATGTCTGGGGGCTGCCGGCGATCTCGGTGCCTTGCGGCTTTACGAAGAGCGGGCTGCCGATCGGGCTGCAGATTGCCGGACCGCGGTGGCGCGAAGATCTGGTGCTGCGGCTGGCTCGGGCTTACGAGTCGGTTGTGAATTTCTCCGCGAAATAAATCTCCGGCGCTACGGTTTGGTTGGGATTGTCCGGGTGGCGCCAAGACCGGATCCGGGGGTATCCCCCCTCCCTCCTGGTCTGTTCGAATCATCACGTTAGCAAGAAATTCCTTGCAAAATCCGGTTGTCAAAGAACTTAGGTGTCAAAATCCGTGAAACAAAGGAGTTAGGCCCGACTTTCTCGCCGGTCGCTCCCGCGTTGTGCGGGATTGCTCTACTGCCTTTGCTTGGCCATGATGGAACAAATTTGCGGAGGGCACAAGGTTGGATGTCACATGAGGAGGCTGTGGGTTTCGGCAGCGTCGCGTCCCACGCTTCGCAAGAACGCAAGGATGGGGAATCGCCGTCGTAAGTAACCGTTCTTGCGCCCCTCCGGGGCTTGTTCTCATCCCGTTTTCTACCCACGGCTTGCGCCGTGGGCTGCATTCTTCCGCCGCTTCGCGGCTGGCGGCGCGACATACTTCGCGAAGTTTTGCTATCTCGAGGGCTTCAGTCCACGGTTCGCACATCATCGGGCAGCATGAGGACGAAGGTGCAGGTACCGGTGGTGGTGGAGCAGGTGAGGGTTCCGCGGCGGAGGATTTTTAGCGGAGTGTCATCGGGGAAGGTGAGGCGGTATTCGGCGGTGCGGAGGGCTTCGGTGAAGATTTTCAGCTTCTCGTCTCCGCTGACGAATTTTACGGCTTCGGCTTTGGCTGGACTGCCGACGACGCCGCCGAGCAGGACGAAGAAATCCGCAGTGCCGGTTTCTTTGGACTTGCCCAGATCGATGGTGCGGAGAGATTGCAGACTCTGGTTGTCTTTCGCTCCGCGATTTAGTTTGGAATCGTTTTTGACCAAAGCGGCGATTCTGTCCTTCGTTTCCGGAGTGGGGCGGAGTCCGGTCACGGCGAGTTCATAGGTTTCGAGGGCGCGATCTTTCTTGCCCTGCTTCTCATAGATCTGACCGAGGTGGTCGCCGACTTCGCCGTGCTGGCCCAGTCCCCAGGCGGCGGAGATGTATTTTTCGGCCTTGTCCAGATTTCCTTCGTCGAAATAAACCCAGCCCAGCGTGTCCCAATAGGCGATGAGCGAGGGAACGAGGGGCAACTCCTGCGCGGTGAGGCGGTCGAGCGAGAGGTTGCGCAGCGCGGCGGTCGTGGCCGAGACGGCGGACTCGGCATATTGTTGCGCGCGATCGAGGTGGGAATGCTTCAGCGACAGCTGGTAGGCGATATTGTTCCAGACCAGCGGCGTGGCGGAAAGCTCGACGGCGTGGTCGAAGGTGGCGAGGGCCTTGTCATCCTGACCCAGGTTGAGGTAAGCGTCGCCGAGGCTGACTTGCAGCTCGGGATTGTCGGGGGTGAGAGAGGTGGCTTTTTCCAGTTCGGCTGCGGCCAGGTCGTACTTGTGCCACTCGGAGTACATGGTGCCAAGACTGGCGTGAGCGAACTTGTCGAGAGGATTGATCTCGATCTGTTTATTAAAGGCCGTGACGGCCTCGTCGTATTTGAATTCCTGCCAGTAGGCTCGGCCGAGCGTGTTGTAGGCGTACTCGTCGTAGGGATTGATTTCGATCTGCTTCTTGAGAGCAGCGATGGCGTCGTCGTTCTGGCGCGTACTCAGGTAGCAGAGAGCCAGCACATACCAGGCATATTTATTTTTGGGATCGACTTCAGTGGCGCGCTTGAGAAGCTGCACGGCCAGCGGAATATTGTTGGCGGCGTAGGCGGCGCGTCCGCTTTCAAACAGGTCGTCCGCTTTCATGTCGGGCGGGGCCGCGACTGTGCCGGCAACTGTAGTTTCCAGGGAGAGGAACTGGCCTAAATCAGAGCCGACGGCGCGGCGAAAGGCTTGGTAGTCCGAGACGCGCTGTACGGGTAGTTCATCCTGATGCAGGGTCAGGGTTCGGTCGGCGGTGAAGGTGGTGCCATCGAGCTTGTAGGTGGCCTGGTACTCGGCGTAGTCGCGCTTGAGGGAAAACGGCAAGGGAGCATGCGCGACGTACTTGGCGGGAAGTTCGAGCTTGATCTTGTAAACGTACTCGGCCTTGGGGCCAAGCTTGACCGGCTCGGAGTCAGCGTCATCTCCGGCGTCGCTGAGATCGGGCAGGTTGAACTGGCAGAGGGGCAGCGGGAGATCGGACTTTTTCTTCGACCAGTCGAGGAAGTTTGGCCTGGAGACATCGTAGGTCATGGTGAAGGGCTCGCGGGTAGCGGCGGGATCGCTGATTTTCAAGTTGCTCACTTCGCCACCCATTCCGGCGTTGACGTTTTCGACGACACGCTGCCACTGGGCTTCGGGAAGGCGGCGAAAAATCGAGCGCAGCATCAGTTCTTCGTCCCCGCGGAAGGTGTAATGGACGTGGACTTCGAGTTTGCCGATGCCGTTGATTTTTCCCTCGACTTCGGCGATTTCGCTGTCGGGCATAGGAGTATCGGCAGGCGTCTCTTCTAAATGCGGAGTGCCGTTGGCGGGGATCACGAGCGCTTGCTTCTTGCGCAGCGTGTAGGCGAGCAGGCGGAAGGGAGCTACTTCGCTGGTGGTGTCCATCCAGACTTCTTCGTTGGGCTTGGTCATCGGCAGCAGAGTGATGACGTGATCGAACTGCGAGGGCGAAGGGACGTCGGGATCGAGCTTGCGGCTGGAATTGATTAATACGGAAGAGGCGTGCATGCCCTCGGCTTCGAGGAGAGAAGCGAGCAGGGTGTGCTTATCCTTGCAGTCGCCGTACTGGTTGTGGAGGACATCGCTGGCGGCGTGCGGCTGGTAGCGGCCTACGCCCAGCGAGAGGCTGACGTAGCGAAAATTTTTGGCGACGAAATCGTAGAGGGCCTGGACCTTGTCCAGATCGGTGTTGAGGCCCTTGGTGAGTTCCGCGGCCTTGGCGCGGACTTCGGGCGAGGGAGCGCGGCGGTCTTTTTCCAGGCTGGCGTACCAGCGGCCAATCTGCTCCCAACTGACGAAACTGGTCAACTGAATGTCGGGGCGGTCGTCGTCGGGAGTCTTCTTTTTCTTCTTGTCGTTAATTTTGTCTTTGTCTTTTTTATCGTCTTCGCGCTGCAGGTGCGTGTTGGTCCAGTGGTAGAGGCGGCGGCCATCCTGCTCGGAGATCTTTGGATCCATCCCAGGTTTTGTTTTCAACTTGAGTGGACGGCTGGCGGGGACGTCTACGTCAACTTCTTCATCGAGATCGATGTTGGTCTTGTCGAAGTCGTAGTCTGTCCAAAACTCGCCCGGAGCCAGAGGCGTGTGAATCACGGTGACGACGCGGTATTCCAGGACTTCGCCGGGACGGAGGCCGGGCACGGTGATGTGCTTCACGCGATAGTCGGTGTAGACGGGAGCTTGCTGCTCGAGAGGAGCGCTGAGATCCTGCACAGCATCGTCTCCCGCCTTCACGATGCTGCCATCGGCCTTGATGACGCGGACGTAGGGAATCTCGACGCGTTCGTTGGCGGAGTTGTAGCCAACCTGAATCTGCCCCCATTGCTGGACTCCGGCCTCGCTTTGGACGCGGATGCGGGCGATGGTCTCCTTGCGGCCGGTGCCGTCGTTCTCAAAGCGGTAGAGTGAGCGGTACTGCTCGACAACAAAGGCCTCCTGGGAATAATCGGGCTTGGCGGCGTCTCCCTTTGGTATCGGGGCTTCCTGGGACTTGGAGTCGGCGGGCTGCGCCTTTTGTTGGGGGTCGGAAGGAAGAGCCGGCGACTGAGGCACGGCGCCCGATTGGGCTCGGACGGTAAAAGAAATGGCTGGGATGACGACTAAAAACAGCAACAAGCAGAGACGACGCATAGGGTAATAGTAAGGCAGGTTGGGCAGTTTGTATTGGGTGGGTGGAAATCGGCAGTAGTCCACGCCGGTAAAATACCCCTCCGTAGTGCTTGTGATCTACATCACATTTCCTTGTTCAGACGTCACAAAAGCGTAGTAAAATGCCGCGCAGATAGTCCTGCTTAGGCCATGACGCCGGGCAGGCGTGACGCATAATGTAATTGCGCCACGATCTTTCCGTTCGGAGGTTTCTGGTATGGAAGATCGGGCCCCTGACGTCTCTTCTTCGGCTACGCAGCCGTCTCTTTCCTCACAACAGGCCACCGGCAGGCATTTTGAAGGCCGTGGCGCCTGGGTACTTACCGCTTACGGTATCTCTGGGCTGGCTCTCTTTGGTCTTTTAGCATATTTCTTTTCCGACTTCATCGCTCATTAGGTGAGTGCCTGGCACTGACGAGCGGGCGTGCGCGTCCGCGGAATGCATTGGTTGTGTGTCTGGAGCATCCCGGTTTGGCTGCTTGAGGCTTCGGTGCGCAGACCCCTTTTCGAACGTGTTACAATGAGCGACCTTAGAGGCAGTTGCTTCGCAAAAGAACCCAGCGTTTCCCCACAACTGTAAGGACTGAGGAAGAGACACCGCAGAACCCGTGGCCAAGAGACCCACGTCCGCCGGAACGACCATCACCTACGCCGACGCGGGGGTGAACATTGACCGCGCCAACCGCACCAAACAGCGCATTAAATATCTGGCGCATAAGACTTTTACCCGGGGCGTGCTGAGCGAAATTGGGGGCTTTGGCGGCCTTTTCGCAATCGACAAGACCAAGTATCTGGACCCGGTGCTGGTTTCCAGTGTCGACGGAGTGGGAACAAAGCTGAAAATTGCCTTCGAAATGGGTCTGCATTCTACCGTGGGTGCAGACCTGGTGAACCACTGCGTAAATGACATCGCGGTGCAAGGCGCGGCGCCGCTGTTCTTCATGGACTACCTGGCCACGGGGACCCTGGATCCTTCGGTCGCCGAGCAAGTGGTGGAAGGGATTGCCGACGCCTGCAAGCACAATGGCTGTGCGCTGATCGGTGGCGAGACGGCGGAGATGCCTGGGTTCTATCCCGATGGCGAATACGATCTGGCGGGATTTATCGTCGGCGTGGTGGAACGGGAACGCATCATTACCGGCAAAGACGTACAGATTGGCGATGTCGTTCTTGGCCTGCCTTCGAACGGGCTGCACACGAACGGATACTCGCTGGCCCGCAAACTTCTCTTCGAAGTGGCGCACTACTCGCCCGATGACTACGTGAACGAGATCAAGAATAAAGTTGGCAACGAGTTGATGCGGACGCACAAGAGCTACTGGCCGGCGCTACGGAAGTTGATCGACGGACAATGCGTTTCCGCGCTGGCGCACATTACCGGGGGCGGCATCACGGAAAACCTGCCGCGAGTTCTGCCTCGGGGCATGGCGGCGGCGATCGAGCTCGGCTCGTGGCCGGTGCTGCCGTTGTTTGAGCATCTGCGGCAGTTAGGGAATGTTCCGCAGGATGAAATGTTGCGAACGTTCAATATGGGGCTCGGCATGCTGCTGGTGGTCCCGCTAGCAAAATTCAAGAAGGCTCAAAACGTCCTCGAACGCGTGGGAGAAAAGGCCTGCACCATCGGCCGCATTGTGAAGGGCGAACGGAAAGTGATTTACAGCTGAGGGCTGAATCACCACGGAGGCACGGAGAAAACCTCTTACCGCTTTTGCCGCGCGTAGTGCCCCGGTCAGCATTGAACTTGCCGTTTCAGAATTCCTCCGTGTCTCCGTGGTGAATTATCATCAACGTTGCTCAAACATCCATGAAATCTCTGGGTATTCTTCTCTCGGGACGTGGTTCGAATTTCGTTGCCATCGCAGACAGTGTTGACGCAGGTCGCATCGCCGATGCGCGCATCGCGGTTGTCATCTCCAATAAAGCCGACGCGCCCGGAATAGCTACGGCGCGCCAGCGCGGTTTGAACGCCACGGTAATTCCATCGAAAGGCAAACTGCGAGAAGAGCATGACCTCGAAGTCGTCGCCGCGTTGAAAGAACACAAGGTCGATCTCGTTTGTCTAGCGGGATACATGCGCCTGCTCTCGCCGTGGTTCGTGCAGCAATTTCCGCGGCGGATTCTCAATATTCATCCATCGCTTCTGCCGGCGTTTCCCGGACTCGAGGCGCAGGAGCAAGCTTTTGTCTACGGAGTAAAGGTTTCCGGCTGCACCGTGCATTTCGTCGATGAGGAACTGGATCACGGCGCGATCATTGTGCAGAAAACGGTCCCGGTGCTCGACAGCGATGATGAACACGCGCTGGCCGAGCGAATTTTAGAGCAGGAGCACATCGCGTACAGCGAAGCGATCAATATTGTGTTGAAGGGGAAGTTCGAGATCGTGGGACGACGACTCAGGAAGAGAAAATAGACGTAGAAGAGGGCGTTTTAAGCGAATTCTTTCGCCATCTTTACAATCGGCAAGGACTCTCCGTTCCCTAGCGGGACCTCCTGATTCTCGATCGCGATATATCCCTTCGCTCGATAGAAAGCCACTCCGCTCAGGGTTGCGCCCATCTCCAGGCGAGTGAAGCCCGCCTCCCGCGCGGCATTCTCGCAGGCTTCGAGAATCATTCCACCAATACCCTGCCGCGCCCACTTTGGATGTACGAAGAAGGCGCGAATCTTTGCCGCATCGCGCGCCGGGTCAAGCAGCGAATCTTCGCGGCCCGCGAATTGATCGCCGCCGTACAAGGTCTTGTGCTTGCTCCACCCGCCACAGGCGGCGATTTCAACGTTGCCTTGCGATGGCGAGCACTCGACAACGAAATAGGTTCCATCCACAATGAGTTGGCTATCGACGCCGTAGACGGATTTCAGAGCACCTTCGATCTGGCCGGGCGAATAGTAGTCAGGCTGCAAACCTCGCACGGAAGCCTCGATGACTTCCTGCAGCCTGGGAACGTCGGCCGGAGTCGCCTTTCGTATGTGAATGCTCATCGATTGGTTCATCGATTCTTTCTCAGGGAATTCTCGATATTCTAAACGCCCGGATTCGGCCTTTGCCGCCGCGTTCCTTATAATGTCTTTTCCCATGCCAACCTTCGCATCGGTCGACGAACAACTGACGTATCTCAAGAAAGGCTCCGCGGAAATCATTCGCGAAGCCGACCTGCGCGCCAAGCTGGAGAAGTCGCGCGCGTCGGGCAAACCGCTGCGGGTGAAGCTGGGCATGGACCCGACTGCTCCCGACCTTCATCTCGGGCACACGGTCGTGCTGCGCAAGCTGAAACATTTTCAGGATCTCGGACACACCGCGATTTTCCTGATCGGCGACTTTACCGGAATGATCGGCGACCCCACTGGGCGCTCGGTTACGCGGCCGCCTCTGACTCGTGAACAGATTGAGGAGAATGCCGAAACTTACAAGGCGCAAGTCTTCAAGATTCTCGACCCGCAGAAAACCGTGATCGACTTCAACCGGCGCTGGATGGGTGCGTTCTCGGCAGATGATTTTGTGCGGTTGATGGCGAAGTATACGGTCTCGCAATTGCTCGAGCGGGAAGACTTTCACAAAAGATTTCGGGAGGAGAAGCCGATCTCCGTGCACGAGTTGCTGTATCCGCTGGTGCAGGGGTATGACTCGGTGGCGCTTGAGGCGGACGTGGAACTTGGCGGGACGGACCAGAAATTTAATTTGCTGGTTGGCCGGGAGCTGCAGCGGGCTTACGGGCAGGAGTCGCAAGTCGTGCTGACGACGCCGATTCTCGAAGGGTTAGACGGCGTGCAGAAAATGTCGAAGTCGCTGGGGAATGCGATCGGGATTCACGAGCCGCCGCTGGAGATGTACGGGAAGATCATGAGCATCTCCGACGAGATGATGTGGAGGTATTACGAGCTGTTGACGGATGTGCAAGTCGCGGAGATTGAGAAGATGAAGCGTGAGTCTCATCCGATGCAGGCGAAGAAGGAGTTGGCGCGGAGGATTGTCGAGGATTTTCATTCGGCGGAGGCGGCGGCGAAGGCGGGGGAGGATTGGGCGAGGCAGTTTCAGAAAGATCAGGTGCCGGAAAGCATAGAAGAAATTTCGTTGCCACTTCCCGATGTCGGAGCGCGTGTCGTTCACGCAGACTCCGGCGACGAGGCACCGATAAGAGCAGAGGTCTCGCTGACGCTTGCCGAGGTTGGAGGCCACATCGTAAATACCGACCGTAGCGCCGAGGCGACAATAAGGGCAGATCGCCTTTTGGTTCGGTGCGGGCTCGCGAGTTCTATAAGCGACGCCGGCAGAAAACTGAAGCAGGGCTCGGTCAGAGTCGAAGATCATGTGCTGAAGGAGCCCTACTTCGCGTGGGGTGGGCCGCCCCCGATGAGGTTGCCACTCAGGGTCGGCAAGCAGTTGAAAATCGCAATCGTCAACTGGTGAGCGCCGATGCCGCGCGGATCAGGTTGAGGTTCCTTTCACGAAAACAGAGACCATAGAAACTCCTGGCAGGACCGCGTGTTGCGTTGATCTGAAAGGGATCCTTCGACTGCGGTTTCGCTTCGCGTTCGCGAAGCGAAATCCTCGCTAAGGATGACAGTTTTCCTTGGTGAAGCAATCTGGTAGGGGCAAGCCCTGACGATACGCGGTTGCGATTACGGCAGCAGGCCGAAGACGGCTACGCCGTTCGGAGTGCCGACGAAGACTTTGCCGTTCACGATCATTGGGGTCATGAATTTGTTGCCGGAGCCGAACTGGTCGCGGCCGCCGCTGGCCTGGTTGGTATTGTAGAGTTCGTTCAGATTCGTGGCGTTGTAGGCGTGCAAGACGGCTGGGCTCGCATTCTCGACGGCCCACACGATTCCATTGCTCGCGCCATTGGCCGAGATGCTCGGGGTTGCGCCGGGATAGCCGAAGCTGTTGGCGGTTTGGGCGGTGGCGCTGGTCGAAAGCTTCGCGTTGGTAAAGATGAAGGCCTGAATGGGGCTTCCCACCGATCCGTAGTAGAGCGTGTTGTTGAAATACGCGGGCATCGCCCAAACGCCTCCGGGCAACGCGCCCGGGAGTTCCTGATAAATGTTGGCGTTGTTTGAGCTGAACTTGCCCATGGAATCGCGATTCACCAGGTAGAGGTTCGAATCTTTGCCGGCGCCGACGGCGAGATGCATAGTCTGGCCGGAGCCGTTGGTGAGATCGGGTAGTACGATCATTCCGCCGGAGCCCAGATCGGTATCGCTGCCATTTTCCGAAGCTTCATTGTCCATTTCAAAATAGTCGGCCACGGCGAGGCCGCTTGAAGTGGACAGCTTCATGAAGGCGTTGCCGTAGTCGCCATCGCTCGGAAAGCCGCTGGCGTTCATGTTCGTATCGAAATCGCCGTTGGCATCGAGAAAATAAATGTTGCCGGAACTGTCGGCGGCGAGGCCGGCTCCGGCCATCCAGATGGCGCCTTCATTGCCGTTGGGCGTGACATTCAGCACACTTGTCTGCGCCAGCGTGGATTCGCTGTAGCCGATGATCCATCCTGTGTAGGGGCGGATGTCACAGTGCGAAGCCCAGCCGGTGTAGATGACGCCGTTGAGCAGGAGTAATGCGGCACGCTCTTTGTATTGGCCGGGTTCGAAGACCACGTTTCCGTTGCTGCTACTATCGCCCGTTCCGGGATAGGTTGCCTGAATATCGATCGGACCGCTAAGTAATTCTGTGCCGAGGGCGAGATCGAGTGCGTGGATGCGCTGGTGGTAGTTGCCCGAGGCGTCTTTCGACATGGCGACGACGTAGATCGTGCCATTGGGACCTTGGTTGCGATCAATCACGGGCGTGGAGGTGACTCCGATTTCGGGAGTCACTTGGCTACAACCTCGGTTGTCCGAGGTGGTCTCGCCGGTTTTCAACATCGATACTTGCCACAGTGTCGCGCCCGAATCGGCGTCGAAGGCATAGACCGAATCGTGCTCGGTGGCGACGACGAGCACGTTGTGCGTGCCGTTGCTTGGGACGGCGACGTTGGAGGCATAGAGCGGCTCGGCGTCAACCAGGCCGTCGACCGGATAGAAACCCAGCTTGCCGAATTTCGCGGAATTGACGTTGCTGGTGGTCAGGGTGGTTTCGTTCAGATTCTGTCCGGTGCGCGCGATGTCGTTGTGATAGGTGAGTACGTCGGTAGTTGCGGGCGGCGCGGCATTCACGGTAAGTGTGGCCGCGTTGCTGGTTGCATTTCCGACGGAGTTGCTGACCATCGACTTTGTATTGCGTGCCGCTGTTCGCGGTTTTGGTCGCAGGCGTGGCGTAACTGGCCGAGGTTGCACCTGTGATCGAGGTCGTTCCCTGCAGCCATTGATAAGTCAGAGGGTCCGTACCGGTTGCGGTCACCGAGAAAGTTGCGGCCTGGCCGGCAGTCACGGTCACGCTAGCGGGTTGCTGCGTGATGGTGGGCGCCACCGCGGTTGCGGTCACGGTGAGAGTGGCTGCGTTGCTGCTGATACTTCCAGCCGTGTTGCTCACTACTACGCTGAACTTTGAACCGCTATCGGCGATCGTGGTTGCGGCGGTGGTGTAGGTGGCGGAGGTCGCTCCGCTGATGGCTGTGGTGCCTTTCTGCCATTGATAGTTCAAGGGAGCTGTTCCTGAGGCTGTCACCGAAAAGGTAGCCGTCTGGCCGGCGGCAACGCTCTGGTTGGCGGGTTGGGCAGAAATCGTGGGAAGCGTGGGAGTTGTCGAACCGGCCGGAGACGCAGACGTACTTACACCGCTGCAGTTGGCCAGGATAAGGCTAACTGTAAGAAGAAACGAGATTTTCGCCAGCCGTTGCAGTCCCATAGCCTGCCTTCCAAACAACTGTCAGGGATCCATCATGCCAGCGGTTGCTTGGTTTGGGGAGGGGGACGCGTGGTTACGATAGTCGGAATCTGCGAAGCTTTGGGAAGCGCCGGTAATGGCCGACTGGACGAGGCCTTGCGGCCTGGTCGATCCCACCATGCGGGTTGACTCTGCTACTCTCTCCTCGCACATGCGCGCCGCGGCGATTCTCGGGCTGGGATATTCTCCGAAAAATCTCAAGCAGTTTCAAACCGACAAGAGAATCGACTGGCGAGTCGGAATGCCTGCTGCGTCGGATCGAGCGGACATCATTTTAATATTCGGCGGCGACGGGACCATTCACCGGCACTTGAGCCAATTGGTGAAACTCGGCCTGCCAGTGCTGGTGGTTCCTGCCGGTAGCGGGAATGACTTTGCGCGCGCGCTTGGATTCCGGGGGGTGCGCGATTCGCTTGCGGCTTGGCGAGGATTTTGCGCAGGACAAGATAACATCCGGGCCATCGATCTTGGAATTATCACGGCGCTGGCAGACGAGGGCCGCGCCGCACATGAATCTGCGCGGTACTTCTGCAGCGTGGCGGGAGTGGGGCTGGACGCAGAAGTGTCCCGGCGAGCGAATGCTTTGCCGCGCTGGCTGCGCGGACACGGCGGCTATGCGCTGACGCTGGCTCCAACGCTGTTTCGCTTCGCTCCACTGCCTATGAAGATTTTCGCGGCGGACGAAGCCGGTGGCTGGACGACCCGCAGCGATCAACCCACGATGCTGGCCGCATTTGCCAACAGTGCGATTTATGGTGGAGGGATGAAGATCGCTCCCCAGGCCAGAATGGACGACGGACTGCTTGATGTATGCGTGATCGGCGGCATCGATTCCTTCAAACTTGCCTGCATGTTTCCTACCGTGTACTTTGGCCGCCATCTGCGCATTCGGGAGGTGAACTATTTCCAGGCCGCGTGCGCCCGCGTGGAAACCGAGACTCCGCTCGATGTCTACGCTGATGGTGAATACATTTGCCGCACCCCGGCGGAGATCAGCATCCGGCGGGGAGCACTGCGGGTGGTGGTTTCTGGGTCAGAGACGAGCTTCGACCAAGGGATATCGTAAATGGCCGCGCTGCCTTTTCCTTAACGACCTGTATTGGGCAATAGTGCCAAGCCGCGGAGCCGTATCCCTCAGGGGCTAAAGCCCGAGTCTTGCCCAACTCTATGCGGCACGGCTGAAGCCATGACCTTCCCGATTCGATTTATGGAACAGCTTCTAGAAACTGGAAACCTGAGGCGTGGCCCAGTGCTAAACTTTCCCCATGGCTGAACGACGTTCGCGCACCCTGCTCTGGATTCTGATTGGCGGAGGAGCATTCTTCCTCTTTGTGCTGGCCGTGTTTTCGCTGGTGTACCTCACGTTGCACGCGGGCAGCAGTGAAGCATCGTTCAGCGGCTTTGGCGACCGCATCGGCGTGGTCGACCTCGACGGTGTCATTCTGTCGCCGGAACCGGTGGTCGGCCAGCTTAAGAAATTCAACGACGACTCTTCCGTCAAAGCCATTATCCTGCACATAAATTCACCGGGCGGCGGCGTGGCTGCGTCGGAAGAGATTTATCGCGAGGTGAAACGCATCCACGATGAAAAAAAGAAGCGCATCGTGGTTTCGATCGAAACGGTGGGAGCGAGCGGCGCCTACTATGTGGCGTCGGCCTCGAATAAGATTTACGCCGATAATGGCAGCATCGTAG
Organism: uncultured Acidobacteriaceae bacterium; assembly: GCA_963782835.1. Lineage (GTDB taxonomy): Bacteria > Acidobacteriota > Terriglobia > Terriglobales > Acidobacteriaceae > Sulfotelmatobacter. Next base: position 185,251 of record CAWALR010000020.1, on the reverse strand, counting down.
GTTCGATCGGCGTCATTGCCGAGTGGGTAAATTATGGCGATCTGCTGAAGTGGGCCAAGCTGAAGAGCATTGTGTTCAAGACCGGGGAATTTAAGGATACGGGCAATCCCACGCGCGACCTCACCCCAGCGGAGCAGGCTTACATGCAGTCGCTGATCGATAACATGTTCGGCCAGTTCGTGCAGGCTGTGGCCGATGGGCGCGGGATGAAGTTCGAAGACGTGAAATCCATCGCCAACGGCAAAGTGTGGACGGGCGAACAGGCGCTCGCGATGAAGCTGATCGACAATGTCGGCGACTTCCAGTCGGTGGTGAAGGATACGGCAAAGTCGGTGGGCATCTCAGGCGAGCCCACGCTGGTGCATCCGGAGAAAGATCGTAAAACGCTGCTCGATCTGATGTTGGGCGATGTTTCGCAGTATCTGCCCAACACCGAGAAAATGCTGGAGCAGCACGTTGGGTTTTATTATCTGTGGAAGTAGGGTGGTCTTGGGTGTTAGGTGATAGGTCTTGGGTGTTGCATCCTGGCCGTCAGGACGAAAAGTGCCGAAGACCCAAGACCTGGGACCTAAGACCGGGAAGGGCTCTGGCCCAAGACTGCGACTTGCATACAACCCCTGAAATTTGAGAAGGTTATGGAGGTTGTCGGCGGGAAGCTGGGGTTTCCGCCGAGCAGTGGCGGCTCCTTTCTAAAACGGAACCTGGGAGTGAAGAAGCACTATGACGAAAGCCGACCTGATTGATGAAGTCTCGCGCTTAGCGGAACTTACGCGTAAAGACAGCGAAGTGATCGTGGAAACGATCTTTGACAGCGTCGTGCGTTCCCTCCGGGCCGGCGACAAGATCGAGATCCGCGGCTTTGGCAGCTTCCGCACCCGCCAGCGCAAGCCACGCACGGGACGCAATCCCAAGACCGGTGAAAAAGTCGAAGTGCCCGCGAAAAAGATTCCCTTCTTCAAGCCCAGTAAGGAATTGAAGGATTTGGTGAACGAAGGAATCGCCGAGCCGGCAGCGACGCCTGCGCCACCGGTGCCACCCGCGGCCGTGCCGCCGACCGCATAGACATCAATGCAGAAGTAAGAAGTCAGAATGCAGAAGTAAGAGCAAATCTTTTGTAATTTCTACATTTCGGCTTCGGACTTCTGCCTTAGCTTGTGAATCCAACTACTCCCATCATGCGGCCTGTCTTGCCTTTTTCGGCTCGATAGGAAAATAGCAGGTCTGTGCGGCAGTTCGTGCATAGTGGCGAGGCTTCGATGCTCTTCGCCGGAACGCCGACGGCCACCAGTTGTTGACGGTTGGCTTCTACCAGGTCGAGAAAAATCTTCTTCGGCAACTCGCTGTGACCGGGTGCGCGCGCCGTGAGAAATAACATGGGATATTTTTCGCGAACAGGATCAGATTCCTCGACCACGCGAAACAATTTCTCCGCGTAGGCAAACTGGGATTCGAACTTTTGGCGAACTTCTTCGCCGACTTCGTAACAACAGCCGTGAACACAGGGACCAATCGCGGCTTTGAGATCGCGCGCGCGGCTTCCGAAGAAGCGGTGCATCTCGCCGACTCCTTTCTCCACGATGCGCTTGACCGTGCCCCGCCAGCCAGCATGAAACACGCCGACGGCGCGACGCTTCGGGTCGACAAGAATGACGGGCAGGCAATCAGCGGTCTGGATACCGAGCAACAGGCCGGGGGTATTGGTGATCAGGCCGTCACCGACCAGCTGCGATTCCGCGGGCGACTTGACGAGGTGGATGATATCGGAATGAACTTGGCGTCCCGTCACCAGCGGCCAGAGGGATGATCCGCTGTTTGCACCGAGTTCAGCTAGAAACGCGGCGCGGTTGCGTTCGACTGCGGCTTTGGAGTCTTCTTTGGTGAATCCCAGGTTGAGCGTGTCTTTCCCATAGACGCGCGAGAATCCGCCGACCCGCGTGGAGAATCCGTGGATGAGCCAGGGCAACTGGCTCAGGAGGGTAGCTCTAAGAATGTTGAGTTTCGCTGGTTTGGAGACCCGATTCGACACTCAACCATGTTACCCGATGCGTGGGTTGAGCCCAGTAGCGGCCTCAACCACGGTTTGCGCAGCGCTGGCGCACTCCGGCGATGAACTTCTCCTTGTCCGCCCGCATGAGCCGAACGAGCTCGTGGTTGCCGGTGTCTTCGTGCGCAGCAGCCCAAAGCACCATTTCAGTCAGCACCGGAGCCAGATCGATGCCCTTCTTCGTAAGTGAGTAGATCACTTTGCGTCCGTCCGATGGATCCGCCTCCGTCTTGATGATTCCGTACTCCACGAGCCTGCGCAGGCGATCGGCCAGGATGTTCGTCGCAATGCCCTCATAACATTCCAGGAATGTTTTGTAAGTGCGGGCTCCGCGCAGCATCATGTCGCGAATGATCAGCAAGGACCAGCGGTCGCCCAACATCTCTACCGAAGCATTGAGCGGACAACCGGAGCGGCGCTTTGGGTTTGCAGGTTTCGCCATCGTCTCTTTCTTTGATTGTAAATTATCACTTGCATTTCGCAAGTAAGATGTTGGATACTTTCGCGGTCTGAGGGAAATCGATGAATCGAAAAATAGTCCGGGCAATCGTATTGGGAAGTTTTGCACTGGCTCTCGGGTTGGGCGTGGCGTGGCAAGCGCAGGCCCAAGAGGCCAAAACGCTCTATCCGAGCATGGCTCCGGTTGCGCAGTACATGATGGAACGTCAGGACGAAATCGCCTTGGCGCGGAGCGCGGCTCCGGAATCCATCTCACGCGATGCCGAGATCCTGGTCATGGGAGCACACGGTTACGAAACGGCAGTGAAAGGCAAGAACGGTTTTGTGTGTCTGGTGGAGCGATCGTGGACCGCTGGAATCGACGACCCTATTTTCTGGAATCCAAAGATTCGGGGTGCGATCTGCTTAAACCCGCCAGCCGCGCGAACCTACCTCCCCATCACCGTGAAGAAGACAGAGTTGATATTGGAGGGAAGATCCAAGGCCCAAATGATTGAAAGCATCAAGGCCGCTTTCGCCAAGAAGGAATTGCCGATGCCGGAGCCTGGCGCGATGAGTTACATGATGTCAAGACAACAATACTTAGACGATAGCGCCGGGAACTGGCACCCGCACCTGATGTTTTTCGTTCCGCAAATGGATGCGGCAACTTGGGGCGCAGATCTGCCAGGCTCACCGGTTCTGGCGTCTGTCGACAGTCTCGACCGATTGACCGTGTTCCTCATTCCGGTGGGCAAGTGGTCGGACGGAACAGATGCACTGGCGGTCACACACTGACGTTCGATCTCAGCAATGCCAAGGCGAGAAACTTTGTCGAACTGTTGGGAAAATAAAATGCGGAAAATAATTGTCTCCAATCTCGCATCGGTGGATGGCTTCTTCGAAGGACCGAGCAAAGAATTGGATTGGCATGTTGTGGAGGAAGAATTTCTCGAATATGCCAAAGATATGCTGCGTAAGGCCGACCTCCTGCTGTTCGGCGCGACCACCTATAAACTTATGGCTGCTTACTGGCCGACTGCTGCACCCGATGAAATCGCTGACCAGATGAACAATTTGCCGAAGATTGTTTTTTCCACGATTTTGAAAGAAGTGGAATGGAACAATTCGAGATTGGTAAGCACGAGTATTCAAGAAGAAGTCTCCAAATTGAAGCAACAGACTGGTAAGGACATTGTGGTATTGGGCAGCGCAAAGCTGGCGTCATCCCTGTTGCAGTGGGGGCTGGTCGATGAGTATCGGGTCATCGTTAATCCGGTTCTTCTCGGCAAAGGCACGCCCTTGTTTGCCGGGATCACAGAAAGAATTCACCTGAAACTTCTGGCGACGAAAGCTCCGGCATCGGGAGTCGTGATTCTGAGTTACAAGAGAGCTTGAGAAAAACGGAGACGGTCGAGAGGCGAGGAAACAAATTTCAACCAAGAGAGGAAGCGATGAGCAGCGTGCGAGTTCTGGTGGGAACGCGTAAGGGAGCGTTTATCCTGACGGCTGATGGCAAGCGGGAAAAATGGGATGTAAGCGGCCCACATTTTGCGGGCTGGGAGATGTATCACGTGAAGGGATCGCCCGTGGATCCGAACCGGCTGTATGCGTCGCAATCCAGCGGCTGGTTTGGGCAATTGATTCAGCGCTCGGACGATGGCGGCAAGACCTGGCACCAGCCTGGAACGCCGGCTGGAGAGCCGCCCGCGGCCGGTCCGCCGAAGGGCGTGAGCAACAGGTTCGTCTACGACGTGTCTGCGGAAACGGGCAAGCCGCTGACCACGCACCAGTTTTACGACGGCACGCAGCATCCGTGGGAGTTCAAACGGGTGTGGCATATCGAACCGTCGCTTACCGATCCGGACACGGTTTACGCGGGCGTGGAGGACGCCGCTCTCTTTCGCTCGACGGACGGTGGAGAGAATTGGAAGGAACTTTCGGGACTGCGTGGCCACGGCACCGGCCCGAAGTGGCAGCCGGGTGCGGGTGGGATGTGTTTGCACACCATCATTCTTGATCCCAGCAATCCAGACCGAATCTTCATTGCCATCTCAGCGGCCGGCGCATTCCGCACAGACGACGGCGGCAAGACCTGGCAGCCCATCAACCGCGGGTTGTATTCGAAATACATTCCCGATCCAACGGCCGAGGTTGGGCACTGCGTTCACCACGTTGCCATGAACCCGTCGCGGCCGGGCGTGTTGTTCATGCAGAAGCATTGGGATGTGATGCGCAGCGATAACGCGGGCGACTCGTGGCAGAAGATCAGCGGAAACCTGCCGACCGATTTTGGATTCGTCATCGATGTGCATGCGCATGAGCCGGAGACGATTTACGTCGTGCCCATCAAGAGCGACTCGGAGCATTTTGTGCCCGATGGGAAGCTACGCGTCTTCCGCAGCCGCACGGGAGGAAATGAGTGGGAGCCATTGACGAAGGGATTGCCGCAAAGTAACTGCTACGTCAATGTGCTGCGCGACGCCATGGCGGTCGATTCACTGGACAAATGCGGAGTATATTTCGGAACCAGTGGTGGGCAAGTGTATGCGTCAGCCGACGCTGGAGACAGCTGGAATCCCATCGTGCGTGACCTTCCGGCCGTGCTGAGTGTCGAGGTGCAGACGCTAGCTTGAACGAGGCAGGTTCTCCATATCTATGAGGCCCGCTCTGCATCCGCGACAAGATTGTCGACGCGTGTCTTTGAAAGTGACGCTTCTTTTGCTTCGGGAATAGGCACGGTCTCGGTCGCGCCCGTGTCCACGCAGAGCGGCACCGCCGAGCGCAGAGTTGTACCGGCGTTCGTCGAGCAGATGGTGAAATCGCCGCCAAGTTCTTTCATCCGCTCGCGGATGCCAGCAAGCCCCACGCCTGAACCGGCTCCGATGCGGTGGAAACGATCCATGACAGCCTGAGGAAGCCCGCGCCCAAAGTCCCGGATTTCGAGGATGGCGCGATCTGGGAGTCTCTGGAAATTCACTTCCACAGTCGCACTCGCGGAATGGCGATGGGCATTAGTGAGGCCTTCCTGGAGCGCGCGGAAGAGAGCGAGTTCGACGACCTCTGGCATGCGAGTAGGTTTCGGGTCTCCCGGCGGAAGGCTGTCGGGGTGAGAAAAGTTGGTTTTAACGGTCATCGCAGAACGCTTGGCAAAGCCGTCGATGAACCAATGAGCCGCCGCCTCGAAGCCCGCCTCATCCAGCAACGGAGGATGCAAGAGATAGGACATGGTGCGAATGCTGGAGACCGCGTGGTCGATCAGCTTGCGCGTTTCCTCGAGCATGGGCCACGGTTTTCCGCCGGCGCGCAGCAGCACCATATCGACGTTGATCTGCGCTGCCGCCAGCCATTGGCCCAATCCATCGTGAAGTTCGCGGGCGATGCGTCGACGTTCCTCGTCCTGTACGCGCATCAACCGGGCGGAAAGTTTTCGCAACGCCACGGTTCGCCGTTCCACCAGCGACTCCAATTCGTCATGCGCCCGTCGCAATTCTTCCTCAGCCTGCTCCCGCTCTTCCAGATGATCGCGGATCTCGTACTGCCGAAGTCGTGAGCGAATGGCGGTGCGCACGCTGCTGATCAGCGTGGCTGGGCGCAGGGGGCGTTCAATCAAATTGATGTTGCCCATAGGCGTACGCGAGCGAACCATCATTTCTGTGTAAGGGGTGGTGGCTCCGCCGCCTGTGAGAACAATGATCGGGAAATCGGACCATGCGGGCTGCGCAGTCACGCTGCGGCCCAGTAAATCGATGCCTTTCTCGTCGAGCGATTCCTCGGCGACGATCGCAGCTCCGGCTCCGCCGCCGACGCAGCGCGCAATCGCTTCCACGTTTCCTACGACTCCCACGGCGATGCCCGAACGCTCCAGCACTTCGCGAACCAGGATGGCGTCCTTGCCGAACGGAGCCAGCACCAGTACTTGATAATCGGCGTGGAGAACGGTCGACATCGCTGCCACTCAACTCTCCTTCGATCCGCCAAGAAATGTGGGAGTGCCGGTGAGGACTCCCTGAAAGTCGCGCAGGGGTCGTCCGATGTGAATCCGATCGGGGCCCAGCTTAAGCTCCCGAATGGTGTGCTCATGACTGCCACTGCGGCGTTTAATGGTGGAGATCGCCTGGCGAACTTCGCCATGAGTTTCGAAATAACGCAGCAACAAAATGTTGTCGGCGAGATAGCTAACGTCGACCGCGCTCGCGAGCGGGGAGCCTATGGTGCCGGCTTGGGCCAGAATCATTATCGTGAGCACGCCGCGATTTCCTAGATAGGCCAGCAGCTCGTGCAGATGCACGGCTAAGAACTGCTCTCCCGGCATCGACTGAAGATATCCGTTTAGACTGTCGAGAAGAACGAGGCGAACATTGTCGCGTTCGACGTGCTGCTGAACGGTTGCAACCAGCTCTCCTGGGGACATCTCGGCAGGATCGACGCGTTCGATCACGATTTTGCCGCTGGCCAGGTGCGGGCGAATATCAATGCCCAGTCCAGCCGCGCGCGTCATTAAGGTGTGCGGGGCTTCCTCGAAGGTGAACAGCACACACGATTCACCCCGTTTTGCTGCGGTTGCAGCCCATTGGACTGCGATGCTCGTCTTGCCACAACCGGCGGGACCAATCAGAAGAGTGCTGGTGCCGCGATCCAGGCCGCCTCCGGTCAGCGCATCCAGTTCTGCGATTCCGCTGGATACCACCTCGGGCGGTTGCTCCGAGCGGGAGTCCGCTGCGATCAGACGAGGAAAAACTACAACGCCTCCGGTCAGGATCGAATAATCGTGAAATCCTTCGCGATATGCCGAACCGCGCAGCTTGACAATCTCGATCTGGCGGCGAGTCTTGCCATATTGGCGAGGTACTTTGTCCAAGCTGACGACGCCGTGGACCACGCTGTGCAGCTGCAAATCGGGTTCGCGGGAACTGCGGTCATCGAGCAGCACAACGGTGCACTTTTGATCGGCCATGAAGTCTTTCAGCGACAGAATCTGACGCCGGTAGCGCAGTGGATCTTTGGCCAGCATGCGCAGTTCGCTTAGCGCGTCGATCACCAGGCGGTCGGGGTGAACGCGCTGAATTTCCTTGACGATGCGTTGCATGCGGTCGGTCAGCTCGACTTCGGCAGGATGAAACACCGTGTACTGCTGTTCCGGGAGTAGATCGTTTTCATTGGGCAGCAACTCCACGATCTCGATCTTGTCCAGCGAGAGTCCGTGCGATCGCGCGGAATGGTCCAGATCAGAACGCGATTCGGAAAGGGTGATGTAGAGCGTGCGCTCCCCTTGCCTTACGCCCTCGAGCATGAATTGCAAGGCCAGGGTTGTCTTTCCAACTCCCGGATCGCCTTCGATGAGATAAAGGCGGCCGCGTGGAAAACCGCCATTCAGAATGTTGTTCAAGCCCGCGCATCCAGTATCGGCACGCGGGTCGGAGTGCGGCTGGTGCAGCTGATTGGTCGCCTGCAGATTCTTGCCATGAATGGCGCCGGCCAATTTTCCTCCAACGAGTTGGGATTCAGTAAGCACTGTAGATCCAAAAACTACCCGACCTACAAGACACGGCTCGAATGACACTTCAGACAAAGAATCGTTCGAGATTTCTGCTTGTCCAAGAATGCTCGATGTTTAAAATGGCGTAGGGGAGTAGGGGTTGGGTATCCGTAGCATTGCTGAGGGGTCTAAGGGGTTTTCTGTAGAAAACGGTGGATGGGCAAAGCGATCTACCGAGGTACGATCGGCGATTCGATCTTGATCGCGTGAGGAGGTTTCGAAAGAAATGGCGGGTAGGGCAATTCGAGTCATCCTTCCGCAGCATCTGCGCACCCTGGCCGGGGTTGGCGCCGAAGTGCAACTCGAGGTGGAAGTTCCGATCACACAGCGTTCAGTGCTGAACGCACTAGAGAAGCGCTACCCGATGCTGCGGGGCACGATCCGCGATCACGTCACCGAGCAGCGGCGGCCATTCTTGCGCTTCTTCGCTTGCGAAGAGGATCTGTCGCACGAGCCGCCAGATGCACCCTTGCCTGAGGCGGTGTCATCCGGATCCGAGCCTTTGCTGATTATCGGGGCGATCGCGGGAGGCTGATGGCGAGGGCACCGCGGCGGCCTTATTTGCCCGTACTGCTTCCCGTCCGCTATAGTTTTGTTAGCCATGTTTGCGGATTTCACTGCCACCGATCGCTGGACTAAGAAAGAAGTTCACTGCGTCTATCAAGCGCTGATTGTCGCCATCGCCACGCGTCACGCGGATGCGGTTGACGTAAAATTTCTGGTCGATGGGAAGACGGTGTGGGTGGCATTGCCGCACCCCGCCTGGGTGGAATATAAGAAGCGCACTGGCAAAGCCATCACGGATTCCCTGGCTGTGGAGATTGCCGGTCATTATTTACAATCCGCGCTGCAGGCTGGGGAAGGCCTAGGCCGCGAAATGTACTCGCTCACCATCGCGGAAACACTTGCGCATCTCGAAGCCGTGGTCTCCGCGATGCAGGAGCCGGCTACCGCCTAGATAGGCAGAGCAGCCGACCCCGCGCTTATCTCTCCGCTCTCCCAATCAGTCCAGAAAAATCAGACTCCAAGATTTCAATGTGGCCGCGTCGCCAGGCCGAGCTATTCTCTGTCGTCGGCCGATTTGTGGGCGGCGCTGCATGAGATGGAGAGCGGTATTTGCTGCCTGGTGGCTCCGCTGGTGGCCGATATGGTGGCAGAGTAGTTGCCAGGTTTAGCGGTTTTGCTCGCGGTGATTAAGAGAATGCTGGTGCCTGAGCCGGGCGCGGGCAGGGCGGCGCGTGTGAAAGTTCCAGAGATTCCGGTCGGCAGTCCAGTCACGGAAAAGGCGACGGCGGCATCGAAGCCTCCGCTGATCGTGACAGTCAGAGTGACGCTGTTGCTCAATCCCACGGTGACCGGCAAAGAAGTGGAAGAAGCAGCAACGTGAAATGAGGGCGTGGCTGCGGCGTCACTCCAATGACTGACCAAGACCGAGGCATCGATGGAGCCGAGGCCGGTGGCTTGATCGTATCCAACGGTGGCGGCGAAGCCAGCTTCTCCCGGAACGCTGTTATTTCCGCTGGTGATGTCGTGGAAAACGGACGCGCCTCCGGCTCTTTGTTTGCCAGCAAGAGAGTAGAACGTAGTGTTCGCATTGCCTTGGCGGGCCGCGGAGTGCTGTACGACTAGCGCCATTACTCCGGCGAACGACGGAGCGGCGGCGGAGGTGCCACCGACCACGTAGAGACCACCGTTTTGATACATGAGATAACCGTCATGGCCGGCCGAGGTAAGAGAAACGTCAGGAACGTCGCGCTTGCCATCGGCGGGAACACCGGTTCCAGTTTGCCAGGAAGGCTTGGCATAAAGCGTGCTTGCGCCGCCACCGCTTGCCCAAAGTCCACCCGAGCCACTCTCGTTCCAGGCCACCTCCGGTATATAGCTCAGAGCTGACGACTGCGTGCCCGACGCGTTCGAAGGCGACCAGTACAGGGATGACTTGGCACCTTCGTTGAATTCCGTGCCCCCGACGCACACGCTGTAAGGAGTGGAGCACAGGCCGTTGACGCCGCGGCCATGGGTCGCCTTCGAGGCGGATGAGGAATCGCAGCCAGGTGCGCCACTGTCTCCCGACGATACGAAAACCGTGATACCTTGTGCTGCTGCCTGTTGCCATAAGCTATTGATGAAACTGTTTCCAGAGATTCCAAGCGCAGCCTCGCATAGCCCAAAGCTTATGCTCATCACGGGTGCGAGGTTATGGCTCACGATGTACTGCGCAGAAAGATAGGTTCCATCGCTGGAGTTGGTGGATTTGGAGACGACAAATTTGATGGCGGCATTTCTCGCCACTGCGCCGGACCATTCCACATCGAGATCGGCTTCGGTCTCTTCGCCCGCGCTGAGAATGCCAGGATCGGTACCGTTGACGATGATCTGCGGATCGTTGGCGGGCAAGCCGAACGAACTGCGGAACTGGCGCGCGTCGGCAATGTTGATATTGGAGCGGGCAACGATGGCCACCGACTGGCCGGTGCCGCTGATGGATTGTTGATAAAGAGGACCGAGATCGTAAATGGTGGCGAAATCAGCGGGGGCAAGGTAGTAGGAACCGCCGGAGGTGAAATCGGGCGTGGGTATGCGAGCTCCGGTGTGCATGGGCTCACTGCGGAAATCGTGAAGTGAAACCACCCCTCCGACAACTCCAGCGAAAGCCGCCGGAATTTGAGGATCGCTCGAGTTGGCGTGGTGGACTTCGCTACCGATCTTATAAATGTGAATCTGAGTATGGAAGGCTTCTTCGACCTGCGCGGCGGTACCGCTGAAAACGATGGATCGGCCTCCAGCGGTGACCTCTTCCACTTCCATGCCGTGGGCCTGCAACCATCGTGAAACCTGCGCCGCATCTGCTTCCGAGACGCCGAAGCGCTCACCAAATTGTTCCGGTGTGAGCCACTGATGATAGTAAGGGGACTCGGGATCATGCTGGGCATCGAGCAACTGGAGGAGTGCGTCTTGCTGCGCGGTGTCGGGTTGCAAGGTGAGGAGCATGCGGTCCATACGAAAGTCAGGCGACACGGCGCCAGCGTCATACTGCGAAATGGCGAGAGGATGGCGGTCGCCGTGCAGCGTGATTCGCTGCTCATCGTCAACGAAGCTGGGAACGCGGTCTTGCGGCTCAACGAACGGAGATTGCGGGAAGATTGAATTTGGAGGATCGGAGGGACTTTGCGCGGTTGCGGGCGTACAGTGAGAAATCAGAATTGAGAAGATGGCGAGGATTGAAAACAAGAATCGGCGACGGCGTGCGAATGTAGCGAAAAGAAAGGACATTCGACCTCCAAGGGCAATGTGTGGCTTGTGCGTTCCATCGGCGCCGAGGTGAGGAACTGGAGGGATCAGCCCATCGTGTGGCGTAACAGGAGTAACCAGCGGGCGAACTTTGGTGCGCTGAGTTTAGGAGGAGTGGTCGCTGAAGATCTCGGCAGTGAAGGCCTGGATTTTAGCGCCTTTTCGCCAGGCATCCGGAGGCAAGCCGGCTTTGAGGCAGGTCTGTTCGAGAAAGGTGATGCGATCCCATTTGCGCTCGACGGGAACTTGAGGCAGGAGGAGGCCGCGGCGGCCGTGTTGGCTGATAAGCAGGCCGTGGCGCCCGACTTCAACGGCTTCCGCTTCAATGGGCTGTGGAGCTGAGAGGATGCTTAGCTCGATTTCGAGATGCGGAGCTTCCTCCCGGCTGACAGGTGGAAAGCGGTTGTCGCTGAAGGCGGCGGCGCGGGCAGTTTCCGCGACGGCCTGGTAGACCGAAGAAGCGGGCAGAAAATATCCGACACATCCCCGCAGTTCACCGTGCAAGTGGAGGGACGTAAACGCTCCGCGGAGTTCGGCGAGATGCGGAGTGGGAGGGTCAAAAGAAATTGCGCGATCCTCAAACACGGAAGCAATGGAATCGTGTGCAAGGCGCAGCAATAGCAAGCGCTCTGCTCTCGAGAACTCCGGTGGCGCGGCTTCCGAGGGAGCGATGGCGAACGACGAATTAGGTTGAAGGTGCGACATCGGCATCGGCCGGTTGGGGCGCGGGTTGCGCTTTGCGGCGGCGACTAAGAATAAAGGCGCGGCGGCGGCGCTTGGAGACTTGGCGATCGATCTTCGACCAGAAGGCGGCGAAATAATCGATGGCAGAAATCAGCGATACTGCGACCACGAACCAGATTGCAGCGTAAGCAATCCAGTGCACCGGGAAAATAAAATTGCCGTAGACCGGCCACTCCTTCCAGCGGTGATCGAGGATGACCGCGACTACGGAAACGATCTGCACCACCATTTTGAATTTGCCCAGTTCGCTGGCTTCGATGGTGAATCCTCCGGATGCAGCAATGGAGCGCAGGCCGCTCACCAGGAATTCGCGGCCAATGATAATGACGGCGATCCAGGCAGGAACCAGGCTGGGATTGAACTGCACTAGAGTGACGAAAGCGGCGGCGATGAGAAGTTTGTCGGCCATGGGATCGAGAAGAATCCCCATGGTCGTTATCTGGCCGCGTTTGCGCGCCAGGTACCCGTCGATTCCGTCGGTCATCGAAGCGGCAATGAAGATGGCCGAGGCCAGCAATTCTTTGGTGCCGTGCTCGCTGCTGAAGTGGCTGGAAGAAAGAATCCAGATCAGCAGAGGGATACTGCAGATGCGGATCAGCGTGATGGAATTGGGCAGGTTCACCGCAGCTCGGCATCGTTTCCGGAAGGGCGACCGGAAGACTGGTTTGATTATCCTCCACGGTGCGGGGGAACGCAATCGGGAGAATCTGTAGTTTGGGCACAGAGTTTCCGGGAAAATTTCTGTGCGTGAGGAATTATTTTGGCGGCGCCGGAGCCATGGTGCCGGACTTGGGCTGCTTGGCGATGATCTGATCCTTGATCTTGTCGTAGGTGGCTTGGGGAATGATTTTCTTATGGACCAGGTCGAGCTTGGTACGATAGGGACGACCAGCGATGATTTTCTGCGAATAGGCGTCGCCGATGCCGGGCAGAGCCTTGAGTTGGTCGGCGGTCGCAGTGTTTAGGTCGAGCTTGTCTCCGGCAGATGCGGCTTGCGGCGCGGCGGCTGCGCTCGAAAAAGTCGGCGCAACGGCGGGCAACATCAGGCATGCCAGCAGCAGGGGCGCTATCCGCGCGAACAATCTCTTGGTGCGTAAGCTCATAAATCCTCCTTGCGCTGTAGCCCTCAGCGGCTAAAGCCGCATTAAATTTGCGTGCCTTGCGGCACGAGTGAAACTCGTGCCCTTCCCAATCGTTTCTCGATGCGAAAGTTCTTCTGCAGCTTATAAAGCCGGCCTGAAGTAATATCTCGGCCGCAGCGGTGAAGCGCTGCGCCACCCAAAATCCCCCTTACGCGTAAATTCCGCGCTGGCGGATGGTGTAGGCGACGCGATCGATCGCTAGCATATAGGCTGCGATCCGATTGTTGACATGGTGCGTCTCGGCGTAGCGGACCACATCGCCGAAGGACGAAACCATGATCTCTTCCAGCTGCTCGTTGACCACAGACTCTTTCCAGAAGTAGCCCTGGCGGTCCTGCACCCACTCAAAGTACGAAGTGGTGACCCCGCCCGCGTTGGCGAGAATGTCGGGGATGACGAAGACACCTTTGTCCGTTAAGACATCATCGGCGGCCGAGGTAGTGGGGCCATTGGCGCCCTCCGCCAGGATGCGGCACTTCACGCGGTCAACATTGCGCGAGGTGATGACGTTTTCAGTAGCGGCGGGGATCAGGATTTCGCACTCGGTGGTGAGCAAGTCGGCCGCGTCGGAGGCTTCCGCGCCAGGGAAGCCGTGAACTGTGCCGTTTTTCTGGCGGAAATCGACGAGCGCGTTGAGGTCGATGCCGTTTTTGTTGTACAGGCCGCCACCGACTTCGGCGATGCCAACAACTTTGTATCCGCCCTGATACATGAGATGGGCGGCGTTGGAGCCGACGTTGCCGAAACCCTGCACGATTACGCGGCTGCTCTCGCGAGACAGGCCGAGCTTCTTGATCGCTTCATCGCATACCACCATCACACCGCGGCCAGTCGCCTCGCGGCGCCCGCGGGAGCCACCGATGTTGATGGGCTTGCCGGTCACGACGGCGGTGACGGTCTGGCGCATGTGCATGGAGTAGGTGTCCATCATCCAGGCCATGATTTGTTCATTGGTGTTGACGTCGGGGGCGGGAACATCTTTTTCCGGGCCGATGAATTCGATGAGTTCGGAGGTGTAGCGGCGCGTCATGCGCTCGATTTCGCCCATCGACATCTTGTGCGGGTCGCAGATAATGCCGCCCTTGGCGCCGCCGAAGGGAATGTTGACCACGGCGCACTTCCAGGTCATCCAGCTGGCGAGGGCGCGAACTTCGTCGAGCGTGACATCGGGCGCGTAGCGGATGCCGCCCTTGGCCGGGCCGCGCGCGATCGAGTGCTGCACGCGAAATCCGGTGAAGACCTCGAGATGGCCGTCATCCATTTGAACGGGGATGTAGACGGTCAGTTCGCGGTTGGGATAGCGGAGAACCCGCCACAGGCCATCGTCGAGATTCAGCTTTTGGGCAGCCAGGTCAAAGCGCGCCCGCTGCGATTCCCACGGATTGCTTTCTTTATCCACGTGCGGAGCAGTGGTCATCGTAGTCATAAAAGTGATCTCCGGAATGATTGCGATTCAAGATGTTGGCCGGCGCCGGGGGTATTTCCCGGGGTGTAAGGGCAAACGTTCAGAGTATATGAGGCGGGACGGTGGGGAAGCAAGGACCAGAGGGAGGACTAGTGTCTTGGGAGTACCCGGAAATGCTGCGAGTCAAGCCGAGGTGGCAATGGGCGTAAGGTCGGCGGCTGGGCGTGTGGAATCGCTTCTCCCGCGTAGATTTTTCGAATCGGGGGCGGAGCTCCAGAGGTGTACGGCTGCGTAGGCACGCCAGGGGCGCCAGGCTTCGGCGCGGCGCTCAAGCTCTCGCGCGCTCGCTAAATTCAGTGCACGCAGAAGGCCGAGGTCACTGGAGGGAAAAGCATCGGGCTCACGGAGAGCTCGCATCGCGACGTATTGTGCGGTCCATTTGCCGATGCCGGGAATTTCACAGAGGCGGGCGAGGAAGTCGGCAGAATCTGCGACCGCCTCAAAGCTGAGTTGACCGTCACACACTGCCCGGGCAAGAGCGCGGATGGTCTCGGCCCGCGCGCCGGTTAGGCCAACGCCGGAAAAGTTGGCATCGGCGAGAATCTGTGGCGTGGGAAATAGATGGGTGATGCCAGCGGTTGCGGAAAGCGGTTGGCCGAGAGCTTTGACCACGCGACCGGCCAAAGTGGTCGCGCCCTTGACGCTGACTTGCTGGCCGAGTATGGCTCGCACCGCAAGTTCGAAACCGTTCCAGCACCCCGGCACGCGCAGGCCGGGATTCGCTTCAATCCGCCGGGCCAGCGCCGGATCGGTTCTTAGAGACTGGACGATGGCGGTCCAATCTGCGTTCAGATCAAACATGGCGCGGATGCGCTCCGTAATAAAAAAGAGAGAACGAGGGTCGCCGAACTGCACGCGAGCGGCGAGTCCGGTATTCGCCTCATCCAGAGAAACCTCAAAGTAGCCGTGATTGCCGTTCAACGAAATGGAACGAAGATAACGGTCGTGCTCCACGGCCTCGACACCGGGCGTGGCGCGAGGGGCGAGGAACGCCAACATTCCCTTCCAGTCATAAGGCGGGCGGAAGCGAAGACGGAACAGATATTGATTTTCGGGCTGGCCCTGGGTTTGTCGCGCAAGACGCCGTATTTGCGTAGGGGTTCGATGATAGACCTTACGAATGCTGGCATTGAATCGGCGCACGCATCCAAAGCCCGAGGCCACGGCAATTTGCGTCATGGGCAAGCGTGTTTCGTCGATGAGCTTCTTGGCGAAATGCAGGCGCCGGGTATGAGCCACGGCGGTGGGAGACGCGCCGAGATGCTTCAGAAATAAACGCCGCAGGTGACGCGAGCCCACGCCCAAGCGCTCCGCCAGCGTTTCCACTCCGCCGTCCTCGAGGCCACTTTCATCGATCAGGCGCAACGCTCGCGAAACCGTGTTGGATGTTCCCAGCCAGGCGGGAGTTCCAGGCGAGCACTCTGGGCGGCACCGAAGGCACGGACGAAAGCCAGCTTCGGCCGCAGCAGCCGCCGTGGCAAAGTAGCGAACGTTTTTTTCTTTCGCCGTAGGAGCGGGGCAGATCGATCGGCAATAGACGCGACTACCCACGACCCCGATGAAGAATTTGCCGTCAAAGCGAGGATCGCGCGACAGCCGGGCTCGCGAACAGGTCTGTAAATCGAGCGTCATAGCCGAATTCCATAGTAGACGTTTCGTCGGCGATATATGGACGTTTTCGGACTATGTTAAGCGAAGTTCTGGACGGAAGGGGCTTCGAGGACGCGGACCTCGGCGAGGAACGAAGTGTCCAGACTCTACGCCGCGCTAGCGAGGTCCGCAAATGTCCAACTCTATTGAACCGATGGTCTTAATGTTTTGATTGTTTTTGTTTCATACGGCTATGGCTGATCGCCTTCGTCACTGCCTGGAATGTCCGGAATGTAGCACCCGATATTTGATTGGGTTTAGTCCCTATCGAAACGGCTCATACCTTACGTCTTACGTGACTGACTGTTCGGAGGAATACAGATTGTTCTGTTTTTGCCGGCGGCCGCCGGTCTGCAGTCGATGGAACGGGAGTGATCTGAAGAGGTATTCCGTTTCGAATGGGGCTTACTATCGCGGCTACGGGTCGCCGCAGGAGGTTTGGCCGTTCAGGCAATACGTAAGGCAAGAGCTGGACTTTCTTGATACGGATGGCGCCGAGAAGGAACGAAAGAGGAGTGAGTGATTCTCATCGCTCTTGGGCGCGAAAAGGGGAACATCATCTACAGCTTAATCTCCATCCCTTCAGCGGCGGCGCGCACTTTGGGATAGTAGTTGCGGGCTTCGTGAACAACCTTGTCGATGATGGCGTCGGTGTGGTCGGGATCGTGATGGAAGAGAACCAACTCCTTGGCGCCACTCTCCATCACTACATTGACGGCTTCGCGCCAGTGGCTGTGTCCCCAGCCGCGGCGGTGCGCTTCGTATTCTTCGGGAAGATACTGCGCATCGTAGATGAGGACGTCCGCGCCCTCGGCGAGTTTGCGGACAGCCTTGTCGAAGGTGGCATCGCCGGGTTCGTTGTCGGTGGCATAGACGAGGATTCCATCTTTGGTTTCGAGGCGAAAGCCCATGCATCCCTGGGGATGGTTGAGCCACGCGGTCTGCAGCTGAACGCCATCTTCAAGCGTGATGCGTCCGCTCTCGATGTCATAAAAATCGCGCCGCGCTTTCATCTGGCCGATATCTACCGGGAAGTAGGGCGCGGCCATCTGATCGGCCAGCACTTGTTTGAGGCTGCGCATTCGGCTGGAGCATTGGAAGAGGAAGCGACTCTCCGGATTCACATACAGCGGGCGAAAGAAGGGCATGCCCTGAATATGATCCCAATGAAAGTGCGAAACGAAGACGTGGGCGGAAAACGGGCGGTTGCCGAATTCGCTCTGCAACTGCTGGCCGAGGACGCGGAATCCGGTGCCGCAGTCAAAGACGTAGATGCGGTCACCGAGTCGCACTTCGACGCAGGAGGTGTTGCCCCCATAGCGCATGTTCTCGGATTGTGGAGTTGGCGTGGAACCACGCACGCCCCAGAACTTAATCCGCATAGGCTTTGAGACCGCACGAGGGCCCGTTTGCTGGTGGCTTCCTTGGTATCTTCGGATGATGGGCCGCGCGCCGTCAATTGCCGGGATGGTTCGCGGCCAACTATTTCGCCCCCGTACTGGAACCGGCGACCCAGCGCGGAAAGGCGTCCCCTTATAATGAACCGCTAGGCTTGCGCTGAAGCGGCTTCATCTTTTGCATGGCTTACCTTCCCATGATTAACCCTGACTATGATTAACCCTGAGTTCAAGGAATTCTCTCGGCTGGCGCGGTCGGCGACGCTGGTACCGGTGGTGAAATCGGTGAGCGCCGATCTGCTTACGCCGGTTTCAGCTTTTCTGGCGATTGCCAAGGAAGAGCCGCACGCGTTTCTGCTGGAGTCGATCGAGCGCGGCGAGCAGATCGGACGTTATACGTTCCTGGGTGCGCGGCCTTACATGCGAGTGCGGGCGCGGGGCTCGGTCATCGAAATTGAACGCGGGAGCAAGCGCGAGCATCGGCAAGGTGACGTATTTCAGGTGGTGAAGCAACTACTGGGCGAGCATCAGCCGGCATTGGTTCCCGGTCTGCCGCCGTTCACGGCGGGCGCGGTCGGATATTTTTCCTACGATGTGGTCCGGCAGTTGGAAAAAATTGGCGAACACGCCAAAGATGATCTTTCTCTGCCGGATTGCGAGTTGATGTTTTTTGACCGGCTGCTAGCCTTTGATCACTTGCGGCACCAGATTCATATCGTGGCCGCAGCGGACGTATCGCGGGAGAGTCCCCGGCGGGCTTATGACCGGGCAGTACGGGATATCGCTCGGCTGGAACGCAAGCTGGCTGCCGGATTGCGCCCGGCGATGTGGCGCAAATTGAACAAGGCTGGCGGGGGAAAGCTGAAGACCAATCCGCTTAAGATCCATGCGGGTACGACGCGTGCAGCGTTTTTGCGCAGCGTGGAGCGTTGTAAGGAATACATTGCGGCGGGAGATATTTTTCAGGTGGTGCTTTCGCAGCGGCTCGACTTCGTCCCTGGAGTTGAGCCGTTCGATCTCTACCGCGCCCTGCGGCAGGTGAATCCCTCGCCCTATCTTTATTTCCTGCGCATGAGCGAGACACAGATTCTGGGCTCGTCGCCGGAGATGCTGGTGCGCGTGACCGGACGCAAGCTGGAATACCGGCCGATTGCGGGCACACATCCGCGCGGGCGCGATGAGGCCGAAGACCAGCGCCTCGAAGAGCAGATGCGGAACGATGAGAAGGAACGCGCGGAACACGTCATGCTGGTTGATCTTGGGCGCAACGATTTAGGGCGCGTGAGCGAGTATGGCTCCGTCAAGGTGAAGGACTTGATGTACGTGGAGCGCTACTCCCACGTGATGCACCTGGTCTCGGCGCTGGAGGGAACGCTGCGAAAAGATCTGAGCGCGCTGGATGCGTTCGCGGCATGTTTTCCCGCTGGGACGCTGAGCGGAGCGCCGAAGGTTCGCGCGATGCAGATCATCGAGGAATTGGAGCCGGTGCGGCGCGGCATCTACGGCGGATCGGTGCTTTACGCCGATTTTGCGGGGAACCTGGATTCGTGCATCGGGATTCGAACGCTTTTGATGCAAGGCAAGAAAGCGTATCTCCAGGCGGGCGCAGGAATCGTTGCCGATTCGGATCCGGCGAGCGAGTTTCAGGAGAGTCATGAATAAGGCGCAGGCGCTGCTGAGAGCGGTGGAGATGGCTAGGGGCAGTGGTCAGTGATCAGTGATCAGTGGTTAGTGATTAGCGGTTAGCGGCCAGTTGCACCTATCTGTGGGTTGGCAGAGAAGCTAGAAGACCGTTCAGTATCCGGCCGACTTCGGCTGTGGTGCCCAGCAGATTCTCACTCTCGTGTTCGTCCAGATATCCCAGTTCTTGTGCGAGGAGAATCTGCGTTTCTACTTCCATCAAAGAGCCCCGAGCATTTCCCAGGAACTGTCTGAATTCCCCGGTGGAGATTCTCGCTTGTCCTTCTGCAATGTTGCTAGGCACTGAGACGACTGCACGTCGCAATTGAGACGTCAGACCGTAGGTTTCAATCTTGGGAAACGCTTGCGTGAGGCGATAAACGTCTAGTACCAGAGCCATGGACTTCTTCCACACGATCAGGTCGCGATATGAGTGGACGATGGGCCTGACTGAGCATTGCATCTGTCAATCATGCGCCGCGGGCCCGCGGCCAGATTGTGATCTTTGTCACCGCGGTCTGTTGATTTCCTAAAATGGCAGTGATCAGTGGTTAGTGGCCAGTGCTCAGTGGCCGCAAATCGACGTCGCGGTTGCTGTCCACTGATCACTGACCACTCTCCACTGCTAGAAAATTCTCCACCAGCTTCTTGCCAGCATCGGTGAGCACGCTCTCGGGATGGAATTGCACTCCCTCGATGGCAAACTTCTTGTGGCGCAGACCCATGATCGTGCGGCTTCCGTCTTTCTCGGTAGTCCAGGCGCTGATCTCGAGTTCTGCCGGCAAGGATCTTTCTTCTACGATGAGCGAATGGTAGCGAGTGGCCGTCATGGGCGTAGGCAGGCCATGAAAGATAGTTTTGTCATCATGCGTGACGGCGCTGGTCTTGCCGTGCATCAGGTGAGGAGCGCGGATTACATGGCCACCAAAAGCCGCGCCGATCGCCTGATGTCCCAGACACACACCAAGAATGGGGACCTTGCCGGCAAAGTGGCGGATCAGATCGATGCTGATGCCGGCATCTTGCGGAGTGCACGGGCCCGGAGATAGTACGATCCGCTCCGGTTGCATAGCCTCAACATCGGCGACGGTGAGCTGGTCGTTACGGCGAACCTCAACCTGGGCGCCGAGTTCCCCGAAATACTGAACCAGGTTGTAGGTGAACGAGTCGTAGTTGTCGAGAATAAAGACCACAGAATTCTTTGTCCTGAGAGCAGTTTACACGGGGTTACAGGGACAGTTGTCATCAAGAAACGTCCCCGAGTGTAAGGAATTCCTCCCTACTGCCCACTGGAGTGCCATTACTGTCCCCAAGGGTGGTATTGACGCGAGATACCCACAAACCTCATCCTTGACCGCAGAATATAGCTGGTAGCCACTTTAATAGGTTGGAGTAACGCATGGCAGAAGCCCAGGAAAAAAGGGCTGCAAGACGTTTCGCGCTGCGGATTCCAGTATCAGTCGCCCGCGGTGAAAACTCAGAGCAAATCGAATCCGCTCAACTTCGGGACGTGAGCGCCCGCGGTATTTGCTTTTACCTGGATTCGCCGATCGCACAGGGCTCGCCCCTGGCTTTCACCCTGACCCTCCCGCCCGAAATCACGTTGACGGAAAGCATACGGGTGCAGTGCAAAGGCCGCGTGGTGCGGGTCGAGGAATCTGCGAACGAAGGCAAGATGGCGGTGGCCGCGGTAATTGAAGATTACGAATTCCTTCCCGAGAGCTAGAGCCGGAGCCCGCACGCTCTCTCTAATCTTGGTGACAGCTGGCCGGACGCAACGTCGCCTCCCGCGCCACTTTTCCCTATTCCCGGCAAATGATAAGGTTCCTTTCAGAGGGGTGGGAGGCAGTTTTTGTCGCGAGCGCGAATTCTATTTCTTAATACTTTGCTGGTAGCGGCGCTGCTTGCCGCCAGCGCTCGATCGCAGGTTGCAGCCAAGAGTGCATCTACGCCACTGCCGGCTCCAGTGAAGCCGGAGATCAGTCTCGTGACCAGCGTGAATGTGGTTCACGAGCGAGGGGTGCCGGCACTTGAAATTCTTTCCACTCTCCCTGCAGTGCCGTCGATCCAGTTCCTGGATTCGCCGCCGCGCCTGGTGATTGACCTGATTCACGCTCGCGTCGGACTGAAGCAGAAGCGGATTGCGGTTCAGCAGGAAAACATTCTCGCCATTCGGGTTGAGCAATATCAGGAAGATCCTCCCGTGACGCGGATCGTACTCGATCTCCTCGCTCCGTATGGCTACACGTGGGACGAAGCGGGGAACCGGCTGATGATCCGGCTGAAGCCGCCTGAAGATACGCATGTGGCAAGCAAGAAGTCGGGTCGACCACCCGGGGCTTTGTCGCTGGGCCTGGCAGGTGGGTCAGCTGCGGCACCTGTCACCCGAAGCGATGCCAACGTGATTGCCGATAGCCGCCTAGTCCCCGGATCATCGCTGACGGCCGGCAACCAAACGGCGGTGCTGAGTCTGGCCCGAGGTGGCGAAGTCTACGTCTGTCCCGGCACGACGGTCTCGGTGACTCCAGCCAAGAATACGAAAGGCCTGATGCTGGGCATGAATACGGGCACGCTGGAGACTCACTACGCGCTGGATGCCTCGTCCGATACCGTGCTCACTCCGGACTTCCGTATCGTGTTTGCCGGGCCGGGTGAATTTGATTTCGCGGTGAGCGCCGACTCGCACGGTAATACGTGTGTACGAGCGCTCAGGGGGAACGCCTCCTCTGCGCAGGTCAGCGAGCTGATCGGTGACCATAGCTATCGGGTGAAGCCGACCGAGCAGGCGGTCTTTCATTCGGGACGAATTGATAAGGTGGACAGCGATGTGCCGCTGGAATGCGGTTGCCCTTCGCCCGTTCCAGTGATGGAGACCAACTCGACCGCTGCGGCTGCAGATTCCAAGTTGCCGACGAATACCAAACTTACGCCCGGCGAGGCACCAAAGACTGATGCGAAGGCGGAAGGTAACGGCCAGGGAAGTTTGGCGGCGGCAAACGCATCTCAGACACTTTCGAATGGACCCGAGACTGGGCCACTGCCAACCTCAGGGCCGAATGACGTTCACGTTCAGGTGGAGGCGCCGTTCGTATTTCGCGGCAAGAAAAATTCTGCCCCGCCCCCACCCTCCCCGGACGAGATGGCGGCATTGCCCGCCGTTGCAGCCCCGCCGAATCCGCCGCAGCTCGAGATACAGATTCAACCTCCGCCCCCATCAGTGAATCCGAGTCGGCACACTTCGGCGCCGCGTCGATTCTTTCGCCGCCTCAGGAGTATTTTCACCGCTCTGTTTCAGTGACGGATTAGCTGCGGTGGATGGCGCGCCGTAAAGGCTCTACTTTGTCTCGCAGCTCGTTGGCCAGGTCGGCGCCGCGCTCGGCTACATCGCGGACACGTTCCTTCGCGTCGTGAGCCCGGTCCTTGGCTTCTTCGGTCCAATCCTGCAGGGTATCTTTCGCATCCTCATAGCCGCGCTTCAGGTCGCGACGAAATTGTTTGCCAGTCTTCGGCGCGAGCACCAGCGCCGCAAGGGCTCCTGCTCCAATGCCAATGAGCAGAAAAGTAATAGCCGTTCCTATGTGATTGCTGTCAGAGGATTCGTAACGTCCGGAACTCATGATTGACCTCATTTCAATTTTTGCCGAGCGGGCGCTCCAGCAACCCGCTTTTGCGGCCCGCCATGACCTGGGACAATTCTAGTCCAGCGGAGGTCATCCCGTGAGGACCGCCCGAAGAAGCGCGGGGTGTTATGGGATGAATCGCCTGGGGCAAAGGTTTTCTTTCTCCCCTGCGGAGTGTAGAATCATCTATTCGGTCCTCGTGTGCGGCGGAAAATGTGGCCTGCCCCGCCTTCCGTCAGCTCAGCAAACCGCACTTATTTGAAGGAGATAGTTTCGAGCGATGTCGATCCCTGCAACCCAACTGCGCCCCGGCATGATCATCAAGCACAACAATGATCTGCACTCCGTATTCGCCGTCGAACACCGGACGCCTGGCAACCTGCGCGCCTTTATTCAGGCCAAGCTGCGCAATCTTCGTACTGGCGCCATGTTCGAGCACCGCTTCCGATCACCCGATCCCATTGAAAAGGTCAACGTGGACGAGGTCGACATGCAGTTCCTCTATGCCGACGGCGATAACTACTACTTCATGGACACCTCGAACTACGAACAGACCCACCTGACCAAAGACGTTCTGGGCGACGCGGTCGACTACCTGATTGCCAACCTGGAAATCAAAGTGGAATTTTTCGACGGCAAGGCCGTGGGGATTGAACTGCCTCAGACGGTGGAACTTACCGTGGTTGAAACCGAGCCTGGACTGAAGAGTGCCACCGCATCGAGCGTGACGAAGGCCGCGAAGACTGAAACTGGGTTGGTGGTGCAGGTACCGCCTTTCATCAACGAAGGCGAGAAGATCAAAGTGGATACGGCCGAAGGCGTGTATTTGTCGCGGGCATAAAGGTTTTAGTTCTCATAGTGAGATCATAGGGATCCTTCGACTGCGAATCATCTTCGCGTTCGCGAAGTCGATTCTCCGCTCAGGATGACATTTTTCGGAGCATGACCTCCACGGAAAAACCGATCGAGGCTCGCCGCTTTGTGGTTCGCGGGCGCGTGCAGGGAGTGGGCTTCCGCTGGTTCGTGGAACGGGAAGCGCACATTCTCTTGATCGCCGGCTGGGTACGCAACAACTCCGATGGCAGCGTGGAGGTTCACGCTCAGGGAACCCGCGATCAGCTTTCTGGCCTGCGATCGCGATTGCGGGAGGGACCGCGCGCTGCGCGCGTCGATGCGGTCGAAGAATCCGAAGCCCGTGTAACTTCCGGAGTCAGTTCATTTCGCATTGAAGGAGCATGGTAGATTGTCCCCCAACTCGATCCTGAACTCCGACCAACTCAAGCACCTGATCCGCGAAGTCCCTAACTTCCCTAAGAAGGGAATCCTTTTCTACGACATCACGACCCTGCTGAAAGACAAGGATGGCTTCGCCACGCTGGTCGACAAGCTTGCTGAGCACTATTCCGGACAGAAGATTGACCTTGTTCTGGGCATGGAAGCCCGTGGCTTCATCTTTGCTCCCGCGCTCGCCTACCGTTTGCACGCTGGATTTGTCCCAGTGCGCAAGGTGGGCAAACTTCCGGCGGAAACTGTGAAGTTCGATTACGCGCTGGAATATGGAACCAACTCACTGGAGATGCACAAAGATGCCATCCAGAAAGGCCAGCGTGTGCTGATTGTTGATGATCTGCTGGCTACGGGAGGGACAGCCGAGGCCACGGCCGGGCTGGCGACATTATTGGGGGCCGAAATTGCAGGGCTCGGCTTTATCGTGGAACTGGACTTCCTGCGAGGCCGCGAGAAGCTCAAAGGCTACGACGTGATGTCGTTGCTGCATTACGACAAATAGCCGCAGCCTACTTCCAGGCCCGCGTGACGATCAGTCCGATTCCAGTCCAGAAGGTTGCGCTGATGCCGAACGCCACCAACAAGCCGAAAGCGATGCTCCGTTTACTGCGGCCGGTTCCAGAGTCGCCCTGGATTACAGAATCGTAGACCAGCCAAGAACGGATGAACTTCGCGTCCTTCGGATCCGCTGGTGGCTCGCCCCACGCATTTTGGATGGGCATGCCACGAGAGATTTGACCAGTGCTAGATAGGGGGAAGAGCTTTTTAGAGCTCATTATCTGCACCTCCAATAGAGTGAGTGAGCAAACCGAATACCACTCGCCAGAAATCGCAACTAACTGAAATGGAATGACTTCCGACCGCGGGCTGATTGGTCAAAAACGCCGGCTGAGCAAAAACTCCCAACTCGGCACGCCCAGCGCCGGTCTGTTCCCAACACTTCGCTCTTCGGCTGGAAAAGATAATGGCCCTAGTCTCCGCTAGCCTTGGGGATTTCGACCAGTGACAATTTCGAGTCCTTGGGAAGATAACTCTTGCGCCGAAACCAGTCTTCCATGGCTTCGCAAAGCTTATCCAAGGGAACACTCGTACCAATCTCCATCTGGCCGTCGGCAATGGGCAAAGTGTCGTCAAAAATGCTGGCGTTGGTGAAGTTGCGCATAGCGAAATTGTCCATCCACTTAAGAGGGCAAGGCCGCTTTTGACTTGAATCTTGGAGAATATACTCCACGCGAATCTTGCGAGCAAACATGTTTTTGATTTAATCACAGAAGATGCAGCCGGCGGGGTTCGACTCGATGAACAGGATCGGCACCAACTCCTCCGTATTCAACAGCATCCCATACTCTCGCTGGCAGAATGCTTCGCTGGTCAGGCCAAACGCATCTCGCCGGGAGTTTAATCTGCGAAAGTGCCCTCAGGTCGACGGGCTCGCTATGCGTCTGTTCAGTTTGCTACTTCTGCTATCCAGCTCAATCGCCGGTTTGGCTCAGCTTTCATCGACAGGTCCGCAAAGCTTCTATGACGGACAAACTGTGACGGCGGTGGACCTGATTGCCAACCCCCATCGGAATCTAGGCCCTCTGCGCGCTTCTGTGGCACAAAAAGTTGGGCAACCTTACTCCCAGGCGGATGTTCAGGCCAGCATCGCCGCGCTGCAAAGGGCGGGAGGGTTCGAAAAAGTCACAGTCGACGTGATCCCGGATATTTCCGGCCTGCGGCTCAACTTCATTCTCGAGCCCGCGTATTACCTGGGCGTAGTGGACTTTCAGGGAGTCCCGAAATCTCTTTCCTATGTGCGCCTGCTGCAAGTGGTGAATCTGCAGGACGAAGATCCGTACGACCAGGCCCGTATTCCGGTCGCGGAAACGGCGTTAGTGCATTTTTTGCAGCGCGATGGATTCTTTCAAGCGCAAGTGCACGCAGAACCGAGAATCGATGACGCCAACCAGTTGGTCAATATCACTTTCTCGGTGGTAAGTGGAAAGCAGGCCCGGATTGGCAGTGTAGAACTACGCGGGCCACCCGGTTCTGAACAGACATGGTTGCTCGACAAGACCCGTTCGCTCCGGGCTAGATTCACCGGCGCGCTGCTCAAGCCGGGGAAGCCTTACACGTCCGAACGCGTGAAAGCTGCCACGTCATTGATCAAGAAATCGCTCGCGCGACAGCATCGACTGGCGAGCAAAGTTCAGGAAGCACCGCCGCAATACCATGCCGACAGCAATCGCGTTGACGTGGCATTCGAGGTTGAGGTTGGTCCCGTGGTGATCGTTAGGACAACTGGCGCGCGTCTTTCCGCGATCCCCTTCGTATCGGGACGGGAAATGAGGAAGCTGATTCCCATTTATTCCGAGGGCACGATTGATGCGGATCTGGTGCAAGAAGGGCAGCAGAATCTTGGGAATTATTTTCAGAACAAAGGTTATTACGATGTGAAGGTAACTACCGACCTTCAGCGTCAGGCCGATCGCATCGTGCTCTCATACAACATTGATCGTGGGAGCAGGTACAAGGTCGGTCGCATCTCTTTCCACGGCAACAACCAGATATCCGCGAAAGAATTATTGCCTCTGGTTCAAGTCAAGCGTTCTCATCTATGGACGCACGGCAAGATCAATCAGAAGCTGCTTAAGCAGAGCGCAGATAATCTTCTCGCGTTTTATCGGGACAGGGGATATGAGGAAGCGAAGGTCACTTCCCAGGTCGGGGACCATGAGCGGAAGCTGGATATTGCATTTGACATTGAAGAGGGCGCGCAGACGCTGGTCGATCACGTTCAGGTCACTGGAAATCATAGTGTGCCCGAAGACCAGCTTACCGCTCCGAAAGGATTCGAACTAAAGGCTGGGGCTCCGTTCTCCTCGCGGCAACTCGCGGATGATCGGAACCGCATCTCCGCGACTTACCTGAATCGTGGCTACCTCAATGCGGAGGTAAAAACCACCGTCAGCCGCCACCCCAACAATCCCCACCTCGTGGATGTCACCTATGCGATTTCCGAGCAACAGATGGTGCGAGTGGACAAAGTCGTCTACCTGGGACAAAAACATACGCGGCTTCCGCTGATACAAAAAACGGCGACCCTGCCGCCCGAGACGCCTATGAAAAGAGGCCAGTTGCTGGGAGCGGAAACTCGCCTCTATGACCTGAACATTTTTGATTGGGCGAGCGTGGGCCCGAGAAAGCCGATTACGGATCAGATGGAGGAGGACACGCTTGTAAAGGTCCACGAAGCCAAGCGCAACGAAATTATCTACGGGTTTGGATTTGAAGTTTCCCATCGCGGAGGAAACGTTCCCACCGGGACGGTGGCCCTTCCGGGAGGAGGTGCGACGATTGGACTGGGCAACAATCAGATCGCGCCCAGCCAGGCCACTTACGCCAGTCCACTCGGCTCGATCGAATTCACCCGACGAAATATGAGAGGACTCGGCGAGACCGCCAGTGGATCGATTCTGCTCTCGCGCCTTGACCAACGGGCGATTATCAGCTATCTGCAACCTCATTTCCTGGGTTCAGGATGGAGTTCTCTGACCAGCGTCTCGATCGAACGCACAACCCAGAATCCGCTTTTTGCGGCGAGCCTTGGTGATATGTCGTTCCAGGTTGAGAAACTGCTGAACCGAAAGACGAACACGCGCCTTCAGCTTCGCTACGATTTCAACAAAACAATTCTGTCGCAGTTGCTGGTTCCCGGGCTCGTGCTTCCGCAGGACCAGCACGTTCACCTTTCCACTTTCTCGAGCACCCTGATCCGCGATACGCGGGACAAGCCTCTCGATGCGCACCGTGGCGTTCTTGAAAACTTGAATTTGGGAATCACTCCGCAGACTCTAGGCTCCAGTGCCAGCTTCGCCAAATTTTTTGGGCAGTATGCGTACTACAAACCGTTTCACTCGGTGGTGTTCGCCAACAGCGTGCGCTTGGGCCTGGCGAAAGCCTTCAACGGAAGTTTTGTGCCTACCAGCCAACTTTATTTCTCCGGAGGCGGAACTTCCATACGATCATTCCCTATTGATGAGGCCGGCCCGCAACGGCTCGTTCCTTTTTGCAATGTGCTGAAGGGTCAGACGGGATGCGTTGATGTAACGGTGCCTGTGGGCGGGAGGCAATTGTTCATTGTGAATTCGGAAGTGCGTTTTCCGCTTCGGCTCATGAAAAATCTGGGAGGGGTGGTGTTCTATGATGGCGGCAACGTTTATAGCGCCATCAACTTCAACAATTTCGCATCCAACTACACCAACACGATCGGAATCGGCCTGCGCTACTCGACTCCGATCGGACCCATTCGCATTGATTTGGGCCACAACTTGAATCCGGTGCCCGGCATCAATCCGACGCAGTACTACATCACTCTGGGTCAGGCATTTTAGGAAACTATGCGGCGGCGAAGAATCATTGGTGGCGTGCTGGCGGTAATTGGCATTCTGATTATCGCCGCGGGTGTGGGCGGATATTTTTTCCTCAAGAGCAGCCGCTTCGAAAAGCTTGCCATCGGAACCATCGTCGAAGATACGAATGCGGCAACTGGCGGCCGAGCAGAGATTGGGAGATTCGACTTCCAGCTTTCGACGCTCACCGCTCATCTTTACGACATAACGCTTCATGGCAGCGAGCCTGGTGACGAATCTCCCCTGCTCCGCGTCGACAAAATAACGGTGGAACTGAAGGTTCAATCGATCCTTCGCCGGAAAATCTCGCTTAGCCAGCTCTTGATTGAACATCCTGTAGCGAACGTGCAGGTTGGCCGCAACGGCAAGAGCACTCTACCGCAGTCTTCTCATCCACAAAGCGGCGGCAGCCCCAGCGTGTTCGATCTCGCCGCGCAACATGTGCTTCTGACTGATGGCCAGGTCAACTACAACGACAAATCGATTCCAGTCGAAGCCGATCTTTACGGGTTGAAAACGGAAATACACTTCGTGCCGGGCGAGACACGCTATCGGGGTTCGATTTCATATGGGAGTGGACGGGTTCGCTACAAAAATGATCCCGCCTTCGCGCACAGTCTGGAAGCCAGGTTCAACGCGACTCCCGCAGAATTCTCGCTGGAATCGGCGTTGCTCAAGGTGAGATCGTCGGCACTCTCGCTGAAGGCGGAGTTGAGTAATTACAACAATCCGACGGTCGAGGGGCAATACGATCTTCGCATTCACACCCAGGATTTTTTAGCGTTCTCGAAGCCGGTGACGACGGCTGGGGATGTTTCACTTTTCGGAACGATTCACTACCGGAACACGAATGATGGGCAGGCGTTGCGAAATATTTCGATCGATGGCCGCGCGGTCAGCGAATGGCTAGCCGTATCGTCGTCTGAAGGTCGGCTGGATCTTCGCCGGATTCAAGGGCGCTATCAACTGCAGGACGGGAACTTCCAAGCGCGCGACGTTGCTCTCGAAACTCTCGGCGGAACAGTCTTAGCGGATATTGAGCTCCGACATCTGGATACAACCGTCGTTGGCCAGCTCCGAACCACGTTGCGGGGAATTTCGCTGCAAGCGGCAGAACAAGCGGTTCGCGTGGCGGAGGTGAAACATGTACGCCTCGCAAGCGGCATCGACGGGACCGTCGACGCTTCCTGGACTGGCACACTCAATGACGTCCTTCTGCGCACAGACTTGACCTTGAAGAGCGCTGCCACTTCCACGATTCAGGTCTCTTCGGGAGCGGTGCCAGTGAACGGATCGATCCACGCGAGCTATGACCACCGGCGAAACGTCATTGCTTTTCGTGACACTTCGTTTCGCGTTCCCGCTGCGGCCATTTCTGCGCAAGGCGAGGTCAGCAAGAATTCAACGCTGCGAGTGGAAGCTAACGCGAGCGACCTGCACGAGCTTGCCCGCATGATTTCGGACTGGAGTGGCAGGTCTATATCCCTGGAGGTTGCCGGATCTGCATCCCTGGAGGCGCTTGTCCAAGGCTCGATTCAGAAACCTCATTTGACGGGCCAGTTCAGCGCGCAGAACTTGAAAGTGCAAGGCAGCGAGTGGAGCACCGCGAAATTCGGTTTTGAGGCCAGTTCCACGCTCATCGCACTGCACGACGCGGCTCTGGTGAATGCACATCAAGGCAAAGCTTCGCTCAATGCCAACGTCGCACTGCAAGACTGGTCTTATCGTCCGTCGAGTCCGATGGCCGTTCGTTTGTCGATAAACGGGATGGTGATTGCGGATTTGCAGCGACTGGCGGGCGTGCACTACCCCGTCTCAGGCGATTTGTCCGCGGACGTTTCGTTTCACGGCTCGCAAAACAATCCTGCCGGCAGCGGCTCCGCAAGGCTCAACCGTGCCCGCGCCTATGGCGAACCGATTCAACATCTTGAGGCGACGTTTCGCGCTGACAAAAACTCCGTGACTTCAACGCTTGAAGTCAGCCTGCCCGCGGGTTCGGCGAATGGGACTGTTTCCTATACGCCGCAGACCAAGGCATACGTCGTACAGCTGAATGCTCCATCGGTGGCTTTGCAAAAGCTGCAGCTGGTGCAGGCGAAGAACCTGGGAGTCTCCGGAATTCTATCTATTTCCGCGAGCGGATCAGGAACTCTGGAGAGTCCGCAATTGACGGCGGCGGTACAGGTGCCTCAGCTACAGATCCGCGATAAATCGATCTCGCAAATCAAAGCGCAGGTCGAAGTGGTGAACCAGCGGGCAGAGTTGAAGCTGGATTCGCAAGTCGCGCAAGCCTCCGTCCGCGGTCACGTGAATATCAATCTTACTGGGAGCTACTACGCTGACGCTACGATTGACACCACTGCGGTCTCGTTGGATCCTCTGCTTGCGCTGTACTTATCTGACGCGCCACAAGGCCTGCACGGTGAGACGGAACTCCACGCAACGTTGAAAGGGCCGTTGAACGACAAATCCAGTATCGAAGCCCACCTCACAATTCCGACCCTCAAGGCCAGCTATCAATCGCTGGAGATCGGCGCTGCCAGCCCGATCCGCGTGGATTACAGTCATTCCGTACTCACCCTTCAGCCAGCGGACATTCGCGGCACGGGCACGTCGCTGCGACTGCAGGGCAAGATCCCGCTAGGCGGCACAACCGCGCCGAGTCTTACTGCGCAGGGCTCGGTTGACGTTCGTATTCTTCAAATGCTGGTACCGGACCTGCAAAGCTCAGGAACTTTGTCGCTCGACATTCGAGCTTCCGGAACGCCGAAAGACCCAGCTGTCCAAGGCCAGATTCATATTCGGGATGTGGCCTTGTCTACAGCCACAGCTCCACTCGGCGTGCAAAAGCTCAATGGAACGCTCGATGTCAACGAGCGAAGCCTGCAGTTCTCCAGCCTCACGGGTGAAGTCGGAGGCGGACAAGTTTCACTTGGGGGATCGGTCTCCTACCGTCCTAATTTGCAGTTCAGCCTCTCGCTGCAAGGTCAGTCGGTTCGAGTCCGCTATCCGGACGGAGTTCGAGCCCTGCTCGACGGCAATCTGGCTTTGAGCGGAACTAAAGACGCGTCCACGTTAAATGGGCGTGTGCTGATCGATTCACTCTCGTTCAGTCCTGATTTCGACCTCACCAAGTTCAGCGACCAATTCAGCGGAAATGTGGTCCCTTCGGAACCGGGTATAGCCGACAGCGTTAAACTTGCGGTCAGCGTGCAGTCCAAGACCGACCTGAGTGCGACGAGTTCTCAAATCAGCCTCGAAGGACAGGTGAACCTGCAGGTCGTGGGCACCGCCGCCAACCCCGTAGTGATCGGAAGAACTGACCTGACTTCCGGAGAGTTGTTCTACCGGAACGTGCGCTACCAACTTCAGCGCGGAATCATCAGCTTCAACAATCCCAATGAAACCGAACCCGTGCTAAACGTCTCAGCTACAACCACCGTTGAGCAGTACAACCTGACCCTGACGCTGCGCGGACCTTTCGACAAACTGACCACTTCGTATACGTCGGATCCGCCGCTGGCCACGACCGACATTATCAATTTGATTGCCAATGGCCAAACCACGCAAGAAGCGAGTGCCGCCGGCCAGAGCACCGATTCGATCCTGGCCTCGCAGGTCGCGAGCCAGGTCACCGGCAGCATTCAACATCTTGCGGGAATTTCCAGCCTGCAGATTGATCCATTACTTGGCGGGAACAATCAGAATCCGTCGGCCCGTGTGGCCATCCAACAGCGCGTGACCAAGAATTTTCTATTTACTTTTTCGACCGACTTGTCGCAGCCGGGAAGTGAGATTGTGCAGGGAGACTATCAGATCAACAAACGATGGTCGGTGGGCCTGACTCGCGACGAAGTTGGAGGAGTTTCCGTAGACGGCAAGTATCATACAAAGTTCTGAATTCTAGGCCCGCTTCAACTTTCCTTGATTTTCGGGCTTATCTCCCTCTCGCAGCCGCTCGATGTTCGTCTGCTTCAGTAATTCCGCATTCAATTCGCCGCCCGCCAGCAAAATAAGGTGTGCCCAGTAGAGCCACGTCATCAAGACCATTACTCCACCGAGAGTGCCGTAGGTCCGGTTGTAGTTCTCGAAATATCGGAAGTAGATCCCGAGGAGATAGGAGAGTCCGACCCAGCTAGCGGTAGAAAGTATTGCTCCGGGCAAAGTGTCGCGGAAGTGTTGTTTGATATTTGGAGCGAGGAAATAGATTGTCGCGGCAGCGAGGACGGTGAAACTCGCGGCGATGCTCCAGTGGACAAAGGGCCAGAGTGCTACGAAGACCGTCGACAGAGACAATTGGATTGCGAGCCAATCACCTACTCTTGGTCCAATTACCATCGTGGCGATCGCGCATATCAGCAGGACCCCAGCCACAGCAGCCAGACCCACAGCCAGAAGCCGGGTTTTCCAAAAAGGACGGCGGTCGCTAACGCCGTAAGCCGCATCCAATGCGTCAATCAGCTCATCGAACGCCGCCGACACCACCCAGATGGTGCCCAGTGTGCCCAGCGAAAGCCAAGCACTGGAATTCTTGCCGAGGATGTCGGTGAGGACCGAGTAAATCACCGGCATACTGCCCGAGGGCAGCGCGTGGCTCATCCCCACGAGTACATCGCCAAAAAAGTTCGGCAAAGGCATATGTGCCACCACAGCAGAGAGGAAGATCAGGGCCGGAAAAACGCTCAAAATGGAATAGTAGGAGAGCGCAGCTGCCGCTTGCAGAGTCTGGCCCTTGACGATGTGGTGACCGGCGCCGCGTGCCGCTCGTATTGTGCTGGCAAATGTCACTCCTCTTAGATGCAACTTTTTCAAAGTCAATCCTTGGGGAGTCTCTATAAAGAGGGGCGAAGTCCCGGACGGGAAAGGGTTCAACTATAGATGGGCTAACTCCCGACAAGTGGGTTTGTAGTAAAACAGTAGGGGAGCGGAGAGGTGGCCGAGTGGTTGATGGCTCCGGTCTTGAAAACCGGCATACCCGAAAGGGTATCGGGGGTTCGAATCCCTCCCTCTCCGCCAGTTCCACAATCTACAGGCTTTACGAATTATTTCGCTACGGTTTGTCCTACCGGGACATAATCGACTCCTTTCGACAGTATTAAACGTCACAGGAGAACCGAGATGGCAAACCGAGTCGCGTGGCTCACCAAGCGAGTTAAGATCGGCGGGCGGTAGTTCGTTCGCAAACCCATCATCAAGCCTACCGGATTCGTCACAGAGAAAGTCGTCCACGATGGGCATTCCGTCCATGCTCCCGGCACTTGCGTCCTCGAGTGAGCCGATTTCTTGCTGCCCGCTGCGCGCACGAAGTCGGCTTGGGGAAAGCACAGTGCCGTCGATGCCTAGTCAGCCCAGATTTCCGCGAAGCCTGTTTCTGGATAACTTCCGGCTACCCGACCAATAGGAAGTGCCTCTCTTGCCCGAATCGCAAGGTTGTATAAGGCAACCTCCAAACTCTCTCGCCGGTGGCGCACTTTTGCCGGAATCGAGAATCCTAGCCGGGATACGCCGTGAGGTCACAGCTACATGTGATCTAAACACGGTTTTCGCGTGATCCGGCGCACAGCATTGGGCGACAAGCTAGGGTAACTAAGCAAAGCACACTTTATGAATATGTTCAAAGACGCGGGACATCTTTTTCGTGTCGCTGTTGTTTTCGTCGTCATCGGCTTGGCGTTCTTGGGGATACGTGTGCTTCTTGTGCCGAAGAGTTTCGGACAGTATGGACACTACCGCGGAAATGCCACAGCCGAGATGGCTGCCCGTCCGGTGAACTTCGCCGGTCATCAGGCTTGCGAAGACTGTCATGCCGATGTCCTGGAAAAAAAGAAGAGCGGTAAACATGTACACGTCAACTGCGAGGCATGCCACGGACCGCTGGCGAAACATGTCGATGATCCGGGATCGGTGACACCCGCCAAACTCGACACGGCGGTACTGTGTGTCCGCTGTCACGAAGCGAACATCGCCAAGCCCAAGGGATTTCCGCAAGTCGCTTCCGTCGACCACTCCTCCGGCGTGCCGTGCGATACATGCCATCAGCCGCATAGTCCGGTGATTGACGGAGGGGAGAAATGAGCATCACCCGACGCCACATGCTTCTTCTATTACCGGCAGCCGCGGTCGCATGGAAGTACGTTCTTGCCGGGGCACCGGACTCAGCCCCCAACTACAAAATGTCAGAGCACTGGTGGGGCATGCTGATCGACCTCCCCAATTGCATTGGATGTGGGAACTGTGTGCGGGCGTGCCAGGCCGAGAACGACGTGCCGGACGAATACTTCCGCACCTGGGTGGAACGCTACCACGTGTCGGACTACGACATTGAAAATCCCCATGTGGACTCGCCCGACGGCGGCAAGAAGGGATTTCCTGCGGGCGAGGCAGAGGGAGGGAAAAACTTCTTCGTGCCCAAGCTCTGCAATCATTGTGCGGATTCACCCTGCACTCAGGTTTGCCCGGTGGGTGCGACGTTCATAAGCCCGGATGGGGTAGTTCTGGTGGACAAAACGTATTGCCTCGGCTGCCGCTATTGCGTTCAGGCTTGCCCTTACGGTTGCCGTTTCATCAATCCGAAAACTGCAACTGCCGAGAAGTGCACTCTCTGTTACCACCGGATTACGAAGGGCCTGACCACCGCTTGTTGCGAAGCGTGCCCCACCGGTGCGCGCCAGTTGGCGGACTTAAAGAATCCCAACGACCCGATTCACGAATTCCTGAAGACCCATGACGTTCAGGTCTTGAAACCCTACATGGCAACCCATGCCAAGGTGTTTTACAACGACCTGGATGGTTCTGTGCGATAAGGAGACGGTTGACCATTTATGCCTGGCGTTGAAGGCTTCATGTATCCGAACGAAGTGGAACTCCAGTGGAGCGTGCTCATCGTGCTGTATCCGTTTCTCACGGGGTTGGTGGCCGGGGCATTCATTCTGGCTTCGCTGGAGCGGGTTTTTCAGGTGGAGGCGGTAAAGCCCACGTACCGACTGGCGTTGCTGACGGCCTTGGCTTTCCTGCTGGTAGCGCCGCTGCCGTTGCAACTGCACCTTGGACATCCGGAACGCTCGTACGAGATGTACCTGACGCCGCACCGGACCTCGGCGATGGCCATGTTCGGGTTCGTTTATCTGTGGTACTTGATGGGTGTTCTGCTGCTGGAAATCTGGCTGGACTACCGGCGCGACATCGTGGTGCTGTCTCAATCCACCACCGGATGGAGACGCTTGCTCTACCGCCTGATGACCCTGGGTTCGAACAACATCAGCAAGCACGCACTTGAGATTGATGACCGATTGGGCTGGCTGATTACACTGATCGGCATTCCTTCGGCGTTCCTGCTGCACGGATACGTCGGCTTCATCTTTGGCTCGGTGAAAGCCAACCCGTGGTGGTCATCGCCGCTAATGCCGGTGGTCTTCATCTTCTCTGCCATGGTGTCGGGGATCGCCACGGTCATGCTGCTTTACATGCTCCTGACGTGGGCTCGCAAAGAGACGATCGATATGCGCTGCGTGGACACGGTGGCGCGCTACCTGTTCTACACCTTCATCATCGATTTCAGCTTGGAAATGCTCGATCTGATTCACCGCATCTACGAGGCGGATGAGAGCTTCCGCAGCTTGGATTTCATGGTCCACACCAAGCTGTACATGTCCCATATCGTGGTCCAGATCATTCTTGGCACGGTCACTCCCATTGCGCTTCTGGCCTTGACTCAGGTGTTAAGGCTCGGCGAAATGGCCCGCAAGCGCATTTACACCCTGGCGGGATGCCTGACGCTGATCGGAATTTTCGCCATGCGCTGGAACATCGTGATCGGAGGCCAGTTATTTTCCAAGAGTTTTCTGGGGTATACGACTTACAAGATGGGGTTGGCCACGCGCGAAGGACTGCTCGTGGCCATTGCGCTGACTATTTTGCCATTGCTTATTTTGTGGGTGCTGGTGAAGCTTCTGCCTCCCTGGCCGGAGAAGGATTCAGGCTTGTCTCCGGATGCAGCACCCGCGCACTGATTTCCAAGGGTAAGTTTTAGGACGACATTTCGGAGCGCGACGTTCGACTAATTCTTGTTGCCAGCCTCAAAGCGAGTGGAGATTATGGACGATCTCGACGCTTTAGCACGGCTCATCGCTCGTTTGGAGAAGCTGGAAAGCCGAGTCTCCGACCTCGAACATCGATCCGAGAAGGCGGCATGTGTTGCCGCCATACCCGCCGCTCCGACCGTAATCCAGCCAACCGCAGCCGCATTCTCACTTGCACAAGCTGGTGGAGTGTTCCCGGTGGTAGGCAAAGCCATGCTCGGAATCGCCGGTGGCTATCTCCTCCGGGCTGTAGCTGAATCCGGTACGTTTCCAAAGTTGGCGGTCGTAGTTCTGGCGCTCGCCTATGCGGAGATGTGGCTGGTATGGGCAGCGCGAGTTTCGGCTGAGGCGCGCTTTGTGAGTAGCGTTTACGCCACCACGGCAGCCTTGATCATCGCTCCCATGCTCTGGGAACTGACTCTGCGATTTAAGGTCTTGCCCACGTTGGGCGACCGCCGCCGTGCTCGGCGTGTTCGTGGCCACCGCGTATGCACTGGCCTGGAAGCGCAATCTGGTATCGATCCTCTGGGTGGCCAATGTGGCCGCAGTGTTCACTGCCCTCGCGTTGCTGATCGCGACGCTCGATCTCGTGCCTTTCGTCTCGGTGCTTCTGTTCATGGCATTGGCCAGTGAGGCGGCGGCAGGCCGCAACCACTGGCTCAGGCTCCGGCCGCTGATAGCCGCCGCAGTGGATCTTGCCATATCTATTCTCTTCTACGTTTACTTTCGCCCGGAGGGTATCCCCTCGGAGTACAAGAGCGTAGCGACGCCAGAACTGACGGCACTCGGCTGCATGGGGTTTCTGATTTATGGAGCGAGCATCGTTTTCCGGACCGTGCGGCTTCGTCAGAAAATCGGAGTCTTCGAGACCGGGCAGGCCGTCATTACGTTCTTGCTGGCTGCCTTTGGTATTGTGCATTTTGGGGAAAGTGCCGGCGCTCCGGTGTTAGGTGCGCTCTGCTTGCTGTTCTCGGCAGCGTGTTACAGCGCAGCCTATGCTTATTTCGACCGCTATCACGAAGAACGTAACTACCATGTGTATGCCACTTGGAGCGGGGCTCTTTTCCTCGCGGGCAGCTCTCTCTGTCTTCCGCCGGTGCTATTGGCGCTGTGCTTGAGCGTAGCCGCAATCGTCGCCACCATCTTAGGCGCCCGGGCATCTCGCCTGACGCTGGAATTCCACGGCCTGATGTATCTGGCAGCTGCGGCCTATGCGTCCGGCCTGCTGGAATATGCGGGGCGTGCGCTCGCGGGAACGTTTCCAGCCGCGCCGGGGTGGATTGTCTGGATCGTCGCCGCTTCGGCCATTCCGTGCTACGCGATCGCAGGCCACTTACGCACGGAGCGCTGGAACCAGCGCCTTCTGCAGGCGCTTTCGGCCATTCTGGCGGTGGCCGCAGCGATCACGTTTCTGGTTTCTGTCCTGGTGTGGCTGGCGGAGAATGGCATGACTCCGGGCGCATCCCACGTTGCAGTCATCCGAACATTGATCACCTGCGTCGTCGCGCTCGCGCTTGCCTTTAGTGGTACCCGCTGGCAGCGGACTGAACTCGTATGGATTGCCTACGGCACGCTTGCTTTAGTCACGGCGAAGCTGTTGTTCGAAGACTTGCAACATGGACATCCGGGATCTACAGCGGTGTCGATCTTCCTGTACGCGCTTGCTCTGATTCTCATTCCTCGTATGGCGCGAATGGGGCGTCGACCCGCTGAGGAGGTTCCTACCCCGGCCATTCCTATTAAACACGGACACTGACTTTCGACACATAAGCACCCGTGCTTGGTGCCGACCCTCTTTGCGCTGCGCGACTCGATGCGAATAGTGTTCTCCGCTTGTGACCCACTTGCCGGAAATTGTTCCAGCCAGAAGGTGGCTTGTCGGAAATTGAGTAGATCATGGGCGAGTGACGGGCAAACCGAAAGTCACCTTGGAAAGGATCCTCGCGACACGGTCCATAAAGTCGGCTTCTGGTCATCAATCGCACAATTGACGCTAAGCGCGTTTATGAGGACTCAACTCATCCCCTGTCGCTTGCCAAAAGCCGATAGCGCGCTATTGCGGTCGTCGCTCTTTCACCACCTGTGCCGTTTCGTCTCTTCATTCGTGAGGTGGATTTTAGCGTCGGCGAGGGAGTCTCTTTGCCGAGGCCTCGGATCCAGGTGGTTCACGGAACGGTTCCACAGAAATGCGCTCGTAACACACTTCCAGCACGGTCAGGTATTCTGTACCGCCCGGCAATTGAAGGACTACGCTGTCACCCGCGGCCGACTTCAACAACGCGCGCCCCAGAGGTGACACCCAACTGATGTGGTTGCGGTTGAGATCGACCTCGTCGGTGCCGACGATGCTCACCACTCGCGGTACTCCTGCGGCATTGGCATAGCGCACGGTCGCTCCGAAGAATGCCCTCGTCGCCGCCTGCCCCACTCTTGGAGCTTCCGGGTCCACCACTTCCGCGGCTTCGATTCGCTTCGTGAGAAAGCGAATCCGCCCATCGATCTGCCGCAGCCGCCGCTTGCCGTATTGATAGTCGGCGTTTTCACTGCGATCGCCATTGCCGGCAGCCCACGCCACCACCTCGGTCACGGCCGGGCGTTCCCGGGTGAGCAGAAACCGGTGCTCATCTTTGAGTCGCTGCAGCCCGCTCGGCGTGATGTAGTTCTTGCCTTGCGTCGCGGGCCCGTCCCCTTGTGGTTTTCTCGTAAACTCTTTTCGCATCTCGTAGTCTTTCCAGCGCGAATCCAGTGGCCGCCCCTAATGAAGAGGATGACGGCCGACAGAAAACACTGTAGGTCATCCGCGTTCACGGGAGTTCATCTGCGGGCCCTAGCTGATTTTTTCACATCTTGCAGCACCTAGCTATTCTTAGCCTTCATCTCGAACCAGTACCGGCGAAGAAATGCTTGGGAGAATCAGTACAGAAACCGGCTTAGCTGAAGCGACCTACGCGTACGCTCGGGGATCCATCGAATGCTGGCGAATGACGGAGACAACCGAAGTTACAAAATGGGGTGGATTTAGTGTGGGCTCAGCACTGATACCAGTGATACCGCTTTGTGCGGAATTCTAGCAAAGAAGGGAAACTGTAGAAACTGTAGCCGAAAAGCAGATGCGCTTGTAACCCTTATGAATACAGGCTATTATCCCGGAAGTATAGGTATCACGGCCAGATAGCAGAAACGGCGGTAATAAAATCTCTCCCTCTCCGCCATATAGTCTTGACTGCATAGAATCCTGCCAGCTTTGCTGCAAAAAGCGGAAAATGTCTATTTCGCGTTAATTCCGAACCAGGGAGGAATTGCTTGATTCGATCGACGATCTTCGCGATGTTCTTGGGAAGCTGTGTGTTCGCGACCGCGAGCCTGGCACAGTCCAAACGCTTTTCTTTGAACGATGAGCAAGCCCAAACCGAGGCGGCGCATTTTTTGGTCGATCTTGTACGAATTGACACTCAGGATCCTCCCGGTGATGAGTCGAAAGTTGCGCACTATCTCGAAGGCGTGCTGAAGAGCGAAGGAATCGAATCGGAAATACTGGAACCAGTGCCGGGTCGGGCCAGTATTGTTGCGCGGCTCAAGGGTAGCGGAAAAAAGCGCCCGTTGCTGCTCATGGGACACGAGGATGTTGTTCCCGTCGATCGCTCGCACTGGACGGTTGACCCATTTGCTGCCACCGAGCGCGATGGTGTGATCTACGGCCGTGGGGCGTCCGACGATAAGGCGATGGTGGCCGCCAATCTGGAGATCCTCCTGCAATTGAAGCGCATGAAGGTGCCGCTCGATCGAGACGTCATTTTCCTGTCGGAAGCCAGCGAGGAGATGTCTTCGCCCGCGGGTATGGCCACCATCGTCGAGCGATATTGGGACAAGATCGAGTGTGAGTTTGCGCTCAATGAAGGAGGCGGATCGCTGGTCGAGAATGGAAGGGTTAAGTACTTCGGCGTCGCGACCGCAGAGAAGCTCCCGAGAGGTCTGCGTCTGGAAGCTACGGGCAGCAGCGGACACGGGTCGGTGCCCCGAGTCGACAATGCAGTCGTGCATCTCGCCGCTGCAGTTGCGAAGGCCGGAACCTGGGATACGCCCGCGCGTCTCAATGAAACTACGCGTGCATTTTTCGAGCGACTGGCCACAATTTCAGGGCCCGAGGAAGCCGCGTGGTATCGAAATGTGCTGGACCCGAAGGTGCAAGAAGAATTAAAGCGCAAGAAGCCGCAGTATTACTCGATGGTGCGAACGTCCGTCGTTCCCACCATGCTAAAGGCCGGTTACAAATCCAACGTGATCCCGCCATCCGCGGAAGCGACGCTCGACGTACGAGCACTGCCCGACGAAGACCTCGGAAAGTTCCGCGAGATGCTGGCGGAGATCATCAATGATCCGCAAGTAAAAGTCGTGGCCGAGGATGTGTCGCTTTCCATGCCCGCGGCGCCTCCCAGCAGGTTAGGCACGGAAATGTTTGCGGCTCTGGAGCGTGCGCAAAAGGAAGTCAGTCCCGAGGCCATTACCCTACCCACGATGACGACGGGGGCTACTGACTCCTCGTTTCTGCGAGCAAAGGGCGTTCAGGCCTACGGGATCGGCGTGCCCAAAACCGAGGAAGAGAATCGGGGCGTTCACGGCAATGACGAGCGCATCGAGACTAAGCAGCTCGGGCTATTTGTGCGCTATCTTTTCGCCGCAGTTACTGGGGTGGCGGCGCCTTAGTACCTCCAGTAGTGACCTTGCTGACCGGATTTGCAAAAATCTTTGTATCCCACAGGGCTACTCAGATCATCCCATGGTGTCGACAGGAGAAAGTCAATGTCCCACCATCTTGATTCCCCGATTGCACGGCAGGATATCCGCCTCGACATCACGGACCTGTATGTATTCCGCGGCGAGACGGGTACTGTATTCGTGATCAACGTGTGCCATTCCATTTTCGGTCCCATCCCTGTGCCGGGCTACCATCCCGAAGGGATGTACGAATTCAAGGTCGATCTCAATGGAGACGCGGTTGAGGATGTCACTTATCGTCTAACGTTCGACGAGCGCGATAAAGATGGGAGACAGCGCTACAAAGTGCGCTGTATAAGAGGAGCCGCGGCGCCCGATCCAAATGCAGCTGGCACCGTCGTCGCCGAGGGAGCAACAGATGAAATCGTAACCGCCAAATCCGGCCTGCGCGTGTGGGCCGGCAAGGCAGGCGATCCATTCTGGATAGAACCTGATGTTCTGCATGCAGCAGGTCACGCGTTCCAGGACGGCAAAGTCGTGGACCTTTCTGGCTGGGATCCGAAGCACGCGAAGAACCTCTTCGCCGGCCACACCGTGCACTCGATTGTTTTGGAGGTGCCCGATCAGGAGTTGCTGGGTGACGGAGCCGACAACCGTCGCATCGGCGTGTGGGCGGTGTCGACACTTGCCACTGACGCCGGAGGATGGCGCTCCATCAATCGGGTGGGACTTCCGATGATTCACCCGCTGTTTACCCAGTACAACGAAGATCTTGGCAATCGCCTGAATGCCGGCGTCCCGGAAGATGATTTCGCGACTTTTGGAAAAACCGTCATCAAGGCAGTTGCAGGCGCTGTGGCCGCAAAAGGTACCGCAGAAGATCCGCAGGCCTATGCGGAGAAAGTCGCGCACCGATTCTGCCCGAATATCTTGCCCTACGTGGTGGGCACGCCGGCAGTGTTCGGCTTCGTCGAATGGAATGGGCGCTCCATGACCGACAACGCACCCGATGTCATGTTTTCCATCGCGGCGAACACTCCAATCAGCCTCGGGATCGGCAAGGAGTCGGTCACCTCTAAGCCTTCCAGGAACTTCCCGTACGTGCCTGTCGCTCTGGAAGAAACGCGGGCATCGGCAGCGTAGGAATCGGTTGCTGCAGACGCCGACGGATGGATGGCAGCGGAGGCACTAATGCCGCTGCCCTTCCTTCGTTCCCTTGAATTCCTTGAAGAGTCTTTCGGCGTTGAGGTGATATACCTTTTCCAGCACCGGATCGGGAAGTCCAATTCCATAGATCTCCCATCGTCCCTGGCCGGGGTAGCCCGAATAGTCGAAGGCATCGTCGCTGGTTTCGAGCCAGCGGAAATAGTTGCGATACATGGCTTCTTCCATTCCGCCGTCGGTTCCGAACATAATTCGATCCTGATATTTCAGGAATAGCTCGCGGGTCCGCCCGGGCTGCCTCCCGAGTTCGGCTTCGCGAGCGCCGAATTCCACCATCACGTTGGGATATTGATCGAGCATCTGTGCGACCCAATCGAGATTTTCCGGCCATCCCATGTGCAGTGATACGAACTTTGTTTTCGGAAATTTCGCGAAGACGCGATTCCGGGCCTCGAGAAGTTGCTGAAAACTTGGAAATCCTGACCCGTAAAAACTCCAGTCCGGATGTTCAATAAGTTCGTCGTAACGTTCATTGGCCCCGTCGATGGGATGGAAAAAAGCTTCCGGGTCCCCGGTATGAATGAAAACTGGAATTCCCAGCTTGCCGCACTCTTGCCAAATGGGATCAAGGCGACTGTCATCGATCGCAATGAGCTTTCCACTTTTGTCGCGTACTCCCAATCCAAAATCCTTAAGGAATTTGAGGCCCCGCGCTCCACGCGAAACCGAATCATCGAGTTGTGCAACCATCTCCTTGCCGAAATCCGGATCGTCGATCTTGCTCCAGTCGAGTTGCTCGAACACCATGAATCGCCCTGGGTAGGGTTTCACCATCTCGTCGATAACCTTCTGCAGTTTTTCTCCCCACATACCAGTCAGAATGACGACGGTCTTAACATTAGTATTGTTCATGACCTCAATCACGCGCTGGGGCGGCATATGTTCGTCAATTCCTGCAGCGTCATTCGTGTGATTATGAACGTCGATTACGTAAAACTTCGCGCGGTTTACTTCATGCACGGGCACATGCAGCATAGACTGCGGATGGAAATCCTTGAGCAGAAGCGTTTTCTTCTGCTCGGCATCCGGGGCAGCCTGATAGCCAATCGGCGAGGATTGCTGAGATGGTGATTGAGGCTGCGTATTTTGGCCGAAGCACAAGAGTGAAAGTGCCGTCGACGCTATGAACGCGCCCGCTAATCTCGTGTTCATGAACAGGCTCCTGGGTGGACTCGTTCCTGAGTATTTGCACGCTGGGCATAGCGCTCGGGT
This sequence comes from uncultured Acidobacteriaceae bacterium, assembly GCA_963782835.1. Lineage (GTDB taxonomy): Bacteria > Acidobacteriota > Terriglobia > Terriglobales > Acidobacteriaceae > Sulfotelmatobacter. The sequence continues at coordinate 141,330 of CAWALR010000020.1, read as the reverse complement.
GTGTAACGTGAACACGTGCCTTTCGCCATTCGGTTTGCGTTAGCCATAGATCATCACGTCTTGGACGACGCGGCTGATAGCACCATTGGGACTTGGCCGGTCCGGTGTCAAGTTGCATCGCAGGGAGAAGAAGAGTCCGAGCAACTGACCGAACAAGATGTCTACCGGAGGGCGACAGTCATCCGGCACTGGTGTGCGAATTTCTGGCGAGAGATAGCGTTCGGTAAGGCCGTCCAGAGAAAGTTCCGAATCACCTCCCACTGCGATCCGAGTTTTCGCGAGTTGTTTCTTCATAAGTTCCTGCAGCAGATCTTTTTCGTAGCGGAAGACTTTTTCTTCGCTCGAAAGAAAAGCCACCAGTAGCGTGGTCTCATCAAGAGCTGCCATAGGGCCGTGGCGCAAACCCATGACCGATTCCGACATGGTGAGAACTTTTCCGGCGGTCAGTTCCAGGACTTTCAATGCGGACTCAACGGCTACGCCTTGCAGCGCTCCTGACCCGATGAAACAAACTTTGGCATAGGGTCTTGAGGCAAGTGCGGCCGCGGCGTCGGCAGCGCGCGGCAGGAAGGTCCTACCCGCTTCTACAAGGCGGCTGAGTATGCCTTCATACTGCGCCAGATCATGCACACAAGCCATGCATTGGCCGGATACGACCATGTTCGAGAAGGAACTGGTCATGGCCAAGCCTCGGTCATTCACCGCATCGTCGAGGACAATCGTAAACGCTTGCTTCTTGCCGGCTGCGCTGTGAAGCATGCGTCCCCGGGCGTTGCAAGATACCACTATGTGATGGATCTCCGGGTGCCTGAGGAGAGCTTGCTCCAGCACAGCCACACCTTCCGGGCTATCGCCAGAGCGCGAGAACGAAATCCAAAGGTAACGCTGACCGGGAATCAGCCACTCGTCCATGTGGGTTAGAAGACTCGTGCTGGGAACGGCACTCACTTCACACTTCCATTTTCGGCGCAGGAGGAGAACGAGACTTCTGCCAACATAGTCGGAGGTACCAGCGCCAATCAGAAAAACGGCAGGTTTTGGCTGAGTGTTGTCGGCGAAACCAGCGACGGCGAGAAATTCCGCCAACTCCGTTCGCCGTTTCCGAAACAGAGAGTATGTCGATTCCCAGGTAGCGGGCTGCTGGGCAATTTCTGCGGGAGTGTAAACCAGGCCCCGTTTAAGTTTCTCTTCTCCCGAAAGATCGAGAAGTTCGTCGAGAGCACTCACCACCTGACGCTCCTTTGTGAAACTGTAGAATTACGGTTTATGACATTTACGACCATCCGAAACATACACCCCCGACTTGGACGAATCCGCGATACATTGGGGCGATGGACTTTAGAGGAGGGGGCACGATATATTTCGGAGACTTTCGAGTTCTTTCGAACATAGACATTTACTTGCGATTTGCATGGAAAGTCAAGCGTAAAATATCGGGTTCAAGGCTGGGCTGACTTTTATTGTGGGCAGGACTGCCTTCCCATATCCGCTCAGTCTCAAGTCCCAGTTTTTTTTCGTGGACAAACGAAACTTGCAAACGATAGAAGAACTTGTACGCTGTGACTGCCAGGGTGCGCCGAGTGCTGATTGAAGAACGTCGAAGAGCGATTCTGGAAGCGTTGCGCCGGGACGGCCGCGTGTTGGTGGCGGACCTTGCGCGACACTTTCGCACATCGCAAGTGACCATTCGCAAGGATCTGGAAATTCTGCACTCCAGCGGAAAGATTCATCGGACGCATGGAGGCGCACTGCCTTCGCGGGATGGCGCACTCGAGGACCCTACCCTGCGGGAAAAAGAAAAGCTGCATCGCAAGGAGAAGCTCCAGATTGCAAGCGTGGCAGCGCAGATGGTGAAGGAAGGCCAAGTGGTGATTCTCGACTCCGGGACCACGACGACCGCGATCGCCAGAGCGCTCCGCCATCATCAGAATCTTACGATTATCACCAATGCGGTCAATATTGCGGCTGAACTGGCGGGCTCGTCGCTGGATGTGATTCTGACCGGAGGGACTCTGCGGAAGAATTCTTTTTCGCTGGTTGGACCGATCGCGGAAGAAACTTTGCGCCGCTTAAATGCGGACGTTCTTTTCCTGGGGGTGGATGGCTTCGACGTCCACTACGGACTGAGTACGCCGAATCTCCTGGAAGCAAAGGTGAATCGCGCCATGATGGAGGTCTCTCGGGTCGTAGTCGCGGTTTGCGATTCGAGCAAATTTGGACGCCGGAGTCTTTCTCTAATTGCGCCTCCGTCGGCCATCCAGCAGATTATCACCGACCGCGCCGCTCCCAAAAATGATATCGATCAATTGCGCAAGGCGGGCGTGGAAATTACGCAGGTTCACGCGGATGGACGACCACCCACAACGGAGGATGTACGCCAAAAACGATCGCAACCGCGAACTAATTGAGTGCTTCAGGGAATTTGGTTTGCCGAAGACCGCTCGCCGTGCGCAGGCTTCCTCCCCTATTTTGCAACTGTCGTCAAGACCTGTTGCAATTCTCCGGTCGAAGTAAAGCTCACTCCGCCTACGAAATTGCCTGAAGCCAACCGGTTGCGGATTTTTTCGCGGTTGGGGCTGGCACGGTCGATGGCCTCGGTGAGGGTGCGCAGCGCTAGCTCGATTGGCGTACCTTCCGGCAGGCGGAATATCCAGGGAATGTTGGTTGTGGTCAGCGTGCGGTCGGAAGAGATAGCAACCACGGGAAGAAACGCCTTCACAGCGATTTGTTCGGCCAAGTGGCTGGATGGGCGGTCGAGTGCGATCAAAGCCAGAACGCGATCTTGATAGACAGCCTTTACGAGTTCGTCCGAGGCCTTTCCCCAGGAAAGCTGGGACGGAATCGCAACCAGAGATATGGCTTGGCCTTGGCCGTTTATGGTATCGAGTAGACGGACCACCTCAGCAGAGCGAACGATTTCATCGGCTCGCGGCCCGAAGACACCGATCGTCAGATGGCTGGATTTTTCGCCGGCGAGAGTCGGCCCCGCATAGTCGACGCCGTTCTCTCCTACGCGAGCATAAGGCTTATCCATCGTGATGCGGCGATACTCGATTCTTCCATCGTGGACGCGGGCGAGAAAAAGCGGAGCGATGTTCTTGCAGTTCGGATCGAAGACCATGTCGCCGGTGACACCTTTATAGTTCTCAGTCGCGGTGAGCGCGTCGCGAATCCTACCCTTGTTCAATCCGACGCGGCAGATCGCATTCAACAGAATCTGCATCGCATCGTAGGCCAGAGATGCGAAATGATCCGGTGCTTCGTGGAAGCGTACCTCATAGCGGGCCTTGAAATCGAGCCAGCGAGGATCCGTGCGAGTGGGATCGTAGGGAAAAACTGCCTCAAAGTTTTCTGCGGCCGATCCAGCGAGCTTCACCAGTTCGTCGCCGCTCGTCCCACTCATGGTCCGGTGACTACCAAAGACGCGCTGCTTCATGCCCAATTCCTGCATCTGCTGCAGGATCATGGCAGCCGGGCCGATGTCGGTCCAGAGCACAATGCCGTCGACTCGCGAGTCTTCGATGATCTGAAGTTGGCGGCGGAAGTCGGTATCGCCGGGCATGAACTTCTGCTCGATCACAACTGGATGACCTAGCCGCCGCGAGGCATCACGAAATTTCAGAACACCAAAGCGCCCGTAGCGATCGTTCACGCGCAGGATTGCAATTCGTTTCAGGCCGAGCTCGGTGTAGATGTGACGCGCCAGGGTGTAGCCCTGCACCCGGTCATCCTGAATATCGGTGAAGTACCACGGGATGATGGTTTCGGGAATAGTGGGATCGGTGGAGGCGCTGTTCACAAGCGGTGTTTCGGCTTTCAGAGTGAGCCGCAAAGCAATGTGGGTGGTGTCGGAGCTAATTGATCCGAACATCGCCCAGACTTTTTCGTCGTAAACCATTTTGACGATTTCGTTACTGGCCGCGCCCCAGATGGCCGAGTCATTGTGCACCATCAGCTTGAAGGGCTTGCCCCCGTATCCCCCGTTTGTGTTTGCCTCTTCGATGGCCAGGGCTGCACCATTCAACATGCGATTACCCAAAATTTGTTGAGGATGGTCATAGAGAGGGCCGACGAAACCGATGCGGATCTCGGATAAATCTTTCAGTTCCGGATCAGGCACATCACGAGCCGCGCCGTTGTATTCGACGAGATCCTGATAGAACTCGTGATAGGGGATGGTGAACTTTGAAAACGGCCGCAGGTCGTCGGGCGCACCGGCGTAGGGTTTCAGCGAACGGGATGCCGGTGGACCTGCGGGCCTATCTACGCAGGGACAGGGAGCCTGCGCCAACGCTGTGGACACGAGTGCTGCGACAACAACGTACATCCACGCTCGACGCATACGCCTACTCCGCGGGCGATTCGCGGCGGAACATGGCGATCGCTTCAATCTCAACCAGCAAATCGGGGCGGCAGAGAATGGCTTGGATGCCCGTGGATGCAGGCAGAGGATCAAGCCCGTGCTCTTTGTAGAACTCCGTTCGCTCGTCGTTGAAGGCTATATAGTCGCGCTCGATGTCGCGCAGATAGCACGTGGTGCGAACGATATCGTGCCAAGTCGCGCCTTCAGAAGCGAGCAGCGCGGTGATGTTATCGAACGTGCGGCGCAATTGACCGCGCAAGTCGCCAACATGGACGGTACGGCCCTCGTCGTCGATGCTGGCTGTGCCGGAGATGAGCAGGATCGTAAGGCCGTTCAAATCGATCCGCATGCCGCGAGAGAATGCGCTGCCATAAGCGTAGGCTTCGTTCAACGCTGAATGATTAGTGATGGCGCGCTTGACCACGGGCGCCGTGGTTACTTCTGCGAGTAGTTCCTGAACGTTCATAGAATGACTCCTGAAGAATTCATTTCTGAATCAGCTTGCGTGCTTGCACCAGCTGCGCGGCTTTCGCCGAATCGGTTGGTGTCTGGGCAACCTTCGACGAACCGCCTTGCCGAATTCCGTGACTCAAGCCCTCGGCGGTCGCTACCCAGAGATCGTCTCCCTGAAAATCAACGCCGAGAATATAGTTGTGCGCGGGCGCGCTCTGCACAGCAATTTTCTCTACGACGCCAGCCGCATCGCGCACCAGCATCTCCGGCTTGTGCGTATCGAGCGCGGGCCGATACACCGCCCAATTTGTCCCATCGTAATAAGCCAGTCCCTTATCGGTGGAGAACCAGGCGCGATTAGCATCTACGGCTTTGATCTGGTTCAGAAAATTGCTCGGCAGGCCGCTGTCTTTCTGCAGGAAGTTATGCCAGTACCGGCCATCGTAACGGCTGGCGCCAAAATAAGTGGCGACCCAGAGAATCTTGTCGACATAGCTGACCGAGGTCGTGATTTCGTGGATGAGACCTTGGTCCTTCATCAGCACGATTTCGTTTTCGCCGTCGGGATCGTTGTAGTCTTTCCAGCGCTCAGTCTTGACGTCGTATTCGAGCACGCCACCGCCCCACACTGCGTAGTAGACCTTGTCTTCGGCGGGACTGACGGCGTAGGTCCAGATCTCGTACATCGGAGTGTTGCGCTCGTTGAACAGAGCCCACTGGCCGGTACGGGTGTTCAGGCGGCTGGCTCCGGCTGCGGTTGCGGTCCAAACGAAATCTCCCTGCACTCCTACGCCGTAGACAATGTCGTTGCTGAGACCCGAATTCAGCTGGGTGAAGTTATCAATCCGGCCGGCGGAGACACGGCTGAGCCCACCCATGGTTCCGACCCAAACATCCCCTGTGCGTTTATCGAGAGCGAGCGAGAGTACAGCCTGGTGCGCCAAGCCGTTGGCGGGACGGAAAGTTCTCCACGCCCTGTTTTCGTACAGGCCAAGCCCATTTTCCGTGCCTGCCCAGATGCGGTCTCCGTCCACAAGAACGCAGAAGACATGGTTATCGGGCAGGCCGTTCGCACTCGTGAAGTTTTCCCAGCGAAAGCGAGGCATATCCTGAGCAGTTGCAAGCAAAGCGAAGAAAGAAAATGCAAGTGTCGCAGCCAGACTCGTAACTCGGATTTTCCGTTTCGTCTTCATAGCGTTTTCAAATACTCGATGAGGTCGTTCAGCTCATCTTTCGTGAGGTCGTTGCTCACTCCGTGCGTGTCTTTCGGGTTGAACACGGTCCATATCTCTTCCAGAGATCGAGCCGAGCCATCGTGCAGATACGGCGCGGAGTAAGCGACATTAGGAAGTTGGGGCACATCGATCACCGGCGAGCGGTCTGTGGACTTGCCGGTGCCGACATCGACCTGCTGCTGGTTCGTGTACTTGGGCCCGCTATGGCAATAGGCACACTGGTTCTTCTCAGGAATCGGCTTACCGTTCTTGTATCTGGTCCTCTCAAAAATCGCCTTGCCGCGTTCCTGCGCCGGAGTCAGTTCTCCATTGGGCAGACGGTATCGATTCGGACGGTAGGGGAGTGAGTACACAAAAGTCACCAGATCGGTGAGTTGTTGCGGCGTATAACTTTGGGATCGATAAAAAAATTTCTCTGTGCGCGGTCCACACTCGGTCGGCATGTCAGGATTGCCGCCATTCCATTTGAACGGCTCGGTCCCCGCCAAACTCTCCAGCGATCGATTGTCAACGATATCCTTGCCGAAGCCGTCGGGCTCAAGGTCCCACTGCAAGCCATCAATGGTTGCGTCCAGATGGCAATTGGCACAGCCAAACTGGCCTTGAAATGCATAGTCAGCGGTGAAGAACAGTTGTTCACCGCGACGAAGTGCATTGACCGTTTTGGGTCCACCGAGATCGATGGTTGAAGTTACTTTGTCAGTTAATGTGTCGATGACCGAGATATTGTCATCGAGCCGGTTCGCCACGTATAAGCGCTTACCGTTTTGCGATAACACGGCCCCGCGCGGATTGCGGCCGACCGGAATTCTTGCAGTTACGTAATTTGCCGATGCCGAAAGATCATTCGCCAGGTTGTTTGATGATTGTTGCCGGGTTTTGGCAAACGCCAGCAACTTTTGCACGTCAATGACGGTGACGCTCTCCGAACCAGCGGCGGTCACGAACAATTTTGATTTGTCAGGAGCGATCGCCACACCCCAGGGCAGAGCGTAGTAACGATCGAGTTCATCGATCGGAACCTGAAGCGTTCCTCCAATATCGGCGCCGAACAGGGTCAGCGAATCGCCGAAGGCCCATCCATGCTCCACGTGCGCCAGAGGAATTAAGTTCTTAGGGCGGAGTTGCGCCGCCACGCCCAGCCTTCCGTCACCAGAGAGGGCCACGTGGAAGACTCCAGCGGCGTTGTGCAGTCGCTTGCGCTCGACTACGGCCTGACGAACAGTATCGATGACGGTAATTTCCGAATTCGGTTGCGTTCGGAAAGCTCCGGCATTCGGATAAATATGCGTGGCATATATCCACTTGCCATCCGCGGACAGAGCAAGGTAGCTCGCTCCTCGGCCGGCGAGCAACCGCTTGATCTCCTGGCCAGTGTTTACATCGATCACGGAAATGTCGCTGCTGAGGCGATTCGCAACGTACAGAGTCTTGCTGCTCTTGTCACAGATGATGCCGGTGGGTTCGAAGCCAGTGGAAAGCGTGCGCACAACTTTCAGAGTTGTCGCATCGATCACCGAGACTGTGTCGGACCACGCGTTCGTCAAATAGATCTGCTCGCCATCGGGGGACAACACGATTCCGCGTGGCACGTGGCCGACAGGCACAGTACTCACGACCTTGCCAGATGCGAGATCGACGATACGCAGTTCGTCGCTGGCCTGGCACACGACGTAGAGGAAGCGTCCGTCGAGCGAGAGTGCCATTTCAAGGGGCGAGAGATAGCGTCCATTGGCTCCAGAGTCAGACTGCGGCGAGGCAGGTTTGGCTGCCGGTGCAAGCAGCATGAGAACGAACGTCAACGCGACTGCGGGAATGATAGTTGCGATCCACTTCGCCCGGCCGTGCAATTGGTTCTCCAGCCGCATCTACGGCTCCTCCACCGTGAGCACGCGGTCAACAGCCAGATTCTCCAGAACCTGCACTTCGCCCGCTGGGCCAGTGGATAGTCAGCTTGTCGGCCTTCGTCGCGCTTCCCAAGCCGAAATGAACGCGGCCGTCGTCCTGAGATAAGATAGCCTGATCCTGCGATTCGCTCCGCGATCTGCTTCCTGCCGCCAGCAAGCAACTCCAAATGAGCACCGATGCCGTCGCGATTGCTCTTCTTTCCTTTGAGTTTCACAGTCAGCCAGTGATTGGCTGTTCTGCGTGACGTTGTGCAGCAAAGTCCCGGGTGCGCCCAGGTTCACCACGAAGGCATCGATCTTTCCGTCATTGTCATAGTCGGCAAAACAAGCGCCGCGCGAAACCGTTTTTGCGTCGAGCGCCGGACCAGCTTCACGCGACACGTCGGCAAACTTCCCATTGCCCAGGCCGCGGAACAACGACTGTTCCTGCGGGACCAGATGGATCAGGCCGCCATGAAAAATCATGATGTCTAGCCAGCCGTCATTGTCGAAGTCGTAAACGCCCGTGCCCCAACTGGTGTACTGCGCGGTGGCTTGAGAGATTCCGGAACTCGGCCCGATGTCTTCAAATCCATTCTTCCCAGTGTTGCGCATCAAGCGGTTGTATTTCGAATCGGTCACCCAGAGATCCATGAGGCCGTCGCCGTCGATGTCGGCAAATACCGGCCCCATGGCGGAAGTATTTTCCCCGTTCTGCCCATACGCGACGCCAAGTTCAGCAGCCACTTCTTCAAACGTCCCGTCGTGTTTATTGTGAAAAAGAAAATTTTCAGTCTTGTCGTTTGCGACATAGATATCGGGATACCCGTCGCCGTCGTAATCCGCCGCGGTGACGCCCATGGTGCGGCCTTTGTAGGCGCCGATTCCGGACTTATCGGTCACGTCAGTGAACGTGCCGTTGCAGTTATTGTGGTAAAGGCGATTCGTTTCGGCGGCGTAATCGAGTGGACCGGGATAGTTGTCGGCGGCGTAGTAGTTGCGATACTTGGGATCGAACTTCACATACCGGCCGACAAACAGATCGACGCAGCCGTCGCGATCGTAGTCGAGCCATGCGGAACTGATCGACCAGCCGTCGACCTTGATCCCTGCTTTTTCAGTGACATCTTCGAAGGTCCCGTCGCCGCGGTTGCGATAAAGAATCGCTCGGCCGTAACCGGTGACGAACAGATCGACAAAACCGTCGTTGTCGAAGTCGGCGGCAATCGCAGCCGTGCCGTAGATGTTGGCGGCGACTCCCGCCTGCTCGGTGACGTCGGTGAACGTGCCGTCGCCGTTGTTTCTGTATAGATGATTGTGCGGCGCAACCGCCGGAGGCTGCTTCAGCGGGTAGGGATGCATTCCGTCTTCGAGCGGCTTGCCGCTGACCACATAGAGATCCGGGAGCCCATCATTGTTGTAGTCGAACCAGACGCAACCTGAGCCGGTACCTTCCAATAGAGAGCCCAGTTCCTGCGCTCCGAAGCTGTGGGTAAATTGAATGCCCGACTTTGCCGTGGCGTCTTCAAAGCGGATGGAGTTGGGCGTGCTTGGCGCTGGCGACTGCGCCCGAAGAGGCCAACACATCAGCAGGATGAGAAGAGCTAATACGGTCGGGATTCTCGTTTTCAATTTACTTCCCTCCTGCTGCGCTGCCTACGGCGCCGGTCATGTCAGCGGGAGTCGTCGACTTCAGCAGAATCATGGGGACCGCATTCTCGGGCGCTGTTTCCGGGCCCGCGTGGCAGCCCACGCATGCGCGTTGTTCGCCGCGGCGCATCCAGAACCATCCCGCCTGCCGCTTCAGAGTCTTACCCGAGGCATCGAGCAGTTCGATCTGCAGTGGCTGCTCGGTCGGTACTTGAACAAAGAAGGATCCATCGCGTTCCACCGGTGCCGTTCCCAGCAACTTCATGGCGCGCGCGTCATCGCGCGTGTAAAGGCGAACGGACCGGATCGTTCCCGCCGCAAACTTGTATTTCGAGGTGTAGGCATTCAGGCAAAGCAGATTGGCATTGGGCCAGTCGTGCAAGCCTGAGGGATGACGGTTCGGCACGGCACGTTCCATAACAAACGCGGGCTGGACCACATTCGCATTTGATTCCACGACCGCCGGCCGTAGAGCGTCCGCACCCGGCTTCCACCACTTCAATTGAAATGGATTCTTTCCTTGCCTCCATGTCACCAGCCAATCGCCTGACGAAGTTTCCGCGATGTCTCCCGCATATTCTCCAACCGGCACTGGGACGCGGACCTCCTGTGCCAGGGCTGAAGTGAAGCGACCGAGACCGGAGCCAGAGGCGAATACGATGTCGCTCGATGTGACCTGCCTGCCGGAATACCGCGCTTTGCCATGGTCACAACGATAGGACTCCACTCCGCTGCCATCGGAATAAACCGTATAGACTTCCGGCGCTCCGTTAGTTCCCAGGGGGTACGTCGATTCAAAAAGAATCCGGCCGTCGCGGAGAACATCCGTCGGCAAAGAATTTCCCGGGCCATAAGTCAGCTGCACGGCTTTGCCATCCCCTGTGTCTATCGCCTCAATCACAAAGCGTCCGCCGGTTTTCTTCGCATAGAGCACGCGATCTTCGGGCAAGTAGAAAGGACGAATGCAATCCTCCGCGCAAGACGTGATGCGCCGCGGCTCGCCGCTTTCCAAAGAGACTTCCCAGATTTGCCAAAACTCTTGAGACTTTTTCTTACCCGCGAATAAAACGTTCTTCCCATCGAACGAAACCGCGGGGTCGGCAGAGGTCGCGAAGTCTGGAATGAGTAGATGCTTCCCGTTTGCATCTTGAAAAAAGATGACGGCATCAGAGCTGAACCGATCGGCGCCGTGTATCCAGGCCAGCGGTTCGTACTGTTTCGCAACCGTGAAAAGGAATTTGGGAGAGTCCGGGCTCGAAGAGAGAACCGAGCGCGTAGGTGCGAATCCAACAGTAATAATGATAAGCAGAGAGAGCAGCCCGATCATAATGGGCCGCGCTCGCATCAGTCTGCGCTCCCAACCGCGACTAGCCGCGGGTCAACGCGCTGGGTAGCATCCCGGATCTCCAAGTAAGGTTGCAGATCCTCCATCATGTCGCGGAAATCGCGAAAGGTAAGCGATTGTGGTCCATCGCTCATTGCATCGTCCGGCGACGGATGCACCTCGACCAATAATCCATCGGCGCCCACCGCGACGGCTGCCCGCGACAGGACCGGGACGAGACTGCGCACTCCGGCGGCGTGACTCGGATCGACAATCACGGGCAGATGCGAAACTGTCTTGAGCACTGGTACCGCGGCGATGTCCAGCGTATTGCGCGTGGCTGTCTCGAAAGTCCGGATGCCGCGCTCGCAGAGAACGATCTGCGGCTTGCCCGGCGTTGCCATGGCAATCACTTGCGCGGAACGCAACAGCTCTTCCAAAGTCGCGGTCATCCCGCGCTTCAGCAGCACAGGCCGCCCGCATCCGCCCAGTCTTTCGAGCAGCGCGTAGTTCTCCATGCTGCGCGTGCCCACCTGCATCAGATCCGCATACTCGGCGATCAGATCGACGTCTTCCTCGCTCATCACCTCGGTGACGATTGCGAGGCCGGTTTCTTTTCGTGCCTTGTGGAGCAGCTTCAGGCCTTCGACTCCCAGACCCTGGAATGCATATGGGGAGGAACGCGGTTTGTAAGCGCCTCCGCGCAGCATGCGCGCGCCCGCGGCGGCCACAGCCTCGGCGGTTCGCAATAATTGCTGTTCCGATTCGACGGCGCACGGCCCTGCCATCACGATGAAATCGCCGCCACCGATCTCGAGATTGCCCACCCGAACCACGCTGCTGGCGCACGCGTCGGTTCGGGCTACGAGATCAAAGCACGAGAACTGGCCGTTCCATTTGGGATTCATGATCGGCGACCCGCAATTCTACGTAGTCACGAGCGGCCAATCACTACTAGGAAACAACTAACTTTTTTGTGATTACAATCACACTCAACTGCCAGCGCGGGCGCGCTGCTGCGGTCAATTGAGCCCTCTGTTTTGTTCCAAACTCAAATTCTCGGCGTCTCTTGCGGTACAGACCCGTCGCGCTAGGGCGGCGCGTTTCAGTACGACGCCGTCACGACCGCGTCTTCCGGATACCCTTCCATTCCGAACTCCGGGACGTCGAGACCTTCTTCTTCCACTTCCGGCGGCACACGCATGCTCTTCACTTTGTTGACGCTCCAGAAGACGACATAGGTAGCGCCAAACGCCCACACCGCGTACAGGGTTGCCCCCATCAGCTGACACAAAAACTGACGCGAATCGCCATGGATCAAACCGGTTACGCCTTGACCTGCGTGGCCCAAGTAGGAAGTCGCACCCACGCCGTTCCATCCTGCCCCGTAGGCACCGTCAGCAAAGATTCCTACGCTGACCGCGCCGAGCCATCCGCAATAGCCGTGTACGGAAATCGCGCCACACGGATCGTCGATCTTGAGCACACGGTCGTTGAAGAGAACTCCGAGACAAACCAGGCACCCTGCCAGCACACCGATTACTACCGACGAAGTCGGAGACACAAAAGCGCAGGGCGCAGTGATGGCGACCAATCCCGCCAGCATTCCGTTGCAGGCCATGGTGATATCGGGCTTGCCGAAAAGGAAGTACCACAAAAGCATAGCAGCGGCGGAACCGGCGACGGCAGCCAGGTTGGTGTTGACCGCGACGACGGAGATGCGAAGATCCGTAGCTCCGAGGGTGGAACCGGGATTGAAACCCATCCATCCAAAAAGCAGGATGAATGTGCCAGTCACAACGTACACGATATTGTGGGCAGGGAAGACGCGGATTTTTCCTCCGGGACCATACTTGCCCAGACGCGGTCCCAGAATAATTGCGAGAGCCATGGCGCAGAATCCGCCAACGGCATGGACGACAGTCGATCCTGCAAAGTCCACATAGCCGTGGCCGAGATTGAGTGTGGAACCGACTTGCGAAAGCCAGCCGCCGCCCCAAGTCCAGCAGCCGGAGATGGGGTAAAGAATCGCCCCGATGAACAGCTCACAAATTAGAAACGCCCAGAAGGTAATCCGCTCGCACACCGCGCCGACAATAATGTAGCCGGCGGTCTCCATAAAGACGACTTCGAAAAGAGTTAAACAGTTGCTGGCGCTGTCATAGGCGGGACCGACCAGAAAAAAGCCTTTACCGCCCACAAAGCCCCACTGGCCGCTGCCGATAAGAAAATGATTGAGAGTAGGGACGCCTCCAAGATTGGTAGGCGCGGCATTGATGGCAACGGCTCCGAACTGAAATGCGTATCCCACGGCGTAGTACGCCAGAAAAGCGAAGACGTAGGCCGCAAAATTCAGCATCATTAAATGGGCGGCATTCTTCTTGCGAACCAGTCCGCAGGTGAGCAAGGCAAAACCCGCCTGCATGAACAAGACCAGGTAGCCGGTGTTCAACGTCCAGGCGAAATTTGTCGCGACGCGAACGTGGCCAACGCTATCAGCCAGCTTTACTGCGAGCGGTTCTTTGGCCACCTGAGCCTGATAGTCGTCGAACGCCTTCTTGTTGGCAGCGTAGTCCGGAGCGGTCTTGTCCGTGGGCTCGGCGACGACAAAGGGATTGCCCGCGGCATCCACGGCGGTGGTTTTATCACCCGTGGCGATGCCGGAGGGATCTGGCTTGGGCCCGTCGTCGGCAAAACAAGGCGCTGATAGGCTGGCCAACAACCCGGCGGCTAGAATGATAGCGACACCGGCCGATAAGAACGACAGGCGCAGAGAGTGCCCGTCGGCTCGCTTGGTCATGTTTGCTTGCTCCTGTTTAGAAGGCGTGAGTAATGCTTTGGTAGCCGCAGGCCTGCTGGTAAAGTCCAGCAGGCAGCCGTGCGACGGCACTTCTGAATCCTGGAGGGAAGGGCTGACCCAGGAAAGAGCCGACCCCGACGAGCGCAGTTTGCGTTCAATCGCAGTCCTCTCCCTAATCCGCAGACGATAATAGGGATCGATCGGCTGAGTCCAATTCAAATTTCTTATCACCCGAATCAGAGTGTCAAATAATATCGCATCCGGGTTCAGCGCTGGCTGCGAAGGGTCTACAGGATTCTTTCGTGGGCGTAGCCGGCGGCAAGCAAAGCCGTGAGCAACTCGGCGATATGAGCGGGCCCTCGAGTCTCCATGGTGATGTCAATGGCAGTGTCGCCCAGGTTGACCCCGTGATAGGCGCGGTCGTAAGCGGTCTCCACGATGTTGGTGCGATGTTCCGCCAGTATCCCGGTAAGGCGGTGCAGCGCGCCGGGATAGTCCGTCAGGTGAATCCGCAGACGCACCAGGCGGCCATCTTTTACCAAGCCGCGCTCGATGATCCGCGCGAGCAGCGTGACATCGATATTGCCGCCGCAGACCAGCACTGCGACTTTCTTGCCTTCCAGCGGGAGCTTGTGATTCAGGACGGCGGCGATTGATGCTGCTCCGGCGCCTTCGGCCAGCGTCTTCTCGCGCTCCAAAAGCAGCAGGATGGCATTAGCGATCTCTTCCTCTTCGACCGTAACAATGTCGTCCACATATTTCTGAACCAAAGGAAAGGTTCGGGTGCCGGCGCGCCGCACTGCGATTCCGTCAGCAATGGTGGCGGCCGGCGTAAGAGTTACAGGACTACCCTGTGCGATGGCGGCTTTCATGGAAGGCAACTTGGCCGGCTGTACTCCAAAGACCCGGATCGCCGGATTCATTTCCTTCACCGCACACGCGATGCCGCCGATGAGGCCACCTCCTCCGATGGGCGCGACGATGGCCTCAATGTCAGGCTGCTGTTTCAAGATTTCCAAGCCTAACGTCCCTTGGCCCGCAATCACAGCGTCATCGTCGAAGGCATGGATGAGCGTGAGATGGTGTTGCTGGCTCTGCTCGACCGCCTTTTCGTACGCTTCGTCGTAATTCGTGCCGTGCAGAACGACCTCGGCACCGTAGGCGCGCGTGGCGGAAACTTTTGTGAGCGGCGTGGGCAGCGGCATGTAGATGACCGCCCGAATACCGTGACGGCCTGCGTGATAGGCCACCCCTTGCGCATGATTTCCTGCCGACGCAGCAATCACGCCCTGGCCGCGTTCTTCGGCGGTCAACGTGAGCAATTTATTGAGCGCGCCGCGCTCTTTGAAAGCTCCGGTTCGCTGCTGGTTATCGAGTTTGAGAAAGATCTCGTTCTTGGTAAGGCCGGAAAAAGTTTCCGAGTGGGTGCAGGGGGAAATGCGGATGGCCTCGCGTATCCGGCCCATCGCAGTTTGAATGTCCTGGATTCCGATCATAGCGCTGGAGCAGCCATCTTAATCCCTGGAACAGCTGCCGACGGCTGAATCATTAGGCGATTTGCTGAGCGCTGGTAGCCACCGGAACGGAACGCACTGCCATGGCTCTGAGATAGGTATCGACAGCCGCGGCTGCCTTGCGGCCCTCGGAGATGGCCCACACAACCAACGACTGGCCTCGCCGCATATCGCCAGCGGCAAAAACGCCCGGCACGGACGACATGTAGTTGTGATCGGTCGCGACATTGCCGCGGGGATCGAGCACCACGCCCAGTTGTTCGATCATTCCATTTCGCACCGGACCAAGGAATCCCATGGCAATGAGCACCAAATCTGCATCGATGGTGAAGTCGCTGCCAGGAATCGGCTCAAACTTCGGCGGAGGACCAACGCGTACGGCATGTAACTGCTTGACCCTTCCAGACTCGCCGCTGAATTTCGTCGTAGCAATGCTCCAGTCGCGAATGCCACCTTCTTCGTGCGCCGCTTCGGTGCGCAATTGCATCGGCCACAGGGGCCACGGTGTTTGTGGCGATCGTTCGTCTGGCGGCTTGGGCATGATTTCGAACTGATGCACGGAAAGCGGCTTTTGCCGATGACAGGTTCCCAGGCAGTCGGCCCCAGTGTCGCCGCCTCCGATGATTACCACGCGCTTGCCGGCAGCCAGAATCTCGATGGAAGAATCGACCGTGTCGCCAAGGCAGCGCCGATTCTGCTGCGGAAGGTATTCCATTGCGTAATGGATTCCCTTCAACTCACGGCCGGGAACCTTGAGATCGCGCGGCTGCTCGGCCCCACCTGCAAGTACAATGGCGTCGAACTCGCGGCGCAAATCCTCCACGGAAACATTCTTTCCGACTTCCGCCCCGGTGACGAACTTCACGCCTTCGGCAGACATCTGGTCCAGGCGGCGATCGATAATATTTTTCTCGAGCTTGAACTGCGGAATGCCGTAGCGCAGCAACCCGCCCATGCGGTCTGCTTTTTCGTAAACCACAACCGTGTGACCGGCGCGGCATAACTGTTGCGCTGCTGCCAATCCCGCCGGTCCGGAACCTACGATCGCCACTTTTCTTCCGGTGCGAACCTTCGGTGGTTCCGGCCGGATCCAGCCTTCCTCAAATCCTCGCTCCACGATGTTCTTTTCGTTCTGCTTGATTGTGACCGCCGGCTGATTGATGCCCAGCACGCAAGAGGCTTCACACGGCGCGGGACAGATGCGGCCGGTGAACTCAGGAAAGTTATTGGTGGCGTGCAATTGCCGAACCGCTTCCTTCCAGCGCCCGCGATACACCAGATCGTTCCAGTCGGGAATCAGATTGTTGACCGGGCAGCCCGTCTGACAGAACGGCACGCCGCAATCCATGCAGCGCGCGCCTTGCTTCTTGAGCGTCTCCTCGGGAAGATCGAGATAGATTTCGAACCAGTCGTTGACCCGCTGGGTGACGGGACGACGCGGAGCCAGTTCGCGAGAGTATTCCAGGAAGCCGGTCGTCTTACCCATTTTGCACCCGCGCATGAGACATCGGTTCGGCGTGCGTGAGCACTGCCAACGGCGGGTTCGAGCCATAAGGCTGGCGCCTGCGGCTCATTCCGAGCACTCGCTTGAATTCGTGCGGGAAGACCTTGATAAAGCGCGGCAGCACCTCAGCCCAGTTTTCGAGAATCCACTTCGCGCGGCGGCTGCCCGTCAATTCCATATGGCGGGTGACGAGATCTTGTACGATCTGCGCATCCAGCGTTTCGGTGATGGGCTCAAGATCGACCGAGCCGAGATTGCAGCGTTCTTCCGTAAAGTTACGGTGCTCATCGAAGACATACGCGATGCCGCCACTCATGCCGGCGGCGAAATTCCTTCCGCACGTTCCGAGCACGAGCACCATTCCTTTGGTCATGTACTCGCAACCGTGGTCGCCAACTCCTTCCACTACGGCGGTCGCTCCGGAGTTGCGGACCGCAAATCGTTCTCCGGCAACTCCGTTGAAAAAGGCTTCCCCGCTGGTTGCGCCGTAGAGCGCAACGTTGCCGATCAGAATGTTTTCTTCGGCAGCAAAACCGGAAGCGCGCGGGGGATAGACGACCACGCGCCCACCTGACAAACCTTTGCCCACGTAATCGTTGGCCTCGCCTTCGAGCGTAAGCGTGACACCGTTCGCCAAGAATGCACCGAGGCTTTGCCCCGCAGATCCCGTCAAGCGAACCCGAATCGTGTCGTCGGGCAATCCCGCGGAACCATATTTACGCGCAATTTCTCCGCTCATCATCGTGCCGACCGTGCGATGAACATTGCGCACCCGCAAATCGAGCTCGACGGGAACAAGCGTGTCGATCGCAGCACGCGAAGCGGCCAGGATTTTGTGATCGAGCGCCTCTTGCAGACCGTGATCCTGGGCCTGTACACATCGCCGGGCCACGCGCGACGGCAGCGGAGGGCTGTAGAGAATCGTCGAAAGATCGAGACCCCGCGCCTTCCAGTGATCGACGGCGGGCTCAACATCGAGCAAGTCAACACGCCCGACCATCTCATCGAAAGTGCGGAAGCCCAGCTCCGCCATATACCCGCGAACCTGTTCCGCAAGAAAGAAAAAGAAATTGATGACGTGCTCCGGCTGCCCTTGAAACTGCTTGCGCAGCACAGGATCTTGCGTAGCGATTCCGACCGAGCAGGTATTGAGATGGCACTTGCGCATCATGATGCAGCCCATCGCGATCAGGGGGGTGGTGGCGAACCCGAATTCTTCCGCTCCAAGCAATGCCGCGATCGTGACATCCCGGCCGGTCTGCAGCTTGCCGTCAGTTTGGACGCGGATGCGGCTGCGCAGGTCGTTCAACAGAAGCACTTGCTGCGTCTCCGCCAATCCCAACTCCCACGGAATGCCCGCGTGCTTGATGGAACTCAGCGGCGAAGCACCCGTTCCGCCACTGTCTCCGCTGATCAGAACAACGTCGGCGTGGGCCTTCGCTACGCCCGCCGCCACCGTACCAACGCCCGATTCAGCAACCAGTTTCACTGCGATGCGAGCTTGCGGATTGACGTTCTTTAGGTCGTAGATCAGTTGCGCGAGATCTTCGATGGAGTAAATGTCGTGATGCGGCGGCGGCGAAATTAGCCCCACCCCCGGAATCGAATGGCGTATGCGAGCAATCACTTCATCGACTTTATGTCCCGGAAGTTGGCCGCCCTCGCCAGGTTTCGCGCCTTGCGCCATCTTGATCTGTAATTCGTCCGCATTGACCAGATAATTCGCCGTCACGCCAAAACGCGCCGAAGCAACTTGTTTTACGGCACTGCGTCGCAGGTCTCCGTTCGCATCCGGCTTGAAGCGCTCTTCATCCTCTCCGCCTTCACCGGTGTTGGACTTGCCTCCAATGCGGTTCATCGCAATCGCGAGAGTCTCGTGCGCTTCTTTGCTGATCGAACCGAACGACATCGCGCCGGTGGTAAAGCGCTTCACAATTTCCTTAGCGGGCTCGACTTCTTCGATGGGAACGGGCTTCTCGCTCTTCTTCAACTTCATCAAGCCGCGCAGCGTGCACAAATTGGCGCTCCGCTTGTCGATGAGGTCGGTGTATTCCTGAAATGTCTGAGAACTCTCTTCCCGAACAGCCTGCTGCAGTTTGCTGATGGTCAGCGGATTCAACAGGTGGTACTCCCCGTTCGTCCGCTGGTGATAATTGCCTCCCACGGCGAGTTCGGTCTCAAACTCCGTGACAGGGCGCAGAGAATGCTGGTGATTGAGCTGCGATTCGCGGGCGAGAACGTCGAGCCCTGAACCTTCCAGGCGCGATGTTGTACCGGCGAAATAGGTCTCCACCAATTCTTTATTCAGCCCGATTGCTTCGAAAACCTGCGCTCCCTGATAACTCTGTAATGTCGAGATACCCATCTTCGCGAAGGTCTTCAGCAGGCCCTTCTTCACCGACTTCATGAAATTCTTGACGGCAAGTTCGGGCGTAATGCCATCCGCCAATTCACCACGCCAGGCAAGATTCTCCACAGTTTCCAGCGCCAGATAAGGATTGATGGCGCTTGCTCCGTATCCGCTGAGCAAAGCGAAGTGCATCACTTCGCGCGGCTCGCCGGATTCCGTAATCAGAGCGACCTGGGTTCGAGTCTCTTCCCTGACGAGCAGATTGTGCACGGCTGCAAGCGCCAGCAGGCTAGGGATTGGCGCGTAGTCTTTATCGACGCCGCGATCGGAAAGAATCAGCAAACTATATCCCGCTCTCACGGACAAGGACGCTCTTCGGCAGAGCTCATCGAGAGCGCGCTTCAGTCCAGCTTCGCCTTCGCTTGCCAGAAACAGCGCAGGCAGCGTGGTGGCAAGCAGATCGCGGGTCGACACGCGCCGCAGCTTTTCCAATTCGCGATTGGTCAGCAGCGGATGCTCCAGCTTCAACATGTGACAGTTTTCCGGAGCTTCTTCGAGAATGTTGCGCTCGCTGCCGATGTAGCTGATCAGCGACATCACCATCTCTTCGCGGATGGGATCGATCGGTGGATTGGTCACCTGCGCAAACAGCTGTTTGAAATAGTTGAACAGCGGCTGCGGGCGATCTGAGAGACAAGCCAGCGGCGTGTCCGTTCCCATCGATCCAACCGGCTCCTCGCCAACCGAGGCCATGGGCGCGAGGATCATCTTCAAATCTTCGTCGGTGTATCCGAAGGCGCGTTGGCGGCGAAGCAGCGTTTCCGGGTCGGGAGGGTGCGTGCGCGAAGGCTCGGGCAGTTGGCTCATCGTGATCTGATTCTCCGTGAGCCATTGGGCGTACGGTTGTCGCGAGGCCAGGTTGTGCTTGATCTCTTTATCGGAAACGATGCGGCCTGCGACCGTATCGACCAAGAACATCTTCCCGGGCTGTAAGCGGCCTTTCCTCTTCACTTGCTCTGGAGCCACGTCGAGCACACCAGCTTCCGAGGCCATGATCACGACATCATCGTGAGTAACTACGTATCTTCCGGGACGTAGACCGTTGCGATCGAGCGTGGCTCCGATCACACGGCCATCAGTGAATGCAACCGCTGCTGGCCCATCCCAGGGCTCCATGAGGCAAGCGTGATATTCATAAAAAGCGCGCTTCTCCGGCTTCATGTGGGGATTTCCTGCCCACGCTTCCGGAATCAACATGGCTATGGCGTGAGGCAGGCTGCGCCCGGTCTGGAGCAAGAGTTCCAATGCATTGTCGAAGTTGGCGGAGTCGCTGCCCTCCGGCTCGATGATGGGAAAAAGCTTTTTCAGATCGTCGCCGAAAAGTGGCGAGGCCAGCAGAGACTGCCGAGCGTGCATCCAGTTGACGTTGCCGCGCACCGTGTTGATTTCGCCGTTATGCGCTACATAGCGATAAGGATGGGCGCGCTGCCAGCTAGGAAAAGTATTGGTTGAAAACCGTTGATGGACGAGGCAGAGAGCGCTAACCACATCCGGATCGGAAAGCTCGCGGTAGAAGTTGGTGAGCTGCGAAGCCAGCAGCAGTCCTTTGTAGACGACGGTTCGGCAGGAGAGCGAAGGAATATAAAACATTCCAGCGTCCTCAACCTCCGACTTCCGCATTTCATCTTCCGCGCGCTTGCGGACGATGTAAAGCTTGCGCTCAAAAGCGTCTTCATCAAGACCCGGCCGGCATCCCACAAAAATCTGTTGCATGTAGGGTTGCGAAGCCCGCGCCACACGGCCCGTTGCCGAAGCGTAGACCGGCATATCTCGCCAGCCCAGGACCGACAAACCTTCCTCGCGAATGATGCGCTCAAGAACCCCTTCACACTGCAGGCGCGCGTGTTTTTCGACCGGCAGGAAAGTCATCCCAACGCCGTAGGAGCCGGGCAGGGGTAGCTCGAATCCTAATTTGGCGCATTCTCGCGCGTAGAATTTGTGCGGAATCTGGATCAGCACGCCGGCTCCGTCACCGGTCTCAGAGTCGCAACCGCAAGCGCCACGGTGTGCCAGATTCAGCAGCACCTGGATGCCGTTGCGAATGATTTCGTGGCTTTTTTCGCCGCGGATACTGGCCACGAATCCGATCCCGCAGGCATCATGCTCCTGCGCGGGGTCGTACAGACCTTGCGCCGGCGGGATGCCATTTCTATGGCCTTCGCGGGACATCGCGGCGTCTCCCTGGGGGCGAAATTACTGCCAAAAATCGGTTGTTCCTGGATTCGAGCCCGCGGCTGCTGGCGCAGCCCACACTCCACTCCAAGCCTATTCCGTCGATTCTGTGATAAACCCTGGCCGCCGGCAAGTAAAACTCAGAATTTCGATGCAGTGTATATGAATTTCAACACGAACCGAACTGAGAGTGCGGCGACCTCGGCTCGCCACTTATAATCGAGGGCCGTGGGAAGCGATTACTCCGCCATGCTCGCAGTAGCGATCGCGGAAGCCCGCAAAGGGCTGGCCGAGGGCGGTATTCCTATCGGGGCCGCGATTTTCGATGAGAGTGGCAAACTCATCGGCGCCGGCCACAACCGCCGCGTACAAAATGGTGACTCTTCCCTGCACGGCGAAACCGACGCCTTCCGCAACGCGGGTCGCCAGCGCAGCTATCGCAAGCTCATCATGGTCACCACTCTCGCTCCGTGTTGGTATTGCAGCGGCCTGGTGCGGCAGTTTGGCTTCGGCAAAGTGATCGTCGGCGAGAGCCGAAATTTCAAGGGTGGCTTGGAGTGGCTGCGTTCGCTGGGAGTACAGGTGATCGATCTTGATTCGCAAGAGTGTGTCGCACTCCTCGGCGACTACATTCGCTCCAATCCTGCCGTGTGGAACGAAGATATCGGGCAGGAGTAATCACAGACTCATCGCGGCGCATCGGGTTGAGTCGAGGACTAATCCGATCTAGAAGCTGAGGCTCAATGACATCTGAATCTGCCGCGGGCTTCCGATGGTTTTGTTCGTGACGCCCAAACCGCTGAGGGTCGGGCACACGTATAGGGCCGTGTATGTAGTGTCACAAGGAGTCGTTGTTGACGGCTGACCGACGTAAGGAAACCCGTTGAAGTTGATGTTCTGGCTCACGTCGTCGATCGGGATATCGAAGCTCGCGGTGTTTGTCAGATTGTAGACATCAAAAGTGAACTTCAGGGCCGACCTCTCGGTGATCTGGGTCATCTTAACCAGTGAAATGTCCGCGCGCCTCTGCCACGACTGCCGGAAAATATTGCGCTGGCCATGGTCGATGAAGTTAGTCTCGTAGGGATCATTCGAAGGAATCGCGCCGTTCAAGGCGCCCGGACTTAGCAGAGGAATTCCAAAACAGCTGGCTTTGAGCGCGGGAGTGGCGCCAGCGCCCGAAGCCCCGGTGAGCGCCTGAGAAGGCGAGCAACCGTCGAGCGGAACAATGGGATTCGTGATGCCGTCGTTCACTCCGTAGAATATGCTGCCCACTGCACCCGAGTAATCAATGACGCTGTAGGGCTGACCACTCTGTATCACGGTCAGGCCGGAAATTGCCCATCCGTCGGCGATTCTCCCACGGAATGAAGTTACCGAGAAAAACTTTGGCAGCTCGTAGGTGTAGGTGAAATTGAATATGTGTTTGCGGTCGAAGTCTGAGAGACCGTAACCAGATCGTAGGTTCAGGGGATTGTTGCCGTTGTAAAAGAGGCCCATCGCGCTTTGCTCGTCCGTCGCGTGAGAGAAGGTGTAGGATGCGCCGACTTGCAGGCCATGGCTCATTCTCTTTTCGACGTGGGTTTGCAGCGCATTGTAAGCGGAAATACCCGCTGCCGTGTAGGACTCAGACTCAGCGGAGTAGCCAATGTAAGGAACGCGGAGGTCGACGTTCCCGCCTTCAAAGGTTTCCTGGTAGGGCTGACCGTTGGGAAGGTTAATCGGCGTAAAGCCGCCGGGCTGAGTCACAATCGTATAACCGTAGGTGTAATCCTGCTCAATCGGAGTGCCCGGCCGCGTGGGATTAGAGGGCGAGGCAATTTGCGCCTGATTGAAAGGAACGGGAACGATTTCATGCCGGCCGAGATTACCGACGTAGCCGATGTCAATTACGAGATCATTGCGCGGCTGCCACTGAATGTCGAGGGTCTGATTGAGCGTGTACGGCAGTTTGTTGGCGCGATTGTAATCGGCGAACGAGAATAGCGGCGTGCCCTGTTCGATGGCGTTCGCATTGGGAAGAGATAAATCTGCCGGATTCCCCGAGGGAGCTCCTACCGGTTGTGGACTTGCCCAGGGGCTCTCAAAGGTGCTGCAATTCGAATACGCGAAGACGCTACAAGATTGCTGATTCACCCATGGCGGAGTCTGATTCACGCCGAACGGGCCACCGGCGATCACGCCTGAGGCAAAGCCCGGCGAAAGATAAGTGAACAATTCGCCGCGATCGTAGTACATGCCCCAGCCCGAGCGAACCACAACCTTGTCGTTGAACATTTTGGGACTCCAGGCCAAGCCAATGCGTGGTGCGAGTCCCCATTGGCGTCCCGTCAGAGTCGAGTCGCTGACGCCTTTGGTCGGGAAAAGAGGATTATTCCCTGCGACAATGAATCCGTTCGACGTGATCGTATCGCTCGTCGCGTCATAGCTATAGGCTGATGGATCGAAATTGAAAAGTCGACCGTTCTTTTCGCTCAGACCCCCGTGATAGTCGAAGCGCAGACCGGCGCTTATGCTCAGGTTCGAACGAAGTTGAAACTTGTCCTGCAGATACCAGCCCGTTTCTTTTGAGCGGTAGTAGCGGTTGGCATCGCCCTGCAGGAACGTGGTGGTGATATATCCATCGGCTGTATAGGTGATTGGGGTGCCCGTCAGGAAGTCGGCGAAATTGAGAAAGCCGATCATGCCGGTATTGGTTCTTTCATCGCGCGCGTTGAGTTGCGTGTAGGAAAAACTTCCGCCGAAGGTAAATGTATGTTTACCCCGGTTCCAAATGGCGTTGACCGAAGGCATCCAGCGATTCTGAAAGATGCCCGTAAAAGCGCCCTGAGACGCCGCGGTTGAGCCGATGTTCAGCCCCGCGTTGTAAGCCGGGCCGCACGCCGCTGGATCCAGATTCGAGGTGCAATTGCCCGTGTTCCCTGGAGCGAAATTCCCCAGATTGTCGACGATCGTGATACCCGGAAAAACGTTAGAGCCGAAGTCGTCGATGCCAATCGATCCGGGCGAAAAAGGTTGAGCAATCGTGCTGTAGACTTTTTCGCGTATGAAACCGAAAACCTCAGCCACGCTGAAGTTCGGCTTGATCGATTGCGTGTTCGTAACTGAGGCGACCTGGCTCCCCGCGTCCAAGTGTTGGGGGAAGCCTTCGACCGAGGAGAATCCAAAGGGAGCCGTGCTCGGATCGTGCTGGTAGTAATACTTCAACGACAGCGTATCTTTCGCGGTCGGCAGGTAATCGAGATCGGACACCGCCTGATCGGAGATGAAGTAAGCCGGCTGCGTAAGGAAAACATTCTCCGGGAAATTAATGGTCGGGATGAAGTTTGGGTTGGCCGACGGGATTAAATATTGGCCATTCGGCATCTTATAGTTCAACAAGGCGAAAGCGACCGGATCAACATTGCCAGGGGTCAGCGAGGTACCGAAATCGTTGTTAGCGACGGCCACCAATGTCGCCGCGCTGCGATCGTCAGTAAGTCCGAAGGGCGCCGCTGTGCGCGAAGTTCCGATCTCTAAATCGGAAACATGAATGTGCTGGTAGCTGGCAAAACCGAAGAGCCTGTCCTTGATGAGCGCTCCACCAATCGTTCCTCCGGCCGTATAACGGTGCAACTGCGGCACCTTTTCGTTGGCGGGAATATTCGCGTCCTGATTGTAGAAATATGGCGCGGCGTTGAGCCAATCCGTTCCGCGGTGAACGTACACACTGCCATGAACGGCGTTGGTGCCAGACGCGGTGCTCATATCAATGTGGGCGCCGCTGGTAGAACCCTGCTGGGCGTCGTACATCGATGTGTTTACCCGAAACTCCTGGACCGTCTCTGGCGCGGGAGTCGGCAAAGCTTGGCCAATCGCCAGGTATGGCGATGCCGTGCTCTGAATGACTTCTGCGGTAGTGCTGGAGGCGCCGGCAACGCCAGTATTGTTGACGATGCGTGCCGAAGCCACCTGGCTGGTGCTCTTGCCGTTGAACAGATTGCTGGCGTCGACCCCATTTAGAAGAAATGTGTTACTGGTATCGCGCTGGCCGTTCGCCCAAATCGATTGATTCCCTAAGCCGGCGTTTGCGCCGCTGCCGTTTGGCAACTCGGCGCTAACCCCTGGCGAGAGGATTGCCAAACCGGTAAAACTTCCAGTCGGCAGCGGGATGGAATCAATCTGGTCTTTTTCCAAAATGTAGCCGTTGGTCGTGTCGACAGCATTCATCAGTGGATCTGCCTGCACCTCAACCACAGTTCCAACCTGGCCGACGGGCAGGACCGCATTGATGGTCAGGGTGCGATCCGCCTGCACCGTAATGGAAGGTACCTTCTGGCTCTCGAAGCCCGGGTGCGTGAACGTCAGCGTGTAGGTTCCGATGGGGAGGTTGACGAAGTCGTAGGTGCCGTTCGCGTTGGTCTTCTGGCTGCGCGTGAGTTTTGTCTGATCCGCAATAATCGTGACCACAGTTTCCGGCAAAACGCCGCCAGTTTTGTCAGTGACTGTACCCGTGATACCGCCAAGTGTTTGCTGAGCCTCAGCCTGTGGAGCGAAGGCAGAAGGTGCAAACAGGGCTGAAACAGCCATCAACGCAACCAGTGCAGTTCTCTTAAGCCGAGTTCCTTTAAATATCGATAGCATCAATAACCTCACGCAAGGCAAGTACACTCGTGCCGGACCGCCTGCGCGCCGCCGAACCTCCTAGAATGTATTGGTCAAAAAGTTCGCAGCTGAGACGGTCTATTTCTGCACGCCCGCAAAATAAGGGATGACTTTACACGACTGTCCGGCGGAACGAAAGCGTCCCTATCAGTAAAAATTTCTTTGCCGCAGATTCGATATTTTTATGCTCTAGCCCTCGGCCAAAGCTTCATCTTTACTTCGTCCACGAACCGCAAACCAAAGCAGGCCGGCAGTCAAATACGCGAGGTAGATGTAAGGGAGTTTTCCATACGGACCCTCCGGAACAGGATAGAAATTCCCCACCAGCGCGAGCAGCATGGCGAGGCCAGCGAGCCAGGGAACGAGTTGAGCTCCGGGGCGAAAGGCACCGTGCTCGCGCAAATAACGCGGCAGCGCGACGCAAACCAGCGCATAGGCCACGATGAAGCCATAGGTCGCGAGCGAACCCAGCCAGCCGTAGACATCTAAACCGCTGGCGCCGCGCGCGGCCAGTATTGCCACGGGGAGCAGCGCTGCGACGCCGGTTATGACGACCGCACGGCTTGGCGTTCGATTCCGCACATGCGCGTTCCCCAGAGAGCCATGGGCAAGCCCGTTATGCGCCATCAGCATGAGGACGCGGGCCGCTGCCGTGATGCATGCCAGAGTTCCCGCAAACAGGCTTACGAGAGCCCCGATGTCGATCAGGAGTCCCAAGACTGGGACGCCGCCGACTCGAGCTAGCAGATACATCGGGGCTTGGCTCGTCCCTAAATTCTGCCCGACAGTGTGGAACCCCAGCACTTCGGCATAAGCACAGATCGTGAAAAAAGCTCCGGCAAGAATGGCGCTTTGGATAACCGCCCGCGGGATGGTTTTCAGCGGATTGCGCGCCTCGGAGCCGAGCGTGGTCGCGCTCTCAAAGCCGACAAAACTGAAAAGGGCCAGCACCAGTCCCAGTCGGAGGCCGCTGCCGGTCATACCGCGGAGATGCAGTTGTTCTGCGTCCAGGTGCCAGCCGTGACGCACCAACAGAAGCGTTATCACAATCACGATCACGGTCACGGACGCAGCTTCGATCCACAACATGAGGCGCGCGGAAATCTTTACATCGCGATAGGCAATAAAAATCGAAACGCCGGTGCAAAGCACAGCGAGCAATACGGCAGAGTACACATGGCCGGTGGCATCACGCAGCAGCAAGTTCGCGTAGTGGTAGAAGCCGCCAATGACGCTGGAGCCCGTAGCTACATAAGCGAGCAACAGACTCCACGCGACGGTCGCACTCAGCCAGGGAGGCATTGTCATCGAAGCATACGCGTAGAGTGATCCGGGCGAGGAGGAATGGCGAGCGTAGCGGCTGATGCATAGGGCGACGAGCAAGATGGCCACCGTCGCCAGCACATACGCGAGCCAGGTACCGTTGCCAGCCAGAGCGCAAACCAGCGGAATGGTTGCCGCCGGCGTAGTGGTAGGAGCCATGGTAGAGACAGACTGCGCCAGGGTTTCCATCGGGGAGAGAATCTCGCGACGCAACCCATAGTCTTTGTTCTCAGAAACCTCGCTCACCTTCCGCTCCATGCTGGCCGAAATTTTGCTGGCTCAATTCTTCCGCGAATCAGGCTGGCGTCGGATTGTACAACACGCACCGGCGAACGAAGCGGAGAGAGAACCGCGTCCAAACGGTGGTGTATCATCTTGCAAAGTTTTCCCTGCTGCAATGGACGCTGCATTGGCGGGAAGGAACCGCATCGCATGAAACTTGATCGACAAGTATTACAGAGCCTTCCCAAAGTCCTTTTGCACGAGCACCTCGACGGCGTGCTGCGGCCGCAAACCGTGATTGAGTTGGCACGGGATGCCGGTTACAAAGATCTTCCGACCAATGACCCTCAGGCGCTTGCCCAGTGGTTTTTTCGGGGAGCAAATCAGGGAAGTCTCGGCAAATATCTGGAAGGCTTTGCGCACACCATCGCGGTCATGCAGACAGAAGAAGCTTTGCAGCGGGTCGCGTATGAGCAGGCTGAGGACTTGAGCCGGGATGGGATCGTTTATTTCGAGACGCGCTTTGCGCCGGTCTTCCATACGCAAAAAGGACTGACGCACCAACAGATTGTTTCAGCGGTGCTGAAGGGACTGGAGCGAGGGCGAAAAGATTTCGGGATTTCTTCCGGTTTGATCATTTGCGCGATGCGCAACATGAATACGTCTCTCGAAATGGCCGAGCTTGCCGTCGATTTTCGCGCGCGCGGCGTGGTCGGCTTCGATCTGGCGGGCGAAGAGGGCGGTTATCCTCCGAAGAAGCACGTAGATGCTTTCCATTACATCCAGCGCGAGAATTTCAATATCACGATTCACGCCGGTGAAGGTTATGGAAAAGAATCGATCTGGCAGGCGATTCAATATTGCGGTGCACATCGCATCGGGCACGGGACGCGGCTCATCGACGATATTGCCGTTGTCGACGGCAAGGCGGTGAAGTTAGGCGATCTGGCTCAATATGTTCTCGACAAGCGCATCCCGCTGGAAATCTGCCTATTGAGTAACGTACACACCGGTGCCACGCCGAGTCTCGCGGAGCATCCCTTCAAGATTCTTTATCAGGAAAAGTTCCGCGTCACGCTGAACACGGATAATCGGTTGATGAGCAACACGACTATGACCAAGGAATTCGAAGCGGCTGCGGAGACATTTGGGCTAACGCTGGACGACTTCGAGAGAATCACGATCAATGCCATGAAGAGCGCCTTCTTGCCCTATAAGGAGCGCATCGATTTCATCTACTCCGCCATCAAGCCTGGGTATGCCCGAATCCGCGAATCGCTCAAAGTGAAGTGATCGTACACCCGCCATTCTGAATTACTGCTGTGAAAGTCACTGGGACAAAATGGCGAGCGTCTCGGCGAGGACAAGCGTTCCTCGAGCAATATCTTCTGGAGATGCATATTCATCTGGACGGTGGCTATATCCGTTGCGGCACGGGATGAACAGCATCGCGACGGGAGCGATTCGTGCCATGAAAAGCGAGTCGTGGTAAGCACGACTGACCATCGGAATAAATTCTTGGTCGTGCTTTCGGCAGGATTGCGAAAGCGCTTCGATGATTGCGGGAGCACAGTCCGCTGGCGCATCGGCATTCAGCAACTCGGTGTGAATCGATACCTGTCGCTTGTCTGAAATCGACCGGCAGGCGGATTCCATCGTTCGTATTACTTCGTCGCGGCGCTGAAGATCCGTGTCGCGAATGTCCACGCTCAGGGGAACCCGGCTGGGAATGCTATTGACCGCGCCGGGAAAGACTTCACAGATTCCGACAGTTGCCACCGTATCGATGGCCCCGCTGGTCCGTGCCGCGTTCTCAATTGCCAGAATTAATTCCGCCGCGGCGCAAAGAGCATCGCGACGGTCGGGCATCAAAACGCCGCCGGCGTGTCCACCCGCGCCCTCGAGCAGAACCCGAAGACTTGCGGGCGCCGCGATTTTCGTGACGATGCCGAGAGGAATTTGCTGACGCTCGAGCAGCGGTCCTTGTTCGATATGCAATTCGATGAACGCTTTGTAGTGGCCACTTGGCAACTTAACTTGTTCGAGTTCGCCCTTGAACCCCGCCCCTTTGCGAACCTCTTCGAGAGATGCTCCGTTGTTGTCCCTGAGCTTGCTTGCTGCATCGACAGAAAGAGTACCGGAAAGTAGCCTGCTTCCGAGACATCCGATTCCGAAGCGTGTTGGTTCTTCCGCAGTAAAGATAAGCAATTCAATCGAGTGCCTGGGACGAAATCCGCTTTGCTGCAACGCCCGTATTGCTTCCAAGCCTCCCAGAACTCCGACGGCACCATCGTATTTTCCTGCGTTCGGAATGGCGTCGATGTGCGAGCCTGTGCCGACGGCTGGCGCGCCCGGCTCTGAACCCTCCCAGCGAGCGAAGGTATTCCCAACGGCATCGACGCGCATCGTGAGGCCGGCTTCTTCGCAGCGGGCTTTCATCCACGCACGAGCCTTCAGATCGGAGGGGCTGAAAACAATTCGAGTTACGACGGGAGGTTCGGCTTCGGAAACGGATCCCAGAGATTCGATCTCGGAAAGCAGCCGATCTCGATCGATGGTAAGTGTCATCGCGGTGTGCTTGCCAAAGGATGGCGGTTCCAGTTCTTGTAGATGAGATATTTTGCCGGTACTTTGCCGATTGCCCCGAACCACTGCGGACACCACGGCCCCATCCATATGAAATCTCCGGCCGTTACGGGATACCAGGAATCGCCGAGGCGGTAAATTCCTCCGCCTTCAAGCATGATGAGCCCATGTTCCATCACGTGCATTTCGACCATGCTCAGCGCGGCTCCCGGCTGGTAGACCATGGTATTCACTGCGAAATCGAAGCTCATTTCATCGGGAAGCAAACATTTGACTTGCAGGCCGGGATCATCATTGAGCGGATGCGAGGATACGGCGTCTTCGCTCGAAACGATCAAAGTTGGAGCTTTCACCGCGTCGAGTTCTTGATAGTCTTTCTCGATGACGGCGACGCGGCTGGCCTTCTGAGCCACTACTCGATGCTCGAATCCTGCGGGGAGATAAGCATATCCCCGCGCTTCCAGTGGTTTCGCTTTGCCTTTGACTTCCAACTTCACGCCGCCTTCAATGACGAAAATGAAACGTTGCGCTGACGTTCCGCCCAGTTCTCCTCGTGGTTCAAATTCGGCGGTGTACTGCGTAAAAGCGGCACCCAACGCGGGGCCGACGTGCACGATTGCGGAGCATGCCTTCATTCCCGGCAGAGTGGTGCGCACAAAAGTGTCTGCAGTTAGCAACAGATGATTCGGTTGTTGGGAACTTCGTGTGCGGCCAAGATTATGCACGATTCATCCTTTGGTGAAATTCCGGTGAATCAGCGAGCTGATCGAAAAGATGCAGTCCGCACTGGATCGCCCTTTCCACGTCTTCCGCGGCGACTGATTCCGCTGGGTCATGGCTGATTCCGCCAGGCGTACGCAAAAAAATCATCGCAGCGGGAACTTTTTCCGCGAGAATCATGGCGTCGTGGCCTGCGCCGCTCACCATTCGATGCGGCTCGCATCCGGTCTTTAATATCGCTTTTTCTATTTCGCCGGTAAGGAACGGGTCCATCGCCACAGCCGGCTGATTTAACAACGTATTCTCCCGTACGGATAATCCGCGGCGCGCAGCAATTTCGTAGGCTCGGCGAATAAGATCCTCTACAGCGTGAAGTCGAATGTCGTCGTAGCGGTGACGAACGTCCAGTGCAAGCCACGCCTCGCCTGCGATCACGTTCGCAACTCCGGGCCTTGCTTCGATCTTTCCAACAGTCGCGACTAAGCCAGGAGCGGCTTGAGCGATTCGCTCCACAGCACCAATCCACTCCCCCGCGCCTGCAATGGCATCATAGCGAAGCGACATCGGCGTTGTGCCAGCGTGATTGGCACGGCCGCAAAACGTGAACTGAAGCCGGCTTTGGCCGGCAATTGCCTCAACTGCCGCGAGTGGCTGATTCAGGCTCTCCAGCACAGGACCCTGTTCGATGTGAAACTCGAGGTAGCCCAGAATATTTCTCCCCAACTCAGCGTGAGCAATTTCTTCAGGATTCAACCCAAAGTTCACGATCGCTTCCCGTACGGATACCCCTTGCGCATCACGAACATCCATGAGGTACCGATCGAGCGTGCCTATCAGCGCACGGCTGCCGATAAATGGAGCGCCGAAGCGCACTCCCTCCTCCTCAGAAAAGCCAACCACCTCGATGCAGAACGGAAGCCTTCGATCGTGCAACTCCTCCAGCAACGCAATCGCAAGCACAACGCCGAGGACGCCATCATAAGCACCAGCGTTGGGAACAGTATCGAGATGTGATCCGATCAGCAAGCTTGGAGCATCTGGTTTCGTGGCCGGATAAACCGCGCGTAAATTTCCAGCGGCATCGCTTTTCGCTCTGATCCCGAGCGGATCCATCCAGCGAGCAATTTCCCGGTGGCAATCGCGCATCGGTGGCGATAAGAAGGTGCGGCGGGTGCTGTCCTGGTCTTCGCTAAAAGAAGCCAGCCTTAGGCATCGATCGATCACCACTTGTGCGCGATTTAGGGTCACAGGTGTTAGCACTGGATTCCGTTGCTCGACTAATAACTTTCCAAATGTTTAGGCTTCACGAATCATTTTCGCAGCCGCCCAGCCGAGAAGAACGAGGATGACGAGGATCTCCCATCCATAAGTGTTCCCGTAAGTTGCAACAGGAAAATGATTGCTGATCATGATAAAGACGACCGGAACCGCCGTGAAGGTGTTGTGCTTGGAACGGAGCTTGGCCTGAGCGCCGAGCGAAGCATCGAAGGTTTCCCCGGCTGCCGCGGCCGCAACCATTTTGCGCTGGGACGGCAGAATTCGAAACCAAACGTTGGCTGTCATAATGGTTCCGAGCACTGCCCCGACGTGGATGTAGGCTGCGCGCGCGCTGAACACGTGCGACAATCCGTACGCGAGCAGGGCAATCATCAGCAATGAGAATGCGGCAAAGATACTTGCAGACTTGCCGAGAAACGATCGCACTGCCAAATCGTAGACCACCCAACCTGCAACCAATACAGCCAATCCAATCCCGATTCCACGCGCTTGCGAAATCTCTGCAATATCGGGATCGATGAGCCCACTGCTGGAATAGTAGACGAGAACAAGCAGCACCATCCCGCTCAGCCAGGTCATTAACGCTTCCCAACGAAACCATCGGACTTGGTCCGGCGCCACCTTTAAGGACTGCTGTTTGTCGACAGTATAGAAGCCGCCGCTGTGGACCATCCATATCGAGAGGGATGTGCCATCTGCTGCGGCGTTCTTCGCGAGCCTGGTAAATTGGCCGTCCAGCCAGGTGAAATAGTAAGTTTGGCCGACCCACATGATGGCCGCAAAGACATGAAACCAGCGCACCAGCAAGTTCAGCCATTCGCGGATTGACGAAGTCACTTTGTAAACTCCATCGCTGGAAAAGCGTTTGAGTCAGCTTCCACGGTACGTCGTATATCCATTCGGACTCAGGAGCAGAGGGACGTGAAAATTCGATTCGCCCGCTCGAGCCTGAAACGTAACCTCCACCACCGGATACAACGTGTCGATATTCTGTGCGGTGTAATAACTCGCGACATCAAAAATCAAACGATAGATTCCGGCGCCGAACTCCTCGCCTTCCGGCAGCAACTGACCACATCTCCCGTCCTGATCGGTGCGCTCCGAGTTCAGCAGGCGCCAACTCGCTGGAGTGTCCTTCTTCTCCAGCCGCACCGGCACGTCCGTGGCGGGCTTTCCACGAACGATGTCCAGAATGTGGGTTGAAATGCGTTTCATTCCTGGAGCCATTTCCTTAACCGGATCTGCGTGATCTGCCTCTGCTGCTCCGCCGCTTCGTGAAGTTCAGCTTCCGCGTCATTATTCAACCGGCGCTGCAAAATCTCCAGAATTTCCGCCGCCGATTTACCCGTGGCGCACACAATAAAGATACGATCGAAGCGCCGCTCGTATTCCCGATTCGCCTCCGCCAGAGCAATCTTCACGGCATCGTCGGCGTCGCTTACCTTCTGTTGCTCCTGCGCCGACCATTCTACAGACTCGGCGGGCGCAGACGCGGTCGATGAAGGATTCGCCGCACGCGACTCTCCGATTCGCGGATGACTCTGAAATGCTTCCATCCACTCAGACCGCGATAAATCGCGCCAGACTTCGCTCGAAGCGGCGAGCAGCACAGCTTCGTCATGGAACGGTCTTCGGGTCGCCATCCCCTGAGCCCAGGCCTTCGATCCGCAACAAGGCAGGATGATTCTTACGGCTTCGTCGGGCGGAAGACGATTCCATCGCGCCAACACATCTTTCGACCCGTTGCCTTCAGCGGATGTGGAACGCAGCCGATTCAAAAACTCAATCACAAGATTTCCCGCAACGGTGGCGCGATACCTGGCGGAGGATCGAATATCGTCAATCGGCCGGATTTCGGCCTCAGCAGCCTTTCTCGCCACGAGCAGCAGATCGGAATCGATCGCCTTTCCCTTCACTGCTTGTTCGGTTTCCGTGAGACGAATCGGAACGGGCGCCACACTTCCCAGAGCAATGCGGACATCTTCGACCACACCATCTTTAACGCGGCCCAGCGCTGCGATGCAGACTTTGGAGATCGCCTGCGCATTCCGGGCCCCCACTTTGCGGGCATGACTGAAGTATGTTGGGAATCTTCGCGGCAGACATATAGTTTGAATCAATTCGTCGGGAGCCAGCAGCGTTTTCTTGTAGCCGATGTGAAAGCGTGCATAAGGCAGGCGGCGCTCACCACGCAGTGATACCAGGATCAACTCCGCGTCGTAGACCAGCAAAGCCGGCAGCGAGTCCGCAGCAGGGGACGCATTCACGATGTTTCCACCAATCGTTCCCCGATTCTGGTTGGCGATTCCGCCCGTCCAACGCGCGGCGTTCGACAAGAGAGCAAATTCGCGCTCGACAATCTCGTGCCCGCGGAGGTCGGTATAAGTGCATCCGGCGCCAATCCGAATCTCGTCGTCAGCTACTTCAATGGAACGCAACTCGGGAAGATTCCAAATGCTGACCAGCTTGCGCGCGGCGAGCTTACCAGCCGCATACTGCACCATTACGTCTGTGCCTCCAGCGATGGGAAGCCACATGCCCGGTTCCTGCGCCAGCAGCGAAACCACGGCGCGCAAGTTGTTGGGCGCGACCATTTCGTAGTCAGAGGGATTCGATCTCATGCGATCGACCTGCGGCGCGACGCGTCTGCTACGGCCTCAATGATCTGACTGTAGCCGGTGCAGCGACAGAGATTGCCGGAGAGGCCCTCCCGAATCTCATCGATCGTCGGTTCAGGCTTTCGATTTAATAAATGGACAGCCGCCAGAATCATTCCCGGAGTGCAGATGCCGCACTGTGCACCGCCGCATTCCAAAAAAGCTTCCTGCAGGACGTGTAAGGTTTCTCCCGCCGCCAGTCCTTCGATCGTAACAATGTTAGACCCTCGAGCCTGAAGAACTGGCACGAGGCAGCTGTTTACGAGGGCGCCATCCATCAGCACCGCGCACGAACCACACTCGCCTTCTCCGCAACCTTCCTTCGCGCCGGTCAATTGGAGTTGATGCCGCAACACGTCGAGCAGACGTTCCATCGGATAAGCCCACACCGTCTTCGGCTCACCGTTAACCACGAACGAAATCTCAGCTCTCGAGTGGCCCTCGCGAGAATCACTCATCGATCTCCGCCTCCGGCGCTCGCCCCGCTGAGCTGGGACGAAGAAGCGAGTCGATCCATGATGTCTTCCGGAAGCAGAGGAACTGAATCGAAAGGAATCCCGAGCGCGTCCACCACGGCATTCACGATCGCCGGGGCCGGACCATCCATGGGAAGCTCACCGATGCCCTTGGCGCCGTATGCTCCGTAAACATTGCCCAATTCTTCAAAGAAGACGCGAATGGGCGGGAGGTCGGCAGAAGTCGGCATAATGTAGTTCGTCATCTGGCCGTTCTGCATGCGCCCGTTCTGCCAAACCACTTTTTCATAGAGGCTGAATCCGATTCCTTGCGCAACGCCGCCGATGATTTGTCCTCTCGCCAGAAGGGGGTGCAACACTCTGCCAACTTCCTGGAGCGCAACGAAATCGTTCACCGCTACACCATAGGTTGTGAGATCGACGGTGACTTCCGCGATGTAAACCGCCCAGGCAAATGCCGCATAAGCTTCGCCGCGATATTTTTGATCGTCCCAGAAAATATCGGCCGGGGCTTCGTAACGCGACCAGGAACGGAATTGACCATGCTCTGATACATATTGCCGGCAAGCAGCGCGAAACTCGTCTGGCGTATAGGTTTCGGCGAGCAGATTCGACGAAATTAAGGTCTGGTTAATTCCCTGGGCCGCAGACTGTACCAGCTTTCCAACCACCATCACCGTGCGGGATGCGACGGTTGGACCGCTGTTCGGGACTTGCAGAGTGTCTGGCTGGGCCATGCCGACATGCTCGTAGGGCAAACCGAGCGCTTCGGCGGCAATCTGGCTAAGAACAGTATTGGTCCCCTGGCCGAATTCTGTGCTCGAAACCAGCACGCGCACGCTGCCGTCGGCGCAACCTTCCACTCCGACAACAGAACTTAGATAACGCTCGCCCGATCCCGTGAATCCAGCCCCGTGTAGAAATACGGCAATGCCCATGCCTTTCTTCGTGTTTCCGAGATGATTCTCGTTCGCGAAGCGTTGCTGCTTGGCGTGATAGCCGGAAACTTCCAATGCGCGGTCCAGCAACTTTCCGAGATCGATTGGCTCACGCACGACTTGTTCTGTTGTGGTCGTCTGTCCCTGCTGCAAAAGGTTTCGACGGCGGATTTCGACAGGAGAAACGCCTACGCTCTGGGCGATGCGATCCATATGCCGCTCCATCGCAAACAGGCTCTGCGGCGCGCCAAATCCGCGAAAAGCTCCGTGAGGCGGAGCGTTGGTGGCAACCGCCTTGGCGCGGATCCGGACAGTCGGCCAGTAGTAAGCTCCACCTGCGTGAATTGCTCCGCGTGATAAGACTACGGAGGACAACGTGGCATATGCCCCACCGTCGATGGTGAAGTCGATCTCCCCGCCGAGAATCTTGCCGTCCCGGCTGACCGCTGTCCGATGACGTGTGCGCGACGGATGCCGCTTGGTAGTGGCTGCCATATCTTCCATGCGGTCATAAATAATCTTCACAGGCTTTCCGGACTTGATCGCCAGCAGCGCAGCGTGCGCGGCGATCATCGACGGATATTCTTCCTTGCCGCCGAAGGCACCTCCGGTCTCCATTTGCACGACGCGAACTTTTTCCGCCGGCAAGTTACAGAGCGCCATCAGCGCCTTGTGAATGTAGTAAGGACATTGCAGGGAACCCCACACTGTGATTCCATGCGCGGCATCAAAAGCCGCGATCATCCCGTTATTTTCGATGTAGAGTTGTTCCTGCGCGCCGGTCGTGTACTCGCCTTCTACGATGTAATCTGCTTTCTCCCAAACGCCATCGAGCTCACCTTTTTCGATCAGGTAGGTCTTGAAAATATTGTCTTCACCCCAGACGATTTCAGCGCGGTGCTCGCTTTCTTCGATGGTGAAGATGGCTGGAAGTGGGTCGTATTCGATCGATACAGACTCCACGGCCCTCGGAAGAACATGGCGGTCGGGATGGGCCAACAAGAGAATTGGTTCTTCGGGATGATTTACGAACGTATCCGCCAGGCAAGGCTGATCGTCTCCGATCAAGGAAATGCAATTTTTCCCCGGAATATCTCTTGCAGATACGACCACAAATTCGTTCCAATCGATCCCCGGACCGAAGCTGATCTTCTTGATCCGGCCGCGCGGAATTTGGCTGCGCACCGTTGCGCCGAAGAGCATGTTGGGCAGAACCATGTCGTCGACATAGCGGGACCGTCCGGTAACTTTGTCGCGTCCTTCTTTTCGCGGGACCGAGTTGCCGACGATGCGATCGTTGTTCATATCGCTAGTTCCGCGGAAGCCTGAGCGTGCGGATGGGATAGTGTAAGCCAGACTGGGTCTGATAGGGAGTAGAACTGTTGCAGGTCAGGACCAAAACTTTATATTCGGATATATTCCCGGCCACGAGGCTTGCCGGGAAACTCACCATCGGCGAAGACGGGATTCCCTCGCAGATAAGTTGTGTTCACCACGCCGCGCAGGATTTCCCCTAGATAAGGGGAAACCAGATGCCGGTAATACAGTCTTTCTTCCGTCACAATAAATTCGCGATCCGGATGGAACACGACGAAGTCCGCATCGTATCCCGCGGCAATTCGCCCTTTACGCGATTCGCAGCCGGTCAGCCGGGCCGGTGCTTCCGCCATCCAGCGTGCGAGATCGAGCAACGTGAAGCCGCGCCTGCTGGCCTCTGTCCACATCAAGGGCAGGGCCAGGGAAAGACTTGCGATGCCGCCCCACGCAGTGCGGAAGTTGCCTTCGTCCAGTCGCTTCATCGCGGGAGGGCATGGCGAATGGTCAGTGACCACCATGTCAATCGTCCCCCCTTTCAGTCCTTCCCACAATCTCTCGCAATTTTCACGGCTCCGAATCGGTGGCGCACATTTCGCCAGCGTTGC
Source organism: uncultured Acidobacteriaceae bacterium (assembly GCA_963782835.1). Lineage (GTDB taxonomy): Bacteria > Acidobacteriota > Terriglobia > Terriglobales > Acidobacteriaceae > Sulfotelmatobacter. The sequence continues at coordinate 103,253 of CAWALR010000020.1, read as the reverse complement.
GCCATTTGCAATCGTTTCTGCCAAGAGATGCAAGTAGTGCGGACAGGTTTCTACGCTCACCGCGAGCCCTTCGGCGCGAGCTGCGCGCAGTTCCTGAAGAGCACGGCTGGTCGAGAGATGCACGATGTGCAAGCGAAAGCCATATTCACGGCACAACGACAGCATCATCCGGATCGCAGCCAGTTCCGCCTCGTCCGGCCGCGAACGAAGATACGTTGAATAACTACTCCAATCTGCGCCAGCCAAGGCTTCGGTCGCCCGATCGATCAGTTCAGGAAGTTCGGCGTGCACCAGCAGCGGCAGGCCAGTCCGGGCGATGTGTGGCAGGGCCGCTCGAAGTTGCTGTTCCGTCACCATGGTGAAGCCATCGATGCCGGGATTGATCAAAAAACATTTGAATCCCGGCACTCCGGCAGCCGCGAGAGACTCGATATCGTTTTGATTATCCCGGACTACGCCGCCCCACGGCCTCCAATCGACGTGGCACTTACCTCCTGCAGCTGTGCGCTTCGCCTCGAGCGCCGCCACCGTGGTGGTCGCGGGAAGGCAGTTCAGGGGCATGTCGACCAGCAGCGTATAGCCTCCGGCGGCCGCTGCGCGTGTCGCGGTTTCGAATCCTTCCCAGTCCGCACGGCCCGGATCGTTGATATGCACGTGCGAATCGACGAGTCCCGGAAGAATGGCGGCGTCACCAAAGTCATGGACTTTATAGCCGTCCGCAGGGATTTGCTCGCGGGGGACAATAGCTTGGACGCGCTCGCCTTCCACCAGTATGGCCGCTGCTCGGATTCCTTCAGGAGTGACGACGCAACGAGAGACGAAAGCTTGCAGAGTCAAAATGTCGGCTCCTCGGATTTCATAGGCGAGAGTGGTTACATTCTAACGGTTCAACCACGACCCGAACTCGCAGCATTTTACGAAAATCTCAGTCCCAGCATATACTCACTTCTCAGCGAAGCGGCTGCGAAGAGTCCATGTCGACTGGGGTGCGTTCGCGGGTTGCTGGCGCCGGCACTCCGTTAACGATTACAAACGACGAGCGAATACATGGACAATCCTTTCATGGCCCGCGCCATTCAGCTCTCGATCGATAACGTCCACTCGGGACGCGGTGGCCCCTTCGGCGCGGTCGTCGTGAAAGATGGCGCGATTGTTGCCGAAGGCGCAAATCAAGTTACTTCCACCAACGATCCCACGGCACATGCCGAAGTCTGCGCCATTCGCAACGCCTGCCAGAAACTTGGCGTTTTCGACCTCGAAGGCTGCGAGATCTACACTTCCTGCGAGCCCTGTCCGATGTGCCTGGGAGCAATCTACTGGGCCCGGCTCTCCCGTGTTTATTTTGCCAACGCCGATGCCGATGCCTCGAAGATCGGCTTTGACGACTCGCTGATCTACCGCGAAATCGCTCAGCCTCATTCACAGCGGAAAATACCGATGATTCAGATGATGCGCGAGGAAGCACTGGCGGCATTTCGTGCGTGGGAGCATAAGCCTAACAAGGTCGAATACTAATTCTGTCCGACCACCCGCCAATCTCAACCGGGAGGAATGATTGATCGACCGCTTTTTCAAGCTCACCGAAAACCAAACCTCTGTGAAGCAAGAGATGCTGGGCGGCCTTACCACGTTCGTCACGATGGCTTACATCATCGTGGTGAATCCCCAGATTCTCGCGCAAGCCGGCATGCCGCCCGATGGAGTGGTCTTTGCGACTTGCGCCTCGGCTGCGGTAGCCACGCTGGTCATGGGGCTGTACGCCAACTATCCCATTGCGCTGGCGCCAGGGATGTCGCTGAATGCCTACTTTACGTACTCGGTTTGCATCAGCATGCATGTTCCCTGGCGGACGGCGCTGGCCGTGGTCTTTTGTTCCGGCGTCCTCTTCCTGCTGCTCACCGTGACGCGAGTGCGGGAGCAGATCGTCAACGGCATGCCCGATTGCCTGAAACACTCGACTGCCGCCGGGATTGGGATGTTCATCGCTTTTGTTGGATTACGAAATGCCAAGCTGGTAGTGGCGAACGCGGCTACATATGTGGGCCTCGGCAGCTTTGCCGACAAAGAGGTGCAGACCGCATGTTTCGGACTCGTCTTGACGCTGATGCTGATGTCGCGAAAATTCCACGGGGCTATCTTGATTGGTATTTTTGGCACCGCAGTCCTTGGGGTCCTTCGCGGGATCGCGAACTGGCCTACTGCAATCTTTTCCATACCTCACCCTTCGTCAACTTTCTTGCAGCTCGATTTTCGTGGCGCCAGCCATCTCGGATTACTCGAAATCCTGTTCGCATTCTTGTTTGTGGATCTCTTCGATAATGTCGGCACCCTCGTGGGAGTGTGTGAACAAGGTGGCTTCGTCAAGGACGGCAAGATTCCGCGCGTGGGACGCGTCCTGGTTGCAGACGCGGTGGGAACGATTTTCGGTTCCTTGACGGGGACTTCTACGGTGACGAGTTACATCGAAAGCGCTGCAGGCGTTGCCGCCGGGGCGCGTACTGGTCTCAGCAATGTCGCCGTCGCCGCTCTTTTCTTGCTGGCGACATTTTGCTCACCACTGGCTACCGCGATTCCGGTCTACGCCACTGCCCCAGCGCTGATTTTAGTTGGCGTTCTGATGACACAGTCCATCGCGCAGATCGCCTGGCAGGACTTTAGCGAAGCCGTTCCGGCATTCATCACCATGCTGGCTACACCGCTCACCTTCAGCATAGCCACTGGTCTCAGCCTCGGCCTAATTTCCTACACCGTGGTTAAAATCGCAGCGGGGAAGCTCCGCGAAATCAACGCGCTGGTTTGGATCCTCACCATTCTTTTCATCCTGCGCTACGTGTATCTGGCCGCAGCCTAGCAACTCTCTTTCGTCATTTTTGCTTTCCCAAATAACGGATGCGGCCAGTGAACGCGCGTCCGTTCCCATCGATGTAAGTCGGGGAGGGATGCGCCGAATCGATGACGCCGTTTGCCAGTATGTCGTTGGCATGGTTCGTAATGTTGTCGAAGCCGCCGCGCAGAGCCCAATAGCGTCCGAACAGATGAAAACGTTTTTCGAACTGTAGATTCACGGTGTAGTAGGTGGGAAGACGAAACTTCCCTGGAGGATCGCCGGGAGCGATTTCTCCCTGATCGGTGGTCGCGAGGAAAGGCAGCCCAGTGCGGGCTTCCGTGGAATAGACCATATCTACCTTGTGGAGAATCGGAAGTTTGAAAAACGGCACAATGCCCCATCCCACGAAGCGATTGGGAGTGTCCCATGGATAGGGACCAGGCAACTGCTGGCTCAACAGCGGGATATCCAAACTGAAATCGAACACCTGGTTGGTATGCGAGCGCGAGCGCGTGTAAGCGCCGAATATTTCGTAGTGCTGGTGAAAACGATGGCGCAGGCTGATCTGAAAGGCGTCGTAGCGGTCGTCGCGACCATTCTCAAGGAGGAAGTCGCCGTTCACGACTCCATTGAGAGTGTTGTAAGCGAAGCCATGCACGCCGCGCTTTTCGAGGAACTCAAGCTTCAAGAAGAGCGCAGCCGGAAGTTTTTTCTCCAGCCCCAGGCTCCAGTTCAGGTACCGGGGCGCGTCGAGCTTATTCCGGTTCACGGTAAACGTGGTCGGAACGGGCACCGGCTGACTTGTCGGAGTTCCATTGGCGTCGGTCGGCTGGTCGTTCGTATTGAAAAAATAATCGACTCTCTGCCCTTCGAAGGGCTGGTGAAGCAAACCCAGGTTCGTCGTGTCGTAAATAATTCCAATTCCCGCAGACAGCTTGGTATTGCCTTCATCGTCGAGGATGTAAGTTCCGGCCAAACGTGGCGAGAGCAGCGGAGTGCGGACGATCTGATCCCAGTCCAGACGCAGGCCGGGCTCGACGAGCAAACGATTCGTAATCAGCCAGCGGTCCTCGGCGTAAGCACTGGCTTCAACGTTGTAAATTCCGGAATAATTGCCGCCAGAGAAGACCGAATAGCGCGCACACGTGTAAGGCGGGATGGGAACACCATTTGCACCGGTTGCACAGGATTGTGGCAGTTGGTTCGGCGGCGGCTCGTTGGGTTGCAAGAACGAGATCGGCTGCCGCAGGAATTGCGCATCATAATTCAAGCGGTCCAAGTCAGTGCCGAGTTTAATATCGTGCCGTCCGTGCCACTGTTGCGGCGGAATGTAGAGGTTCGCCAGTCCCTGCACTCTGCGGGCCGAAGTGTCCTGGCGTTCGTAATAATTGCCCGCGGCCAACCCGGTGGTCAGGATGTACGGACCGTTACCCTGCGGCGTGAGCGCTACGCTGTATTGGTCCACTCCGAAGCCGGTTTCGAGAAGCGCGCCGCCGCGGAAATAATATTGGTCTTTGAGCGAACCGATGAAGGCGGTTTCAGCGTCGGTTGGAGTGGTCGGCTGCGGCTGGAGCACGGACAGTCCGTCGTATCCGTCGTGATAGTAGTTCGATAAGAAGCTGAGGGTCACAATGTGGCGGGTGGTGAGGTTTGATTGCAACTTTGCCAGATTGTCCACTTGCCAGGTGTGGTTGCGATCCGAACCAGACGGCAATTGCTGAATGATGTCGTTGTCGTACTCTCCGTTCAGCGCGTCGATGAACCATACCTTCCCCTTGTGAATCGGGCCGGACATGGTGTAAATGGGCGTCCATTGGCTGATCGAAATCCCCTTGATGGTCTGAATCGCAGGGGTGAAGTCCGTAGAAGTAAAGTGGAAGTGATCGTCTCCCATGCGAGTGTTCAAAGCGAGCACGCCGCCGGAACCCTTGCCAAACTCTGCCGGCTCGCGGCTCGGCGTAACTTCGATCGAGCGGAATGACTCTACGCTCGTCCGCACGACCAGTTGTCCGTTTGTAGGCTGGGTGACGTTGAAACCATCAAGCAGAAGCAGCGTTTGGTAGGTCTCGGCGCCCGCCACGTGCGCCTGGCCGAAGCTGTCCGGCGTAATCCCTGGAATGAAAGTCAGTGCATTTCGATAGTCGTGCGAACCAGGGTAGGGAATATCGACAATCTGGGCCCCAGTGAGCTCCTCTTTGGTGGAAACTTGCGCCGGGTCGATGGCCGGTGCGGACTCCGCGACATTCACCACTTCGCGCGCCTCTTGTTGATGCGAAAGGGTTACATCGACATTGGCAATCGCGCCGACCTGTACATCACTTTGTGAGATCGCGTAGAAGCCTATCTTCTCCACCCGGAGTTCGTATGCCTCGGTGGAAAGGTTGGTGAATTCGCAGCGCCCTGCGAAATCGGTTTCGCAGCGTAGCGGAAGAGTAGGCGGCGGTGGCTGCAACTCGACGCGCGCCAACCCCACGGCCACTCCGTTTTCATCGGTGACTGTGACCATTAGTCTTTGCGCTGACTCAGCGTGTTCTGAAGTGTGGCCAGAAGCGGAACGCTGTGTGGAGGCCGCTTGTGCTGAGGAAGAAGAGGACGTCTGCGCTCGAATCGGCATGACGCTGCAAATCGCGACTACCAACAAAAATACCGATCTCACGGATGCGCACCGGCGGTGCATGCTTCGAGTATGGAGCGCTTCACGCTGTGGAGTCCACTAAAAGACTCAGCTCCGTGGAGGTTGTGCTGTCATCTTTTTCTGCAAAAGCGTGAGCAGAGGACGATCCAGCTTGTGTCCTTGCCAGTCTTCGAATTTAGTTCCGGCGCGTTCCGTGTCGAGCACACCAAACGGACCGCGGAAATTCCACAGCGCCCAGCCGGAGTTCAATTCCCCCAGAACATCGAGAGTGTCGTTGAACCACGCCAGCACAACTTCCGGCGGAGTATGTTTGTAACATCCCATCTCGCCGAAGTGGATCGGCACTCCCTGAGCGACGAGCTTGCCCCAGGGCTCGAAATTTGTTTCCAGAGTTGCCCGGTCGCAGATCACTTTGCCTTGGCCGTCTTTCAGCGGCCAGGTAGGCATGGGTTCTGATCCGGTGAGGATGCCGCGCGCCCACTCGCAATTGTGGTGCGTGAGTTGAATGGGATTGTAGGTATGACAACTCTGCATCATGCCCGTACCGAAGAGATCCGGAATCGGCTCACCTGCTCCCGGATAGCCATCGGTGACGACCAAACGTTGCGGGTCTTGCGCACGAATCGCATCCGCGGAAGCCTTGGCCAAACGCGTGTAGTCCTTGGCGTGACGCTGCAGAAACGCAGCATTGAAGAGATCGGTGGTTTTCACCGGACCGTGCTTCGTGATCTCGGCCAGTTCGGCTTCAGTAGGCAGCGCGACGGGCTCGTTCACCAGGTTGAAGCTGAGCTTCTGGCTCGAAATTCCCTTGTATCGACCGGCGAAGAAAGTCCACTGGTGGACGAAGGCATCGAACGTGTGCGCGTCGTCGAATACGTTGGTCTTCTCCTTCGTCACCGCGATTCCGGTGAGCTTTTCATCCATCGTGTCGAGAATGCACAGCCCCGGTGCCCGGTGAAGACAAACATTCACGTGGATTCCATATTTCTCACCCAGCCGGATAGCCCGGTCGATCGGTTCGACCCGCTTCTCCTCGATGGTGAACAGATCGGGCGCCGTCCAGAAGCGATAGTCCATGGGCAAGCGCACCCAATTGAAACCCCAGTCGCGAATCCAACGAAAATCGTCTTCCAGAAACATTCCATCGTTCTTGTAGGGAAAATATTTCATCCAGTCCGGATCGGTGGAGAAATACTCGAGCAGATTAAAGCCATACCAGCGCGGGTTCTTGGCAGGGGACTTTGATTGCAGGGAATCGTTCTTCAATCCGGAAACGCTTCGATCCGTGAAGGCCGCGGCGGTGAGTCCGGATGGCACGATTGCCACGGCTGCCGCGGTAACTCCAGCCTTCAGCACAGTGCGCCGCGTGAATCGTCGTAACCGCGGCATCGACGTTTCTATCCCGTCCATGCTTCCTCCTGATTTCAAACTGCCCGTCATTAGCGTGTGAGAACGATCAGTTCCACGGTGTCTGGGGCCAGAGAATTGGACAAATGCAAGGCGCCGTCCTTTCCCGATCCTTCTTCCATCAAGTCGAGATTCTGGGTCTTACTGATGCGGTAACGCTTGATGCTGAATGGCGCCGTGCCCCACGGTAAATTCTTAATCACGAGGTTGTAGCCGGCGTTATCGCGATAAACGATATCAGTGCGCAGCGGCAGGGATTTTACTTTCGACATATCCGGCATGGGCGGCGACACTTTCTGCAATTCCGGCGGCATCGGCATGAGATCCGGCTTGTAGTTTGGGGGAATCGCATAGTTGCTGAGCAGAATCTGAACCGTCTCACCATCTGCAGATCGGCCGGCGAGCCCAGCGAAGCCAAAAGTATCTGTCCCCTCAACCGCCAGCCGTTGGGGCGTATCGAGCATTTTGCCCATCGCTTTGAACGTGTACGCAGTCTTGAAATATTTTCCGCCAAGGTCGAAGAGCCCCATCCACGCCGCGTCTCCGCGATAGAAATGGGCGTGATCAATCGAGGTGTCCTGAAAATAGCTGAGCACCGAGCCAATGTAGGCGGCGTTGTGCGCGCCCTGAAGCTCGGCCTTCTCTGGCTCGGTGAAATCGGCGCTCAGATTCCATTCGGAGAGAACGCTTTCTGCGTGAGGAAATCCATGCGTGTCTAGAATTCCGCGGATTTCCTTGGCAAGGCGTGCTGCATCATACGGATCGGCGGAGCCATTGGCATAGGTGTGCCAGGAATAAAAATCCAGTGGCACATGATGCGACGCGCAGTAGTCGATGAATCCTTCGCGGTAGCCTCCATCGTCCGAGGGAAAGGCTTTGCCGTCGCCGCCAACTTTGAGGGCGGGATCGACAGACTTCAAGGCACGAGCAGTTTTTTCATACAGCGAGTAAAACTGTTCTGGAGTGCCGAGCCAGAATAGTCCGTCCGGTTCATTCCAGAACTCCCAATAACGAATGCCGTCGTGGAAGCCGTTCGCCCAGCCCTGGTTGTAGTGCATGGCAATGTGTTTCACGACATTGGCAAACTTGTCGAAATCGTCCGGTGGGTTGACGTTCGCACCCCAACTGCGTCCGATGCGGTAGTAAACCTCCGCTCCGCTAGCTCGAATCGCGGCAATCACCTTGTCGCTGGGAGCAAAATTGTAGCTTTCGGGTTTCTCCGGATCTGCGCTCTCATTCGGAAAGATGATGCTGGCATTCCCCGCCTTCACAACCCCGGCGCGCTGCGCTTCGTCGGGAATGAGCCAAGCAAGTTCTCCATTGCCAAGAATGAATTTGGAATCGATCTCTGTGGGACCCATGGCATCGTGGGTTCGAACCTGATTCACGCGAAGATCTTTGTACTGTTGGGTGAGGTCGGGAAGGCCCGCCATCACAGGGCTCGGCAGGCCGTTCAACCCTTGAAACGATCGGATTTCTCCGATCACTTTGCCCGCGTCTACATTTAAGGATCGAAATCCCCCGTGGGTTGTGTCTTGGGCGAATACGGCGACAACGAGCATCAAGAGGCAGAATGAATAACGCACAACGTTTTTCATGGGCAACGCTCCAATACTTGGCGGCGAATCCTATCTCGCCACGACAACCTTTTCGTCAGTCCAGAACTTTGTGATCTCTTCCAGCGAGCGGCCTTTGGTTTCCGGGATCAGCCAGCCGACCAGAATGATCGTCAGCAATGCTCCGGCGCTGAAACACCAGAAAGTTCCATCTGATCCGAGATGCTTTTGCATGAGCGGAAATAATTGGTTTCCCAAATATCCCACCAGCCAGAGCGCAGTGGTGGCGATGGACATGCCGCGGCCGCGAACCTTGGTCGGATAGATTTCCGAGATGATGACCCAGCAGGCGACGCCATTGCCAAACGCATGCCCAGCAACGAAACTCATCACAAAAATCAACACGGCCAGCCCGCTGCCGTGAATGTGATAGAACCAGCCGACCATCGCGAAAGAAACGAACTGCAGAGTAGTACCAGCAAGAATCAGGGTCTTGCGTCCCGCGCGATCCACCAACCAGAGGGCGAACAGCGTGAACAAAAGATTGATGAGGCTCACGAGCACCGACTGGAAGAATGCGTCACTGGTCGCGGTTCCCGCGGAGCGAAAAATCTCCGGCAAGAAAGAAAATAACGGTGTGATGCCGCTGATCTGTTGCAGCCCTGCCAACATGATGCCGAGCAACAGCGGGCGCCGGAAGGTGGTGAAGAGTTCCGAGATGTGACCTTCTTCGCTCGCAAGCGAATTCTCAATTTCGGAAGCTTCACTCTTCGCGGCCTCGGGACCATTGATCTTGGCAAGCACAGCGATGGCCTGATCGCGTCGACCCATTTTCATTAGCCAGCGCGGACTTTCGACCGCCGGCAGAATCATCAATCCAAAGAGAACCGCCGGCACCACTCCGGCGAGAAACATCCAGCGCCAGCCGGTGAATACATTCCACGCTTCATCGCCCATGCGCTGGATGAGCATGTTGACGAAAACGGCGGCAAGAATTCCAACTACGATTCCCAGTTGATAGAGAGTCACACAGCGGCCGCGAACCCGCGTAGGCGCGATCTCCGCAATGTAATTCGGAGAAATCACCGACGCCGCCCCGATGCCAATTCCTCCAATCAGCCGCCAGAAAACAAACTGATGGAGATTCGAAGCAAAGATCATTCCAAGCGACGACAGCGCAAAGCACAACGCGCAGAGTGCAAGCCCTTTTTTCTTGCCGAGATAGTCGGCAACCGTTCCCGCCGAAGCGCACCCGGCAATGCATCCCACCAGGGCGCATCCCGCGGCCCAGCCAATTCCAGCGGCATCCAAGCGGAACAACCGGCTCAAATATCCGATCGCGCCGCTGATCACAATGTTGTCGTAGCCGAACAGCAGGCCGCCCAGCGTGGAGACAGTAGCTGCGATGACGAGTGGGCCTGGCGAATACGTCTCACCGGAGGGAGTTTTCAGGTTAGTTGCCTCCCTGCGCGGTGGCCAGATCCAAGCCGCATCGTTGCGAAGATTCAACCACTGCCTTGGCTGCAAGCATAAAACCCAGCGTGTGCGCCATGCCTGCATGCCAGGGCGCAGAACATGTCATCTGCGGCGTGTGGTCGGGAATGATCACGCCATCGAATCCATTCCGGTGAAGAATCGCGAGAATACGGATCATGTCGACCTCGCCATCATCGATAAACGTTTCGCGATAGTGCGGCACTTTCCCAACCACGTTGCGGAGATGAATGTAGGCAATCCTGCCTTGTTTGCTGTATTGATCGACAGCCTCGTAGATGTTGCCTTCCGTCATTTCGGCGAGAGTACCCACGCATAGTTCGAGAGCATTGCTGCGGCTGGGAGCGAGGTCAATCAACCTCTGATACATGTGAGGCTGGTAAACCAGGCGCGGCTGCTGCCGCATCGTCGGCATGGGAGGATCGTCGGGATGGGCTGCGAGCCTGACTCCCGCCTCCTCGGCCACGGGAGTCACTTCCTCCAGAAATCTCTGCAGGCGGCGCCAAAGTTCTTCATGTGAGATCGACGGTTGAGTGCCAGCCGACGCGTTGCGGTCATAGATCATGTTCCAGATCATGCCATTCGGAATCGGCACATCTTCGGCGGGACCATCCATTCCCAGCGTGATGGCGTGCCCGCGACCGAGAGGAGCAGTCACACGTCCACATACGCCGGCTAAACTAAAGTTGTAGCCGAGCACGGGAATGCCGGCTTCGCCCATGCGGCGAATGATGGTCTTCACTTTCTCGATCTGTTGCGGCCGCTGCGGACCATCGAGCAAAATATCGTGCCAGTGCGCGGGATCGAGATTCTCGATCGCGGCTAAGACCAAGCCTGCATCTTCGATCTCACCGCGAAGCGTCTTCAATTCCTTTACCGTCCAAAGCTGATTCGGATCCCCGGCAACTCCCCAGGCTTCGTATTTCGAACCGGTGGGTTGGTTGTTACGCGGATTGGATGGTCCCTGATTGAAGTAATCGACCAGATGAACAACCACATGCGTACAGCCAGCCTGTCGTGCAAAGTCGTAATAGTCCCGCGTCAGCATGTGACGGTACAAGCCCAGGCCAATCTTCATAGGCGATTCCCAATGCCCGCGCCATAATCAGGGCTGAGGACTTGCCCGTTGATTTCCGCAGCCAGCGGCGAGCACAAAAACACAAACGCATCCGCAATCGACTGCGGACTGTTTCTCCTGCCCAGCGAGACGCGCAGCACAAATTCCCGGTACGCGGGGTCCTCGTCGAAGACTTTCAATGAACTACCCGCCGCGACGTTTCCAGGAGAAACTACATTCACGCGAATGCCCGTCAATGCGTATTCCAAAGCCAGGCTGCGGGCAAAGTTTTCCAGCGCTGCTTTGGCCGAAGAGTACGCCGGGATTAGCGTATGCGGCATGCGCGCTACATAAGATGATGTAAAGATCAGGTGGCCGGCAATCTTGCGCTGCGTCCACTGCGCGAGCACGGCCCGCGCCAGATAGGTTTGCGCAAAATAATTGAAGCGGAAGATGCGTTCATAGTCCGCTTCCGAGGTAGTAGCGAAGGGATGCAGTCCGCAGCCACCGGCATGGCCGATGACCGTATCCATCCTGGGAGACTTTTCGAAAGCCGCGTTCACCACTCGATTCACTTGGCTTGAGTCGGTAATGTCAGCCGGAAAATAAAGATAAGACGAAGGTGAAATCTGCCATTCGTTGAGCTTCTCCCTCGCTTCGTCTTCTGATTTAATATCCGTGAGCACCAGCTGCGCACCGCTCTCCGCGAGCCTTCGCACCATGTGTTCGGCTATCGCGCCTAAAGCCCCGGTAATAAGAATCGTTTTGCCCGAGAGATCGATGCTGATCATGATTGTCTGGCCCCGGCTTTTGCTCTTGAGAGCACTTCGTGACCCGATTCCGTGACCAGCACGTTATCTTCGATCCGCGCACCCCCGCCACGTTCGGGAACATACGCTCCTGGCTCGAGCGTAATCACCATGCCGGGCTCGAGTTTCGCGCTTACTCCTGGAGCGATCAAGAATCCCGGATCATGGTAGCGGAAGCCAACATGATGGCCGGTGTGGTGGGTGAAGAACGACGAGAGTCCTTGCGCTGCAATTTTGTCCCTCGCCAATGCATCGATGAATGCAGCGGACACACCGCCGCGCACGCCATCGATCGCGGCTTGTTGCGCATCTGTGACGAGGGAGAGAATTTCCACAACTTCAGGCTTCGCCGAGCCAACGGAGCCGTACGCGTGAGATCGCTCCAATAACCATTGACGCAAGTCGCCAATTCGATTAAAACCAAGTCGCCATTCTGCAGGCGCCGTCCAGTCGAACGATTGAAGCGTCCTGCGAGAGCGCTATTGGGACCGGATTGCACCATGGCCCATCCGCGCGAATGAAATATTCCATCCGTCCCAATCTGCCGGTAAATTGCCGATTCCACCGCCGCCGCAACATCGGCTTCCGGAACTCCCGGTTGCAGATTCGCGAAGAACGCATCCAGCCCGACGTTCGCGACCCGGTTTGCCAATCGGATGGCCTCGATCTCTTCCGCAGTCTTTCTTAGATAAAGATCTGCAAAAGCGGCCTGGTGTCGCCCGTCCGGCTTGGCGGTGAGCACCGACAGTTGCTTCGCAAAATCCTCAGGAATGGGAATTTGCTCAGCAGCTTGAATCGGTAACGAAGTTCTGGACGTACTGGGATTCATTCCAACGTCTTCGGGCTTGGCTTTTGTCTTGGCCAAGACAGATCCCATCGTCGACACCAGCACCGCATATGGATCAGAGCATTTGAGATCGCCCCAGGGATAATCCTGAACTCGCGGCCCAGTGGGAATGTGATCTCGCGGTTCAATCTGTGGCACGAAGAGCAGAGGCTCCGCGTCGGCAAAATAGATCAGGAACGACGCTCCCCAGAAGGGAATATATCCGGAAAGCATGAGCAGTTCATCGGGTCGCCACGCGATCCAGGCCCTTAAATTATTTTGTTGGAGAAAGCTGCGCACCTGTTGCATGCGAGGCGAACGGCTCCCGGCCAGAATCGGTGCATCCATAAATCACTTCACATGATTCCGTACTTCTCAAACGCTTCCACTGCGCTGCTTCCCTCTTCGATCGCCTTCCGAACCAGCTTTTCGCCGCGAGCTTTTTCGAGCGCCCGCGTGAACACTTCAGCTTCCGCTTCAGCGGGAACTAAGAGGACTCCATCGATATCGCCAAACAAAATGTCGCCGGGACGAACGCGCACCGCACCGATCTCAACCGGAATGCGAAAGTCGACCACTTTGTAACGGGGAGCGGAGTCTTGTCCGTACGAACCGAAACAAAACGTCGGGAAACTCATGTTCAGAATCGCTTTGGTATCTCTTACGTAACCATTCAACACTGCACCCTGGCTGCCAAGCTTGCGGGCGCGCGTGCTCATCAGCTCTCCCCACAGCGCGTTTCGAGGCGAGGAGCCGGTATTCAGATAAATCTCGCCAGCGTAGAGATCGTCGAGCGCCTCCAGCATCAGGCCAAACGGCTTGTCCATAAGCTTGTTCGCGGTACCGGAGATCTTTTCGACGAACACATCGACGGCGAGTACCGGCATGGCGCGCCCAATCACCACCATGTCCTGCCGAAGAGGCTGAATCTGTGGCGGGAGGAATTGGTGCTGGAGATCCAGCTTATCCATCACATCGCCCACGACACAGGTGAATAGTTCGCGCTGCACGAGGGCAAAGAGTTCGTCGTCGGATTTCCACAATGCAGAGGTCATCGAGCGCGCGCCTCTCTGATTTTTTCTACAAACTGCCGGGCAATGTGGGTAATGGAAGCGAAATCGCCGCTCTTCGCGCCGGCGGTTAGGTTCCCCCCGACTCCGATGGCAACCGCCCCGGCATTGATCCACTGTGCGACATTCTCCAGGTTGACACCACCAGTAGGCATGAGTTGCGCCTGCGGCAGCGGTCCTTTCACCGCTTTAACGAAAGCGGGCCCAAGGATTTCGCCGGGAAATACTTTCACGATATCGGCGCCGCACTCCATGGCTGCGATCACTTCGCCAACGGTTGCAGCGCCGGGCATGTAAGGCACCTGATAGCGATTGCATAGCCGTGCGGTCTCAGGGTTGAGTGCGGGACTGACCACAAATTGCGCTCCCGCGAGAATCCCGATGCGCGCGGTTTCCGGATCGAGAACCGTCCCGGCTCCCAGCAAGGTTTCCTTGGAGCATTTCTTGGCCAAATGTTCGATGACTCCCGCCGCTCCCGGAACAGTGAAGGTGATTTCCAGCGCAGTAATGCCGCCCAGGGCGCAGGCATCAGCGATGTGAGCCGCTTGCTCGGGATTCTCCGCACGGATCACAGCGACCACGCCAGAGGTCGCAATTTTATGTAGAACTTCTACCTTGGACATTGACATAGACACAGAGCTCTGCGGTGCAAGTGCACTCGACTACTCGAAAAACGGTTCGCCCTTGCGCGCATACTTTCGGGCGACAACTTCGTTCAACGTAACTCCGAGTCCGGGTTTCTCCGGCACAGAGATGAAGCCATTCTGAATAATCGGCTTCGGAAGTCCTTCGATCAGATCATTCCAGAACGGCACGTCGGAAGCATGAAACTCGAGCGCAAGAAAATTTGGGATCGCCGCACAGAAGTGGGCCGAAGCCAACGTGCCGACGGGACCGCTGATATTGTGCGGAGCGATCGGCATGGTGTGCACATCGGCAAACTGCGCAATGCTCTGCGCGACCGCCAAGCCTCCAACTTTCTGCAGGTCGGGAGTCACAATGCTTAATGCATGTTGCGCGATGATTTCCTGAAAACCTTCGAAGAGGAAAAGATTCTCCCCGGTTGCGATCGGCACTCGCACTCTTGAACTCACTTCCTTCAGCGCAGCGGCATTGCTGGGTGGAACCGGATCCTCCAGCCATAACAACCGGAATGGTTCGAGTTCGCGCGCCACTTTCACTACGTCGCTGGCGTTATAGCGCCAATGGCAATCGACCGCGATGTCGGTGTCTTTCCCCACCGCCTCATAAACCGCGCCGATCAAGCTCACCATATGATCAATGGCGAGGTTGCTCAGCGCTCGATTGTGAGGATCCACGCCTTCGGTGCCGGGCACATCGAGATCGAACTTCAGAGCGGTAAATCCCTCGGCTCTTTTCTTGAGAGCCTGCCGGTGATAGTCTTTCGGCGAGGAAGGAGCCTCTCCGCCAGCCGCGCCAAAGTAGTCTCGAGCCGTGTGGGCCGAACCTTTTGGCTCCCAAGACGCTGGACGAGAGCGCAGCACCTCATCCAGACTCTCCAGCGCTTCGCCTCCGTGGCAATCGGCATAGACGCGCACTCGATCCCGAAACTTGCCACCTAACAGGCGATAGATGGGCGCGTCAAGCCACTGGCCGAGAACATCCCAAAGAGCAGCTTCAATACCGCTAATCGCGTTATAAATAATTCCCGCGACCGAACCCGCTCCTGAAGTTGCCAGCTGCAGCTTGCGAAATAAGCGATGAATGTCGCGCGGGTCTTCGCCAATCATCAGGGGTTCGAGCGAACGCAGAATCGATGTCAGCCCAGGAGCGAAAAAACATTCCCCGAGGCCTCGAATTCCTTCGTCTGTTTCAATGCGGACGAATGTCCAATCGAAGTTACCTTCAACTACCGCAGTCTTTAACCTTAGGATCTTCACTCTCGATTTCTTTCGCCCGCGATTATACGCTGCACAGGTTTTCATTTGCTGGGCCCCGGCCTTGAAAATGAAAGTACGAATTTCAGAGATTGACCAGCTTGCATTCGAAACAGCTAGAATGCTGGGCATGAACCAGATCGTCTTGAAAAAAGCCGAGAGCTGCCGATGGGACTGCGTCAGTCTCGGCGAAGTAATGCTCCGGCTCGATCCGGGCGAGGAGCGAATCCATACGACGCGACAGTTTCGCGCCTGGGAGGGCGGCGGAGAATACAACGTTGCCCGTGGACTGAGAAGATGCTTCGGCATGCGCACCGCCGTCGTTACAGCCTTTGCAAAAAATCCTATCGGACAACTGCTCGAAGATCTGATTTTGCAAGGAGGTGTCGATACTTCGCTCATCCGCTGGGTACCCTACGATGGTATTGGCCGGGTTGTGCGCAACGGGTTGAACTTTACCGAGCGTGGATTCGGTGTGCGCGCTGCTGTCGGCTGCTCGGACCGTGGCAATACGGCGATCGCCAACAGCCAGCCCGGTGACTTCGATTGGCAGCAAATTTTCGCCGCAAACGGTTCCCGCTGGCTGCATACCGGCGGGATATTCGCAGCGCTGTCAGGCTCCTCGGCGTCGGTCGCGATGGCAGCGATTCAGGCCGCAAAGTCTTCGGGATCGGTGGTTTCCTACGACCTCAACTATCGGGAATCTTTGTGGAAAGCGATTGGCGGCAAGAGTAAAGCGCAAGATGTGAATCGTGAATTGGTATCAACCGTGGACGTCCTCTTCGGCAACGAGGAGGATTTTTCTGCGGCCCTCGGGGTTGCGATCGAAGGCGAGAGCGAGGACTTCAGCCACTTAGACGTTTCGAGTTACGAGTCCCTTTTGCATCGCGTCGCTTCAATTTATCCGAACCTCAAGCTGATTGCCTCAACGCTGCGCACCGCGCATACTGCAACCCAGAATGACTGGGGCGCAATCGCACTGGCTGAAGGGAAAATAATTCATGTCCCGCAGCGGCCGCTGGAAATCATGGACCGGGTCGGCGGCGGAGACTCTTTCGCCTCGGGCTTGATCTACGGCTTCCTCGCGGATAAAGGGGCCGAATGGGCGGTTCAGTGTGGCGTCGCGCACGGTGCTCTCGCCATGACCACGCCGGGAGACACGAGCATGGCGACGCTTCCAGAAGTCCAGTCCGTGATGCGCGGAGGCTCGACGCGCATCACGCGCTGAGCGGAGACGGGGGATAAGATCAAGCCATGAAAGAGACTTGGCGATGGTTTGGCCCAGATGATCCAATTCCTCTTGATCACATCAAGCAAGCGGGAGCCACTGGAATCGTCTCCGCTTTGCATCATTTATATCGAGGCGAAGCGTGGCCGCTGGATGAAGTACTCAAGCGTCGAGACCAGATTCTCGCCGCGGGCTTGGTCTGGTCGGTGGTGGAGAGTATTCCTATTCACAATGCGATCAAGCTCCGATCCGGGCCTTGCGCGCATTTCATTAGCGCTTGGAAGGACAGTTTGGCTGCGGTTGCGAAGGCTGGCGTGCCCGTGATCTGCTACAACTTCATGCCGGTCGTCGATTGGACGCGGACAGACTTGCGATGGCGCCTGCCAAGTACTGGCTACGCTCTGCGGTTTGATGCCGTGGATTTTGCGGCCTATGACCTGTTCCTTCTCAGGCGCAAAGGTGCAGAGGCTGACTATTCCGAAAACCGCACCATAGCTGCGCGCTCGCGCTTCGATTCGATGTCAGAGACGCGCAGAGAAAATCTTGAACAGACGATCATTGCCGGGTTGCCCGGCGCGGAAGCCTCATACAATCGCGAGACAATCCGCAGCTTGATCGCAGAGTACGAAGGCGTGACCGCCGATGATCTGCGAAATAATCTTGCCGCGTTCTTGCGAGAAGTTGTCCCGGTTGCGCAGGAGGTTGGCGTTCGCATCGCAATCCATCCGGACGATCCGCCGTGGTCCTTGTTCGGCCTGCCGCGCGTGGTCTCAACAGCCGAGGATGTCCGCGCGATCTTCGCGGCCTGCGATACGCTCGCCAATGGCCTAACGTTTTGTGTCGGGTCGTTCGGAGCGAGGGCCGATAACGATTTGCTGGCCATGGCTCGCGAATTCGGTGCGCGCATCCATTTTGTGCATCTTCGCCAGGTGACGAGAGAGTTGGATGGATCTTTTCACGAAGCCGACCACCTCGCCGGTAGTTGCGATATGGTCGGCGTGATCCGAGTCATGCTGGAAGAAGAGGCGCATCGACAGCACGCCGGTAGGCCAGATCATGAAATTCCCATGCGCCCCGACCATGGACATCTGCTCGCCAACGACATTGGCAAGAAAGCGAATCCCGGCTACTCGCTGGTAGGACGATTGAAAGGTCTCGCCGAGTTGCGCGGTGTCATGCATGGTTTGAAGTATGCGATCCCGGAATTGTCTGCTTAAGGTTTTGGTTGCGCCGATATTTTTTGATCCAGGAATCTCGCTATGCGCGAATTGAGGATTCAACTTCTATGAACGACTTTGCCGGACGGGTGGCTGTGACCACAGGTACCACGGGCATTGGACGGGCGATTGCGATGCGCTTTTCCGCAAGCGGCGCACAAGTGGTTGCCTGCGGAATTGAACCGGCCGGCAACGAGGACCTGGCTCGCGACGCGGCAAAACTTGGCCTAACCCTGCGCGTCGAGAAATGCGATGTGACTGATCTCGAGCAGGTGCGGTCAGTCATTACAGAAACGGTCAGCCAGTTCGGCGGCCTGGACATCCTCGTCAACGCCGCCGCGATTCATCCCTTCGGAACCGTTTTGCAAACGGACCTCGCGACCTGGAATCGCTGCATGATGGTCAACGTTGGCAGCATTTATCTCACAGCGCATTTCGGCATCCCGGAGATGAAGAAGCGTGGAGGCGGGTGCATCATCAACCTGGCATCCGTTCAGGGATACGCCTGCCAGCGCGGCGTTGCCGCGTATGCCGCATCGAAGGGCGCGATTCACAGCTTGACCCGCGCCCTCGCTCTTGATCATGCCGCCGACCATATCCGCGTGAATTCCATCAGTCCGGGTTCGATCCGCACGCCGATGCTAGCGCGTTCCGCGGCCAACTTCTCGCCAAATGTCCCGGTCGAAGAAGCCTTCGCGCGTTTTGGTGCCGCGCACCCGCTGGGCCGTATCGGGACGCCCGAAGAGGTTGCCGAACTCGCTACTTTTCTGGCGTCCGACAAAGCCGGATTTTGTACCGGAGGCGATTACCTCGTCGATGGCGGCTTGCTTGCTGGCATCGGTGTCCAGTGACCTCGAGTCCTTCCCTAATTCCGCGGAGGCGATGGCGAATTGCTTTCCTGCTTGCGTTTGGAGTACTGGTCAACTTCTTCGACCGGATCAACCTGTCCGTCTCACGCGACGCTCTTCACGAATCGTTCGGATTATCTCTAGTCGCCTTCGGATATCTCTCCAGCGCCTTCAGTTGGACTTACGCCATCATGCAGATGCCTTGCGGTGTATTGCTGGACCGCTGGGGCGTGCGCCGCGTGGGACGAATCAGCGCGTTGCTGTGGAGCTTGTCCTCGTTCGCCGCTGCCATAGCTCCCGGCCTCGCATGGTTCTTTGGAGCACGCTTCCTCTTGGGCGTCAGCGAATCACCCACATTTCCCGCGAATGCCAAGGCCTTGGGATACTGGTTTACCCGGCAGGAAAGAGGCTTGGCAACCGCGTTCACCGATGCGGCGGCAAAACTCTCTACCGCTATTGGAGTGCCGCTGATCGGCCTGCTGCTGATCTACTTTGGCTGGCGCTGGAGCTTCGCTGCGACTGGGTTCATCAGCTTTCTTTATTTCTTACTGTTTTATTTCGTCTACCGCAATCCGAGCGAAGACTCGAAACTCTCGCCGCAGGAGCGCGATTTTATTCTGGAAGGCGGAGCGCAACTCGAAGACGCGGCGAGAGTACGAAGCGGCAGTTCACTGGGTTATCTTCTGAAACAGCGAAAGGTTTACGGCCTGGCATTGGGTTGGGGCGCCTATAACTACACTTTCTTTCTTCTGCTGGCATGGCTCCCCAGCTATCTTTCCGTTTCTCTTCACGTGGATCTATTCCACTCCGTTTTTTACACGAGTCTGCCGTGGCTGTTCGCCACCGCGACAGATATTCTGGTCGGCGGATGGCTGGTGGATGCTCTGATTCAGCACGGCTACGATGCCAATTACGTTCGTCAAACGGTTCTGGTGGTAGGAATGGCCTTCGGTCTTGCGATCTTCGGTGCGGCGAAAGCTCACACTGCTACAGCTGCACTGATCTGGATCAGCCTTGCCCTGGGAGGGTTGGCTGCGGCAGCGCCGGTGGCGTGGACTGTTCCATCGCTTATTTCTCCGCGGGAAAGCGTCGGCACGCTCGCAGGCGCGGTAAATCTATGCGGCCAGATCGCCGCGATCTCCGCACCGATCGTTACCGGCTACATCGTCTCCGCATCAAATTCTTTCGCCGCTGCGTTCGTGACTGCAACCGTGATCCTGCTGCTCGGAATTGTCGGCTACATATTCTTGCTGGGACGCATAGAGCCGATTCCCGAACCCCCGATCTGAATCAGTACTTCATTTGCCCTCTCTTACTGCTTACCGGCTATCGGAGGCAGAACATCGTAAAGCGGCTGCGCGGGCTTCGCTTCCGGAGTCTCGTCTGCGACTGACATCGCCAGAATGCGAATCTTATCGTTACTGGGTAACTTGATATTCTTCGTACCCGCAGGCAGGTCGATTGGATACGCAAACAAATAGGAGTAACGGTAAGGCACATTCTCGCCCGCCGCATTGTGATGATGCGAGCTGTACCACGCCAGAGCAGCCCGCTTGATGAAGCCGGGCTTGATGCCGGTCATCTGGCCGTAATCGTCATGCGAAGTATCTTTGGAGGTCCACTGCCGATCGTCCCACTGGCCAATGAATCCGCCCCAGTCCTCAATGTTGAGCTCGACGGCAGTGCTGCCTATCTTGAATGTCGCTTTCTGGTCGCCATCAGCCGAAGCCGCCAGCACGTACAGCCGGTTGTAGCGACCTGCCGGCAGGGCAATCGTTTGGCCCTTTGCGACCACTGCATTGCGCGCTCCCGTTCTTGCCGGAGCGAGTTGGAATTCCACGTCGTTGAATTTAAATTGCGCAGGCAGTACTTCCGCGGGTAACGCGTCGCCCTGACCATCAAATCCACCCACAGACTTGGTGTCGTCATTGCTGGCGGTTGCCAGATCATATTTCAGCGGCACCGGAGCCGACCGCATGGCATCAAGCTTAGTGCGCGGGGAGGCTAATTGAACGGCGAACGTGCGCGGCTGATACGCGGAGAACGAAGTAACCAGAGCACCGTCGTTTACCGCTGCCGCTCCCACTAGCTGCTCCTGGCCATTTACCTCGCGCGCAGAGGTGACCGGCGCATTGAAGGTCACGCGCACCCCCGGCTGCGGCTTGCCATCGAGTTCAACCAAACGCAAGATGATCTCATCGCTCAATTCCGCTTTTTTCAGTGCCAATACTCGTATGCGCGGGCTGCTGACCTTCAGCAAAGAAAAGTCGCGGCCAAATGTCCCCGCATGCTTCGAAGTTTGGAATGCGATTAGCGGATCGTTCAGCCGCTGCGCTTGCCAGTCGGTTTGCGCTTCGCGCCAGCCGGCCGCGTGTCCTGCGATTCCGTAGACGAATTCATGATGTCCAATATCCTGTGTCCCCTGGTCTGCATATCCGCCGCGCGTTCCGGGCGTGCGGATCAGCGTCAGCCGAATCGTGTGATCGTTCGGCTTGTCCGATCCGTTCTTGCAATCGGTCAAGATGGTCGCGCCGAACTCGCCGCTCGCGTCGGTCAAATCAATCCACTGATGCGAAGGTACTTCGAATTTTTTCGGCTGCGCTGTCGGCCGTTCAATTGTCCCGATGTCCCAGTTGTACGTGGCCATCTCGTTGGAAGCCGTCAGAGGAAAGGTCGCTTTCAGATTCGACTCTTTAGTGTTCCAGTCGATCACGTTGGCAAACTCCACGCGCTTTCCCGCATCGCCCAGTGATAGCCGGATGGTCTGCACGAACTTCGATCCGGCCGTTTCCCTGGTCACTTCTAATGCCACGCGCACCGGGCCATTCTCGACAATGCGAATCTTCGCCGGACCGCCGACGTAGGCTCTCGGCGCAGCTTGCTCCTGATCCCAGTCCATATTCCAAGCAGGCCAGCGCTCCGGGTTGTCATAGGAAATTGCTAGCCGTCCTGGTGCGGCCAATAGTTCTCTGCCAATCGACTTGTCGAAAATGCTGGTCACGTCACCATCCGCATTCAGCCTCACGCCGTAATACTGGTTCTCGAGGGCGTTTTCCGAAACTTGCAGCGCGGGAGAGGCAACCGCCCCAGCACCCGGCTGCACATCGTAAACGGCATAGCCAACAGATGGTGCCTTGGCCAGGAAAATCACTTTCCCGTTCGAAATCTGTGCAGGAACTTCCCTTCCATCTGACCCAGTCACATGTATCGACTGCGGCACGCCGCCGGGAAAATCTACGCTTGCCTCCACCAAGTCTTGCCGCTCAATGTTCAACGGATTGAAGACAATGATCGGCTCGCCCTTCGTCTCGGTATCGAGCGCCGCGGAAACGCCCTCCGTCGCAATCGTCAGAACGCCCGCGAACTGATTCATTGCGATCACATCATCGTTCCAGGCAAACTCGTACGCCTTGGGAGTCGCAGTTCCGGCAGCGATGTCGTGGAACTGGCCTCCCATCACCAGCGTCCACGCATCATTCAAGCGCTGCATCGGATAGGGCCGCGCGCCTAGCCATTCCGCGGCGATCGAAGCCTTCTCAGCCGCGTCCGCCAACAATTCCTCTTTCCGCAGCCAGCGCTTTTGGTACGCCTGCGACGTCAGCGATCCCGCAGAATGATTTGTCAGCTCCATTTCGCCCGTGTAGCGCGGAAGTCCGGCCGCCTCCGCTGGCGTGATATCGAGAAACATCCGCTCCGCGTTAGCCGAAATCACCTTCACCGGGCCATCGCCAACCTTCACCGCAGTTGTCTGAGCATGCGAGAGCTCAGAGAAAAGGCGGCCTTCGATGAGTGGAAAACTTGCCGTACCTTTCGTCACGATGGCCTCGAGCCGCTTCACCGATTCCTCGTCCGGAGTTCCGCCGATATCGCCCGTGCCGTAATAGTGATAGTCAGTGAAGACGCCGCTTACTTTGCCGTTCAATTCCACGCGCGCCGCCCAATCTCCCTGGTGGCGGTTGAGTTCTCGATCCCGCTCGACTTTCGCGAACGCTTTCTGCCGATTTTGCAAGTCAAGATATTCCTCGATCTGCCCCGGCTCCAATGTTTGACCGTTATTTTGGGCCTGGTCTACTTCTTTACTGAGAGGCTGCAATCTTTTATTAAGGTCTTCGAGTTCGGCATCTGGCGACAACGTGGGCAACGGAGCACTGAGGTCCGTATAAATCCCTGCGCTGTAATCGCCCGGATTCAGCCCTGCCAGCACGCTCTCACCGTCCGGTCCCACCCACACGCCGACGTTGAACGGAGTGCCTTCCGGCGTTCCCTCCAGAGATTCCCATCCTCCTCCGGGAGCAGACGATCCCCACACCAATTTCTGCGTCGAGAATCCCTTCACGCCCGCGTGCGCCAGAATCGTCGGCAGCGAGGCCGGAAATCCGAAGCAATCGGGCAACATATATTCCGCGCTGGCTCGGCCAAGTTCTTTGCGAAACCAATTATTGCCGTACAGCACTTGCCGGATGATGGTCTCGGCGCTGGGTGTGTTCACGTCGCCCTCTTCCATGGACGACCCCGCCGGAAACCATCTTCCTTCGTCGACATACTTCTTCAGCCGGGCAAAATCGGCGGGAAAATATTCCTTCATCAAGCGGTAACGATTGGCTCCACTGAAATTAAAAATGTAGTGCGGATACTTATCGAAGAGCTTGAAATTCTCTTCCATCGTCTTGCGAAGATATTCATCGATCACTTGCGGATACTCCCACCGCCATTCCGTATCTAGGTGCGCGTAGCCAACCACATAAAGGGTGGGCTGCTTGCTCAAATCGGGCTTGTCGTTTGTCAGAGCGTTGCCCGTCTGTGCATTCCCCGTGCAGAAAAATAAGAAGACAAAGCAGGCCAGTTGAAGTGTCACCGAAGTTACGTGAAATCCTCGCATCGTACTCTCCCGAAGTTTTTTCTTGCCGGTAAGCGGTTTTACAATATCAGGTTTTTACAAATGCCAAAGCCGCACTCGATGCAGTCGCCATGAATGGTGTAGGTTAGACTCATGTCGCCTAAGCCGAACGCGCGCCCGCCCCGCTGGTACACGATTCCAGTGCGCGTTCTGCTCGTGACCTTCATCGGCACTCTGCTCTCCTTTGCTGTCAGCTTGTTCGTGGGAATCATCGGGACTGTGCTCGTGTCAGCGATGCGAAGCAACGCTCATCCCGACATGACCCTCGCCTACCGCCATATCGCTCTGCCATTTGCGGTGGCCGCCGGAAGCATCATCTTTGTTCTCGCACTCACCATGGAAATCCGCCACTATCGCCAAATGAAGACACTCGCGGCGATCGAGAGAGTCAGCTAGATATGCCAAGCGCCTCGCCACCTAGCATTGCCATTCCGATGCCGCATTCCCGTGATCGCGAATATGCGGAGCGCGCAATCCCACAATACGAAAGCGCCGTGAAACTCGCCGGCGGCGAACCGGTGCGCATCCCGCTCGATCAGACGCCCGCTGAAGTGATGGAAGTGATTGAGGGATGCGACGCTGTACTCTTGCCCGGCAGCAACGCTGATGTCGATCCTGCCAGGTTCGGAGCAGCCCGTTCTTGGCACACCGCGGCTGCCGATGTTCTCCGCGATGCCGTCGACGAACTTCTGCTGCGGGACGCCTACAACCTGCGTAAACCTGTCCTCGGCATCTGCTATGGCTTGCAGAGCCTGAACGTTTACCGTCGTGGATCGTTGATTCAGCACATTCCGGACTTCCTGCCGGAAGAGTTGCGGACGCGCGTCAATCATGAAGCGGGAAAGACGGTCGCGGTTGCGCACACCGTTGAGATCGAGGGCGAATCCAGACTGGCGCAAATTATAGGCAGAAGAAGCGAACGCGTAATCCCGGTAAACTCATCGCATCACCAATCGGCGGATACGATCGGTGAAGGCTTGCGCATCGTTGCCCGTTGCTCTGACGATGGCATCATCGAAGCGCTGGAAGGCAGAGATGCCAATCACTTTGTGCTGGCCGTGCAGTGGCATCCCGAGCGTTCCGTGAATGACGACGAACACTCGCGCGCTATCTTTCATGCGCTGGTGAAGACAGCGGCGGCCCGGCGCAAGGAACTGAAAGAGATCGAAAACGTGAAGTGAATCTATTTCGTCTTCTTGCGCGGTTTCTTCGGTTTTCCCCGCGCCTCCAGCAGCACCACCACATGCGCAACCGCAGTGTTCTCCAAGTTGAGCCCTTCCGGAGTCTTCGCCTTTAACCCGACGCAATCCGAGTCAACTCCCAACAACTGGGCTACGTGCGCTCGAATCGCCGCGGCATGCGGCCCAATCTTCGGAGCAGCCAGAATGAGGCTGGCGTCGAGGTTCGCCATGCTATATCCGGCGTTGTGTACGCGTTTCAAAGCCTCGCGCAGGAAGACTGCTGAGTCTGCACCCTTCCACTTCACGTCCGACGGCGGAAATAGCGCTCCAATGTCTGGAGCAGCGATTGCTCCGAGCAGCGCGTCGGTGATCGCGTGCAGTAATACGTCGCCATCGGAATGCCCACCCAGACCTTTGTCATGCGCCAGCGCGATGCCACCAATCTTCAGCGGAATCCCGGGACGAAATTCATGCGAATCAAACCCATAGCCGATTCGCGTGCCAGGCTTGCTTGGAAATCGTTGGTCTTTCGTCTTAGCCATCCAACTCAATGACCGCCTGTCTGCGATGTTTTCAAGTAGAACTCTGCTAATTCCATATCCGCGGGAGCTGTGATCTTGATATTCCGCGGCGAACCCATCACGACGGCCACATCGTGTCCCGATCTTTCCACCAGAGAACTTTCGTCAGTCCCCATGAATCCGTCCGCCGCCGCCTCGTCGAATGCCTTCTTGATCACGCTGTAGCGAAAGCCCTGCGGCGTCTGGGCCAGGACGATTCCGGCGCGTGGGAGCGTCGCCTTGATCAGCGCGCCCTCGGCCGTCCGCTCAACCTGCTTCACCGTATCGACGGCTGGAAGGCCAGCAATCGCCGCACCATATTTCCGCGCCGCCTCAATCACTTCCTGAATAATTTCCCGGGTCACAAACGGGCGCACCGCATCGTGCACCAGAACGATATCGTCGGGCGCAGCCTCAACTGCATTCAACGCGCTCTCCACCGACTGCTGACGGTGCTCGCCGCCCACCACGAATTCGACCTTCTTTTTCAGGACGTCTGAGGCGTCAGCCTGGAGACGCGCGCGAAACCCGGCAATCTCGTTTTCTCGCAGCGCGATCCACATCTCGCTGACCGCATCGGCGGCGGCAAACTTTCGCAGCGTGTGGATGAGAATTGGCGTACCCCCCAGTTCGGTAAATTGTTTGGAGGGCGGCGCCTTCTTTTGTTTGTCCTTGGCGCCGACGACCATTGGCGCCATGCGGGTTCCCAAGCCCGCCGCTGGAATTATGATAATCACCTTCATCGCGGGGTGTAAGTATACGAGCGCCGAGGTAGGAGTTCAAATGCAAGCCACACGCGACGACTGGTCAGATCGCAATTCGAACAACGGCTGCGAGTCCTGAGCACGTCTCGTCTACAGGAAATACTGTAGACGCCTGGGCGATAAAAAAACCGTCACGCATTTTTTGCATGGCAACGTCGACACCCCATGACGTATGCGGTACCCCGTCGCCGCTCGGCATCTCTCACTCGATCACGGAGTTAACGAATTTCATCGAGACCAGCTCAGGCTGGCAGCCAACGTGCACCCCATAGCGGTGCTCGGAGTCGACGACCAAGTGCTTACAACGAGCTAACCTGTCGACTGAAAGTGGCAACCCAGACTGGCGATGAACATGAAGATGACTAAAGTCCGTTTCTGGATCGAGATGCTGGCGCTGGCAAGCGTGATGGCGTGCGCTCTTGCGCTCTTCCTTGCTACATTAGGCGCCGCTGCAGGCGCAGCCACCGCGGAGCCCGAATCCGGGCCGCCGCCACGCGCATCCGCAGCCGCAACACAGTCCTATGAGGGCATCATTACAGACAGTCACTGTGGCGCAAGACACTCAGCCACCGTGGGCATGGCTGCCGCGGATTGCACTCGGGTTTGCGTTCGCAGTGGAGAGACCTTCGCTCTGGTGGATGGGGACAAAACCTATACTCTCGAAGGCGAACCTGCGGCGCTGAAGCGGGTAGCCGGGCAGCGCGTCAAGATCGTCGGAACTCTCAACGGCAAAACCATTTCGGTGGCAGCGATTAACGCTTCCTAAGGCTGAGCGGGTTTACTTTCCACCAGGGTATTCGGAACCGCGGCCGCTGGCCCCGGCGCTCCGGGGATCACCGGCACTGCGGGCTGCGCCGGTGCGCCGGTCCGGGTAAACGCACGTTCGTCCCACTTCCCGAAGATCATCTTTCCAGCGGTCGTCTGCAACACCGAAGTGACCGATACATCGATCGTCTTGCCGATCATCTTTCGCGCGTTGTCCACGACCACCATGGTTCCGTCGTCGAGATAGGCGACGCCCTGGTTGTACTCTTTGCCTTCTTTCAGGATGAACACCTTCATGATCTCGCCCGGCAGCACAATGGGTTTGAGTGAGTTCGCCAGTTCGTTGATGTTCAGCACCTCGACTCCCTGCAATTGCGCCACCTTGTTCAGGTTGAAGTCGTTGGTGATGATCTTCCCCTCATAGACCTTGGCCAGTTCGATCAGCTTCAGGTCCACTTCGCGAACGGCGGGGAAATCATCTTCCACAATCTGGATCTGAAGAGTGGCCATTTTTTGCAGGCGCTGCAAAACGTCAAGCCCACGCCGCCCACGGTTTCGCTTCAGCGAGTCCGCCGAATCGGCCACCAGTTGCAGCTCGCGCAATACAAACTGCGGCGTGACGATGATGCCGTCCAGGAATCCAGTTTCGGCAATATCGGCGATGCGGCCGTCAATAATCACGCTGGTGTCGAGGATCTTGTAGCTTTTCTTGCCTTGCTTCTCGCCGCCGAAGATTCCGCCCAACGCCGCCAGGTTCAGCAAGTCGCCCTTGCTCGCACCCACGATCAGCCCCACGTAGGCCATCAGCAACATCACCAGGATTTGCAGGAAACTTTGGGTGTTACCGGCAGGCACACTGCTGCGAATGACCAGCGCAAACAGGTAGGCGCCGCAGATTCCTAGGAGGCTTCCGATGGCCGCGCCGATCAGCCGCTTCAGGCTCACCGTCCGAAGCTTCCACTCGAACAGGACGATCCCTGCCCCGACCAGCGCGCCGACCCCCGCATCCTGAGGCCGGGACAATCGGAAAGGCTCAATAAAATAAGACGCAACTGAAACTACGATGATGAAAAGAAGACGTACAAGAACTAGATCCACAGTATGACCTCCCCGGATGCAGTTCCGCTACACGTCTGGCCCAACGCACCCGTGCCTCTTCCTCTCCGCCCCCGGACGGGAATCGGCCTTTCGACTATGCGGGGCGCGCAAGAATAGGGGATGAATGTACGCCCCGTTCCGGCCGATGGAGGCGTGGCCGGAAGGACCTCCAGTAAACCACGCCATGAGTATATACCTGACGGCAAAGACCGGGCGAAGAAACTGGCGCACCCTGATTCCATGCGTGGAGTCGTTCCAGGCACCTGTTTCCGTTAACGGCTCGATGGTAGACGATAATCATCATGGAGCGGTCGCATCGCTGCTAAACTTCCCTCCATGAAAGCGTTAATGATCACGAGCCTCTCCGGGCCCGACTCGCTCGCCGTCCAGGATACTCCCGCACCGATTCCGAAACCTCCGCAAACCTTAGTCCGCGTCGCTGCCGGCGGTTTGAACTTTGCTGACTTTATGACCACCAAGGGTGGCTACCCCGGAACTCCACCGCCTCCACTGGTAGCGGGGCGTGAATTCGCCGGAGCCGAAGAGAACACGGGCCGCCGCGTCATGGGCTATATCCAGTGGGGAGCGTTCGCCGAAAAAGTTGCAGCGTATCCGCATATGCTCTGGCCCATCCCCGGACCTTGGACCGACGAGCAAGCCGCCGCCTTCCCCGTCAACTATTTCACTGCTTATCTCGCTTATTGGCAGGCCGGGATGACCGAGCCGCCAGCGGCCGGGAAGAATCATCGCGTCCTCATCCACGCCGTTGCCGGAGGTGTGGGCACCGCGGCCGTGCAAATCGGGGTGCTTCTCGGCGTCGAAATGTATGGCACCTCTTCCTCCGATGAAAAGCTCGCGCGAGTCAAAGAACTTGGCCTGCAGCAGGGCATCAACTACAAACAACATGACTACGAAGAAGTCGTGAAGAATCTCACTCACGGCGAGGGCGTCGATGCCGTCTTCGAAATGCTGGGTGGCGAGCACACCGCCAAGAGCCTGCGCTGCTTGCGCGACTTCGGCCGCGTCATACAATACGGCACCGCCACAGGCAAGCAGCCCCAGCTCGACGTGCGCGCGCTCTATGCAAAATCCGCGAGCCTTCAGGGCTTGTGGCTCTCCTACCTGTCGCAAAAGTCCGAAATCATGCAACCGGCATGGCGACGGCTCTCCGAATGGATCGCGCAAGGTAAGCTGACTCCCGTGATCGGCCAAGTTTTCCCGCTCGATCGCGCCATGGAAGGCTACAAGCTCCTGCAAGAGGGGAAAAACTACGGCAAGGTCGTGCTGAAGATCTCCTAGCCTGAAACGTTACGCTGGACGAGGTGTACACTTGTGCCGCGGCGCGCGCCGAGCGATAAGTTTTTTTGCACCGCCATCCTCGTTCCAGGATGCATTTTCGCACTGATCTGAGGTCTTCCATGTCGAAGCTTTCTCGATTCCTGCTGTCCGCATTCCTCTTTACGTTCGCTCTTCTACCTTCCCATGTCGCATTCGCACAGGCCCCAATCCCTTCGGATCCCGAAATCGAGCGCCGGGTCGATGCAATTCTCAAGAAGATGACGCTCGAGCAGAAGATCGATTACATCGGCGGCACCGGCTTCGCCGTGCGCGCCATGCCCGCTCTGGGCATTCCCGCCCTGGAAATGTCCGACGGCCCGCTCGGCGTGCGCAGCAACCAAAAGTTTCCATCGACCACTTATGCCGCAGGCATTGGCCTCGCTGCCTCCTGGGATCCGCAACTGGCGGAGCGCGTCGGTGCAGGCATCGGCACGGACGCTCGCGTGCGCGGCATTCACTTCATGCTCGGGCCCGGTGTCAACATCTATCGTGCTCCCATGAACGGCCGCAACTTCGAATACTTCGGCGAAGATCCCTTCCTCGCGGGCGCCATCGCCGCCGGGTACATCACCGGCATGCAGAAGCAGGGTGTCAGCTCTACCGTGAAACATTTCCTCGGCAACAACTCCGAGTTCCTTCGCCACGACAGCGATTCCATCATCGACGAACGCACCGCGCGGGAGATTTATCTTCCCGCCTTCGAATCCGCGGTGAAGAACGCGCACGTCGGTGCGATCATGGACTCCTACAACTTTGTTAATGGCCAGCACTCCACGCAGAACGGATATTTCAATACCGACGTCGCCAGAAAGCAGTGGGGATTTCAGGGCATCATGATGTCGGATTGGGTTGCGACCTATGATGCGGTGGGCGCGGCCAATGGCGGCCTCGATCTCGAAATGCCGAAAGGCGACCACATGAACAACGAGAAACTCCTGCCGGCCATCCGCGAGGGACGCGTCAAGGAAGCGACGATCGACGAAAAAGTGCGCCGCATCCTCACCACTGCGGCCTGTTTCGGCTGGCTCGACCGCGAACAGACCGACCTCTCGCTCTCCAAGTACAACGAAGAGAATCACCTCGCCACTCTGGACGCTGCGCGAGAAGCCATCGTTCTGCTCAAGAACGAAGGTTCACTTTTACCTCTCGACAAGCAGAAGATTAAAACCATTCTCGTCGTCGGTCCGGATGCTTGGCCGGCGCAGCCGGTCGCCGGCGGCAGCGGCAAAGCAATTCCGTTTTCGGCGGTCAGCATTCTGGAAGGCATTAGCGCTTATCTCGGCGACTCCGCAACCGTCTACTACGAGCGCGGCCTTCCTAGGATGATCGACCTTGCCACTTCCACGGAATTTTCCACCGCGGCTCGAAACGGCAAGCGCGGACTTACTCTCGAAACCTTCCCGAACGGAGACTTGTCTGGCCGTCCCGCATCCACGGAAGAAGTGCACGATCTTAATTTCGTGGGAAAGTCATGGGAAGATTTCGACGACTTGGACGAAGCCTTGGATTTGCTTGAAGCCGGTAAAAAACCCTCGTCCCGCCGTTGGACCGGCTTCTATATCGCTCCGCAAACTTCCGCCTACGAAGTCGCTGCGGAATACTCCGGCGAGGGCAACGGCTATCGCCTTCTTGTGGATGACAAGGTCATCTTCGATCAATGGAAGACTGCCACTGCGTTGCAGGACCACGCGACCTTAAATCTCTCCGCCGGACCCCACAAAATAGTTGCCGAGGCGTTCCAGGATTCGCCCGTTGGCGGGCGGTTGCGCATCGGCATCATGGACCAACACAAAATCGTTTCTGCCGCTGCAAAGGCTTTGGCCGCCAAGGTTGATGCCGTGATCGTTGCCCCCGGCTTTGACTCGACCAGCGAATCGGAGGGCGCGGATCGCACCTTCAGCCTCCCCTTCGGTCAGGAAGAATTGATCCGCGAACTCTCCGCCGTCAATAAGAACACCATCGTCGCCGTTACCTCCGGCGGCAATGTCGATCCCGGCGATTGGCTCGAACGCATTCCCGCCTATCTCGGACTCTGGTATCCAGGAGAGCGCGGTGGCACGGCATTGGCTGAAATTCTCTTCGGCGCCGTCAATCCCTCGGGACATCTTCCCGTCACTTTCGAGCGGCGCTGGACCGACAATCCGGTTCACGACAGTTATTACCCTGAATCGGGCACAAACCGTGTGGTTTACAAAGAAGGTTTATTCGTCGGCTATCGTGGCTACGAGCACAATCATGTGAAGCCGCTCTATCCCTTTGGCTATGGTTTGTCCTACACCACTTTCCAGTACAGCCACATCGAAGTGAAGCAGGAAGGTGAATCGTCCGCTGGAGCGCATTACACCGTAACATTCGATGTGACCAACACGGGACACGTGGCGGGCGCCGATGTGGCGCAAGTCTACGTCGCCGAGGCTGAGCCGAAAGTCCCGCGCCCACCCAAAGAGTTGAAAGGCTTCTCCCGCGTGGATCTCGCTCCCGGCGAGACCAAACATGTATCGATCCCGCTCAATCCGCGGGCTTTCACTTTCTACGACGTCACAGCGAAACACTGGCATGCGGACGCGGGCAAGTACACAGTAGAGGCTGGACGCTCGTCCGAGGACGTTCCTTTGCATTCCGACATCACGCTGCCCAGCGCATTTGATGTCGAGAATGACAAGTAGCGCCAGTATCAATAAGGGAACTGCTCGTGTGCAGATTCGCGATAAACGCTTCTGGGCATGCGTGCCTCTGGTAGGCTTTGAAAGAAATTTGCTCGCGTCAATCTGCGCCCCATGACCAGACTCTTGCGGTTTTTCCGTCCCTCCCACCAGCACACGGCTTTCTCGGCCACGCTGCTGCTGATGGGGACGGTAATGCTTTCGCGGATAATCGGCTACGTCCGCGAGGCCTACATTGCCTACGCCTTCGGCGCCGGGGCGCAGACCGACGCTTACGTCGCTGCCTTCACGCTCCCGGACTGGCTTAACTACATCGTGGCCGGAGGCGCAGCCTCGATCACATTCATCTCGATTTACACCCGCTTTCTCGCCGAGAAGCGCGATGCCGACGCCAAGAAGACTTTCTCCGTCGTCATCACCGTCATGACCACGGTGATGATTGTGGGAACCATCCTTACGGAAATTTTCACTCCACAGTTCGTCAGCTGGATGTTTCGCGGTTTTTCCCCGGCGCAAGTGGATCTCACGGTCCATCTCACCCGCATTCTGCTGCCCGCGCAGATCTTCTTTTACGTCGGCGGAGTAGTCTCCGCTGTCCTGCTTTCGCACCGGCTGTTTCTTTTCCCTGCGCTGGGGCCGCTGCTCTACAACGTCTTTATTATTTTTGGCGGTGTTATTGGCGGTCGTCACTTTGGGATCGCCGCACTCGCTTATGGCGCTCTGGTAGGAAGTATTGTGGGCCCATTTCTCGCCAGCGTAGTTGGCGCGGTGCGCATCGGTACCGGATACAAGCCGTCGTTCGACATCATGAATCCCGCGTTCCGAGAGTGGGTGCGATTATCAGTTCCGCTGATGCTCGGCGTCTCGTTGGTTACGGCCGACGACTGGATCCTGCGCCACTACGCCGCCAGCGGCATTGGCGACATCGCCCGCCTCAACTACGCCAAGCGCCTGTTCGCCGTGCCCATCGCCGTTCTCGGACAGGCCACAGGACAAGCCTCTCTGCCATTCTTCGCGCGCCTGTTTAACGAGAAGCGCTTCAAAGAATTCGCCACCACCGTCAATGATTCGGTCTATCGTGTCGCAGCCGTGTCGTTTCTCACCACGGGATTGATGATGGCCGCCGCCTTCCCGCTGATCGATCTGGTTTATCGCCGCGGGCGATTTCTGGTCTCCGATACACAAACCACCGCCGTATATTTTTTCTGGTTCTCTCTTTCGCTCGCTCTGTGGTCCGCCCAGGGACTCTACGCCCGCGCTTTCTACGCCGCCGGCGACACGCTCACGCCCATGGTTGCGGTTACGGTGATCACGAGCGCATCCTTGCCGATTTATTCGCTGCTCTTCCACCATTACGGCGTCGTCGGCTTGGCCTTCGCTTCCGATACCGGCATTGGCGCGAATCTGCTGGCGCTTGCATGGCTGCTACATTACCGCAAGATGGTGTCGCTGAAAGCGCTGCGTTGGGATGAGTTGGGAAAATCTGCGTTGACCGCGATCGTGGCCGGGGGGATCAGCATGGAAGTCGCGAGGATCGTGCCCACATCGACCTATGCGCACGGCAGCCGCATCGCCGACCTGCTGCAACTCGCTCTGATCACCGTGACCTGGGCAGCCGCAACTTTGCTGGGCCTGTGGCTGCTGAAGTCCCAGTTGCTCAACGATCTCCGCCGCCGTAGGCAGATTGCCTATCCCGCCGTCGCACACAACGAGGGCAAGGAAATCCTGGGAGCGGGAACCGAACCATAGTCGCTCGACCGGTTAGAACCATAGAGAACTGGAACCCCAGGAATACTGGGATTCCAGTGCGCACAAAACGATTTGGTGGTTTGATTATGCTGACATCGCGCGCCGCTGCGTGCGATTTTCGCGAATCGACGCGACGCCACGTCGGATGTTCAGCCATCCGGCTTCTTGAAAGAGATGGAAGAGGTCATAGCTGTAGGGCACCTCGCCGGTGATGATCTCTTCCTTTCCTTGATCATCGGTCACGGCAAAGGCAACCTGCACCGGCTCATCGGGCGAGTTTTGTTTGGTGAAGTGGACCAGTTTCACATTGAGGGTTGATTGCTCTTGGGGCTGCATCGGCATACGTTTCCTCCATTTATTTTTTGTTATTGGTATTGAACGTACTCAGTAAGAAAGGTCGAAGACGCAACTGATGCGCAGAAGTTTTGTAAAACTTTGTGATTTCCAATAAAGAATTTGCGAGATTCTCGCGCCGACTACGAACGGCGGAACCTAAAGTCAGTCTGCTGCGGAATTTGCATACCTCTTGTCGTGAATACGTTTAACCAGTTGCTCCGTCTTGTTGCAGCCTCGGCCTTTCTGGCGTAGGGTGGGACAGAATCGGGGACGGTCGACAGAAGATTCCTCCGGGTGCCGGAATTACTTGCCGTCTTCATGCCAGGCGATTTGTGCCCATTATAATTTCGATGAGTGCAAGCCATCTGCATCGTTTTCGGCAACTAACTTATATAGCGAAGTTGCGATCACGACGAAAGGTGGATTTTGATGAACAATTTGATTCGATCGATTTTGAAGACTGCCGTTTACTTTCTGGACCAAACCGACCGCTTTACCAGCGACGTGCGCGACCGGGTCGCTGAGGGCGTCGACCGCGCCTCCGACCGAGTGTCGGACCTCCGAGAACGGGCCGAGGACCTTTATTCAGGCGAAGACCACACGGTTCGTAATGTGCTCACCTTTGCGGCCGGAGTAGGCGTTGGCCTTGGCGCCGCGCTGCTGTTTGCTCCGGCCAGCGGTGAGGAAATCCGGGGCCAAATCGGAGATAAGGTCCAGGATATCGGTGACCGGGTACGCCAGCGTTTCTCTTCGCGGACCTCAACCGGTACGGAAGGCCAATAGGCTTTCCCTAAGTCAAGAAAAGTCCTGAAGCGCTATCCCGCCTTGACCTGCTTTAGCGCTACACAGCAGAGCCGTGTCCAAGCCAGTCGATTTCCAGATCACGACAGGAGTGTTCCGCAGAACACTCCTGTTCGCTGGCGAACACAATACCCTCAACACCGCGACCACTATGGCAGCAGGCCGTAAACGTCCAGCTCGGTAGAAGTAGGAACAAAAACCCTTCCCCCCGCGATGGTCGGCACGGTGAACTTCAGGGCCGCTCCAGCAGTATCGCGACTACCTGCCTGCGAGCTGTTGTAGAGTTCCGTAGCAACATTCGTGGCATCGTAAGCATGCAGTATCGAAGGTCCGCTGCCCGTGCCCGTGTCAACGTAGGCCGAGTTGTCGATATCCCAGACAATGCCGTTTGCGGCACCATTCGACGAAAGTGAAGGCGTCGCGCCGTGCATGCCATACACGGGCGTAGCCTTGGACGTTGGCGTGGTCGATAGCAGGCCGGTATTGGCATTCCAACTGAAGGCGCGCAGCACATCCTGGTTGCAATGGTAGTAGATAGAGCCATTCCAATAAACCGGCGTCGAGAAAATGTTGTTGTACTGTTGCGTCCCGGTTTGCACGGTTTGAATGACCTTGTTCGTGTCCTCCGGCGGCGGATTATACCCGCCCATGTTGTCCCGATTCACCACGAAAATATTTCCGTCCTTGCCTCCTCCGATGGTTTCATGAGGAGTGGAAGAAGTGTTGTTAGGCACCAGGATGTTCGATCCCGCGCCCAGATCAACATCGTTCGCCGCGAGAGTGAAATTGTCGTCCGGGGTAAAGTAATCCAGTACCGACAAATTGGTGGGATCCAATCGCAGGAACGAATCGTTATAACCGTTGGTGACCGGATCGCCTACGCCAGCCGAGAGCTCATCCACCCCACTCATCAGATACAGATCGCCGGTAGTATCGTCGATTGCCGGCGCGCCACCGCTGGCCCACAGTCCGCCACCGTCGCCGTCCGGCGTGTCGTTGAAGATTGCAATTTGAGCTAGGCTGGTCTTCTCGTAAGCCAGAACCCACCCGTGCGAACAAC
Source organism: uncultured Acidobacteriaceae bacterium (assembly GCA_963782835.1). Taxonomy (GTDB): domain Bacteria; phylum Acidobacteriota; class Terriglobia; order Terriglobales; family Acidobacteriaceae; genus Sulfotelmatobacter. The sequence goes on along the minus strand of CAWALR010000020.1, from coordinate 67,169 downwards.
TTCCGAAGGGTATGTAGATTGCATTTGTGACCGGATTCAGCGCGAGACCCATACGCTGATAGCAGTCGGTCCCGAGGGTGATATTTCCGCCTGAGCTCTCACCACCAGTTCCGGGAACGGTGCCCGTAACCAGGACCGGCCCACCAAACTTTTCTGCACCCGTGGCAACGTCCAGCGCGTGCAGATGGAATGGACCGTCTCCACCCGAACTCTCGGAGAATACGTACATCGTGTTGGTGGTTGAATCGATTACCGGCGTCGACAATATACCCACCACAGGTGAGACGCCGGAATAGTCGTTCTTGGTGACGGGCGTTCCCAGATTGATCTGCCAGAATGGCGTGGTTTGCGTCCCGGTCGCGTCGAAGGCGTAGACGCTGTTGTTTTGCGTCTCTACATAGACCACATCGTGTGTGCCGCCTGCAATGCTCATCTGCGGCAGATACAAGGGCTGAGCGTAGATCTGGCCATCCACGGAATAAGAGAACAGTTTGCCGAACTTCGTTGAATTCACGTTCGCAGGCGTCAGCGTAACTTCTTGCATATACGCGCCATCGCGGGCGTCGTCATTGTGATAGGTCAGCACGGCCGACAGCGCGACGTTCACGACAGTCACCGCAGCGTTGGCGCTGACTGACGGAGTCGTGGTGGTAGTCGCGGTCACCGTGTGCGCTCCAAGCACCGCCGGAGCCGTGTACAGTCCGCTCGTGCTGATAGTGCCCGTCGTGGCATTGCCACCCGCTACCCCATCTACCGACCAACTGAAAGTGGTCTCCGTCGATCCCTGAATTGCCGCGGTGAATTGCTGCGTCGCCGACGGATCGATGCTAGCCGTCGACGGTGTCACTGTGAAATTAATCACTGTGACCGCGGCGCTGGCGCTGCCTGACGCATTGACCACACTGGCCGCAATCGTATGCGTCCCCGCAGCCGCGGGTGCGGTATAGAGTCCCGTGGTGGTGATGGTCCCGACGGTGCTGTTGCCACCAGCGATGGTATCCACGGACCAGGAAAACACCGGAGCGCTCAATCCCCGAGCCGTGGCGGTGAACTGCTCCGTAGCCGATAAAGCGATGGTTACGGTCGAGGGTGCAACGGAGAGGGTGAAGACCGCGACCGTCGCGTTCGCAGCACCGCTGGTGCTAGTCGCCGTAATGGAATGGTTCCCCACGGTTGCGGGAGCGGTATAGAGTCCTGTGGCGCTAATCGTTCCAACAGTCGCGCTACCGCCGACGATTTGATCCACTGACCAAGTAACGGACGCGCTGGGAAGTCCCGGAACGGTTGCCGTGAACTGCTGCGTCGTGCCGGCGGCAACATTGGCCGCGCTTGGCGAGATCGCGACAGTGTTCGAAACCGTAACGGTAGCGCTGGCAGTCACCGAGGAATCTGCGGCGCTGGTGGCAACGATCCTATACGTTCCCGTCTGCGCCGGAGCGGTATACAAGCCGCTCGAGCTGATCGTTCCGACCGAGGAATTCCCGCCGCTGACCTTGTTCACCGACCAGTTGATCGCTGCGTTTGAAAATCCTTGAATCGTAGCGGTGAATTGTTGCGTTCCCCCGGGAGCAATGGTTGCTGATGCCGGCGTGAGAGAAATGGCTCCCACTGCAACCGAGGCTTTTGCACTCTTTGTGGTGTCCGCAACGCTGGTCGCGGTAACCGTGTGGGTTCCCGCTTGAGCGGGCGCGGTATACAGGCCGGAGGCGCTGATCGTGCCCACCGAGGAATTTCCGCCAGCAACCGCATCGACCGACCACGTCACTGCGGTGTTCGTGGTGTTCTGCACCGTAGCCGTAAATTGTGTTGTCGTGCTGATGGCGATGCTCACCAAAGTTTGATTCAGCGAAACGCTCACTGCGGATGAGGGAGACGGGCTTGCGTTGTTCACTCCCTGACAACCGGCTAGCGTGAAAGCTATCGCCAAACTCAAAAGACAACTAGAAATTCTCTCAGACGTCATGGCCTTCATAGGGTCTCGCAAAAAATCAAGCTATAGATGGCATTTGAGCGGCTACAGTTGCCCACTTAGAGATGGATCGGCCGGCGAGACTTCGCGCAGGGAGGAGTGCTCGAATACAGGGTGGAGCGGAAAGACCTCAGGTAAGCGCTGTAGTCCGAGGTAAGGAAGCGACGTTAAGAATCTTCGCGCGGAGACTTAGGATCTACGCCAGCAATCTGGCGGCGTCTTTGGCGTAATAGGTAAGGATGATGCTCGCTCCGGCGCGCCGGATGCTCAGCAGAGATTCCATCATGACACGGTCGCGCTCAATCCACCCGTTACGGGCTGCGGCTTCGATCATGGCGTACTCACCTGAAACCTGATAAGCAGCCAGAGGCAAATCGAAGCGGTCGCGGGCCGCGGCGATGACGTCGAGATAAGGCATGGCGGGCTTGACCATAATCATGTCCGCGCCTTCTTCGACGTCGAGTTCGATTTCGCGCATGGCCTCGCGCAGATTGGCGCCATCCATCTGATATGAACGGCGGTCGCCAAATTGCGGCGCCGAATCGGCTGCTTCACGGAACGGGCCGTAGAAGCCGGAAGCAAACTTCGCGGCATAAGAAAGGATCGGAGTGTTGGTAAAGTCGGCTTCGTCGAGCGCGCGGCGGATGGCTGCAACGCGGCCATCCATCATGTCGGACGGAGCAATAATGTCGATGCCGGCGCGGGTGAGCGAGACGGCCGTGCGAGCCAGCAGTTCGAGGCTCGAGTCATTGTCAATTTCAAATTTGGTATCAACCACGCTGGCCACGATCGCTGCCAGTTCTTCGATAACCTTTTCTTTTTTCTCGCCGCCCTTGACTACCCTCACGGCCGTTCCATGCCGCGCGCTCAAAGCATCTCTGGCGGCCGCGCCGAGAGATTGGGGAGTCGACCCATCTTTTACCACCCCGCAGTGCCCGTGCGACATATATTCGCAGAGACAAACGTCGCCCATCAGGATTAGGTCAGGAACTTCGCGCTTCATCGCACGCGCGGCCTGCTGCACAATGCCGTCGTCCGCCCAGGCTCCTGTGGCCACCTCATCCTTTTCATCAGGCAGGCCAAAAAGAATCACCGAAGGCACGCCCAGGGATTGAACTTCCCGAGCCTCTTTCACCGCCTCATCCACCGAGAGGTTAAACACGCCAGGCATGGAGCGGACTTCCTTGCGCACTCCTTCACCCGGGCAAACAAACATGGGGTAGACGAAGGCGTCGGGCGTGAGACGGGTTTCACGCACCAGGTTGCGAATCTGGTCCGTGCGGCGGAGGCGGCGAAGACGCGTCACAGGGAAGGCCATAAGGCACCAGGGATTTCTGAGCGTGGCAGCCGATCCTGCATTTCGATGGACCAGTGGCCGAGATCCCGCCGAGCGGGGAACGCCACTCCACTCTCAAAGCAATTCTAGCAGGAGCGATCAGCCAGAAGGACTAACGGAGCATAGCCATTTTGCCGGGGACCCGCACCAGGTCTTCGCACTGGAGGAGTATGACGAAAGTAACGCCGCTGCCCTCGAAAGCAAATTGGATCGCCGTTTTCCTCCATAGAATGGAGGCGGATGAGTCTGTTCAGACGGAACCGCTGGTTTGTGCTGGCTGGCCTAATCACGCTTGCCTTCACCGTGGTGTCTCTCATGACGCCGCGGGGCCCGGCGCTTACCGCAATCATCGATTTTGGCTATCTTCTGATCGCTTTGACGATCGCGGTGACCATGCTGTTGAATGCGTGGTCGGCCCAGGGTGCGGCCCGTCGCTTCTGGGCCCTGATGGGGTTCGGATACGTGCTATGGGCTTTCAATCAGGCAGGATGGGCGTACTACGAAGTGCTTTGGCGCAAAACCGTTCCCGATCCCTGGTCGATGGATATATTTCTGTTTCTGCATCTGGTTCCGATGATCGCGGCGGTTGGGTTGCGCCCGCATCGCTCAGAAGGCGAACTGAAATTCCGCGTAGGTACCCTGGATTTCCTCCTGCTGATGGTTTGGTGGATCTTCCTCTATGCTTTTGTGGTGTTTCCTTCGCAATATGTTTCGGTGAATGTGCTGGAATATGACAGGAATTTCGGCGCACTCTATTTGGTGGAGAGCGGCGTGCTGGTATTGGTGCTGGGGGCGGTTGCACGCGGAGCTCCCCGCGGATGGAAAGAGATATACCTGAACCTGATGGCGGCAAGCGCCTTCTATGCTATGGCTTCGCAAGCGGTCAACGTGGCAGTCACCAGTGGACACTACTATTCCGGCTGTCTCTACGACGTTCCCCTCGTGGGGGCAGTGAGTTGGATGGCGGCGACTATCCTGAGCGCGCGCCAATGGCGGCTGGAAGCGGCGCAGCCCAAGGGAGATGACACCTGGAGCACGATGTCACTCCGCTTGTCGATGTTGGCCATTCTTTCGTTGCCAGCATTGGGCCTGTGGGCGTTCCTTTGGGACACCTCGCCGCCTGCGACTCGAACATTTCGCATGTTCACGGTCTTGACGGCGATGCTGGTTCTGGGCGTCTTCGTTTTCATACGCCAGTATCTTCAGGATCAGGCTCTCATCCATCTGCTGGAAGATTCGCGCCGTAGTTTCGAGAATGAACAGCGACTGCAGAGCCATTTGGTCCAGCGCGAAAAATTGGCCTCTCTGGGTCAGTTGGTCGCCGGGGCTGCGCATGAGATCGATCATCCCCTGAACGCAATCATGGGATACTCGGAGAAATTGTGGTCCAATCAGCGGTTGACCGGTGAGCAGGATACGTTGGTCCGCAAGATCGTCCACCACTCGCAACGGACTCGCGATCTGATCTCGAATCTTCTCAGCTTCGCGCAGCAAAGCTCCGGCGAGAAGATGATGGTAGACTTGTCCGCGCTTCTGCAGCGGAGCGTGCATATGCAGGAACTGCAGCGGCACGATCAGAAAATCCGTATCGAAACTTCGTTTGAGCCGAACCTGCCTAGGGTATGGGGGGATGGCCACCAATTGTTCCAGGTGTTCGTTCAGATCGTCGAAAACGCCCTGGATGCGCTGGAGGAAGCCGGCGGCGGATTGCTTCGGGTCGGTGCCCACGCGCAAGGAGACGAAGTGGTGGTTCATTTTTCCGATAGCGGCCCGGGCATCAAAGAGCCGCATCGCGTCTTCGATCCTTTCTACACCACCAAGCCGATCGGCAAAGGCACAGGCTTGGGACTGAGCGCCGCCTACGGCGTGGTGCAGGATCATCGGGGACAGATTACTTGTCAAAATAATCCCGAGGGCGGCGCTACTTTTATGCTCCGCCTTCCCGTCTCCAGCCAAAGTGGTCCCCAGGCCCTCGCGGCGCACTCGTAGAACCACCCCACAATTCCTGTAACATAATCTGCGATGTCTTCCCCGCTCATCCACAACTCGGCGCGAGTGTTGGAGTTCGACGCTCTTCGCGAACTACTCCGCGGCTACGCCTCTTCGCCCCTGGGACAGGCGAGAATTGCGGAGCTCGCTCCCTCCGTTGATTCCGAGTGGATTGCGGAGCAACAGGAGCTAACCGAGGAAGTGCGCGACTTCCTCCGCGTAGGCGGACGCTTTGAGTTTTCCGGCTTGCTGGATATCTCTCAGTTAGTAAAGAAATCCCGCATCGCAGGCGCCGTCCTGGAAACTACAGAGATTCGGGATGTCGTACTGGTCGTCGACCGCGCCGCGGAATGGCGCGAGATCGCTTTGCATCCTCCGGCAAATATGCGGACGGATTGGCGGCGCATTCGACTGCTTTCCGAAAGCGTGCCCGACTTCACAGAATTCCTGAAGCTCTTCCGCAACAAGATTCAGCCGGACGGAACGCTGGAAGACCGCGCTTCTCCGGAACTGGCGCGGATTCGCCGCGAGATCGAACGGCAGCGGCGCATGATTCAGGAATCTCTACGCGGATATTTGCGCAAACTGTCGGAGGGCGGCACGGTGCAGGAAGAACTGGTGACGATTCGCGGCGAGCGCTTTGTCATTCCGGTAAAAATTGAACAGAGGCGGCGTGTGCAAGGTGTGGTGCACGGGGCGAGTTCCAGCGGGCAAACCGTATTTGTCGAACCGCTGGAAACCATCGAGCAGAACAATGACCTGGTGCGCTTGCTCGACGAAGAACTGGCGGAGATTCATCGCATTCTGCTCGAGATGACGCGGCGCATCGGCGAGAACGCGGAAGATATTCTGGCGTCGGCCGATGTGCTCGCCGAATTGGAACTGCAGTTTGCCAAGGCCCGCTTCGCCGAGGATTACAACTGCGTCGCGGTGCAGTTAAGTGGGGAAACGCCCGGGCGGATGATTCTGCACAATGCAAGGCATCCCCTGCTGGAACGCAACCTAAAGCTCAAAAGCGCGTCTGTAGTTCCCATCACGGTGGAGCTCGAAGGCGAGCGTCGTCAGCTGGTAATCACCGGTCCCAACACTGGCGGTAAAACGGTCACGCTCAAAACCATTGGCCTGCTGGCGCTAATGGCGCAGTCGGGAATTCCCGTTCCCGCCGATCGCGCGGAATTGCCAGTGTTCGATGCGGTCCTGGCCGATATCGGTGACTATCAATCGATCGAGCAGAATCTATCGACATTTTCCGCGCACGTCACCAACATCGATTTCATTTCGCGGACCGCGACCGCCGCGTCACTCGTTCTGCTGGATGAACTGGGATCGGCGACCGATCCTGAAGAAGGTGCCGCTCTGGCGGTTGCAATTTCCGCACACTTTGGCCGCATCGGCTGCATGACCGTGATTTCGACGCATCACACATCTCTGAAAGTTTATGGCGCCAATACCTCCGGTGTGATCAATGCGTCAGTAGGATTCGATGAACGGACTTTGCAGCCGACTTACGAGTTGAAGATTGGCGTGCCTGGGGCGTCAGCCGGAATCAACATCGCCCAACGGCTAGGACTGAATCCAGCAATTATCCATTCGGCGCGGACGAAGCTGGGAACGCAAGCCCGCGATGTCGGTGAATTTCTGGACCGGCTTCACGCCGCGTTGCGCGATGCCGAAAGCGAGCGCCTGCGCCTGAAAACGCGTGAACAAGAATTAGAACAAGAGAAAACATTTCTAGCAGCGGAAGGCAGGAAAGAACAGCAGGCCAAACTCCGCGAGATGGAAAAGAAGCTGGAGAGCGTGCTGCGCGACTTCGAATACCACGCCCGCGAAGCGGTCAATGCCATCCAGGACAAAGCTGCGGCGCAGAAGGTCGCGAAAGATGCCGAACGTCGCGTCGCTAAATTGCGCCGGGAATTCCGCGAACAGTTCGACTCCACGGTAGTCGCCCACGCCAGCGGGGCTGATGAAGGTGATCCGCATGCCGAGCCGCAGGTCGTGAAATACGTTTCACAAGGTGATACCGTAAAGCTGAAATCTACGGGCCGCGCCGCAACCGTCTTGCGCAAGTTGGACGACTCCCACTTTGAAGTGGCAATCGGCGCCATGAAGATGAAGATCGCTCGCGACGATATCGCCGCAGTGATCACAACCGCGCGGGCGGCGGACTCTCCCGTGAAGGCAGCGCGGGCGCGAGGAATTTCCGTGTCGCTCGAAGACGAAGGCCTAAATGCACCCTCGGAGATCAACGTCATCGGCTACAACGTCGACGACGCGACGCGCGAAGTGCAAAAGTTCGTCGACCGCGCGTTTCTTGCTGGCTTGCCGCGAGTGCGCGTGGTCCACGGCAGCGGCATGGGCATCCTGCGCAAAGCCTTGCGGCAGGCGCTCCAGCAGCATCCGCACGTGGAGTCGGTCGCCGAGCCCCCGCAGAATGAAGGTGGCGGCGGAGCCACGGTGGTGGAGTTAAGAGTGTAAGTTGTCATGCTGAGCGGAAGCGGATCGTCCGAAGGGCGATCCGCTGGAGTCGAAGCATCCCTACCCCAGTTCCCACGGGAAAGTTTCGTCAACAACCTCTGCTTTTCCTCCACCATTAACTGGACAATGGATTATTCCGCACCCTTTCCACAGGAGGCGAAGGTTGGTCTATTCCGCACCTGGCAACCGTCTGCAATACTGACGTCATGAGCGCGAAAACAACACGGAAGCTCGCAAAGTTTGAGGAAAATGTCTCGGCTGTCTGTGCGACATGCAGGAGGGTCGTACTTGAAGCAGCGGAGGTTGCTCTATTGTTCGCCGGATTGTATGAGTTTCTCCATTTCCACCTGTCTCATTAAGGCTCGCCAGCCGCAAGAGTTCTGCCTCGCTGGATTTCGCCCTGCTTTCCCACCCATTTTCCTCAGTTAATTGCGGATTGTCACAGCTTAACCACAGCCGGCAGCTAGTTCGCTATTCCCCCGAAATCGGTTTGTCGCCGACTATCGAAGGCTGGACCTCACGAACCTGCCGGCCATGTCTACTCCGTCTGACTTCAAAGAAATTGTCCGCGCCCAGGCGGACATCGTCCGCATCATCGGCGATTACATCAAGCTGAAAAAAGCTGGGGCGCAGAACTATTCGGGGCTTTGTCCCTTTCACGGCGAGAAGACGCCGTCGTTTTCGGTGCACGCCACGCGGCAGTTTTACCACTGCTTCGGCTGCGGCGTCTCCGGGGACGTGTTCAGCTTCGTGCAGAAGATCGAGAACATCACCTTCCCCGAAGCCGTGCGACTGGTAGCGCAAAAGCTGGGGATTCCGCTGCCCAAGGCCACGTACTCGAGTCCGGCAGAGGCGAAAGAAGCGAAGCTCCGAGCTCAGTTGCTGGATGTTCAAGAGCGAGCCGCCGTATTCTTTCAGGAATGCCTGAAGCGACCCGAAGGCGCGCGGGCGCGCGAGTATTTGCAGGGCCGCGGACTCGATGAAGAGACGATCAGAGGTTTCCGCATCGGCTATGCTCCGGATTCTGGTTTCCTGCTGCGCGATCGCCTGGCAAACGAGTTCGGCGAAGAGGTATTGCGCGAGAGCGGACTGTTCTCATGGAAACAAACCGAGGGTGCCCCGTCCTTGTCCGTCCGCCCTTTGGACGGACAGGGCGGGGATTTTGACTCGGAACGGCGCGCGGGAAGCTAAGAGGCCGGAAACTGGAAACTGGAAACCGGAAACTGGAAGCCGCGATGTACTCCAAGTTCCGCAACCGCATCATGTTTCCCATCAGCCAACGAAGCCGGGAAAAATCATCGCCTTCACTGGACGCACGCTCGCCACCGACGAAAAAGCTGGCCCAAAGTATCTGAATTCGCCGGAGACGGGCATTTATTCCAAAGGCCGGGTTCTGTTCAACCTCGACCACGCAAAAGAAGCGATCCGCAAGCTGGAATATGCCATCCTCGTCGAGGGCCAGATGGATTGCATTTCCGTTTACGCTGCCGGTTTTCACAACGTGATCGCCAGCTCGGGCACGGCGTTTACCGAGATCCAGGCCAAGCTGCTGGGCCGCTTCAGCAAGAACGTTGTGGTCAACTTCGATCCTGATACCGCCGGAGCCAAGGCGACGGAACGCACACTTGGTTTGCTGGTGGAAGAAGATTTTCAGATCAAGGTCCTGACGCTCGAGCAGGGCTTCGATCCCGATCTCTACATCCGGCGCAAGGGCAAGGACGCCTACGGTACGGCGCTGCGAGGCTCGCAGAAATACTTCGACTACTTGATCGAACGTGCGCGAACTCATTTTCCCGTGCGCAGCGCTGAAGGCAAAGTGAAGGCAGTGAACTATCTCCTGCCTCACATCCAGCGCGTGCCCAGCCGGATTGTGCGCGATGAGTTAGGCCAGGAAATTGCCCAGAAGCTGGGAATCGATTCGTCCGTCCTGCGGCAGGAGTTGCGCCATGTCGCTGCCGATCGTTCAGCCGCCACGGTGAAGGCCCCAGTAGATGCGCAGGCCACCGACGCCGAGCGCATTCTCATACGAGCGCTGGCCTCGGCGCGGCAGATGCAATCAGGGTCCGAGCATTTTTCTGCACGCGATGGCGCCGAGGAGGAGTTCGATCCCGCGCGCCAGGCGCAATACGCTTTCCAGAGCGAAGGGCTCCATCGTGGGATGGCGACCGAATCGCTGGTCGAGGCACTGCTCAATGCCGGCGGCGCAACTGCCGATGTAATGGATGTGCCCCAGGTTGAATCGGATCGCCGTTTACTAGCTTCGATTCTGTTGAAAGAAGACGAGGAACTCACACCCGAACTTCTGGAACGCGCGGTCCGGGCGCTGCGGAAAATTCATTTCAAGCGGGATATGGCGCGAGTTCTTCGAGAGTTGCAATCGGAAAAAGGTCAGGACTCCGTCCAGCGAAATCAGCTGCTTCGCGAACTCGAGCGCATCAAGCGTGCCTTGATGGACCCAAGCTTGCCGGCGGAGGGCGACGATGCCGCCTGAACGACAGAACGCAAGTAATTGATGAAACAAAAACGCTATTAAAGCCATCTAAGTATTTAGCGGAGTTAGAGATAGCGGCGGGCGAGAGAGTTTTTTGGCGGGCAAGTGATAGACCGGCCAGCACTTATGTGCTAAACTCCATAGGTTTGTGCTAGTGCACAACTCCGCGCTACCCCAGATTCCCACCTGTGAGAACGCTACGATACGCTCCCTCGCGAGCGAATTGAAGAATTTGAGGAACACCTCTTGGCTCTTGAAGACAAGTACGACGACATAAAAAAGCTGGTCGATGCCGGGAAAGAGAAGGGATATCTCACTTACGACCAGGTGAACGAACTCATCCCTCACGACGTGGTTAGTCCCGAAGACCTGGACGACCTGCTGACAACGATTGGAACGCAAGGCATCGACGTGCTGGAGGGCCCGAAACTGCCCTCCGCCGCGCTCGATAAGAAGTTCGATGAAGGCGAAGAGGGTGAGGACGTTGAGCTCGACCTCACGCCCGGGGCTCTCGAAAAAACCAACGATCCCGTCCGCATGTACCTACGCGAGATGGGAACCGTTCCCCTGCTCACCCGCGAAGGTGAAGTGGAAATCGCCAAGCGCATCGAGCGCGGCCAGATCCGCGTGCTCAAGGCGCTCTCCCGATCCCCCATCGTGATTCACGAACTGCTGGCGATGGGCGAGGACCTCAAGAAAGGTGTGCGCTCCATCAAGGAAGTCGTGACCTTCGATGAGGAGGAGATCACCGACGAGATCCTGCAGAACCGGTTGAACGAATTTACCGGCAAGATCGACGCCATGGCGAAGCTTTACAAGAAAGTTGCCGTGGTGCAGGAAAAATACGCCGCCGTATCTTTGAAGAAACGCCCGAAGGACCATCGCCGCGCTCGCCGCAACTTCGCCCGCGCCATCGTGCGGGTTTCTATCGCGGTGCGCAAACTCGGCTTTACCAACGCCGAACGCAAGCGGCTGATCGACCGGGTCAACAAAACCGTCGACAGCATGCGGTCGCTCGATCGGCAGGCTCAGAACCTGGAGCGGAAAGCCGACGCCACGCGCAGCGAGGATCAAAAAAAAGAATATCGCCGGCAGTCGCGCGCGGTACGAAGCGAGATTGAAAAACTCGAAGTCGAAGCCGGCCTGTTGTTCCAGGAGATCAAGCGCACGCAGCGCGAAATCATACAGGGCGACATGGACGCGGAGCAGGCCAAGCGCGAACTGATCGAGGCCAACCTCCGTCTGGTGGTTTCGATCGCGAAAAAGTACACCAACCGCGGCCTGCAGTTCCTCGACCTGATTCAGGAAGGCAACATCGGCCTGATGAAAGCCGTGGACAAATTCGAATACCGCCGTGGCTATAAATTTTCCACGTATGCCACGTGGTGGATTCGGCAGGCGATTACTCGTGCCATTGCTGACCAGGCGCGTACGATCCGCATCCCGGTGCACATGATCGAAACGATCAACAAGCTGATCCGCACCTCGCGGCAGCTCGTGCAGGAACTGGGACGCGAACCTACGAGTGAAGAAATCGCCAAGCGCATGGACATTCCGGTAGCGAAAGTGCGGAAAGTGCTGAAGATCGCACAGGAGCCGATCTCTCTCGAAACGCCGATTGGCGAAGAGGAAGATTCGCACTTGGGCGACTTCATCGAAGACCGCGCCGTCGTCTCACCCGCCGAAGCGGTGATCAACGTGAACCTGAAGGACCAGACTGGACAGGTCCTGCGCACGCTGACCCCACGCGAAGAAAAAGTCATCAAGATGCGCTTCGGTCTCGAAGACGGTAGCGAGCACACTTTGGAAGAGGTCGGGCAATCGTTCGCCGTAACCCGCGAACGCATCCGCCAGATTGAAGCCAAAGCGCTGCGCAAACTGCGTCATCCCTCGCGCTCGCGGAAGCTGCGGGCGTTCATGGATGGAGTTAGAGACTAAAGGATTAGCCACGGATTAACTCGGATGGACCTTAAGGCACGGCTTCGGTCGTGCCTTTTTTGTTTTCCAAATTGGGAGGAGAGCCGAAATATTCTCGGCTTCGTTCCCTGGAGATGCGATTCGTCCCCATAGAATTGAGTCGGCGCGGGACGGCGGTTGTGGAGGGCGTTGCCAGTGGGTACTGGCCGCCGCCTGCGAAGCGGTCGAGTGGCTTCGTCAGCCACTAGGGTTCGAGTCCCTCGCCCTCCGCGCGGTCACTCGACGTTACGGATGAGTCTTGACAAGCTCTCTTGTCGGACTAAAATTGAAGATGCAGGCGGCGGTTAGTACCCATTTAAAGGCCCCGAGTGACTCTCGGGGCTTTTGCTTTTTGGCCCAAGCTGCGCCATCGCTCGCGGAAGCTGCGGGCGTTCAGGGATGGAGTTAAACACTAGCTCTGTCATCCTTGAGCGGGGCGGAACGATTCGCGGACCCGAATCGTTCTGCGGAGTCGAAGGATCTTAGATGACACGAGATACCAAGCCCGAGCCTCGAGCTCACCATTACGTCCCGCAGTGCTGGTTGGCCGGATTCACCGATTCGGGGCAGAAGGACGGTCGGCTCTGGGTCACTGACTTCAATAGAAAAAGGCAGTGGCCTACGACCCCACCCAAGGCTGGACACCAGCGGGATTTCTATCGCGTTTCCTCGCCTGAGCAAGATCCGGTTGTTGTGGAAGAGCTCTATTCCAAGATTGAGGATGGAATTGCGCCCGTACTTAAGGCGCTTGACGAAGAGCTGCGCGGGCCCGACACGACAAGAACTCGAAGGACTATGTGTGTTTATGGCAGTTCAGTGGACGAGGGTTCCGGCTTTCCGACCTAAGATGCTCTCGATCGCTCACGGAATCAATCGGGCGACCATGAAAAAGGCGCTTGAGAGTCCTGCTTCGTGGAAACGTGTCTTGAAGAAGCTGAACCAGTCTCTCGACGATCCTGCGGCCGATTACCACAAAATGCGTGAATTCGTGGAATCCGAGCAATATTCCCTATCCGCCGAGACGGAGTGGTATGTGCATCAAGCGCTCCAAGGTGCGCAGGCGATAGCGCCCTCCCTACTGAAAAGACATTGGCAGGTCTCCATCAGCAGGAAAGGGAGTTTCATCGCGTCTGATGATCCAGTTGCGCTCGACGGAGAGAAAAGACGGACGGTCGGTTTCGCCAACGCTGGCGTGGTTATCTTTCCCGTTAGCCGACATGTTGTGCTTCATGGGACCTTGTCGAAATTTAGCCCCCTGCACCTTACCGAGATGCTCATTGCTCGTCTTAACACCATGATGATGCTCCATGCGCAAGGGCTGGTGTTTTCGAGCAGCCCGAACTTCTGTTGGCTAGACAAATCCGAACATTATCAAACTGATTGGAGGTTGTTCGATAAAAACAAGTTTGAGTTCTAAGGCCTTTCCCCGGAATTACATCCGAGCTATTGTCTGACGCCTCCGGGGCTTGTTTCTGTTCCACTGCTGTCCCGCGGCTCACGCCGTGTGTTGCATTCCTTCGCCGCTCTGCGGCTGTGCGGTCGAGGTCGACGAAAGAGGATCAAATCCATATATAGCGTTCGTCATAGTCGACCTTGTTCTTCTTCAGAAACGCCACAAATTCTTCTTGGAATGATTGCTTCCGGTGGTGCTCCTCCTGCATAGCGATGTACCTGGTGAGCGCCGGAATGCTTGATTCGCTCGCGCTAAATACTCCGTATCCAGCTTGCCAGGCGAACTCCCTGTAGCCCTTCTCGTGCATACACCTTGACGAATTGGTCTTGACGAGGCGTGCGATCTCGGCAATGGACTGGGCGGGACGAATGCGTATGAGCATATGCACGTGGTCGCGGGTCCCGCCAATGATCAGTGCGGTACCGCGCATCTCCCGGACAATGCCGCCGAGATAGGCAAAAAGGTCGGAGCGAATATCTGGCGTAATTAGAGGCTTACGCATTTTGGTGCTGAAGATCAGGTGCACCACGACATTGCCGCAGGTCTGCGCCACGTTTCTTTCGCCCTTTCAGGGCTTGTTTTCGGATTTCGTCTCACACCCAGGGCTTACGCCCTGGGCTGCCAATCTGTCGCCGCTTTGCGGCTAGTCCATTGTGGCGCCGATCAGCGCGGGGAGGGCGTGACGGATATCACCATGCTGCAGACATCTATTGCCGTCTTCCCGAAAATGGACGCGGAAAGGGCCCGCAAATTTATCTCGTTATTCCTGCAAATGGAGGGGCGGAACGCGCCTGCAAAGCCCAGCCCCGAAGGGGCGGCAGATATCACAGCCCAGGGCGCAAGCCCTGGGTAAGTCCACCGAGAATGGAACCAGTCCCGCTGGGACGGTAGAAGCTCACGTCTCGCCCATCGTTATCTCGCCGCAATTCCTGTTTCGGGAAGCGTTCCCACTTTTTCCTGGCAATTTTCTTGCCTTTGGCTTTTCATTGCTGTCGAATAAAAAGATAAGGCGGCATTCGCGAGTTTTCCCCCGGATGCTGCCTTTTTACTTTCTTGGGTAGGTCAATGGAAAAACGGAAACCGAAGATTGCTGGCAAAAAACTGCGCGGCGAGTGGGCGGAGATGGTTTTATGACACACGCCACGGAGCTTGGGCTGGAGGTCAGCAGGCCGTGGGGAGACTCGAGGAGTTATGACTTTGTGGCGGGGCGGCCGGGGCATTTTGTGGCAGTGCAGGTGAAATCCACTGTGTTCGAATTGGAGCAGGGATGGATCTGCAAGGTACGCAGTGGGAACAAACCGTATCCGCGCGGATCGTTCGATTTTCTTGCGGCTTACATTGTGTTTGAGAATGCGTGGTACATCATTCCGGAAGAAGAAGTTCAGGGGATGGAGAATATCACGCTGCACACGGGGAGCAGTCGGACGAATTACGAGAAGTATCGCGAGGCGTGGCAGCTGCTTGGTCCCAATCCAGACTCCACGGGAGGACAGATCGAGATCGAGGCTTGTGCGGAAGAAGTTTCGTCAGACTGGCTGGACGAGGCGGCTGTGGCGCCGCGCGATTCCAGGGAATTTATTTAACATCGTATAAGTCATTGAGTCGTAAATCCTAAATCATTGAATCGATTGAAGGGCTGCCAGGGATCGAGAAAAGTTCCTTCTAAGTTTTCCTCAGGCTTCCACAAGGAAGTCCTATCGTCCACAGTTTCTGCACAAGGGCGAAATGTTTTTCGATTGCGGCGCGCAACAATCTGCCGCACAGTGGGTTCACCGAAAACGTAGGACCTTCTGGGGTTTGCCACGATGATTGCGGCCAAGCTGGCGGCAGACCGGCGATTCTCGAGGGTGAATTGCCGGGGGAAAATCGGAAGCGCGCGAGCGCACACCGGTTGCCCGGGCATTGCGGCCTCCTCCACTTCCCGCTCTGTGAGCTGGGTTGGGCTGCTGGCTAACCGCAGAAGTTGCTGAGTAGTGATTCCTGGAATCGCGGCTCCGCAACCGCACTGGTAAATGTGGCGCTCACACGTGAGTGCTGTCGGACCGGTGCCGTCGTCCCGCTGCCGAAAGCGGCGGGAAGGCAAGCTTCGAAGGTCCACGAACGATGCGGCTCGAAGGGTGGCTGGCCCTTCGGGCCGCATTTGTTTCGACGCCTTTCTCACCGCTTTTTTTGCCACGGATTTTCACGGATCAAAGCGAATCGTTTACTTCTTCAACTCGCAGGTCTCCTACTGCGGCGCATGAGTCTCTGTTTAGGACTGATTTTCCCGGGACTTCCACAGGATATCGAGAGGGTTCACAGCTTCTGCACAATTCGCGGTGCAAATTCGCTTTACGTTTGCTTATGCTGTCTCGACACTTACGGTAGGTAGGAGTTAGTGGCCAGCAGAAACAAGCTCGAACTGATAGGGACGCGCGTAGATCAATTCTACGCACTGTGCGAAAAGATCACGCTGAGGACTCTCTTGTTCGGTTGCTTTCTGGCGGAGGTTGGAAAGTTTGTGGCTTGGCTTTTTCGGTGATTGTTTCTGGGGAGTCCCGATGTTAAGACAAACACAAGAAGCGTCTAACTCGAATGACGAGACTCGGCAAATTACAGACTCGTTTTAGTACGACCCTCCACAGAAAAGTTAGGTTCTTCACAACTTATCTTCATGGCTCGGTTGCTTTCGCCTTGGCGTTTCTTTCTTGCGCGTTTAGCCTGTATTCACCAACGTGGTCCCCGCTCTATGTTCGCGGCTAGATTCACGGGGTCGGGCCGCTCTTTACACGGACTGATTACCTAACATAATATTCGCTTTGTATTCGCCTTGCGGCCGATGCAGGGCATTGACCTTGGTGTGTGTAAATGGCAACTACTGACTACAACATCAGCACGCTACCCGCGAACGTAGAGGCGGAGCGCTCGATTCTGGGCGCGATCCTGCTCGACAACTTTGCTTATAACCAGGCGGCGGAGCATTTGCGGATCGAGGATTTTTCGCTCGACTCGCACCGGCGGATTTACGGGCGCATGGTCGATCTGGCGGAATCATCGCGTCCGATTGACATGATCACGCTGATTGACGAGCTCGACCGGCACAAGGATCTGCAGGCGATCGGCGATGTGGGCTATGTGTCGAGCCTGCTGGATGGCGTGCCGGACCGGCCGAGCATTGAGCATTACGTCAAGATCGTGCGCGACAAGGCCCTGCTGCGCGGGCTGATTCATGCGGCGAATACGGCGATTGCGCGGGCGGCGGATCAATCCGATGCGGCGGAGGAAGTACTCAGCGATGCCGAGGCTGCGATCTTCCAGCTTTCGGAAAAGCGCATTGGGCGCGGCTTCATGGGCGTGCAGGAGATTGTGCGGGAGTCGTTCGGCTCGGTGGATGCGCTGCTGCAACGCGGGCAGCGGATTACCGGGCTTGGCCACGCACTACACCGATCTCGACGAGATGACCAGCGGGTTGCAGAGATCTGATTTGGTGATCATTGCGGCACGGCCTTCGATGGGCAAGACGGCGTTCGCCATGAACATTGCGGAAAACGCGGCGGTGGAAGATCAGCAGGTGGTGGGAGTGTTCTCGCTGGAAATGTCGCGCGAGGCGCTGCTGATGCGCCTGCTCTGTTCGCAGGCAAAAGTTGACGCGCACAAAATGCGCACCGGGTCGCTGTGGCAGGACGATACGCGGAAGGTGGTGCGCGCCATGGAGCAACTGGCGCATGCGCCGATTTTTATCGATGACACGCCCGGCATTTCGTTGAGCGAGATGCGGGCGAAGGCGCGGCGGTTGAAGCAATCACAGGGCAGGCTCGATCTGCTGATCGTGGATTATCTCCAGCTCATGTCGGGCGGGAGCAAGCGTTATGAAAACCGCACGCAGGAAGTGTCGGCAATTTCGCGTGGACTGAAGGCGCTGGCGAAGGAACTCAGCGTGCCGGTGATCGCGCTCTCGCAGTTAAGCCGCGCTCCGGAAAGCCGCGGCGGAGATCATCGTCCGCAACTCGCCGATCTGCGCGAGTCGGGATCGATTGAGCAGGATGCGGACCTGGTGATGTTCATCTTCCGCGAAGAGGTTTACAAGCAGGACGATCCCGATCTGCAAGGGAAAGCAGAGATCATTATTTCCAAACAGCGCAACGGTCCCATCGGTCGAGTCACTCTGGCGTTCCTCAAAAGTTGCACCAGATTCGAGACAATGGTGGAGGGCGGGCTGCCGCCTGAGGAGTGACTTACGAGCTACAGGAATTCCTGTAGCTTCGTCCCGTAAGTACATTAGGCGCTTTGAGTTGCAGGCGGCATATTAGGCTGTGGAAAAGCTTGTGGAATGGCTGGCTGCGGAGAAAATGCCTAAAGGTAAAGATTGGTGAGGTAAATCACTACACTCGGGTTTCAGGCCTCTAAGGCTCTGAATAGTAACCAGTTAGACAATTCACTCGCTATTAACACGGACGGGAACCGCGAAATCTCAGGCGATTCCTGATTTGGGGTTTTGCACATTTGGCGGTTTCTGGGCCTTCCGATTTCCGCCGCGATACCGGTTAATCGCTGTCCTCGCCAACCTTCAGGACCGCAAGGAAACGCCTCCTGGGGTATATCGACGCGGCCGATGCGCTTCATTCGTTTTTTGCCTTCCTTCTGCTTTTCGAGGAGCTTCCGTTTTCGCGAGATGTCGCCGCCGTAGCATTTGGCCAAGACGTTTTTGCGCATGGCGGAGACGGTTTCGCGGGCGATGATTTTCGCGCCGATCGAGGCCTGGATGGGAACTTCGAACATTTGCCGGGGAATCAATTGCCGCATTTTCGAGACCAGCGCCTTGCCTCGTTCGTAGGCGAAATCGCGATGCACGATGATCGAAAGGGCGTCGACAGGCTCGCCGGCCACCAGGATATCGAGCTTGACCATCGGCGACTCCCAGTAGTCGGCGAGGTGATAGTCGAGCGAAGCGTAACCGCGCGAGACCGACTTCAGGCGATCGTAAAAATCGAGGACGATTTCGTTCAGCGGTAACTCATAGTGCAACATTACGCGCGAGGAACTGACGTATTCGAAGGTCTTCTGCTTGCCGCGCTTGTCCTCGACCAACTTCAAGATGCCGCCAACGTACTCTTCGTTGGTAAGGATCGTCGCCAGAATGACCGGTTCCTGGATTTTGGCGATCTCGCTGGGGTCGGGCCAGCGCGAAGGGTTATCGACTTCGATCAACTCGCCGTCGGTTTTGGTGATCTTGTAACGGACGCCGGGAGCGGTGGTGATAAGTTCGAGGGCAAACTCGCGCTCCAGGCGCTCCTGAATAATCTCCATGTGCAGCAGGCCGAGGAAGCCGCAACGGAAGCCAAAGCCCAGGGCCACGGAACTTTCCGGTTCGAAGAAAAATGAAGAATCATTCAGACGCAGCTTTTCCAGAGCTTCGCGCAGGCGAGTGTGCTCGTGCGCGTCCACGGTATAGAGGCCGGCGAACACCATGGGCTTGATCTCTTCGAAGCCGGGAAGGGCGTCGAAGGCGGGGTTGGCGTCGTCGGTGATGGTGTCGCCAATTTTCGTGTCGGCAACATTCTTGATATTCGCGATCAGGAATCCGACTTCGCCCGCCTTCAACTCGTCAATCTCCACCGGCTTGGGCGTGAGCACGCCCAGCGTTTCCGCATCGAAGGTCGTCCCATTCGACCACAGGCGAATCCTCTGGCCCTTGCGCAGCGTTCCCTGGAAGACGCGCGTGAGGACGATTACGCCCCGGTAGGCGTCAAACCAGGAATCGAAGATGAGCGCCTGGAGCCGGTTGTCGGGATTTCCTTTCGGCGGAGGCACGCGCTTCACGATGGCTTCGAGCACGTCGGGCACGCCCTGGCCGGTCTTGGCGCTGATCAGCACCGCATCGGAAGCATCGAGACCAACGGCGCTTTCGATCATTTCTTTCGTGCGCGGGATATCGGCGCTTTGCAGATCGATCTTGTTGATGACGGGAATAATTTCGAGGCCGTGATTGATCGCAAGATAGGAGTTGGCCAGGGTTTGCGCTTCGACGCCTTGCGAAGCGTCGACCACCAGCAACGCACCTTCGCACGAGGCGAGCGAGCGCGACACTTCATAGGAAAAATCAACGTGGCCGGGAGTGTCAATCAAGTTGAGCTGATAAGTCTGGCCGTCGTGCGCCGTATACATCATGCGCACGGCGTGGGCCTTGATGGTGATGCCGCGCTCACGCTCCAAATCCATGGAGTCGAGCACCTGAGCCTGCATCTCGCGCGCGGTGAGCGAGCCGGTCAGCTCGAGCAGGCGGTCGGCCAGCGTGGACTTACCGTGGTCGATATGCGCGATGATGGCAAAGTTGCGGAGGAAAGCTGCGTCCATAGGATGTGGGCTAACCTTTGATTTTAGCAGGCGGGCAGCGGTTCTCTCTGACGAGCCGCTCAGTTAGCATGCGAGTATGAGCGAAGCTGTGTTCACTGCGATCGATCACGTTCAACTGGCGATGCCTCCCGGCGAAGAAGGAAAGGCGCGCGCCTTCTACGCAGGAGTGCTGGGAATGATGGATGTGCCGAAGCCTCCAGAGCTGGCCAAGCGCGGCGGATGCTGGTTTGCAAGTGGCGGCGTGCAACTTCATCTCGGAGTGGAGAAGGACTTCCGTCCCGCGAAGAAGGCGCACCCAGCGCTTCGCTGCGCTGAGTACGAAGCTCTCGTGAAGCGACTGCGAAGCGGGGGAATCGAGGTGAACGAGCCTGACGATATCCCGGGCGTGAAGCGTTGCCACGTTCACGATCCGTTCGGGAATCGACTCGAGTTGATCGGTGACTAGGTTTCACGTTCACGGCTCGCTGAGAGTCACGCAATCCGTTACAATCCTGCGACCAGATTTCTTCCGGGGGGGTGGTGTGTATGCGGAAGGTTTTTCTTACATTCGCCTGCGTTGTGATCGCGGCTGGCATCGCCTCCGCTCAAACTCTTGCGCCGCAGGTACGCGCCTTTGTGAAGGTGGACTCGCCGGTGGTCGCGCTCACACATGTGCGCGTGATCGATGGAACGGGTGGAGCAGCACGCGAGGATCAGACCGTCATTCTCGGCAACGGGAAGTTCACGGCAGTGGGCGATGATTCCACGGTATATGCGCCGAAAGACGCGCAGGTGCTGGATCTTCACGGGTACACGGTGATTCCCGGTCTTGTCGGAATGCACGAGCACATGTTTTATCCGGCGGGAGACGCAATTTTTCACGAGATGCCGATCAGTTTTCCGCGACTCTACCTGGCCGGAGGAGTCACTACGGTCCGCACTGCGGGTAGCATTGAACCCTATATGGATCTGGCGCTGAAAAGAGAGATCGACGGCGGCGAAGCGGCCGGACCTCACATGCACGTGACCGGGCCGTATTTGGAGGGTCCGGGCAGCTGGGCGCCGCAGATGACCTATTTGAGAACTCCGGAAGAGGCGGTGGCGACGGTTAATTTCTGGGCGGACCGCGGCGTGGATAATTTCAAGGCATATAACTTTCTCTCCCGAGCTGTGCTCAAAGCCGGAATCGACGCGGCGCATAAGCGAGGGCTGAAAGTTACAGGCCATCTTTGCTCGATTGGCTTTCGCGAAGCAGCGGGCCTTGGCATTGACGATCTGGAACACGGTATTACCGTGGATACCGAATTTTTCCCCGGCAAAAAGCCAGACCAATGCCCGAGCGGCTCGTTGGCTTCGATGGCCGAGGTGGTCAGGAGCCTGGGAAATATGCAAGTCAGCGATCCGCCAATTCAGGAGATGATTCAGGATCTGGTGGCGCATCACGTGGCAATCACGTCGACTCTGCCGGTGTTTGAACTTTTCGTGGCCGACAAGGCGCCGCTGCAATCGCGAGTTCTGAGCGCGATGTCAGAAGCGGCGCGAAACGATTATCTGGAGACGCGAGTGGAATTTGACCTTCCCTTCCATGATCCGAAGACGGGGGAAGTGCAGCCGCGGCCATGGGGGCGGATGTTCGAGCAGGAGAAAGAATTTGAGCGAGCCTTTGTGAAAGCAGGAGGGCTGCTGATGGCGGGCGAAGACCCGACAGGGATCGGAGGAGATCTCGCGGGATTCGGCGATCAGCGGGAAGTGGAGTTGCTGGTGGAGGCAGGATTCACACCGCTGGAAGCAGTTCACATCGCAACCTACAACGGTGCGCAGTACCTGGGTGAACTGGATCGCATCGGCACAATAGCGGCTGGCAAACAGGCTGACATAGTCGTGATCAAGGGCGATCCGTCGAAAAAAATTGAAGACATTGAGAACGTCGAAATCGTGTTTAAAGACGGCGTTGGGTATGACTCGGCCAAGCTGATTGAATCGGTGCGCGGGTTGGTGGGAAGCAGATAGTACCGAGCACCGAGTATCGAGAGTTTGCGTTGCTGGCAGGTGTTGGGTTTTTGCTCGGTACTCGCAACTCGGGACCCGGTATTTTTTGATTAGAATTCAGATCGCATGCTGATTCTCGCTTCCGCTTCGCCGCGCCGTCAGGAGTTGCTGCGCAACGCGGGCATTCCGTTCACGGTGCAGCCTGCTGATATCGATGAGAGCCCACGCGTGGGCGAGGGCGCTCAGGAATGTGCCGAGCGGCTGGCGCGGGAAAAAGCGCTGGCGGTTTTTCAGGGCCATCCGCAGAGCTATGTCCTGGGTGCCGATACGATTGTGGTTGTCGATGACACGATCCTCGGAAAGCCGGGCGATGCTAACGATGCAGCCCGGATGTTGCGGCTTTTGTCGGGAAGAACGCACGCAGTGATTACCGGAGTATGCGTGGTGGGGCCGGATGCCGTCGGTTCAGTTGCCAGTCGCCAGGTGCCAGCTGGCCAGTGGAACAGACACTGCCTCCGAGACAACGCTGGTGACGTTCTGCGAACTTTCTGAGAGTGAGATTCGCGACTACGTCGCCACTGGCGAACCGATGGATAAGGCTGGGGCTTATGGGATTCAAGGGATTGCTTCGCGCTGGATTCCGCGCGTTGAAGGCGACTACAGCAATGTGGTGGGGCTGCCGGTGGCGCGGGTGTATGCCATGCTGCGCGAACGAGGAGTGGTCTGAAATATTTCTGGGCAGGTCAGTGGTGCAGGTCAATAAAAGCAGAGCAACGGGCGATTAGGATTTTTTCTCTTCTTCTTTCTTCGCTGTCTTGTCGGCGTCGCCTTCTTTTTCGCCTTCTTTCATCGCAGCCTTGAAATTGCGGATGCCTTCACCGATCCCTTTGCCGACGGCGGCAAACTTGCTCGTCCCGAAGAGTAGAAGGGCGATCGCGATCACTAACAGCCAATGAAACGGCGAAAATTCACCCATAACTCCTCCATCTCAGCACTTCGGGACATAACCTCGCATAAAGCAAGCGAAGTTGCTAATAAAATTCTAGGCTACGCTACCGGCGGAGTCAAAGAAGCGTTAAACACTCTCGATCATGCCTGCGAGGAGCAGCACGCGGCGAGGCAGTTCAGAAATGACGATGAACTCGTGCAGGGCGTGTGCTCCTTCACCCACACCGCCTAGGCCATCGAGAGTGGGAATCCCTATGCCGGCGGTAAAGTTGCCGTCAGAACCGCCGCCGACTGCGGCTTCTTCCAGCTCCCATTCCACATGGCTGGCGATCTCCTGAGCTTTTTTATACAGCGCGACAACTCCGGCGGTTCGCTCCATGGGAAGGCGATTAATGCCGCCTGAAATCTCGAGCCTGCAATGCTTGTCAAAGGGCTGGAGAGAACGAAATTTGCGATCGAGTCCGGAGGCTTGCTTTGCGCGCTTAATGCGCACATCAATGCCGACGGAGGCCTCGGCGGCAACCACATTGGTGCGCGTTCCGCCCTCGATCACGCCCGCATTTACCGACAGGCCTGCTCGCAGATTATTCAGTTTGGAGATGACCGCAATCTGCCGCGCTAGCTCGAGGATCGCGCTGTGTCCTTTGCCGGGATCGAGGCCTGCATGTGCGGCGACGCCTTTGACGCGCAACGTGTATTCGCCGACGCCCTTGCGCGCAGTCTTGACGGAACCGCGGAGTCCAGCGGCGGGCTCGAGGACCAGCACTCCGGCGGACTCTCTGGCCAACGCCTCGGTGATTTTACGGGAAGACCGGCTGCCGACTTCTTCATCGGAAACCAGAAAAACCGTGACCGGCCGGGGAAGTCCGCCGTGCCAGGCTTGCAGCGCCGCAACGGCGTGGAGCATAAGCGCGATGCCCGACTTCATATCGAGAACGCCCGGACCGAGCAATCGGCCATCTTCAATTTTGCATGGCATATTCACCAAAGTGCCCAGCGGATAGACCGTGTCATAGTGGCCCAGCAGCAGGACTGGTTTGCGCTTGGCCGGCGCAAGGCGATCGCCGTCGAAGTCGATCTGCAAACTGTCGCCGAAATCGGCACTGCGATGGAGGCGAGTTCGTCCGCCGAGGGCTTCGAACTTCTGCGCCAGAACGGCGGCAATTCTGTCGACCGCTGGCTTGTTGTCGCTGGGCGATTCGATTTCTACCAGCGCCCGGATGGTCTCGACAATCTGGTCCTGACGCTCTTCGAAGTAGCGCAGCCGGTCCGGCCCTACGCTGGACGGGACAACGGTCGGTCTTGCAGTTTTCTTACTCGCCACGATTCCCCTTTGCTGACTCAAGTCTACTGCGCTGCCGGGAACACGACGCGGTACAGTATAATCTTCAGGCTGTTTGAGAGAATCCATGATTGAGACCACTCCACCCGTGAACGCCGCCCCGGCGGCTGTAGACAAGATTGCGCTCGATATTCACGACATCCTCAAGATCCTGCCCCACCGCTATCCTTTGCTGCTGATCGATCGCGTGCTGGAGTTAAAGCGCAAAGAAAGAATCGTGGCCATCAAGAACGTGACGATCAACGAACCGTTTTTCAACGGCCATTTTCCGGGATTGCCGATCATGCCGGGAGTGCTGATCGTGGAAGCGATTGCGCAGGCGGGTGGAGCGTTGCTGCTCACGGAAGTGGATGATCGTAACAATAAAGTGATGGTCTTCACCGGCATCGAGCGCGCCAAGTTTCGCCGTCCGGTAAGCCCGGGTGATCAACTGCGGATCGAGGTGGAAGTGATGGGTTGGCGCGTCATTCCGCGCATGACTGCAGCCAAGATGCACGGAGTCGCGTTCGTCGCGGGCAAACGGGTGGCGGAGGCAACGGTTTCCTGCCAGCTTATCGACAGTTCGCGGGGACGCGGCGACGGCTCTGACGGCTCTGCTGTGGAATAAAGCGAGCGCAAGTGCAAGAGAGCTGCCGATGACTCAAAAAACCACCATGAACGTTGATTCCACCCCGATCCATCCTTCAGCCATCCATCCCACGGCAATCCATCCTACTGCAATCATTGATCCGCGAGCGAAAGTCCCAACCTCTTGCCAAGTCGGACCTTATTGCGTGATTGGAGCTGACGTCGAACTGGGGGAGGGTTGTCGCCTTGTATCGCATGTCGCGATCGACGGGCCGACGAAAATCGGCGCTGACAACGCATTCTTTCCTTTCTGCGCCATCGGGATGGCTCCGCAGGATGTTTCCTATCGGGGCGAGCCTACGCGGCTGGAGATCGGCGATCACAATGAGATTCGCGAGTGCGTGACCATCAGCCGCGGTACGGTGAAAGGCGGCGGACTCACTCGTATCGGCAGCCATATTTTGATCATGGCCTACGCCCACATCGGACACGATAGCGTGATTGGCGACCACTGCATGCTGGTGAACGGCGCGACGCTGGGCGGGCATGTGACGGTGGAAGAATGGGCGGTGGTCGGTGCGCTTTGCCCGGTGCATCAATTTGTGCGCATTGGGGCGCATTCCTACATCGGAGGCGGCACCACCATCACCCAGGATGTCTTGCCGTTTTCCATGACCTCGGCGGCGCGCGACACGCACGCCTATGGAATGAATAAGGTCGGACTCGAGCGCCGTGGCTTTTCGCCGGAGCGCATTCGTAAAATTCACCATGCGTATAAAACTTTGCTGGCGTCGAAGATGAATACGTCACAGGCGCTGGAGAAGCTGAAATCCGAGGCGGATCGCGGTGAGGATGTGGACATGCTGATCCGGTTCATCGAGGCGTCGGCGCGGGGAATTATCAAATGAGTGGAGTTGCTCGGTGGGGGCTGCCGTGGAATCAGAGGTTCGTGATCGAATTCTGGGCACGTGGAAGCTCGTCTCCACGGAAGAAACCATGAAGGACGGCACCACTCGCCCCTTTCCTGCCTTTGGGCCGCACGCTAAGGGCTTCCTCATGTACCAGCGCGATGGTTACATGTGCGCTGTCCTTACAAATCCCGACCGTTTCAAATGGGCCGATCCGGCGCATGTCACGCCGGAAGAAAAAATAGCTGCCGCAGCTGGCACCCTTGCTTACTCTGGCCGGTATGAGATCGACGTGAAGCAGGAGCAGATTGTTCATCTGCCGGAAGTGGCTACCAATCCCGGATATGTGGGATCGCGGCAGATTCGGCCTTATCGCTTTGAAGGCCGCCGCCTGGTCTTCAGCGATGTTGAGAAAGATGACCCCTCCGTTACACGCTGGAAAATTGTCTGGGAAAAGGTGCAGCACGGCGCTTCCCGTCCTTCGGTGCCCAAGTGCTAGACTGACCCGTTGCTCCGATTCGCGTCTGCTTCATGCCTTCTCACAACAAGAAACTCGGCCTTATCGCGGGCAACGGCAAGTTTCCCTTTCTTGTGCTCGACGCCGCGCGTGCCTCGGGATACGAAGTGGTTGTCATCGCGATCAAGGAAGAGGCGTTTTCTGAGATCGAGTCGCACCGCGCAGCGTCGGTGCACTGGCTGTCGCTGGGAGAGCTTTCGAAGCTGATTGAAACATTTCGGCGCGAAGGCGTGAAGCGCGCGGTGATGGCGGGGCAGGTGAAGCACAAACAGATTTTTTCTGCCATCCGGCCGGACTGGCGGCTAGCGAAGGTTTTACTCTCACTGACCACGCGCAACACCGATAGTCTGCTCGGCGCCGTGGCCAAAGTTCTGGCGGAGGAAGGCATCACTCTGGAGAATTCAACCTGGCTTCTGGAGCCTCTACTGGCGAAGCCGGGGGTGCTCACGAGCCGCGCGGCCAGCGAACAGGAACGACAGAATATCGACTACGGCCGCACCGTGGCGCGGCACATGGCGCAGCATGACATTGGCCAGACCGTTGTGATCGCCGAGGCCACATGCGTTGCGGTGGAGGCGATGGAGGGGACTGACGCGACCATCGAGCGTGCGGGACAGATTATGCGGTCGTTGCGCGGCGATGCCTCCACGCTCAGCCGCGATCTTACCGTGGTGAAGATCGCGAAGCCGAACCAGGATATGCGCTTCGACGTGCCGGTAATCGGAGTCAAGACGATTGAAGTGATGCTGGCCGCCGGCGCGACTTGCCTGGCTTTGGATGCGGGAAAATGTTTGCTGCTCGATGGCGATAAAATTCTTGACGCGGCCAACGCGGCGGGCATCGCGATTGTGGCGGACTGACATCATAAGACCAATAAATATGACTGCTACCACTTCCGAATCTGCTCTTATCTCCGACCAGTTGCGACGCGCGTTCGAAGGCGATGCCTGGCACGGTCCCGCGCTGCTGGAGCTGCTGCAGGATGTGGATGCCGCCACGGCTGCGGCCACGCCTTTGCCTGATGTTCACAGCATCTGGGAACTTGTGCTGCACATTGCCGCCTGGGACGACGCGGCTAGCCGCAGAATCGGCGGAGAGACTGTTCAACTTACCGGTGTCGCCAATTTTCCGGTTGTGTCCAAGCCAACAGAAGCCGCTTGGCGAAAGGCCGTGGCTCAGACGAAGCGGACGCACGATGCCCTGGTGAAGACCGTTAAGGCGCTCCCGGAATCCAGATTGCGCGACCGCGTTCCCGGCAAGAAATACGATTTCTACTACATGCTGCACGGAGTGGCGCAGCACGAGTTGTATCACGCGGGGCAGATTGCCATTTTGAAGAAGGCGCGGAACGGGAAGTAAGAATTTAGCGATTCTGCTATCGTTTTGCGTTTACAATTCCTTGTTCCACGTGGCAACCAGCCAGCCGAGAGTTCCCGCCTGCAAGCAAACAATCCGATTTCCGTCGCTGTAGTGGGAGTGGGCGTCTTTGGACGCAACCATGCCCGCGTTTATAAAGAACTCGAACAGCAAGGGGAGCCGGTTCGACTGGTGGGCGTGGTCGACCCTAATCTGGATCGCGCCGACGCGGTGGCCCGCGAGTTCGACTGCCGCGCCTTTGGATCGGTCGAGCAGATGCTGACCACGCACAGCGAAATTCGTGCAGCATCGGTGGCAGCGCCTACGGTTCATCATCTGGAAGTCGCGCGCGCGCTGATGAACGGAGGCGTGGACGTCCTGATTGAGAAGCCGCTGGCTGCGTCGCTGGCCGAGGCGGACGAGTTGGTCCAACTCGCAACCGCCAGCGAACGCATGGTGCAGGTAGGACATCTCGAACGCTTCAACCCGGCGGTCCGGGCTACGATTCCGTTGCTCACGCATCCGATGTTCTTCGAGGTACACCGGCTCAGCGTGTTCACGCCGCGCTCGCTCGATGTCGACGTGGTGCTCGATCTGATGATCCACGATCTCGACATCGTGCTTTCGTTTGCCGGCTCACCGGTGAAGGAAGTGCGTGCGGTGGGGCTGCCGATTCTTTCCGGCAAAGTTGATATCGCCAACGTGCGGCTGGAATTCGAGTCCGGATGCGTAGCGAACTTTACCGCCAGCCGGGTCTCGACCGAGCGCGTGCGCAAGCTGCGATTTTTTCAGCCCCGGCAATATGTGTCGGTGGATTATGGACGGCAGGAAGTTCTGGTTTTCACGGTAGGGGAAGATGGATCGGCGTTGAGCACGCCCACGGTCAATCCGCAAATTAAGGTCGGCAAGCCGCCGGTCACTTCGGAAGAGCCGCTGCATGCGGAGTTGCGAGCGTTTCTGCATGCGGTGCGGGAGCGGTCCACACCGGTGGTGTCGCTGGAGGACGGACGGCGCGCGTTAGCACTGGCGCTCGAAATTCTGGGCGCGATTCGTGAGCATGGGAAGAGAGTTGGGCTGGCGGGATTGGCGAAAGCCAAAGGCTAGGGCGGAGGGCGTCTCGGACGGTCGTTTGGGGTGGAGGCTCCTTGTTCCGCCAACGTCGTATTCGTTCACTATCAATGCACCGAAGTTTGTGATGGGAAGGAATCAAATCCTCACCAGTACGACCCCGAAATGCACCCCTCTGGTCACATCTCTTAAGGCGCCAGGTGCAGCCTCCAGGCCGTCAATCGTCACATGCGGGAAGCAAATGTCGCCTGATCGGAGCCAATCGGCAAAGCGGCGCGTCCATTCCCCGTGAACCTCCGGATCGTCATCCGCGCTGTAACCGCGCATCGTGATCTTCTTCAGGAGAATGTCAAACGAATCAAGTTGTACCGGCGCGGTCCTGCCTGTGCCTTGAGCGGCGAGCTGTCCTGACAACGCCCCGACCACGACGAAGCGAGCCCCGGTTCGAGCAGCCTTGACGGCGGCCTGCAATTGCGGGCCGCCCACTGTGTCCAGGCAAACGTCCACCCCGTCGGGCGCAACCTCGGCAAGCTGAGCCGTCAACGACTTTTCGTCACGCACGATCGCGCCGTCATATCCCAACTCTGAAACCAATCGTCTTGCCTTTTCCTGCGAACTCGTGCTGCCGATCACCCGGCCCGCTCCCAACAGTCGCGCAATCTGCCCCGCCATCGAACCGATAGCGCCAGCCGCACTGGTTACGAATACGGTATCGCCCGGCAGAATCTGTACGCCACGGGTCAGAGCCGCGTAGGCCGTCCACCCGTGTCCCAGATGCGCCGCTACATCCAGTAGCGCGTCATCGAGTAAGGTGCAATCGCACACCGGGACCGCCGCAAACTCTCGCCATCCCAGATTGTGCAGGACCTTATCGCCGGCGGACAGTCCGCAACCTGTGGGAGCCGACCAAACCTCGCCAACCGTTTCCTCGCAGAGCGTGTCCCCGGGGCGTAAAGCCGGAAACGGTACGCCCTCCACGCGTTCTGCCCCTTCGCTGATCATCATGCGGAGTGAGGCGGAAATCCGGAAATATCGATTTCGAATGAGCGCTTCGCCAACCTGTGGTACAGGCATCGGGACCTCAACCACATCAAAGTGCTCTGGTCCGGGCAGACCGGCAGGCTGGACAGCCAATCTGACTTCTCGACTCGTTCCTGGCAGGGTGGTCATGGATACTCCTGTAGGGGAAATTTCGTTCGCCGCGGGGCTCTTGACAAGAACCTGAGCAAATGCGAGCGTTATGCTCATATTTGCACGGAGGAGCGTTCTTGACTACTCGCATATTGGCGGCGCGCGGAATGATGAGAAAAGAGCCGCGCCAGGCGCGCGCCCGCACAACCGTCGAAGCGATACTGGAGGGCGCGGCTCGCATTCTCGACCGTCAAGGCTGGGGGCGCTTCACCACGAATGCGGTGGCCGACGCCGCCGGCGTGAGCATCGGTTCCTTGTACCAGTATTTTCCAAACAAGCTGGCACTGGTAGAGGCAATCCTGCGCCGCCACTTTGATGATGTGCTCGGGGCGCTGCGGATCGCGGACGAACACACCTCCCGCCGAGCACGCATTGAAGGGCTGATCTCGGGGATGATCGCAGCCCACTCCATTCATCCCTCGCTTCATCGCGTGCTTCTCGAAGACGTTCCGCGCGGAAAAATTTCAAAATCCGTACACCAGCAGTTTGAGAGTGAATACTCGAACCTCTACGCCAAGCTGATCGCGGCGAGCGAAAGATCGGGCCCGAATCCGCGCAGCGAGGTCCGAGCGCATGTGCTATCCTCTGCGATCGAGGGGGTGGTTCACGATGCCGCCCGCGGAGGCACCCTGAGCTCTCCTGCACTGAAGCAAGAACTCGTTCATCTGGTCGACGCATATTTGACCGCTCTGGAAAGCGAACAGAACGCGTTCGCAATTCGGACGGAGGGCTTGCGCTCGCGCTAGCGCTCGGGATACTGGGCGCGATTCGCGAGCATGGGAGGAGAGTCGGGCTGGTTAACGGGGGAAAGACGGCCGAGGTCAAACTCAAGCGCTTCCAGGGCATGACGGACGAACCCGCGGTGCTCAAGAACGTCAAATACTGGGGACGCCCCGCAACGATGGATTCGTGATGATGCCGAATGAGCTCGAAACCTATCGCGAGGGCCCGAACGGATTTCTGCTCACATTCGACATGACATCGAGCGACATTACAACCAACAAGCCTTCAATGAGCTACTGACCAACATCTCTTCCCGAAAAATTCAGGCGCCGGAACTCCTCTCCGGCGCTTTTGTCTTTTCGTAAGGCCGTTAGCGAAACATCACGATTGCACTGACAACTCCCCACTAGAGGAATTTGCCTGCCTGCTTCCATGAAAATTGCGCGGGAGCTGTAGCATAATATTTGGATGGCATTTCCGATTCGAGTCTGCGCGGTTTGCTCAGAAGAGTTTGAGCTGAAGCCGGATAAGCCCGGCTTTGCCAACCGCTGCCCGGCTTGCAGCGAGGATGAAGATGCGCACAGCCCGCAGCGAAAAAAAGCCACGATGCCGACGAGCGCAAGAGTCTGAAGGAAGCGAACGAGGCTCGGAGGCGAGCGATGCGGGACCTCCTCTATCGCAAAGATAGCTAGGGTTGCCGTACGACTCCTTTAGAGGTAGACAGTCTGGTGATGCGGCTTAGGAGCGTACCTCAGCGGCTAAAGCCGAACTCTTGTTGGCCGCTTTATGGCACGCCTGAAGTCGTGCCCTTCCCGATCCGAAGTGCGGCAACGCAAAATCAGGTGCAAACGACCCAAAATCCATTGAAGCATTGAGTTATTGCCACAGGCTAGTTCCTAAGCACGCGGATTGACCCGCATTTACAAATGTTTACACCCGTAAGTCCTGCGACGTTTGTCAGAGCAAAATCGGTTGAAAGATGCGAAAATGAAAGGAGCTTGGCCGCGTTTGTTCGCTGGGGTCATCCGAGGGAAGACCGGGTGCAACGTAGCGACGCGAATGTGTGTCTAACGGACAGGTCTGGCTCGGACAAAGCCTAGCGCGGACAAACTGAGTTCATGCCCATCACACAAATTCCATTCCAGGATCCCGTGGCTCCCGAGAAGCAACAGCCGGAACAGCTCGGGCTCTACGACGCGCAGGGATGGGAAACGGCCTACCGCGACCTGGATGACGATGCGCGGGTGCCGCATCTGCTCATACAGTTGCAGGATGATCTGGCGCGCTCGCGCCGGCGGGAAGCGGCGTGGATTTCCGTTATTGTTCACCTGGTTCTCATCATTTTACTGGCCAAGGTGGAGTGGATTGAAAAATACCTGCCCTGGCACACTCCCGTCGCGCGGCAAAGTGTGACCACTGGCAAGGATCTGACGTTCCTCGAACTTCCTCCCGACCTGCAGAAGGTGCCGCACAAGCCGAATACGAACATTGCTTCCGATAAAGACCGGATTGCGATGACGCGGCATCCTGAACTGGACCTGAAGGAACTTCGCAAGAGCTTAGCGACTCCGCCGCCGGGAGCGCCCGGATCAAGCGCGCCGCAAGTGCCACAGCCGCCCGCGAAGTCCGCCGGCGGATTTCAGCAGAACCAACCTACGCCTCAGCCGCAGCAGGCGCCGAATCCGCAGATCGCGCAGCTGCAAACGCCAGCCACGCCAAACATCAGAAACGAGTTTGAGAAGTACGCTGGGTCGATGTCCGCAGGTTCGGCAATTCAGGAGGCGGCTCGGGCGGCGGCGCGACCGGGAAGTGGAGGACAGGGTAGCGGCGGCGACTTTGGGCTAGGGACGGGCGCACACGGCCGCCAGGTGGGCAACCTGGAGATTCTTAGCGACACGCAAGGCGTGGACTTTGGACCGTACCTGCAGCGCATTCTGCGAGACGTGCGGGTGAATTGGTATAACGCCATTCCAGAATCCGCGCAGATGAAACACGGAAACCTGATCATCGAATTCGCGATTACCAAAGATGGAAACGTCGCGGGCATGAAGCTGGTGGCCACTTCCGGAGACGTTCCTCTGGACCGCGCGGCGTGGGCAGGAATCACGGCGTCGAATCCATTTCCGCCATTACCCAGCGAATTTACCGGACCGTTTCTCGCGCTCCGCTTCCGCTTCTACTACAACCCCACCAAAGACGAAATGCAGTAGTTTCTCGGACAAACTCCCGCAAGCCAGTGGTGGGCAGGATTTTTCTACCAGACGGTTTCTACCAAACACGGCAACGGGTCTCATTCACCATCGGCGATCCGGCTTTGCAGTGGAACGCCTCCTGAAATTCCGGCATGTTTGAGACTACGCCGTTGGTACGGTATTTCTCGGGAGAGTGGTGATCGACCGTGGCGCGCAGCCGCAAGGTCTCGTCGCGGGTCTCTCCGCACCAGCTCTGGCCGTAGCCTACGAAGAATCGCTGGTCAGGAGTGAGGCCGTCGATCGGCTGCAGGTTCTGTCCTTTCGTATCTGCCTTCCACGCCATGTAAGCCAGAATCAATCCGCCGAGGTCGGCAACATCCTCGCCCAGCGTCAGCTTCCCGTTGATCTTGATGTCGTCGATGATGGTGTAAGTTGAATACTGGTCTGAAATGCAACTGGCGCGCTTCACGAATTCTTTGCCATCTTCCGCAGTCCACCAGTCGCGAAGATTTCCTTGAGCATCGAACTGGCGGCCTTCGTCGTCGAAGCCGTGCGTGAGCTCGTGGCCAATCGTGCCTCCGGTGTCGCCGTAATTCGGAGCCGCATCCGAATCAGGATCGAACGCGGGCGGCTGCAGAACTCCCGCCGGAAAGTTGATGTCGTTCATCTGCGGGTTGTAATAGGCGTTCACCGTGGGGGGAGTCATGTCCCACTCGCCGCGATCCGCGGGCTTGCCGATTTTGGCGAGTTGGCGGTTCATCTCAAACTTCCGGGCCCGCTCCACGTTGCCGACTTCGTCGTCCCGAATGATCTCCAGCTTGGTGTAGTCGCGCCACTTATCGGGATAGCCGATTTTGTTGGCCATGGCATGCAGCTTAACCAAGGCCTGCTGCTTGGTGGTTGCGGACATCCAGGCTAAGGAGTCGATGTCCTCTGCCATGGCGGCGTCGATTTCCTTCACCATCTTCAGCGCCTGCTGTTTGGCGTCGGGAGTGAAATATTTCTCGACGTACACCTTGCCCAACGCTTCTCCCAGATCCTGATCCACGTTCTGCGTGCAGCGCTTCCACCGGGCCTGTAGCTCCTGCTGGCCTCGCAGAGTCTTCCCGTAGAAAGCAAAATTCTCGTTCAAGAATGCAGCCGACAGGAACGGCGCATACGAGTGCACCAGGTGCCAGCGCAAATAGATTTTCCAGTCGGCGAGGCTTTCCTTCGTAATTTCCTCGTTCATCCCCTTGAAAAAGCCAGGAGAAGTGACGTTCAGCGAGTTCAGCGCCGGAAGGCCGACTTTCGCAAAGTAAACTTCCCACTGAAAGTCAGGAGCGATCTTTCCCAGCTCACCGCTGGTCATCTTGTGATCCAGATTGTTGGGGTCGCGCCGCTCCACGCGCGTCAGCGAGCCTTTGGCCAGAGCGGTCTCAATGCGCATTACCGTTTGCGCTTCCGCCGCAGCAGCATCTGGCGGATCGCCCAACAACTCGAACATTTTCTGCACGTGCGCCACATAGGCTTTGCGCAGATCGACAGACTTGGCATCTTCCTTCAAGTAATAATCGCGGTCGGGTAATCCCAGTCCACCCTGATCCACTTTGGCAATCACCTGACTCGCGTCTCGGTAATCTTGCGTTGAATCGAAAACGAACAATACATTGTCACGACTCATGTTTGCGACCACGGCGGCCAGATCGGCTTTCGACGTGATTCCCGCGATGCGCTCCAACTCCGGCTTCAGCGGTTCCACCCCTTTTGCATTGATCGCGTTCTCATCCATGCAGGAAGCGTAGTAATCGCCAATCTTCTGCGCCGCGGCGTCACGCCTGGCATCAGGAACGGCTGCAGTCTCGAGGATTCCGCGCAGTCGCGCGCGGTTCTCATCCTGCATCTTCGAATACGTACTCCACGACGACTGGTCGGGAGGAATCGGATTGTTCTTGATCCAACCGCCGCAGGAATATTTGAAAAAATCTGCGCACGGATCGACGGTTCGATCCATCGAAGTAACATCCAGCGCCGGCTCATGCGTTGACGCTGCAGACGTCGACTGCTGCGCACTGGCCAAGGAAAGTAGAGACACGCTCAGAAGCGCAGCGATGCAGACACGCGAAATTGTCATAAACGATCTTTTTACCTTTTTGCTGAAGGATGCTAATCGAGTTGACGACCGTACCCGTCAAAGCCGGCGCGACCCAAGAGTATACGGCTTGAGTCAAAGTCGAGAACGTACTTCCCGCTTCGGTGGCACGTCCACGCCGATCTTTTAGACGTGATCAGGCGCGATTTGTGAGTCTAAATCCATAACGTCGGCTGCCTGCTTTGAGGTCGATGGTGTTAGTTCTCTGTTCTCTTATCTTCTGATATACGCCAGGCGGATTGCCTGGGAAAGCTGGCATAGGACGAAAGACTACAACCGACGACGCGTAATGTAGCACCAAGCTACGCGCTGGGTTTCGTCGCGGCGTACAATTGATACCGTGGTTAAAGCTCATCAACGCGAGGGCGAGGATAGCTCCGCCCACAAGCGTCGTCACCACGCGATCTATGCCACGGAAACTTCCGGCCTGCTGCTCATCGCGTTCCTGCTACTTGTCCTCACCGTGATTCGCTACTGGCACGCCATTCATTGGAGCGTGCGCTGACAGTGGCTCCGGCGCAGCCTGAACCGCTGCTGGTGGTAGTGCTCGGCCCTACAGCCAGCGGCAAGACTGCATTATCGTTGACGCTGGCAGAGCACTTTCGCGGCGAAATCGTGAATTGCGATTCCGTCGCCATGTACCGCGAGTTTGATATCGGCACGGCCAAGCCTACGCGCGACGAACGAGCCCGCGCCGTGCATCACCTGCTGGATTGCGTTGCGCCGCTGGATCACATCACCGCCGGGGAATATGCGCGCCAGGCGCGGCGAGTGCTGGAAGAGATTCAATCTCGCGGCCATTTGCCGATCGTCGTGGGTGGAACTGGACTGTACCTGCGCGCCCTGCTCGAGGGACTTTTTTCTGGCCCTCAACGTTCTGAAGAACTACGCGAGCGACTGCGCGAGCGAACCGCCAGCCGCGGTTCGGCTTATCTTCATCGCATTCTGCGCCGCCTCGATTCCACAGCGGCGGAGAAAATCCATGCTAATGACTCGCCCAAGCTCATCCGTGCCATAGAGGTTTGCCTGACCTCGCGTGGGAAGATGACAGACCTTTGGCAGCAACGCGGACGCGATCCTTTGCGCGGGTTTCGCATTTTGCGGGTTGGTCTCGATCCTGATCGTCAGGCTCTGTACGAGCGTATCAACCTCCGCGCGCTACAGATGTTCGAGGCCGGACTGGTGGAAGAGACCGAACGTTTGCTGGAGAAATATGGCGACGCTGCCGGGCCTCTCGCCTCGCTCGGCTATAAACAAGCAGTGCAATTTCTTCGCGGAGAAATCAGCCATGGGCAAGCTGTGCAGTCCGCACAGCAAGCTCACCGCAACTACGCCAAACGTCAAATGACATGGTTCCGGCGGGAACCGGAAGTCCGGTGGATGCGCGGCTTCGGGGACGAGGCGCAGGTTCAGGAGGAAGCGGTGGGGCTGGTCTCAGGTCTTAGGTCCCTCCGAAGACTACGACCTGACACCTGACACCTAAGACCTGCCCTTCTGCTATCGTTTCCTGCATGCGTCAAACACTCGCGTTCTTACTTCTCGGTTTCATCCTCACAAACCCTACATTTGCCAAGGAGAAATATCAGCGCCCTGGACCGATCCACCTCACGCCCAGCGGCGAAAAATGGGCGGAGAAGACCCTGCACAAGCTGACTCTTGAAGAGAAAATCGGCCAGGTGTTCATGATCTGGTGCCGCGCCAGTTTTCTCAACGTGGAGAATCCGGAGTATCTGCAATTCCGCGAGGCTATCCAGAAGTATCATGTTGGCTCGTTTGCCATGACGGTGCACGTGGACGGGCCGTACCTTCTGCGCAGCGAGCCGTACGAAGCGGCCGAACTGCTCAACCGGCTGCAAAGCGATTCGAAACTTCCGCTGCTGTTTGCCGCTGATTTCGAGCGTGGTCTCCCCATGCGCCTGATGGGAGCCACGGTCTTCCCACATGCCATGGCTTTTGGTGGAGATGGCAAGCTGGAAGATGCTGAGGCATTTGGCCGCATTACGGCCGAAGAGTCGCGCGCCATTGGAATTCATTGGAATTTCTTTCCCGATGCCGACGTGAATTCGAACCCGGCGAATCCCATCATCAATACACGGTCGTTCGGGGAAGATCCGAAGCAGGTTGGGGACCTGGTCGCGGCCTATATCAAAGGCGCGCACGAAGGCGGAATGTTGACCACAGCTAAGCATTTTCCCGGCCACGGCGACACAGCGACCGATTCGCATCTCGGCGTCGCCAGCGTGAACGTGGATCGCGCGCATCTCGATTCCATCGAGCTACCACCGTTCCAACGAGCGATCGCGGCTGGTGTTGATTCAGTGATGGTGGCACATGTAACGGTGCCGGCGCTCGATTCCGACCCGAATCATGTGGCCACGATCTCCCCGGCGATTGTTTCCGATCTCCTGGAGAAACAACTCGGATTCAAGGGAATCATCGTCACCGACGCGCTCGACATGGCTGGCCTGACGCATCTTTTCGCTAGCAATATCGGCCGTGCCGCGGTGGAGGCATTCAAGGCGGGCAACGATCTTCTGCTGATTCCGGCTGATTTTCCCGCGTCGTACGATGCCATGCTCCAGGCCGTGCAATCCGGCGAAATTTCCCGGGAACGGCTTGACCACTCCGTGCTTAAGATTCTTCGGACCAAGGCATCTCTGGATTTGCAGGAGGCCCGCACGGTGGACGTCAAGGCAATCGCGAATCTAGTGGCGAAGCCGGAGAATCTCGCTTTCGGCCAGCAGGTGGCCGACGACGCGGTCGCGCTGGTCCGCGACAATACCAAGATTCTGCCACTGAAATCGTCGCTCAAGAATCAGGGAACCGCGAAGGCCGCGCTTCCGTATACAACACAAGAGGAGACACACAACCAGGTAGTTGCGGTGATCTTCTCTGACGACATGCGGACCGAATCCGGCCGCGCTTTCGGACGCGAATTTCACGCTCGGATTCCGGATGCGCACCTGATTTATGTGGATCCGCGCGTTGCGGCAGAGATGAGCGCTGACGTGCTGAAGACGGTGGACGAAGCAACCACGGTGATTGCCGCCGTCTATGTGATCCCGACAGCGGGGAAGATGGGAAACGGCGTGGCGTTGGCGGACGCGAGTGGCGCGCTGCTGCAGCAGATGTTGGACCACGCGGCGGCCAAGACTGCAGTGGTTGCTATGGGGAATCCTTATCTTGCGGCGGATTTTCCGAAGATTGAGAATTACATGTGCACGTTTTCCAACGCGACAGTTTCAGAGATAGCGGCGGTCCGTGCCTTGTTCGGCGAAATCGCGATTCGTGGGCATCTTCCGGTGAGCATCCCCGATATCGCGGCGCGGGGCACCGGCATCGAACTCCCGGTTCGAATTGCCAGTGGAGGAACTCAACATGCGCAAGAATGAGATCTTCGCGTTTGTTGTGTTGGCGGCCAGCCTCGGCTCACTCCTGCTTTTGCCCGCTTGCAGTGTGAACGTGCAGAAAGAGAGCAACGGGCAAGACAAACAGGTGGATATCAAGACGCTGCTCGGCGGGGTCCACGTGAGCAAAGAGGCGGATGTCGCCGAGACTGGGCTCGCGGTTTATCCCGGCGCTCGCCTGAAGGAAAAAGGATTCCGACGGTAGCGACAAAAGCGCCAACGTAAATATCTCAGGCTTTGGCTACGGAATTAAAGTTGTCGCTGTATCGTATGAGTCCGACGACGGGTCGGCCAAAGTGCTTTCTTTCTATCGAGACCAGCTGAAAAAATATGGAAATGTTCTTGAGTGCCACACCTCCAGGGGAAACTGGAGCGTAAATATGGGATCGCACGGATCGAAGAATAGTTCGAGCGAGTTAACCTGCGACGGCAGCGGTGGCAACGAAATTGAGCTCAAAGTGGGCAAGCAGGATGACCAGCACATTGTCGCGGTAGAGCCGGAAGGCAAAGGCTCAAGTTTCTCGCTGGTATATGTGCGCACTCACGGCAAGGATGCCAACATCTAGAGAGCGCGTTCAAAGGTGGGAGTTATGTTCCGATCAATTTTGCTTCGCTCGATACTCACAGCCGCGGTTGGCATTGCGCTGGCAATACCCGGCATGGCCGCGCCGCAGAAATCAGACGAGCAAGAGAAACATCTCGATATCCAAAGCAACGCCGGTGATTTGCACGTGGGCAACGATGCTGATGCCAGAAAAGCTGGATTGCCGCTATATCCCGGTGCGCGGCTGCGGCACGACGAAGAGAACGACAGTGCGGCGAATCTCAGCCTTTTCACCCAGGCATTTGGCGTGAAGTTGGTGCTGGCGAAATATGATTCGGACGACGCACCCGGCAAAGTCATCGACTACTACCGCGAGCGCTTAAAGAAATATGGCAAGGTAATCGAATGCCACACTCGCGAGCACGGCGGCAGCCATGCCGATTTTAACGATGACGATCATGGCGAGGATCAACCTGCAAAAGCGGTGAAATGTGAAGGCGACAATAGCGGTCCGGTCACCGAGTTGAAGGTTGGGACGGAAGAGAACCAGCACGTGGTTTCCGTTGAGCCCAGCAAAAGCGGCAGCGGCACCAGTTTCGTGGTGCTGTACGTCCACGCTCGCGGCAAACAAGGAGACATCTAGCGCGAAGCAGTGCGTCACAAAACAGCCCGGGCCTTTTCTTGCGCCTGCGCCTTACCGTGCGATACTTTCAAGTCAGCCCTTCTCAAAACCTCCATGGACCACCCTTGTTATAAGTGCGGGCATAGCGTCGAAGACGGCAGGCCGTTCTGCTCGCAGTGCGGAGCGCCGCAGATTCGGGTCGCGATGCCGGAGGGGGTAACGCCCGCGGCCGCGGGTACGGCTTTGTCGAGTCCTCTGCCGATTTTTGCTTCCGACTCGTCTTCGGTTCCGGTTCCGCACGCGGCGTCGCTTTCGACTGAAATCGAATGGCCGACAGCAATGCAGGCATGCGCGGTTGCCGCTTTGATCGCGGCTCTGGTCATGACTCTTGGTCTGGTGATTCCTCTGGTCGCCGTATTGGGCGCAGGGTCTCTCGCAGTCACTCTCTACCGCCAGCGGAATCCTGCCTGGACGGTCAATGCGCGCTCTGGGGCAAAAGTGGGAGCGGTGTGCGGCGTTTTGTTTTTCGGAACCGCAGCGATTTTTGAGACGGTAGCCGTGAGGCTGCTGCATACCGGCAGCCAGGTTCGTCAGAAGATGCTCGATGCTCTTCAGCAGGCCGCATCTCGCTCCAATGATCCGCAAGTGCAGGCGGCCTTTAACCAACTGAAGACGCCGGAAGGCATCGCACTCATGCTGGTCTTCGGAATGGTTTTCTTGTTTCTGCTCTCGATTGCCGCAGGCAGCCTGGCAGGAGCCCTCACCGGGTCCTTCCTTGGACGGCGCAACCGGCCCTGAACCGGACTTCTCTTGGAGACGTCTTGCATGGGCTGCGTTCGCCGCGTATTATTCACGGTTTGCTTTCTCATGCCATGAATAAACCGGCACGCGGTTCCTTGCTTAGCATCGAGCATCTTGAGGAAAAGGAAATACTCGGCCTGCTGCGGCTGGCTCGCCGCATGAATCCGCTGAAAGCGCGGCCGTTGTTGCGCAACAAGCGCATCGCGCTGCTGTTTTACGAAGCTTCCACGCGTACGCGATCTTCGTTCGAGGTCGCCGCCAAATCAATGGGGGCGATCACTGTGCTCGTTCTGTCTTCCGGGTCGAGCATCGAGAAAGGCGAATCCCTGCTCGACACGGGCTACACTCTGCGGGCGGTGGGCGCCGATGCCATTGTCATTCGCCATCCTTCTGCCGGCGCCCCACTGATGATGGCGCAGCATCTCGATATTCCCGTCATCAATGCCGGCGATGGGATGCACGAGCATCCATCACAAGCATTGCTCGATGCGTTCACCATTCTGAAGCACAAGAAATCCTTCAAAGGCTTGCAAGTCGCGATCATTGGCGATATCTACCACAGCCGCGTGGCGCGTTCCGCGTGCCATCTGCTGAGCAAGGTAGGAGTCAAGGTAACTCTCTGCGGACCTCCCGAACTGGTGCCGGAATTCGCCACCACGCTCGCGCCCGGACTGCGGATCACGCGCCATATTGAAGAAGCGCTGCGCGGCGCCGACGTGATCATGCTGTTGCGCGTGCAGCAGGAACGTCTCGCTGGCAAAAAGATCCACTTGCAGGACTATATGGCGCGCTACCAGATGACGATGGCGCGGTTAAAGCTGGCCAAGCGCGACGCCATCGTGATGCATCCGGGTCCGATCATCCGGGGGCTGGAGTTGACTTCGGAAGTGGTGGACGGCCCGCAGTCTGTGATCGTGGACGAGGTGCGCAACGGAGTGCCCACGCGAATGGCGATTTTGGCGCGCGCGCTGGGGAAGGCAAGCTGAGCCGCGGATTTTCACGGATGAGGACGGATTGAAAAAGAATGACGAACGCGAAATCCAAATCGGGATCGATTCTCATCAAAGGCGGGCATGTTATCGATCCTGCGGCGAAAATCGATGCGCTGATGGATGTTCTTCTGCGCGACGGGTTAGTTGCCGAGATCGCTCCGC
This sequence comes from uncultured Acidobacteriaceae bacterium, assembly GCA_963782835.1. Classification (GTDB taxonomy): domain Bacteria; phylum Acidobacteriota; class Terriglobia; order Terriglobales; family Acidobacteriaceae; genus Sulfotelmatobacter. The sequence continues at coordinate 25,728 of CAWALR010000020.1, read as the reverse complement.
CCAATAAAATTCGCGGCGGAGCCGATGAGAAATTTGATGCGCGCGGTTTGATCGTTGCTCCGGGATTCATCGATTTGCACGTACACCTCCGCGAGCCGGGACAGAGCTACAAGGAGACCATCGCGGCGGGCACCGCGGCGGCGGCAGCGGGAGGGTTTACGTCGGTTTGCACCATGCCGAACACTGCCCCCGTCGTGGACAACACCGAGTTGGTTGCTTGGTTGCGGCATCCGGAGCGCGGCGCGGTAGTGAATGTTTTTCCGATTGCCGCGGCCACTTTGAACTCGCGCGGTGCAGCACTCACCGACTTCGCCGCGTTGCAACGGGCCGGCGCTGTGGCCGTTACGGATGACGGTAAACCGATTCTCGAAGACGAAATCATGCGCGCCGCCCTACGGCTTGGCGCTCAGCTGAATCTCCCGGTGGTACAGCACGCCGAAGATACGCGGCTCACCGAAAATGCTTCCATGAACGAAGGTCCGACAAGCTTTCGTCTTGGACTGCGGGGCATGTCGACGGCGGCGGAAGCGAGCATTGTCGACCGCGACGTGACCCTGGCGCAGCAGATTCGCGAATCGCGGCTGCATGTGGCGCATCTCTCCACTTCGGATGCGTTGAAGGCCGTGCGGCGCGGGAAGCGAGCTAAGGCCCGCGTCACCTGCGAAGTAACGCCGCACCACTTTACGTTGCTCGACGAGGACGTGGGCGATTACAACACGAATTTCAAGATGAACCCGCCGCTGCGCTCGGCGACCGACCGCGAAGCGATTCTAGTTGCGCTCGCCGACGGCACTGTGGATGCGATCGCGACCGACCACGCGCCTCACGCCACGCACGAAAAAGAAGTTGAGTTCGAACGTGCCGCGTTTGGTATTACTGGACTCGAGACGGCGCTCGCATTGGCCATCACGAAGCTGCACCGCGAACACAAAATTCCGCTGACCCGCATCGTAGAGCTTTTCACCGCTGGCCCGGCGCGCGTGTTCGATCTGCGCGGGCGCGGATCGCTGGCTCGTGGCAGCGTCGCCGATGTGACCGTGTTTGATCCGAAGAAGAAGTGGACGTTCGAAGCTTCCAAATCGCGGTCGTTGTCGCACAACACCCCGTTTGACGGATGGCAGTTTACGGGGAAAGTTGTGGCGACGATTGTGGGTGGGAAGACTGTATACCGCGACAGAGTAATTAGTTCAAAATCCGCATCTTCTTTCCCACTCTCCCTAGCACTTCCAGCGCCTGCTCCAATTCTTCTTTCGTGTGCGTGGCCGTCATGATGGTGCGGATGCGGGCCTTGCCCTCCGGGACGGTTGGAAACGCGATGCCGGTGCCGAGGACGCCTTCTTTGAAGAGCTCGCGGGAGAAGTCCATGGTGAGCTTGCCGTCGCCGATGATGATGGGCGTAATTGGAGTTTCGCTGGCCGGGGTGGCGCGGCCGCCGATATCGAAACCGAGCAGGCCGAGTTCTTTTTTCCAGAAGCGCGTATTCTCCCAAAGTTTTTCGATGCGCTCAGGTTCGTTCTCCAGAACGTCGAAGGCCGCAATGCAGGTGGCCGCGACCGACGGCGGATGCGAGGTGGAAAACAGGAACGGGCGAGCGCGGTGGTAAAGAAAATCGATCAGATCGCGCGTGCCGCAGACGTAGCCGCCCAGTGCTCCGATGGCCTTCGATAACGTTCCCACCTGAATATCGACACGACCGTGCACGTTGAAATGATCGATAGTGCCGCGTCCGTTGCGGCCGAGGACACCGGAGGCGTGGGCATCGTCGACCATCATGATAGCCCCGTATTTTTCGGCCAGATCGCACAGGCCGGGAAGTGGGCCGATGTCGCCGTCCATGGAGAAGACGCCGTCGCTGATGAGCAGCTTCTTGCCGGGTTCGTTTTTTACGCTGGCGAGTTGTTCTTCGGCGTGAGTGACGTCTTTGTGGCGGAAGACCAGAATCTTGGCCTTCGACAAACGGGCGCCATCGATGATCGAGGCATGATTCAGGGCGTCGGAGATGATGAAATCGTCTTTGCCCAGTACGGCCGAAACCGTTCCCGCATTCGCCGCGAAGCCGGACTGGAAGACTACACACGCTTCCACGTTCTTGAAGCGCGCGATCTTTTCTTCGAGCTCCATGTGGATCTTCATCGTCCCGGCGATGGTGCGCACGGCGCCCGATCCCACGCCGTACTTGCGCGCGGCCTCGAGCGCAGCCTCGCGCAGCTTGGGATGCGTGGTCAGGCCCAGATAATTGTTCGAGGCGAGATTAATGACTTTCTTACCGTCGAAGGTGCAAACGGGTGCTTGCTCGTCCTCCAGCACGCGGAGCTTGAAGTGGGTACCTTTGGCTTTGAGTTCGTCGAGCTGGTCAGTGAGATAGGAGAGCGGGTTGATGCGGGTTGCGGTAGTCATGATTGCCTCAAAGTTCTTTGCCACGGATTCGCGCGGATCTACGCGGATCGAAAAGGGGGCTAAAACATAATCGGATTGCCGGTCGCCACGCTGGCCTCGGATAATTGCTTCATGTTGGTGAAGAATTCTTTTTCGGAATCGGCCAGAATGTCGCTGGAATGCAGCACGATATCGACTTCCTTTAACAGTTTTGCCGCGTCTTTGCTGGAGATCCAGTCGCCGGTGTGCGTGCCGTCGTAGAGAACTTTTTCCAGCAGCATGGGAAATTTGGGGCCGGGACTGCCTTGCAAGCCGCGCAGAAAGCTGCGCAGATTGCCCACTCGCGTGATGTTGCCGAGAAACATGGAGAGAAGATATCCCTCGTGCTCGCAGGATTCGCCCATCCAGTGGTCGTGAGCATCCCACTCTTCTTCTGTCGGATCGCCCGTCAGGGTGGGCTCGCCGGATTCATCGAAGGTGAGGCGGTCAGGGAGCGGGTGCGGTTTGGCCTTGCCGTCCCGGATACAGGTGCAGCGCACGAATGCATCAAGGCTCATAATTCACTTCCGTCGACATGGTCGTTCCGAGACTGCGTCCTACTGAAGGGCTCGCCGTCGAAGCCCGCCACCGGGGCTCAACGCACTCCGTTGGGATAGATCAAAATCTTACTCGCCTCGCCGGTCTTCAACCGCTCCATCGCTTTGGAAAAATCCTTCATCGGAATGCGATCCGTGATTACGGGATGCAGATCGAGTTTGCCGGCTTTGAGTAACGCGGTCATCTGATACCAGGTCTGATACATGCGCCGTCCGTTGATGCCCTGCACCGTGATGCCTTTGAAAATAATGTCTTCGGAAAAATTCAGCGAGATGGGTTTTGAAGTCAAGCCGAGAAGGGAAATTCTGCCGCCGCGCCGCACAATATCGAACGCTGTCCGAATGGAATCGGGATGGCCCGCCATTTCGAGCACCACATCCACGCCGAGGCCGCCAGTCTTCTCCATCACGGCGGCTTTCACATTTTCTTTCGAGGGGTCGAGAACGTAGTCGGCTTTCATCTCGCGCGCGATCTTGCGCCGGTGCTCGTTGATTTCGATGGCAAAAACGCTGGTCGCGCCCACGGCCCGCGCCACCGCAATGGCAAACAGTCCAATGGGACCGCACCCTGTGATGGCGACGGTTTTGGCAGCAATCTCGCCGGCCATCACAGTGTGGACAGCGTTGCCCAGCGGATCGAGAATCGAAGCGTACTCTTGCGGAATGGCGGGATCGAGCTTCCAGATATTTGATTCTGGAATGACCACATACTCGGCGAAGGCACCGTTAGTATCGACACCGATGATTTTTACGTTCTGGCAGATGTGCGCCTCGCCGGTTCGGCACTGCAGGCACTTGCCGCAAGCCACGTGCATTTCGGCGGAGACGAAGTCGCCTTCCTTCACGCTGGTCACTTCATCGCCGAAGGCGGCGACCTCGCCACAGAACTCGTGGCCGGGAATCAGCGGCGGGTGAATGCGGCCTTGCGCCCAGCGATCCCAGTTGTAGATATGCAGGTCGGTGCCGCAGATCGAGGCCATCTTCACTTTGACCAGCACATCGTTCCGGCCAAAGGCAGGGACTTTTACTTCGCGAATTTCCGCTCCGGGCGCGGCCTCCGGCTTAACCACCGCCAGCATCGTGGATGGCATGAAATTATGACCTCACCGCTACTCGAAAGGGCTTCTCTAGTTAGTTTCCGCTTGTAGCGCCTTTGAAGCAAACGGAAGATTGTAGCACCAAGGGTCTGACGCGTTCTTAACGGCTTTGGTTGCGGGTGCGCCGCTCTGCCGCCTAACTCATCGGTTTGTAGGTTTTCGGCGGAGCAACCTTATAGTTCTCGGATTGGCCGCGAGGGATGCTTAGCGTCTTCCACTCGCTCGACCGCAGATGCTTGGCCAAAAATATGATCTGGCCAGTGTGAGAGGCGTAGTGAGCGATCTGACGATTGATTGCCTGCAGCACGGTGTGCGGTTCACTACGAATCGTGACGGTTCGCATCACATCTTCGGGCTTGAGCGAATCGATCGTGTCAAAAACCTGCGCCCACCCGTCTTCCCACCAGCGCATCACATCGGCCCGGGTAGTTGCGGGGCTTAGCTCGAATTCCTGGTCGCGAAAACGGTCCGGCTTCTCGCCATCGGTGGTGAGGAAATCTGAAAAACGCGAGCGCATGTTCCCCGCCAGGTGCTTCACGATGAGGGCGACGGAGTTTGATTCGGGGTCGAGCATGACGAATAACTCTTCGTCCTTGAGTTGCGCAATTGCCGCCTCGGCCAGTCGCTTTGTTCCGCGCATCTGCCGGCGGGCTTCGTCGAGGTAGTGAGTCGCGAGATCGGTCATAAAAATTCCTGCGTTTGTCGGTTCGATGAACTTCCCCCGGGCCTGGCGTCATCGGTAGATAAGAATCGCTACATCAATTCGCTCCCCAACCGCCGCCGCCGGGGCACTCAATTCTCACTCGGTCGCCTGCACTCAGACGGGTGCTGAACTTTCCTGGCATCGTCTCGACCGATCCGCCGCTGCGGATAATACTCGTCCTGCCCGATGCGCCATCGCCGCCGCCGTTCAAACCCCAAGGCTTGAGCAAACGTCTGTCGGAAAGGAGGGTTACTTCGCAATCGGTCAGCACTTCTATCTCACGGATAATTCCGTCACCGCCGCGATATTTTCCGCTACCGCCGCTGCCCGGTCTAAGGGAATACTGCCGCACCCGCAGCGGATAGGCATACTCTAGTGCCTCGGCAGGCGTGTTCAGAGAATTCGTCATGTGCGTGTGGACGCCAGAAACTCCGGGCTTGGAAGGACGCGCACCCATGCCGCCTGCGATGGTTTCATAGTAAGTGAAGGGATTGCCGGTACGGGGATCGATGCCACCGATGGTTAAATTGTTCATGGTTCCCGAAGCGGCGGCTGGAATGCGGTCGGGAATCGCGCGGGAAAGAGCGCGCAGCAACACGTCGACGATGCGCTGTGAAGTTTCGACGTTGCCACCCGCCACTGCCGCCGGTGGGCGCGCATTCACAATTGTGCCCGCTGGAGCGATGACTTGGATGGGGCGCATCAGGCCGGCGGTGGCGGGGACGTCATCTGCCAACAGACATCGAAAGACATAGAAGCATGCGGAGTAGGTGATGGCCTCGACGGCGTTCACGCTGCCCTCGACCTGCGCGTCGCTTCCGGTGAAATCGACAGTGACTGCGTGGCGCTGTGGCCCGCGTGTTTTCTGATGCCCGATGGTCACGGTCACCGCTATTTTCACCGGCTTGTCGCTGATGCCGTCGTTATCCAGAAAATCTTCCGCGCGATAGGTTCCGGCCGGAACGCGCAACAAAAATGCACGCATCAGTTCTTCGGAATACTCGAGCAGTTCTTCAGCGGTCCGCTTCGCTCGTTCCACTCCGTAACGCTGGCATATCTCCCGCAGGCGTTCGGCCCCGGTGTGGCAAGCGGCAATCTGTGCGCCTAGATCACCTTCGCGCTCTTCGGGCGTGCGCACGTTGTTGAGCAACAGCGCGAGCACATCAGGCTGCATTGCCCCTCCGCGCATGATCTTCACCGGAGGGATGCGAAATCCTTCCTGATAGATCTCGCGGCATAAGCCCATCGATCCCGCGTAGGTTCCGCCTACATCGGCGTGATGAGCGCGCGATGCGACGTAGAAGTCAGGATGCTTCGCGGCTTTTCGCGCAAAGGGACGGCTGCGCCCCACATACACGGGCGCGACCAGAGTAATGTCCGGCAGATGTGTACCGCCGCGGAAGGGATCGTTCAGCATGACCACATCGCCGGGAGCCATTTCTCCTGCAGCAATCGCAGCTCGAACCGACATTGGCATGGAGCCCAGATGTACGGGCATGTGATCGCCCATGGCAATGACCTCGGCGGCGCCGTCAAACACGGCGCAGGAATAGTCTCGCCGCTCCTTGATGTTCGGAGAAAATGCAGTTCGCCGCAGCGCAGCGCCCATCTCTTCGGCGATCGAGTGATAAAGATTCTTGAAGATTTCCAGCTCGATGGGATCGCGCCGCATGAGGCGAAGTTTACTCGAACCGAGAAGATGCAACCAGCCAAAGAGAATCGAATGGAGTGCGAGTCGATAAGCTGGACGGCTTCTTCCGGTGAAAATTGTTCGGTGAAAATGCAAAATTGTGTTGACACTGCGTTCATACTGCCGCAATATCTTGTGTTAAGGACGCTGCCCGTACAACGAGTTGGGTGGCTTTTGGCATTCGGGTCCCCGAAGTCACAAGGGAAAATCGTTCACGGAGGAACCTTCATGGCAACGAAGAAGAAGGCAAAAAAGAAGAAACACTAACTAACCGTCTGCGAAACGATACTTCGCAAGGGCCAGAATTTCACTCGCCTCTCAGGAGAAGCACCTCTTGAGAGGCATTTCCGTTTTGTACGGCGGAACGCGGGCTGCACGCCCGATCTCGAAATTGTTCGTATCGATCCCTGGCCTGTGTCACAATACGGAGACGGCCGGGGCCTCAAACCGCCGATGCGAGCATGAGTCCGAGAAAAAAAAGCGCGGGCAAGAACAAAAGCGATCAAGTATTCATCCCCGACAAGCTTTATTTCCGTATCGGCGAAGTGGCCAGCCTGTGCCGGCTTCCCGCCTACGTGCTGCGCTTCTGGGAGAGTGAGTTTCCGCAGCTGAAGCCGGTGAAGAGCAGCACCGGGCAGCGCATGTACCGCAGGCGGGACGTGGAAAGCGTTCTGCACATCAAGCAACTGCTCTACGAGCAAGGCTTCACGATTGTGGGCGCGCGCCAGCAACTGCGTTCCGAGACGAAAGCGGAAAAGGGACAGGCAGCGATTCCATTTCCGTCGCAATCGCCCACCGAGATCCAGCACATCCGCCAGGGACTGCGCGAGATTCTAAACTTGCTCACGGCGCGGCGCACGGGATAGACCAGTCGCACGCGGCCTGTGCGTCTACCCTTAAGCCGCGCACTCCGGAGTCGGCTTCTTGACCTTGCCCGAGTTGGCGGCGTCCAGACGGATGCGGCTGACGCGAGCGGTTTCGTGAACCAGATCGTCCGTGGCCTGGGTTCCGTCTCCCGCCATCACAGACCCCGCGGCTAAAGCAAAACGCAACGCGTCAGCTTGATCCTCGAAATACAAAATGACTTGCCCGGACATACGTATTCTCCCAGGTTAAGGTACTTTCCGTGCAGCCTAAAAAAGACTTCGACGAGTAGCGCGTCGGCGAGCGTGACGCATATAGATCTTTCCATGATTGTTACGGAGCCAGCCCCTGGTCAGAAGTGCTTTTCTTGGTTCATGGGGAGTAGGAAGTGCAGGTACGGTTCGGCTCCGGATGGGCAATTGACGGAAAACGTCGCGCCAGCCTAAGATTGCGTTCCGATGATCGGCAAGACCATCTCCCACTACCAGATTACGGCCAAACTTGGTGGCGGCGGCATGGGCGTGGTGTACAAAGCTGAAGACGTCCGCCTGCACCGCACGGTCGCGCTGAAATTTCTGGCCGATGACTCCGCCAAGGATCCCGCAGCCCTCGAGCGCTTCCGCCGCGAAGCCCAGGCTGCCTCGGGGCTGAACCATCCCAACATTTGCACCATCTACGACATCGGAGAAGAAGGTGGCGCTGCCTACATCGTCATGGAGTACATCGATGGGCAGACGCTGAAGCATCGCATCGAAGGCAAACCGATGCGGCTGAACGAGGTGTTGGAGCTCGCGGTGCAAATTGCCGACGCGTTGGATGCCGCGCACTCCCACGGTATTGTCCATCGCGACATCAAGCCGGCGAATATTTTCATCACGCGCAGCGGCCAGGCGAAAGTTCTCGATTTTGGTTTGGCGAAGTACACCGCCGAGGCCCACTCGGCGCGGGCAGCAACGGGTGTAACCAGTTCCATGCCCACGGCGCCGGACGCGCATCTGCTCACCAGTCCCGGGTCGGCTATCGGAACGATTTCCTACATGTCGCCAGAACAGGCCATGGGCGAGGATCTTGACCGCCGCACCGACCTGTTTTCGCTCGGAATTGTTCTTTACGAAATGGTCACGGGGCGGCAGGCTTTCTCCGGCAACACGAGCGCGGCGGTGTTCGATGGGATTCTCAATCGCGCGCCCACTCCCGCGTTGCAGATCAATCCTCAACTTCCGCCGAGAATCGCGGAGATCCTCGAGAAGGCGCTGGAAAAAGATGTGAAGCTTCGGTACCAGACAGCCTCCGACTTCCGGGTCGACCTGCAGCGATTGAAGCGCGAGTCGGACACGCATGGGAGTACCAGGATTGCGATCCTGCCCGCGGCCGCCGAAACAGGGGTGGCGGCTGCCCCGGCGAGCGCCGGCTCCCGACGATGGCCTATGATCGCGGCGGCTTCCGCGATCGTAGCGATTGCATCGATCGTCGGAGCCTACATCGAGGGAAAACGCGCGGGCCTGGCTTTGAGCATTTCCCCGCCCACCTATCACCAGCTGACTTTTCGTGGCGGCACCATCCGGATGGCGCGTTTTGCTCCCGATGGAAAAAACATTGTATATAGCGCGGCCTGGGAGGGGAATCCAATCGATATTCTGGTCACCCGTCCCGACAGCCCTGAATCGCGGCCGTTTGGATTGTCGAAGGCCGAGGTGTTGTCCATCTCCTCCGAAGGCGAGATGGCGGTTCTGCTGAACAGCCACAATGTAGATCCTTACATTAACGTCGGCACGCTCGGTCGAGTGCCGCTGGGTGGCGGCGCGCCGCGGGAAGTGCTGGAGAACGTGCAGTGGGCAGACTGGTCGCCGGACGGCACAAACTTCGCGGTGGTGCGTGAGGTCGGCGGTTTGAGCCGGGTGGAATATCCCATCGGCAAAGTGCTGTATCAAACCGGAGGTTGGCTCAGCCATGTGCGCATCAATCCGCGTGGAGACATGGTGGCGTTTATCGAGCATCCGGTTCGGCGGGACGACGCGGGGACGATCGCGGTGGTCGACACTTCAGGAAAGAAAAAGACTTTGTCTACCGGGTGGGAGACGGCTTGGGGCTTGGGATGGTCGCCGAGCGGAAACGAGATATGGTTTTCAAGCACCCGGCTGGGCTATGGACGATATCTCTCCGCGGTAAGTCTTTCCGGGAAAGAACGGCTTCTGGCGCGGGAACCGGGCACGCTGACTTTGCAGGATGTGGCGAAAGACGGACGCGTGCTGATTACACGTGATGTCCCCCGCGTGGGCATGGTGGGGATGAGCGCCGGCTCCAGCAAGGAGCGCGATCTTTCATGGCTGGATTGGTCGGCGCCCAAGGACTTGTCTCTCGATGGCAAGAAGCTTTTGTTCACCGAATCAGGCGAAGCGGGTGGGGAGAACTATTCCACTTATATCCGGGACACCGATGGCTCGCCTGCGGTTCGCCTGGGCGACGGATTGAGCTTTGCACTGTCGCCGGATGAGAAGTGGGTTTTGACGGGTCTGCCCAAGCCGCCGGTTCAGTTCAACCTGGCGCCAACCGGCGCGGGGGAAACGAAAGAACTGACCCATGACCAGATTAATCGGCTGTGGGCGCGCTGGTTTCCGGATGGCAAGCGAATTCTTTTCTCCGCGGATGAGGTCGGCAAGGGCGTGCGACTGTATGTGCAAGACGTGAGCGGAAGTCCGCCGAAGGCAATCACCAACGAGGGGGTGAACGGAAGTTTGCTCGCAATTTCACCCGACGGCAAGCAGGTCGCAATGGTTGGGAGCGATCAGAAGCCCGTCATCCTCACAGTAGACAGCGGAGAAACTCAGCCTATCCCTGGGCTCGGCCCAGGAGAAGCGCCGGTGGCGTGGAGTAACGACGGGCACTCTCTGTTTGTTTACAAGCTGGGCGAAGTTCCCACCACCATCTACAAGCTAGACTTGGCGAGCGGCCACAAGCAATTTTGGAAGCAACTGGTGCCGCCCGACGTTTCCGGCGTTACCGACATCAGTTCCGTGCTTATCACTCCGGATGGAAATAATTACGTCTACGAATACGGCCGGACGCTCTCGGATTTGTACCTGGTAAACGACCTGAAGTAACCGCAGTTGAGCCAATCCGGGACGGGCAGATTTGAACCGCCGGCGCACGCAGCCAAATTCCCCTAAGAAAAAGTCCAAGGCCCGCGGTGAGGCGTAGTGATTTTACGTTGATGGCAGCATGTGTACGAATTTTGTGTTTGACACGATACTATATTTCTGCAATTATCGAAAGATGGGAACGGTTCGGCGAGCTTCTGACAAGGTCGTCAAGTACGCAGACATGTTTTCAGCGATGGGCACGGAGGCGCGCCTGCGGATCATGCAATTACTGCTGGCCGCACACCCGGACGGCCTTGTTGTCGGCGAGATTCAGGAAGAGTTGGACATCCCCAACTCAACGCTGTCGCACCATCTCGACAAGCTGAAGTCCGAAGATCTCGTCAATGTCTCGAGGGAAAGCACGTTCCTGCGATACACGGCGAACACAGGCGCACTGCAGGAGGTTCTTCAGTTCCTGTATGCCGAATGCTGCACGAGGAACAAAGCGTTGAAGCCCGAATGCATCGTTCAGATTTGCAAATAGGAGTAAACCGTGAACAGCGATATCAAAGATGTTGTGAAAGAGAAGTACGGACAAGCAGCGCGGCGGGTGACGGCAGGCGGGAGTTCGTGTTGTGGGAGCAGTCCTGCGAACGGGTGTTGCGATCCGATTACGTCTAATCTTTATGACGCGTTGCAAGCGGGCCAGATTCCAGAAGAAGCGCTGCTGGCGTCGCTGGGATGCGGGAATCCGACGGCTTTGGCGAAACTCAATCCTGGCGACACCGTGCTCGATCTTGGCTCCGGCGGCGGAATTGATGTCCTGCTGTCCGCGAAGCGGGTTGGGCCGCAGGGTAAGGCCTACGGATTGGACATGACTGAAGAGATGCTCGCGCTTGCCAATGAGAACAAGCGGAAGGCGGGGATTGAGAATGTTGAATTCCTCAAGGGAGAAATTGAACACATCCCGCTGCCCGACGCATCGGTTGATGTCGTCATCTCGAATTGCGTGATCAACCTCTCCGCCGACAAGGACGCGGTTCTGCGGGAAGCGTTCAGGGTGCTGAAACCCGGCGGGCGTTTCGCAGTCTCTGATGTCGTGACGCGTGGTGAAATGCTTCCCGAGATTCGCAAGAGCGTTCTTTTGTGGGTCGGCTGTGTGGCCGGCGCTTTGGAAGAGAGCGAGTATCGGGCAAAGTTGACGTCGGCCGGATTTGAGCAGGTGGATGTCGAGCCGACCAGGGTTTACCGGATTGAAGATGCCCGGCAGTTTCTGGCGGACCAGAACATTGACGTCGATGCTCTTGCCCCGCAGGTGGATGGGAAGTTTATGAGCGCGTTTGTTCGCGCGGTGAAGCCCGCAAAGTCGTGCTGTGCACCGACGTGTTGCAACTGAGATGACGGCGAATCACTACAACGTTTTGTTCCTTTGCACCGGCAACTCCGCCCGTTCGATCATGGCGGAAGGCATCATGAATGCGAGGGGCAAACCCCGGTTCACGGCGTACAGCGCCGGGAGCCGTCCCGCGGGTGCTGTGCGACCGGAAGCATTGAAGGAACTCGAAGCGGCTCACATCGAGACCACTGGATTCAGGAGTAAGTCGTGGGACGAGTTTGCAGGAGCGGATGCTCCGAGAATCGACTTCGTCTTTACTGTGTGTGACAATGCCGCGAAAGAAGCCTGCCCAATATGGCCGGGACATCCGATGACTGCACATTGGGGAATTCCTGACCCGGCTGCGGTTCAAGGAAGCGAAGAGGAAATTCAAAGAGCTTTCCGAGACGCATTCCTGCGGCTTGACCGTCGGATCATGCTGTTCCTGGCTCTGCCTCTCGCGTCCATCGACCAGCTTTCCCTCAAGAAAGAACTCGACCACATCGGGCGCCAATGAAATTCACCCTCGGGGCTCGACTCACGGCGGAGTTCATCGGCACAGCGTTCCTCGTCGCCGCTGTCGTTGGGTCTGGTGTCATGGGTGAGAAGTTGGCTGGCGGAAATGTCGCCATCGCTCTGCTGGCAAATACGCTTGCGACGGGAGCCGCACTTGTCGCTCTGATAGCGGCGTTCGGAACAATCTCAGGAGCACACTTCAATCCGGTCGTTACGTTGGCGGATGCAGTCGGATGGCGGTCTTCCCTGGAAGGATGCAGGAGCCTACACTGTCGTCCAAATTGTAGGCGGAATCTTCGGAGCTTCGGTCGCGCACCTGATGTTTGGACTTTCTGTGTTTTCATTGTCCCTGCACCCTCGTCATGGGTCAGCACTCGTTCTGAGCGAGTTTGTTGCGACCTTTGGTCTGCTTTTGGTGATTTTGGGATGTTCTCGGCTAAAACCGTCAATGGTTCCGGTCGCAGTTGGAGCGTACATCACCGCGGCTTACTGGTTCACCGCATCCACGTCCTTCGCGAATCCCGCGGTGACGATCGCCCGGTCACTCTCCAACACATTTGCTGGAATTCGACCGGCTGACGTTCCGTTCTTCCTGCTTGCACAGGTTGCCGGCAGTTTGGCGGCGACGTTCATTTTCAGCCGTCTCGATGTCCGCAGAGCATCGCCATGAAACAATGGCGGTTTGTGGTTGCCACGCGAAGGTGCGACCTTCTTTAGCCTCGGTTCAGATTGTAACTTTATTGTATTGGTCGGGACGGGCAGATTTGAACTGCCGACCCCTCGCACCCCAAGCGAGTGCTCTACCAGGCTGAGCCACGTCCCGACGAGGAAGGAACCCGCTGCTTCGCATCCGCAGCAGATGGGGTTTACTCAACGATTTTAACACTTGCGGGGAAGTTTGGTTCGTCCGCACTCGATTTTGCCGCTCGATTTTGTCTAGGGATGGCAGGGCCACGGAAAAGGGTTCAGGTGGGGAGCAAACTGGAAATCCGGCGGAGTCGTGAACTCCACCCGCAGCTTGATGCGAGTGAGTGCGCCCTTCGAATCCGTCTTGTAAGAAGAGATGGTGACTCGGAGCCATCCTTTGTTCGCGTCATCGATTGCGTTCGTGTAGTCGGCGAGCGCCTTATCCGGGTCCGAGGTCTGATAAGACCGCAGAACATTGCCGATCAGGCTGAAAACCCGATCGTAGTCGCGTCGGTTCAGCAGGAAATACATTTCATGCGGATGAGCTAAGGAGGACTTGACGGTTTCGCCGAATCCGGGGCCAAAGGTCTGGTTCCCGTTGAACCGCAACGGCAGGTTTACAGGGTAGATGTAGTCTTTCGTATTCTCTTCTGCTGGAACAATGTCGAGGAACCAGCTTGGATCTTTCTGGCTCCTTACCCGAAACAGCAATCCGCCTCCCAGCTCGCGTTCGAAGTTGTCCCCGGCATTGAGATGCACTTTAAACGAGACGAATTGGCACTGCGGGAGCAGATTGCGCCCGAACATCGCGTGCGCGAGCATCGTTTGGGCAAACATGGGTCGCCGCGATCAGGCACACCAACAGCAAGACGGCCTGCAGCCTCTCGCGACCATTCCGTATCGACATAAATTCTTGCCTAACTCTTCTTTCGCTTGCGCTTGGGGAGCGGTTTCTCCTCCAGAATGGCGAACTGGATTTTCTTCTCCACGGGATCGATGCGGTCGACCAGCACGCGAATTCGTTGCCCCAGACTGTAAGTCTTGCGCGAGCGCTGGCCGATGATCTGGCGCGTGTTCTCGTGGTAGGTGTAGTAATCGTCGGTGAGCGTGTTCAGCGGGACCAGGCCTTCGACGAACAACTCGGTGAGTTCGGCGAAGAAGCCGAACTTGGTGACGCTGGTGATGAGGCCGTCGAAGTCCTCGCCGACGCGGTCCTCCATGAACTTGACCTTCTTCCATTCCATCAGCTCGCGCTCGGCTTCTTCGGCGCGGCGCTCGGACTGGCTCGACTCCTCCGCGATGGTATGGAGTTCGTCGAGCGGGATCGGACCGCCCAACGGTTCCAGCGCTTCGCGATGCGCGGCATGGTCGCGGCGCTTCGACCAGGGCGAAGGCGCGCCGTCGTCGTGCGCGGCTGAGACTGCGCCGGACAGCTTTTCTTTCTTGCTGGGCGGCGGGGAAGACTCCGACCGGAATCTCGCCGTCATGAGTCTCGGCTGAGTCGCGCAGGACTTCTTTCAAAATTCTGTGCACGATCAGATCCGGATAGCGGCGTATCGGCGAGGTGAAGTGGGTATAACTCGGCGCCGCGAGCGCGAAGTGGCCTACGTTCTCTTCCGAATAGCGCGCCTGCTTAAGCGAGCGCAGCATCAGGTAGCTCACGATGCGCTCTTCCGGCTTGCCTGAAATTTTTGCAGCGAGCTTCTGGTACATGCGGGGCGTGATGTGAACATCTTTCGGAACATCAATGGTGCGCGCTTGCTTGCCGGTACCGCGCGCAGCGCGGCGGTCGCTTTTGAACTGCACGCGCTGAATGGGCAGCGCACCCACGCCCAGGGAATATCCGAAAGTGGCGGCGATCACTTCGAAATCGTAGACGCGCTTGGCGTCGGGTTTCTCGTGGATGCGATAGAGAGACGCGATGCGTTTCGATTCCAGATATTGCGCGACGCACTCGTTAGCCGAGAGCATGAACTCTTCGATCAGGCGATGTGCGATGTTGCGCTCGGAACGCGTGATGCTCTTCATCAGTCCGAATTCGTCGAACTCGATGACGGGCTCGGGCAAGTCGAAGTCGATCGATCCGCGGCGCTGGCGCTTGTGGTTGAGAATCAGGGCGAGATCGCGCATCAGTTCGAATGTGGGGACAAGCGGCGCGTAACGCGTGCGCGCGGCGGCATCGCCCTCGAGCACGTCGTTGACGGCGGTATACGTCATGCGCTCGGCGGAGCGGATCACGCCTTCGCACAACTCGTAGCTGACAATTTCCCCGTGAGGGTCAATGTGCATCACGCAGGAAAGCACCAGCCGGTCAAGATGCGGACGCAGGCTGCAGATATCAGTGGAAAGTTCGAGCGGCAGCATGGGCACAGCCCGGTCGGGAAAATAGACACTGGTGCCGCGCAGCCGAGCTTCCTGGTCGAGCGCCGAATCAGGTGTGACGTATTGCGCCACATCGGCGATGTGGACCTGCAATTCAAAATTTCCGTTGGGAAGGTTGCGTACCGTAACGGCATCGTCGAAGTCGCGGGCGGTTTCGCCGTCGATGGTGACGATGGGCAGCGAGCGGAAATCACGGCGATGGCGAAGTTGCTGCGCTGGAATCACGGCGGAGATGGCTTGCGCCTCTTCGAGTGTCGCCGCGGGAAAGTGGTGCGGCAGGTGAAATTTACGGATGGTGATTTCCACGTCGACGCCGAAATCGTCCTGACGGCCGAGAATTTCGAAGACGCGGCCGCGCGGATTCTGCGTGGGCGTGGGCCAGTCGGTGATTTCGACATCGACCACGACGCCTTCGAGATCGTTCCAGTCCGAATGTCGCGCGGCCTCGTTCCCGAGCACGCGATCTGGCGATTTCTTCTTGCCCGGAGCTGGTGATTCGCCGCTACTGTGATCGGGAATTTCCATCCCCGGCGGAATCACGATCTCTTGCGTGATTTTGCTGTCGATGGGCTTCACATAGTTGTGGCGGCTGCCGTAGTGAAAAATTCCCACCACCGTGGGATGGCTGCGCACGACCGAGCGCACGATGCGCCCTTCGGCGCGGCCATCCGGGCGAGTAGCAACGATATCGACCAGCACACGGTCGCCGTGCATAGCGTTGCCGATGGCGTGGGGAGCGATGAAAATATCTCCCACCAAGCGCGACTTCATCGCGGGGCTCAATGAACTGGCATCAGGAATGACGAAACCGAAACCGTCGCGGTGCATGGTGAGGCGCCCGGCGACTAGATTCTTGTCAGGTGCGGGTTGCGGCAGAGCGTAGCGGTCGGAATTGATCTGAACCAGTGCACCTGCGGCAACCAGCTTCTGCAGACGGGCATCGAGTTCTCCGCGAACTTCGCCGTGCAAACCTAGTTCGCGGACCAACTGCTTGAATCCTGCGGAACGCTTAGGCTGGCGGGCTATGTGTTTCAAGATGGCGGAGTCGGAGAGCATGGGAAGCTTCAGCTACCAGCATACCGCGCGAACGGAAATAGGGTTCAGGTAGAAACTCACCACGTATCACCGCCGCCGCCCGGCGGCCATGCACCCAGCATCTGTCGCAGCGTCGAGATCTGCCCCGTGTGATAACTGTTGTGCGCCACCATCTGCCAGAGCACAGCCTCGAGTGTTCCCGCGACCTGCATATCTCCGGCGTGCGCACTTTCGATCTGCCGCTGCATTTCTTGCGGAGAAGAATTTGCCAGGGCGGCGAAATCCGCTACCAGCCCCGCGAAGCGCTTCCTTAGATAATCCCATTCTTCAGCATCGGATGGCGAGGCATCGGGCGGGAAGCTTTCTGCAGCGTGCTCGGGATACGCTGGCCGCTCGCCGTGAATGCGGCGCAGTTCGTAATCCATCCAGTAATTCATGTGGAAGACAAGTTGTGCAATGGAGTGGGGAAATCCTTTGACTTGGCGTGAGGCCACGTCGGCAGAAAGATCTTCGACGCAGGCCACGGGATCGACGTGTGAGCCTTTGCCGTGGAACAGTTCAATGAGAGCGCGTGAGGACATGCGAAATTGATCACTTGCGCGCTGCGACAAAGTATTTCTCTTCCAGAATCTTGCGATGATGCAGCTCGTGCCCGGCGATGATGTAAGCGATGCCGCGCACGGTCACTTCATTCTTGTTCGCAGTTCCGCGCCGCATCCACGCCGCTTCATCCAGATTGCGCAGCAGCGAAAGTGTGGCGCGCCGCACGGCGATGAAGTCTTCGATCACTTCCGCCAGCGGATGGTGAGCGAACGGACCGTTGCGCACATAGTCATCCTGCTCAAAACCCTCCAATGGCGTGGCGTCGGCGCGCGAAATGCGTAGGGCGCGATAGGCGAACACCCGCTCCGTGTCGCAGACGTGGCCGAGCACCTCTTTGGCGCTCCATTTCTCCGGCGCGTAGCGGAAGTTCCCGTCTTCCTCATCGCGGCAGGTGAGCAGCATCATGGTCTGCCGCCGTTGCTGGTCGAGCGTGGCGAGAATGTCCTCGCCCTGCACCAGGGCGATGTAGCGGCCATAATAGGAGGCATACTCGTCGGGCTGAGGACGAGCGATGATCAAGGCTGGAGGAATCACGGCTGGTTCCGACATCGCTAACTCCCTGGTGGATAGGTCCGGCTTTCGATAATTCTTCGAGCCAAGAGCATACTCCGTGCCCCTGTGGAACCGCCAAGAAGAATGCCTCTTTCGGGAAATCCTTACACGGTAAGAAGGTGGAAAAGGAGGGTCTGCCGGCCGAATTGGGAAACCCGGATCACACGAAAGTGTGTACCATCCTAGGAAACCCTGTTGAAAATAAAGGCTTTTCCACAGCGCTCATTATGAGACGACGGAGTACAATTCGATTTGGTCACGCAAGTGCGGCACGTGATCCCTAATCCCAACAAGGAAAGGAACTATGTAACCCATGTGGAAGCCGACGAATCAGCCTCAGACCCCAGGTCGCCCGGTGGAACCGGAGCGTCCAACTACGCATACACCCAGCGCGCCTGCCATGATGGCGAATGAGCCCGTTGCGCCGCGTCCGGCGGTCGCCACCACCACCACCACCGCGGATCAGGCAACCATCGGCAAATCGCTGGTGATCAAGGGCGAGGTGACTGGATCCGAGTCGCTCTACATCGATGGCCGGGTGGAAGGTTCGATCAGCCTGGCGGGCAACCGCGTCACCATTGGGCGCAATGGAGTGGTCGCGGCCAACATCAATGCCCGCGAAATCGTGGTGCTCGGCAAAGTCCGCGGTAATCTCACCGCCAGCGACCGCGTCGATATCCGCAGCGATGGCTCGCTCACCGGCGACGTGGTAGCGGCACGCATCTCCATTGAAGATGGCGCGTTCTTTAAGGGCGGCATCGACATCCGCAAGGGCGGCCAGCCCGGCCAACTGAAGCCTAACGGCAAAGATGAGAGCGTAGTCGCGCCCGAGCCGGCTGCAGTCGGAGCTAGAGCGTAAGCTTGCGGTAGAGGTTTCTCCTGGACAAAAATCAGTGGCGGAGTTCGCGAATCATGCGAATGTTCGCCGCTTTGTTTTTGCACGCGATTAACCGTGAGTGCACTTCTGATCAGTTGCTCTCGGAGTTTAACCGCAGTACCATCAAGCAACGATGTTTCTTGTCGCCTTGCCTGGCTGGGGCGTCCTTCGCCGTTCCGTTTAGAGTTTGGCCATGCATGATGACTACCCTGAATTCTGAAAAGGGAGAAGTGTTTTTTGATTAATTGGGCCCTGCGTCTTCGGATCTTCCTTCTTAGTGTTGGCGCCGTATGGTTGGCGCTTTCCTCTCCCGCATCTCTCTGGGCCGACGCTGCCGCTTTTGACCTGAAGGGGCCGAAGGTCGATGTCCGCGTACAACGGGAGGGTCATACTCTGCCCATCGCGGAGGTTCCCAATCTACAGTCGGGAGACCGGCTCTGGGTTCATCCCGATCTGCCGGATACCCAGTCGATACGCTATTTGATGGTTATTTCATTCCTGCGGGGATCGACCAATCCTCCTCCGGAGTCGTGGTTCATTCGTGTCGATGCCTGGAGCAAGCAGGTGCACGACGAAGGCGTCTACGTCAACGTTCCGGAGGGAGCCGAAGAAGCGATCGTCTTTCTTGCACCGGAGACCGGAGGAGCCTTCAGCACCCTGCGCAGCGCAGTCCAGGGCAAGCCGGGAGCTTTCGTGCGTGCCGCGCAGGATCTCGAGCAAGCCAGCCTCGATCGCCAGCGATTGGAAAAGTATCTTGATTCCGTTCGCGAGGTTTCATCCGATCCCGAACAGATGAAGACTCAGACCACGCTCCTTGCGCGCAGCCTCAACATGAAGCTCGACCAGCAGTGTTTTGACAAGCCCAGCGCGCAGCAGGCTCCCTGCCTCACCCAGAATACGGATCAACTGGTTCTCGATGACACCCACAGTCAGACCATGGTCGCGACTCTCAGCTCCGGGGCTCCCAGCGACCTGCTGGTGCAGGTTAGCGCGACTCCGACAGCGGGAGCGGGATACTACAGCGCTTATGTGGGCGCGGTGGTGGACGTCGTTCGAATTCTGGGCTCCGCGCATACTGCGCAATATCAGTACATCCCGGCGCTCTCGCTGCCGAAAAAGGACAATCTTAATCTTCGTCTGAACACTCCGCCTTCTTTTCGAAACCCCAAGTCCGTGATTGTGATTGCGCTTCCGCTGGTTCGGGCGGCGGTGAACCCTCCGCTGCGTTCCGTAGATGGCACCCAAGTGTTCTGCGTGGATAAACCTGCGCTCGTGTTGCCTGCCGACGGGGCTCCGTTGGTTTTTGCCACGGAGTTGGCTCACAACTTCGTTCTGCACGTAGAGACGAAGACAGGTCCGGGAATCGATCTTCCCGCTGTGCCAGACGCGGCCCAAGGCGGCTTTGTGATCGATACCAAGGCCATGCAGTCGGTCGAATTGGAGGGTGAGGTCAGCGGAATCTTGCGTGGTATTTGGGGTTTTCGCTCTTTCGATGGTCCTCGTTTTCGGCTGCGCGCTTCCACTCCGCAGCAGTGGGTGGTCGCCTCCAAAGACGCCAGCGCTCTCATCGTCGGGCGCGAAGACACGCTGCATCTCCAGTCTACCGATGCGTGCTGCGTCAGCTCCGTCAGCCTGCGCGATGACAAAGGCAAGATCACTGAAGCTGGATGGAAGATTGCGAAGCCCGAAGAACTGGAAGTGAAAGTTCCTCTGCAAAACGCAGCCGCGGGAACGCTGACCGTGATGATCCGCAAGATGGGCACTCGCCAGGCCGACGAGATTCCACTGCACACCTACTCCGAGGCCGGGCGGCTGGACGCCTTCGATATTCACTCTGGCGACGCCGACGGAGTTCTCAAAGGCACCAGACTCGATCAAGTCACCTCGATCGACATAGGCGGTCTGCGCTTCACACCGGACGGTCTATCGCGCGCCAACCAGCGCGACGAACTGAAGCTGGGTTGCCACGACGCGTCGGTCAGCAAACGGCTGCAGCCCGGAGATGCCATCGTGATTCATGTGGCTCTGCAGGACGGCCGCTCTATGGATTTGAAAACTGCCGTGGAAGCTTCCCGGCCGCGCGTCACCGTGCTCAGCAAGAGCGTGCAACTGGACACGACGAGTTCGCCCTCTACGGTTCGGTTGGAGAGCCAAGATGAGCTTCCGCAGGATGCACGCTTGAATTTCTTTCTGAAGACGCAGGTTCCGGAGAATTTCCCTCCTGCCGAAAAGATCGAGGTGGCGACGGCCGACGAATCTTTCAGCGTGCTACTCAGCGAGAAAGACGGCAATCTCACTCCTCAGGATTCGAAAACGATTTTTGGGGTCCTCGATCCCATGAAGTTGCTTGGTCCGTCGGCGTTCGGCCCGCTAAAATTCCGGCCCGTGGATGCGAATGGCATTGATGGAGACTGGCAACCCTTGATCACTCTGGTGCGTATCCCGGTCTTGGAGGGAATTCATTGCGCGCGATCCGCGGAAAAACAGTGCACGCTGGATGGAGACAAGCTTTTTCTGATCGACGCCGTCAGCAGCGATCCTGACTTCAGCAACTCGGTAACCGTGCCCGACGGATTTGTCGAAGCCGCGCTTACGATTCCGCACCCGAAAGAGAAAACTCTTTACCTGAAACTGCGGGATGATCCTTCCACGGTAGTCACCGCTAACGTGCCGATTTTGACTGCGTCGCCATAAGAGAAGTTCAAGGCCGTTCCGGCAGAGACGCGCCGCTAACGCCTTAAGCGCCGGCGGCGCCTTTGCCCTGAAAAGTAACTTCCACCAGTCGCCGGTCCTCTTCGGAAACCTGGAACATGGCGCGCGGCTTCAGGTTCATATAGCTGGCGACAAAAACTTCGGGGATCTGACCGATGCGGGTGTTGTAGGTGTTGACGTCGTCGTTGAAAAACTCGCGGCGATCCGCGATTCGCTCTTCCAGTTCGCTGATACGAGTCTGCAGCTTCAGAAAATTTTCGTTGGCCTTGAGCTGGGGATAATTTTCCGCCACGGCGAACAGCCCGCGCAGCGCATCCGTCATCTTCAAATCGGCCTGCGCCTTCTGGCTGATGCTAGCCGCATTCATCGACGCAGCCCGTGCCTGCGTCACCGCCAGCAGCGTCTGCTGCTCGTGCTGCATGTATCCCTTCACGGTCTCGACCAGGTTGGGGATCTCGTCATGGCGCTGCTTGAGCAGCACATCGATGTTGGCCCAGGCGCGGTCGTTATCATTGCGCAGGCGCACCAGTTCGTTGTAGAGAATGATGACGTAGACCAGCACTCCGACTGCAAACAGCAGAAACGCCGCGCCTTCAATCACGCTGCTGCCCATCGTTCTCCCGACCTCCGCCTCGACTTTGCCACAGGAATGCTTACAGTGAAACAGCAGGCAGGTCAGCAACGCAAGTAACTGACGGGGCAGCGCCCAAGGTCATGCAAATCTGGCGGCACGGCGTCCTAAGGGAAAGAAAAAAGGGCCGAGCTCTCAGGCTTAGCCCTTCGAGCAACAAGATCAGCTACGGCTTATGCGGAGTCAGATCGCAGGAGTGTTTCATCTCATCCAAATTCAGGCCGCCCGGCGAGAACTCGGCGATCGCATAGCCGGTCCTGGTCCTGACTTCCACGTTGAATACCTGGGCTCCAATCATTCCGCGAATCGTGCCCTTATCCATGGACAGGAAACGTGCGCGAAGCCAGTTCCATCCCTTATGGTCATGGCTTCCGTCGATGCGCACCATGACTTCCATCTTCGGTTGGCCCCAGAAACCAGGATAGTCCGGCCGTCCCAGCCTGGTGCCGGGATCGAAATCGGCGTGCTCATATTTGCCATCGGAGCATACAATTTCGACTCGCGGCTTGTAATCCGGATCTTCGCGGAAATAGTTATTGGCCAGCAATTCGAAGCGAACTTTCTTCGCTCCCGTCATTTTGTCTTCCGAGCGGAACGCCATCCACTTGCCGCCGGCGCTGACGCCATCCTGTTCCCCCTGATACGGGCTCATAGCCCCCTGCTGGGCAAACGCCGAAGCGGCCATCAAAATTATGCTGCTAAGTACAACTGCCGCGGCTAACGCGCGACGCCTCTGTCTCTGCCATAAGCGCAATACTTTCAAGGTCTCCTCCCACGAACAAAAACATCCTTACATATTGAACCCAAAAAATGCATAAGAGTTGCATGGCGGCGTGCCACGCGAAGCAAGGCGAATAGGAAGCGAACCTATTCTATCGCAATGTAGATCTTCGACGTTAGCGCGTGTCGATCCTCAGATCGATGTACACCTGGGACCGGTCGTCGAACTGGCTCACCGACTTGGTATCGCTCTTATGGTTGTTGTACTGGGCGTAGACTTCGTAGTCCACGTTGGAAAGCCCCGGAAAACGGTAGGTGCCATCCTGCCCGACAATATAGGTTTTTACCGCGTGGGTGCGGGTGTTGGTGAGATATACGATCGCGCTGACGACGGGATTATCCTGCGGATCAAGCACCTTGCCGGAGAGCAGCCGGCCTTGCTGGTCTTTCTTATCGAGGGCGCTTCCGGTCACCGAGAATACGAGCAGGATACTGCAAGCCAGAAGCGGGACGAGCCTAAGAGACGATCTTAGAATCATGCGAGTCTTTCTTCCTTTTCTGCTCCGGATGATTCTAGCGGGCCAGATGCAAACCAATATCGATGCGTTCATCATACTCTACGTGGACTGGAACCTCCTCCACCAGATGAACCTGAAAGCCATCCTGGGTCTTTACGCCCTTGAGGTCGGCGCCCACGATATAGTCGTTCTTGCCGGCGGCTACGCGTAGAGCAAATTCGCCGTGATGGTCGGAATAGAGCTCCCAGCTCGGTTTCTTCTCGGCGGCGCGGCGGATCTTCACCTTGACGCCGTAGACGGGATGATCATCCGGTCCCCAGACCGTGCCGAAGATGAGCGCGTAAGGATCCGTTGGTTTTAACTTCTTGGGCCCGGAGGCGGCGTGGGCTGCGGGCGAGACTTGCGGGCCGAGAGCAGACAAGACAAGCAAAAGCACTACATAAAAATAGAACTGCCATGCAGATCGACGAAAACGGCAACTGCTATGCGTCGTCACCGTCCTCGGTCTCCACTTCCTCTTCTTCTTCCACATAGCCTTCTTCGACTGCCTTCAACTCCAGCGGGCTGGTCGTGATGACTTCGAAGTCTGTGCCACACTCCGGACAGGAGACGATTTCACCTTCGTCGACTTCCTCTTCTTCCACATCCAGATCAGTTTCGCATTCAGGACAAAGAACCATAATTCCTCCACTCCCCCATTCCCCATCTTTCTGGTTAGATACCACTGATAATATTTAGATTCTTCCCCTCCGCAGGTCAAGGGGGCCAGTGCTGTAGAGCAGCGAATTAAAATTTTGGCGGAAAACGATCGAAACCTTGACATTTCGCTCGCCGGAGCTTACATGATTTCTCTCCTGAACAAAAGATCGTGGTGTTTGACTGCCGTGCTAGTGGTCGCAAGCATGATAGCGGTTGCTCAGAACCAAGCAAGCTCCCCTATGTCTGGAGCCAGCGCACTCGAACCTATGGCTGTTGATGGCCGAATTGCCGCAGCTCTGCAGCAGGTTTCTGCAGATCGCATACGGGCAAATATCGAGAAGATGGTGAGTTTTGGAACGCGGTCCACCATCTCGGCCCAGGACTCGGCTGCAATCGGCTCTGGGCGCGGGGTTGGCGCTGCGCGGGAGTGGATCAAGTCAGAATTAGAGCACTACGCCAAAGATTGCGGCGGCTGCCTGGAGGTGAAGTCCGACGGTTTCACCGAACCAGCCGCGGACCGCATTCCCCAGCCCACCGAAATCACCAATGTTTATGCGGTTTTGAAAGGTACCGATGCGGAGAATGCGAAGCGCATTGTGCTGGTCACCGGGCACTATGACTCGCGCAACAGCGACATTCTCGATACGAAGGCTGACGCTCCGGGTGCGAATGACGATGGCAGCGGGACGGCCGTGAGCCTGGAATGCGCGCGCGTCTTAAGCAAGCTCAAGTTTCCCGCGACGATTATCTTTCTCACCGTGGCCGGCGAAGAGCAAGGGCTAAACGGCAGTCAACACTTTGCCAAACTGGCGAAGGAGCAGGGCTGGCACCTTGAAGCTGTGTTGAACAACGACATCGTGGGCGGAGACAAGAGCGCGGAGCAGGATCACTCAGTGGTGCGCGTATTTTCCGAGGGCTTGCCCGCAGCGGCGACCGAGCAGGAAATCAAGCGGATTCGCGGCCTGGGCGGCGAGAACGACTCGGCATCGCGGCAATTGGCGCGCTACATCGCCGATGTAGGGACTGCCTACGACGCGGGCGTGAAGCCGATGCTCGTGTTTCGCCTGGATCGGTACCTGCGCGGCGGCGACCATTATTCCTTCAACCAGCAGGGCTTTGCCGCGGTGCGCCTCACGGAATTTCGCGAAGATTTTCATCATCAGCACCAGAACGTGCGCACCAAGAATGGCATCGAATATGGCGATCTGGCAAAGTTCGTTGATTTCGATTATGTCGCGCACGTGGCGCGGCTGGATGCAGCCACGCTCGCGTCACTGGCTTCGGCTCCTGCGCCTCCGGCGAATGTGCATTTGCTAGCCAAAGACCTGGAGAATGACTCAACGCTCACTTGGGAGAAATCGCCCGGGGGATTGGCTTCCGGCTATGAAATTCTCTGGCGCGCCACCACCAGCCCGGAGTGGGAGCATGCGGAACCAGTCGGGAACGTAACGAGCGCGACTTTGAAACTTTCCAAGGATAATGTCATCTTTGCAGTGAGGGCTGTGGACGCTCACGGACACCGGAGCCTGCCGGTTGTGCCGCTGCCCGAACGGTAGATTCGCGAGGCGGGCAACCTGATACCATGAGTGTTACGCCTTCTTTGCCCTGGCGTATTTGAGACCCCACCGTGCCGATGAATCGCGGACGTACGATCTCGTTGAGCCTCCCTCCGTTCACGCGCTGGGTGAAGCGGCTGATCCTTACCTACGCCGCGATTTACCTGCTGATGGCGGTGATGAGGCTGGCCTCGCCCTTCGCACGGGAGTGGGTGGTCGTCTACCTGGGGCTGATCCCGAAGCTGGTGATGCAGGGGATGATCTGGCAGCTGATCACCTATTCTTTCTTGCACCTCGAGTTGCTGCATTTCCTCTTCAATGCTCTGGCGCTGTGGATGTTCGGTTCGCAGCTGGAGGGCGATTGGGGATCGAAGCGCTTTCTGGAGTTCTATTTCTTTTGCACGGTTGCAGCCGCCGTTACCACGGTGGCCGTGAGTTATGTGCACTTGCCCGGGCTTT